>CBDBCR010000004.1:0-78276 GCA_965203465.1 Nitrosopumilaceae archaeon | reverse complement strand
GCGCCGTGAGCGTCTCGGGGACAGCCCAGCCTACCAAGGCCCGGGGTCTGGACTGCGAGGTGCTCGCCTCGTCCGTCGAGGTGCTCGGCCGCGCCTCCGCCCGCCTGCCCATAGACCCGACCGGCAGGGTGCAGAGCCTCATGGACGCGCGCCTCAACGCAAGGGCGCTGGACATGCGCGACCCGCGCACGGCGGCCGTATTCGTGCTCCGGCACCGCGTGCTCCAGCGCATGCGGGCCGTCCTGTCCGAAAAGTTCACCGAGATATGCACGCCCAAGATAATCGGCAGCGCCAGCGAGGGCGGCGCCAACCTCTTCGGCCTGGAATACTTTGGCAGGCAGGCGTACCTGGCCCAGAGCCCCCAGCTGTACAAGGAGCAGATGACCCTCGGCCTCGAGCGCGTCTTCGAGATAGCCTCGTTCTACAGGGCCGAAAGCTCCCACACGGGCAGGCACCTTGCCGAATTCACCAGCGTGGACGTAGAGGCCGCGTTCATGGACTATACGGACGTCATGGACGTGCTCGAAAGGCTGGTCTCGGACGCGTGCGCCTTTGCGGCCGGCGAGTGCGGCGAGCAGCTCGGGGCGCTGGGCCGCACCCTGGAGCCGCCGTCGGCCCCGTTCCCCAGGATAACGTACGGGCAGGCCGTCTCGGAGCTGCGCGGCATGGGGGAGAAAATATCGGACGGCGAGGATCTGGCGGACGCCCACCTGAGGCTGCTGGGGCAAAAGCACCCCGGGTTCTACTTTTTGACCGACTGGCCCACCGCGCTAAAGCCGTTCTACATACGCGAAAAGGACGGCGAGCCCGGTCTGTCGCGCTCGTTCGACCTGCAGCACGGGTACCTGGAGCTGTCCTCGGGCGGCACGCGCCTGCACGAGGTCGGCGCCATGCGGGATCGGCTGCGCGAACAGGGCCTGGATCCGGCCGACTTTGAGGGACACCTCAGCTCGTTCGAGTGGGGCATGCCGCCGCACTCGGGGTGGGGCATGGGCCTCGACAGGCTGATGGCGGTCCTGGCGGGCCTCGACAACGTGCGCGAGGCGGTGCTGTACCCGCGCGATCCCGACCGCCTATCCCCCTGAGATCTTTTCGCAGACCTCGCCTGCAAACCCCGAGGTCGAGAGCCGGCCGCCCACGTCGCGCGTGGTCCTGCCCGCTCTTGCCATGGCCAGCACGGCAGAGCCGACCGCCGAGGCGGCCTCGGAGCAGATCTTGTCGCCCCTCCGCTCGGCGAGCCACTCGAGCATCATCTTTGCCGACAGGATGAACGAGCACGGGTTGGCCGAGTCGGTGCCGGCGATGTCGAAGGCGGCCCCGTGGACCGGCTCGAACAGGCCGAACGAGTCGCCCAGGTTGGCCGCCGGCGCCATGCCCAGGCCGCCGGCCGCCTGCGAGGATTCGTCGGACAATATGTCGCCGAACATGTTGGTGGTGACTATGACGTCGAACCGCTCGGGCCTGCGTATGATGTCCATGGCGCACGCGTCGACGTACATGTGCTCGAATTCCACGCCGGGGTACTGCGACGCCACGCCCTCGCATGCTCCCGCAAAGAGGCCGTCCGAGACCCGCATGACGTTGGACTTGTGCACGCACGTCACGCGCATCCTGTCCCTCCGCAGGGCCGTGCGGAACGCGCGGTGGGCTATGCGCTCCGAGGCCCGGCGCGAGACCTGCCGCAGGGCGACGGCCGAGTCGCCCAAATCTATCTCGGCGCCGGTGTACAGGTCCTCGGTGTTTTCGCGCACTATGACCATGTCGATGTCGGGGCGCAGCGCCGGCGTGCCCGGGTACGAGACCGCCGGCCGGATGTTGGCGTACAGGTCCAGGCGCCTGCGCAGCGCCACTATCACGTCGGCGGCGCTCTCGCCGACCGGCGCCTTTAGGCAGGCGTCCGAGTTTTTGACCGCCTCGAAGACGTCGTCGGGCAGCGCCCTGCCGCGCGAGGCAAGCGCCCCGTCGCCGGCCTCCAGCTGCTCGACGTCCACCGACAGGCCGAACCTGTCCGAGGCCGCCTCGAGCACGCGCCGGCCGGCGTCTGCGAGTTCGGGGCCTATCCCGTCGCCCCTTATCATCGACACGCGGTACACGCGCGCGGGGCGGGCGGGTCGGGTTAAATGTGCAACCCGAACATTGTTAGGCGGCAGTTAAATACGCCGGCGGCCACCGGTACCCGTGAGCACGGTCAACGCGCGACGGAGCAACTGGTGGTTCCTGCTGCCCATAGTCATGCAGGTCATCGGCGGCCTGATCGCGTACTTTGTCATACGCCACGACGACCCGCCAAAAGCGCGCAACTGCCTGTACTTGGGGATAGCCCTGACGGTCGTGCAGATATGCATCGGGCTGGTCATAGAGCCGATCATGCTGTCGTTTGTCGGGTTTTCCCCCTTCTAGCCTTTTTCGGAGACTTGCCGGCGCGCGCATCTTGCGCGCTCAGGCCAGCAGCAGGAACACCGAGGCCGGGACGAGCGAGACGGGGCCGGCCGCGCGCAGCTCGTCGCGGGTCACCACGATGCCCCCGCCCTTTCCGGTCGCCTTTGCAAAGTCGGTCAGCCCCCACATGTCGTCCCTGCGCACCTTCGTTTGGCACTTTACTTCCACCGGGATGAGCGAGCCGCCGTCGCGCACCACAAAGTCTACCTCCCTGCCGCTCTTGGCCGACGTCCAGTACATCACCGAATAGCGCGGATCGAAGCCGGCCCGCTGCGACGACAGGCCCGGCGCCATCCGAATCACGTGGTCTGCCACGATCTGCTCTGCGAGCCTGCCCCTGGCCCCGGGGTCGTCTAGGGTTCGGAGGCTCTGCTCGAAGGCGTCGGCGGGCTCGGTCTTTGAGCGCAGCGCGTGGGCGAACAGGGGGATCGCGGAAGTAAATTTTTTGTTCGCGCCGAATTTGGGCCGGTTTGCGGCAGAATCGTACCTGTACAAAAACGACACGACGAACATGTCGTCCAGCATGCCGACGTATTCTTCTGCCGTGTGGTGGCTGCCCATGTCTGTGCCGGCGATAAGCGACGACCACGACACGGGCGATCCCGACGACGCTCCGATGCTTGCGGCAATCTGGTACGTTTTGGACTTGCTTTTGCCCGCAACTTGGGCGACGCTCTCGGCCGCGTCCGTGTACGTTTTGTACGTCTTTGGCGAGACGGTCATCCGTGCCGCAAAATCCAGCACCGCGAGGGGCAGCCCTCCGGACACCATGTATCCATCAAGGCACCGGTCGAGTTTTGCCTGCATCGTGTAAGCGCGCTTTACCTCCGCTGCGATCCTGCCGCGCGCCAGATCTCGGACGGCGGACAGACTGCCCCGGTGCGTGGCAAGCAAGCCTTTCAGTACAGCCGATCCAAGATCCTCGTCCACGGCAGAGATGTACTGCGCAAAGCTCATCGGAAGCATGATCTTGTCCAGGCTGTCGCTTGGTCTCCCTCTCCGTCCTGGAAGCAGTTCCGCAGAACGGCGCAGATCTACAGAGTGAGATCCCGTGGTAACCACAGTGCAGCGGCGGAGTCTGCCCGTGTCTTTGAGGCTCTTGATCGCGCGCTGCCAGTGGAACACGTTGGAGATTTCGTCGAGGAACAGAAACCTGCGCTCCTCGCCGGCAGGTTCGGACCACTCGAGGTATTCGCCCATTATGTCGGCCACGTCCCGCGGGCTGCTCTCTAGATCGAACGAATAGTAAAACACGTTCTTTGCAGGCACGCCTGCCTCAAGAAGCCTCTTGATCTCCAGCTTGAGCAGGGTGGTCTTTCCTACCTGCCGCGGGCCGCGCAGTGAATAGACTGCGTCGTCCGGCTCAAAACTGATCTCTTCCAAGGGGCCGCGCCGGAATCCCGACTCTGCCCACGCCAGAATCTCCGGCGCGTCTTGTATGAGCTGCGTCTGTCCACCAAGGATTGTGCTTAAACAGGTGCAACATCGTCATGTCGTTAATACTGCCAGCCATATTATAAATAAAAACCGGATCCGGTGCCAGGTTCTTTATAACCAGAGACCGGATCCGCTGCCAGGTTCTTTATAACCAAAAACTGAACCCAGAGACACCCACCTGCTGTAAGCGGCCAGGTCGCCGATAGGCACCGGCAGAACTCGTCGTAGGCGTTCGGGCCCCGCTTGCGCCAGGTCGGCGCGCAGGCCGTTATCCTGCTGAGCGCTCTCGTCCCCCAGGCTACGCGGCGCTTCCTGATCGGGCGCTGGATCGCGACGGGGCGGAGCGTCCTTTCGGCCCAGTTGTTCGCGGGGCGCGTTCCGGATGCGTAGCGGACGTAAAGACGTACGGGCGCCCGTCGCAGATCGGCAATGCCGAGTTTTGCAGGCGCCCGTCGCAGACTTGGCCGCTTACCGCCTGCTTGAAATGTACTATATAATGAACCCCGCGCGTCTCAAAAGACACTATATAATGAACCTCGCGGGTTGCGGTGAAGACTATTTAATATCATTCCAGCCTTGCTCAAAAGAGTATATAAGAACTACACCATTTATTCCAGACTATATAATGAAAACCTCTGTTCAAGATAGAGACTATATAAGACACTTTGTGCAGGAATGGGCATGGCGGCCCGCAGCACGCTGTGGAGTTTCAACCCGTGGTGGACGGACAAAGCGCGCATCGACGAGGACGCGCAGATAGTCAAAGTCAGAGAATCCCACATACGCTACGATCCGTCGCTGCGGGGACAGATCCGGTACGAATACGAATCCGGCAACAGCGTGATCTACACGCTGAGGGGCACGAGGCAGGTGGGCAAGACCACCCTGATAAAACTCCAGATACGGGAGTTCCTCGAGAGCGGCACGCATCCGTGGAACATATTCTACTATTCCTTCGACATGGTCGATTCTCGATCAGAGATGGCCGAGATCATACTGGAATACGTCCTCGCCAGCAGGGGCAAGCGGCGGGGGAGGGCGTACATGTTCCTAGACGAGATAACGTCCGTTCCAGGGTGGCAAAAGGGGATCAAGTGGCTCGTGGACACGGAGCAGCTGCCCGACTGCACCGTCCTTGCCACCGGTTCGCGCGCCCAGTCCATTTTGCGCGCCACCGAGAGGCTTCCTGGCCGGCGCGGGCTGACCAAAGATGCGTACGACAGGCTGCTCGCCCCGATGAGGTTCTCCGAGTTTGTCTGCGCAACGGATCCCGCGATCGCGGGGTTTTTCAGCGAACGGGGTCTGGCGTCGGCCGACAAGAAGCACGACGCACTGCGCGATGCCATGTCCGGCGACGCGCCCGACATCATGGAAGAAGTTCACTCCAGGTTCGGATCAGACTTGCAGCGCCATTTGGAATCGTACATGCTGTCGGGCGGGATACCGAGGATCGTCGACGAGATGGTCCGGACGGGCGGGATCGGGCGCGCGACGTACGCGGCGTACCGCGACGGCATAACGAGCGACTGGGGCAGGCACGGCAACTATGCGCTAGAACAGCTCGGAAGAGCCATCGTGGACAGCGCCTGCTCCGCCGTGTCGTGGGACGGGCTGCGGCGCCAGGCCGATCTAGGGGGGTGGGAGTCGACGCGCAGCGGCGTGCTCTCGCTCAAGGATCTCTCGGTCGTCGCCGTGATTTACAAGTACGGCGAGCGAAAAAAGATCCCCCGGCTTTCGGGATCCAAAAAGATCTACTTTCACGATCCGTTCTACATGCACCTGTTCGGCCCATGGTCCGATCACGCAGATCCTTTCGGCCAGTCCGAGCTGACGGCGGGCGATCCGGCGTGGGCCGGCAGGATCGCGGAAGGAATAGTGGCAGACCACCTAATCAGGCTCGCGAGCGACACTGCCTACAATCCGCAGAGTTTCGCGTACAGCCGCCGCGTCTTTTTCTGGAGCGACCGGAGGGGGCGCGAGGTGGACTTTGTCTTTTACAAGAGGGACGAGCTCGAGGTTCCAATAGAGGTAAAGTACAGGAACCGCGTCGACCACCGCGAGCTGGGCGGGATCGCCGGCTTTGCAGGATCGTGCAGGGGGCTGGTGCTGTCGAAGGACGAGTTCGATCAGAGGCGCGACTATTCTGTAGTGCCTGCCGCCGTGTTCCTGGCGCTGGTCTAGGCCGGCAGCGGGTAAGAGGTTGCCTAGCGTCCCGCCGCAGGTCGTGGGCATTGCCGGATCGGGGCCGAAGATCGCAGATTTGTGGATTCCGGGCCGATCAGACGTACCCAGGAAAAATCCGAGGATTCTGGAAAAAATAAATAAGTTCCTGGGCACGCCCGCGCGTGGCGAGCGTCGTAAGGAGGATCAGATCGGGGCGCACCTACTATTACCTCCACCACGATTCGAAAAACGGCGCCCGCAGACAGCACGAAGAGTATCTGGGAAGGGCCATTCCTAGCGACGTCGAGGAGAGGAAAAAAACCTTCGCCGCAAGGATAGAGGCGGACAGGTGGCTGCCGCTGCTGGAATCCGTGAAAAGAGGACCCAAAAAGAGATGAAATCCATTCCAAAGTCCATCCGCTAAAAAAACCTCGGGAATTTTTCCGTCAGGTTCACGTACAATACGCAGAGAATCGAGGGATCTGCACTGACGCTCAAGGACACGGCGCTTTTTCTGGACTACGGAATCACCCCGGCAAACAAGCCGGTCGGCGCCCTGGTCAGGGGTTTTTTCAGGTGGTACAACTCTAGCAAAAGAAAGATGAACCCCGTCCAGCTTGCGGCCCTCGTCCATCTCAAGTTCGTTACCATACACCCGTTCGGCGACGGGAACGGGAGGACAAAGCTGATGATGGACTTTGTGCTAAACAGGCACGGCTATCCCATGTTGGACATAGGATACGGCCACCGCGGCTCGTATTACAACGCGCTGGAAAAATTGCAGACAAGGGACGACGATCTGCCATTCTTGAAGTGGTTCATGAAAAGATATACACGAGAGCACCGGCGCCTCGCGACGGCCCACGCAGGATCCGGACTGCGGGGCCCCGTTGTTAGGCGGGACTAACGGCATTGGGCAGACTTAAATCAGCACGGGCCGGGGCCTGCTCCGTGCTGCTCCCCGCCGAGATCGAATCAAAGACGCTGATCCCTGCCCTGCGCGCCATACTGGCCAAAAAGCTGGCCGGCGAGCACGGCGTCCACGAGGAGGACATCGCCAAGATGCTCGGCGTCACGCAGCCGGCCGTGAGCAACTACATACGTGGCCAGCGCGGCGATCAGACCCTGATGGCAAAGCTGCTCTCCGACGAGCGCGTCTACGAGCTGGTGGACGATCTCGCGGGCGGGCTGGCCTCGGACATGGCCTACACGCCGGCGAGCCTCGCCAAGTTCATCGGCCTGTGCAACTACGTAAAGTCGAGCCTGCTCATATGCGAGATACACCACAAGCTCGAATCGGACATCGACGAGCAGGTCTGCAAAGAGTGCGAAAACATGCTGGTAAAGGGGCCCGGCGCCCTCTACTGAGGCTTCCTGTCCACGACTATCTCTATGGTCGAGACCATCCTTCCCATCCCCGGCGGCGCCTCGCTGTCGACGCTTATCCTGCCCAGGCTGGCCTCGTCCTTTAGCATCGTGTTGGTGATTATGTTGGCCACGGCCACCGCGTTGGGTATGGCCTCGCCGCTCGCGCGCAGCACCAGCCTCCTGCCCGGCTCGAGGCGGCAGAGCAGGTCGGCTGCGACCTGCATGACCGGCTCGAACTTTACGACCGCGACGTGCTCGGAGCCCATGCGCGCCGCGGCCGGCCGGGTCTTATTTTAAGCTAGTCGCCGTGGTAGATGGACATCACCATGCGCTGCACGTGCCTGTCGATGTGCTCCTCGTAGCCCTCCCAGTCCGAGTACTGTGGCAGCCGCACCGAGCCGGGGTTCAGGTAGGTCTCGAAGACGGCCGCGAAGCCGGCCCTCTCCGAGTTCGCCACCGCGTCGAGTACCGCCGCGTTGAGGTCGTTGAGGAACCGCGCGTTCTCGTATACCGAGTATGGATCCATGTCCGGCGAGTGGGACGTTATGGCGTACTTTAGGGGCCACTCCGAGACCGCGTTGAGGATCTTTTGGCGCCCCGTCGAGTTGCTGTCGTCCATGAACGCGCCGTGGGTCAGCGCGCGCGGCTCGTAAATGTCGGCGGTGAATAGGATCTGCTCGGCGGGCAGGTAGACGACCGCGGTCGCGTCCCCGTCGCCCGGCGCAAGATAGTGCAGTTCCACGGCGATGTCGCCCATCTGTATGGCGGCAAAGTCGGAAAACTCCAGATCCACCGATTCGGGAGTGGTGCCGAACGGATCGAGGTCGAAGGCGGCCTGGCAGTTTTGGTGGCACGCTATCTGCGCCTCCTCGAACGGCTCAAAGCCGCCGGCGTGGTCGTAGTGCTCGTGAGACATCACTATCCAGGTGACCGGCGCGTCGGTCAGCCCCGCCACGGCCTCCTTTATCGCGGCGGCGCGCTCGTCGTTGGACGGGTCGGTCACGAGCACGCCGTCCTCAGAGACGACGATGAGGCTGTTGAAGCCGTGGAGAAAGTAGCTGTACACGTCGGGGGCAAGTTCCACCAGGGCGGGCCCGGCCATGCGCATCTGCTCCGCGGCCTTTTCCATCGCCTCCAGGCCGTCCGCGTGCCCGGCGGCCCGCTCTGCAGGGGCTTCGGCCCGAACCTCGGAGCAGAGGCGGTCGCCGCAGACGATGCCGGCGGTCTCGGAGCCGGAGCGCAGCGCCGGGGATCCGGACGACTTTAGCGCGTAGGCGTCCTCGGCCGCTACGGCAAACGCGCACGCGAGGGCCGCTGCCACCGCAAAGACGCGCGCGTCCATGCCAAGCCGCCCGATCGCTTCCCAATATGTGCGCCGCCGGCGCTTGGCCCGCTCACGGGACGAGCCTGTCCACGTCGCGCGGGTACAGCGTCGTGTCGCGTATGTTGGCCGTGCCGGTCAGCGCCATCATCAGGCGCTCCAGGCCTATGCCGCAGCCGGCGTGCGGGGGCACGCCGTAGTCGAACGCGTCGAGGTGGTAGCCGAACGCCGACGGATCCATGCCCTTGGCCGAGAGCCGCTCCTCCAGCTCGGCCCTGCCGGCCACCCTGGTGCTGCCAGACGATATCTCCAGGTCGCCGAACATCAGGTCGAACGACTCGGACAGCTCCGGATTGTCGCGGTGCCGCTTTACGTAGAACGGCTTTGGGCCCAGCGGCCAGTCGGTGACAAAGTAGAAACCCTCCAGGCCCAGGCGCCGCAGCGCCGACGGGTACAGGTCGTCGCCGAACTCGGTCTTTGCCCCCGACTCCCGGAGCCGCTCGACTAGGTCAGAGTACGCGTAGCGGGGTATCTTGCCGACCCGCGGCGCCTCGATGGAGCCGGGGCGCTCTGCGGCGTACTGCGAGGCGGCGGCCGAGGCCGCGCCGACCAGCCGCTCTATCCGGTCCATCACGTCGCCGTAGTCGGCAAAGGCCTCCTCCATGTCTATCGATATGGCCTCGGAGAGGTGCCTCTGCGTGCGCGAGGCCTCGGCCCTGAATATGGGTGCTATCTCGTAGACCCTGTCGAGGCTCATGGTCAGCTGCTCCTTGTACAGCTGCGGGCTCTGGGCCAGAAACGCCGCGCGGTTGTAGAAGAATATCGAAAACAGCGCGGCCCCGCCCTCGGTGGCGCTGGCTATGAGCTTTGGCGTGTGCGTCTCGACAAAGCCGTCGCCGGACAGGTACGCGCGCGCCGCCTGCAGGACGCGGTCGCGCGCGTAAAAGACATGCTGTAGCGATTCGCGGCGCAGGTCGATGAAACGCACGGCGAGGCGCGTCTCTATGTTCTTCACCGTCCTCGACTGCGGCTCGAACGGCGGCACCTTGGAGGCCTCCGTAAAGACCGAGACGGCCTCGGCTGCCAGCTCCACCCCGCCGGGCGCGCGCGGCGAGGGCCTCAGCGTGCCGGACACGCCCACCGACGAGTGCGGCTTTAGCGACCGCACCGCGTCCAGGACCCCGTCGGGGCAGTCGCCCTTTTTTGCGACCACCTGCGCCGAGCCGGGCCCGTCCCTGAGCGTCAAAAACGATATGGCCCCGTGGCCGCGCACGCTGGAAACCCAGCCCATCAGGGTGGCCTTTTGGCCGCCCAGCGAGGGGTCCAGCTCCGAGGCCCTGTGCGTCCTGCGCATGCCGCCGAGTTCCACGCCGCGGCGGCCGGGGCGCCGTATTTAATTCAGATCCGCGCCGGGCGTGGTTGATCCGGGGCTGCCGCATAATTCCCCAGAATGGCGGATTCCGGCGCATCTGAGGCGTGGCGCCTGTAGGGGGGCCGCGCAGATCAGTTTTTTCCGACCAACGGTCAATTTTTTCCAACCGCTATGCCTATTGATCACCGCCAGAGCCGTCTTGCCGTTGCCACAACAAAAGCAAGACGGCTACTGGACAGGATACCACAAAGCGCGTGCCTCAGAAAAAGCTTTCTTCATCAGACACGTCAAGGAGACGGTGAGGTAAAACCCGCCGCCCGAGCCTGTTCGCAAGAGCCGCCGCGGCAGGCCTAGGGTGTATCCGCGGGCCGAAATGGCCATCGTGTGCGTCCTGATGAGCCACTTCAACCTCTCGTCCTATGACGCCGAGACCGCGGCGGCGTCTTGGGATCTGGATCTGGACTGGCTCGTTCCGGACAACACGACCGTTTGGAGGGCGCACGCGGAGCTCGACATGCAGTGGCTCGAAGACATGGTGGCCGAGATTGCCAACGCGTGTCTGAAAAAGGCCGGGATCGGCGAGGCGGCCGAGGCCGACGCGGCGGCGGACAGCACCGGCGTGGAGACCGACAGGTACGAAGACAAGGCAAAGATGGGCAAAAAGACCGGCAAAGAGACCGTCGCGCGCAAAATCGTACCTGAAATAGCACATTTTCGCGGTGCTGCAGCTGCAGATAATACTCTCGTGCGAGATGACGCCCAGCAACGTGGCCGACACCGACATGCTGCCCTCGCTCCTTGAAAAGGCCAAGAAACTTGGGCGCAGTTTCGTCGGCTGGTGGTTCCACGCCGACAGGGGGTACGACTCGGACCGGAACTGCAAGACCGTCTTCGACATGGGCATGCGCCCCAACATCGATCAGAGAAAGAGCATGGAGAACAGCGGCAACAGGCGCAACGTCGGCAAGCGTTTCCGGCGCAGGGCCGCTGCCCTGTTCGATCGGGTGCGCCACGGGAAGCGAGGATGGTAGAGGGCATGTTCGGGGCAGAGGAGACGCGCGCCCGGCGGCTGCTCTGCCGGTACAGGAAAAAGGAGACGCAGGAGAGGTTCGGCATGCTGCTCGCGATAACGTGGAACGTGCGCGCGCTGAACCGGATCCGGTGCGCCGCGGAAACTGCCGCTGCGAGGTAATCTGCAAGGGCTCTGACGGGCAGGAAACGGCCCTCCGGGGGAATCAGGCCGCCTCGCCTGCCGCCGAACCCTCAAAACGACGGAATCCGCCGCTTTGGGCGATTCACGGGGGAATTGTGCGGCAACCCCTTGAGGCGCAGATAGTCGGCCTTTCAATTCGTGGGATAGGTGTGCCATAGGCACGTCGGCACGATCGATGTAAACGCCGGTTCTTGGCGGTGTCGCATACCGCATGTACGGACGCAGGCATGCATGCCAGCTCCGCGACCTCTGCAACTTGGTCAAGGACAGCCAGCGCAGTCGGCCGTGTAGCAGGGCGCGCTGCGCTTAAATCACCTCCGCGCCGGCCGCGCAGAGTTGGACTATGCAGAACTGCTCGACTTTATAGAGAATGGTATGAGCATGACGCACGTGTACCAGCCCATCATGCTCGAAACCCTGCTGAATAACGGGGGCACGGCGAGTGCCCGGCAAGTGGCCTCTAAGTTTTTGAGTAGCGATCCTGCACAGCTCGACTACTATGTCGAGATCGTCAACAGGTGGCCCCGCAAAACGCTCAAAAACCGCGGCGCGATCACAGAGTCGGGCCGCGGCAACCGCAACCGCATGTTTACGCTCAACGTATCTGGGCTGACGTCAGAGCAGCGCGAGAACTTGGTAGTTGCGTGCAGGCTCAGGCTGTCAGAGTACAAGGAGAGAAAAGGCCTGCTGCCTCATTACGACCGGTACAGCCCCCGTAAGCCGATCAGCGGCTCCAAGAGGTACACCGTGATATCAAAGTCGGCCGGCCGTTGCGTGGCCTGCGGCGTGTCGAGCCGAAAAGTGCCGCTCGACGTGGATCACATAATGCCCAAGAGCAGGGGCGGCACGGACGACATATCCAACCTGCAAGCGCTCTGCTACGAGTGCAACAGACAAAAGAGGGATCGCGACGACCTCGACTTTCTGGCAGAGATCAACCGCAAGGCGTTCGGCCACAAAAAATGCTTCATGTGCAGGCACGTCAAGATGGGCGTGGAGAATTTTCTGGCCGGCGCCGCTTGGATCCGGCGCCCGTACGTGCGCCCGCACGCGGTCGTGATGCCAAAGAGGCACACACCGAGTTATTTCGATCTGCGCCCGCCCGAGCGCGCCATGATGCACAGCCTGCTCGAGACGCTGGTCGGACCGGTGGAAGCCAGGCAGGGCCAGCCGCCGGCCACGATAGACGGTTGGCTTGAGACGCTACGGAGCCACAAGAAAGAATACGGCCCGGGGTGCAAATACCGGATAGAACTCGAGACTGGCACGTCGGAGGACAAGTCCCGCCATTGCGCTATACACGTGGTGCCGGTGCGCGCGCCGGCACGCAAGAGTTAAAAGATCAGGCGGCGAACCCCCGCCATGCAGGTGCTTGAGCGCGTCTTCGATCTAAAGACCTACGTGCTCACGGCCCTCGCGGTTGTGGCCTTTTCGTATTCCGTGGGGCACCTGTTCGGCCAGACCATACCGGCCGTGGTGGTATCGTTCTTCAAGTACGCCGGGGAATCCGTCGTGCTCGCGGCCGTGTTCGTCTTCGCGCTGGCCTGGATACTGCGGGCGCGCCCGCGCGCGGGCAGGCCGCGCAGCTACAGCGTCGTGGTGTTTGACGTGTACGGCGCCGAATCCCGGATAGAGGGGCTGCGGACCTCGTTCCGGACGCACGACGTGGCCTGGAGCTACATGAAAAAGTACAAGTCCGAGTACCCGCTGCACAATTTCGCGCTGGTCTCGGACGGCGGGCCGGCCCAGAAAAGGACCATATTCCGGTACATCTGACCTTTCGCCCGCGGCTTCGCTATCCACTTATACCTCGCAGCCGGCCGCCGGGCGGATGGACGCGATAGCCGAGGCCAACGCCTTGGCCGTGGATGACCAGACTGCGAGGGCGCTCCCGCTGTACGAAGAGGCCGTCCGGCAGAACCCGGACGACGAGCGCGGGTACTACGGGGCTGTCCTCGCGCTGCTGCACATGAAGCAGAACGAAAAGGCCGCCGAGTGGATGGAAAAGCTGATCCGGCTCCGCCCCGACGACGCGCACCTACACGGCCTGATGGGCTCTGTCCTGGAAGGGTGCGGCAAGACAGACGAGGCGCTGGCGTGCTACGAAAAGGCGCTCGGGATAGACCCGGACGACATCATGGTGCTCTTTAGGGCCTCGCCCCTTTTGATCAGACGCGGCCGGACAAAAGAGGGCATGGAGTGTTTCAACAAGGCCATGGGGGCCGAGCCGTCCGACGAGCACGAGGCCAGGGCGCAGAGGGAGATAATGGCAAACATAGCAAAGGTGCAAGAGATGGCAGACGACGCGGGGGCCGAAGCCGCGCTGGCCGAGATGCGCCAGGACGCGGACGGGGGCGGCAGGCCGCCCGGACTGTCGCCGGCGATGCCCGGCATGCCGGGCATGCTCAAGGCCCTGTTCGCGGAGTACCTGGAGGAGGGGAGCCCCCAAGAGGCGATGGCGCGCGCCAGCGCGCTGTCCGACGAAGGCAAGCTGGACGAGGCCATGGCCGCGATCGACGGGGCCATAGCCGAGCACCCCGACCTTGCCGACGCGCACAGCGTCAAGGCGTCCATACTGATCCAGATGGGCAGGTACCGCGAGGCCGCCGAGCTCATGGATACCGTACTCCGGCTGCGGCCCGACGGCCCCGAAGACCTGTGCGCCAAGGGGATGCTGCTCGAGAAGCTTGGCCGGCGCGACGAGGCGCTGGCCTGCTACGATCGCGTGATAGAGGTCGAGCCGGGCGAGACGATGGCCTACTACCTCAAATGCGGCGCGCTGGCCCACGCCGGCGACGCGCGCGGCCTGGCCGAGTGCTACCGCGAGGCGCTCTCGTCGGCGCCGCGCGACGACGGGAGGGAGACCATGCAAAGGAGCATGGGCAGGGAGTACGCCGAGCTGGAGCGCTGCGCGCAGGAGGCAGGCTCCGTAGAGGCGGGCCTCGGGGCGTTCGTGGACGGGGGCGGCGTGGCGGCGAGGCCGCAGTGGGGCCGCGCCGGCGAAGGCGCCCGCGCGCCCCCCGCTTCCCGGCGCGCGCGCGGGGCCGGGCGGGCGGGCCGCCTGCGCGCCGGGCGCCGGCGCTGAAAAAAAGATCGCCCGCCGCGCTTTGCCGGATCCTAGGGGCCGTCGCCGGCCCTGCCCCACTTTGGCTTTGCCGCGACGCCCGTCTTTGCCATGAATTTTTCGAGGCCGCGCTCCGGGCCGTCCCTCGCTACGCAACGCTTCAGCTCGCGGTATTCGCCGCGCATCGACTTTTTCATGCGCGCCCCGTCCCTGTCCGACGGCTCGGCCGCCATGGCCGCGCGGTAGCACTCTTCCAGCTCGCCCGCCTCGCCTCCTTCGGCCAGCATGCCGCATTTGAGGTAGTAGGCCATGATCTCTCCGGGCTCGACCTCGATTATCCGGTCGTAGCAGGCCATCGCCTCTTCGGGCCGGCCCATCTTCTCGAACAGCATTCCCTTCACGCCCAGGTCCTCCACGTCGTCGGGCCGCAGCCGGAGCACCTCGTCGACGCACTCGACGGCCTCTCGGTACCTTTTCAGCTGCACCATCATCATGGCCCTGATGCTGTGCGCGTCGGCAAAGTCGGGATCGAGCTGCAGCGCGTCGTCTAGCAGCGCGACCGCCTCGGCGAACCGCCCGCCGTCTGCCAGCTTGTTGGCGTGGTAAACCAGCTGCTCGACTTCGAACGCGAGGTCGTCCTCTTCGTCTTCATCGTCAAAGTCTTCGTCCTCGTCGTCTTCATCGTCTTCATCGTCAAAGTCTTCGTCCTCGTCGTCTTCGTCAAAGTCTTCACCCATGGTCAGGACCGTCACCATCTCTTCCATGCCCGGTATCGCCACCTCCGGATTGGCCGCGATTTCGTCCTCTTCCATCTCGTCGTCGTCGTCCAGCAGGTCGGCTATCAGATCCTGCACGTCCTCGCCCGAATCGCTGGACGGCTCGGCGACCAGCGCCTCTTCGAGGCATTTCTGGGCCTCGTCGTCCCTGTCGCCGGCGAACAGTATGAGCGCCTTTTTGAGGCGCGCTGCCATCTCGCCCGGATCGATCTCGATCATCTTGTCGTAGCAGGCAAGCGCCTCGTCGGGCCGGCCGGATATCTCCATGAGCGAGCCCATGATGCCGTGCGGGTAGGCATCGTCGGGCCTGATGCGGACCAGCTTTTCCGCCCACCCCTCGGCCTCTTTCTGCCTGTCTATCATCATGAGCGTGATTATCATGCCGCAGTACCCCCGCGCGTCGTCCTGGTCCAGCTTGACGGCCTCCTCGTAGAGGGGGACCGCCTTTTTGCCCTCGCCCCGCATGATCAGGGCGTTGGCCTCGCCTATCTTTTCGTCGGCGGGGCCGCCCTCCCCGGGATCCAGGCCCAGGAACATGTCGTCCAGGGCCGATTTGACGGCCTTGATCCCGTCGCCTTTTTCCATGGATCGGGCCAGCTCGAAGAGCGGCTGGAGCTCCTCGCGCCCGCCCGGCCCGTAGAGCAGAACGTCGGCCATGGCCTTCATCGACGGCATCAGGTCGGTCGGATCGCCGTCGTACTTTTTTTCCAGCGCGTCGAGCGCCTTTTTCTTGTCCTCGGCGGCCGAGTCGCTCGGCGGCTCGGCTTTTTTCAGTTCCGCGACGCACTCTTTGTACTTTTTCTTGTCGCCCATTTTCAGCATTATCTGGGCCTTGTGGAGGCGCGCGAACGCCTCGCCCGGGTCCATCTCGATCATCTTTTCGTAGAAGGGCAGCGCCTCGGCGGGCCTGCCGCGCATCTCCATCAGGGAGCCCATGGCGCCGTGGGGGTAGGCGGCCTCGGGGTGGCGCCGCATCAGTCTTTCGATGCACGCGCCGGCCTCGTCGAGCCTCTTGGTGGTCATGAGCAGGAGGATCGCGCCGCAGTACGGGCGCTCGTCGTCGGGATCCTCCGAGATGGCCTTTTGGTACGCGGCGATCGCCTCCCCGAACTTTTCCTTGCGGGAGAGATCGATGGCCTTTTCGAGCAGATCCACGCGCGGCGCCGGCGGGCCGATCTTAATAAGATAGGCGGCCGGGCGGGGCCCGGTGCGGGACGGGCCGGGGATAGACATGGCGGCCGTGATCGCGGCGGTCGGCGAGGAGGAGGCGCGCAGGAACGGCAGTCCGTGGTGGGGCTCGGGCCCCGTGCTGGCCCCGCGGCTGGAGGACGGCGGCGTGTGGGCGGTGCTGCCGGGCGGCAAGAACTGGAGGCCGGTGTACGCGCGCGTGGAGGGCGGCGAGCTGGAGGTCTCGTGCGGGTGCAGGCAGAGGGCCAGGTACTGCTCCCACGCGACCGAGCTGGCGGTGTACGCCGCCGAGAACATGGACGCCCTCAGGGAGGCGCGCGCCGAGGAGGACGAAGGCATACGCGAGGCGGCGGAGACGGCCGAGCCGTGGCAGAAAAAAGAGCTGGCCGTCGCCGCCGCGTGGAAAAAGCGCGCGGACCGCGACTTGCTTCACCTGCTCGAGCTGCCGCCGCGCGGGCTCCCCCCGCGCGGCGTCGACTACGGGCGCGTGCTGGACGTGATGTACATCGAAAAGGCGGTCGACGGATACCTAGAGGGACTCGACTTCGTGCACTTTGACGTGGCCGAAGAGGCGGCCGGAAGGTTCGCATCGGCGGGCGACGCCGACGAGGCGGCCCGGATATGCCTGATCGCGGCCGAAACGGTCGTAAAGAACACGGCCATGACAGACGATTCGTACGCGCACTACCACGAGTCGCTGCGGTCGGCGCTCGGCAATCTGGCGTCGTACGCGGCCGGCCTTTCGGTCGGGGGCCGCAGAAGAATCATATCGCGGCTGGCGCGGCGCGTGGCGCTCGGCGAGCTGGACTATTTCGCCCAAGACTTCGTCTCGGCGCTCGATTCGGTCTGCGTCTCGCAGGGGGACGCGGAGTGGCGCAGGTCCGTGCAGGCCCTGACCGCGCCGGCGCGCCGCCTGCGGCCCGACTAGGCGCGCCTGCCGGCGCGCAGCCTGCCCTGCCTCGCCGGCCCGCGCGGCCTGCGCCGGAAAGGGGGGAGCGGGCGCGCGTCCTCGCCGGGGCGGCCCCACCGGGTCCGTATGCCGACGCCCGTCGTCCTGAGAAATTCGGCCAGGCCGGCGGCCGCAGAGCCGGCCTCGCCCGTGCACCTTTGCAGCTCCGAGTACTCGGCGAGCATCTGTTTTTGCATGCTGGCGCCGTCCCTGTCCGTCTCGGCCTCGACGGCCTCGCGGTAGCACTTTGCCAGCCCCTTGGCGTCGCCGGCGTGCGCCAGCGCGCCGCACTTGAGGTAGCGCGCCGTCATGTGCATCCGGTCCGCCTTTATCGTCCGGCCGTAGCATTCTGCCGCCTCTCCGAAGCGGCCCAGCTTTTCGAGCAGCATTCCCTTTAGCATCAGGTTCTCGGTGTCGTACGGCATTATCCGGACGGCCTCGCCGATGCACGCGGCGGCCTCGCCGTACCTGCCCAGCTCCGCGAGCATCTCGCCCCTTACGCCGTGCGCGGTGGCAAAGTCCGGATCTACGGACGCGGCCTCGGCGGCCGCCTCGGCGGCCTCTTCGATCATGCCCCCGGCCGCCAGGGAGCCGGCCCGCTCCAGCAGCAGGTCGGGGTCCTTGCGGTCTTCGGGCGGGCCGCACCGCAGCATCCGGCGCATCTTGAGCACCCCCGGCATCATGCCCTCCTTGCCGCCCCTGTACTTTTCGTCGATGAACGCGACCAGCCGCGCCTGATCCTCGACGGCCGAGGCGCGGGTCGTCTTTAGCTTGATTGCGTCCACCAGGTGCTTTTCGTACTGCTTTTCCTTGTCCCTCATGGTCATCTGCGCCTGCCGTAAGCGCGCCAGCGTCTCTTGGGGGTCGAGTTCGATCATCTTTTGGTACCACGCCATCGCCTCGTCTTTCCTGCCGTCGTCCTCCATGACGCAGCCCATGACGCCGAGCGGGTAGGCTTCCTCGGGTCGCAGTTTCATCAGCCTTTCCAGGTACGCGGCAGCCTCCTTGCGCTTTCTTGTCTCCATCAGCGCGATGACCGCCCCGCAGTACCCGCGCTCGTCGCCCGGGTTTTTCCGGACGGCCTCCTCGTAGAGCGGCAGGGCCTGCCGGTACCTGTGCGCGCGGATCAGATCGGCGGCCCGCTCCCAGTCCACGCGCGGGGGGAGGGGCAGGCGGCATATAAGATAGGCGCGGCCGGCCCGATCGCCCTGGGCTTCGGTTCCTGCATGCGTCGGGCGCCGCGAGCGCGGGGGAAAAGGAGCGCGGGGCGTCCGAGGCGGGGCGCCGCGTTCCGAGGCCGCGTTGCGGCCCCGTCCAAGAGCCGAGTACGCGAAGAGAACGCAGACCGACTGCGGTCGCCCGTCGCACTCGATCGGGCCGGCGCCCTCCAGGTCGCGCAGGGCGAATTCTATGAATTCGCGCGTGAAGCCGACCCCAGCCTTCGGCGCCCTCCATGATGCGGTCCATTTTCGTCATGCGTTTCCTCTTGGGTAGCAGCGTGGTCGCCATCTCCAGCCAGCCGTTGCTCCCGCCCCGGACGAAGTCTAGGAACCCGCCGCCGCGGAACTCTTGCGGCAGCTCGGGCCGGGCCTCGTCGCACCGATCCCCGTTTTCCGCCAAGTCCCGGCACTCGTCCCCCATGATCTGCGAATACGGCCCCCGCAGGCAAATGTCGCGCTCGTACGGAAGATCCGGCCCGAAGCGCTTTGCGGGAAACGCGCACTTTTTGGATCTTGAACCAGTTCCAAAAGCGGGAATCGCCGTCGCCCAGCGTGTCGGACTCGGCCAAGTTCTGGCACTGTTGTAAATTCGGCGGACGGGCGCGAAATTGCCGCCTCCGGCCCGTTAAATAAGGACGGCCCAGCGATCCAGCCTAGATTTAAATTGCAACTTGCAAGCGGCATGTCATTGAACGTCGCGGCCGCGCTATTCAAAAAATGCGTCTTGGCCATGAACGACAACAAGCTCATATCTAGCGAAAGCGACACCGACAAAGAATTCCACTTCCAGAACTGGGTAAAGGACAGAATCGGGGAATTGCGGCTGGATTTTGAAACGGCTGGAAGAAACTCATACCCGGACTTCAGGATGGTGTCGGCCAGTGACGGGTTTGAGGTGAAGGGACTGGCGTATCCGGGAAGGGACCTGACATACGACTCCAACAGCCAGATTCCAAGCGGCGTGCATAACGGCAGAACGATATATTACATATTCGGTCGGTATCCTGCCAGACCCGACGGACGGCATTATCCGGTGATGGATCTGGCAATATGCCACGGGGATTTCCTAAACGCCGATCATGGATACACCCATGCCAACAAGAGCGTGAAGGGCTTCGGCAGCTACGGGGACGTTATGATCAGGGATCGGAAAATGTATGTGCTGCCGACCCCGTTTGCAATAGCGGCGGGCACTACCCACCACAGGACCCTCATATTGCCATCCGATGCGGAGGTGCCGGGGGAATTGGCCAGAATCGGGGTTCTGTCCAGGATCGAGGCAGACCGCGTGATCGTGGGGTACAACTTTGACCTGCGCAGTAGCGAGATCACGGCTCGCACAGAACCCAACCCCGCAGCCGGGAAAAGGCACGAGTTCTGCGCGTGGAGGCTCGCCGGCGATCCCGACGATCCGGTGCGTATGCGCGGGGAGGGCGAAGAATGACCGTGTCGGATCAGGTGTCGATCCCGCGCGCCGCCGGCACGGGGATCCGCGCCATAGAGTCCGATCATTTTCCGATAGACTTCGTTTCCAAGCTGGCGCTCAGAGAGAGCTGGAGGAAGGAGATCTACCGGCCCATGTACTACACGCACAAATGGTGGGCCCGCAGGCTGGGCTCGGTGTTCCGGGCAATAGTCGTCGGCTGCGTCGTGCCTCCTGATGCGGACTTCCGCCAGGCGTTCTACCGTCCCGGGAGCCATCCGGGCGTATCAATCCTAGATCCTTTCATGGGTAGCGGCACCACGATCGGCGAATCCCACAAGATCGGCTGCACTTCTTTTGGCATGGACATAAACCCCGTAGCGTGCGAGGCGGTCAGGGTATCCATGTCCTCCCCGCCGAGGGAGAAGATCATGGCGGCGTTTAACGAGGTTGCCTTTGAGACGCGCGACAGGATAAGATCTCTGTACAAGACGCGCGATTCAGACGGGCGGCAGTGCGACGTGCTCTACTTTTTTTGGGTCAAGCAGGTGCAATGCCCCGGATGCGGATCTGGCGTCAGTCTGTTTCCGACGTACGCGTTCGCAAGAACCGCAAACCCGCTGAAGGCCAGAAACGTGCACGTGGTGTGCCCGGAATGCTGGGACATATTCCCTTGGCGCAAGACCGCGAACGCGGCCGCGTGCCCGTCTTGCTCACACACATTCGAGCCGGATGCCGGATCTGCGCGCGGGGCCAGCGCCACGTGCAGAGCGTGCCGCAGGAAATTCGCCGTTGTGGACTCCGTCAGATCAAGCAAGAGTCCTCCGGAGCACAGGCTCTACGGAAAGCTCGTCCTGACGGCCGACGGCGAAAAAAGGTACGCCAAGGCCACCCGGGAAGATGCCGCAGCATACGCCAAGTGCTCGATTGCCCTCCGATCTGCCGTCGGGAACGGCGAGATAAAGTTGCCCCGCACGGAATTGGCCGACGGCCACAACACAAGGCAGGCAATCAATTACAATTACCGGACATGGAGGGAGTTTTTCAACGATCGCCAGCTGCTGTCTCTCGGATGGCTCCAGAGCGCAATCTGGCGAATCGGCGACGCCGCGTGCCGGGACGCCCTGCTTTTGCTGTTCTCCGGCACGCTCGAGTTCAACAACATGTTCGCCAGCTACAAGGGGGAGGGGACTGGGGCGGTCAGACACATGTTCGCCCACCACATACTGAAACCGGAGCGCATGCCTCTGGAAGCGAACGTGTGGGGGACGGAGAAGAGCTCCGGGTCGTTCTCCGGGCTGTTCAGATCCAGGCTGCTGAGGGCGCTGGATTACAAGCGCGAGCCTTTCGAGCTGGGGGCCGAGGATCGCAAGACGCCCTCTTCCGAGGGCGCGCTCAAATGGGGCGTGGGCGCTCTTGACAGACGGCGGCCCGAGCCGGGCGGGATAAAGCTGGCCTGCGGAAGCTCCGACAAGATGGATCTGGACGACGGCGCCATCGACTACGTAGTCACGGATCCTCCGTTCTTCGACAACGTCAACTATTCGGAACTGGCCGATTTCTTCTATTCGTGGGGGAGGCTGTATCCGCGCGGTTTCATTGGCGGCGGAGACACAACCCGCGACAAGAAAGAGGTGCAAGACTCGAATCCTGGCCGGTTTGCGGCAAAGCTGGCCGCCGTGTTCTCCGAGTGCCACAGGGTCCTGGCCGACGAGGGCCTGCTGGTATTCACCTACCACCACTCCCGGCCAGACGGATGGACGTCCGTGCACGAATCGCTGGCAAGATCCGGCTTTGTGCCGGTCGGCGCACACCCCGTCAAAGCTGAAATGTCGGTTTCCGTCCCCATGACTCAGTCCAGATCCCCGATTCAGTTGGACGTGATCTTCGTGTGCAAAAAGCGGGCGTGCGCTGACTCGGAAGCATGCGGGGACGCCGCCGCGGCGGCGGTCGGCATGGCGCAGCACAAGGCCCGCCTGCTCGGCAGCGCCGGGCTCAATCTGTCCCGAGCTGATGTCAGGACGGTGCTCTACAGCCAATTCATGGTAACAAACGGGCGCGGACACGACGGATCGGGCATGTCGGAAGAATGTTTCTTGGAACTCGAATCACGCGCACGCGAATCTGACCCCGGCTTGCACGCAACACGGGCATGAGGCCAGGCGGGCGCCAGGGCTCCGCACCGCCAGGGCCGGCCGCCATTTCCCCGTCGGTTGCGGCAGGCCGCACGCGGCCGGGCGATCACGGCTTTCCAACCGCCGGTCCGCGGGCGGCGTGCCGCCGTCCACCGCCCCGGATCCGCCCTCTTGCGATCGCCGCGGTTTCCCGATCGGGCTCGGCGCAAGGCCGGGACGGCGCCGCCCGCCTCCCCGGCTAGGCGCGCCTGCCGGCGCGCAGCCTGCCGGGCCTCGCATCCCGGCGCCGGGAGACCGGCCGGGCCCCGCCGGGCCTGCCCCACCGGGGCCTCGCGCCGACTCCGCCCGTCCTCATGAACTCGGCGAGGCCGGCGGCGGCCGAGCCGGCCGCGTCCGCGCAGCTTTGCAGATCCGAAAGCTCGGCCCGCATCAGCCTTTGCAGCCGCGCGCCCCTCTTGCCCGCCTCGGCCCCGAGGGCCTCGCGGTAGCACGCCGCCAGCCCCTCGGCGTCGCCGGCGTGCGCCAGCGCGCCGCATTTGAGGTAGCGCGCCGCCATGTCCGCCCCGTCTGCCCGCACGATCCGGTCGTAGCATTCGGCCGCCTCCCCGAAGCGGCCCAGCCTTTCGAGCAGCATGCCCTTTGTAGCCAAGTCGTAGTCGTCGTAGGGCCTCAGCCGGACGGCCTCGCCTATGCACCCGAGCGCCTCGCGGTACCTGCCCAGCCCGGCCATCGCCTCGGCCCTCGCGCTGTGCGCCGAGGCAAAATCGGGGTCCACGCGCGCGGCCTCGCCGGCGGCCGCGGCCGCGCCCTCGAACATGCCCCCGGCCGCGAGGGAGCCGGCCCGCTCCACCAGCGCGTCCGGGTCTTCGCCCCGGGGGCCGCGCCGCAGCGTACTGAGCATCTTTCGCGTCCCAGGCATCAGGCCGTCCGAGCCGCACACGCGCGTTTCCTTTATGAACACGACTACCCGCCCCTGATCCTCGACGTGCGAGGCGCGGGCGGGCTTTAGGCTCAGCAGGTGCACTATGCATTTTTCGTACTCTTTTTCCAGGTCCCTCGAGAGCATTATCTGCGCCTTGCGAAAGTGCGCCAGCACCTCGTCGGGATCCAGTTGGGCCATCTTTTCGTAGCACGCAAGCGCCTCGTCGGGCCTGCCGTCCCGCTCCATGACCTGGCCCATGACGCCGTGCGGCCAGGCTTCCTCGGGCCGCAGTTCCATCATCCTTTCCAGGTACGGGACGGCCTCTCTGCTCCTTTTCGTCTCCATGAGGGAGACGACCGCCCCGCAGTACCCGCGCTCGTCGCCCGGGTTTTCCCGGACGGCCTCGAGGTACAGGGGGAGCGCCTCTGCGTGCCTGTCTTGGGAGGCGAGCGCGTTGGCTCTTTCCACCGGGTCCACGCGCGGGCGGCGGCGGCCGGGCGATATAACGCAAGCGCCCGGCCGGCGCGCGAAATGATTTCGGGACTACACTCAGTCGGGCGGCGGCCGCCCGCCGACGCCGCTCTTTTCCACGAACGCCTCGAGGCCCAGCTTTTCAGAGCCGGCGGCCTTTGTCCAGCGCTCCAGCTCGGCGTACTCTGCGCGCATCCGCTCCTGCACGCCGCGGCGGTACCCGTCGGACGGCT
Organism: Nitrosopumilaceae archaeon; assembly: GCA_965203465.1. Classification (GTDB taxonomy): domain Archaea; phylum Thermoproteota; class Nitrososphaeria; order Nitrososphaerales; family Nitrosopumilaceae; genus JAWVZS01. The sequence goes on along the minus strand of CBDBCR010000004.1, from coordinate 54,582 downwards.
CGGCCGCGAGGGCCGCGCGGTAGCACTCTGCCAGGCCCGGCGCGTCGCCGGCGAGGGCCAGCAGGCGGCACTTTAGGTGGTAGGCTATCAGCTCGCCCCGGTCCAGCGATATGGCGCGCTCGTAGCAGGCGAGCGCCTCGCCCGCACGCCCCAGGTCCGACAGGAGCCTCCCCTTGGTGAGCAGGTCGCCGGCCGAGCCGGGCCCCAGCCGGAGCGCCTCGTCCAGGGAGGCCAGCGCCTCCGCGCTCCTGCCGTCGCCGTCCAGCGCGGCGGCCTTTGCCCTGTGCGCTTGGGCAGAGCCGGGGTACGCGGCCAGCGCCGCGTCGATCATCGCGGCCGCCTCCCTGCGCATGCCGAGTCTTTCCACCTCGGCGGCGCGCGTCAGCAGCGCTTCAGGCCCGCCCCGGCCGTCGCGCGAGGAGAGCACCGCGTTGAGCTCCGCCATGCCCGGCATCAGGGCCGAGGCGTCCGAGCCGCGCTTGACGCCCCCGCGCAGGGCCGAGACCGCCAGGCGCTGCTCGGCTGCGGCCAGCGGCCCGGACGGGCGGGCCTCTGCCAGCCGGCGGAATGCCGCCTCGGCCTCTTTTTTCCTGCCGGACGAGGCCAGCAGCACCACCGCGCTGAGGCGCGCCATCATGTCGTCCGGATCCAGTTTTATCATTTTCTGGAAGCAGGCCAGCGCATCGTCCTTCCTGCCCGCGAGGTTGCGCGCCACGCCAAGCACGCCGTGCGGCCAGGCCTCGCCGGGCCGGAGCCGCATCAGCTCTTCTGCGCACCCGGCCGCCTCGTCGTACCGCCTGGCCCTCAGGAGCATCGCGGCCATGCCGCAGTGCCCCCGCTCGCCGTCCGGGTCTTTCCGGACCGCCTCGCGGTACAAAGACAGCGCCTCTTCGTTCCGGCCCTCCGCGGCCAGGGCGTTGGCCTCCTTTATCAGATCCCGCACGCCCGGCCATGGAGGGGGCGCGTAATAAGTGGGGCCCTCACGCATCCGCGCGCGGGTCCGGCGGCAGCTGCGCGCCGACGCCGCCCTTTTCCATGAACGCCTCGAGGCCCAGCTCTTCAGAGCCGGCGGCCTTTGTCCAGCGCTCCAGCTCGGCGTGCTCTGCGCGCATCTGCTCCTGGATCTGCCTGCGGTACCCGTCGGACGGCTCGGCCGCGAGGGCCGCGCGGTACCACCCGGCGAGGCCTTTGGCGTCTTTGGATACCGCGAACAGGCGGCACTTTAGGTGGTAGGCTATCATCTCGCCCGGCTCCAGCGCTATGGCGCGGTCGTAGCACGCCGAGGCCTCTTCGAAGCGGCCGGCCCTGGCGAGGATCATCCCCTTTACGACCATGTCCGGCACCGAGTCGGGCTTTTCGCGCAGGGCCGCGTCGGCCGAGCGCAGCGCCTCCGAGTCCATGTCGGCCTTTGCCAGCGCGTTTGCCTTCGCGCTGTGCGCGTCGGCAAAGTCGGGATCGAGGGCCAGCGCCGCGTCGATCATCTCGGCGGCCTCTTCCTGCATGCCCAGATCCCCGGCCGCGCCGGCCAGCTCCAGCAGGCGCCTCGGCTCGCTGTCGGCGTCTTTGCGGTCCTTGGAGAACAGCACCCTGTGGAGCTGCGCGACGCCGGGCATCAGCGCCGTCGAGGACTCGCTGCGGATGCGGCCCTCCCGCAGGACGCGGACGGCCATGCGCCGCTCGGCCTCGGCCGACGGCCTGGACGGCCGGGCCGCGCGGAACTTTTTCATGGCCCGCCTGGCCCTGCCCGTCTTGCCCAGCGAGACCATCTCCATTATGGCGTTGAAGCGCGCCAGCATGTCGTCGGGGTCCAGTTCGGCCATCTTTTCGTAGCAGTCGAGCGCCTCGCGCTTTCTGCCCGACAGGCTGAGCGCTATGCCCAGTATGCCGCGCGGCCAGGCCTCCGAGGGCCGGAGGCGGACCAGCTGCTCGGCGTACCCGGCCGCCTCGCCGTACCTCTTGGCGTTTAGGTGCAGCGCCGCCAGGCCGCAGTACGCGCGCACGTCGCCGGGGTCTTTCCGGGCCGCCTCGCTGTACAGGCCGACGGCCTCCCCGGTCTTTCTTTCCGCGGCCAGGGCGTTGGCCTCCTTTATCAGATCCCGCACGCCCCGCCCTGCAGGGGGCGCGTAATAAGTGAGGCGCGGCCTCCGGCTAGCGGCGCCGCCGTCCCGCGCGGAGCCTGCCCCCCGCGCCTCTGCGGCCCGGGGCGCGCCCGGGCTCCACGCCTGTGGTTTCCATGAACTTTGCAAAGCCCGACTCTACGGAACCGGCCTCTTTTGCGCAGCGCGCCAGCTCGCGGTACTCCTCCCGCATGCCCTTCTTCGTGCGCGCGCCTGCCTTGTTCGACGGCTCGGCCTCTAGGGCCGCGCGGTAGCACTCGAGCACCCTTTCGACCTCGCCCCGCCGCGCCAGCACGCCGCACTTTCGGTGGCGCGCAGTCATGTCGCCCGGCTCTACCTCGATTATGCGCTCGTAGCATCCGAGTGCCTCGTCGGGGCGGCCCAGCTCCTCCAGCATCATCCCCTTTAGGCCCAGATCCACCACGCCGTCGGGCCGCAGCCGGAGGACCCTGTCCAGGCACTCGATGGACTCCTCGTACCTGCCGTCTTTGAGCATCATCATGGCCCTGATTCTGTTCTCGTCTTCGCTGTCCGGATCCGCGGCCGCCTCGTCGTCCAGATCCGCCGCCGCGCGGGCCAGCGCGCCAATGTCTTCGGGGAAGATGCCCTCCGGCAGATCGGCGTCTTTCGAGACCAGCGTCTCCCACATCTTTGCCAGCCCGGGCATCAGGTTTTCGTTAAAGTCGTCCTCGCTTTCGGGGCCGTCGTATTCTAGGATGTCGCGTATTTTTTCCTGATCCTTTGCCGCCGACGCGCCGCGCGGCTCGGCCCCGAACAGATCGTCCAGGCATTCCCGGGCCCGCTCGTTCTCGTCGAGCATGACCAGCACGACGGATTTTCTCAGGCGCCCGAACATCTCGTCTGGATCGGCCTCGATCATCCTGTCGTAGCAGGCGACCGCCTCGCCGGTCCTGCCGGTCATCTCCATGACGCAGCCCATCATGCCGTGCGGGTACGCCGCGTCCGGGCGCAGGCGGATCAGCCTTTCCAGGTACGGGGCCGCGTCGGCGAACCGCCCCGTCGCCACGAGCATGAGGACCGCGCCGCAGTACCCGCGCTCGTCGCCCGGGTTCTGCCGGACGGCCTCTTCGTACAGGGGGAGCGCCTTTTGCATGTTTGACCTGCGCGCTTTTTTCCGCCTGCGCAAGTCGTCCTTGTACGGGGGGCGCGCCTCCGCCCAGTCGTCCGCCACGACGGCGTTGGCCTCCCCAATGAGATCCCGCAACGCCCCGTCGGGGGCGGGGCGCGTAATAAGTGGGGCGCAGGCGGAAAGGCCGCGCCTTCCCGCCGTCCGGCACGGTTCAAAGGTTTACAAGCCCCCGCCGCGGGGGCCGCATTTACGCCTACAGATCCTGCGCCGCCGCGTCAGGTTCGTGCCGCGCTTATATCGCCCGGCGGCGCTAAATACACGTGAGCGCGCAATCCGGGGATGATCTGACGGGCCTGCGCATGCTCGTCCAGTACGCGTACTGCAAGCGCCTCGGGTACCTGGAGCACGCCCAGAAAGAATTCGAGTACAACGCCGAGGTGATCGAGGGAAAGTACGCGCACCGCCGGGTGGACAGGCAGGCGGGTGCCGAAAAGATGTCCGACGGGGAGCGCGTGCACGCAAGATCCGTAGAGCTGTCCGATCCGGGCCTAGGTTTTTCGGCCAGGCTGGACCTGCTGGAGCTGGACGGCAAGACGGCCACTCCCGTAGAGTACAAGCGCGGCAGGGCGCCCGAGACCAGAGAGGGCACATGGCCGGACCACCGCATACACGTGTGCGCGCAGGGGTTGTTGTTACAGGCCAACGGATACGAATCGGAGCGCGGCATCGTGTATTACGTCGGCTCCAAAAAGCGCGTGGAAGTCGAGTTTGACGAAAAGCTGGTCTCGCAGACCCTGGAAACGATACGCGAGATGAGAGAGACCATGGAGCAGGACGCGGTGCCACCACCGCTGGTCGACAGCCCAAAGTGCCCCAGGTGCTCGCTGGTGGAAATATGCCTGCCGGACGAAGTCAACCTGCTCACCGGCGCCGTGGAAGAGGAGTCGGTGAGGCGCATGTACCCCATCAGGAGCGACGCGACGCCGGTGCACGTGCAGGATCAAGGCGCACGCGTCTCAAAGTCGGGCGACTGCCTCAAGATATCTGTAAAGGGTGGCAAGACCGAGACCGTGCGCCTGCTCGATGTCTCGTCGCTGACCGTGCGAGGCAACGTGCAGGTGACCACGCAGGCGCTGCGGGAACTGTACGCGCGCGGCGTGGCCGTCTGCTACACGTCGTATTCGGGAAAGTTCGTGGGGATGGCCACCGGCGGGTGGCACCGCAACGCCCAGCTCCGCATAGCGCAGCACGCGGCCCACGCCGACCGCTCGGCCCGCATGGCCATCGCGAGGAGAATAGTCAACGGCAAGATAAGGAACTGCGCTACCCTGCTGAGGCGCAACGGCAGAGACTGCCGGGGCGCCGTCGAAAAGATGTCGGCCCTGGCCGAGCGGGCGCTTGCCGCCCGCGGGTACGAGGAGCTGCTCGGGATAGAGGGGCTGGCGGCCCGCACGTACTTTGAAAAATTCGGCACCATGCTCAGGGCCGAGACGGAGTTCGACTTTGACGGGAGGAACCGGCGGCCGCCCAAGGATCCGGTCAACGCGGTGCTGTCATACATGTACATGTTGCTGTTGTCGCAGGCCGCCTCGACTGTCAGCAGGGTGGGACTCGATCCGTACGTTGGGTTTCTGCACATGCCAAAGTACGGCAAGCCGGCGCTCGCGCTGGACATGATAGAAGAGTTCCGCCCCCTGGCGGCAGATTCGGCGTGCATTACGGCCCTGAACAACGGCGAGATAGGGCCGTCGGACTTTACAAAGACACCGTTCGGGGTGTTCATGTCTAGCGGCGGCAGGATAGCGGCCACGCGGGCGTTCGAGAGGAGGATGGACGCGAGCGTGAACCACCCGGTGCTCGGGTATCCGGCGAGCTACCGCCGCGTGCTCGAGACCCAGGCCCGGCTGCTCTCTAGGCACCTCCTGAAAGAAATACCGCATTATCCGTCCTTCCGGACCCGGTGATCCCGTGAGGCGCACGTACCTCGTCTGCTACGACGTGACGGAGCCTGGCCGCCTGCAGCGCGTCCACAAAAAGATGCTCGGGTACGGCGAGCCCGCCCAGTATTCGGTGTTTCTGTGCGATCTGAGCCGCAAGGAGCTGGCCCTGCTGCGGGCCGACTTGGCGGAGCAGATAGACATGTCGGCCGACCGGGTGATGGTGGCCGACATGGGCTCGGACGGCGACGGTAGGATAGAGTTCGTTGGCTCCCGGATGGAGAGGCACGCGCGCGAGCCGGCGCGCATAATATGACGCGAGCGGCTGTGGGTTGCGGCGCGCAGGCTGAGGCGCTCGCAGTTTGTTAATATACGGAAGTGTCCGCCCGCATGCCGATGCAGGCGCGCGTGCAGAAACCGCGCACAGTATGCCGCCTGCCGGGAAATTCCGCACCGACCAGAGCGGATTCAGGCGCCCGGGCAGGCCTTCCGCAACTATCAAGTTGCGGCCCCATTGAAGCGTAACGGGGGCCTACGGACGCGGGCCGATATACAAGTTGCTTGAAGCATCCAACCGGCGCACCGGGCGGCAACTATCAAGTTGCGGCCCCATTGAAGCTACCTTCCGCAACTATCAAGTTGCGGCCCCATTGAAGCTGAGGTGCAGTTTTGCCGCGGTGCTGAACTTGCGGCCTTCCGCAACTATCAAGTTGCGGCCCCATTGAAGCCTGACGCCCGCCAGAAAGATCACCGACAGCCTCAAACCTTCCGCAACTATCAAGTTGCGGCCCCATTGAAGCGTCAGCTTCTCCCTGGCCTCGTTGAGGGCCGCTATCCTTCCGCAACTATCAAGTTGCGGCCCCATTGAAGCTTCGCGGGGCGGTTCTTCTGCTCCCCGGTTATGTGCCTTCCGCAACTATCAAGTTGCGGCCCCATTGAAGCGCGCGTTCGATGATCTCTTTGTTGGCCTGGTCTATCCTTCCGCAACTATCAAGTTGCGGCCCCATTGAAGCGGACTGTGAATCGGACGGTTAACTTGGCACTATAGCCTTCCGCAACTATCAAGTTGCGGCCCCATTGAAGCGACCATGGGCGAGCACGGCTACGGCTACGACGCGGGCCTTCCGCAACTATCAAGTTGCGGCCCCATTGAAGCGTGGCTTTGGGGGGGGGGGTCTTTGGGCCAAGATCCTTCCGCAACTATCAAGTTGCGGCCCCATTGAAGCTCCAGGGCACCCGCAAGGGCGCGCCGACCGCGCACCTCCTTCCGCAACTATCAAGTTGCGGCCCCATTGAAGCCGGAACCGCGGGCGCGGCGCGGTCTATCGTCCCTTCCTTCCGCAACTATCAAGTTGCGGCCCCATTGAAGCTTGGTCTTATTATGCTCAAACTCATTCTGGATCACCCCTTCCGCAACTATCAAGTTGCGGCCCCATTGAAGCGCCCTTTCGTGCGTCGCGGTTTTGGGCATGCCATTGCCTTCCGCAACTATCAAGTTGCGGCCCCATTGAAGCGATACGGTACGGCCTGGGCACGGCGGCCGGGGCCAACCCTTCCGCAACTATCAAGTTGCGGCCCCATTGAAGCCCAGAATATCGCCTACTTTGCGGACTTTGAGGATCTCCTTCCGCAACTATCAAGTTGCGGCCCCATTGAAGCTCTAACAACTCTGCGTCCGTCAAATTGCCCGCCAACCCTTCCGCAACTATCAAGTTGCGGCCCCATTGAAGCACCTAGGGGTATTTATGCCTTAGGCCTATGGTTAGCCTTCCGCAACTATCAAGTTGCGGCCCCATTGAAGCGTCAAACACGCGGGAAGACCTGCACGGGCTCTGGGTCCTTCCGCAACTATCAAGTTGCGGCCCCATTGAAGCTACAAGCGGGCCGTGGCCGCGAATCTGGGGGCGCGCCCTTCCGCAACTATCAAGTTGCGGCCCCATTGAAGCAGGTGCGCTTGAGTCGTTTGGATCTCTCGATTAACCCTTCCGCAACTATCAAGTTGCGGCCCCATTGAAGCCACCATCTCGGCGTCGCCGAAAAAATGGACGGTATAAGGCCTTCCGCAACTATCAAGTTGCGGCCCCATTGAAGCATATAACCCTCATTGGCCTTATCGGGCCATGGGAAACCCTTCCGCAACTATCAAGTTGCGGCCCCATTGAAGCGTGGGCCGCCGAGCACGGCGGTTCGATCAAGGTGGTCCTTCCGCAACTATCAAGTTGCGGCCCCATTGAAGCGCGAACGCCTTGCCGAACTTGTCGCGGCCGGTAAACCTTCCGCAACTATCAAGTTGCGGCCCCATTGAAGCCTCGGGCACCGCGCCGGTGACGAGCTGATAGATCGCCCTTCCGCAACTATCAAGTTGCGGCCCCATTGAAGCCCCTTGATCGGTTTTGCTTTGTGGGTGTGGTGGCAACCCTTCCGCAACTATCAAGTTGCGGCCCCATTGAAGCTTCCATCGCTTCGCTGATGTCATTGACATCGGCTAGGCCTTCCGCAACTATCAAGTTGCGGCCCCATTGAAGCGTTGTATCCGCCCACGTATTCTTCCCAGAACGCCGCCCTTCCGCAACTATCAAGTTGCGGCCCCATTGAAGCTAGCAGCCTGTACTTTGTCGTTTCGCCCGACTTTTTCCTTCCGCAACTATCAAGTTGCGGCCCCATTGAAGCGTACCGCTCGTACAGGTCGCGGCCCTCCGGCGAGTTCCTTCCGCAACTATCAAGTTGCGGCCCCATTGAAGCGGCAATCGAAGGACGGAAGCAAGCCGGTCTTGCGGACCTTCCGCAACTATCAAGTTGCGGCCCCATTGAAGCCTTGATTTTCAAGACGCTTACGGGCAGCACTATGCCTTCCGCAACTATCAAGTTGCGGCCCCATTGAAGCCCGCCCCCGAGCATTGAGAGCATACCCCGCACCATGCCTTCCGCAACTATCAAGTTGCGGCCCCATTGAAGCTACCCGTCCTCGTACGAATAGGTCACGTCGTGGTACGTCCTTCCGCAACTATCAAGTTGCGGCCCCATTGAAGCGCCTGCAATGCAGGAGTGTCCGTAGCAAAAATTTCACCTTCCGCAACTATCAAGTTGCGGCCCCATTGAAGCGGCTTTAGGTCCGCAAAGACCTCATCTTGGGCCAACCCTTCCGCAACTATCAAGTTGCGGCCCCATTGAAGCCTTACGGGCTGATTGTTGTTATACTCGTGATCGTCCTTCCGCAACTATCAAGTTGCGGCCCCATTGAAGCTCTCGGGCTCGGGCTTTTTCGTGGCATTTATGCGAGCACCTTCCGCAACTATCAAGTTGCGGCCCCATTGAAGCGTCCGCATTGCGCGCGACGCCGAGGGAGAGGTGGAGCCCTTCCGCAACTATCAAGTTGCGGCCCCATTGAAGCTGCCGACCTGCTGCCGTCGGTCGCGCCTTGGATCGTCCTTCCGCAACTATCAAGTTGCGGCCCCATTGAAGCTGCAAAAACGCGCCCGCTGTTGTCTGTTATCTGGCACCTTCCGCAACTATCAAGTTGCGGCCCCATTGAAGCCGGGGACAGGTTCAAGAAGCCAGCATTGTTCACCAAGCCTTCCGCAACTATCAAGTTGCGGCCCCATTGAAGCCCCGGGCAGGTCGGCTAGCGGCTGTTTTGTTTACACCTTCCGCAACTATCAAGTTGCGGCCCCATTGAAGCTATATACCCTTCGGCTATTTCATAACAGCGTTATAAACCTTCCGCAACTATCAAGTTGCGGCCCCATTGAAGCGTCGGTCGCGCTGCTGAGCCACCAGAACAGGCCGGCGACCTTCCGCAACTATCAAGTTGCGGCCCCATTGAAGCCCACGGGGTCGTCCCCTCGCCGGGGTTCTCGAGCTCCTTCCGCAACTATCAAGTTGCGGCCCCATTGAAGCTGACTTCCGAGACCTCGGCCACGGAAGTCGTGTTGACCTTCCGCAACTATCAAGTTGCGGCCCCATTGAAGCTTCCAGTACCGCCGCCTGATTCTTATCGCCATGCCCCTTCCGCAACTATCAAGTTGCGGCCCCATTGAAGCACACGGGCTTTGCCCGGGACTTCGATCCGGGGCCGGCCTTCCGCAACTATCAAGTTGCGGCCCCATTGAAGCCGGGGACAGGTTCAAGAAGCCAGCATTGTTCACCAAGCCTTCCGCAACTATCAAGTTGCGGCCCCATTGAAGCCCCGGGCAGGTCGGCTAGCGGCTGTTTTGTTTACACCTTCCGCAACTATCAAGTTGCGGCCCCATTGAAGCAAGACCTGCTCGCTCGTCGCGTAGAGCTTGTCGTACCTTCCGCAACTATCAAGTTGCGGCCCCATTGAAGCATCCTACAGGTTGTGTGGACATACTGCTCGAGTTTCAGACAGGAACTGTGACTTGACTAACACGCTCACTTCCAATATGATTTTTTGGTTTCTGCCACGGATTGATAGTATTCGTCAATCATGGCCTTGCACAGATCGTCAATCTCCCCCGAAACTCCGCTTTCCACAAGCGTCTTTTGTATTATTCTTGACATAGACCAGTTGTCCAGCCTGTTCCCGCTCGCACGTTCGGACTTGTACGTCTTCGCAGATGCCACTCCTGCCTTTTTGGACAGTTTTGCAAGTTTTGCGTGAAGTTTGTTCTTTGGGTTGAACTTGGGTATCGGCACACATTTCCAGATGCTCAGTCCAAAGTACAAGTCGCTTGTCTTCGCCTTATCGAAGGGTTTCAGCATGGCTGGCGAATTCAGCACGCCGTTAAGATAGTCCGCCTCATTCTCGGATTCACATGGAACGTAGAAGCATCCGTGTTCGATTATGTATCTGCCTGGAGGCGTTTTCATGGCGTACAAATTCTCGCCTCCCGCATTGTAAACCACCAACCACTTTTTGATCCCGAATTGGTTGACTAATTTGTTGTGGTGGTTCAGGTTTTTTTCCAATGTGGAAGGGGTGTCTTTCCCCTTTCCTTTGTTTTCTTTGTACGCGTCTGACACCTTTCTCCAGTACGGATGTGAATCTTTCGTTTGATCCCACTTGCTGCCCTTCATTGGTATTATGCATTTCGTGTGGGTTTCGGGCGCGTACGGGTACAGATCTTGGGAGTAAATGCAGTCCCTCACCCATGCCTCTGGAACCTTGCCCTCGAGACTTCCGTATTTGTCCCATTTGCTTTTTTTGGAGAGCGTTTTGAATCCTACATCTTTCCCGCCTGCCGAGACTGTTTCTCTAATCCTGACAAAATTGTATGGAAACAGCGTGGCTCCGTTTTTGGCGACGGCGTTTTTGTTAGCAAAGTATCCCGACGGGTAGAAAGGATAATCCCGGTCTGGTTTTACCCATTTAGTCTTGTCCCGTATATCTGACAGGAATTCGTTGGGTTTTACAGCGGTGTTCGGTTCTTTGACAAGCTTGAGGCTGGGCGTGCGGATTCCGAAAAACACGGTGCATGTTGAAAACCCCATCTCGAACGCAATGCTTCCTAGATCCCACATGGCCTTGTAGTTCTTCCACACGTCGCTTTTGCGCAGGCCGCTCCATCCCGATGTCTTTAGCGCGCCTCCAATCAGTATCCAGCCGCTTTTTTTCGGATCGGTCAGATACAACGAGGAACACCGGTCGACGAACAGAGCGGCTATGTCAAAGCTTGTAGCCGTGTTGCCGCCCACCCACAAGCCAAGATTTTTGGCCTCGCTTGTGATTAGCGCTTTGCGTTCTTTCACGTTTATCTGGTTTATTCGAACCCACGGCGGGTTGGATATTATCCTGCCCGCTTTCTGCTCCTGCAAAAGCAAAGGGGCGGCTTGGTTCTTTATGTACCACTCCCACACGCCGTTGCCTTCCTCGTCTACCATCCGAGCCAGCGTCTTTTGGGCAGTCATGACTTTTTTTGCGTCTTTTTTGTCGAGTGATTTGGTCAACGCGGCAGGCGGTCTGATCTTTTCCTTGGCAGTCCTCACCATCATCTCGATTCCCTCCGGTGACTTTAGAAACAGCTTTGGAAGCACCAGAGCGGTTCCTTTGGGCGAATACAAGACTAGATCGTCCGGGTCTGCTATGGCGGAGCTGTGAATGTTGTCGGTTGGCCGGTTCAAGAGGAGTGAATCGCCCTGGTACACCCGTATGTGGTGGTCTGGAGCGTACCGTATGAGGCGATGTATGTTGGTTTTGGCCATCTCGACTGCTACTGGATGTATGTCTATGCCGTAAAGCATGGCACAAAGGAATTCGTTGATTTTTGCGGGGTTCATGTACTGCCGCGCCTCGCCCACCGCCTTTGAGTTCAGAATAAACCTACCTGCATGGTACAGCAACGCGCCGGATCCGCACGCCGGATCCAGTACTGGCTTGACCGTGCCTTCGGACTGGAAGGATTCAAGTTGCTCCTTGATGTATTTTTCGTCTATGACAGTCCTCGCCAATTTTTCTGCAAGCCAATCTGGAGTGTAATATTCTCCATAACTCTTGCGGTGTTTTTTTGGAATAAAACCCATGTATAGCGAACGCATTATGTCGCGCGTTTCGTGGTTCCAGTCATAGCTTCCAATGTCTGCCGTTAGGGACTTTATCTCATCGCACCCCTCGCTTACCCAGCATACGAAGCCGTGCGTGATCACGTCGTCCTCGTGGCTGCCTACTACTTTGGAAATCAGCCTCGTGACGAGAATGAGGAGCGTGTGCCTGACAAATATCTCGTCGATCTCGGTGTCGGGCGCATTGCCGCTGGCCTGCAGTTGCTTGAACCACAACCCCTTCTGCGTCTGCGTGTCTCTATAGCCCTTTACCCTATCGTACAATTTCAGGAAGCGCTTCAAGTGGGGCTCAAACATGGGTCCAAGTTCTTCGGGAACGGGTTTGGTGTCTTTTCTTTGAAGCAGTGCTATGAGTTGGCGTTCTTTTGGCGCGGTAAGCTCCACCCCGTTGAAGCTTTCCTGTAGTTTTCCGTCATCCTCGGATTCGGATGGGGGCCATGTCCAAGCCCACCACTTTTTGTAGTTTGTGACTATGCCGACCCAGTAGTGTGTCTGCTCGGAGACTTCGCCGGTGTCGATGTAATCCACGATCTGTGTGTTTTTCTGCGACCGTTCGGCCTTGATGTAGTTTGCAAGCTGGTCAAACGCCGAACGCCCCCCGTCTCCGCTTTCGGGGCTGTGGGGGCCTTTTTCCAGCCGCTTTACCTTCTTGACCTCTATGATCACGCGTTTGTCGTGTATGTACAGATCGCAACTGCCGATTTTTCTGGTCCTAGATCTCGACGGTATGGCCTGCTGCTGCCAAGGCGTTATCCCGTATTTTAGAAGAAGCGTAGTTATCTTGTCACTGATCTCCGCCTCGGTCATCGCATTCAGTGATTTTAGGTTGATTGAGATCTCGCTGGTTTTTATCTTGATGGACAGCTCGTTCCCATCCTCGTCTGGGATTTTTTCCAATCGCTTTACAGATGATTTTTTCATTCCCTTACCACATCTCTGCCCCGATTCTGGCGATCTGCGCAACCGGGGCATTGCGGACCTGGTTAAGATCAGGCTTGAGCCGGCTCCCAGTTTTAGGTTCGTTGGACGCAGTACGGCATTTCTCGCGCTTTTGCAGACCGGCGTTGAACAGGTAAGACCTGCATTCTCCGATCGCCTTTGTCGGGCTTTCCATAGAGGGGCCGGAATCTGTCTACATTTATTGTTATCAGTAGCGTAGCGGGCATCTATTCGCCTACCACATACAATCCAAGGCACGGTACGCCGTCGCTCGGTGCGTTGCGGGAGGCTTGAGGCAGATGGTCCTAGCGGGACGGGCTTTCTGAGGCGCAAATTCGTGTGCAGGCGTAGCCGAGACGCTGCGTGGCAGAGAGCGGGACGCGTCCTAGCGGGGGCCGCCGGATCGGCCGTGTTCAACGCCCCGGTTCCCGGGCCAAGGCCGCCCGAAGCGTAGGCGGAAATGGCCGATTTCGCCGGCGGCTACGTCTGCCTGGCCCATCAAACCGTTCGCCGGACGCGCTGCGGGTAGCGTTAGCCGTCCCAGGTGGAGCAGCAGGGACGGGCGAATGCGAACCCCAAACCAAAACACATTTTAGACCACCCATAGACGATCCGGCATGAAACTGCTTGCAGAGGCGGTAGAGACAGCCAGCGCCCTGAGGCGCGTCCGCAGGCTACAGCCAGCCGGCGGAAAGGGCGACTATCTGGCCCCTCCAACGTACCCGCATCCAGAAAAGAAAAAATGGGGCGCCCACTCTTACGAGACTCGGCGCATCAACGACGAAAACGTAAAGTGCGTGCTGCTTGACTCAGTGCAGTCGCAGGCGGCCAGAATGGAGGAATCTCTGGTGAATCTCACGAATGGCGAGTACCGAACAAAATCGACTGACGGCAAAGGCATGACTTCGATAGCAAAAGACCGCATACCGGCGATCCCAAAAGTCGCAGTGGATTTTACGGGCGAAGCGGACATCGCCGACATTGGCGTAGTGACCTCCATGGAGCTGCCACACAGAGTGTTTGACGCCGCAATACGGGACTCAGTGTTGGACGGAAGCCAGTTTCCGAAAACGTCCATAGGCGGCGAGATCGCATCAGCTACAACGCGTAACGCAACCCCCATACTAAAGTACAGCACCACGAGTTTGGTGTACGGGGCGTGGAAGTCATACTGGGGAGGCACGCTTACCGCAAGGTTCCAGCGTTGCATAACGTCAGAGATCGTAGGCATCAATGTGCAGGAATGCAAAAGCCCCGCATCAAAGACGGACGTGTTCAACGTTGGCAAGGATGTAAAGATATCCATCAAAGGCGGAGAGATGCGCCTAGACGAAAACGGCAAAAGGCCGTCAGAGTACGGGTACGGGAGCATAGTAAGTAAAGAAATCCCGAGCCTGGGGGTCACCGTAGATCATGCGAAACAAACAACGGTGATCACGCTTGCAGGATTGCGCAGGCTCCGCTTTCAAAAAGCTGACGAAAGTGCGGCCAGAGCCGCCTTGGCGTCTCTTGCGATCTTGGGTGCCGAAGGCGAGCCAACGTACTCTTCGCTCAGATCTAGGTGCGATCTAACTCAAGACGGAGGGGCCGAGTGGGAGTTGGTAGAGGCAGACGGCACGACGAAGCCGTTCAAGTTTGACGTGATGGAGGTGGTTGGATGGCTGGAAGAATCGTCCAAGGAGCTAGAACCGCACGCTTGGAAAAAAGAGCCGACGGTCATAAGGCCCAGCAAGAGCCTGGTAGACCTCATCAAAAAGTCGCGTCAACGCATGCTAGACAAAGTAGGCGTAACTGCTAGTGCGGACTGATGCCAATGCTCTCGATCGAAGTAGAGTACCTTTCGGGAGTGTGCTACGCGGCAGAGATAAACGACGACAAAACGGCCGAGTGGCCCCCGAGCCCAGATAGGCTCTTCTCTGCACTAGTCGACGCCATGTCGTCAAGGCCCGGCGGCCGTGGCAAAGACGCGCTACGATGGATGGAGTCTCAAAAGCCGCCCGAAGTCGCATGCCCGCCGCACAGCCGGAGGGACGTGCGCGAATTCTATGTGCCCGTCCAAGACAAAAGCAACGAAGGGCGATACATGGGCGACATGGGGCCGGGTTTGCCAATCGTCACGCGAAAACCAAGGTGGTTTCCAGCAGTCGTTCTGCCAGACGACGATCAAACCGTCACCATGTCGTGGGATTCCGAACCGCCTCCCGAAGTTGTGCGCGAGCTGGAAGATCTTGCCGCATGTGTCCCGCGCCTCGGCCATTCGTCGTCGCTGGTGCGGATGTCGGTTAGGACGAGCAGGAAGACGCATGGCCGCACGCGGTTCGTGCCGGACGACAGCGGCAACGTACGAATACGGTGCCCGTCCAGTGGGAGGCTCGACGACCTGCTTGAGGGGTACGAGCGCGCCGAAAAAGAGGGCGTCGTGTGGCATCCCAGGCCGCCCGATGCCTGGCCTCGCTACACAATGCTGGCCGGCGACGCAGGCGCGGGGCATCCGTCACCCATATGGAATTCGTGGTCGGTTCTGGCGGTAATGGAAGACGCGCCGGCGCCAGAGTCGTTTCCGCTGGTTGCCAAAGCAGTGCGCTCGGTCATAATTGGCGGGGCCGCGTCGCCCGTGCCGGAAGTCGTATCCGGCATCGCCCCCGGCGGCGGCCCGTCGCAGCGATCGCACATGGCCATAGTCCCAATGCTCGACGTAGGCTGGCGTCACTCCGACGGCGGGCTCTTGGGTCTTTCCGTGGTAATGCCGTCTGACGTGTCGGCCGAATCTCCCGAACAGAGAGTCATAGACAGGGCTGTAGGAAAGGTCGCAGAGCCCGGGTTTGAGATCGAATTGCCCGGCGGTCTGCGCCTACAGCTCGGACATGCAGATGACAGGCTCAGCCTCCAGACCGACAGGTACACGAGATCGTCAAAGGCGTGGGTTACGGTCACCCCGATCGCAGTCGACAGGTACGCCAAGGCCGGCGTCGGCCAGGAGATAGGCATAGCAGACAGCGTTGAAAGGGTGGGCCTGCCCAGGCCAGTGTCGGTCGAGGTCTCACGCGCAGGCATGTCTTACGGCGTGCTGCACGCCGCAAAGTGGGTCAAGCATGCGGGTCGCGGCGGGCTCTGGCACGCCAGAATCGAGTTCGGCGTGCCCGTGCCGGGGCCCGTCATGGTCGGGGCAGGCAGGTATCGCGGACTCGGTCTGTGTATGGCCGAGGAGTCGTAGGGCCGTGGACCACGGGACGATCTCGTTCAAGGCACTCTACCACGACATACACGGCAGGGATCCGTTCGAGTGGCAGTCGGCCCTTGCAAGGAGGGTGATGGACGGCGGGTGGCCGGAAGCCATATCGATGCCCACCGCGTCTGGCAAGACATCCGTGCTTGACGTGGCCGTGTGGCACTTGGCATGCCAAGCAAGATCGGCCAACAGGACCGCCCCGGTCAGGGTCGCCATGGTGGTAGATCGCCGAGTGTCGGTGGACGATTCGTACGGTCACGCCAAGGTCATCGCCGAGGCGCTGAACGGGGGGCGCGGGAGCGGGGCCGCCAGAGCTGCCGGAGACGCATTGAGAAGCCTGTCGTCGGGGGATCCGCTCACCGTAAAGAGGCTCCGGGGAGGCATGCCTCGGGACTCTGGGTGGAACGGGTCGCCGTCCGATCCGACCATCGTGCTGTCCACTATAGACCAAGTGGGCTCAAGGCTGCTGTTCCGAGGGTACGGCGTGTCTTGGAAGATGAGGCCGGTGCATGCAGGGCTACTTGGAACCGACACGCTCTACATACTCGACGAGGCCCACCTGTCCGCGCCATTCATGCGGCTTTTGCAGTCGACTAAAGACCTGCGGGACGAGAGGGGGTGGGGGACTCAAGGACGCGTGGTGCAGATGAGCGCGACGCTGCGCGCCGGGGCAAACGGGGCGTTTCCAAATCCAGACCAAAAGCCCGCCATGATAGACGAGATGGGCGAGCGCATGTCCAAGTCCAAGACTGCCACACTGGAGGTTGCGGGCCGGCGCAGATCGCCTGCCGCGCTTGCAAGACACGCCAAGACGATCATGTCCGAGGGGAACATGCGTCGCATAGGCGTCGTAGTCAACACGGTCGGCGCGGCAAGAGAGGTGTTCAACAACGTGCGCGCCGACGCAGAAAGACTCGGCTACGAAGCTCGCCTGCTCACAGGCAGATCCCGGCCCCTGTGCAAGGACATTCTGACTGCGCGCATATCTGAGAGTCTCCGCCCAGATTCGGACACGCGGATGAAATCCGTCACTGTGTCGACGCAGTGCATAGAAGCCGGCGCCGACATTACGTTTGACGCGCTACTCACGCAGGCGGCTCCGCTCGACTCACTGCTGCAGAGATTCGGGAGGCTAAACAGGATCGGCAACGAAGACGATTCTGCCGCCGTCATAGTGGCCGACGATCGGGACGTGGGCGAAAAAGCCGACGATCCCGTGTACGGCACGGCCACCAAGGCGACGTGGTCATGGCTTGTAAAAGCCGCCGGCGACAGCAAAATGGTGGATTTTGGCGTAAAATCGTTCCAAATGCCGCCTGACGGCATGATCGAAGAGATGTCGTCGCCCAAAAGGGCATCCGTCACCCTGCTTCCCGCGTACCTCTGGGCGTGGCACAAAACGAGGCCGCCGGGATCGCCGGATCCTGAAGCGGCCTTGTTCCTTCACGGACTGCCGGACAAGAGCACTAGCCCCGCCGACGTCCGCGTGGTGTGGCGGCAGGGCGAAGATCTAGACGAAGTGGGCATGTCCGCGAATCTGATCCCTCCATCCGCGCTGGAAGCGATCGAGATGCCGGTCTGGCACGTACGAAAGTGGCTCGAAGGACTGCACGGCAGAGATGTCACAGACGGCGCCGCAAGCGGCGCACGGAAGTCCGATCCCTCCGTCGACGATCTGGCAGACATCGAGGGCCAGCGAGTCGCACGAGGCGGAGGCCAGAACACGCCCGCAATGGCAGTAAGGGTGGGCAACCGGGGCAGGATCCAAGAGGTTGGCGCCGGCGACATTCGGCCCGGCGACACGATCGTGGTTCCGTCGTCACGCGGCGGCTGCGACGAGTACGGCTGGACTGGGGCTGAAGGGTCGTGCCCCGCAGAGGACATTAGCCTGCAGGCTCACCTGGTCCAGCGCGGCAAGATGGCCATCTGGATCGACGGAGGGCCTGTCAAGGACGTCGCAAGCGACGCTGCGTGGAACGATCTGAGAGGCGCTGTCGCGGACGAGAGCAGGAATGCAAAGGTCGGAAGGGTGGTTGCCGGGATAGGGGGCCTGCCCGATGCGTGGCGCCAGGTTGCAGGGCGCGGGGGCAAGACCGACGTCGTCAGGATGCGCGACGGGACAGTGTACGGGGTAGCGTTCAAAACGGCGCTCGAACCAGATCTTTGCCGCAACGCCACGGAATACATATCGAAGGACGCGGCAGGCCTGGTGGCGGACTACAGCCGCGGCTGGGACGGAAGGATTGACCGGACTGGAACGGTCACGCTCGACGAGCATCTGGCGGGGGTCATGAAGACGGCCGAGGAATTTGCCAGAAAGTCCGGGCTGTCCGAGGACGACGCTGCGGCAGTACGGATCGCGGCGAAGTTCCACGACATAGGTAAGCGGGAGAAGATCATGCAGGCGGTGCTGCACGGCACGACTCAGGAAAGAGTCGAAGGGATGGACATCATTGCAAAGAGCGCCGGCCCTACGGACCGGCAGGAGATGCGCGAGTGCAGGCGCCTGGCTCGCATGCCCAACGGATACAGGCACGAATGGCACTCGGTGCTGTCTGCAAGGGAAGAAAAGGAGGTAAAGGATGCAGCCGATGAAGACCTGGTCCTGTGGTTGATTGGCACGCACCACGGGTACGGCAGGCCCGTTTTTCCGCCAGCCATGTGGACAGAAGGCGTAGATCCGTGGTGGTGCAGTCTTGCCGTGCGCGTATATGCCAGGCACGGGCCGTGGAAGCTTGCACATATGGAGGCCGTGCTCCGGCTTGCTGACGGTCGCAGGTCGGCAGAGGAACGGATCAATGGCGGGCTCGGTGCCGAGTCGAAGGCAGCACGCGGACTATCGCGAGCGGCGGGGAGGGAGGAACTGTGAGTCGCCAAGAGATCGCGCTCCGCGGCCTACAGCAGGACAGTCTGGCAGCAGTGCTGGCGCTGATCGGGTTGCTCAGGGCTCTTGAAAAGTCCGTGCCCTGTTGGAAGCCCGAGTCGAAATGGTCGCAAGGCAAGGCGTCCCTGCTAACGTGCGGGGATCAGAGCGTCGATGCGGTGTGCGATGCCGCGGCCAGCGGCATTTCCTCGCTGGGCAAGAAAATGCAGATCGGAAAAAAGAACGTCAACGGCATCGAGCCTTCAGAGCTTCCAAGCATTCTGTCTAGAACAGACCGCGATGTTGTGGCGTCCCTGTTGTCGGACGGCGCCCTTACCAAAGACGGCACGATGAGGCCGGGTGCCTTGTGCCTTACACTCGGGGCAGGGCAACAGTACTTTGGCAGGGATTTCGACGCCGCCTTGGGCATGCGCGAGGAAGGCATGGCAGACTTCATACGAAGAGGACTGTTCAAGACATGGGATCGTCCGGAAGAAAAGCAGCAAGGCAGCTCGAGCCTGCGGCCATTTAGACTTGACTGGCGCGAGCGACGGAAGCATGCCCTGCGCGCATCCGACCCCGTGGGGTTCAGAGCGCCCGTGACCGGGGCGGAGCCGCTTATCGCACTCGGAATATCAGAGTTCACGTCGGCGCCGGAACGCGGGGGGCTCAGCACCACGGGATGCGGATCGACCGGAGAGGCGGTAGCTTGGCCGATCTGGGAGAAGCCGTTGCCGCTGGACGCAGTGCGCGTTCTTTTGCGGATGAAAGAGCTCAGGCAGATTGCTGATGCGCAATACCCCCCACAAAGGCACAAGCGCGCGAGCAATGATCCCGTAGCAGACACAGATGATCGTGCAAAAAACATAGCACGACTTGCCGCATCTATGCGCGACTGCGGTGCGCTAGATGTGATCGTGGCGCGAATATTTAGCGACGGAAAATTTCGCACGGTGGGCGCAGGAACGCCTGCGGGGCACGGGCTCGGCGTCCGATAACGACGCAGAAAACTTACACGTCGGCCTGCGTCAGGTTTTCACACACTCTCTTGACCAAGAGTGTGTTTTTTTCACGCGCGTCACGACAGGTGGAAGTATGCACTCAGCTCCCCCCACGAATCTCGTTCTGCTAGGCACGGGCTCACACACGAGATCTAATCGCTAGGCACGATCGAGCTGGAGGGGGTGAGTGCATACCAGGTGGAACCTGAGTCAGAATATATAGCAGAGATGCCAAAGTACTGGCAAACGGGTCTGGATGACGTGAACACTTACAAGCCGATAACGGACACTGAATTGACATCGTTGGCACGCTTCTTCCGCAGCTGTTATGCTACGGCCCCATTGAAGCCGCTCGGTGCCGGAATTGGCACAGTGCCGGGCGGCGTCCGCAACTATCAAGTTGCGGCCCCATTGAAGCTGCTGAAGTTCCTTGGCCACGTGATTGGCCGAGTGCACCATTCCGCAACTATCAGGTTGCGGCCCCATTGAAGCGCCCTAGCCCAGGGCTTTTTTCCGGAGGTCGTGCCTCCTTCCGCAACTATTAAGTTGCGACTCCGGTGTATGGCGTGCCAAACGATCTGTGTCGTTTAATAGAGGTTATGCGTAATCTCCCGAATCTCGCAGATCCGTGCCTAGAAAACCCCAACCGGCGCGTTTACGCATAGACTCTAATAGGAAAGCACGACCCCATAGTTCGCATCAGCAAAGCGCCCAATCCCAGTAAAAATATAATAAATGGGCCAGAATCAGATTGGTGATGGGCTTTGCCGAGGATTTCGAGGCCATAACCGGGCATGCGCCATACCCATGGCAACAAAGGATGTTCGACATGCTCGTAAAAGGCGACATTCCCGATACGATGGACATTCCCACAGGTCTGGGCAAAACATCGATCATGCACATATGGATGCTTGCCTTAACACATACAAGAATTCGCGGACATGATCACGTGCCTACAAGACTTGTCTATATTGTGGATAGGCGCGTGATAGTTGATCAGGCTTCCGATGAAGCAGACAAACTGCGCAAAAAAATAGAAGCAGACAACAACTACAGATCCAAGATCGGGAGCCTGAACATAAGCAAACTCCGAGGAGGCGGAGGCCTGGAAGACAACAGAAAGTGGCTGGAAGAGCCACACATGCCGGCCATAATAATAGGCACCATAGACATGATAGGAAGCCGCCTCTTGTTCTCTGGGTACGGAGTAGGAAGAAAGGTCAGATCTTTTTACGCCGGACTCTTGGGACAGGATTCGCTCCTAGTTCTGGACGAGACACATCTATCGCCAGCCATGGAAAATCTTCTTAGAGATGTGGAGGACATATCCAACGTGAAAAACGCCGATCGTCTGTACCCACCAAGAACACTCTTCATGTCAGCTACACAACACAGAAAGGGCAACAACATCATAAGGTTGGGGAGCGACGACATGCACAACGCTGTAGTGGAAGACAGGTATAGGGCGGTGAAGAAGCTGGAGTTGAAGAAAATTCCCCCGCAAGTCAACGTGGCAGACGAGATAGCAAGACACGCAGAGTCAAAACCTGGAAGAGTCATGATCTACGTAAGGAGTCCCAAAGACGCCCTAAAAATATCAAAAAACCTAGAGAAAGAACACGAGGTGGTGGTTTTGACCGGCACTATACGCGGGTTTGAACGAGACAGGTTGTCCGAGAAAAAAGCATACAAGGCTTTCCTAGGCAAACACGGCGGAGAGCCATCGTACATGGTGGCCACATCCGCCGGCGAGGTGGGCGCAGACTTTGATGCGGATCACATGGTATGCGATGCCACAACGCTGGATTCTCTCATACAGAGGCTTGGGCGCCTCAATCGCACTGGAGGGAAAGACCGAAAAGCCACCGCCACTCTAATCTATAACGGCAACGAAAAAGGATCTGCGGCAGAGACGGTCAAGTTTCTGGTTGAACGTAATATGCACGATGGAAGTCCGCAGGCCCTAAGCAAGGTGTTGGAAGGTCTGGGCGAAGGCGACATGGACAGGATGTTTGCGTCCAAGCCTAAAACCCAGCCATTGACAAAAGACTTGCTGGATTCATGGTCCATGACTTCCATATATAGAGAATACCGGTCAAGGCCTCATGTGAGGTTTTGGCTACGTGGGGACGAAGACAAGGCCAGACCAGACACGTACGTGTGTTGGAGAGAAGACGCAAAGTACTTGAAAAATGATGATGATGCTGGTGATGTGTTCGACAACTACAGGATCCTGCCCAAAGAGACGCTACGCGAGTACACTGACGAAGTGTACAAGTTTCTAAAAAGTAGAAGCGGGCAGATAATGGTAATAAAAGACGACGGGCAGTGTAAAAAGCAGACAACGTCAGATGTCAAAAAAGAAGATCTGTATTTCTCGACTGTTGTGTTGCCCACGGATTTTGGCGGCCTCGACAAGCGCGGGTTCCTGAGTCCTGGAGAAACCTCGCCAGTGAGAGATGTCGCAGACATTTCGAGCAACGGACAAGACACCGAAGGTCTGAGCGGGTATTCCCGGTGCAGAGTTTTGGTAGAGAAGATGGACGATGCGCAGGATGCGATAAAACAGATCGGGGGTTTGCCGAAAGTGCGTGAGATCGGCAAATGGCTCGACAGCTCTAAAATGAAGCTAGTGTACGAGATCGACATCACAAAGCCAGACGAGGACTCTCCAGATACAAAGATCCGATACTATGCAAGGAGGATTGGACAGCAGTCGCGCACGTTGGTAGAACAGAATCTGGACGATCATCTAAAAGACGTGAAAGAAAAAGCTGCAGACATGGTAAAGCCGTACTCAAATATGCCAGAGGCCGTGAAAAATGCCATAATAACAGCGGCGGGGTACCACGACAAAGGAAAAGAAAACGAGAAGTGGCAAGCGTGGATGCATGTAGAACCCGACAAAATGCCCCTTGCAAAAACCGCTAGCCGGAAGAGTCCACTCAACATGGGCAGGTTTCGGCATGAACTGTGCTCCACGCACATGCTTGAGAAAATGCCCCGCGACGAACTTGGCGATGAAGCTGATCTGGTCCTCCACCTGGTGGCCTCCCACCACGGATGGGCAAGGCCGTGCTTCAGACCAGAGGCAAGGGACAACAAAGCCATGAACTTGGACGGTGACGATCAGATACTAACCCGCGTGGCCGAGCGATACGCAAACTTGCAAAAAAGATTCGGCGCGTTCGGGCTGGCGTGGTTGGAGGGACTTTTGAGAGGCGCCGACTGGAGTGCGTCAAACAATGTGGGGAAGTCACGATGAACGGGAATGCGATCGAGACCAGATTGCCGGTAGACTTGCTCAATCCCGGTCATTTCTTTGCGTGCTGTGGCATACTGCACGCTGTAGATCGCGTTCTTGGCGCAGTTCGCGGGAGTTTTGACGGAGGCGAATTCGTGTTGGAAACAGAACAAAAAGATCCCATACAGGCAATAGTCAACGAGGCGTCCCGCATCGACATACCGGCCGGCGATGAAAGCGCATCTCCCATTCACCTTGGAGGAAAAATAAACACGCGTCTAGATTTCTGGGAACATTTTGACAACAGGCCGGAAATAAAGCTGTTTGCAGGACAGGAAAAATCCCACGACGTGGTAGGCAGGTGGATAGAACACATGAAGGTGCACGAAACGAGCGACGCAAAAGAGTTGTGGGGCAGCAGCGTGATCGATGTGCCGTCGGGGTTTGATACACACACCTCGTGGAACACTCTGGATGTGGGGTTTTCTCTAAACGAGCAGAAGATGAAGCGGAGATCGTTTCCGGTGGTGGAGTTTTTCGCGTACTTGGGGGTACAGGCATACGGCTGGCACAACAGCAGAAGATCACGGGAAGAGTATTGCTACAATGCGTGGGCGGTGCCGCTGCCAAACATCGTAGCCAAGGCCGCAGCGGCAGGCGCTCTGGAGTTTCCAGGCACGCGCCACTTCAGGGCCCGTACTAGAAAGAGCGGTCAAAAAAAGACATTTATAGAAGCGTCCGAGGCAGACACGCCATGCTAGAGCCGGACAAGTGGATAAGCGGAGACGCTTCTGCGCTAGTCTTGAGGGAGTACTTGATTCCAGTAGAAGGCAAGGATTCGCCGTTCTTTCCCCCCACATTCGCTGGCGGGAAAGATTCCAACAGCCCATATTGCATAGACGCCATGAAAGACGGGACGCAGACTTGTTTGGTAGACAGCGTAGGCTCGCAGGCGAACAGGATGGAGCCCGTTTTTATGAAAGAACCGTACAGCAAGCTTGTCCCCCAAGTAGTGATAAGTGCGGCAGACTACGCGGTGAACTTGTGCGAGGTGGGCCACAGGGCAGCGGACGCCCTGCTCAGGCATTCTACGATCAGCGAGGATCTTACGGAAGCCCTGAAATCTCTAAAAGCAGGAAACGCGTCGGCCGTTGCCAAGATAGCCCCCACATCGCTGGTGTTTGGACTGTGGGATTCCAGGAACACGCAAGTAAAGGTTCCCCGCATAGTCTCGTCCACAATACGGGCGTACGATGTGGACGAGCTGAGCAGATCCGCACAATACTTTCCGCCGATAAAATACACCGACGAGGATCTGCTAAACGAGGCAAAAGACAAAAAGGAAAAAGACGCCAGGTCGGAGATCGGCTTTAACGAAGCTCCGGCAGTCGGCACGCACGGAGGCATCATAGCCCGCGGCCCCATACGAAGAGATGTCGTGGTGAACTTTGCGGCTCTGAGGAAGATCAGATCCGACAACGAGCAAGAGGCCCTACAGAGGTACGTTTTGGGCCTAGCCATGGTGGCGGCATCCTCTATACGCGAATGGGATCTAAGACAAGGGTGCCTTCTCGTACGCGATCCAGAGAAAGGGGATCCAGAGTGGAATCTTGTGTATCCTGACGGGAAGCGCGAGGATGTGAGCTTCGATCATGACGAGGTTCTAAAATGGGCGCAAAAGGCAGCGGAAGGCTTTGGCGTGGGCAAAGACAGAAGCGCAGGGTTTGAGAAGAAAAAGGCAGAAAAGGCGATAAAAGAAAAGATGTCAAAGAAAAATAAGAAAAAGGCAGACGGAGACGAATGATTGTCTGAGTGTGGTGGAATCGATGTCGCAAGAGCTGCAAATGGCTAAGAAACCAAGATATCTCGCATTCCAAGTCAGATTTCTGCTCGGACGGTACCACGGGAAGGAATGGCCGCCGTCGCCCAGGAGGCTTTTCTTGGCGTTCGTCGCGGCGCTGCACCAGAACTCTGGAAGGGTCGAGTTCCACAGGGGCGACAAAGCTCTGAAATTTTTCGAGAAATTTGGGCCCCCCAAGATCTACGCACACCGTTGCAAGGGGTGCGAATACACCATATTCGTGCCCAACAACGACGGCGACGTGATCAGCAAGGCGTACGCAGAAGGCAAGGAGCCCAAGGATGAAAAAACTATGACCACCGGCAAGACAATGAAGCCCTACATAACAGAGACGGCAACGTATGTTTGGGAGATTCCACACGAGGAGCCAGATAGCATTGAAACTCTGTGCGAGCTCGCGAAAGAGATCCCGGTCCTCGGATGGGGAATAGACCCCGTTGCAGTGCACGGCAGCGTGCGTGAATCCCCACACGCAGCCGACGGGCAGTGCTACGTGATAGACGAGCAGGGGAGCGAAAGAATCGAAGTCCCTGCCGAGGGCCTTCTAGAAGACGCCAGAAGGCACCATGGCGAGTTTGAAAGCAGGGTGTCAGGAGACAGTTTTTACAAGCCGTCCCCGATCAGAAAATATCACACTCAGAGGTACAGAACCCACACGCCATCTCCCGACATCTACGTGTTTAGGATTTTCGATGCTGCTGGAAACAGAGGGGCCTTGACCAGCAGCCAGATTCCCCTGGCAGTCGAGCAGCTTTACAGGATGAAAAACGAGTACGACGGAAACAGCATGCTGCATGCAGACGCGGTCGTCATGCCCACATTGGGCCAACATTCAGACGGCATCGTGCGGCGCATAGCTTTTCTGATCTCTCACAAGACTGACGAAGGCGTCAGGGACAGGTTTCTCTCCCACGTATCGGGCCAATTTGTAAAGATAGGAGATGTCGAGTACCAGATACGCCTCGAAGATTCCAACGATCCAGTGCAAAAGATGTACAAAGGATGGTCCAGACGGTGGTGTTCGGTAATGCCGGTAGATCTGAACGTCGGCAAGGAACAAAACGTTGCTAAAGACAAGACGGCGGCAGACAAGGCCTTGCGCGTCAGGGCTCACCGGGAGTTGCGCTCGGATGTTGCCGAAGCCGCGATAGCTGCACTGGGCAAGGACGGCATAACAGGCGATGTGGCGTTTGTGGATTCTAGAAAAGAGCCTTATTGGAACGGCCTGCCCAGGGCAACAGGCAGAACCGCCCACTTGGAGATAGAATTCAAGGCGGCCAGAAAGGGGGCGTTCGCCATAGGGAATAACAAGAAGGCCGGTTTCGGTTTGTTTGCACCGAGAGAAATGCCCAAAGCGGCATATTTTACGCTGCTCGGAGATCGCCCCCCGATTGAGAAGACTGTGGATGTGGCAGATCTTATGAGGCGTGCCGCAATGTCGAAGTTTCAGCGGCTGTTCGGGAGATCCAACATACCGGCCACCATATCTGGCCACAGCAGCGAGCCACTCAACCACAGTCACGCGTTGTGGTTGCCGTACGATGCAGATGCAGACGGGTTTATCGACCACGTTGCGGTGTACGCCAGATACGGGTTTGGGCGTGTAGAAATGCAGGCCCTAAGCGGGATCACAGACATGTTCGACAACAGTATGAGAATGCGTATGCATTTCAATAGATTCGACGGGATGGTCGAACTTGGTCAGAAGTGCAGCCTGTTTGCAAGATCGCAAAAATGGAAGTCGGTAACGCCGTATTACACCCCGTGGCACATGAAAAAGAAAACTGGAATCAAAGACCAAATAGAGAAAGAGATGTCAAGAGATGTCGAAAGCGTACGCGTCGACTCAGAATTGGTAGTTGTATCACACAGGAACATAAAAACGCCAACCCGGCGATTCAAAACAATGCGCAACGGCAAAGGCCCCATAACCAGCATCGGGCGTTCTCTAGAGATAAATTTCAAAGAGCCGTTCACAGGTCCGTTGGCGCTAGGATACGGAAAGCACTTCGGATTGGGGTTGTTTGTTCCAGCAGGCACTACAAAATCATGAGTTTCGATCACTTGTGCGCCACCGAGCCCATTGGTGCAGTGAGTGCAGAATACCGCGAGGTCACGCGCAATCGCCCAGAATTCGCAGAATTGTGCATAAGAGGTTATGCGTAATCTCCCAAATCTCGCAGATCCGTGCCTAGAAAACCCCAACCGGCGCGTTTACGCATGGACTCTAGAAAACACCAGCTTGTGAGTTTACTCATTGACTCTAAAGATGCCTGTTGTGTTTGGATCGTGGAGTCCAAGCCGTCCTCATAAAGTCGATCCAGAGCGCAGCCTCTCCTGTTCCCTCCTCCACTCCCTGTCCCCCGGCGCGACGCACACCGAATCGAGCGCCGCCTCAAAGTCCTCGGTGAAAAAGTCCGGATCGTCGAGTGCCACGCGCCGCACCAGCCAAGAGATGCGCTTTTTGCGCTCGCCGGCGGGCATCTTTTTCCTGGGCCGCCCCGCCCGGCCCACCATGCACCTGCCCAAGTCCTCGAGCGCCGTCTTGAGCGACGTCGAATAGTGCGCGTTGGAGTCGTCCGTAATGGCGACGTTCTTCGCTATGGTCTCTGCCACGACGCAGTATATCCGCGCCGCCTCTGCCAGGTCCCCCGAGGCCGCGAACCGCCTGGCGATCTGCCCCACCGTGTCAAAGTCGATGTCGACAGACTCTTCCAGAAAGCAGCCCGCCGACAGGCCGACGTAGCCCATGTCGAGCGAGCGCCCGTAGTCGATGCCGCGCGGGGGGAGGCACCGCGTCGTCAGCTGCATGTGGCGCAGCCCCGACCGGTCCGCCGGATCCTCGCCCAGGGCCGCATCGGCCAGCGCCTCTCTGTACTCTGGCTCGGCGATTTTGGCCGCCTCCCTTATCCCCTCGTCTTCTGCGGCGCGCACCGCCCTCAGATAGTCCGCGTTGGCGGCCGCGTAAGCCATGACCACTATCGAGTGGGAGCAGTACGGCCCCGCCTGCCCGCAGTCGCACCGCGCCTCCGGCACGCCATTTTTGACGGAGACGGCCACGGTCATCCAGTCCCCGCCGCCCGGAACCAGCGCCTCCAGACCGCCTTCCTGCAGCCACGGCGCCATCACCGGGCCGCCGCCCCACGCCCCCGCCGCACTCGCGCAGCTTTTCGGCCCACCGCGGCGGCCGCCGTATCCCAGTCCAGATCCAGCGGCGCGCTCCGGCCCCGGCGCCCATTGAACCGACCAGGGGGCCGCGCGTCAGGCGCCTAGCAGAAAGATGCACGCGGGCACCACCGCGTAGTCTGCCTTTTCCTCCAGCGCGGACTTTGAGACGACGATGCCCTTTTCGGCATGGGCCTCGTCCAAGAACCGGGCGACGGGGGCCAGATCCCGCCCGCCCAGTGTCTGCCGGAACCGCACATCGACGGGCGCCATGTATTCGGGGGTGCGCAGCACGAAATCCAGCTCCCGGCCCTCGCCGTCCTGCCAGTAAAAGAGGCTGTCCGAATAATCCTGCAGGAAGTTGCAGCCGGACCGGAGCGCGAGCCGGACCAGGCAGTCGCAGACGGCGCCCTCCACTATGCTGCCCATTCCCGGCTCGCCGCCGGCGCGCCGCAGCGACGCGCCAAAGCCCCCGCCCTCCCGGGGCGCGCCGAATGCATGGCGCACGAACGGATCGCCAAAGTACGCCTTTTTCCTGCCGTCCGCATCGGGCATTCCCGCAGCGTCGTACCCGTGCAGCACGTGCAGGACGAACATGTCTTGCAGCGTCTGCACGCACTCTGCTGCGGCCCCCGCACCCCCCAAAGAGGCGTCCTTGGCGAGTTGGCTCCAGGAGAACGGGCGGCCCGCGCTTTCGGCCACGGCG
The DNA here is from genome assembly GCA_965203465.1 of Nitrosopumilaceae archaeon. GTDB lineage: Archaea > Thermoproteota > Nitrososphaeria > Nitrososphaerales > Nitrosopumilaceae > JAWVZS01. Next base: position 25,911 of record CBDBCR010000004.1, on the reverse strand, counting down.
CCGGCGAGCCGCCCCAGCGGCGCCTCGCTCCCCGACGCTTGCCTCCACTGCTCGGCGATTCTGCCCACACAGTCCGCGTACGCGCCGTCCGGAATGCGGCCGGACGCCGCCTTTGCGTTCACGACGGCAGGCAAGCCCCCGGTTACCGCGTACTCTGCCAGCAGCCTGTCCAGCTCGGGGCGGTGCGCCGACAGCCGGTCGACGGCCTCGCCTATCTCGCCCCCCAGCAGGCCGGCCAAGAGCCGGTCCCCGCCCCGGCCGCCCTCCAGTATCGCCCGCACGTCTCCGTCCATCATGCAGGCAAAATCCCCGAACCCCATCGGGAACAGAATCCTGTCGTGGCCGCCCGCCACCCTCCCCCTCCGGCCGGGCATCAGCTCTGTCGCTTTCCTGATGTCCGCAGACGTCGAACCGGCGGTCACCACCGTAAAGTCGCGCAAGAGGCCGGCGTCCACCAGCCATTTCACCTTGCGTCAGGCTCAAGGAGATGGCCGAGGCATGAAGTCGCGCAAGAGGCCGGCGTCCACCAGCCATTTCACCCCCTTTTGCCAATGCAGCACGTTCGACAGCTCGTCCAGGAACAGGAAGGAGCGCCGCCCGTCACGGCGCCGGCGGCTCAGCTCAAGGTACGCCTTGACCGCCTCGGCCACGTCGGCCGGCTCGCCGCCTAGATCGAACGAGCAATACGCCACGTTCCACGGGCAGGCGCCGCCGGCAATCAGGTCGCGGATCTGCATCTTTATCATGGTGGTCTTCCCCGCCCCGAGCGGGCCGCGCACCGAATAGACCGTCGTGTTGGACGGCTCCGAGTGGTATTCTATCTCGCGGCGCAGCCGGGGATCGCACCTCAGCGGCGAGGAGCGCCACGCCCCCAGCTCCGCGTCTTTCTCGTCCCATGCCCCGTCCAGCCACCACGGGTTTTGTTCGCGCAGATGCTCTGCGATCATGGGGCCCGCGAGTCGATTCATCGTATTCTGCGGGTTCGTCCTCGTCGTTTTAAGTATAGGCCGTGCGCGATCCGGCGACGCAATCTGCCCGGGCCGCCCAAAGCGTCCGCGAATTGCCGGACGGCACGGCTGCACGGGGCAAAGCCGTTCGGAGGCAACCGAAGAAAAGAGCGCGGTTGAGCCCCCCTGGCCGACGGGGAGAAGCCGTGCGCTCGTATAGGAATGGCGACGGAAGCCGCGACGTTAAAGACCGCGGAAGAATCGATCAAACGGCTCAAAAGACCCCCACGCCGCAGATTTCGCACCTGTGCGATCACGGCCCGGTTTACGAAAGGAGGCTGCGCCTGGCCCGAAACTATCTCCGGGCGGCGGACTGCTCGGAGTGCAGCCTCTCTTGCTCCTCGCGCCACTCCCCGTCCCCCGGCGCGGCGCACACCGAATCGAGCGCCGCCTCAAAGTCATCGGTGAAAAAGTCCGGATCGTCTAGTGCCGCGCGCCGCGCCAGCCAGGAAATGCACCTCTTGCGCTCGCCGTCGGGCATCTTTTTCCTCGGCCTCCCCGCCCTGCTCACCATGCACCCCTGCAGTTTCTCGAGCGCCGTCTTTAGCGAGTAGGAATAGTGCGCGTTGGAGTCGTCCGTGATGGCGACGTTCTTCGCTATGGTCTCTGCCACGACGCAGTATATCCGCGCCGCCTCCGGCAGGTACCCAGAGGCGGCGAACCTGCCCGCCACGCGCTCGGCCACGCCAAAGTCCACGTCGGCAAACTCTTCCAGAAAGCAGTCCGACGACATGTTGACGTACGCCATGTCCAGCACGCGCCCGTAGTCGATGCCGCGCGGGGGAAGGCCACGCGGCGGCAGCTTCAGCAGGTGCAGGCCCATCCGGTCGGCGGGATCCTCGCCCGAGGCCGCCGCGGCCAGGGCCTTCCGGTCCCGCGGTTCCGCGGCTTTTGCCGCCTCGCGTATCCCCTCGTCTTCTGCGGCGCGCACCGCCTTCAGACAGCCGGAGTTGGCGGCCGCATAGGCGATCAGCACTGCAGAGTGGGAGCAGTACGGCCCCGCCTGCCTGCAGTCGCACCAGACCTCCGGCGCGCCTTTGCCAAAGCAGACGAACACGTTCATCCACTTTCTGCCTCCCGGAACCAGGGCCGCCAGCCCGCCGTCCTGCAGCCACGGGGCCATCGCGGGGCCTCCGCCCCACGCCCCGCCGCACTTGCGCAGTTTCTCCTCGCCCACCGCCGCGATCGCGGCGGCCTCGTCCACGTCCAACGGGGCTCACGCGGGGCCCTGCCCATTAAACCTACAAGATCCCGCCCAAACACTAATCACCCCTCCGGCCCGCCCCAGTCCTGTGCAAGACCCGATCCGAGAGCTCGCAGAGTCCGGCTTTGAAACCGACGCCGGAACCGTGGAAAAGATAACAGAGATGGGAGACTCCGCGTTCCCGGATCTGGCCCGGCTGGCCACCGAGGGCCCCGACGGCGAGGGGTCAAAGTCGGCCGTCCACCTGCTGGCGGTACTGGGCCACTACCGGGCCCAGCTCGCCATAAACTCGTTCTTGCTCGAAGTGTACAAAGACGGCGATGACGACTGGGTCACCGAGCACCTGCCCCGCGTCCTGGCGCACATGGGGCCCGGGGCCGTAGAGGCGCTGTCGGGCTTGGTGCGCCACCCGAAAGCCGACACGTGGGCGAGGCACGCGGCCGGGCGCGCCCTGGTCAGCACGGCCCTTGACCACCCGGAGCACAAAGCCGGCGTGATCGAGGCGATCAAGGAGGCCGTGGCGGGCGAAAAAGACCCCGAGGCCAGGACGTGGCTGGCCGAGTGCCTCCTGGACTTGGTGGATCCCGACCTGTACGAATACTACGAAAACCTGCTGCTCACCGGAACCATAACGAGCGACGTCGTCAGCGCGGACAACCTGGAGCAGATATACGCCGGAGAGCTGCCCCCGCACGACTTGAAACAGGAAGACCCTCTGGAACTGTTCGAGGAGACTCGCAGGTGGAAAAACCCCTCGAAGAGCGCCCCCTGCCCCTGCGGCTCCGGCAAAAAGTACAAAAGGTGCTGCATGGGCAAGAATTAGCCGCGAGGTCGCCAAGAGCGAGCTCGGCCCGACTCAAGATCCGGCAAAACGAGATGCTCGACGGCACGATCCGGGGGCGGCATTGCGGATGACGGCGCGAGGCCGCCGCCTCCCTGCGCCGCGCAGGCAGGACAGTCGACTGGTTCTGGCGACGCAGCATATCTGCCAGCGGATCGGCGCGCGCTCCGGCCAGCGCCGCCGCCGCGACGCCGATCAGGACAGGGCCGCCTGGAAACGGCGGATCGCAGATATGCGCGCGGCGCTCCGGATCGGCCCCGGCACCGCCCAAACACTAATCACCCTTCCGGCCCGCCCCCCGTCCGGTGGAAGACCCGATCCGCGAGCTCTCAAAATCCGGCTTTGCTACCGATGCCGAAACGGTGCAAAAGATAACAGGTATGGGAGACGCCGCGTTCCCCGAGCTGGCCAGGCTGGCCACCGAAGGCCCGGACAGCGAAGGGAACAGGTGCGCCGTCCACCTCTTGGCCCTGCTGGGCCACTACCGGGCCCAGCTTGCCATAAACTCGTTCCTGCTGCAAGTGCACAAAGACGAAAGCGAAGACGACTGGATCAACCAAGATCTGCCCGGCGTCCTGGCGCACACGGGGCCCGGGGCGGTAGAGACGCTCTCGGGCCTGGTGCGCCACACCAAAGCCAAGATGTGGCCTAGGCACTCGGCCGGGCGCGCCCTGGTCAGCATAGCCCTGGACCACCCCGAGTGCAGGCCCGCTGTGATCGCGGCGATCAAAGAGGCGGTAAAAGAGGAGAAAGACCTCGAGGTCAGGACGTGGCTGGCCGAGTGCCTCTTGGACTTGATAGATCCCGACCTGTACGAATACTACGAGAACCTGCTTCTGACCGGGACCATAACGAGCGACGTGAGCGGCATCGACGTCCTGGAGCAGATGTACTCGGGCCAGATGGACCCGCAGGCGGCAGAAGCCAAAGATCCGCAGGAGCTGTTCAAAGAAACCCGCAGGTGGAAAAACCCCTCCAAGGGCGGCCCCTGCCCCTGCGGTTCCGGCAAAAAGTACAAGAGGTGCTGCATGGACAAACCTTTCTGAATTCGAATTCAGAAACAAAGGGCAAATATTGAGCCTTCCGGGCAGGAGGGCGTGGACTTGCGCGACGCGGCCCAGCGCTGGCTGATCCACGAGGGCTACGAGACGGAAAAATCCCAGACCGAAAAGGACACGGCGTTCGAATTCTCCGTCACCAACGCGGGCGGGCCCGGCGGCCGCGTGATAGTCTTCGGCCCCAAAAAGCAGCCCGACGTATTGGTGATCGGGGCAAGGTGCCCCCTCGGGACCGGCCAAAACTACCGCTACATGCAGCTCACCGAGGCCCAGAAAGAAAAGATGCGCGACCGCATACGGAACTTTTGCGACGACATACGGGCCGTCTGCCGCTTTTCGGAGGACTTTGGCCGCCACGTGACCGGCGTCTATACCGTACTGGACAGCAAAGAGCGGCACAATCAGCGCGACTTTTTGGAGGCCCTGCAGAACACCGCCGAGATGGGCGACCGGGTCGCGCTGTACATGAGAAAGGCGCTCTAGGCGCAAAAGCTAAACCCCTCGGGGCGGGGCCCCCGCTCAGGCACGGACCGGATACCCCCGAAATACCCGGATCCGGCGGGGGTTTAGCTTTCGTGCCTGCCCCCGGCCGGCAACCGTCCAAACAGCGGCGTGTCACGGCATACAGTCCCGCCGGGATCCGGGCCGCGCCTGAAAGCTAAACCCGCCACAGAAATTAAAAATAACGCCCCCCGGCCTTGCCGCGTGATCGGCTATGCGTGTCCGGTATGCGGCAAGGGGGGGCGGGCCGGACAGGCCGACTTTTGGCCCTTCCAGAGACACCCGCGTCTGGCCGTGGCCGGATCCAAAAAGCGCTTCAGGGCCGCCACCTCGTTCATGAGGGCCCTGCCGGACTTTGTCGTGATAGGGGCCACAAAGTCGGGCACCACGTCCCTCTACGAGATGATATGCAGGCACCCGCGCGTGCTGCCCGCCGTCCGCAAGGAGATCAACTACTTTGACGACCCCCGCATGCACGAGCGCGGCGCCCTCTGGTACAGGCAGCACTTCCCCACCGTCCTTGAAAAGTCGCTGCCGGGCGCCAGAAAGATCACCGGCGAGGCCACCCCTTCCTACTTTCCCCACCCGGCCGCCCCGGCCAGGGCCGCGCGCGCGATCCCGCGCGCAAAGCTGGTGCTGGCGCTGCGCAACCCGGCGGACAGGGCCTACTCCCACTACCACATGCGCCTCAGGCGCGGGCGCGAGTGCATGACGTTCGAGGACGCCCTAGAGTACGAAGGGCGGAGGACGGCCTGGGACAGGGAGCGCAGCGCGACAGATCCGCGCCACAAGGCCTACCGCAGCTACAACTACGGGTACGCCGAGGGGGGCAGGTACGCCGAGCACCTGGAGCGGTGGCTCGGGCATTTTGCCGCCAAGGACATCCTGGTAGTCGAGGCCGATCAGATGAGGCGGGACGGGCAGGCGGCGCTCGACGGGGTGTACTCTTTTCTGGGCCTCGAGCCGTTCGGCGCGGGCGCGCCGGCGTCCCTCAACGAGGGCGACTATGCGCCCATGAAGGAGGCCACGCGCGAAAAGCTGCTCGGCTATTTCAGGCCCCACAACGAGCGCCTCTACTCCATGCTGGGCCGCAGGTTCGACTGGGACCGGTGAGCCGGGCCGCCGGTTCGGCGCCCTTTCTGAATTCGAATTTAGAAAGGGGGCGTTTCCAACATATACGGCATGTTCTGCGTCCTGGCATGGCGAGCCTGGCCGTGATAGCCGTAGCGGCGGCCGTGGTGGCCTCGATGTCCGTGGCCATGGTGTTTTTCATGGACTACAAGCCCGAGATAGTCACCGCATCGGCCGGCGAGCGCGTTCGCGTCGGGCCCAACACGTACGCGGTGGCCTACCAGGGGACAGAAGAGGGCGATCCCCCAGGGACGGTCTTTGCCAAGGTCTCGATAGACGCGCGCGGGCCCGGCGGCGATCCGGCCCCGGTCGGCAGGCAGCAGTTCGGCCTGGTGGACAAGTCGCCCCCGCCCACGCAGCCGAGCCACGGCGAGTTCGGCGAGGGCGGGCAGATAACCGCGTACTTTCCGCTGCAGGGCGGCTTTGACGAGGGTTTCGAGTACGTGCTGATGATAAGGCCCACCAAGGAGCAGGCCTCCTCTGACCTGGCCAAGGTGTGCATCGCCAACTGCTGAGCGCACCCTCCCCCGCGGATAGGCCGGGGCGCAGCGGCCCCCCGCTACTTTTTGTCGGCCGCCTTTTTGTCCCCGCGTTCGGCTTCCAGCACGTTGGCCACCGCCCTCCCGACTATCTCGAGCAGCAGGTACTGGCGGTATTCCGAGGCGCTCTTGCCCTTTGGGGGCTCTGTCTTTGGGATCTGCCTCAGCATCCCGCGCACCTTGTCCTGGGCGCTCTCTATCTGCGCCGAGTACCTCGACTCAAAGTCGTCGGGCAGCGGGCAGTCGAGCAGCCTGACCGCCGCGCCGTAGTACTTTGTGATGGCCCCGCGCGCCTCCTCGATGCGCACCACATCCACGAGGCCGGCCGAGCGCAGTATCTCCAGGTGGTGCCGCGTGGTCGTCAGCGCCTTTTTGTAGCCTGCCCTTCCCAGTTCCTTGGCTATCTGCTCGGCGTTGAGCTCCTTGCGGTACAGTATGGCCAGCATCTTGGCGCGGATGGGATCGTCTATGGCCCGCGCGTGGCTGGCGCTGGTTGCCACCACCCTGCTCACCTTGACCGGCTTTTCAAGCAGCGTCGACATTTGATCCTGCCCTCGCCGGCGGGGGTTAAAAGGGCGTGTTGTCAACTTTGTTTCGCCCGGGCTCCAATAGTTTTGACCAATCCTGCGCGCATCGGAGCGGCCCGGCCAGGATCGGAGCGGCCCCGCGCTTTTGCCGCCGCTGCCGTCAGTCTCGCACTCAGTACCATACAGATCGTAGCACTATCATATTTTTGATATTAACACTATTATTTTGTAGTCAATACTATAAATTTGATAGCAATATCATAACTCTAGTATTGCTGTTATTAGTTTGATAGCAATATCATAGGTTTGGCATCGATGCAAATCCTGTCGTACCGCCCGGATCGGGGGCCCGGCCGCCCTCCTCCCCCCCCCCCCGGGCGGGGCGGGCGGGCGCCGGGCAGCCAAGGGGGAGCTGCCCGCATATTCGAGTCGGCGGGCGCGAGCGCGCGGGTCCTGTCCGGGCGGCAGGCGCCTCAGGTGCAGATCCTAGAGTACGCCTCGGAGTAGCGCCCGGCCATCTTGGATACGAGCCACGGCGGGATGGCCGGCGGCGCCGGCGCCTTTCCTGCCGCGCGCTCTGCCTCGAAGCGCGCCGCGTGCCCCTCCGATACGAGCCAGTCGCGCAGCACCTGCTTGTCGTACGACTCTTGCGTCCTGCCCGGCTCGTACAGGTCGGCGGGCCAGAGCCGGAACTCGTCGGGCCCGATGGAGTCGGCTAGCACCGGCTTTCCTCCCGCGTCGAGGCCGAACTCCAGTTTCAGGTCGGCCGCGATGAACCCCGCGCCGGCGCAGACGCGGCTGACGTGCCCGTATATGCGCAGCGACTCCGATTCGAGCAGGCCGAACGTCTCTTCGGAGATCCTGCCCGATTCGACGGCCTCTTTTTTCGTGATCGGCTCGTCGTGCTCGGCCTTTGTCGTGGGATCGAATACCGGGGAGGGCAGCCTGGAGGCAAGCTCGCCCGAAGATCCGGGCGGCAGATCCGCAAGGCCCCTTTTGCACCGCTCGGCCAGGCTGCCGTACAGGTAGCCCCTCACGACGCACTCTACCGGTATCATGTCCAGCTTTTCGACCAGCATGCCGGTCTTGGAGACGCGCCTGACGAAGTGGTTCCTGACCGGCAGGTTCTCGAACCAGAACTGGGCGAACGAGCACAGCGACTCCCCCTTGCCGGGTATCCTTTCTGCGAACGGCACGTCAAAGGCCGAGACGCGGTCGCTGAACTCGAAGAGCAGGCCCTCCCCGTGCTCGTAGACGTCCTTTACCTTGCCCGACCGGAGAGGCTTCAACGCGGCGCCGCGCGCCCGGCGCCGATTTAACTACTGCGCCGCGCCGCAAGATCCCTCGCAGGGCGGCCTTCGGTGCGCCCGCAGAGGCGGGCCGCCTTTCTGCTCCGGGCCCGCGCCGGCCCGCCCGGCGGCCTCGGGCCCGCATGAAGGTCTTGGCGGCACCGCCGCGCGCATCGGCGCCGGGCTGGCGCATGCGCGGCCCGGATCCGGGCAGCCGCGCCGGCGCGGGCGCGCCCGGCTGCGCTAACCCGGCGCGCCGGCCGTTTGGATCATGCCGTCGTTTTGCACGCCTGGCCGCGTTTGCGATCGGAAATTGCCCGCTGGCGGAACTTTGGTTTGGCCGGGAGCGCAGGCCGGGCGCGGACGCGTTTTTTGCGGCGCGGGTCACCCATACGCCCTAGAGCGCTTTTTGACTCTTGTTACCAGCACGACACGCCGCTCGAATATCACGTTTACTACGATACGGTAATTGCCGACCCTGCACTTGTAAAGACAAGAGTTCACCAACCTGTCCAATTTTGTCGCAGGATCCTCCAAAATACAATCGAGTGCGTCAAGGATGCGCTCGCCGTCGCCGCTGGCAAGTCTGCCCAGATCTTTACGTGCCCTGTCCGTCCACTCTGCTCGCCATGTCATGTCTATATCTTCGCTTGACTTCCTCGTGTGGCACGCACCGACCTTCCTCGAACTCTTTCCTCGCCTCCTTGGCGTCCAAAATATCCCGCTCTATAGATTCGTCGTCCTCCTCCCCGTCAAGCAAGCTGACCAGTTCCATATCCGCCTCTGCGGGCTGGCTTTTGGCCTGTGGGCCATCCAGAGATTCGTCAGACATCCGGGCCTCGGCCATGTCGGTGGTTGTCGTCTGGCAGCAAATAAACTTTCGGTAACTGTCAACATGCAGCTTCCAACAAGCGGCCAAGACTCCGACGAGCACCGGCAAAACTCGCCGCGGGCGTGCAGGCCCGCCAGCGCCAAGCCAGAGCGCGGGTCACGATCCTGCCGAGCCCTCGGCCCTGCTCGGCCGCGCGGTACTCGATCAGGCGCCGGATCGCGACGGGCGGAGCTCCCTTGCGGCCCGGCCTGCGGGCACATTCCCGGGCGCGGCGCGTGCGACGCCGCTCGGGTGCGTCCCCCCAGCCCGCGCCCAAAGTACCAGGATAGAATTGCTCCGGCGCGGCGTTTTCCGGCCCGGCGGCCGCCTCGCCCGGGCGCGCACGGCCAGGATCCTGTCAGTCCTGCCCGTTGATGCGCTGGTACCCGAACAGCTCCTCGAAGAGCAGCGCGGCCCTGCGCTGCTCGGCCAATACGGCCTCGCGCAGGCGCTGCTCTGCGGCCCCGCGGTCGGGCGCCGCCGGTTCCGCGACAGGCTCGCCTGCTTCTGACGGAGGCATCATGGAATCCAAAACTTGCTGGGCGGAGAGCACCTGCGCGTACAGGTAGTCGCGGAACTGCGGATCGGAGCGGTCGTAGCCCTGCATCGGGACGCCGTCGTACAGGTACATCGATTCGTCGATGTCGTGGTACAGCCTCGACTGGTTGGACAGAGGCACGTAGTCGCCTTCCGGCGAGAGCTTGAACAGGTGGCCGCCGGCGTCCATCATCACGTCGGTGTCCGAGGATACCGGGTACAGCACGAGATCGCCCCCGTTGACCGGCACCCCGGGCTGCGGGTCGAGCGGCTCGCCCGAGACGTGTATGCCGTGGTTGTAGTAGTTTTGCCACGAATTCCTCTCCCTGTCCCACACGTCGGTCCCGACGATGTCGAACTCGAGAGGGGCCCTGAACATGTGGGTTATCGTAACGGAGAGGCACTCGAGCGAAGAGCCCGGCGAGCATTCTGCCACGTCGTGCGAGGCCGACAGCGTGTCGATGTCGATGGCGCCATCCGGATCTATGACCGAGACCGAGCCGTTCCCGTCGAACGAAATGTCGTAGTTTATGACCGCCCTGCTCTCCGATATGACCTCGCCGGAGCGCAGGCCGAATGCGAGCGAGACGTGCTCTACGTTGCCCGGCCCCTCGTTTTCGTACATCTTTAGTACCACGGTGTTTTGTTTCCCCACCTCGGATTCGATCAGCGGGTACGGGGTGAAAAAGTACGCCACGTCCGAGGACAGGCCGTTGTACGAAAAGCCTCCGTCGACCAGCTTTGTCCCGTACGAATCCAGCCCGAGCGTCGGCGGGGTGCAGTCGTCGCACTCCGAGCCGCCGCGCTGCAGCGCGGATCCGGTGCCCCACGCCGAAAAGTGGTTGGTCCAGACAGCCGAGCCCTCCCGCACGTAGCAAGAGCCCGCGTCGGTCCGGTCCGAGCCCTCCAGCGAGGCCAGATGCGCGGCCACCGCGGCCAGCGGGGACGAGGCCGTCAGGCCCGAGCACTCTTGTACCGCGAGGGTCCGCCCGCCGCTCACCACGAAGACCAGATCCTCGAGCGAGCCGAACTCTATGCGGGCCGGCAGCGACAGCTCGACGCGCCCGGCCCGATCGCCCACCTCCACCAGGGTGGCGTACCGCGACGAATCCAGCCCGGAATCGGTCACATAGTCCTCGGACGGGACGGCCGAACTCGGCGCGGACATGCGCAGCGTGCGGTCCGCGGGCAGCCCGCCCACCTGGAGGCCTGCCGGCAGCACCACGGTGACCGAGCCGATGCGCACCGACAGGCCGGAGGCGAATTCGGCCGTGCTTCCGCCGGCCGAGGCCACGCGCGCGTCGGCCGGCGCGGGGCTGGGCAGCAGCGAGGCGTCCAGCGCTATGGGCTGCGGGGCCACCACCGTCCTTACCAGCGAATCGGCTGGAATCTCGAGCTGGGCGCGCCCGTCGCGCGCGGTGTCACGCAGCACCACCGTCCCGTCGCGCGTGTCCGCCGGAACCAGCGACTGCGCGCCGGCGTTGGACAGCGCGTTTCCGGCCCTGTCTGCCACGCCCGAGACTGAAAAGATTATGCGCATGCCCGGCTCCATCGGATCGTCGGACGGGCCCAGCATCGCCAGGACCGAGGCGGTCCCCGAGCCGCGCACCGAAGAGGCCGCCGGGGCCGACGAAGAGCCGTACGAAAACGACGCATAGTCCGGAGCCGAGGTCTCCACCGGCTCGGAGTAAAAGAGCGCCAGGGTGCGCTGCCCGACCAGCGCGGCGTACTCGAGCTGCGGCGGCGTGTTGTCGACTGCCACGTTGGGGCCCGTCAGGTGCCGCGCGCCCAGCGTCGCCCGTATCCCGTCCACCGTGATGCCCAGCGCTATCTCCAGCGGCCCGTCGGCGTCCGAGCCGCGCGCGAGCCACCCCGCCGTGACCCCCGTCGAGCTGCTCGCCGAGACGAACGCGTCGCGGCCGTTTATCCTCAGGCTTTCGAAGGAGAACTCTTCCATGGATTCGAACGATACGTCCACGGCGGTCCCGTCCGAAGCCAGGCCCGACGCGTGGCGAGACGAGACCTCGAACCGGCTTATCGTCAGCGGCAGCTCGTAGTGCGGTATCTTCACGGCTTGGCCGCCGCGCACCTGCGCGAGCTCGAACTCCGCGGCAGCCAGGTCCCCGTTGGCGTCGAGCGTGCCGTCGCCGGCCAGGCCGCGGTGCCCGTCGGCGGCCGCCGGTATGGCCGAGCGCAGCTGGCCCGCCTCGAGCGAGCTCGACTGCGTCATGGCCCTGCCCAGCAACCGGACCGCGTCGTAGGCGGCGTACGTCGGCACGCCGAATTGGCCGTGCTCGTCGGCCAGCATCGACGAGATGGAGCCGGTGACGCGCGCGAACGACGGGTGGTCCGTGTCGGGCACCTCTTCTATCAGCGTGTACCGGGTCTGCGAGACGAATTCTATCACGCGCTCGGACTGCGCTATTATGGCCTCGGCCGAGATGGGGCCCGAGGCGGACAGCCCGACGGTGGCAGAGTACGCCGCGCGGAACGGCGCGGCCTCTGCCGACGGGCTCGAGGACGCGAGCTGCGCCGCCACCGCCCTTATGCGGTCCCTGTCCAGTATGGTCTCGAGCGTCGAGGTGCCCGAGGCTGCCAGCCGGAGCAGCTCCACGCCGCGCTCGGTGAGCGGGTGCGAGACGGCGTCGTCGAGGCCCACCATGCCGAACCACTGCGACGTTCCGAGTGCCCGGGCGGCCGGGGAGGCCGACGGCGCCGACGAGGCGCCGATGGCCGCCGATATTACCGTCAGGGCGTCGGTGCTGAACTCGAGGGTCAGCACCGCCGAGTTGCCCGTCTTGTGCGCCGCCGCCATGGCGGCGGCGAGCGCCGCCGGGTCGGCGACGGGCGTCTGGTGCGGGACCAAGGCGGCCGTGCGGGATCCTACGGCGAACTCGTCGCGTATCTGCTCGGCCAGCGCGCGCTCCCACGGATCGTCCCGGAATATTATGGTGACGTGCGTCTTGCCCGCCTTGGCCAGCTGCTCGGCTGCGAACGAGCCGGCCAGCGCGTCGGGCGGGGCCGTCCGGAATATGCCGTCGGCCTCTGCGAGCGAATGCGCCCCGGTCGGAACCGCGTCCCACAGGGCGCGGCCGAACTGCCGGTTGTCCTCGGGCAGCGAGGGCGCAGTCGAGCCGTAGCTTATCAGCGTGATGCCCCTGTCCTCGGCGTACTGCTTTACCTGCGCCAGGTTGGCCGAGGTGGCCGGCCCGACGACCGCCTTTACGCCCAGCATGTCCAGGCTTACGAGCTGCGCGAGAGCCTCGGAGGGCCGCCCCTCCGTGTCCCGCACGTCCAGCGCCGCGCGCCAGTCCGCGCCCTGCGCTTCCAGCTCGGCGTTGAGATCGGCGGCCGCCGCCTTCATGGCCGCCTCCCAGTGCAGGCCCAGCGGCGAGACCGGGCCGGTAAGCGGGGCCAGCGCGCCGATCGTGACGGTCCTGGCGCTTCCCAGCCCTGCAGGCTCTGTAAGATCAAAGATGGCCAGCGCGCCGCCCTGGCCCGGCGCCTCCGCGCGGTCCTGCGAAGAGGCCACCGAGGCGTACAGACGCCCGTCGATGACGGAGAGCGAGACGCCCAGAGGCGCGGCCAGCGCGACGCGGGCGCCGGCCGGATCGGTCTGGCCGTCGCGCACGTACGCCAAGCGCTGCGGGGATCGCGGATCGGTTATGTCTATCAAAAACAGCCCGTCGCCGGAGCCGGCCGTCGCGGCGGCCAGCACCCGTCCGCCGGCCTGCACCACGTCCACCCCCTTTACGTCGAGCAGGCCGCTGAACGGGCCCGGCCCCCCCGTTACGGCGCCGGCCGAGCGCGGCGCGTACGGATCGGCCAGGTTCACTATCTGGAGCGTGTCCGAGTATGCAAGCAGGGCGTGTGGCACGCCGCTTGCCGAAAACGCGCGCACCTGTCCGGGCGTCTCGATCGCAAAGTCGGCGAAGGCGCGCCCGTCCCTGTCGAGCATCTGGCCTGTTATCGAGGAGGCCCGCTTGGGGGCGGCCGGATCCGAAAGGTCGATGATCTGGACCGCCGAGTCAAAGCCTGCGTCGTACGCCGAGACGATCGCGTACGCAGAGCCGCCGGACTCGAAAGTGTCGATGCTGACCGGCGACTCTACCGAATCGTATTCCCTCCCGTCGCCGTCCCGCGCGCCGGCCTCGATTAGCGAGCCGGGCCGTATCAGGGCCGGATCGCTGATGTCCAGCACGGTGACGGCGCCAAGGGAGCCGCCGCCGTACTCTGCTGCCACCGCCACGTACGTCTTGCCCCCGGACGAAAAGACGGCCAGGTCGTTGGGGGAGACCAGCGGGTGGATGCCGGCGGCCCAGTCGGTGTCGTCCGCAGAGTCGGCGGTCTGCGGGTTTACCGGATCCGTGATGTCTATCATCTGCACGCCGTTGTCCACCTTGCCGGCCACGACGGCGTACGTGCGGCCCCCTATCTTTGCGATGTCGACCGACTTTGCGCCGTCGAGCTCGGTCAGCGGGCTCAGCCCCGGGGTGCCGGCCAGGTTCACGCAGTGGAGCAGAAGGCTTGCGTGGACCGTCGGGAAGGCGCAGCCGTAGGCAGGCGAGCGGTTGTCTGCCACGTACGAGGCCTGGCGCGGCGCGTACGGGTCGGTGATGTTTACTATCTGGATCCCGTCGTCGGAAGCCGACGCCGCCACGGCGAACGTGCCGACCGAGCCGCGCAGGTTCACGGCGGCCGGCGCCGTCTCGGGCGATCCCACCCTGCCCGACAGGTGTGCAGTCTCGGTGCGCGGATCGTACCTGACGGTCTCCCAGCTGCCCGAAAACAGGGCACGCACGAGTTCGTCGCCGTCCACCGTGTAGGTGGCGACGTCCTCGACGCCCCAGAGGCTGTGGAACCGCGTGACGGCCGGGACCGAATACTCGTAGGACGGATCGTAGTTTACCACCTTTCTTGCCTCGCCCGAATAGGCCATGCCGTCCCTTACCAGCGACGCAGAGACCGCGGCCGTCTCCACGGGCGTGTACGCCGAGCGCCCGGATATCTGCACGGACTGCGCGGCCAGGTCGCGCCCGTCAAAGTCGGCCACGCCGGACGGATCCGGTGGCTGCGAGTACGATATAGACTGGCCGGCCTCGACCGGGCTCCCGAACGTGACGTACGCGTAGAATACGGCCCTTGCGGAAATGTCGGCCGTGGTCACGCGGTAGTAGCCTCCGCCCACCGAGACCAGATCCCCGGACAGCACGGCCGGCACCTGGCCCATGTCGTCCCCGACGTAGATGAGCGTCCCGACGCGCTCGGTCGGCACCCTCACCGAGACGGCCGCGTTGTCGCCCACCGACCAAGAGCCTGCCGGGCCCGCGCCTGTCAGCGGCAGGTTGAACGAGACCCTCACCGTGTACGCGGAGGCCGCCTCGGCCGACCTGATCCTGGGCTGCACCGACGGGTCGGGCGCGTCCGAGACGGCCGTGCTGTCGGCGGAGGCCTCCGCGCCCTGGTCGGACAGATCCCTGGCGGCGCCGGACTCGAGGCGCACGTGCGGGGTCGCGTAGCCGATGGCTATCTGCCGCAGCGTCTCTGTAAGCTGCACCGTCACCAGCGGGTCGGTGTCTTGGGTGGAGGTCACCGCCGAGCCGGTCAGCGCGGTGCCGCCGGCGTTGAACCTGCCGTCGTTGAGCCGTATCTTTGACAGGTCTGTTTGGCCGTCCTTTACGGATTCGTCGAAGGTGAGCGTCAGTATCCCGGTGGCCTCGTCGAGGGCCGCCGACGAGAGCGACGGCGCGATCAAGTCGGGTCTGTCCGATATCTGCGCGGCCGAGGCGGCGACGCCCCGGTCTGAAAGGTCCACGACGGCGCCCGACTCGAGGACCACGTGCGGATCGGCGTACCCGATGGCCTCCTTGCGCAGCGCCTCGCTCAGATCCACGGCGACGACCGCGTCGATGTGAGCTGACGTGATCTCCGAGCCGGTCAGCGCGGTGCCGCCGGTCCCCGGGCCGTCGCGGATGCGGATCTTTGCCAGGTCGGCTGTCTCCTTTACCGATTCGCCGAAGGTAAGAGTCAGCACCCCGGTGGCCTCGTCGAGGGTCGGCCTGCCCGGCCCCGACGCCAAGAGGGCCGGGTCAGTCGCGTCAAGCGTCTGCGAGACGTCTATCCCCGCGGTGTTTGCCGCTATCCTGTTGAGCGAGTCGTCCTCTATGGCGCCTTCGGACACGTACAGGCGCGGATCGCCCAAATTTATCGCCGCCAGCCTGCTGGCCTCGGAGAGCTCGAATACGAACGCGGTGCCGTCGGACTGGCCCGGCCGCACCTGCGCGTTGGACAGGACCAGCTCGCCCGAAGAGCCGGCGGACGCGCCTGCGCCCTCACGCAGGCTGAACTTGGCGCCGTCGGCCGTCGACACGTCGATGCTCTCGTTGAACGTGAGCGTCAATATTCCGGTCTCTTCGTTGAGCGCCGCCGACGAGACGACCGGCGGCGTCAGGTCGGTGACCTCACCTATGGCCGTGCTGCTAGCCGAGGCCACGATGGCCTGGCCGGACAGGTCCTTTACGGCGCCCGAATCGAAGCGCAGGTGCGGCGTCGTGTACGCGATGACCGCCAGCCTGAGCGTCTCGTGGAGAGTCACGAGTATCTCGGAGTCGGTGTCCTCGGTGGATCTCATGGTCGAAGTGCCCGAAGAGCTGGTCAGCGCGGTGCCGCCCGTGGTGAACGGGCCGTCGTTTACGAATATCTTGGTCAGATCCACGTCGTCGCCGTCCTGCACCGACTCGCTGAAGACCACCGTCAGCACGCCGGCCGGCTCGTGCAGTATGGGCCCGTCGGTGGCGCTGATCGTCGGCGGGGTCGTGTCCGGCGTGTCCGCGATCGTAGAGCTGCCCGATGCTGCGATGTCCTGGTCGGAGACGTCCCGCACGGCGCCCTCGGCCAGGCGCACGTGCGGGTCGGCGTAGCCGATGGACGCCTTGCGCAATGTCTCGGTCAGGCCTATGGTCACCGCCGCGTCCGTCGTCGCGTCCGAAGAGGTCACCGTCGAGCCGGTCAGCGGCTCGCCGCCCGAGCTGAACGCGCCGTCGCCGATGAAGATCCTGTCCAGTTCGACGCCTTGGCCGTCCTTTACCGATTCGTCGAAGGTCAGCGTCAGTATGCCGGTCTCTTCGTCCAAGGCTGCCGTCGAGAGCGACGGCGCGGTGGTGTCGGCCGTCTCTACGATGTCGGCGCTGGCAACGGCGATGCCGTTGGGGGCGATGCCGCTGTTGGCCATGGTCACCGCGTCGTTTATGGCATCGGCCGATACGTACAGGTACGGATCGCCCAGGTCTATGGCGCCCCGGCGGCTGGCCTCGGAAAGCTCAAAGTTGAGCGCGGTGCCGTCGGACTGTTGCGCCTGTACCTCGGATGCGGACAAGACTATCTCGCCCGCAGAGCCGGACGCAGAGCCCGGGCCGTCGCGTATCTGGAAACTGGCCGCCGTCGCGCTGCCCACGTCGACGGTCTCGTCGAACGTGATTGCGAGCAGCCCCGTCTCCTCGTTGAGGGCCGCCGACACGACCTCGGGCTTTACGGTGTCGCGCGTGATGTCGGCCACCGTGCCTACAAGATTCTCCGCGATGCCCGTCGGGGCGATCGTGTCGTCTATGGCGCCGGCCGCGATGTACAGGTACGGCGCGGCCAGAGCTATGGCGCCCTGGCGGCTGTCCTCGTCGAGCTCGAAGACGAACTCAAGGCCGTCGGACTGGCCCTGCCGTATCTCGCCGTCGGACAGGACGACATTGCCCGCTTGGCCGCTTGGCGCGCTCGCGCCGTCGCGCAGCTCGAAACTGGCGCCGCTGGAGCTCGCGCTGGAGATGTCCACTTGCTCGTCGAACGTGATCGTCAGCACCCCGGTGCCCTCGTTGAGCGCCGCCTCCTCGACCTCCGGCCCGTCGTCGTCGTCCGTGTCGGCGATCTCGACGCCGCCGGTAGTTTGGGTAATGGCGGCGATGCCGTTGCCGGTAGGCGTGATGGTGTCGGTTATGGCGCCGGCCGCTACGTACAGGTAGGGGTCGGACAGTGCGATGGCGCCCCTGCGGCTGTCCTCGTCGAGCTCGAAGACGAGCGTCAGGCCGTCGGACTGGCCGGACTGTATCTCGCCGTCGGACAGCACCACCTCGCTTGCGAGGTTGTCCGTGGCGCTCGCGCCCTCGCGCAGCTCGAAACTGGCGCCGTTGGAGCTCGCGCTCGAGACGTCGACGGTCTCGTTGAACGTGATAGTCAGTATCCCGGTGCCCTCGTCGAGGGCCGCCGACTCCACGGTGGGCGGATCGTCGTCGGCCGTGTCGGTTATCTCGGCGGCTGCAGTCGAGGCGGCCAGGGTCTGGTTTGAAAGATCCACCACGGCGCCCGAGGCAAAGTACACGTACGGCGTGGTGTGCCCTATGGCAGCCTGCCTTGCCGGCTCGCGAAGTTTCACGGTTATGGCAGAGTCCGTATCCGACGTGGATGTCACTTCGGAGGCGTCCCCCAAGACGCTCAGGGCCGTCCCGCCGCTCGCGGCCGTGCTGCCCGCAATGAAGATCTGCGTCAGATCCACGTTCGATCCATCCTTTACGGATTCGCTGAACGTCAGCGTCAGTATCCCGCTGCCCTCGTCGAGTTCCGGCCCGTTCGGCGCCGCGGTCACGAGCGTGGGGGCGTTGGTGTCCGGCGTGTAGGAGGCCCCGCCGAAGACGGCACTCGGTGTGAAGTTTCCCGACGTGTCCTTTATCGACTCCTGGTGCTGTATCCAATACTGCGGATCGATCAGGGCTATGGCCCGTTTGCGGTGCTCCTCGCTGAGCTGGACCGTTACCGCGGTGGAATCGCCCGAAGACGTGACCGCGGAGCCGCCTTGGGGGCAGGGCGCGGGCACGCACGGGGTGGACAGGGCGGCGTATCCCGCGAGCAAGTCCCCCAGGTGGAAGTTTCCCCGCTGGGGATAGTACAGCTGCATGTGGCTCAGGTTGATGTCCGCCGGGTCTGCCTGCACGAGCTCGTCAAAGTTGAGCGTGAGCAGGCCCGACTCTCCGTCCAGGGAGACCGAGGTTATCGCCGGGCGGGTGGTGTCCGGCGTCACGCTGGCGCTCGGTATGGACAGGGCCCCGTCGCCGACGGCGGGCAGCGCCAGCGATCCCGTGTCGGACTTGAAGGCGTTGGCCCCTATCAGCACCTCCAGGTTTCCCGACATCGCCCTGACGGCCTCTTTTTGCGCGTTGCTCAGCCCTATCTCGACTGTGCTGGAGCTCGATATGATCGAGGCGTCCGTATCCAGCGTGAGCGTCGGCGAGTTGTCCGCCTCGCGCACGGTTATCTTTGGGAGGGTGTCCGCGTCGCTCGTGCTCACGCCCACGTCCACGTTGAATTTGAGCGCCAGCTTGCCGGCGTAATACGAGGTGTTTTGGCCGCTGCCGGTCGAAAAGTTGTTGAGGTCGACGACGGCCGATTCGAGCGCCGGGTATATGCCCAGCGCCACCGACGTCGCCGAGAGCACGTTGGCCTGGTCGGAGGTGTTCTTCACCGCGCCCGCCTTCAGGTACACGTGGGGCGCGGCGTACCCCGTGACCGTCGCCACCTGCGCGGGCGTAAGCGTCAGCGTGACGGTCGCGCTGTTGCCCGTAGAGGATACGGTCGATCCGGTCAGCGCGGTTCCGCCGCTCGTGCCTGCCCCGTCCCTTATGAGTATGTTCGACTGGGTCACGTCCGCGTCGCCCGACTTTGCCGTCCTGTCCATCGTGAGCGTGAGCGTGCGCGTGTTCTCGTCGAGCGTGGCCCCGGACAGCGCCGGCCCCGGGGACGTGATCGTCAGCGCCACCGCTTTTTTGAGGTTGTCCGCGCCGCCGCCGTCGGTCACCGCCCCGGCGTTGACGTGCAGGTGCGGCGTGGCCATGCCCTGCACCTTCGTGACGTCCGAGGCCGAAAGCGTGGCAGAGCCGGCGGTCCCCGAGACGGTGCTCAGCGTGCCGGCCACGTCGGTCGACGCGGCGTAGGCGCCCGTGGCGCTGTTGCGTATGTAAAAGGTGCCCGAGCTCTTGGTGACCGACTCGTCGAACGTGACCGACAGGGCGCGCGTGGCGACGGTCAGCTCCGCGGCGGTCGCCCGGGGTATGTAGTTTATCGCCTTTGCGATGGCCGCGTTTTCGGCTCTTGAGACGGCAGCGTTGTCGAGTTGATATTGGGAACCTATGCCCGTGAGCGCGCCCGCGTCCATGTGCAGGTGCGGGCTCGTGTAGCCGGTCACCGTGGCAAGCTGGGACGAGCTGAGCGTGAAGCGGATCTCGTGGGTCGGCGTGCGGTGCACGCTCGGGTTGTTGGAGGAGGCCATCGTGACGCCGCCCGAGGCCGTCGCGCCGTCGCGCACGTGGTATTTTGTGACGTTTTCAAAGGAAGTTCCGTACTGCAAGACGTATCCAACGCCGGCGATTTGTTGGACGCGTGCATCGCCGCCATTCGCGCTGGCGACGTTGTAGTCGCCGTACGCGATGGACTCGTCGGTGACGATGTACAGCACCCCGCCGTCCCTGTCCAGGGCGGCGCTGGCCACCTTCGGGCCGACGGAGTCTTGGGTTGTGGTGGCCCTCGAATTCGTGACGCCCCCGTAGGCGGTGCTGGTGTCCGTCGACCTTATCGCGGTGCTCGTTATGCTGACGTCTATGTCGTGGTCTGCTCTTCGTAGCGTCTCTTCGGCCGGCGGCAGGAAGAATACCTTGACCGTGGCGCCGCTTATCTGCAGCGAAGCGCCCTTTTGCCCTTCGGCCGTGATGTCGTTGAGCGTGTCGTCCACGCTGGTGTGCACCTTTACGTTGGTGTTGAACGTCAGCGTCAGGGTGGCCGCCCACGTGCCGTCGTTGCGCAGGTCCATGGCGTTGGAGGTCAGCGTCGGCGTGGTGGCCTCGGCCCCGGGCAGCGCCGAGGCGGCGGCTACCAAGACTATAACGACCGCAAGCCACCAGACGGCAGTCGTCCTCACAGTCCCACCCCCCCCCCCCCGATATATAAGCCGTGGAGCGGGGTCGCAAAACCCCCCGCGGATCGGCCCCCGGCCGGCTCGCGTGCTACTGTTTGGGTTGTTTGTTCAGTCATTGTCGCAAAACCCCCCGCGGATCGGCCCCCGGCCGGCTAGGCCGCGCCCGGCACGTCCGGCGCCGGGGAGCTCCGTTTTTCCGCGGCGGGCCGGATCTTGCCGCAGCCGGCGAAGCGCCCGATCGCCGGGGCCGGCCGCGCCCGGGCGGGGGCGGCGCGCGGTAACCGGTCAGGTTGGGCTTGCGTTCAGGCACGGCCCGATCCACGCGTGGCGCTTTTCCGTGACTAGGCTATCCGCCGACCCGGCCGCTTACGGCGCGCGGGCCGGACGGATTAAATAATTCGGCCCGCGCCGCTGTCCGTGAAAGCCCTGATCGCCGCGCTGGCCGCCTCGGCGGCGCTTGCCGCCGGCGCCCACGCCGAGGCCGGCATCCCGCAGTGGGTAAAGGGCAACGCGGGCCTGTGGTCGCAGGGGGCCGTGGGCGACGCCGAGTTTGCCGCCTCCATGCAGTACCTGCTCTCGGAGGGGATACTGCAGCTTCCAGTCCCCGAGGTCCGCGCCGAATCGGCGGCGCCGGCCGAGGACAGGGCCGCCTCGTTCGCCGTGCACTTTTCCCAGGGCCCGTTCGGCGCCGGGGTCTCGGTCTATTCGTACTCGCTGTACAGCCAGATAAGCAGGACTACGACCGACACCAGCCTCGACTACATGCAGTACGCAGAGACCACGCCGTCCTTTACCCTGCGCTCGCTGCCGAGCACCGACAAGGCCGAGGTCTACGAGGTGATGGAGAGGTACCTCGACCACGACCACAGCCTGAGCGGCTTCATGGTCGACGTCGAGATCCTGACCGGCGGCGGGCAGACTCTGCAGACCTGGAAGTACGGGGACTGCAGGATAGTGGACTATTGGGTGTACACAAACACCGACAAGACAGAGTACAACTTTTCCGACGAGGGCGGCATGGAGATCCGCGACGCCATGGTGATCTCGTGCATAAACCAGAGGCTCGACGTATGACCCGCGCGCGGGCCGGGGGCAGGATCGGCGCGCGGCTGGACCGCGCCATAAGTGCCGAGAAGGATCCGAGGGCGCGCGAGCGGCTGCTGGCGGTGAAGGCCGTGCGCGTGCGCGGCCGCAGCGTGCGCGACGAGGCGAGCCGCCGCGGCGTCACCGACAAGACCGTCAGGAACTGGCTGGCGCGCTTCGACGCTGCCGGGCCCGGCCGCATGGCCGACCTGCCCAGGAGCGGCAGGCCCCCGATCGTGGAGCCTTACCGCGTGGAAAAAGAGGCCAGTCGCCTCTTCAGGGAGGGGCGGCTCAC
The DNA here is from genome assembly GCA_965203465.1 of Nitrosopumilaceae archaeon. Classification (GTDB taxonomy): domain Archaea; phylum Thermoproteota; class Nitrososphaeria; order Nitrososphaerales; family Nitrosopumilaceae; genus JAWVZS01. The sequence continues at coordinate 4,080 of CBDBCR010000004.1, read as the reverse complement.
GCCGGCGGCCCTCCAGGAGGCGGTGCTGCGCCGGACGGGGGCGCGGCTGGAGCAGCCCCACTTCCGCAGGCTGCTCAGGGGCCTCGGCTTTGCGTCCGGCCGCGGATCCGGGGCGGAGCGCAGACAGCCGGCGGCCTCGCGGGTGCCCCGGCGGGGCCGCCGGAGGCAGCAAAGCGGCCGATCCGCGCGCACGGTTTAAAGCCGCTGGCCGGATCCGGCCCCCGTGGACGCGGGCCGCGCATACCAGGTGCTGGATCTAGAGTCAGGCGCCTCGCCGGAGAGCGTAAAGGCCGCGTACCGGCGCCTCGCCCTGGAATCGCACCCCGACAAGAACGGCGGCGACGAGAGGCGCTTCAAGGAGGTCTCCGAGGCCTACAACGCGCTAAAGGACCGCAGGCCCGGCGATCCGGCCCCGGCCGCCAAGCGCGGGCCCAAGGCACCGGGCCCGTGGGGCGCGCCCCGCCGAAAAGGCCCCGTCCCCGAGGAGGACTGGGGCCGGTTCACGCGCGGCGTCGAGGAGGAGGACTGGTGGAAAGAGTACGAGAGGAAGTTCTGGCGGGACTACGAGGCCGCAAGGAAGGGCGGCTCTGGCCCCGAGACCGAGAAGGCCAGGGAGCCGGACGAGCAGCCCGACCTGTCCGTCTCCGTCGACAAGAGCCTATGCATAGGCTGCTGCAGCTGCGAGATAATCGCGCCCGAGGTCTTCGAGATAGACAAGAACACCAACCTCAACCCAAAGTCGAGGGTGATCAACGAGCGGGGCGCGGGTGTCAACAAGATAATGAACGCGGCCGAGACGTGCCCCACAAAGGCGATCAGCGTCGAGGACGGCAGCGGCAGGCTATTCCCACGCTAGCGCCGAGCTCAGATCCTCGGCCTCCTTGGGATCCAGCTTTGTCGGTTCGGGGAACATCGAATGCACGGCGCCGGCCCCGTCCCCCGCGCCGCGCGGTATCAGGTGCAGGTGCGCGTGCGGCACCGCCTGCCCGGCCCCCCGCCCGTTGTGGAGCGCCACGAGCGTGTCGCATCCGAGCTTTTCCTCGATCGCCGAGACCGCCCTGGCGGCCATCCCGAACATGTCCGCGCCGGTCGCGCGCGGGACGTCCTGCAGGCGCTCGTGGTGGGATCTGGGCGCCACCAGGCAGTGGCCCCGGGCAGACGGGAACGCGTCGAGGAAGACCATGGCAAGATCCGATTCGTGCAGCTTGTACGAGGGGAGGCGGCCCGACGATATCTGGCAGAACACGCAGTCCACGCCGCGCGGGCCGGCGGGGGGCAAAATAAACCGACCCCGCGGGGCCTGCCAAGGGGCCGCGGGCCGCGCCCTAGGCTGGACGCACGAACCGATCTCGCGCCGGATTGCAAAGGCGGCCGGGAAAACCCCGCATTTCCTAGACCGCAAACGGGCGGTTCCGTCCCGCCCGCCCCCCCCCCCCCAAAATCAGGTTTATACACAGCCTCCGTGCACGGAGTTTCGTGTACAAGACGGACAATCCGTTCAACCCCGGTGCCGGATTGGAACCTCCGTATTTTGCCGGAAGGGATGCAGAAACTGGAGTGTTTGCCCACTTGTTGCAGCGCCTCAAGGCGGGCAAAGTCGAGAACGTGATGGTGCATGGCTTGCGCGGGGTAGGCAAGACCGTCCTGTTGCGCAGGTTCTCGCGCATGTGCGGCAGTGATGGTTTCTTACCGGTAACCGGCATGAATTACGACTCATCTCGTTGCGATCCCGCTTTGTTTATCAAGTCGTTCCGACACGACGTTGAAAGTGCAGTAGCTGCGATCAAGATTGAGGGGGTTGGAGAAAAAATCAAATCTGCCGGAGAGTATCTGAAGCCCAAGAGTATTGGCATTCCGGGAGTCATATCGTACGAACCGTCGTATGATCAGCGTAGTTCGGCACCTTTGGATGCCGAGATAAAATCGTGCGTGACTCAAGGTTTAGAAAGGGCGCAAAAAAACGGGATCGATGGGTTAGTTGCCATGATGGACGAATTCCACACGGTCAAAGATGTGAAAGCTAACGGTTGGAATGTTTTGGGATCTTTAATTGCCGCATTCAACGAGTTGCAACAGGAAGGATTGCATGTGTCGTTGGTTTTGTGTGGACTTCCACCCATGGTAGCCAATGTAAAAAACGCTCGCTCGTATTCTGAGAGAATGTTCGGGTCTATGGAAGTTTCAAACTTGGGTGATGACGCGGCTAAAAACGCCATACTGAAGCCCCTCAGCCACATAAACAAAAGCTTCTCAGATGAGACCATTTCTACAATCATACACGATACCGAAGGATATCCGTATTTTATACAGTTTTTTTCGAGTGAGATCGTAGAAAGAATAGATGCAAGACGTGTAGAGTTGGAAGATTATGACAAAGTCAGGCAGTCCATAATAGAAAAGCTCGACAATAGTTTTTTCGCGCAACGTATAGCGTCCTTGTCAGATACTCAAAAGAAGGTTTTGGTTGAAATAGCGTCATCAAAAAGAGATGCTTGTTTTTCGACAATCTGTAAAAAAATGAACGTTAGCAAAGGTGCCATCTCTGGTCATCTAAGGCGTTTGGAGCAAAAAGGCATCATATACAAACAGCAGCGCGGTTTGTACAGGTTTGCGATGCCAATGTTCAAAAAATACATTCTCAGCAGTGCGAACAGATGATGTGTCAAGTCTCGAAAGTCTCGTTTCCGGCGCGCCCGCGGGAAGCCCCCGGGCGTCCCCGGGGGGCGGAGTCTCGAAAGTCTCGTTTTTGCCGTGCCTGAAAAGTGCCCCCAGAGGGGGTCCGGGGGGCGGAGTCTCGAAAGTCTCGTTTTTGCCGTGCCTGAAAAGTGCCCCCAGATGGGGTCCGGGGGGCGGAGTCTCGAAAGTCTCGTTTTTGCCGTGCCTGAAAAGTGCCCCCAGAGGGGGTCCGGGGGGCGGAGTCTCGAAAGTCTCGTTTTTGCCGTGCCTGAAAAGTGCCCCCAGAGGGGGTCCGGGGGGCGGAGTCTCGAAAGTCTCGTTTTTGCCGTGCCTGAAAAGTGCCCCCAGAGGGGGTCCGGGGGGCGGAGTCTCGAAAGTCTCGTTTCCGGCGCGCCCGCGCTAGGGCGGCACGATGGCGCCCGACTCGTACGTTCCGGCCGGCGCCTGCCCGCCCTCGACGGTCTGCCAGAACTCATAGTCGGCCAAGGCTAGGTCGCCTGCCGCGTTGAGCGTCATGTCCCCGATCGCGCCCTGCCGGCCGTCGGCCACGCCCGATATGACCCCCCGCAGGTCGGCCCCGTCAGAGCTGCCCGCCTCGAGCATCGAGAGCCCCAAGAGCCAGACCGCGTCGTAAGAGGCGTGCACGAACGTCCTGCCGGCCGTCTCGCCCAGCTCCCCGGAGAGCCTCTCCTGGACGCTCTGGCGCGCCTCGCTGGGCACCGCCTTTGCGCCCGGCGTCGTGAACTTTACCGACACCAGAAACTCGTCGATCTCGGGCGGCGAGAACTGCGGGGCGCTGTTGACCACGCCGGCGCCGTACCAACGCACCTGCCCCAGCTCTGGGTATTCCATGGACGCGCGCACGATGTCGGCCGTCTCCGAAAACCCGAACACCATCACGGCCGCGTTCCCGGAGCCGACGGACCCGGACGCCTCGCCCACCTGGGAGGCAAGCTCGCGGGCCACCGAGCCCGGATCCAGCGAGCCCGGCTCGTACCGGACGCCCTCTGCCGCCGCTTCGCCCGACGCCGCCTTCCAGGCGCCGGCCAGCCCGTCGCCCCACGTGTCGCCGCGCCACGCCGGCACGGCCCTGTCTATGCCGTGGTACTCGAGCAGCGCGGCCAGCGCCACGCCCTCGTTGGAGTCGTCGGGCGTCATGCGGTACAGGCTGTCCCCCGATATGGCAAGCTCGGGGGCCGTCGAGCAGCACGATACGACTATCAGCCCGTTGTCGTCGGCATAGCCCTTGATGGCCTTTGCGTTGGCGCTGGCGATGGGCCCGACCATCGCGGTGATTCCGGCGGAGTGGAGCGACTTTGCCGCCTCGAGGGCCGCGTCCGGATCGGTGGCGGTGTCGGCCGCGACCAGCTCCAGCCTCCAGCCTTGGCCCGTCGCCGCGAGGCG
>CBDBCR010000003.1:0-992262 GCA_965203465.1 Nitrosopumilaceae archaeon | reverse complement strand
GACGTTCGAGCGCGAGGACGGCACCGTAGAGATAGGCGAGCTGCACGTCGAGGCGGGCAAGGCCTACCGGTTCGAGATAACCTCGATGGACGTAAACCACTCTTTCAACATACACGACTACGTGGTGCTCATGGACGCCATACCGGGGCGCACCAACGTGGTCTGGTTCGCGCCGACCGACGCGGGCGAGCACGACATACAGTGCCGCGAGTACTGCGGGCTGCTGCACTACAACATGCGCGGCAAGCTGGTAGTGGAGGCGCCGGCATGAAAACCGTTATAGCCGGACGGGGGGCAGCGGACGGCATGACGCTGGAGCTGGCCAAGCCTCGGCCGATCTGGCAGATCATGTTCTCGACCCACCACACCGACGTGGGCCTGCTGTACCTGATAACGTCGCTGGCGTTCCTGTTCATGGGAGGCTCGCTGGCCCTGGCCATACGGCTGGAGCTGTTCCTTCCCGGCTCGCAGTTCATCGCCGATTCGATGACGTTCAACCGCATATTCACGGTGCACGGGACGACCCTGATATTCCTGTTCATCATACCGTTCGCCTCGGCGGTCGGCAACTACTTCGTGCCCATCATGGTCCGCTACAAGGACATGGCGTACCCAAAGCTCAACGCCATCGCGTTCTGGATGATACCGCCGGCAGGCGCCCTCATATGGCTGGGTTTTGCCGACTTTACCTGGTACGCCACCCCGCCGTATTCGATAATCAGCGCGCCGGGCCCGGCGGCCGACATGTGGATATTCGGCCTCAAGATACTGGGGGTCTCTTCGATACTGGGATCCATCAACTTCGTGGTCACCATAATGAAGTGCAAGCACCCCGACATGTCGCTGGGGCAGGTGCCGCTGCTGGCCTGGTCGTTCCTCTCCTCCTCGCTGATAATACTGGTGGCCCTGCCGACCTTCGCAGCCGCGCTGCTGATGCTGCTCACTGACAGGCTCGGCGTCTCGGGGTTCTTCAACCCGGCCATGGGCGGCGACCCGATAGCCTACGCGCACCTGTTCTGGTTCACGTTCCACCCCGAGGTGTACGTCCTGGTGATACCGGCCATCGGCATGATGTACGAGATCATACCGCGCTTTTCGCGCAAGCCCATATACAGCCACAGCTCGGGGATCTTTGCGTTCGTGCTCTTGTCCATAGTCGGCTTTTCGTCGTGGGCCCACCACATGTACGCGACGGGCATGTCGTTCACCGAAAAGACCGTCTTCATGGTCGGGACGCTGGCCGCCGTGCCGGCCTCTGCCATGCACGTGTTCAACTTTCTTGCCACCATGTGGAACGGCCGCATACGCTTCGCCACCCCGATGATGTGGGCAGTCGGGGGCATCGCGCTGTTCTTTTCGGCCGGCGCCGGCGGGGTCGTCAACAGCGCCATGCCGCTCGACTTTACCACGCACGACACGTACTGGGTCGTGGGCCACTTCCACCTCTTCGTCATGGGGACCATCGCGTTCGGCTCCATCGGGTACGTTTACTACATGTTCCCGTACGTGACCGGGCGCATGTACAAGGAAAAGCTGGGGTACGTCCACTTTATCCTCTCGTTCGTCGGGACCGTCATGGTGTTCTTTACGCAGCACGTGCTCGGGCTGTTCGGCATGCCGCGCCGCATATACGACTATCCGCCGATACCCGAATGGATAGCGATGAACCAGATAGCCACGATAGGGGCGATGCTCATCGGCGTCAGCATGGCCATATTCCTGGCCAACCTCATACACAGTTCGGGCCGCGGCAAGCCGGCTGACATGGACGACCCGTTCGGGGTGGGTGGCAGGTACTATTACCCGTACCAGGCCAAGACCCCGCACCACTGAGGTGTCTTGATGGAGCCGTACCTTACCAGCCCCGCCCGCGTGGGCAAGATGATGGCGATAATGCTGGGCATATGCGTGGTCGGCGGCGGCATATTCTTCGGGCTCTGGGACTACTGGATATCGGAGCTTCCGCCGGTTGCCACAGGCGGGGCCGTCGCGGCTGCCCCCTCCGGCCCGCTGACCGGCGACACCGTCTCGTTCGACTTGGACTTTGTGGAATCTTCGGACTTTATCACCTTGGGGTTCAACGGCCTGCCCGACGAGCCGGGCAGCAACCCCGACTTGGTGGTCGCCTCGGGCGACGAGGTGATAGTCTCGGTGACCAACACCGGCGTGACCTTCCACGCGTTCGGCGTCACCGCCGATCCGGCCGACTTTGCTGCCACGCTGTGGGGCTCGGACATAGGCTCGGCGTCCAACCCGCTCAAGGGCGGCGAGTCCGGCAGCGTCTCGTTCATAGCCGGCGAACCGGGCGAATACTACTACATCTGCACGGTGCCGGGCCACGCACTGCAGGGAATGGTGGGCTCGTTCATAGTGGAGTGACATGATCCTAAAGTGGGTCTCCCTATCTACGTTGGTGGTGCTCTACTCGCTCATGTTCATAGGCGGGTACATCTCGGCGGCCGGCCTGGGCCTGACCTGCCCCGAGTGGCCCCTGTGCCCCGACGGGCTGGTGCCCAGCGAAGAGTACCTCATAGAGTACATACACAGGGCAGTGGCTGCCACGACCGGCGCGCTCGTGGTGGCCATGACGGTGGGCGCGTGGATGGCCCGCGGCGCCGGCAGGCGGATGAAGGCATCCAGCGCCCTGGCCTCGATATTCGTCGTCACCCAGATAACGCTGGGCGCCCTGGTCATAGACCTGAAACTTCACGCGGTGCTCGTGGCCGTGCACCTGGGCATCGGGATACTGCTGTTCGCCACCGTGCTGCTCACCGTCCTGGCCGCCTTCCGCTTGGACGGGCAAAAGCTGACAGCCAAGACCTGATCCTGGGCATGTACACGTACGAGATCACGACGCCGAAGATGCCGGCCCCCGCCGTTATGGCCACGAAGAATATGTAGCCGAACGGGCTCTGGGTGCTCATGTTGAAGGTGTACTGGAGGGTGCGCCCGTCGGGCGGCTGGGCGTCCACCCTGAATATGTGGTTGCCGCCGCGCTCGAAGACGTACTGCATCTCCCAGTGCCCGCCGTCTATGGACTGGGGCCGCAGCGCCTGCACCTGCTCGCCGTTGTAGAATATGCGGATGCTCATGGAGAACCTGCTCACCTCCTCGAGGCTCTCGTCGGTGAGGCGGAACAGTATCTGCGAGGGCTCGCCCACTTGGGGGAACTCGGGCAGGGTGGCCACCTGCATCCGGTACCCGCCGACGGTCTGCTCGGCGGAGTTGAACAGCGAGTGGCCCCACGCCGGCTGCAGCGCCAGCAGGGCCAGCGCCAGAAACGCGGCACGCTTCACGGTTCCCCGCGGGAGGCCGGAAATATATTGCAACCTTAGGCAGACCTAACCCCGCCAAAGCTTTAAATCAACGCCGCCGGGAACGCGGGCGTTGACAACGGTCAGCAGGTCGCTCGAGATAAAATCTCCGATATCCACAGTCTTTACCTACTTTGCGCGCCCCGAGCATGTCTCGGATCAGATGAGCGACAAGGGCGTCGGCATGACCGTCATACCGATGGACATCAAGGAGGGGATGGGCGTGGGGACCACGTTCCGCATCATAGGCGACTTTGGCGGCAAGCGCATAGAGTGGGACTGCGAGACGACCGAGTTCGAGCGCGAGGAGCGCATATCGGCGGTGCAGATAGACGGCCCGTTCAAAAAGTGGCGCATCACCACCCTCTTCGAGGAGCTCGGAGCCCGCAAGACGCGCGTGACCATGACCGTAGAGTACGAGATGCCGTTCGGGCCGCTCGGCTCCATCATGGACAAGGCAAAGTTCGCAAAGTCCGCCGAAAGGGGCATGGAGACGGCCCTCTACAAGGTGCGCGGCCTGCTCGAGGGCAACGGGTCGATACCGGTGTACATTACACTGGAGGCGTACCAAAAGTTGCTGGCCGAGAAAAAGCGCATGAACGTGCCCGTCTCCACGGCGCTGACGGCCATCTTGGAGCGCTACGAGCAGCAAAAAGTCGCGCCGGCCGAAGTTTAATAACGGCCCCCGCCGTACCCGGCGCGCGGGTCTATGGCTCAGCCAGGTCAGAGCACCGGACTCTTAATCCGGCTGTCGGGGGTTCGAATCCCTCTAGACCCGCCCACATTTAGTGCCTTATCAGGAACAGAGTCCGAAAAGATCGGTGGAGATAGACATCGCCTCCCTGGAGGGGGAAGCCTACTCGGACATGATGGCCTCGCTGGGCAGCGCCGAGACCCGCAGGTCGTACGGGGGCAACCTGGCGACGTTCATGGCCGCGGTCCCCGACGGGGTCTTTGAGCGGTACGCGGGGGGCCCGCCGCGCTCGAGGGGCATCGAGGACATGTGCGAGGCGTTCGTGGGGCTGGCCAGGGCCAACCCCGACGCGGCCAAGGCGGCCGTGCGCAGCTACGTAAAGGGCCTCAAGGACTTGGTCGAAAAGGGGCAGATGAACCCCAACACGGTCCCCAACAAGATAAAGCCGGTCAAGGCGCTGCTGGCCGCCTCCGAGATCGGGATATCGTGGAAGGCCATCGACAAGATGATGCCGCCGCCCGTGAAGAGCCGCGACCGCGCGTACACGCGCGAGGAGCTAAAGGCCATGCTGGCCGGCTCTACCGGTTTGACCGACAAGGTCATAGTGCTGCTGTTCTCGTCGGGCGGCTTCCGGGTCGGGGCGTGGGACTACTTTTGCTGGGAGGACCTGGTGCCGGTGGGCGAGCCGCCGGAGGGGGCCGCGCTGCGGGTGTACCGCGGGTACCCCGAGGAGTACTGGACGTTCGTGACGCCCGAGGCGTACGGTGCAGTGGGCCTGTACCGCAAGGAGTGGAAGCACAGGTTCGGCAGGGAGCCGCGCGGCTCCGATCCGCTGCTTGTCTCGGTGCGGTACGACGAGCCGGTCCGGCTCGGCTCCAACAGCGTAAAGGCCAGGGTGTCCAAGCTGGTCGCGCGCGTCGGCCTCCGCCCGCCCGGGGACAGGCGCAGGAGGCACGAGGTGAGCCTCGACCACGGGTTCCGCAAGTACTTCAACACCATGCTGAGGCGGGCCAAGGTTGACTATCTGGACAAGGAGGACATGATGGGCCACAAGGTGGGCCTCGAATCCCACTACGAGCGGTACAACGAGGAGGACTTTGAGCGGTTCCCCGAGTACAGAAAGGCCATACCGCTGCTGACCGTGTCGGACGAGGAGCGGCTCAGGGCCGAGACGGTAGCAAAGCAGGCCAAGATAGACGAGCTGACCGCCATGCGCAGGAGGGAGGAGGCCGGCAGGAAGCGGATAAAGTCGCTCAAAAAAGAGGCCGCCGGCGAGCGCGAGCTGCGCGGCAGGGTGTACGAGATGGTCGAGGAGATCATGGGCCGGCTGGAGCCGGACAGGCCGTGAGCGCGCGACCGCCCTTTTATGCTAACCGGGCTCCGGCGGCGTGAAATCCTGCCCCTCCTGCGCGGAGCCGTTCGCAGACCATTCGAACAAGCGGCTCGTCGCGTGCGCGCGGCGCCTCCTAAAGTCGGCCCCCTCGGGTTCCCGGCGCGGCGGCCCGGACTAGGCCCCCCGCCTTTTCCCGCCCGGCCCTGCCTCCCGGGATGTGCCGCTTAACGGGGCGCAAAGGGGCCCCGTTAAGGGTCACATCGCGGGCAAAACCTGACCCCCTTTTATGCGCCCGGCAGACCTCCCCGGCCGCGTGCGGCCCCACTTCGGGCGGCCGCCGGGCTGTAGGAGAGCATATACCCCACAGCCGGGACGCTGGCGTCCCGACTGTTGGGCACATCGCCCGCATTCCACCTTCCCGTCCGGCCGCCCGGCGGGCTCCGGGGCGCCTTAAATGCGGCCCGTCCACCGCGCCCGTGAAGGTCGGACTGGATCTGGGGACGGGGTTCGTAAAGTGCGTCTCGGACGTGGGTTCGGTCAGGTTCCCCACCCTGTACGCCAGGCGCACGGGGGGATGCTGGTCCACAAAGGCATCCGAGGCTGTCGGCTCCGGCGCTCTGGCCCTGCTGGGAACCACGGGGACCGCGGCGGTCGGGCCCATATCGAAGGGCAGGCCGGATCCGCGCCACCAAAAGCAGGTCGAGATGCTCGTGCGCGAGGCGCTGGCCCAGATCAGGTGCCTAGCCAAGGCGCCGGCGCCCGGCAACGAGCAACTCAGCATGGTGGTGGGCCTGCCGTACCACGCGTTCGACCAGCGCGAGTTCGTCGCAAAGCTGGTAAAGCGCACGCTGGACGCGGACTCGTGCAGCGTGGTGGCCCAGGCGTGCGGCACGCTGGTGGACCTTGACATGGATACGGGCGTGGTGGTCTCGATAGGGCAGGGCACCACCGAGATAGTCGCCGTCGACGGCTCGGAGGTAATCGACGGGGCAAGCTCTGCCTGGGCCTCTGACTTTGTGACCAAAAAGGTGGGCAGGTTCGCCCACCTGGATCCGTCCGCGCTGGAGGCGCACAAGGACGTCTGCAAAAAGTACGCGCGCGTGCTGGCCGAGAACCTAGCCGCAGAAATCTGGGACGTGGCCGGCCAGTACGGGTACCCCCTGGCGCTGTCGGGCGGCGGGCTGCTGATGCCGGGCGTGCGCGACGAGCTGGAAGCGCGCCTCAAGGATCGCAAGATCGTGGTGCCGTCCGACCCAGTGATGAGCAATGCGCGCGGGCTGTACAAGCTGGCGGCCTGAGGCGTCTTTCGTGAAATACTGCCAACTCTCCTATTATCGTTGATTTTGAGAGGCTAACAATTATTACATGGTGTTGTCGACATAAAGCGATGGCAACCTTTGATCGTGGAGGATCTAATAGAGCGGAGTAAGCCCATGGATTTAGCAAGTTGGCCCTTTGGAACTTGGATCACCACATTATTATTTTCAATAGTGGGAGGTGTGATATCGGGTGTAATTGTAAGCGTTTTAAGGAAAACAAAAGCAGATAAGGTTTTTGACAAAAACGCCAAAGTTGTGTATAGTAGTCTGTTTTCACATATACTTAGAATAGACAGTTTCAAAAAAAAACATATTCGAACTATGGGAGACTCACCCCCGTTACAAAGCCCCTACTGTAATAGAGCTCAATTCTTCTACTTATGATGCAATCTGCCAATTTAGAAGCTTTATGTTTCAGGAAATCGAATCTATGTCTTTGTACAGAAATTCCCCCTACATTTTGTTGTCGGAATATCTTCTGTTACAACAATATGCGTTAAGTGCATATAATCACTTACACAAAGTTTCTAATTTAGAAACTGGAATGGGTATCCATGAAAAATCATTAGAATATCACATGTATTATGCAAAAGAAATAATTGAAAAACTTCCGAGTTATGCAGTTCCTAAACAATTTGCCAATAAATGGAACTCAGAATTCCAGAAAAGAGGAGGAATTCAAGCCATAGAGAAGCCTTCAATTGATCTCGGAAATACTGTAGATCCACATCACAATTTAAACAACCAAGTGTTGTATTTTGATGCACAACATGTTTCTGTGATGGGAGTTTTGAACGAAATAAAAAATACAATCTCGAGCCAAGGCAACCAAGAGCGTGGATGATCGGGGCTGGAAGGTGGCGTTGAACTACCAGCGCCACCAATGGGTTCTACGCCTATTTCCCTTATGGCGCCCCTTTTATGCGGCCCGGCGCCTGCCGCCGTGGGCGGAAAATGGCGGCTGGCCAACGGGCGCAAGCCAAAAGGGGCCCTGGACGGGGCCAGAAAGTTCCTGCCCGGGCCGGCCGACGTAGCGGCCTGCTCGGTGTCGGTCCCCGTGGAGACGGACAAGAAAGAGGCGGTCGAGGCGGCCGGCGGGCTGGCCTGCCCGGGCGTGAGAAGCTACGAGGTGTGGTGGGACGGCGCCGAAAAGCAGCTGCGGATGGTGCTGGCCTGCGAAAAAGCCGACATGGCCGGATACAGGCAGGCGTTCCGCAACATGTACCCCAGCGCGGCGTTTTCCGAGGCGGAAACCGCGCCGTCCTGGTTCGACCCGGCCGGCAAGTACCGGGTGTTCGACGTGGGCGCCTACCACGGCCACTACGCGACCGTCTTTGACAAGGCGCGCGCCCACCAGATAATGTCCCAGATAGCCAGCACCGTCCAGCTTTCAAGCAAGGCCTGGATACAGTTCGTCTTCAAGTCGTACTCGTTCAACCCCTTCCTGAGGCGTCACGTGGCCCGGCTGGACGGCAAGGTACGCGAGATACGCCGGGGCAACTACCTGTCCAACACCGAGATACTGATGCACCCCGACAAAAAGCCGCACGATCACCCGGAGGCGGGCAGGGACTTCGACAACAACTACGCCGGCCTGCAAAAGCACGCCACCCTCAAGATGCAGGGCTCCCACGTGCTGATGGCCGTGCGCGGGCTGATGGTCAGCGACGACGAGATCGACCTCAATTTCGACGAGATCGAGGCCCTGCCCGTAGAGAGCGTGCGCTCGGGCCACGAGCACCTGACCAAGTTCCGGTACCGCGACGCGGAGAGGTGGAGGCACGGATCCAAAAAATCGGAGATACGGGCGGGCGGGCAGAAACTGAGCCGCCTGGAGATGTTCCCGCGCCGCCTGCTGCCCGACCCCGAGCAGCATTTGGAAAAGGCGCTGTCCGGGTATTGCGGGCGCGGCCTGTTCGGCTACAAGGACAGGCGGCCCCTGCCCTTTTTGATGCTGACCCTCCCGGAGATGCCGCTGTTCGTGCATCTGCCGTCCCCGTCCACGCCCAACATAGACACCACCCGCGGCGTGGCCATGCCGACAAAGCCGTCCGAAAAGGAGGGCGGCCCGCTCGGCTCGTTCGTTCCCGGCGCAGGCGCCCCCGAGTGGGGCCTGACCGTCAGGTCCAAGGACGCCGAGGCGGCCGTGGTGTCGCCTTCGGACTTTGCCACCCACCTGTACGCCGTCGGCGGCTCGGGCTCGGGCAAGACTTCCCTGATCCGGCTGCTCGCCAAGCACCTCGAGGCGTGGAACGACTCGGGGCAGTTTCCCAACGCGTTCATTTACGTGGATCCGAAAGGGGACGACTCCCGCAAGTTCGTCCAGCAGTGTCTGCCGGGCTCCCTGGAGGAGGGCCGTGTCCACTATCTGGACCCGCAGGAGACGCGCTTTTCGATAAACCCGCTCGAGCTGCCGCCCCACAAGGAATCGGAGCGCGAGGAGGTCGTGTCCAGATACGTGGGGTATTTCATGAAGACTATAGAAGAGTGGTACCAGCAGTCTGCCAGCTACGTCCAGATGGAGAGGATCTTTCGCGCTCTTTTGTTCTACATGTACATGAAGCACGACGCCCCGACCTTCTTGGACATGCACGGCATCATATTGAGGCTGCAGGGCGGCAAGGACGCGCTGGCCGACGTAATCCGCGAGTACGGCGAGCCGGACCCCGAGATGGCCCAGGCACTGGAGAGCATATCTTCCCTGAAAGGGGACGCCTTCGTGCCCCTCCTGAACCGCGTGGAGCAGTTTGCCACCGACCCCGTCCTCAAGAGGATGTTTTCTGTGCGGCGCGGGACCGTAGATTTCGACGAGCTGGTAAAGCCCGGCTCCTGCACGGTGGTCCGCATATCGCCGCTCAACATGCCCCAGCACGTCCAGCCGCTGGCCATGCAGGCGTTCATCCTGAAGCTGTGGTTTACCATACAGGAGCGGGCCGACCGGACACCGGAGCGCGACCGCACCCAGGTGGTATTGGCCTTGGACGAGTTCCAGATAGTAAAGGACCTGCAGGTTCTGCAGCTGATGCTGGAGCAGGCCCGCTCGCTGGGCCTCGGCTTGGTTCTCTCACACCAGACCACCGAGCAGATCAGCGACAGGCAGCTGGGCATAATCACCGGAAATTCGGGCACCCAGTTCGTGGGGCGCGTCAACGGCAGGGACGCGGCCCGGATATCGCAGATCTGGGATCCCCAGTTCCAAAAGCCGCTCCAGCACCAGCTTGCCAGCCAGGAATATTTCCACTGGACGGTGCGGGAAAAGGCGCCGCCCGGCAAAGAGCAGCCGCCGCCTTCCCAGTTCTGGCTGAGCCCCCCGCCCGGGCTGGTCTCGGCGGGCATGTTCGAGCAGTTCGTCTCCTCACAGCTTGCAAAGTACGGAAGCGGCGTGGTCGAGGGGGCTGTCCGCGCCGCCGGCCCCGTCCAGTGGAAGGCGTCGCTGGACGTGGAGGTGCCTTCCCGGACCGAATGGAGGATAATGCTGATGCTCTCCGAAAAGCCCATGCAGCAGGTCGAGATAGCCATGAAGATGAAGGCGGCAAACAGGGCCGAGCTGCTGCCCGTCCTCAAGGCCATGGTGGCCAAGGGGATTTTGAGGCGGACCGACGGCGGCAGGGCCGCCCCCTACCAGCTGTCGCCGGGCGCCCGCAAGTCGTACTTTGAGCCCGACGTGGCCCCCGTGGGGTCTGCCGACGACGTGGAGGGCGTGGCGCGCCAGGCGTTCGAGGCGTACCTCAAGCAGGGGTTCTTCGTGGCCGTGGCCGACCAGACGGTCCGCAGGGGGGTGGACAGGACCGACCTTGCCGCCTACGACTACGAGACCAAGACGCCGGTCAGCATCGAGATCGAATCGGTCAGCGAGGTGCGGAGCCACCCAGAGCACGTCAGGTACAACATGACCAAGTGGAGGGGCATGGGGTTCGGCATGTGCCACGTCTGGTCCAAGAGCAGGGCCGTCCTGAAGGTCTTCGAGGACCTGGACGAGGCGGAAAAAAAGTCCGTCCGGGTGACGGTGGTCTAGATGCTGAGCCTCTTGAGCCTCTCGGCGTTGCTCAGGGGCCGGCTCCCCCGCCTCCTGTCCGGGCTGGTATCCTCCTGGCCCAGATGATCCGGCTCGGCCGCGGGCGGCCCGGATCCGGTTCCGTCTCTGGCGGCCCCGGCGGGCTTTCCGATAGTGCCCGCCCTCAGTTCTTCGCGGATCCCCCTGACGGCCTCTTCGTACTTGTCGGCGTCGGCCAGGTCCTTTTTCGTCAGGCCGTCCACCGAAACCGGCTTGGCTATGAACTTGCCGTTGACCGACCAGAACCGGACGATGCTGCCCTTCTCTATGCCGAGCGCGTAGGCTATCGGGGACGGGATGGCCACGAAGAACCCGCTGGTCCCCTTTTTCTGCACTTTTCTGTCGTAGGCTTTCACGTCCAGAATGGCTGGTTTCCACTTAAGGCACAAATGTGTCAGAAATCTCCCACAACGGCACAGTTCGGCCGACCTGAACGACCGGGCCTCCGTCCCCACTGTGCCAACGTGCCCATAAATCGCCCACAACGGCGCATTCGTCCTCATTTTCGCCGCCCGCAACGTACCCAAGAAACATACACAACAGCGCATTCGTCTCCGTTTCGGTCGCCCACGACGTACCCAAAAATCGTACCCGACCGTGCCACGCAGATCGCCGCCCGGACGGGATTCTGCGGCAGCTCGGCCCTTCGCATTCCTGTCTGATCGAACCAAAGCTGTACCAAGGAGCCGACGGCGGCCCCTGTACCCCAAAACCGTCCGCGGGGCCCAGAGGCCCCGCCCCCCAAGCTGGGCCCGGCCCCTCCGGGCCGGATCCCGCCCAAGTAGCCAAGGCAGGCAGAGCCCGACCCGGACACGGCCCGAAGATCCGCCAGCAGAACGCGGGGACTTTACGGTCCAGCCAGACACGACGGCAGGCAAATCTGTCCGGCCAGCTTGCCACGAACCGGCCGCCCGATCCGGGTTTCCGCCGGTTCGAACGTAGCCCGAAAGTCGGCCATGATCTCTACAGCTCTTGGATCTTCTCGGCCCCTCCGGGCCGGATCCCGCCCAAGTAGCCAAGGCAGGCAGAGCCCGACCCGGACACGGCCCGAAGATCCGCCAGCAGAACGCGGGGACTTTACGGCCACCGGACACGACGGCAGGCAAATCTGTCCGGCCAGCTTGCCACGAACCGGCCGCCCGATCCGGGTTTCCGCCGGTTCGAACGTAGCCCGAAAGTCGGCCATGATCTCTACAGCTCTTGGATCTTCTCGGCCCCTCCGGGCCGGATCCCGCCCATATGGCCAGGGCAGGCAGAACCCGAGCCGGACACGGCCAGTAGATCCGCCAGCAGAACGCGGGGACTTTACGGCCACCGGACACGCCGGCAGAGCCGGCGCCCCGGCAGGCAGAACCCTAGCCTGACAAGGATCGTACAACGCTTGCTCCGGCCCCGGCCCAGTATCGCCTCCAGATTAGATTCGCGTACGGCACGACTGCACGGCACGACGGCAGGAAACCAAAGTACGCGGCACCCGGCCTGTCTGCCGCCCGACTTCGTTTCCGGCTTTGGATTCGCGTACGCCGTGGCTCCATGGCACAAATGAATCCGACTTGGGCTCACGTCTAACGTTGGATCGCGGGATCTCGGCGCTTCGATCAGAATTCGGGCGTGCGGCCCGCATCCGCGGCCGTCTCGTCTATGGCCCCCCATCCCGGGTCCCTGACCGGGCGGGCACGCTCGCCATGTTCTTTTGGGCAGCGTCCGGTTCTTGTCCGCGCCTGTCAACTGCCCCGACTGAAAGCAGAAAGGCGCCTGCAGGCGCCTTTTGCTGTACCTGCAGGCGCTTTTGCTACGACCTGCTGTACCTGCAGGCGCTTTTCTGCTGTGCTTGAAGGCGCCTTTTTGCTGTACCTCCAGGCGCCTTTGGGCACGGCCGCACCGCCCTCGCATTTACACACAAAACGAACGAACAGACACGGGGAGAGCACGGCTCCCCCGAATCTTCCCGACCTTGGCGGGCCGCCCGCCGGCGGCCCACGTCCCGGCCCGTCTCGGCCGGCCGAACCCGAGATCGCGGCCCACGTCCGGCCCGTTCCGTATCCGTACGCCCGGGCCGGTCAGGCCCCGGCAGACCTCCGATAGAGCTGGCCGACGAGCAGAACCGGGCCGCTTGCCCCGGATCCAGACGTACGCGCCCCGCTGGACTGGCCCGGCCGTCTGGGCTTTTGGCTGAAAAATCTCCGGCCGCCAAAGCTGTCGGTTCGGGGCCTCGCCGGTCAGTACTCTAGCGGCGTCTTGCCCGCCTGAACGTACGGCTTGGCCGGCCGCCTTGGCAGGTCCAACTTTGTCTTTTCGGCATCGTCCTGAATTTGCGCGCCTCCACGTACAGATTCCGTCGTACGCTATAGGCAGTCAAAAGCGCGCGTGGCCGTGGATTTGGGACCTGGCTAAAAATAGGTCCACCACGGCCGGCCACTGTCAGCCTCGGACGTCCGATGTGGTTCCTCCTGAACCCCCGGGCGTCTTTCTCCGCCGTCCGGACACCGGCAACGGGTGTGTGGGCGGATTTGCCCCCGGCTCTCCCCGGCCGCCTCTTCGTACCCGTCGATGTCGGCAACGTCCTTCTCCGTCAGGCCGCTTGGCGCGATCGGCTTGAAGACGGCCTTGCCGTTCACCGACCAGAAGCGGACGGTCGTGCCCTTGCCTATGCCGAGCGCGTAGGCTATCTGGTACGGGACGGACACGATGAGGCCGCCGCTCTCCTTTTTCTGCACCCTCCTGTCGTAGACTGACACGGCGAGGGAGCGCGGGTACCACTTAAGGCCCCAGCACGCCCACGAATTCGTGCCTCCGGGCCGTACGCGACGGAGCCGGCCCGCCCCGGCCGGCAGATCCGGCGCCCGGGCCGGATCCGGCCAAGATCGCCTCCAGATTCTAGTCGGGCGCGGCGGCAGGAAACCAAAGTACGCGGCACTTAGTTTGTCCATCTGACGCCCGGCCCGACACCTACTCTGGCTTGGGATTTGCTCACGCATGTGGCCCCATGGCCCGTGGCCCCATGGCCCGTGGCCCCATGGCCCGTGGCCCCATGGCCCGTGGCCCCATGGCCCGTGGCCCCATGGCCCGTGGCCCCATGGCCCGTGGCCCCATGGCCCGTGGCCCCATGGCCCGTGGCCCCATGGCACACACAAATCGTCAGCAGATGAGGCCCACATCTGGCGTTGGATCGCCAGCTCGTATTGTCCACTTGGGAGCGCTAGATCGGTGTCCCTTGGGCGGGGAACCGAACAGGCCGGACCCGGCTGACTTTTTGGAATGGCCCTTGGTGGGGAAACCGAACGAAAACATGGGATCTCCCTTCCCTACCACGCACTTTTTGTCCAGACTACGTTTTTTGCGCTTTTGCAGGGGCGACAGCTTTGCCCCGCCCGTCTTTACCTCCACGCACTTTGTTTCCTTTTTGCCCGTCAGCCAATTGCTTCGTGGCCTTGAAGTCGTGGTCGCGGCCCGTACGCTTCATCTTGTACCCCGACATTTCGTACCTGTCTCGGATGTGCCTCTCGCCCGTGTCCAGGAGGAACGACATAGCCGTCGGAAGCAAGGTAGGCAGAGACAAAGATAAGCCGGGATCCTCTCTTGCTAGAGCGCGCCAATTCGAATTTACGATCGTATGCCGGAGCGTCTTAACTTGTTGGAGCATTCGTACATTCGGCGCCAATATTCCAGAAGATCCGCCGATTCTAACCAATGGTTTGGAACCCAGCGCCCGCCCTTGCGTACCGCTTGTTTCCACATCCTGTTTGGCCAAAAATTCGGGGCTACCATGTACAGCTTTGGGCCTGCTATTGTAGGGAAGCCGAAGATATCATGCTGTAAGCTATTTCTACAGATCCCCCCATTCACTTAGCAACGGATCTTGGTAGACGTATGCGGGCAATGTGGCTCTGACGATCCCGAACACCAACAAGAAGACGCACCGTTTTTTGTGTTCAGGACTGCACAATACGTCCAACATGTTTCTAGTACTACGCAACGCCTTAATATTTGTTTTAGATTCGTCATGCATCACCACATTTCCGCCCGCCGGGGGGTTATTTTTGGCCTATGAGCCGCAGGCGCTAGGGGCGAGTTAACGAACAAGCGATCATCCCCACAATCTCGGTGGCGCGACTCCGATCCGAGCCAGCCTTGCGCCTATCTGCCAGAAATCGGCCCAACGCCATTCAATCACCGGTTTGCCATGCCTAGTTTATATCGAGCGCAGATCGGGCAAAGGGCGTGAGCCCCGGAAGAATCGAGCTGTCGGACATCCAAAAGCGGGTGATCGATCA
The DNA here is from genome assembly GCA_965203465.1 of Nitrosopumilaceae archaeon. Lineage (GTDB taxonomy): Archaea > Thermoproteota > Nitrososphaeria > Nitrososphaerales > Nitrosopumilaceae > JAWVZS01. The sequence continues at coordinate 977,274 of CBDBCR010000003.1, read as the reverse complement.
CGACAGAGGCCACCTGCGCATAGTCGCATGCCCGGGATCGGGCAAAACCGAGACCGTGAGCAGGAGGGTGGCAGAACTCGTCAAGAAGGGCGTGGAGCCGTCCACGATAGTCGCGTTCACGTTCACCAACAAAGCCGCGGACGGCCTCAAGTCCAGGATCAGAACGATGCTAGAGGAGTGGGGCGGCAGGCGCGACGTGGGCGACATGTACGTGGGCACGATAGACTCGTTCTGCCTGTACATGCTCAAGAAGATAAAGCCGGAGTACCGGTCGTTCGAGATCCTCGACTCTGCCCGCCGCGCCGCGTTCGTGGACAGGTGGTACAACGTGCTGGGACTGGCCGACTTGGCCGATCTTGGCAAGTGGAGAACGATGGCGAAGTTCTGCAGGAGCGTCGACAGGGCAGTGACCGAAGGGGTGGACATGTCGCGCATCTCCAACGACGCGTTCGTCTCGTGCTACGAAGCGTACGCGAAGAAGCTGCGGGAAGAAAAGTTCTTCGATTTCATCTCTATAATCGCAACTCTGCTGGACGTGCTAGAGCGGGATCCGGACGCGCTGGCCCAGGTCGGCAGGGAGGTAAAACACGTAGTCTTCGACGAATACCAAGACGTGAACAAGCTGCAGGAGACCCTGCTGGAATTTCTGTCGCGCGGGGCAGATTCGGTGTGCGTGGTGGGCGACGACGACCAGAACATATTCCAGTGGCGCGGGAGCGACATATCGCACATACGCGACTTTTCGGATCGGCACGATCGACGCTCCGTCACTACGGAGAACCTGGGCGTGAACTATCGCGCCACCGACGCGTTGGTCAGGGTGGCCAGCAGACTGGCCGCGCGCAACGCGAACCGGATCCCCAAGAACATGCGCGCATACGAGCACAAGGGCGGGTTCGAATCAGGCGACATCGTGCGCCACCACTTCGCCACGGACACCGAGGAATTCGACTACGTCTGCGACACGATGGACTGCCTGCGCGGAACCGGGTTCGAAGAAAAGGGGGCCGTTCGCCCGCTCTCGTACCGTGACATGGCGGTGATAGTGCGCACCAACGAAGACGCGGCCAGGATAATGCGGCACATGTCCGGGCGGGGCGTACCGTGCGTCGCGGACAGCGGAACCAGCGTGTTCGAACGGCCCGTGGTGTCGCTTGCGCTGGACTGCTTAATGTACGCTTTCGAACGGGACGGGTATCAGACGGACGGCGTGCCGGATCCCGCCGAACTCGAGGGCCGGTACGACGAAGCCGTGCCGTCCGGCGACGCACGGGCGTTCTCTGAGGGACTGGAGGCGGTCAAAGCCAGAGCGGGGGCCGTGCTAGCCAAGAAGCCCAGGGACTGGCTTCCGAACCTCGGACTGCAAGAGTTCTACCACCGGATAGTCAACACCATGGGGGCGGAGCGGGGTTGCCTGTCGGAGGCGGACATGTACAATCTGGCCGTGCTCAGCGCCGCCATATCCGACTATGAGTACGTGTACCGCTCCCTGCGGGCCAGGCAGGTGGGTGGCCTGCAGTGGTTCATCTCTCAGTTTGCAGAGAACGAGTACGCGGATCCTGCCCGCGGCGATCCGGGCCAAGTGGACGCAGTCCGGGTCCTGACCATCTGGAAGGCCAAAGGACTGGAGTTTCCGGCCGTGTTCGTGCCTTCGTTTGACAAGAGGCGGAGGCCGAACCCCAGCCAAGTCTTCATAGACGACGGGCTGTACGACAAGGCCAGGTACGACGGCGGCGACGAGGACGATCGGCGCGCGTACTATACGGCCGTGACGCGCTCTCAAAAGTACCTGTTTCTCACCAGCGCCGAGAAGCGGGAGATCCGCGTGAGCCAGCCGCTTCCGAAGAAAAGCCGGAAACCCAGCCCGTTCTTGGACGAAATGGACGGGGCGGAGTTCTCGCCGGCCGCCCCGATCGACAGGCCGAAGACGGAGGGCGGAGCCGGCACCGCCCGCGCCGATCTGATCCAGTCGTCGTACAGCGAGCTCTCCATGTACGACCGGTGCCCGCACGACTACCGCCTCAGGCACGTCATGGGGTTCAGCGCCGGGGTGCCTGCCGCGTTCGGATACGGCACCAACATACACAACATACTCAACTACCTGCACGCCGGCTTCGCGCAGAACGGCGCCGTGCCCGACGAGGCGTATATACGGAAGGTGTTCGACCGCATGTTCTACCTCCGGTTCGCGCCAGGCGCCGTGAGCGAGAACATGAAGGAGGCCGGGATCAAAGTGGTCCTCAACTACATGCGCCTGCACGGGGGCGACTTTGAACGCATATTGGAGACGGAAAAGAGGTTCGAATTCACAGTCGGCGGGGCGCTGATCTCGGGCAGCATAGACCTGCTCAAGAGGGTGGGCGACGACGGCGCGAGCGGGATCGAGATCATAGACTTCAAGTCCGACAGGAGGGGGGACGACGGGAGGTACGAGCTGGACCACTCGGAGCAGGTGCGGTTCTACGCGTACGCCGTGCAGGAGTCGCTAGGAAGCAGGCCGGCGGTAGCCACGATACACCACTTGGACACGCAGGCGAGGGAGCCGGTGGACATCAGCGGCGCGGCGCTGGATGCCACCAAGAAAACGATAGCCGAGAAGGTGGACATGATCCGGCGCAGATCGTTCGATCCGACGCCAGAGGATGCGAAATGCCGGGGATGCGACTTTAGGGCCCTGTGCCCGCACAAGGGGTTCGAGGTGGGGACCGAGTTCAGCACAGCCAAGTCCGAGAAGCGGGAGAACGACACGGTGAGGCCGGACGACGCGCAGCCGACGGGCGAGCTGCGCCCGTCGTACGTCAGCGCGTCCGTGCGCCGTAAAGCCGAAGAGCTGGCGGACAAACCGATCGTCCGCAACCCGGACGGCTCCCACACGGTGCCCTCGTCGTCTGATTCCGGAAAATCTTACACCGTGTCGGCGGATCTGAAGTGCCAGTGCAAAGGGTTCAAAAAGTACCCCGAGTGGCACCCCGACTTCGTGCCGACGTGCTCACACGTGGAAGCCGTCAAGATACGCTCGCGCCGCGCTTAGGCGCGGCGGCCCGCCCTCAGCGTCGGGGCGCGCGCACGCCCTTTCTTCTGGGCACCTTCTGGGCTATCGGGCGCATCCGGATGTAGGGGATCATGGCCCGTGCGACCGCCTCGACCACGGGCGGTACCACGGCGTTGCCGAACTGCCTGTACGCCTGCGCGTCGGACACCGGTATCTCGAAGCTGTCTGGGAACCCCATCAGCCGGGCGCACTCGCGCGGCGTCAGCCTCCTAGGGTTCTTGCCGCGCTGCTCCACCAGCACCTCGGCGCCGTCCTTGTAGTACCTAGCGCTCAGGGTGCGGGCCACGCCACGCCGGTCGGCTATGCCGTAGCCGAACCCGTTGCCCTTCTTTCTGCTGTTCTCCGCGTGCCTCTTGAGAGTCCTCCACAGGTTGTCGCTAAGTGTGTACTTGGCGGGAACTCGCCTGTTCAGCACGCTGCCGAATCGGGGCTTGAGATCCGGAAGGTCGGGGAACTGGAAGTCGGCGGGCCCGTCGAACCCCACTATGAATATGCGCTCTCGGTGCTGGGGAACCACCGCCTGGGCGTCGATCACCTTGTGGTGTATGCTGTACCTGAGTCCCTCGAGGGTTTCCGTTATGACCCCGAACGTCCTACCCCCGTCGTGCGAGGGCAGGTTCTTGACGTTCTCCAGAAGAAACGCCCTAGGCCTCTTTTCCCTTATGATCCTCGCCACATCGAAGAACAGCGTCCCTTGGGTGGGATCCTCGAACCCGTCCGGCATGTTGAGGCTGCGCTTCTTGGAGACGCCGGCTATCGAGAACGGCTGGCAGGGAAAGCCGGCCACCAGAACATCGTGGTCGGGGATCTCGGAGGCTGGGATCTCGGTTATGTCCCCGGCCGGCCGCTCGCCGAAGTTGGCCTCGTATGTGTCGGCCGAGAACTTGTTCCATTCGGAGCTGTAGACGCAGCGCCCACCCGCCCGCTCGAAGGCCATCCTAATGCCACCTATCCCCGCGAACAGGTCTACGAACCTGAAACCACGCCCGCCCGCCTTCGATCGGGCGTGCTGGGCGGCCGCATTCATTCGAGACTATCGAGCCGGCGCTCTGCCCGGGTCAATGTATTTGTCCACGGCGAAGGGCAGATCCAACAGCTTTCTGATCCGCGGCTAGTCCGGGAAGCAGTCTCTACCATGTCCAGCAGGTACAGGAATATCCCGTGCTTGACGATCCCCCACGCCACGTTGTTGCCCAACGTCTTTCCCTGAAGGACGGTGATCATGTGGGTCTTCTGCCCAAGCTGACGTTCTTCGACCGCCTGCTTCCAGTGCCCACTCAGCGAAGTCTTGAGCGAGAGGAAATGTGCCTTGGGGTTGTCGACGGCCGTCTGCCTGTCCGGCATCACCAAGCTGATCCTGTCTAGATTGTACTTTTTGTCGCCACGGGTCACCGCCTCGCTGGGTATTCCAGCTAGCGTCAGCAGATCCTGCACGATCTTATCGAGGGTCTTGTCCGCCCGGGATGCTCTGGACTGCTCGAAGATCTTCCCCAGTTCTCTGACCCCGCCGATGGCCTCTACCGCGTCCAAGAGCAGGTTCGGCACGGTTTCTGGCGTAAGCATGTCGGGATCTTCCTTCGGGATCTTCGCCATCGACTTCTGCACGATCTAGTCCACTCCGTGGATGCCGGTGTCATCCATGGCGGCATTGTCGGAATTTGGTTATAAGCCTCGGTTTGGGCGAAGCTTACGTGCGTGTGGCTAGGAGATCTCATTTTACCTCTGGCCGGGGTGTTTTTATAATGTGTACTATAGCTGCACCAAAAAGTTTCTGCAAAATCTATCAAAGCGCTTAGAAGCATTCTTATAGACCCGCCCCGGGGGGGTGCACATGAAGGTGTCGGAGGCGGAGCTCACACAACTCTACAAGCATGAACTCAACGCGAAAAAGAAGGAAAAGCTTCTCGCCATGCTGCACATCCTGGTCCAAGGAAAGACGATCACGGAAGTCGCCGAGTTCTTGTGCAAGGCGTACAACACGATCAAGGCGTGGCGCGCCCGGTTCCTAAGGTACGGCCCGGACGGCCTCGACGACAAGCCGCGCTCCGGCAGGCCGCTCAAGATAAAGAACCAGACGCTCGACAAGTTCATCAAAAAAGCCGATCTCGTGTTTCCGTCCCTCATCGCAGATGAGGTGGCGGCGGAAACCGGAGTCGAATGCAATGCGGCCAAGGTAAGGCGTCACCTGCACGGCATGGGCTATACGCGCAAAACCCCGGTGCCGTCGTACCATAGACACGACTCGGTCGAGGACGTACTAAAGTGGCAAAGAATGATGGTGCGCTGGATTTCGTGCCTGGAAAGGGACGGTTTCTGGCTTTATGCCATCGACCAGACAACCATGCAGCTCGACTACGACAACAAGCGCGGCCCGTGGTCTCCGGAGGGAGAAAGGGTCTACATGCCGTACTACGGACAGCACCGCCGCGTCATGGTATCCGCGGGGGTCTCGCCGGACGGGCCGACGGTGTGGCAGGTCACAACCCAGTTCAAGACTGCGGAAGCGGTGGAGTATCTGAAGCTCTTGATGAGGCGCCGCAAGATCGGGCTCGTCATGGACAAGGCTCCCGTCCACAGGTCGCGCGCCGTCCAAGATCTGATCGAAGACAACCCGCACAGGCTGCGCGTCCAGTACTTTCCGACGGGCTGGCCCGAATTGAACATCATGGAACGGGGGTGGAGCGTGCTAAAATCCCGGCCGTTCATCTACAAGCGTTACGATACGCTGGACGAGAGGATTGCCGAGGTCAAAAACTTCATGGGCAGCTACCGATTTTCCAGGGACATCGCAGGGACCCTCCTGGCAAAACCGATTGCGAAAATTTTTTGATGCAGCTATACATGAGTTGACGCCCTAAAACATGCTTAGTTTTGACGGCGAACTTTTGTCCAGCGCTACTTGTTAGACGCTGGAAACGCCTAGCCTACTGACATGTTTTGCTAGTTTTGTTTGGATATCAGCTAGAAGATCATTTTGGATTGCAAACATGGGTTTATATCTAGACATTTCCTTCATGTCAATCGATGTAAATAACCTAAAATCAAACACAAGGTTAAAAAGGCCATAGTCTTGATTCGCAAGGACGGGCGAGATTGTTAAAAACTCCGCCCTTCCCTTAAGCTTATCATAGTACTCGTTTGGAAATATTACTCCTGGTAGTATTCTGTTCCTGAGTAATTTTTGTTCAGCAAAATCGCAGACGGGAGTCACCTCTAGCATAATGTGCTCCACTCTATCTAAGATTTTAGGAAGATTGGGCGGGTTATTGACCAACTTCTCAAGATTGACATGTTCTAGCATATTCTTGTATATGTTGCCCGGCATTGGGGATTGTCCAGTGACGGTTTTTAGCAGAAGCATGTGGTTGATCTCTCCGTCCATCAAGCTTGCCGGTTTTTTATCTGATGGGTTTGGCAAACACATGTTGATCCCCGACGACTCTGATGAGTTGCGCGTTTCTTGCCGTATTGCATCTATAAGGGCTGCATTAAGCGAGTACATGGAGCTTTCAACAGCTTCTTTTGTTTGTTCTGGTTTAAAATGTTTTCCAAGTACGCTTTTTGCAAGCTTTGCAATCACCAACTCCATCCGTTCGTTCCATTGGTCGTCTGGTTTGCACAACGACGAAAACCGTCTTACGATCTTTCCAGCCGCTCGGTGTACGCAGTTTTCCCACAACGTAAACATTTGCAACACAGCTCCATCCGTAAGTGCAGCGTCAATCCCATTCCTGATTAGAGACATGCTCATTTTCCCGTTTTTTTTACAGTTCTGCTTTTCCATCCTAGCTGTTACTATCATAAACCCGTGCCTCCGTAAGGCATTTTCAACTTTTTCGGCTTCTTCAGGTCGATTTGTCCAAGACACTAGAAAGAATGGCCCGTTATCTTGCTTGTGTACTATTTTATCCATCACATTCAGTATTGTAGATATCATGGTTGACGTAGGTTGATATTCTGTTTGCAGCTTTAGATCAAGAAAAACAACCCGTATTCCAGTGAGTGGGTTTTCTGGTAGATGTTCGGGTTCTGGTGTAAAAAAGGTGGCGAGATGACCGGCCTGCGTTAGGGCATTGACCAGTGGTTTTCCTTCCTCGTCCTTGTCGTCGATAACTACAATCCTACCGTTTTCTGGTAGAATCATTTCTGAACGCTCCCAAAGACAAGCGCTACCATCGCTCCTTTGTGAAATTCTTTTGGAATTACATAGTCGACAGATTCCGGGAAGGATAGATGTCCGTTGTGAGCTTTCATAACCTCATTCGCGATATGGAGACCAAGCCCCATGCCATCGGGTTTGGTTGTAACGCCTGGCTCCGTAAGCATGTCACTCGGCAGCGAAAAGCCTGCCCCATTATCCGCAAACAGTATAGTTGTTGTAACGGAATTTTTGTGTACTGTTATGAAGATTTTCTTGGATCTCGGTTTCCCATATTCGAGCCACCATATGGAATTATCTAGAATGTTCATCATGGAGCTGACTATATGGCTGCGTGAGCACTTTATTTGTATATTCTTTGCTACGTCTTGGTTTTCAAAGACCGCGCTTATTTTATGTGCACGGAACCGAAAATCAAAGTTGAAAAGTGCGTGGTTTATAATCTCATATGCAGACCATGTCCGTTGCGCATTTTTTTGAACCGTGATGGAGTATCCCTCTACAAGCCGGTCCAAGTGTTTTACCAACGCTGAGATTCTTTCTGATGGATGCTCATTCGCCAGCACCTTGGTCAATTCACGTATAACCTTGTCTATCTCATGCACTGCAACACTCAGGCTAAGTCCGGCTCCGGCACTTTGCAGAAGCGTAGAGTGTATTGTTCTGTAGTCTCGTTCAATGCGGCCCATGTACATACACAGATTTTCTTTCAGTCCTTTGTCGGCGATCTTTTGTATGAGTTCTTTGACGTGCGCTATGTTGGCCAACACTGGCTCGCTTTTAGGTGTAGGACCATAGTATGTCCTGATTTTTCCCTTGTCCTGTGCTCGTTGAGCTTCTATCCTGCCAATTGCATAGAGCACTGCTTGTACAAACACGCCATATGCTTTATTTTCAATAAATCCCTCTCTGTTGGTTTTCTCTATTAGATCTCCGCTCGTTTTTCTATCGAGCGTTACTGCGGCTACTACTAGGTTGTTGCTGATCCGTGTTGTGGGCATGTTTACGCGCCGCATGTCTAGATCTAGCCAGTCGTTCCCTGGTTCCCCATAGTCGTATACCCGTAGCCCGTTTCGGAACACCCGAATTCCGCCGTTCCTGCTGAGGTATTCTTTGATTCCGCGTCGCTCCCCCATCCCCGGTCTGTCTTGCAGACCTAGGCTGAGCATTTTGGGATCTAGATCGAATATGCTCCCAACAAAACGTATTCTGCCAATCTTGTATTTGGCCAGATCGATCGTGTTGTTCTGTCGATCTTTCATCTCCATGGTCTTCCCAAACTTTCCCTTTCCCGTTGCCTTTCGCCGACTCAGCTTGTCCATAGTTTTCCATGGTGTGAATTCGTATTCGAATTTTTCAATACGACTCCCTTGGATCTCACATGCAAACCTAAAGAGGGCCAAATCCTTTATGTCACTCCACGACACCATGCCGTCTAACCATTTTCTCTTGTTTGTGATAAATTTAGTCTCGAACGCATCTATAGAATCATATGGGGATTGCAATGATACGTACGACCGGTAAACCTCCCTTAACATAGCTCGGGTCCACTGCGTTCGGAGACTCTGGATCACCATTCTGGTTCCAGTCCTATTGCCTGTAAATTCTATGGGTCTTCTCTCCTCGATATTTACAGGAATATCTTTTAGATGTTTCGAGTTTTTAAACATATTCCAATCTATTTTTATATGTATTTCTTTCTTTCCAGATCGTCTTGTAGTCAGTTCTACCAGATCTCCAATTTTATGAACGGCAAACCGTCCGACGCCCTTTTCTCCTAGCACGGTTCTGCCGAATTTCTTTGTAGTTCTTCTCGCTGGATCTGCCTTGTAATCGCTACCCGGTTCCATCCAAGCATGTGCGACTGTTTGCATATCCATCCCCGCCCCATTATCTTCCACGATTATGGTGCCGTTGTTTGAGTCCACATCATTCATAACGAGCGAGACGCTGGTGGCATCTGCATCATACGCGTTTTTTACCAGTTCTAGCAGTGCTATACTCTCGTTTCTTATAAGTTCGTCCCCAAGCTGAAGCAGCAACCTCGCTTTGGGGTTAAAGAACATCTCTCTCACGCGTGGGGTCTAGATCTACTCCTATTTGTGCTATTCGGGCCCGGTTCCGTAAGCGGTCAGGTCGTCGATAGGCCGGTAGAACTCGCCGTAGGCGTTCAGGCCCCGCTTGCGCCGGGCCGGCGCGCCGGTCATGATCCTGCTGAACGCCCTCATCCCCTCCTAGGTCACGTGGTGCTTCCTGATCAGGGTCTGGATCACAACGGGGCGGAGCAGCCTTTCGGCCTCGTTGTTCGTAGGGTGCAGTTCCAGATGCATCACGAACGTAGAGGTGCGGCGCCGCGTTTTCCAGCCTCGTGGCAAGCTTGCCCTCCCCCAGCGAACGGTATCCAGACGCGATCGCGATCACCTCGCCCTCCATCCGGCGCACCAGATCCCCGTCGGGCGGCGCGCGTTTGGTCCTGTAGAGCAGCCCGCGAACCGCTAGTGCAACGCCGTGCCGGCCGGCCCGCGCCGCTTCGCCGCGTACCGCGTCTCGCGCGTCTCGTGCGCCCAGCACCTCTGCCGGATTCTGAACTTGAGGTACCCGGGGTATCCGTCGGACGTCAGGGGCGTCTCGAAGAACGGAAAGAACATGTCCAGGATCCCGGCGCTCATAGTTGTCGCGACCTCGACTACTACCGCGTCGTCCCCGGTGCACAGCCATGTCCAGCGGGCTTGTCTGGCTCGCCCTTTACCCTGCAGACCTGCACGCAAGCGCCTGATGTCATAGCCGCGAAAGTTAACCACGTGCTTGTTGCATAATGTCTGGATTACGGGCGCAGCAAGTGCTGGGCGACATGGGAAAAATCCTAACTGGTACCCAACTCCGAACAGGCGGATTTGCTGCACAGGCCAGTCGCAGGTGCATGCAGCGCCAACGGGCCGGGGAGGGTGGGTGCATACTCGCCGGTTTGCAGAAGCACGTAAAAGGAAGCTCAGGAGCGCCGTTCCGTTGGAGCCGGAAAAGGCGAAGCCTCTCAAGAGGGTGACTTACAGCTACGGCGGCCGAGACTCGATGTTTGAATACGATCGGGACGGTAAATTCCAGAGGCACGCGGATCTCGCCACGTACGAGGATGCACCGCCGTGACCCGGCCCACATTCGTTGACCTGTTCGGCGCCCCGGGCGGAATGAGCCTAGGGTTCAGCCTTGCGGGAATGCGTCCTGTCGGAATGCTAGATATCTTTGAGGACGGGCTTGAGACCTACCGGCGAAACTTCCCCACGGTCTCACGGGACAGCATAGTGCGCTCGGACGCGGGATCGCCGGGCTACGTGGAAAGGTTCCAAGAAGCGTCGGGGCTGAGAAGAGGGGATGTAGATGTGATAATAGGGGGCCCGCCGTGCCAGGGGTTCAGCACCATCGGGAGGACCAAGATCGCGTCCTTGGTGAAGAACGGCCAGCGCAGCGGGAGAAGCTCACGCGCTCGCTTTATAGACGACAGGCGCAACGGTCTGTACAAGTCGTTCGTCGGGTTTGTCAGGGAGTTCCGTCCCAAGGCGGTCGTGATGGAGAACGTACCGGGCATGATGAGCTACAGGAACGGTCGGGTGGTGGAGCAGATCAGGGAGGACTTTGCCGGCGTCGGGTACCGGAACATTGAATACAGGCTGCTCAGCGCGACAGACTTTGGGGTGCCGCAGCTGCGAAGGCGCCTGTTCTTCGTCGCGACTCGCAGGCGGGCCGCGGTGGCATGGCCAGAACCTACGCACTTTTCGGCGGACCAGAAAACGACGCGGCGCCGAAAGGCAGCTAGCTGGCATGTAACGGTGCGGGACGCGTTAGGAGATATGCCGGTACTCCGGCCGTCCCCCAAACACTCCAAGCGGACGGACTATGTCCGCACGTATGGGCGCGGCCCCGCATGCGCGTTCCAGAGGTGGGCAAGGGGAAACTCGGGCGAGTTGCACAACAACGTGACTCGGTGGCACCGAAAAAAGGACCTGTGTGTCTTCAGGCACATGAGGCCGGGCAGCAAATGGTCTGAGCTTTCAGGCGCGGACAGGCGCAAGATCGGGTACAGCAACGACTCGTTTGATGACAAGTGGAAGAGGTTGCCACTGGACAGGCCGTCATGGACGGTAAACGCACACTTGGGCAAGGACGGGTACATGTACATACACCCGACGCAGAACCGGACGGTCTCGGTCCGCGAGGCCGCCAGGCTCCAAGGCTTCCCGGACAGCTTTGTATTCCATGGATCCCGGTCTGCGCAGTTCCGGCAGGTGGGAAACGCGGTGCCGCCTCTGCTGGCGCTGGCGGTGGCCAAAAGCGTGAAAAGGATGATCAGGTAGGCCACCATGGCGGACATGTTCTCGCCGGAGAAGCGCAGCTACGTAATGTCTCGGATCCGCTGGAAAAACACCAAGATCGAGCTTGAGGTGGGCAGAATGCTGAGAGGGGCTGGGATCCGGTTTACCCGGCACCCTAACATCTTCGGCCGGCCGGACTTTCTGGCGGGCGACCGCGTGGCGGTGTTCTGCGATGGGGACTTTTGGCACGGCTACAACTACGACGGCAGGAGGCCACAGCAGAGGTACTGGCGCGACAAGATAGAGGGAAACATGAGGTGGGACAGTCATGTCACATGCAGGCTTAGGCGCGAAGGGTATTCGGTGGTTCGCTTGTGGGAGCACGACATAGAGCGGAGGCCGGGCGTGTGCATGCGTCGCATCCTGCGGATAGTGCGGGGCCACGTCTAGCAGTAGCCATGTGGCTACTTGATCTAACGGCTCCACGGGAATATAGTCCTGCGGCCCAGTTTTTGTCGCTGTGGACGCGAGTCCGGGCTAGGCGACTACCAGACCGTCCACCGCGGCTTCCGATCCGGGCAGCACCGCGCCTGCCGGCGCGGGCGGTGGGATGTCTAGGGGCGGTTGAGGTCACATTCAGTCAGACGCGAACGACTCCAGAATCCGCCAGTGTCGGGGTCTGGATTCCAGCCAACCCAAAAGTTCCTCCGGCGGGCGGATAATTTCCGATCGCAAACGCGGCCAAAATGGGCAAAACGGCAGCGGCGTCAGAAAGACTGGCTCGTCCGGTCCCGTTCCGGGCGCGGCCCGGGCTGCCCGGCGCCCGCGTCGCCGCCCGGACGGGGGCGCAGGCACGAACTCGGCCGCCGCAGCGCGCAGCGTCCCCGCCCGTCTTGGGCCGTCTTGTCGGATCAGCCGGGCGGCCCGGATCCGGACTACAGAAAGAACGGCATCGCCGTCAGCGCGGAGCGCAGCGGGCAAGTCTTTGGGGCCGTATCTGGCGTTGGGCGCGACCGAGAACCCGGCGCAGCCTGCCGCCTCGACGAACATGCCCGTCACCAGCTCATACATGGGGCGGTCGCTCCTCCGAGCTCGTCCCGGGCGGTTCCTCTTCATGTAGGTTGAGGCGTCGTCCAAGACGGCCTTTTTGGATCTTTCGGTGGGCCCTGCCGGCGATCGCTTTCCGGGCTCCGCCAGGGTACTTTTGGGTTGACTGGATTCTGCGGGGTTGCCGCATAATTCCCCCGCGAATCGCCCAAAGCGACGGATTCCGTCGTTTCGAAGGTCCGGCTACAGGCGGGTCGGCCTGATTCCCTCGGAGGGCCGTTTCCGGCCCGTCCGGGCCCTTGCAGATTACCCCGACGCCGGCGCGGCGGCAGTTTCCGCGGCGCACCGGATCCGGTTGAGCGGGCGCATGTTCCACGTTATCGCGAGCAGCATGCAGAACCTCTTCTGCGTCTCTTTTCTCCTGTACCGGCAGAGCAGCCGGTGGGCGCGCGTCTCCCCGGCCCCGAATATGCCCTCGACCATCCTGCGCTTCCGGTAGCGCCACCGATCGAACAGGGCCACGGCCCTGCGGCGGAACCGCTTGCCGACGTTGCGCCTGTTGCCGCTGTTCTCCCTGCTCCTCCTCTGGTCGATGTTGGGGTGCATGCCCATCTCGAAGGCGGACTTGCAGTTCCGATCCGAGTCGTATCCCCTGTCGGCGTGCAGCCACCAGCCGGCGAAACTGCGCCCCACTTTCTTGGCCTTTTCAAGAAGCGGAGGCAGCATGTCGGTGTCGGCCACGTTGCCCGGCGTCATCGCGCACGAGAGGATTACCTGCAGCTTCAGCACCGCGAAAACGTGTCATTTCCGGTACGATTTTGCGCGCGACGGTCTCTTTGCCGGTCTTTTTGTCCAGCTTCGCCCTGTCTTCGTACCCGTCGGTCTCCGCGCCGGTGCTGTCCGCCGCCGTGTCGATCTCGCTTGCCTCGCCGATCCCGGCCTTTTTTTAGGCACGCGTTGGCAGTCTCGGCCACCATGTCTTCGAACCACTGCATGTAGAGATCCGCGTGCGCCCTCAGAATAGTCGTATTGTCCGGAACGAGTCCGTTCAGATCCAGATCCCAAGACGCCGCCGCGTTCTCGGCTTCGTAGGACGAGAGGTTGAAGTGGTTCATAAGGACGCACACGATGGCCATTTCGGCACCGGGTACACCTTAGGCCTGCCGCGGCGGCTCTTGCGAACAGGCTCGGGCGGCGGTTTTTTTAATCACAAGATCCTTGACGCAGCCGACGACGAAATCTTTTGAGGCACGCGACGCGTGGTAGCCTGGCCAGTAGCCGGCCCGCCGTTGCTGCTTCAACGGCGGGCGGTTATGGCCGTGATCAATAAGCGTAGCGGTCGGAAAGAATTGACCGTTTGTCGGAAAAAACCGATCTGCGCGGCCCCCTTGCGGGCGCTGGGACTCAGGCGCGCCGGAATCCGTCATTCTGGGGAATTATGCGGCAACCCCGGATTCTGCAGAAGGTTTAACATACCGTTACCAGGCCAGACCACACAAATGAAATCTGGGAACGGTCCACAGGCCATCAAGGACAACTATGCGATGGAGGTTGACAGGCTGTTCAAACCGTCCAGAAGAAAAAGATCTGCCTACACAGCTCTGGATCTATATGCGGGTGCGGGTGGGCTTTCACTCGGACTGGAGACCGCCGGCCTTGCAGTAACCGGGATAGACTGCGACCCAGACTGTTGTGATACGTACAACGCCAACTTGGCAGGACACTGCATCAAAGAGTTTGTCACACCCAAATACGACTTTCCGCGCGCCGACATAATCGTAGGCGGCCCTCCATGCCAGCCATTCAGTGTTCGCGGCAGGCAGATGGGGATCCTTGACGGGCGCAACGGCATACCTGCGTTCGTCAGCGCGGTAAGGAAGATCGTGCCGAGAATGTTTGTGTTTGAAAACGTGAAAGGCCTAACGTACCGCAACAGGCAGTACTTCGAGAAGACTGTTACAAAGCTTCAGAGGCTGGGATACCGGATAAGCGCGCAGGTCGTCAACTGTGCCGATTATGGAGTGCCACAAAACAGGGAACGGATTATAGTGGTGGGTAGCCGTGGCGGGAAGTTTGATTATCCTGCCGGGATCTGTAGCATTAATTCTCCGGTGACAGCTGGCGAGGCTCTAAGAAACATTCCCGCCTCAAGGCGTGAGAAACCGCAGTACCTAACACCAAGCATGGATCGCTACATCGCAGTATACGAAAGTGTGTCAAAGTGTGTCAGACCGCGCGACCTACATATGAATAGACCCGCTAGGACGCTGACATGTCGGAACTTGGCAGGACGATCAAGTGACATGCACCGAATAGTAACACGCAACGGCAAAAGGCGTCTATTGTACGGCATAGAGGCGTCAAGACTTCAGAGCTTTCCGGATAGGTTTTGTTTTTCTGGTTCCAAAACCAGCGCCCTAAACCAGATAGGCAATGCGGTTCCGCCGCTTTTTGCACTTGTTCTCGGCAAGCAGATCATCGAGCATCTAGATGAGCAGATGGGACACTCGTGACTGCTTACGACAGGAAGAGGCCACATGGGTCCCGTGATATACGCTCACCCCTTCCGTCCGACGCCTAGGACGGACTTGCATTGCCCGCAGCGCGTCCGGCGGCTCGTCCAGTGCGATCAGGCAACACCCGCCGCCGGAACCAGCCGCTGCCCCGCTTCCATTCAGGGCGGATCCGGCGTGGGCGGGCCCTCATCTGGGCCATCCCTATTTAAGGCGGCTTATACCTACAAATCCGTGTCCGACCCACGAATTCGTAACAGCGCCACTTATGACGGCTACCCAAATCTTAATAATTACATGCTGGCGACGGCTATCAAATTGGGAAAGATGTCGGACATTTATTCGTCATACAAGAAAAGCTTGGATCTGGCGCAGGATCAATACGAGGAATCGCTACGTACGACATCCTCCAACGCACGCGAGTTTTATACCCATTTCTTCAGGGATCTTGTGATCAACATGGGCCAAAGACTCGAAGACAGAGACTTTCGTGAAACAATAGCGGAAGAAGCTGAGAAGTTTTTTGGAAAGCGCGAGTTGAACTTCGTGGCTGTAGACGGCAGCTGTCACAAACACAAATCAAATGAGTTCGTGTCGTTTTATGGGGGGGCATACGGAGCAAAGGGGATGCTGACAGTCTTGGGAGGCAAGGCTACGGTGGAATACAAGAGGTGGGAGATAGAAAAAGACGTGAGCATGGTAGCATTTGTACCCATACCCTACAACCGGCTGGCTGAAGTCGAAGATGACAACAGGTCTATGGTATCTGAGGAAGACCGCCGAGACCCTGCGTTCGGCCTCCCAGCTGGACGAGACGACAACCAGTTTGTGATATCGGAGGAAGACAGAATAGAATTGAGTAGCATGCATCTGCCGATTATGCAACTTGCCGAGGTGTTCTTGGCATACAACGTGGCCACAAGCTCCAATCTAGATGGTCCAAACATAATACTGATGGACAACAGCCTGAGCGGAATGTTGGGATATACGGATTTTTCACCGGACAAAGTACGGTTGCAGGGATGCGTGTTATCTGATGGCAGTGTGTTGGAAAAACGTGATGTAGCAGTGGCACAAGCACATCCTTTTAACACAGGGATGGGTATACCGAGTGGGAAAAAGTTCTCGCAAAGGTTTGCCGTGATCAAGTTCATGCACGAGTACCCACACCAATCACAAACGATTAAAATGGAAGATCTTGGCAGCAAGACGGGCATACTTGACATCAAAAGACTGCGCAGTATCGTCAACCGGCTTGATTCTGACGGCATCATCGCCTTTAACGGCGCCGACAACACCATAAGGACAAAGGTGAATCCGTATGAGAGCTGGGAGCGAACAAAGTCGATGTTCCAGGGAATGTGCAAGGCAATATTTCTTGACAAGCGCCCAGACGCCTTAAAGTACAAGATACGTGACCATGACGCCAAAACCACGACTCGATGGATGGCGCCCGATGACGTCAGGTTCCTCATAGCAGTCGGTCTGCGGGCACTAGTGGAAGAGTGCTGGAACAGGAAAATACTCCTCATAGGCATAGCAAAAGATTCTGCATCAACATACCTTACCAAAAACTATCTGGGAGTGTGCAGATACTTGGGACAATATCGCGAATTGTCGGAAAAAAGTTTTGGCGCACTGCCCCCCACGGACAGGATGTTGTGCGAGCTGCTGCCGTACCTGGACGACGGCTTGACTAGCCCATGGGGTTCAATCGAGTTTGACTCTACGTTCATGACGCTTCGCACCGGGCTTGAGAATGGCAGTGTTAGATTGGGAGGCACGTTTACCGGCATTACTCGGCCGGAGCGTTTGTTCATGAGGTCGATCGGGCAGTTTTACACTAGGCGCCATACCGAGTCCCCGCTCACAGGCCACGCCATATTCATCGACAGATTGACGTTTCAAGAATGGGATGGCAAGGCTCAGGCAATCAATATAGATACTTTAGAACTGGGCACAATGTCCCCTCTGTTCCATCCCACAAACAAAGAACAGAACATAGGCCAACTGGTGACGTACTTTCTGCTGGACACTCTTACAAAAAACCATTTTGCTGAAATGATCGGATACCCGGATCCGCTGCACAAAGCAGATCAGGGAGCAAAATCCATGCGCGACAGTGTCAAGAAACTTTTGGACAGTTCTGAGATAAAGTTCAGGTCCCGTCCGCTTATAAAGACGCTCAGGGAGATAAGGAACAGTTTCGGGAGGTAGTGTGGAGGCATGTTTGAGGACGATATTCAAGGCACGTTGATGGACATAAAAAAATCCGACCAGACCAAACTCGGTTTTGTTGTGTGGTTTCCGTTCGTGCGAAATCACATGGGGAGGATACGCGAGGGATCCTTGATAGCGGTGAAGAATTTTGCTAGCACCGACGAAGAGGATCGCTACAGCGTAATGCGAATAACATCGATCATGCCAAGGCACTACGCCATGATGGCCGGCAAGGACGGATATCCAGGATTCGTGGAAGAGGCCGCCATGAGCGCCTCTAAGGACTGGGAACAGGATCGCCCTATAGAGGACACAACAAAGATAGAATGCGATGCGATACCGAGCACCTTTGAGATAAGAAAGCCGAGATTGACTGGAGGCGAACCCGCAATGGCTCGGGAAAGCAACATGCCAATGCCCGGAGAAAGGGTGAGAGTCTTGGACATCGAGTGGACTAGACGTATAATCAACCACGACCTGCAAAAACGCACTGACGAAGTCATAACAGTGGGCAATCTTACAAATTCCAAAGACGTGGACATACTTGCCATCTGGGACAGCATGATTCGCACACACTTCGGCGTGTTCGCATATACCAATGCCGGAAAGTCCAATCTTCTCAGCACCGTTGCGTCCAAGGTGTCCTCCAAGGCAGGCAATTCGGCAAAAATCGTCATCTACGATCTGATGGGCGAGTACAGCGCGCTCTTGATCGATGTACTGTCTGCCAGAGCAGACGCATGCGTGGTGTTCCTTTCAGATCGCGCTGTTCCAAGATCGGTAGCTGCGTTCTGGAGTGACCCTACCGACAAAAACCTAGATACGGCGGCGAACGACATTGTCAAGACCACGATTCTGCCAAAAATGCTTGCAACACAGCGAGAAAAGTTCGTTGGCCCAATACGGAAAATACTACGCGAGGGAAAGCTAAAGGCGCTTGCGATCTCTGGTAGCGAGTCATTGAGCAATCTAGTCTCGGGTATAGTCGATGAGTCAACCGGACAGCAGTCTCAGGCTAAGAGCCAGTTCATTGCGCACGTTCAGCGTAACACAACCACAGGCTCTGTTACTGTACAAAGCATCACTAGTCTCTTAAATCAGATAGACGAATACCAGATGCCCACGACTAGCGCGGCAAAGGCGGAAGAGCTCAGGAAAAAACTTAAGCGCGAGCTTGAATCGCACCGTAATCGGTTGAGAACAAGTGAAAACATACGCGACAAATTCAAGATCACGATTGAGCAGATGACGGACAATCTAAACGGATCCGGCACCGGGGCGCTATACATAATACAGGATGGCGACGACAGCGAGGTGCGCATGTTTTCACGCAAACTTGGAAACACGATGCTCGACAGCAGAAGGAGGGACGGAATAATATCTCCCCCCGTGTCTTTCGTTTATGATGAGGCAGATCAATTCATAGCGCAAGACGACAGACAACCCGGAATGAAAGAGTCCAAGCAGACAGCAGAACAGCTGGCAAGAAGAGGGAGAAAGTACGGGCTAGGCATAGGCATAGCAACGCAGAGAATAGTGTATCTAGACACGAACATCTTGGGGCAACCCCACACCTACTTCGTCAGCAAGCTTCCACGTGCATCAGACCGCGAAAAGATACAGGAGGCGTTTGGCCTGTCAGACGACACCATCCAAGAGTCGTTGCGTTTTAGCGCTGGCCAGTGGCTGCTGATAAGCCACAGCGCGACTGGAATAGACGGGCTTCCTATTCCGGTGCAGCTTCCCGACGCCAACGATCGCATAAGCAAATTTCTTGCGGGGTTTGAAGACGCATGACTCTGGCTATGCGACAAAATCTGGCCGGCGGCGCGCTTGATTACGCTGATTCTGTAAGACGCACAATGCTGGATGTGGGTCTGCAAAAGAAAGAGCGGCTAGATCAATATTTTACAAGCGCGCCGCTTGCCCGGCTCATGGCATCCATGATGACGTACGGACGGCAAAGGGAGATAGAACTGCTAGATCCAGGAGCTGGCGTCGGAACTCTCTTCGCCGCCTGCATCGAGAAGATTTGCGCCGGAAATGCAGGCAAAAAACCCGACAGAGTGTCGGTGACGGCCTACGAGATAGACGGGACGCTTCTAGGAAGGCTCCGGGAGTCCCTCGAGATGGCCAGTGATCAGTGCCGTGAGGCGGGGATCGACTTTGCGTACAGGTTGGAAAACCGGGACTTTGTGTCTGGGTGCGGAGACATGACGGAGACGAGCAGGCTAGGCAGATTCACACACATAATCATGAATCCGCCATACGGAAAGATTGGCGTAAAGTCTGACATGTACCGCGCCGTGCAGGATATGGGGATGACGCCGGTACCAAACAAGTACGCCGCGTTTATCGCCGTAGCGTGCAGGATGCTGCGCATCGGCGGGCAGCTTGCATTCATATCGCCGAGGAGCTTCTGCAACGGGGCGTACTTCTGCGGATTCAGAAGAAGTCTGCTAGAATCTGTCCGCCTGAGAAAGATACACCTGTTTGGCCTGCGCACCTCCCCCTTTCGAGATGATTCCGTACTACAGGAAAACGTGATCGTTTCTGCCGTTGGGACGGGCGGTGGAAAAAACGGCAGCTCTGACAGGAAACGCGGCGGCCTGATCACAATCTCGTCCAGCAGTGGTCCAGAGACCAAAGTGACTACAAGGCGCGTTTATGCGTCAGAGGTAGTCAGAGAGGACGACCCGCAACAGTTCATACACATAAGTCCGGCTGACGCCGGAACCGCAGACAGGATGAAGGCAATGAAATGCGTGTTGGAGGATCTGGGGCTGGGCGTATCCACCGGCAAAATAATAGACTTTCGGACAAGGAAACAGTTGCGATTTGATCCCAAGGACGATCGCCGTGCCGTCGTTCCGCTTGTCAGGCCGCTCAACATAAGCGGAGGACGCATAGGCGGCGTGGCGTTTCCTGCCGCCCACAAAAAGCACCACAATTTCATAGTGGCAGATTCTGAAACTTCCAAGATGATGGTGGATAACGGCAGCTATGTGGTTGTAAAGCGCTTTACCACAGTGGAGGAGGCAAGGCGTGTAGTCGCGGCAGTCTGGACCTGCGATACGTGGGATTCAAAGCTTGTGGGTTTTGAGAACAGGGTGAACTATTTCCACGTAGGAGGAGGCCCACTAAAACCTCTTACGGCGTTGGGCTTGGCCGCATTTCTGAACTCAACACTGGTGGACGCGTATTTCAGGCAGTTCAACGGCAACACACAAGTAAACGCCACGGATCTGAGGTACCTCCGGTACCCAAAACGCGCCCAGATTGTAGAGATCGGCAGGCACTGCCGTCGCAACGGCACGTTTACCTCGCAACCAGAGGTTGACTCGGTAGTGGAGAGGGTGTTGTTTTGAG
Organism: Nitrosopumilaceae archaeon; assembly: GCA_965203465.1. Classification (GTDB taxonomy): domain Archaea; phylum Thermoproteota; class Nitrososphaeria; order Nitrososphaerales; family Nitrosopumilaceae; genus JAWVZS01. The sequence goes on along the minus strand of CBDBCR010000003.1, from coordinate 956,607 downwards.
CAAAGGCGCAGGCGAACCGTCGGATGCGGACATACGCATGAGAATCCGGGAAGCTGTTGAGATCCTGCGCCAGATAGGATTCGGGCGGCGACAGCAAAACGACAGATCCGCACTCACGTTGCTGGCGTTGTTGGGACTGGGGGCAAACGAATCGTGGACGATGGCGGGCAACCCGCTCGTGGGGATAACCCCGATGCTTGAATTCTTTCGTAAAAGATACGGCAGAAAGTATGCGCCAAACAGCCGCGAGACCGTAAGAAAGCAGACGGTGCATCAATTCCTACAGGCTTCAATTGTGCTTGAAAACCCCGACAAGCCCGACAGGCCAACCAACAGCGGCAAGACCGTATACCAAATCGAGGGCGACGTGCTACGCCTAATCCGGAGCTTTGGGACGCGCAGATGGAGTCACAATCTTGCAGAATACAAAAAATCCCACAAGTCGCTGCAAGAGGAGTATTCCATGAGGCGCACGATGAACAAGATCCCGCTACGGATGCCCGACGGTACGACGCTAAAGCTGTCGCCCGGCGGACAAAACGTGCTGGTTAGGAAGATCTGCTGTGATTTTGGAAGCAGGTTTGTTCCGGGCGGAACCGCTCTTCTGGTGGGGGATACTGCCAGAAAATCCGGATACCACGACAGAAGCGGTCTCCAGAAGCTCGGCATCACGATCAAGCCGCACGGCAAGATTCCAGATGTAATCATACACGACACAAAAAACGACTGGCTGATCGTGGTAGAGGCAGTGACAAGCCACGGGCCGATAGATCCGACCCGGCGGCAAGAACTGCAAAAGCTGTTTGCCCATTCGACTGTAGGCATAGTGTACGTTACCGCGTTTCTTAACAAAGAGGCCATGCTGAAATACTTCAAGCACATATCTTGGGAGACGGACGTGTGGATAGCAGACGAGCCAGACCACATGATTCATTTTGACGGCGAGAGATTCCTTGGGCCGTATGTCTCCAATAGGAGCGATCCGTCTGGCAGTTAGTCCAATAACCCCATCTCAGAAGCAAGACTGGATGAACTCTCGTTGCAGGATGCACACCGAATCCTAACCCCGGTGCGACTACCAGACCGTCTACCGTGGCTTCCGATCTAGGCGGCGCCGCGCCCGCCGGCGCGGGCTCTGGGCACAATGCCGGGCGCGCAGGCAGGCCGTACAAAACCTCGGAATACATTATATCGCGGCGCGCCCCGGCCGACTCGTTGAAGGCGTTGGCCTCGTGCGCGGCGTTATCCGCGCTGCTGGCACTCTCGCAGTCCGGTGCCCAGCTGGCCTCGCCTCTGGCGCAGGAAGAGGCGGGCGCGGCGCCGGACGAGGTGCTCTGCAACGAGGGCCTGGTGCTGGTCATGCGCGCCTCCGGCGCCGCGTGCCTGAGGCCTGCTACCGCCGACCGGCTGGACCTGGAGATAATCCAGCGTTCCGAAAGATACGGCCACGCGGACGCCCCTGCTGTATACGACGGCGCGCTCGCAGACCTGACTGGTAAGCCCGAGAAGGGTTCTGCCCAAGTCAAGGCGCACGCCTTGGTGCCTGCGCCCGACTTCAAGCCAGCCATCCAGCATCCGGAAACGGGCGAGCGGCTCGAGTGCGTCTGGGAACAGTGCTACGCCGTCTCGCCCTCGTCGGAAACCTACGCGGGCCTGCACGGGGCGCAGTGCTCCAAGCACGGCAAGTGCTTCGTGGTCTCGGACGTGCCCCCGCCCAAAGAGCGCGAGCCGCTGGTGTTTCTTGCGTATTTCAAAGGCGAGCCGATCCGCACCACGATAATGGTGGATCCGGACCGCACCGGCTACTGGTCCACGGCCACAAAGGCCGAACTCGACGAGCTGCTGCCGAGGCTCGCCGGCGCGCTGGGGCCGGAAATACACACGCACCTTATCATCGGCTCTGATCCGTACGTCCTGTCCGGCGACGAATACGACTGGCTTCCGGCGGCGCTGGGCGCCGGTTTTGAAAACGCGCGGTGGCGGGGTTCCGGGCTGCCGGTTGCGGGCGACGATTTCGACTTTCACGCCGACCAATACGAGTACAAGTGGCATGTGCGCGACGGCTGGTTCACGGCTCACAACGGGCTGGACGGCGGCAAGATCCATCACCAGAGGTACAGTTCGGTGCCGGGCTCGCCCACCAGCCTGGAATTTGCCGCCGAGTTCATGGATACGATGGGCTTTGACAACTGGGCTCCATACGTGGGGAAAGTCTGGGGCTCGGGGATGATCCACGGGACCGTGCTGGATCAGACCACCGACCTCAAGGAACGCTACGAGACGACCGGGCCGACGGTCCAGCAAGTGACCTCGTTTATACAGGATGCGCGGGGCGACCCGGAACTGAATCCGGAAAGAATGACGGACAGCGTGCGGCACGTACGCGACAACTACGGCCTGTACAAAGACGCCATCTTCGATCGCTTCGAGACCGACCATATTCCGTTGATAGCGTACAACGACGGGACGGGGTGGATATCGGTTGGCCCCGTACCCGACGGGCTGACGGGCGATTTCGAGGGGTGGTCGGACTATCCGATACCCAAACCGGCCGTATCGCGGACGGAGGCCATAGAGCGGGCGCTGGAGTTTGCAGCGGCCGACCAGGTGCTGTCCGGCCCCGAGTGCGGCCTGTCCGTTCAGGACAGGTCGGCCGAGGACCGGCCCCGGCACGTCTATCTGGATCAGGTGGCCGGCGCGCCGTTCTGGGTCGTGGACATGGGGGCTTGCGAGGTGCGCCACGACCTGTGCCACGCAGGCAAAATAGCTTCACGCGAAGATCTGATCACTATGGAAGAAAGTCACGCAGTAGTCGACGCGCGGTGGGATATGACAGACGGGCAACTGGATGACTGGGTGGACGATCCGTCGCTGTGCAGGCAAATTTGGGAGGACAACACGGAAATCCGCATCACTCCCGCGGGCTGGATAGACTCTGCCGGCATGGACAAGGCGCCCTACGTGCCGTACCACCAACACATATTCAACCGCGCGCACGAAGTCAACGTGGACGTGTTCGTCGACGCGCTCGACGGCCAGACCGCCTGGTTCCGGGAGAACGAGGAATGGGATTCGGACATTAGGTGGAGAAACAGCTTCTTTGAGGACGAGAACGTGTGGTTTCTGGAGGACGGCAAAGTCACGTTCGCCTCCAAGTGGCCCAAAGGGTATATCTATGAGACGATATGGCTGACCGACGAGATGATACGCTGATGGAGCCTGCCGAAACACGCATGACGCGCCGCAGACGGCCCCTTCCAGCGATCTTGGTTTGCGCGCTGGCGTCAGCAATCATCGTGCCCGCCATCGTGGGTACCCCTGGCGCATGGGCGCAAGAGTCCCCCTTGGATCTGATAGCGGCGGCGCAGGCGCCGGAAGGACAAAAACACAGCCTGTACCACGATTACGCGGTACGATCCGAGTTTGTGCGGGTGACGGCCCCTTCGGCCTCTACCGAGAGCGTCAGGTTTGCGGCGCTGGGCCAAGACCTGACCCTGTCGAGCGATACGGCCACTACCAAGAATGGCATACTGGCGTGGGAGGGCGTCGACGATGCCGGCTCGGTCGCCGTGCTGATCGTGGACGGCACGTCGGTGCTGGGGACGATAGAGACCGCGGCCGGCACGTACGCCGTTGTGGCCGTCCCCGGAGATCTGCACGAGGTGCTGGAGCTGGATCCAGCCTTGTTCCCGCCGCTGCTGGGCCCCGACGCGACGGGAGACGCAAGCGCGTCGGCCGTCGCCGGCGCGTCGTCTAGGATAGACCGCGCCCGGATATCGGAGCTAGAGTCGGCGTATCTGGGCTGGGTAGAGTACGACGGAGACTACAGCACGCCAGCCATCGCCGGTACGGTGACGATCAAGGTGATGGTTGCCACGACGCGCGCAGCTGACAGCAACGCGGAGCCGTCGTCTTCGTCGCTGGTTCGCATGATCGAGACAAAGGCCAACAGGGTGTACCGAACCAACGACCTGCCCATACGGATAGACACGGTGCACGACGGGATAACCGGATATAGAGAGGGTTCTGATGTGGCCGATGATCTGAAAAAGCTTGTGACACCGAGTGATACAGCCACGCGCCGGATCCATATACTGGCGGAAAGAAACGACGCGGATCTGGTGATCTTGCTGGTACACAATTCTCCAGGCTCCACCGATGTCCGCGACTGCGGCAAGGCGCAGGAGACGCTGGCAAAGAGGACGGCGACCGCGTTCGCCGTGGTGCACCACGCCTGCGTCATAAACCACCACGCCACCGCGGCGATCGGGGTGCTACAGGGAGCGGGCTTCGCGGGCGTCCGAAACTCAGAATTCAGTTATGCGCAAGCGTACAGCACTAGCAATCAGCGGACGACTTTCGGCACCGTCATGATCCCGGGAGGCGCCTACTGCGGCTCGAATGATTACCCGAGCCGGTACGCCTGCACCCAGAAGGAAATATGGTCGGATCCGCACCGGAACTTTTTCGGCAGGCTGACCCCGGCCGGAACCGTCGAGGCATGGAACGCAAAGGCGCTCTTTGCGACCGGCCCGCACGTCGCCTCGCTGAGGGGGGCGGCGCAGTCGTACGACTCTGTGGCACCCACCGGCGCCATCACGCTCCCGTCCACGATACCTGCGAGCGGCAGCATGGAGATACGCGCCGTGTTCAGCGAGCCCATCCACGGCGCGTTCCCGCCCAACCTGACCGTCACGGACGGCACGCAGAGCACGACCGCCACCATGACAAAGGTCTCCGACACAGTCTACACGTACTCGCACGTGCTCGACGGAGAGTCGGGCACCACGAGCCTGCTGTTCTCCAACGCGCGCGACCGGTTCGGCAACCCGGTAGCAAAGGCGCCCACCTCGGGGGCCACGTTCGTGGCAGCGGCGCGTGACGTGACAGATCCGTCTCCGGCCTCGGGCGCCCTCACTTCCGCGAGCGATTCGTTCACGTCGAGGCTGACGCGGTCCTGGACGCTGTCCGGCGATGCCAACTGGAGGATAGGCGAGCCGTCCGAAATGGACGTTCCGGGCTTGCCCATCCGCACCAACCGGGTCCTCCTGTCCGAGGCGTGCGACGACTCTTGCGTCGCGACGTTCCGCTCAAAGCTAAACACGGTCGAGCCGCTGACAATCGAGTTCGACAGGTACGTCGACCGTAAGATAGACACCCGGGAGGGGCTGTTCGTGGAGTATTCCACGGACGGCTCCACCTGGACCGAGCTGGCCTCGTACACGGGCGCCAAGGGCGACGACACGTCGAGGTGGGAGCGCGAGGTCATCGGGCTATCCGTGCCGGAGGGCTCCGCCCAGATCCGCCTTCACGCAAAGTCCAACGGCAGCGGCGAGACAGTCGAGGTGGACAATTTCAGCGTGTACCGCCCCTCGCAGGCGTTGCCCGATGTCACGTTCACGGCCCGACTCAACGACGCGCGCAGCTCCGTATCGTTGGTCTTTTCAAAGTCGACATCGCACGTATTTGCCGCCTCGGACTTTACCGTCAGCGCCGGCAACATATCCTCCGTGACAAACTCTCCCAACTCGGCCGCGCGCAGCCTCGCGATTTCCGGCGTATCCTACGACACGGCCGTAAAGGTCACGTACACGGGACGGACAGTCGACCTGGGAGGGGGCGCCATGCTGCACAACGGCACGTCGGCCACCGCGCCCCCCATACCCAGGCCCGACCGCGCGCCGTCCATATCGGCCATACAGGACGTCACGCTGGCGCAGGGCGCCTCGGCCACCAGACAGGTTACAGCGTCGGATCCGGACGGGGACATCATACGGCTCTCCATATCGGGCAACCCAAGCTTCGTCTCCCTCTCGGACAGGGGGAGCGGCAGGGGCACGGTGGCAGTCAGCCCCGCGGCCTCGTCGGCCGCCGGCAAGTACACCATGGCGGTGACGGCCACGGCCGGCTCTTTGTCGGCCAGCACGTCCTTTGCCGTGACGGTGACCGTGCCGCCGGACAGCACGCCGCCGCGCATCACGCCGCCGCCGGACGTGACCGCAGAGGCGACCGGCACCCGCACCGCCGTATCCGTCGGGACGGCCGTGGCCACGGACGCCCGCGACGGCACGGTGGCCGCGACGAGCAACGCGCCGGCCACGTTCCCGCTCGGCGCCACCACGGTGACTTGGACCGCCAGGGACGCGGCGGGCAACACCGCCACTGCTACCCAGACCGTGACGGTGCGCGACACCACGGCGCCCGCCATAACGGCCCCGCCGGACGTGACCGCCGAGGCCGCCGGTTCTGCAACATCGGTCCAGACGGGCGCGGCGACTGCCTCCGATACCGTCGATTCTTCGGTGACCGTGACCAGCAACGCCCCCTCTTCGTTCCCGCTGGGCACTACCACGATAACGTGGACCGCCACCGACGATTCGGGCAACAGCGCCTCGGCAAAGCAGGCAGTCACCGTGCGGGACACCACGGCACCCGCCGTCACGGCCCCGCCCGACATCACGGCAGAGCTGACCGGGGTGCCAATGTCGGTCCGGATAGGCACGGCGACTGCCACCGACGCGGTGGATTCTTCGGTGACCGTGACCAGCAACGCCCCATCTTCGTTCCCGCTGGGCACCACCACGATAACGTGGACCGCCACGGACAGTTCGGGCAACAGCGCCTCGGCAAAGCAGGCAGTCACCGTGCGCGACACCACGCCGCCCACCATCATGGTGTCGACTCCCAGCAGGGTAGAGGCCAACACGTCCATGACGCGCACGGACTCGTTTGCGCGCATGCATCCAAGCGACCTGTCCGGCATACGCGAGAGCAGCGTGAGGCCGGAGCTGGCCCCCATCGGCACCACGGTCATACACTACAGCGCCACCGACACGAGCGGCAACGGCGCCACGGTGTCCAGGCCCGTGACGCTCGTGGCGCCCCAGCACGACACGCTCGCGCCCGCGTTTCCGGCGCCCCCCGACATAGCGGTCAGGCCGTTCTCGTCGACTGCCACCGTCTCGTACAGCACCATGACGGTCTGGGACGACTACGACCCGTCGCCGGCGGTCACGTGCAACCCGCCGTCCGGCTCGGCCTTCCAAGAGGGCACCACAAAGGTCGACTGCTCCGTCTCGGACGCCTCGGGCAACGTCAGGCTGCGCCACTTTTACGTGCTGGTGGAGGCGTCCGGCGCCACGCGCGCGTCGGTGCACGAAAACGGGTTCGACGGCGGGCTCGGCAACGCGCTGCTCAAAGAGACGACCTGGAACGAGAACGGGCGCGTCTGCGGCGCCATGGCCTCGAGCACCAGCTCGGCCACGTCCGTGTACTCGCTGTCGCATTCGCAGGAGGCGGGGGGCTCGGCGCACCTCAAATATTCCGAAGATTGCTGGTCCGGCCACTCTGGGATCGCCTCGGCGTTCTCGGTGGCGCCCGGCTCTGCCACCTCGACGCTGGTGGCCTCGTTCGACTACCGGGGGCTAGCCGACCTGAAGCAGTACACGCACATCAACCACGTCAACAACATGCACTTTACGATCTCGGACTCGCAGGGGCGCCTGCTGGATCTGGGCAAGCCGCTGACCGGCAAGGAGCCGGGGATCCTCAACGACACGGGCTGGAGGAGCGTGACCGCGGTGGTCCCGCAAGTCGGCCCGGCCCTGTGCCCGTGCGAGCTGTACGCGTACACCGGGGACTTTTGGTCTTACACGTGGAAAAAGCAGCTGTACGTGGACAACGTCTCGGTCGAGCTGGTCCCGGCCGCGCCGCCCGGCCCGTCCGGCGCGTCGGCCGCGTCCGGCCAGCCCGGCCAAGCCGCGCCGGAGCCGCCCAACCTGCTCACCGTCGGCGAGCTGCTCGCCATGCAGGCCCACGCCGATTCCAAGGTAGTGATCGTCGAAAAGCGCGCCCACGAGGACAGCGTGCTGGTATCGTGGGATCACGACGACTGGGGGCGCGAGTACAAGGTCGTCATACGCCCGGCCTCGGATCCGTCCGCCAAGTTCGCAGACGCCGTGTCCGGGGGCGCGGACAGCTACCGCTTCGTGAACCTGAGCCCGGGCACCGAGTACGCCGTCTCGGTAGGCGAGCGGGGCAACGACTACACGCAGGCGTCGGTGAACGTCCGCACGGCCGAGGCCGGCACGCAGCCGTTCGATCCCGGGCTTTACCTGTCGGCGCGGCAGGACGGCGGCTCCGTACAGATCCGGTGGGACGACTACAACGGGGAGGGAGACGGCAGGTACCGCGTCGAGCGCTCCGTCGACGGCGGCCCGTTCGCCGAGATAGAAAACCAGCCCGGCGCCGGCACGGAAACGACAGACTCCGTAAATCCCGAGTGGTACGGCAAGCAGGTGACGTACAAGGTGTTCGAGTGGTTCGGCAAGCAAAAGCTCTACTCGGACGAGGACTCGTTCATACCGCAACCGGGATGACGACGGGCGCGCCGTGATCCGGCAAGAGACGCCCGCGCCGCGGATCGGGCGTGGCCGCGGCGCGCTGGACGGGCCTGCGTCCGGAACGGCCTGTTGCCACTAGCCTGCGTCCGACCGGCATTCTTTTAACGAAGCCGAAGGGGGCGAGGGCGTGCACAAGCTGCTACCGATCGTCTTGGCGGCCTTTCTGGCCGCTCCGGCCGCGGCCATATACGCGCAGTCCTCCGACGGGGCCGCCCCGTTCGGGGGGCCGGGTGCGGCCGGCGGCGCCCCCACAGTTCCAGGCGGCCTGATCCCAGACGACGATGCGCCCGGGCCGGTGGCCAACGTGGACGCCGCCGAGTACAAGTTCGACGGGGGGTTTTACGACAAGATCAGGGGCCTGATGGCCGAGTCTCCGACAGACGGGGATCCGGGCGTCTATGACGGCGAGCGCTACTACAACGTGCTGATCGTGGTGAGCAGGGACGACGGCGACGGCAGGGGCTCGGACGAAACAGCAAAGGAAAACAAGGACGCCGTGGTCAAGCGGCTGCAGCTGCTCGGCGCGCGCGACATAACGGCCGCCGAGTCGCTCTCGTTCGTGACGGCGTCCGTGCCGGTAGCCGACGTGCCTGGTTTCTCGCTGCACGACGAGGTGTACGCGATCGGCGACGGGGAGCTGCCCGTCACGCTCGATGTAGACAAGGCAAGGACTACGATAAACGCTACATCTGGAGACCTGCGCACGGCCGTGGGCCGCACGCCGAACGGCACCGGCGTGGTAGTAGCCGTCGTAGATACAGGCATAAACAGCGTATACTTGAACAGCAAAGTAACAGAACGGATATACTGCCTTGACGACAACTGCCCGGTTGTCAACGGCCGCATCACCGGAAGAACCAACCTATCTTCGCCTGCACTTTCTAGTTTGAACAATTCTATTGCAACGCATGGCACACAAGTAGCACAGGTGCTCGCCGCGTCAGGGATGCCGAGAGACAACGGAATCGCCACGGGAGTGACGCTGTTGGACGCCCAGTTTGGCGCCGCATCTACACGTAGCTTGGCTCATTCTCTGGATTGGTCGTATGTCAACGGGGCCGACGTAGCCAACATCAGCGCTGGCTTTGGTAGTTGTGCCTCAAGCCCAAGCACCACCCATAACTTGATCTTAAACGAGGCCGTAGACAAAGGGGTGGTGGTGGTAAAATCTGCAGGTAATGGTAGCGGAGCTTCTCCTTCTTATGCATCGATAACAAATCCTGGCTGTGCGCATAACTCCATTACGGTCGGAGGGATAAACGACCGAGAATCTACCATCAAAATGTACACGGCTTCAAGCAGGGGACCAGTCAGCAGTACCGAACACAGGTTGGTGCCCCACATAGTGGCGCCCGCCCACGACATAGACACGCTAAACAACACGACCGGTTCCGCAACGAGTCCGAGAAGCGGCACCAGTTACGCTGCGCCGCAGGTAAGCGCCACAGCGGCCATGATGCTGCAGCTGGAGCCCGAGCTCACGCCCGCCGAGGTCAAGGCGGCCCTGCTCTTGGGCGCCGACTGGCAGGGGCCCGTTCCGTGCACCTCCGTACAGTACGAGGCCAACGTATCTACCGACAACTGTTCCTACGCTAGGCAGTTCAGTGAATCTGCGGACTTTGACAAAGCAAACAACGCGGCCTCCCTCGGAATACTCAACAACACTGGGTTCGGCATACTGGACACCGCAAACTCGCTAAAGTACGTCCACAGCCTGACGTCCTACGTGGTCTCCGGGTACTTGGACGCAGTCGCCAGTCCGGCATCGAAGCAGTACCGGTTCGTGGTGACCGACACCTCAAAGCAGGTAAAGGTGATACTGGCGTGGATGGCACACCCGCACGGCGGCATAGAGGATCAGGTGAGGAGCACGGCGACAGTCCCGGTGGCCAACCTAGACTTTACGATCACGCCGCCCAGCGGGAGCGCCATAAGCGCCAACTCGTCCAAGCAGAATACCGAGTTTGCAGTCTTCAAGCCCAAGGTCACAGGCACGTACACCGTCACGGTGTCCGGCTCCAACACGGCCTCGCTCAACAAGCCCGTGCAGACGTTCGCCCTGGCGAGCACCAACCCGCTCACCGAGCTGCCCACCTCGCCCGCAAACCGCGCGCCGGTGGCCCAATCAGGCTCCGTGGTGGTGAGCCCCGGACAGGAGGTGTCGGTGCACCTGTCGTCGACCGATTCGGACGGCGATGCGGTCTCGTACCGCGTCTCGCGCGATCCGGTAAGGGGCACCGTGACCACCGACGAGCTGCTCACAAAGACCATATCGCGGGTCACGTACACGCCCAACGACAACTTTGCAGGCACCGACACGTTCCAGGTCACGCCGCACGACGGGCTCGTCTCGGGCACAGCGGCCACGATCACGCTCACCGCGGAGTCGCTTCCGGCCGGCGCCAGAGACGTTGCGGCGACTTCTGCAAGCGTGCGCGGCTGGGACACGCACACCCCCCGCACGGCCAGCCAGTCGAGTCACTCCGAGACGTTCTCCGGCCAAAGCTACTCCGTATCTGCGCTGTACGTGGGTTCCGAAAACATGGAGGGGGTGGACCTGTCCCTGACCACGACGGGCGGGACAAAGTACACCGTGGCCGTTCCGGAGAGCGGCGTCAGGATGATCCAGTTATCTTCCCCGATATCCGTAAGATCCGTCACCCTGTCGGCCGACGGCGTGGACGAAGAGGCCGCGCACAGCTGGAAAGGATCGACGGCCAGGTCGGACATACGCATGTTCGTCGGCTACGTTCCCAGCACATGCTCGTCCAGCGCATCCGGCTCGTCCAGCGCATCCGGCGCCAGCTCCGCATCCAACTCGTGCCCCGCCACGGCCTCGTACCGCGCCACCTCCAGCCCCGGGACGGCCATCCCAGACAACACGCGCCTACAGTCCGTCTCCGACGCCATAACGATAACGGAGAGAGGCACCATCACCGCCCTGTCGGTCTCGGTTGACATCACGCACTCTTATCGCGGCGACCTCAAGGTGGTGCTCACCTCGGCTAGCGGCACGCAGGTGACGCTACACAACAGGCAGGGAAGCGGCGCGGACAACATAAAGGCCACCTACTCCGGCGTGTTCGGCACCATGCTGAATTCATCGATCAAAGGGAACTGGACGCTGTCGGTGGGCGACTATGCGGGCGGAGACACGGGCGTGCTAAAGTCGTGGAGCATAAACGCCACGTACAGGCCGGCACCGCCCGCATCCACCACGTCCCCCACACCCGCTTCGTCTGTAGTGTTTTCAGACGACTTTGAGTCGAACCTGTCGAAGTGGATCGAGACGGGCGACGGCAACTGGAGGACGACCACGTCGCAGGCGCAGCGCATCCCGACGCTGCCGGGCAGCTCGTCGACGAACAAGGTTCTCGGCTCGGACAACTGCGACAACACGTGCACGATGACGCTAAAGACACCCATAAACCTCACGACGTACTCCGCGGCCACGCTATCCTTCTCGAGGATCTTGGATTCCAGCTTGGATCGCGGCGAGTACCTAAAGGTAGAACTGTACAACGGCAGTCGGTGGAACACCGTCTTCAACTGGTCGCACGGTTCGGGGGACGACCACCGGTGGCACTCTGAATCCTACAACCTCTCGTCGTACCTGACCGTGTCCAACTTCAAGATAAGGTTCGTCTCGCACCAGAGCAGCACCGCCGAGGACATACAGATAGACAACGTGAGGATAACCGCCACGGCCAAGGGCACGACCGCTCCGGCGCCCGCGCCAACACCGACGCCTGCGCCCATGCCAACACCAGCCCCGACACCAACGCCCACGCCTGCTCCCACGCCAGCCCCGACGCCCACGCCGCCTTCGTCTAGCAACTACACGGTGTATCTTGCGGATACCGACGACCGCGAGGTCTTGGCGTTCTCAAAGACGGGCGCCTACCAGGGCGTGTTCGTCACGGCCAGATCGGGCGGCCTCGGCAAGGTGTGGGATGTGGCGTTCGGCCCGGACAACCACCTGTACGTGTCGGACGATTCGTATAGCAAGATCCGCAAGTACAACGGATCCACCGGTGCCCCGATCAGCACCAGCTCCGGGTGGGCCACGACCCAGGGGTACCCGCGCGGTCTCGTATGGAACGGTAGCACGCTGTACGTGGCGACCTCCATGGGAGTGGAGCGGTTCTCGTCTACGGGAACGTCGCTGGGCTACTTTGGGGACGCCTCGCGCAACCCGTCGACATCGGGCGCCCCCTCCATCCGCAGCTTGTACGATGTGGTGTTCTGCCCCGACAACCGCATGTACGTGGCCGACAGGTCCGGCGGCAAGATATTGTACTATACCGCCTCTGCGGGCACCTATTTGGGGACCATATCGGGCTCGTCCCCCAACACGCACAGGGCCACCGGGGTAGAGTGCGGCACGGCCATGTCCGGCTCCGGCACCAGCCTGTACCAGAGCGGCGACGACAGGGGGCGCGTCAACGAGATAAACCCCACCAACTCTCGGCTGGTGCGCCAGATAACCTCGCTCATTGACGAGCCGTACGGAATGGACATGGACGGCGCCGGCGTCCTGTACGTTGCCAACAAGGACGACGACAACATCGTAAAAATAGCGTCGGGAACCACGTCGGTGTTCGCGACCGGCAACCGCATGGACGATCCGCGCGGCCTCACCACGGGCCGGGTCTACTCCGGCTCCAGCTCGTCCGAATCCGCGGCGCAGCCGGCCGGAGCAGAAAACGACGGTCCAGAGATCGCGGTGCTCTCCAGTGGCACCGCCGTGACCGGCAGCATACCGCTTGCCGCCGGACAGCAGACTTCCCTGGACGTGAGGGTCTCGGATCCGGACGGCGACGCGGTTACGGTTACGGCAATTCCGGACATGCTCCCCGCCTCTGCCATATCGGTGGCAGACGGCGGCGACGGCACCGCGACTGTCACCCTCAGTGCTGCGTCCGTGCCGGCGGGCACGTACGTGTTTTGGATAAGCGCCTCGGACGGTAAAGAGTCCGAGCGCGAGCCGTTCCTCGTGGTCATCCAATGAAGCGGATCTACACTGCTATGATCGCAGCCGCGGCGTCGGCCGCCGTCCTTGCGCTTGGTTCGGCAGGGTTGCCAGCGATGATGCCGCAAGGAACCCCGCAGGATCCCGCAAGAGGCCCCCCGGAACCCGTCCAGATACTGCACGCCTCCGCCCTCGACTCGCCCGAGGTGCCCCCGCAGATTGCAGAGTCTGTCAACGAATTCGCCTTTGACTTTTACAGAAAAGTGTACGAGACAGACGAGAACGTCTTTTTCTCGCCGGTCAGCGTCTATACGGCCTTTTCCGTGCTGTACGAGGGGGCGCGCGGCGAGACGGCCGGGCAGATGCTCGACGTGTTCGGGTTCGAGCCCGACGACGCGGCACGCCACTCCGCCTCCGCGAACATGATGGCCGCGCTAAACGCCGAAGACCCGCACGCGGTCCTCGAGACGGCCAACGCGCTGTGGCTTGCAGACTGGTTCGAGCCGTACGAGCAGTATCTTGACATCGCGCGCAATACGTACCTTGCGACCGTTGAGACGGTCGACTTTGCGGGGGAAGGAAAGCCGGGCGTGAAAAAGGTGAACGACTGGGCGGCTGAAAAGACCAGAGGCAAGATCCAAGAGGTGCTCGACGACAGAGACGTCGACGGCTCCACCGCCGCGGTGATCACCAACGCCGTCTATTTCAAGGGGACTTGGCTGGTCCAGTTTCCGAAAGAGGACACGAGAGAGGGCAAGTTTTGGATAGACGAGGATGGCATTGACGCAGAATTTATGCACGTAAAGAACAACTTCGACTATGCCGACACGGAGGGCGCCCAGATTCTCCGGCTGCCGTACGAGGGAGACCGGCTCTCCATGCTGACGGTGCTGCCTAGCGAGACGGGCGGCATAGAAAGACTGGAGGCCGAAATGTCCGCCAAGCAAATGTCGGAGTATATCGGGATGCTGGAACCACAAGACGTAGTAGTGTCGTTGCCAAAGTTTGAGACAAAGACGAAGTATGACCTAAAGACAGACCTCATAGATCTGGGAATGTCTGATGTTTTCACTTCCAGGGCAGATCTGGGCGATCTTTCCGACAACGACAGTCTGTATGTAGATAGGGCAACGCACGACGCGTACGTAAAGGTGAACGAAGAAGGGACGGAAGCGGCGGCCGTCACGGTTATAACACTGCGCGAGTCAGCGCCCCCGCCCCTGTCGTACTTCAACGCCGACCGCCCGTTCCTGTTCGCCATATACGACGAGCAGAGCGGCCTTATACTGTTCATGGGCAAGATATCGGATCCGACCGTGTGAGATCCCACATGATCCAGCCGTGGCTCAAAGCAGGGATGCCTCCGGTACTGCCATAATGCGGACGGACGCGGCCGACAGTCTAGCCTGCACGGCGGCGTTTCCAATCCTATAACACCACGCCAAAACAATTTCCCTCTCGTACTTCGGGCGTAGGCTAGGGTGGGGGGAAATACATCTGAGTGGTGTTATGGAGTCGGCATGCGAGACCGCGGCCGTGAACAGGCGCCGCCTTGCCGTCGGTGCCAGTTCCGTGACTACCGCCGATCAGAGACGGGCCTTCGACAACCGCGGCTCAGCAGTCCGGGCGCACGATCCGGGAACCGGAAACGGCAGAATCCCAGGTTCCGCGTGTAGACTCAGGTCGATTTGACTGGCGTGCCTAGGCTGCTCCGGTTTGGCATGCGCGGCGCCGTCGCGCGCAGGCTCGGGCTCCGCTGCGTGGGGAAACGGCGCCGGGCCGCCGCCCGGCGGCGGACCGGCCCAACTGCGACCGGGGCCGGAGAACGGCCCCTGTTTGCGGCGCGCGTTTGCGCCGTGGACGGATGCGCGTCAGGCGGCGGCGCCCGAAAAGGCTGCCGGGCGCCGGGCCTGCGAGCCAAGGGGCGGCCGGGGCCGTCTGCGTGCGCGCACATGTCCCAGTCCGGGTCGCGCGCCGTCATCCGCACTACGGTGGACGGCCAGACGCCGAGGTTCTCGGCAGTGCGGAACACCGTCGAAAGGACCGACATGCACCTCATTCCGTTGTGGTTCTTCAGCTGCCGCCGCACCCGCTTCTCCTTGGACGGCCCGGCGTGCAGCTCCTGCTCGGCGCGGTTGTTGTGGGGCGGTATGCCCGGGTGCTTTAGGAACGTAAACATGGTCGGCAGCGAGTTGGTCAGGGCGGTGTTTATCTCGTGGCCCTCCCCGTACATGTCGGCGATCGCCCGCACCTGCCCCTCCAGTTCCGCCACGGCCTCGGGGGGCGCGGTGTCCATGCGCTTTACGCGAAAGTACATGCCGAGCAGGAGCAGGTACGGTATCAAGTCCGACCCCTTGCCGGACCGCACGGCGCATTTCTCGGCGCGGCGCAGTATGTGGATCAGGCACGACTGCCTCACCGACAGGTACGCGTACGCGGCGTACTCGTCGGTGACGGACGGGATGTCGTGCATGCCGGAAAAAAGACGTCCAGGACGGCCCGCGCCCTGCTGCCGGCCACGACGATGAAGACGGCCGGCCCCCAGCAGACCAGCCACACGTACCCGATCTTGCCGGCGATTATGATGGGCGTCTCGTCGCGGTGCACGTAGTCGGCGTGCTTGATTATGTAGTCGCGCACGAGCAGCGCCAGCTTTTCCAAGAGCGAGGTCAGCGCCATGCGCGCCGAGCGCGCCGAGTTGGGGCAGGCGCGCAGGCCGTGCAGCCTCTCCAGATAGCGCGATATCGCCCTGTCGGTGGAGCATTCGGCCGCGTATTCGGCCACGATTCCGAGCATGCGCGGGCCCATGTGCGTGCCCCTGATCGACGGCGAGTCGGCCACCACCATCGTCCTGCACCTGCAGCACCACGCCCTCGCGGCCACGATCGTGACCGTCTTGTCCCATTCCACCAGAAGCTTTACGCTCGGGCGCTCGGCCGACAGGCTCCCGGCGCTTCCGCACACGGGGCACGCGTCCAGCTCGTACCGCGCGACCTCGTCTGCCTTGCGGCCGTGCGAGACCCCCTTGTGCCCCACCGGCGGGCCGATCCGCCCGGTTCCGGCCTGCCTGTCGTACGTCCCGTGCTTTTTGCGGAACTCGGCGCGCTTGCGGTTGTAGTCCTTGGCGCTCGGGTTGTTGTGGCTGTCGTACATGTCCAGCTTTCTGTTGGCCTCTTTTATCTGGCATCTGAGTTCCTTCACCAGGTCGCTTTCGGACTGCGCGTCCTTGCCCTGCCCGCCCGCGCAGCGGGGGCAGGGTCCGGCGTTGGCGGCCGAGTTCAGCTTCAGCTCCGCTATCTCGCGCTCGTACCCCAGAAACCGCGCTTCCGCGTAGTCCTTGTACCCGGCGTGATCCTTCTCGAGCTGATCTTTCTCCCGCACGACCTTGACGAGCTCCCTGCGCACTATCGTGGTCTCCGAGTCCGGCACGGACCTGCCCTGGATCCGGAGATCGATAAACCCGTATGGTCAAAAAAATACAGCTTTGAAGTGCTGAAAAATGACCCGGCGGCCCGAAACGCCGCCAGAACCCCCACCGGCGGCCTCCGGTGCCGGCGTCCTCAGGCACGGCCTCCAAGTCGACCTGAGTCTACACCGAACGCCACTGACCCCCGCGATGTGCCCTCTAGGAACGGGGACGGGGCACCGACCCGCTTATTGCAGTCCGAGCACCGCCCGTCTCTAGAACCGCCATAACGTAACCATCTTTTTGCACTTGTCGAAATTGGACACCGTCTTGTGTATGCAGCCCACGTCTTGAAACTCTGCCCCGCATGCGCAGCACTAGATCTCGTATTTTCTCCACAGCACGGGCACGTTGGTGTGCGAGACGCCAGTGTGCCCCTCCGGCGGACCTCTTGCACCCTCGCCGTCCGGTCGCACCGGCCTGTCCGAGCCGGATCCGTCGCTTCCGCGCGCTCCGTGTTTTTTGCGGCACTTGTGCCTAGAGTTGAACGGCGACTTTAGACAACGGGGCGTGGAGCTCTCGTACAGGGTCGCATTGGCCCTGTACTTTCCTTTTTCGGCCTTCTCAGGCCTCTTATCTTTTCAATTTAAACGCATATAATTTGCGTCTGCTAGGCGTCTCCGATCGAGCCAGCCTCGGCAGGAGTCTGATCTTCCCTACGTCACGCACGAGATCGTGCACGGGCAGAACAAAAAGGCAATGCCAAAAGGCCGGCGCAAGGGCAACAGATGCATTACACGCATTCGTAAATTCGTGACAAACGCTTAGTTGGCATGCTGATTCATCGCCCGCTTTAGGCTTTGGGCGGCATCTGCCAAATCTAGTTCTATTCCATGTTCTCGGACGTATTTGAGGCTGATGTGTGGGTTGTTATACGTCATCCCGCGATCTATGAGGTATGTGAGCCGCTCAATTTGACTCTTTTTCAGGAGCTTTTTGATGTATCCGATCACCGTGTCGCGTAGAGTCAGATCGGGCCCAAACCGCGCTTCAAATAGATCAAACTGCTCCTTCATCATGGTCGGGGTGCAGAGGTACATGGCATCTATCTCAAAACCATCCCTGTAGTTGGTGCCAACAGCGAATATCCAGTGGCGCGTCCTCCACCTACCGATCATGTTGATAGAGACATCTCTGCCGGTTCCGAAACTGTTCTTCGTTGTTGACTTTAGTTCGAATGTATGGCCATCATCGTCCTCCGCGTCGTGGCCAAGGCGTCCGACAACCCCTCTAAGGCCGAGCATGCGGATCATCTTTTCTTCGCGCCCCTGATCTTGCACCGGTGCTTTCTCGCGACGGCTCATGTGGGATCCTGACGATGCCACTATTTAGATTAGCTGCCTATTCTCCCATATCAAATCTTCCCGGATTGACGGGCCACTGCAAACGAGTGTGTGCTCAGTCAGGCGGGCGGGCTTTGGCCGCCGCCGCTTTATACTTTCGCTGCACTAGATCCTTGTCCTGCGTCCGGTATTCGGCCATGTCGGTCAGTATGTGCCAGACTACCTCCGTCAGGCGGCGCGCGATGGCCACCCTCGCTTTCTTTTTGCCTATCCTTTTCGACAGCCGCTCGTAGGTCGAAGACATTCGAGCGTCGTAGCGCGCCGCGACGTTGGCCGCCTCCACCATGGCGTTCCTTAACCAGACGGACCCCTTTTTGGTTATGCCGCCGCCGCGCTTGGTCTCGCCGCTGTTCCGGTGGGACGGAGAAAGGCCCGCGTACGAGACGAGTTTTTCGGCCGTCCTGAATCTCTTTACGTCTACTATCTCTGCGATTATGGTCAGCGCGGTAACGTATCCTATTCCGGTGACCGTCATGACGAGCTTTGCCCTATCGTCGTCCATGCATTCGGAAGCTATCTCGCGCTCCAGCGTTTCCGTCTGTTTCTGCATCAGCTGCAGCGTGTCGAGGTACGAGTCCAGCGACAGCCTGTCCACCGGCGAGACGCTTACGGTTCGCATCCACTTCAAGTTGGTCTTTGAGAATTTCGTCTTTGTGGGAAGCTTGTGCTCGTATTTGGCCAGAAGCGCAGTTATCTTGTTCTTCTGCTCCGTCGCCGTGCGGACCCTGTCGAGCCGGGTTCTGGCCAGGTTGCGCAGGTTCCTGTAGCGCTCGTCAGGCACGAACGACTCGTAAACCATGTCCATGAGTAGCAAGTCCGCGAGCACCTCCGAGTCCACCTTGTCGTCCTTTAGTTTTGCCTGGGCTATGGCCTTGGTCTTGGCCGGGTGAGCTAGGATCGTGTCGATGCCGCAGTCCTCCAGCGTGTCGTGCAGTATCATCCAGTAATTGCCGGTCGCCTCGCAGACCGCCCTGGCGTTTTTGCCGTGCGTCTTCTTTACGTGTGCCGCGAACGCCTCTATGTCTTTTTTGCTGTTCTTGAATTCGGTCTGTTCTATTATATCCTTGCCGTTTCCTTTTATTGTCGCCACGCACATCTTTTTGTGCACGTCTATCCCAATGTTGATCAATGTGTCACCTCCTTCGAAGCCATTGGATTTGTGGATTTGCCCGATTGAGCGGAAAGCTCCCATTCACCCTCTGTGGGGTAGTACCCCGTCCGCCTATTGTTGTGAGTTAGTCTGCCGGTCACCCTCATGCGGGGTAAGAATAGTTCAACTCTCGGGCCCATCTCGGAGAGCCATGCTCCCCTCCCAGATAAGATTTGATACAGGGTCTGCCGGTCACCCTCATGCGGGGTAAGAATAGTTCAACTCTCGGGCCCATCTCGGAGAGCCATGCTCCCCTCCCAGATAAGATTTGATACAGGGTCTGCCGGTCATGGAAGATTTTGCCCCCGCCTGTCTGATGCGTGGAGGGGGAGGCGAAATTTTCAACGCCCGCTAGAATAGGCACTCTTCGATGAGGGGTCTCTCGACAGCCTCGTCTCCCCACACATCGAAACCGGGATGTCTTTGGCGTGCAAACACATCTATTCTAGGAGGCTTGGTCTTGGTTCGCACCAGTTCGTAAAATTCGCTTGGTTTCTGGGAGTGGATTCCAGTACGGGCCTTGAATGCGGCTGGTACCGCCCTTCCGGTGAACGGTATATTGAAAGGTCCGCGATATCCGAATACTACGAATTCACTGTTGCGAAAGACGCCCTGCATCGTAATGCCTGTATTTTTCACCCATGTGAATGTGCAGTAGTAGTTGAATCCCCACTTGCGTATAAGATCCATCGTGAACGGCAAGCGGCTCTGGATAGACCAGACAAAAAGGTTACACGAGGATGCGGCAAAATCGTCTATTGGAAAGTCGGCGATCTCTCGGTCGGTCATGGTTCTGTAATCCAAACGGCGCTTGAGCACCCCACGACACGGTTTCGAGTTGGGGCCTGTGGCGGTGATTCTCCAAGGAGGGTCGATGACGACCGTCTTGTATTTTCCACCGGTCGCACGGCCGGTCAAGGCTTGCTCACCTCCACGCGGCTCTTGAACACGCGGAAGCGTATCCTGCCGTCCAAGCCCAGCTTTTTCACGAGCGGTTTGGGCAGGCGGCACACATAAGAGTCTCTATTGTCCCTGCTTACGCTCACCGTGAAGTCCGTCTCGCCGCTCTTCCACTTCGACACGGCCACCCCTCCGGAGGAGCCTTATTAAGCCTTATTCGATATGATATCATTCGTGCTGATACGGAATGTTCTTATAATCATACGGATAAGCACACCCGTGGAGAGATATGTAAAGACGGTAAAGAACCACGATACGCCTACAAAACGCAAGGTATGTGTTCACGTCGTGCCTGAATTTTCACTCCGTGATGAAATTTTTTGACAGCAGCGATCTAAATACTAGTACGTTTTACGTCAGCCGTTGGATTGCAGGGAAGCGGCTCGCAAGTGCGCGGAATGGAAGCGCAGGTTCAAGGAGGAAAGGACCGGGAGGCTCCAGGCCGAGCAGCGGACGAACGCCGAGGCCGACAGGGCCGAACTCGACTATCTGCACTCGCAGGCGGAGCTTGCGTTCGCCAAGCAGGAGCTGGCGGGGGAGCGGAAAGCGAGGCGGAGGGCGGAGGGCTCGGCGGCCCGGCTCGCCGCGCGGGCGGAAAAGCTGGAAAAGATCCAGAAACGGTACGACAACACGCACACGCCGCCGTCGCACAGGACGGAAACCCAGGACAAGATAGGCAGGGGCGCGGCCCCGTCGGGCGGGAAGAGGGGCGCGCAAAAGGGGCACCCGGACAAGACGCGCAAGCCAAAGCCGGATAAGTTCGAAGAGCACAAGATGAGCGAGTGCAGCGGCTGCGGCTCGCGCAGGATACGGGTCGTCAGGAAAAAGATACGCTACGTCACGAGGCCCCGCGCCCCGTCAGGGCGACCACTACGTGCCATACGGTAAACGTCTACGACTGCGCCGAGTGCGACAGCTGCGGCATGGAGCCCGAGACGGGCCTGCCCGACGAGGGAAACCCGGGCCGCAACGCGTGCGCCAGCATCGTGGGCAACTTCGCCGACCGCATGCCGCACAGGATGAACGCCGGCCGCATGGGCCGCGACGGCCTGCCCGTCTCGGTGGGCACCGTACACGGATGCATGTAATATACGTCGTTTTGCCTTTCGCTAGTCCCTGGCCGCGGTCACCTCTATTTTCCCGCGCACGATCCTGTAGGTTATGCGGGAGGGGCACCCCAGCCTGTCCATGACCGGCTTCGGAAGGTACCCCTGGCAGCCCCGGGTATCGTGGTAGGTGACGCTGACGGTGAACTCTTTGGCGTCCTTTTGCCATCTTCCCATGTCAATTCCGGGCACGCCGTTTGTTAAAAACTATTATTCCACGTGTTTATATGCCCGTCGCCGCGGCCGGAGGCGTGGATCGGCTGCTCGCGCTCAGAAAAGGCGGATACCGGCCGTCCGCGGCCCGCGGACTGGCGGTGCGGCACGGCCGGAGCTGCTATTCGGTGCAGTCCTACACGGTTCCGGGGAAAAAATACACGGTGCTCGACGCGGGCGGCCCGTGGGTCTGCACGTGCCTCTGGCACTGCTACGTGCACGTCGATTGCAAGCACATCTTGGCGGCGCGCGCCGCGTTCGGTTCGCGCGCGCCCGAGGAGCCCGAGCCGGCAGTGATACCGGAAATAGAGCCGGGCACGTGCCCCGAATGCGGCTCTGCCAACTCGAAAACTGACGGCGTGCGCGTGAACAAAAACTACGAGAACCAAAAGTACAAGTGCCTCGACTGCGGCAGGCACTTTTCGGCAAACGCCGGGCTCGGGGACACCGTGCTTCCCCCCGCATTCGTGACGCGGGTGATAGAGATGGCCTCCTCCGGCATGCCGTACCCCAAGATAGCAAAGTGGCTGGCCTCAGAGAAGGTGAAAGTGTCCACAAAAACCGTGTGCAACATAGTCCGCCGCTTCTCCAAAATCCTGATCGAATACTGCGCCCGGCTGCGGCCGGCCGTCTCAGAGTTGTGGAGGACCGACGAGAAGCGCGTCGCGGTGGCCGGCGGCAAGCCCTACCTGCACGGCCTGATGGACTCGGGGACGCGGCTGCTCCTGTCGGTGCAGCTGACGCCCAGAAAGGGCGAGGACGACGTCGCTCCCATGTACCGGGCCGGCGCCGGGTGCGTGTAATATACGTCGTCGATGAATTTTCCAGAGCAAAAAAGAACCACGGATTCGCCGCAAAGGCCGCCCCGCGCCGGGCGGCGGGCGCGTCCAGGACCGGGACGGGCCCTTTGGCGCGCCGTATCGGGGCCCGTCTGCGTCCAAATCCCGGACCGGCGCGTGCGCTTCCCCGCCCGTCCGGGCGGGCCGGCGCCGGGTGGCGCTATCTTGGAGCGTTGGCGTGCGCGTTGCGCAGCAGCGTCTTCCACCTGTTGTCGCCCCGCACCAAGATGCCGGCCGCCTCGGCCGGCGTCCTGCCGCCGAGGCCCGAGTGCTCGTGGAAAAAGTTGTAGAACAGGCGCACGCGCTCGGCCATGGCGGCCGCCGCCTCTGCCGGGACGAACCGCGCCGGCCACATGCGCCTGCCAAGCTCGCGGTTGAGCGACTCCATCATGTTGTTGTTCATGTTGCCGTCTAGGTGGATCATGGCCGCGTGATCGGAGTATTTCTGGTCCTTCCTGTTGGGCCGGTAGCACGAATTCCACGCCGCGCGGAACGACGGCGCCCCGTCCGAGACCAGCAGGTGCGGGACCTTGCCGGCCCAGTCGGCGCCGGCCCGGTACATGGGAGCGACGTCGTCCTCGCCCTTTCTGGGCGTCAGCTGCACCGACAGGAGCAGCCGCGTCCCCGAGTCCATCAGGCCGTGCAGGTAGGGCTTGCCGCCGGCCACCGCGACGCGCTTCTCGTCGGTCCTCCACAACTCTGAGACGGCCGGCCGCAGCCGGGCGCAGTATTCGATCAGGATTTTGGAGAAGCGGCGGACTATGTTGCACACGGTTTTTGTGGACACTTTCACCTTCTCTGAGGCCAGCCACTTTGCTATCTTGGGGTACGGCATGCCGGAGGAGGCCATCTCTATCACCCGCGTCACGAATGCGGGGGGAAGCACGGTGTCCCCGAGCCCGGCGTTTGCCGAAAAGTGCCTGCCGCAGTCGAGGCACTTGTACTTTTGGTTCTCGTAGTTTTTGTTCACGCGCACGCCGTCAGTTTTCGAGTTGGCAGAGCCGCATTCGGGGCACGTGCCCGGCTCTATTTCCGGTATCACTGCCGGCTCGGGCTCCTCGGGCGCGCGCGAACCGAACGCGGCGCGCGCCGCCAAGATGTGCTTGCAATCGACGTGCACGTAGCAGTGCCAGAGGCACGTGCAGACCCACGGGCCGCCCGCGTCGAGCACCGTGTATTTTTTCCCCGGAACCGTGTAGGACTGCACCGAATATCACCGGTCGTGCCGCACCACCGGTCCGCGGGCCGCGGACGGCCGGTATCCGCCTTTTCTGAGCGCGAGCAGCCGATCCACGCCTCCGGCCGCGGCGACGGGCATATAAACACGTGGAATAATAGTTTTTAACAAACGGCGTGCCCGGAATTGACATGGGAAGATGGCAAAAGGACGCCAAAGAGTTCACCGTCAGCGTCACCTACCACGATACCCGGGGCTGCCAGGGGTACCTTCCGAAGCCGGTCATGGACAGGCTGGGGTGCCCCTCCCGCATAACCTACAGGATCGTGCGCGGGAAAATAGAGGTGACCGCGGCCAGGGACTAGCGAAAATGCTGGCCGACGTATATTACATGCACCCCGTGGCGCGGTCAGGCCCAATCTAGAACGCGCAAGTCCAGCGCCTCTGCTGGCCGACCCCGTATCCGTCCGCCGACTTCGCAGATCCGGCGCCTGCCGTCGCTCTGGCGCACCGGGCGGCCGTGTTCTAGATTACTGACGTTGCGCTCGGGCTCTCGACGTATTCCCTGCCCACGCTGAGGGGCAGATCCGACAGCCTCCTGATCCGCGGCTCGTCCGAGAAGCGGCCGTCCTTTATCCTGTCCGGCAGGTACAGGAATACCCCGTGTTTGACGATCTCCCGCGCCACGCCGTTGCCCAGCGCCTCTCCCCGAAGGACGGTGATCAGGTGTGTCCGGCCCCGGTTTCTGTTCTTCGACCACCTGCTTCCGCGCTCCCTCAGCGAAGTCTTGAGCGAGAGGAAATGCGACTTGTCGGGGCTGTCGATGGCCGTCTGCTTGTTCGGTATCGCCAAGCCGATCCTGTCCAGATTGTGCTTTTTGTCGCCGGGCGTCAGGGCCTCGCTGGGTATTCCCGCAAGCGCCAGCAGCTTTTGCACGATCTTCTCCAAGCTCTTGCCCGCTCGGGATGCCTTGGACTGCTCGAGGCTGTTCTTCAGTTC
Source organism: Nitrosopumilaceae archaeon (assembly GCA_965203465.1). GTDB lineage: Archaea > Thermoproteota > Nitrososphaeria > Nitrososphaerales > Nitrosopumilaceae > JAWVZS01. Next base: position 931,980 of record CBDBCR010000003.1, on the reverse strand, counting down.
CCTGACCCCGTCGACGGTATCGCTCACGACTTTTTCCGCCCTTTCCTTCGGGACCGTCTCGGGCAGGCCCTCCGTGAATCTCTTCTTGCAGGCTTCTATCCTGCCCCGCTCGTGCCTTTCGTACGCGTCGTACGTGGCGCCCAACACGGCCTCTACCGCGTCCGAGAACCGGTTCAGCACGGCCTCCGGCGTCAGCGTGCCGGGGTCTTCCCTCCGGATCTTCGCAATCGCGTCTTGCACCATCTCCTCCACTCCCGGGATGCCGGTGTCGCCCATGGCGTGCATTGCCGGAACTTGGTTATAAGCCTGGGTCGGGGCGAAGCTGGCGTGCGTGCGGCGCGGCCAAATCGGGAGCGCCGGCGGACGCACGACGCAAGCTCCGCGCGTCCGCAAACCGGCAGCCGGAAGGGGGGCCTTTTCTGCGCCCACGATCCGGCCGCGCCGGCCCTCCCGGATCCGCCGCTTCTGCGCGCCGCATCGGCTGCGGGCGAGCTACGATCCGCGATGTCCCGGACGCCGATTCGGACGCCTGCATAGCACGCAGCGGACGCTTGGACGGGGGCGCCCGCCGGAGCCGCGCCCGGCCAAAGCACGTTTAACCCCTCTCCGGCGCCCCGGCGCGTTGGACACGCTCACCAAGGAAAAGCGCTCGGAGGTGATGTCCAAGATCAGGAGCCGGGGGACGGGGCCGGAGAGGGAGATGGCCAGGATCCTGCGGCGCGGCGGCATGCGCTACCGGTCCCAGCCGGAACTGCCCGGCTCGCCGGACTTCATAGTCGAGGGCCGCCTGCTCGTGTTCTGCGACGGCTCGTTCTGGCACGGGCGCAACTGGCCAAAGCTGAGGAAGAAACTGGCCGGAGGCGACAATCCAGAGTACTGGCTGCAGCACATAGGGGGCAACCGCCGGCGGGACCGGCGGGTGAACCGGGAGCTGAGGGAGGCAGGATACGCGGTGATCCGCTTCTGGGACGACGACATAAAAAAGCGGCCGGAGCGGTGCGCCCGGCTGGTCCGGGTTGCGCTGGAAAGCGCGCCGCCCTGCCGCTGATCAGGCGCAACTTGATAGTCGCCGAAGACCCGCCCACATTTAGTGCCTTATCAGGAACAGAGTCCGAAACGATCGGTGGAGATAGATGTGGCCTCCATGGAGGGGGCGGCATACTCGGACATGATGGCCTCGCTGGGCAGCGCCGAGACCCGCCGGTCGTACGGGGGCAACCTGGCCGCGTTCATGGCCGCGGTGCCCGACGGGGTCTTTGAGAGGTACGCGGGGGGCCCGCCGCGCTCGAGGGGCATCGAGGACATGTGCGAGGCGTTCGTGGGCCTGGCGCGGTCCAACCCCGACGCGGCCAAGGCGGCCGTGCGCAGCTACGTAAAGGGGCTCAAGGACCTGGTGGAACGGGGCGAGATGAACCCCAACACGGTCCCCAACAAGATAAAGCCCGTAAAGGCGCTGCTGGCCGCCTCCGAGATCGGGATATCCTGGAAGGCCGTCAACAGGATGATGCCGCCGCCCGTCAAGAGCCGCGACCGCGCGTACACCCGCGAGGAGCTCAAGGCCATGCTGGCCGGCTCGACCGGCCTGACCGACAAGGTCATAGTGCTGCTGTTCTCGTCGGGCGGCTTCCGGGTCGGGGCGTGGGACTACTTTTGCTGGGAGGATCTGGTGCCGGTGGGCGAGCCGCCGGAGGGGGCCGCGCTGCGGGTGTACCGCGGGTACCCCGAGGAGTACTGGACGTTCGTGACCCCCGAGGCGTACGGGACCGTGGGCCTGTACCGCAAAGAGTGGAAGCACAGGTTCGGCAGGGAGCCGCGCGGCTCCGATCCGCTGCTCGTCTCGGTGCGGTACGACGAGCCGGTCCGGCTCGGCTCCAACAGCGTAAAGGCCCGGGTGTCCAAACTGGTCGCGCGCGTCGGCCTCCGCCCGCCGGGGGACAGGCGCAGGAGGCACGAGGTGAGCCTCGACCACGGGTTCCGCAAGTACTTCAACACTATGCTGAGGCGGGCCAAGGTTGACTACCTGGACAAGGAGGACATGATGGGTCACAAGGTGGGCCTCGAATCCCACTACGAGCGGTACAACGAGGAGGACTTTGAGCGGTTCCCCGAGTACAGGAAGGCCATACCGTTGCTGACCGTCTCGGACGAGGAGCGGCTCAGGGCCGAGGCCGCGGCCAAGCAGGCCAGGATAGACGAGCTGACCGCGATGCGCAGGAAAGAGGAGGCCGGCAGGAAGCGGATAAAGTCGCTCAAAAAAGAGGCCGACAGCGAGCGCGAGCTGCGCGGCAGGGTGTTCGACATGGTCGAGGAGATCATGGGCAGGCTGGAGCCGGGCAGGCCGTGAGCGCGCGGCCGCCCTTTTATGCCAGCCGGGCTCCGGCGGCGTGAAAGCCTGCCCCTCCTGCTCGGAGCCGTTCGCAGACCATTCGAACAGGCGGCTCGTCGCGTGCGCCCGCCGCCTCCTGAAGTCGGCCCCCGCCGGCCCCCGGCCCGGCGGCCCGGACTAGGCCCGGGCTGTAGGAGGGCATATACCCCACAGTCGGGATCCTAGCGTCCCGACTGTGGGGCACATCGCCCGCGGATCTAGGGCACCTTTTATGCGCCCGGTCGCCCCCGCCGGCCTCGGCCGCGCTGTACGGCCCACTTCAGGCGATCCCAGACACCATCTGCCTGGCTGTAGGAGGACATGTACCCCATAGCCGGGACGTTTTTGTCCCCGTTATGGAGCACATCGCCCGAGGATCGCGGGCGCCTTAAATGCGCCCGGATCCCCTCTTCGCCCAGTAACCAGCCCCTCGCCCCGCCCCGTAGCGCCGATCCGTCCCGAGATGTGCGGGGCCGGAGGCGGCCCGCGCCGTCCGAATCTTGCATGCCGACCCGGTTAGTCGCGTGCGCCGTGCGCCTTTGCGATTTTTTTGATCTTTTTGACCAGATCGTGCATCTCGTCAAACCCGGGCAGTTCGAAATCGTGACTAGTGTGGACGGTTATGGCAAAAGACCAAACGCCGTCGTAGTAATCGTGTTCCAAATCCAAGCCCTCGCAATCCACCATCTCGTTGTCAAGCACTTCGTCTATTTCTTCCATGGCCTTGTCTCCCAACTTGCCGTCGGCGAACACGACATGCACCGACGCACGCACGATTTCTCCGGGGCCATCTCCAAAATAGAGATCCAGCCTGTCTATTTCGCTGTCGTCGTCCCCTGACAAGACTATTCCGTACCATGTGGTGCCCTTTACCAAGTCGACGTCGCACTCTTCTACGATGTACTCGCGCCCCCCGACTACGTCTTTGATCGCCTCGTCCCAAGCGTACGCGAGCTCCGAGCTGTTCAGAGATATTTGGAGCGACTTGCCCAGAGATCTGTTGCGACCAGCCCTGTACACGTACCACGGGCGGCTCTTCACGCTCTCCAAGACGGTGTTGACTAGGTCTTTTGGCTCGATTCCCAGATGCTCGGCCATCTTCGAAAACTCGCTTTCGTCTACGATCATGCCCGTGGTGCCGCGCCGGCAAATATCAGCCTTGCCTGCCCCTTAAATCCGGCCCGGCCACTACATCCGTGAAGGTCGGCTTGGATCTGGGAACGGGGTTCGTAAAGTGCGTCTCGGACGTCGGCTCGGTCAGGTTCCCCACCCTGTACGCCAGGCGCACGGGGGGATGCTGGTCCACAAAGGCGTCCGAGGCGGTCGGCGCCGGCGCCATGGCCCTGCTGGGAACGACGGGGACCTCGGCGATAGGGCCCATATCGAAGGGCAGGCCGGATCCGCGCCACCAAAAGCAGGTCGAGATGCTGGTGCGCGAGGCGCTGTACCAGATCAGGTGCCTGGCAAAGGCGCCGGCGCCCGGGAACGAGCGACTGAGCATGGTGGTGGGCCTGCCCTACCACGCGTTCGACCAGCGCGAGTTTGTCGCAAAGCTGGTAAAGCGCACGCTGGAGACGGATTCGTGCAGCGTGGTGGCCCAGGCGTGCGGCACGCTGGTGGATCTAGACATGGACACCGGCGTGGTGGTCTCGATAGGGCAGGGCACTACCGAGATAGTCGCCGTCGACGGATCGGAAGTGATAGACGGGGCAAGCTCGGCCTGGGCCTCGGACTTTGTGACCAAAAAAGTGGGCAGGTTCGCCCACTTGGATCCGTCCGCGCTGGAGGCGCACAAGGATGTCTGCAAAAAGTACGCGCGCGTGCTGGCCGAGAACTTGGCGGCCGAGGTCTCTGACGTGGCGGGCCAGTACGGGTACCCCCTGGCGCTCTCGGGCGGCGGGCTGCTGATGCCGGGCGTGCGCGACGAGCTGGAGGCGCGCCTAAAGGGCCGCAAGATCGTGGTGCCGTCCGACCCCGTGATGAGCAACGCGCGCGGGCTGTACAAGCTGGCAGCTTGAGACCAGATTTTCGACAGTGCCGGCTACCGGGTTTCCCGACGGCGTCTGCCGGCAAACTGGATGACTGCATTGCACCTCGGCGATGCCGTGTGCCGGACAACACGGTCAAGCCGCGGCTCAAAGCCACGCCCCGGCGGGGTTTAAATCATAGCGAGCGCGTCGGCGCGCCGTGTTCTCCGAGTATTCTGTGATGTCCTGCGCGACCACGGCCTGTTTCGACCCGGATGCGGCCCCTCCGCCGTCCGGCGGGCTGGCAGGGACGGATGGGTCGGGTGGCGGTGCAGCTAACGCCGTCGTTTGCGAGCGCGCCGTCCGCGTTGCCGTAGATCGCGTGCGTTTGGCTCTATCCGCCGATCTGGGAGCATGAACATGTTTAACTTTGAGAAAAAGATGGTATCCGACAAAGACTTTGTGGCGCTGTTCGATTGCATGATTAACGTTCGGCATTCCGCACAATACGACGAGTTTGACGTGTTTAAGAAAAATGTGTTGAAGATTGACGGCATCATGAATGGAGTGGCTCGAAAAAACTACGCCAAGGTGATCAGGAAGTTGATAGTGCGCGATCACAAATGGGAAGCATGTTTCACCGAACCCAACACGGATGTCATAACGGCGGCCGTGCACGCGATGCAGAAGAGAGAGGCCTTCAGTCTGACTAAGATCGGGAGATCCTTCATAAAGACCGTCCGTGCGTCTGACGCCAACAACGAAGACTTGTACGAGCGGTTTTTAGGCATCATGAATTCGATAGCAGATTCCACCATGCCCGTCGCCATGGGAGATCGGACGATCATCGTGGACGGGAACAGGACCAGCGCGGCCGGAAACGGGTTACCGCACTGCTTCATGGACACTGACACGTTTGCTTCGGAAGGCAGGTGCGCCATTCCCATGTGGACCGACGGTTTGGAGAGCAAGGTGTACGGGTTGGCAGTGTGCGAGTATTAACGCCAATTATCGCCGCCACACATGCGTACGACATGCCAAATTCGTACATGTCAGAGACGTGGACAGTCAGGACAAGATGCCTCATTTGTGCGGCGTCTACCAGTCTCAGGTTGCGCCTATAGGTACCTTTTATGCGGCCCGGCACCGGCAACCGTGGGCGGGAAATGGCGGCTGGCCAACGGGCGCAAGCCGAAAGGTGCCTTGGACATGGCCGAAAAGTTCCTGCCAGGGCCCGGCGACATATCGGCCTGCTCGGTGTCTGTACCCGTAGAGATGGACAAAAAAGAGGCAGTCGAGGCGGCCGGCGGGCTGGCAGGCCCCGGCGTGAGAAGCTACGAGGTGTGGTGGGACGGCTCCGAAAAGCAGCTGCGGATGGTACTGGCCTGCGAGAGGGCCGACATGGCGGGGTACCGGCAGGCGTTCCGCAACATGTACCCCAGCGCGGGGTTTTCCGACGCAGAAACCGCGCCGTCTTGGTTCGATCCGGCAGGAAAATACCGCGTGTTCGACATAGGCGCCTACCACGGCCACTACGCGACCGTCTTTGACAAGGCGCGCGCCCACCAGATAATGTCGCAGATCGCTAGCACCGTCCAGCTTTCAGACAAGGCTTGGATACAGTTCGTCTTCAAGTCGTATTCCTTCAACCCCTTCCTGAGGCGGCACGTGGCCAGGCTGGACGGCAAGGTCCGCGAGATACGCCGGGGCAACTACCTGTCCAATACCGAGATACTGATGCACCCCGACAAAAAGCCACACGATCATCCGGAGGCGGGCAGGGATTTCGACAACAACTACGCCGGCCTGCAAAAGCACGCGACTTTGAAGATGCAGGGCTCACACGTGCTGATGGCCGTGCGCGGGTTGACGGTCAGCGACGACGACATAGAACTCAATTTCGACGAGATCGAGGCGCTCCCGGTCGAGAGCGTGCGCTCGGGCCACGAGCACCTGACCAAGTTCCGGTACCGCGACGCGGAGAAGTGGCAGCTGGGATCCAAAAAATCCGTAATACGGGCGGGCGGCCAAAAGCTCGACCGCCTGGAGATGTTCACGCGCCGCCTGCTGCCCGACCCCGAGCAGCACCTAGAAAAGGCGCTGTCCGGTTATTGCGGGCGCGGCCTGTTCGGCTACAAGGACCGGCGTCCCCTGCCATTCCTGATGCTTACCCTCCCGGAGATGCCGCTGTTGGTGCATCTGCCGTCCCCGTCCACGCCCAATCTAGACACAACCCGCGGCGTGGCCATGCCCACAAAGCCATCCGAAAAAGAGGGCGGGCCGCTCGGCTCGTTTATGCCCGGCGCCGGCGCCCCCGAGTGGGGCAGAACGGTGCGGTCCAAGGACGCCGAGGCGGCCGTGGTGTCGCCGTCCGACTTTGCCACCCACTTGTACGCGGTCGGCGGGTCCGGTTCCGGCAAGACTTCCCTGATCCGGCTGCTCGCCAAGCACCTAGAGGCGTGGAACGACTCGGGGCAATTCCCCAACGCGTTCATTTACGTGGATCCCAAGGGGGACGACTCCCGCAAGTTCGTCCAGCAGTGTCTGCCCGGCTCTCTGGAGGAGGGCCGTGTCCACTATCTGGACCCGCAGGAGACGCGCTTTTCGATAAACCCGCTGGAGCTGCCGCCCCACAAGGAATCGGAGCGCGAGGAGGTGGTCTCGCGGTACGTCGGCTACTTTATGAAGACTATAGAAGAATGGTACCAGCAGTCTGCAAGCTACGTGCAGATGGAGAGGATTTTCCGCGCGCTGCTCTTTTACATGTACATGAAGCACGACGCCCCGACTTTTCTGGACATGCACGGTATCATATTGAGGCTGCAGGGCGGCAAGGACGCGCTGGCCGACGTCATCCGCGAGTACGGCGAGCCGGACCCCGAGATGGCCCAGGCCCTCGAGAGCATATCCTCCCTCAAGGGGGACGCCTTCGTGCCCCTGCTGAACCGCGTGGAGCAGTTTGCCACCGATCCGGTGCTCAAGAGGATGTTCTCTGTGCGGCGCGGGACCGTCGATTTCGACGAGCTCATCAAGCCGGGCAGCTGCACGGTGGTCCGCATATCGCCCCTGAACATGCCCCAGCACGTCCAGCCGCTGGCCATGCAGGCGTTCATCCTGAAGCTGTGGTTTACCATACAGGAGCGGGCCGACCGGACACCGGAGCGCGACCGCACCCAGGTGGTACTGGCCCTGGACGAGTTCCAGATAGTAAAGGACCTGCAGGTTCTGCAGCTGATGCTGGAGCAGGCCCGCTCGCTGGGCCTCGGGCTGGTGCTGTCACACCAGACCACCGAGCAGATCAGCGACAGGCAGCTGGGCATAATCACCGGCAACTCTGGCACCCAGTTCGTCGGGCGCGTCAACGGCAGGGACGCGGCCCGCATATCGCAGATCTGGGATCCCCAGTTCCAAAAGCCGCTCCAGCACCAGCTTGCCAGCCAGGAATATTTCCACTGGACGGTGAGGGAAAAGGCGCCGCCCGGCAAGGAGCAGCCGCCGCCTTGCCAGTTCTGGCTGAGCCCCCCGCCCGGGCTGGTCTCGGCCGGCGCGTTCGAGCAGTTCGTGTCCTCACAGCTTGCAAAGTACGGAAGCGGCGTGGTAGAGGGGGCGGTCCGCGCCGCCGGACCCGTCCAGTGGAAGGCGTCGCTGGACGTGGACGTGCCGCCCCGTACCGAATGGAGGATAATGCTGCTGCTTTCCGAAAAGCCCATGCAGCAGGTCGAGATAGCCCTGAAGATGAAGACGGCAAACAGGGCCGAGCTGCTGCCCGTACTCAAGGCCATGGCGGCCAAGGGGATTTTGAGGCGGACCGACGGGGGACGGGCGGCCCCCTACGAGCTGTCGCCGAGCGCCCGCAAGTCGTACTTTGAGCCGGATGTCGCCCCCGTGGGTTCGGCAGACGACGTGGAGGGCGTGGCCCGCCAGGCTTTCGAGGCGTACCTAAAGCAGGGGTTCTTCGTGGCCGTGGCCGACCAGACGGTCCGCAAGGGGGTCGACAGGACGGACCTTGTCGCCTACGACTACGAGACCAAGACCCCGGTCAGCATCGAGATAGAATCGGTCAGCGAGGTGCGGAGCCACCCCGAGCACGTCAGGTACAACATGACCAAGTGGAGGGGCATGGGGTTCGGCATGTGCCACGTATGGTCCAAGAGCAGGGCCGTCCTGAAGGTATTCGAGGACCTGGACGAGGCCGAAAAAAAGTCCGTCCGGGTGACCGTGGTCTAGATGCTGAGCCTCTTGAGCCTCTCGGCGTTGCTCAGGGGCCGGCTCCCCCGCCTCCTGTCCGGGCTGGTATCCTCCTGGCCCAGATGATCCGGCTCGGCCTGCCGGTTCTCCGGCCGCCGGCCGTCGGCCTGCCCGGATCCCGTTCCGTCCCCGGCTGCCCCGCCGGGCCTCCCTATGGTGCCCGCCCTCAGCTCTTCGCGGATCCCCCTGACGGCCTCTTCGTACTTGTCGGCATCGGCCAGGTCTTTCTTCGTCAAGCCGTCCACCGAAACCGGCTTGGCGATGAACTTGCCGTTGACGGACCAGAACCGGACGATGCTGCCCTTTTCTATGCCGAGCGCGTAGGCTATCGGGGACGGGATGGCCACGAAGAACCCGCTTGTCCCCTTTTTCTGCACTTTTCTGTCGTAGGCTTTCACGCCGAGAATGGCCGGTTTCCACTTAAGGCGCAAACATGCCAAGAATCGCCCACAACAGTACAGTTGGGCCGGCCTGGACGGGCGGGCCTCCGTCCACGCTGTGCCAACGCGCCCATAAATCGTACACAAAGGCGCTTTCGTCCCCATTTTCGCCGCCCGCAACGTACCCAAGAAACATGCACAACAGTACGTTTGTCCCAGTTTCGGCCGCCCGCAACGTACCCAAAAATCGTACCCGACCGTGCCCGGCAGATCGCCGCCCGGACGGGATTCCGCGGCCGGCCGGCCCTTCGCATTCCTGTCTGATCGAACCAAAGCTGACTCCGGGAGCCGACGGCGGCCCCTGTACCCCACATCCGTCCGCGGGGCCCACAGGCCCCGCCCCCCAAGCTGGGCCCGGCCCCTCCGGGCCGGATCCCGCCCATATGGCCAGGGCAGGCAGAACCCGAGCCGGACACGGCCAGTAGATCCGCCAGCAGAACGCGGGGACTTTACGGCCACCGGACACGCCGGCAGAGCCGGCGCCCCGGCAGGCAGAACCCTAGCCTGACAAGGATCGTACAACGCTTGCTCCGACCCCGGCCCAGTATCGCCTCCAGATTAAATTCGCGTGTGGCACGGCACGGCGGCAGAAAATCCAAAGTACGCGGAGCCCGGCCTGTCTGCCCGATCCGGCACCTGTTCCAGATTCGGATTCGCGTACGCCGTGACCATTGGCACAAGCAAATCGTCAGCGGATGGGCCTACGTCTAACGTTGGATCGCGGGATCTTGGAGCTTTGATCAGAATTCGGGCACGCGGCCCGCATCCATGGCCATCTCGTCTCCGGCCTACCGTTCTTGGTTCCTGACCGGGCGGGTACGCTCGCCATGTACACCCTGTTTGGGCAGCATCCGGCTATTGTCCGCGCCTGTCAACTGCCCCGACTGAAAGCAGAAAGGCGCCTGCAGGCGCCTTTTGCTGTACCTGCAGGCGCTTTTGCTACGACCTGCTGTACCTGCAGGCGCTTTTCTGCTGTGCTTGAAGGCGCCTTTTTGCTGTACCTGGAGGCGCCTTTGGGCACGGCCGCGCCGCCCTCGCATTTACCCACGAAAACGAAAACAAAACGGGAGGAGCACGGCTCCCCCGAATCCTCCCGACCTAAGCGGGCCGCCCGTCGGCGGCCCACGTCCCGGACCGTCTCGGCCGGCTGAACACCGGCCGGACCCGGAGATGGCGGCCACGGCCGGCCCGTCCCGTATCCGTACGCCCGGGCCGGTCAGGCCAGAATCGCCTCCAGCTTGTATTCGCGGACACGACGGCACGAAATCAAAGTACGCGGCACTCATCTTGATCTGGCGCCTGCTCCGGCTCAGGATTCGCGCACGCCGTGGCTCCATGGCCCGTGGCTCCATGGCCCGTGGCTCCATGGCCCGTGGCTCCATGGCACAAATGAATCCGACTTGGTAGCAGATGGACCACGTCTAACGTTGGATCGCTGGCTCATATTGTCCGCTTGGAACCGCTAGTGATGGCCCTTGATGTGGAACCGAACAGGCCGGACCCGGAGGACTTCTTGGAGCGGCCCTTGGACGGGGAACCGAACAGGCCCCTCTTCGATCTCCGGAAGAACACGCGCATGGGACGAGCCGCGCCGTAATCAACCCTGTGGGACGGATCCGGCCGCCGGGCAAAGCTCGCGGACGGACACCACAGGCGGCTTTAAATCGGCACTCTTGCAAGCGGGGGCATGGGCGTGCCCAAGAAGAGCGACATAGCCGTCGGAGATAGGGTAGGCATAGAGACAAAGGCCGACCAGGGAACGGGGAGGCTCACGGAGGGGACAGTGGAGGCGATACTGACCGGCAGCGAGGAGCACCCGCACGGGATAAAGGTCAGGCTACGGGAAGGCAGCGTCGGCAGGGTAAAGTCGCTGGGCGGCCAGCCGGCCCCGGCGGACCTCCGATAGAGCTGGCCGGCGGGCAGAACCGGGCAACTTGTTCCAGACGTACGCGCCCCGCGGGACGGGCCCAGCCGTCGACTTTTGGATGAAAAATCTCCGGCAGCCGTAAGGCTGTCGGTTCGGGGCCTCACCGGCCAGTACTCTAGCGGCATCTTGCCCGCCTGAACGTCCGGCCTGGCCGGCCGCCTTGGCATGTCCAACCTTGCTTTTTGGCGCCGTTTAGATTCCGTCGTACGCTATCGGCAGTCACAAGCAGGCGCTGTCGTGAACTTGAGCCTGGTCAAAAAAAGGCCCACCACGGCATGTCGCCTTCATTCCCGGGCGCCCGGCACGTCTCCTCCCGAGCCCCCGGGCGCCTTTCTCCGCAGTCAGGACACTGGCCACAGGCGCGTGGGCGGGTTTGCCCCAGGACCGGATCCGGCCCCCGGCTCTCCCCGGCCGCCTCTTCGTACTCGCCGATGTCGGCCATGTCCTTCTCCGTCAGGCCGCCTGGCGCGATCGGCTTAAAGACGGCCTTGCCGTTCACCGACCAGAAACGGACGGTCGTGCCCTTGCCTATGCCGAGCGCGTAGGCTATCTGGTACGGGACGGACACGATGAGGCCGCCGCTCTCCTTTTTCTGCACCCTCCGGTCGTAGACTGACACGGCGGGAGGGCGCCGGTACCACTTAAGGCCCCCGCGCGCCCGCGGGTTCACGCTTCCTGGCAGGACACGCCGTAGCCGCGACGCCCCGGCCGGCAGATCCGGCGCCCGGGCCGGATCCGACCAGGATCGCCTCCAGATTCTAGTCGGGCGCGGCGGCAGGAAACCAAAGTACGCGGCACTTAGTTTGTCCATCTGACGCCAGGCCCGGCACCTGTTCCGGCTTCGGATTCGCGCGCGCCGCGGCTCCGTGGCACAAACCGTCAGCAGGCGGGTTCGCGTTTCGTGTTGGATCGCCGTATCATGTCGTCCATTGGGAGACTTGGAGAGGCAGCCTCCGGGAAAACCGCGGTGATCTCGGGCCCGATCTGGCCGCTTTCGGGCGCATCACGTCAACGGTTAGGTATTTAATTACAGGCTATGTTTTACACGCCATGGGTTCGAAGGCGCCTCCCCTGGAAATGGAGATACAACTTTCGGTCGTTGAGGATCTGGGAATAAAGCTCTACGGCTATCTGCCCCCGGTAATCTCGGAGATGGTCGCCAACGCGTGGGACGCGGACGCAACAAAAGTCGACGTGGCGCTACCCGACGAAGACTCAAACCAAGATTTCAAGATAGTCGTGAGCGATGACGGGCACGGCATGTTGTATGAGGAGATCGGGGAGAAGTACATTCTGGTCGGGCGCAAGCGGCGCGACGAGGCGGGGGGAGAAAGGACCCCCGGAGGGAGGCGCCCCATGGGGCGCAAGGGCATCGGCAAGCTTTCAACTTTTGGCGTGGCAAACACCGTCGAGATCGAGACCGTCCGCGGCGGAGAGCGCAGTTCATTCAAGATGGATCTGGAAGAGCTGCGCAAATGCGCCAAGAACGCCGGAAAATACCTGCCGGAGGTAACCGCCGCAAAAGAAAAGACCGATCTAGGGGACGGAACCACGGTCACGATCTCCAACCTCAAAAGAAAAACGCCGGTAAACATCCAATCGGTCACGCGCTCGATCGCCAAGAACTTTTCTGCGATAGGGGGAGGGTTCGAAGTACTAATCAACGGCAAGGCCATCACGCGCGCCGACAAACTGACGAAGGAGGACATGGAGCACACGTGGAAGGTTGACGATCTGATACAGGACGGGAAACCGGACTGGAGGGTGACTGGGTGGATAGGGGCCACGCGAGACCCGCTAAACGAGGAGGATCGCGGCATCGCCATACTGGCCAGAAAAAAGCTTATCCAGAGGCCGACGTTATTCGACATCAAAAGCGGCGAGTACTCTTATTCGTGTCTGACCGGGGAGATTACCGCCGAATTCTTCGACATGGAGGAAGATCTGGTGTCTACGAACAGGCGCTCCCTGATATGGGAGACCGACGAGGGGGAAGCGCTCAAGGCATGGGGCAACAAAAGGCTGCGTGGCATAGCAGAAGAGCTGGCAGAGAAGAGGGAAACCCGGAACGAGGAGGAGCTGATGAAAGACGCCAAACTGCGCGCTTGGACAGACTCGCTCGAATCCCCGGAAAAGCCGGTAGCCAAAAAACTGATCAAAACAGTGACCGCAGACAACGGGCTGGACAACCTCCAGCGCCTCGAACTCATGAATTTCGTGAGGAACTCCATCGACCACCAAGTGTTCATGGGCATGGTGGCCGGCCTAGACGAAAGCCCCAAATCGGCGGATCTTCTCAACATGTTCAAGCAGTGGAACGTGATAGAGAACCGGGGGATGTTCCGTATTGTGAGGGGGAGGCTACGCGCCATCGAACAACTGGAAAAACACATCAAAGAGAACACCAGGGATGTCCCCACCGTGCACGACTATTTCAAGCAATGGCCGTGGATCCTGTATCCGACGCTGGGGCACTGGAGCGAGGAAGTGCCGTATTCGAAGCTGCTGCGCGAACAGTTCCCGGACGACCAACTGGACGAGCCAGATCGCAGAATGGACTTCGTATCGATCGGAGCAGGTGACACGATCTACGTCGCAGAATTGAAAAGGCCAGGATACTCGGCAAAAATGAGTGACTTTGATCAAATAACCGAATACGTCGGGTTTGTGGAGGAAAAGCTAGGCAACGCCCCCGACCGGAGATACAGAACGGTGTCGGGATATCTGATCGTCGGCAAAGTCGAATCCAAGCGGGCGATCCCGTCTCGCATAAAACAGGCGGCAAGCGCCAGAATATACGTCAAGACGTACTCGGATCTAGTCGCCGTGGCAAAGAGGCTGCACACCCAGAAGTTGGAAATGTTCCCCCTCACGGGTACGGCGCAGATCCGACCGCGCGGGCATACAAGGAATGATCTGTAGCCTGCATGCACGACGTTTCTGCACGAACAGCGCAAAAGAACCGATCCGGGGCCCAAACATCCCGCAGCGCGCGCAAATTCGGCACGGCACGCGGCGGCAGCCTTGAGTTCGTTGACTTCTGTGCGGCGGCCTGTGCTGTCCTATCCGCCGCCGTCCAGGCAGTGCCGGACCTCGGCGCGGTTCATGGCCAAGATCTTTGGGCCACTTTCGCCATGAGTTTTACGAAAGCCTTGGGGGCCGTGTGGATCTTGGCGACCTGCTCGTGCAGCATCCCTGCCTGCTCTGCCCGCTTTTTGGCCGCCGCGTTGGCAAGATACCAAAAGTTGCAGCCCATCACGGCCAGGTAGAACCGCAGCCTGACCCCAAAGTCGCAGCTGCACGTGAGGGGCGGATCTTCCAGCCGTCGCGCTGTCTGCTATTTTTCGAAAGCACACCGCACGCCGCTTTCCGGCACGGGGGGATGGGTCTCGGCCTTTTTAGCCCACCGCTCAAACATTTTTACGGAATTTGGAGGCAGGTCGTTCCTTACAGTGATGGGAAATTTTAGTTCGTAACCGCGCTCGTTCTTTCCTGACGCAGAAAGCCTCGCGAACATGTCGTTTACCATCTGTTCCTGACCGAATGGAAGTATCTGTGTCTTGAAGACCCAGCTAAACCCGCCTTGCCTGCGTATGCATTCGATGTACGGCTTGATCCACCTGACTGCAAATACAGGCACTATTCCAAGATGGCGGCATATGTCTATTTTGGTATCTACCTCGTCTGCCGATATGATGCGCAGGGTGTTTTTAACCTCGACGCCTATAACCAGCCCGTTGCGTCTTGCTATGAGATCCAGATTGTGATTCGTCTGGCGCCATTTCTCCCCCCCCGTAGCTGTTTGTATGCTTGTCCAGTATTTCGAATTGGAGCATCTTTAGCTGATTCTCAACAAGGCTTTCAAGCTGCTTCCCCAAAACCCTGTTGTTCTCGTCACCGCTATACTTGTCCAGCATTTTTGCGGTGCGCAACACGTGTGTTTTCATAATTGTCTCGTCCCGGACAGTCTTGACGGCATCTGAATTTGCATAGAACTTTAACGCCTGGACGTGGCTCAGATCGGCCAAATCCGGCACACGCTTCCTGTCAAACACGGTCAGGTACCCCTCGTCGACCAGTTCTTCGAGCGCGTCTTTTACCACCCACCAGAAGAAACGGCCTTCGTAAAGGATCTGTAGCTGGTGCTGGTAGTACGGCGTTTTTACTGGTGCGTTCAACACGTTCACGAAGTGCTTTCTAAGGGTATCCTTTGCCTCATCAATCCTTGACGCCACGGGCTTTCTAAACAAAACTCGTTTTTCTACTTTTGTTTGCGGATCTCAGAGCGCCTTAAATAGATGCCTTTTAACCATATCTAGTTTTTCCCTCCCCCATTGAATAATACTATCCTAGGAACCGCCCCCTGGAGCGATCCTGGAGCCAGGAACGCCGACGTTATCATTAAATTCGGTATTTCTAGTACCTAAACAGATCAAATTTGGCAAAAATCATTTTTTTAGTGTAATTTTCATACTTTTGGCACCATTGCCTGTAATCTAAGTATCGATGACCGATCGCCAGGCTGCCCCGAAAGCCGGTCTTACGAGCAGGAGCCTCTAACAAATGTTGCCTCGGATGAGATCTGCCGAGTTGGACACGTCCACCAACAGTAGTCAGAAGTGATGTCCAAGATCGAGCCGGGGGCCGGGGCCGGAGAGGGAAATGGCCAGGATCCTGCGGCGCGGCGGCATCCGCTACCGGTTCCAGCCGGCACTGCCCGGGTAAACCTGGATCTGAGGGAGCGGGGTACGCGGTGATCCGCTTCTGGGACGACGACATCAAAAAGCGGCCGGAGCGGCGAGCTCGGCTGATCCGCGCCGCGCTGGAGAGCGCCGCGATCGACGGCCGCTGATTCGGTGGCATGCGCAGGTTTTTTACTTCAGAGCGCGGCTAGAAAGCATGCATAGAAGGCAGTCTGTCTTGGCAAGTCAGATCACGGCTTCCGTGTCGGGCGTCTTGCTGATCCTGTTCCTGGCAGGACCGGCGCTCTTTGCCGTGTCTGCCCATATCGACGCGGTCATTTCGACCTCGTGCCTTCCGAAACACGTCTTGGACGAGATCGCCGCATATGCGATCTTGGGGTACGAAATGCCACTGGATCCAAAGCAGGCGGCGGACCTTATCTTCCACCTCTGGCCGTTGCCGTCGGTGGTCTTTGCAGGATTCGCAGATCTCAACACATATGGCCTCGGCCGATGGACCAGGCGGCTTCGCAAACACCCGCACGCTCAGAGGCTCCTTTCGTCGCTGTGGATGGAAGAGTCCGATCTGGCCGACTACTATCTGCTAATCCACCGCGGCTTCCGATCCCGGCAACGCCGCGCCTATTGGCGCGGTCGGTAGGCTGGCAGTACGGCGTTTTTGCGGGTGCCTCGACACGCTCAAGGGGCTCCTGAGGCACACTTTGCCTGCCCGACCCTCGGGACCGCGGGCGCTCTGAACAAAACCCGTTTTTCACTTTTGTTCACGGATTTCCGAGACTTTCAAATAGGTGTGTTTTAAGTCCGACTGGTTTTTCCCTACCCCATTGAATAATACTATCCTGGAAAGCGTGGCACGGGCAGGCCTAATCCAAAACGCGCGAGTCCGGCGCCTCTGCCGGCCGACCCCGTATCCGTCCGCCGAGTTCAGATCCGGCGCCTGCCGTCGCTCTGGCGCGCCGGGCGGCCGTGTTCTAGATTATTGACGCTGCGCCCGGGCCCTGTCGACGTATTCCCTGCCCACGCTGAGGGGCAGATCCGACAGCCTCCTGATCCGCGGTTCGTCCGAGAAGCGGCCGTCCTTTATCCTGTCCGGCAGGTACAAGAATACCCCGTGTTTGACGATCTCCCGCGCCACGCCGCTGCCCGGCGCCTCTCCCCGAAGGACGGCGATCAGGTGGGTCCGGCCCCGGTTTCTGTTCTTCGACCACCTGCTCCCGCGCTCCCTCAGCGAAGTCTTGAGAGAGAGGAAATGCGACTTGTCGGGGCTGTCGATGGCCGTCTGCCTGCCCGGTATCACCAGGCCGATCCTGTCCAGATTGTACTTTTTGTCGCCGGGCGTCAGGGCCTCGCTGGGTATTCCCGCAAGCGCCAGCAGCTTTTGCACGATCCTCTCCAAGCTCTTGCCCGCCCGGGATGCCCTGGACTGATCGAGGCTGTTCTTCAGTTCCCTGATCCCGTCGACGGTCTCGCTCACGATTTTTCCCGCCCTTTCCTTCGGGATCGCCTCGGGCAGGCCCTCCGTGAATCTCTTCTTGTAGGCTTCTATCCTGCCCCGCTCGTGCCTTTCGTACGCGTCGTACGTGGCCCCGAACACGGTCTCTACGGCGTCCGAGAAGTGGTTCAGCACGGCCTGCGGGGTCAGCGCGTCGGGATCTTCCTCCCGGATCTTGGCTATCGCCTCCTGCACGATCTCGTCCACTCCGGGTATGTCGGTCCTGTTCAACGGCGGCTATTGGCGGAATTCGGATATAACTTGGCGTTTCCAGCTAGACGCGCTCGCAATTTGGAAGGGGTGGTTCGGTTGGGTGCGTGTAATTCTCGTCTGTTGGGGTTCTCTAGCAAAAACGACTTGCACCGCGTAGAGCCGTGTGCGGGGGCGGCGTGACGGCGGCCGCGGGCTGATAGAACCTGTAGACGCGAATCACGGGCATCCCACTGCCCGCACGGTTAGGTTGATAAAGAGGGCGGTTTACTCGCCTGTATGGAATTCAGAACGAGTATCGCGTTGCTATCGCTAACGGCTGAAAAGAGCTCGTCGTTGTACGCAACGGTGCCTGTATCGGTGGTAGACAAGATAGATGGCGAGTGGATAGCCACCATCAAGAAGGTGGCCGACGAATGAGTATCGTGGAAGCCGTCGGAGACCAGATCATCGGCGGTTTTAAGATCGGCTGTGCAGCTTTCGCAGCCATCGCCGTGGCTTGGCTGTTGTGGTAAAAGACAATTCTTGTGACTGGGCCGATGATAGGCACGGCATGTCTTTTGTCCAGCTTGGCCCCTGCCTTGGTTCTGTAGGTCTCTGGCTTACTGTCTACAACCGAGTCCGCTCCATTGGCCCACGCCTTTCTAGAGGGTGCGCGTAATGTGCGCCTGCCGGGAACGACAGCCCCAGCTGGAGAGGATGGGCGCGTACAAGAGGCGCGACGGCATGGCGGGGGACGGGGACGCCGCTTCCGAGTTGCTGGACTTGGCTGGACGCAGCCTGCGTGTGACGCCCGTTCCGCGACGCCGCAACCGGGCGACGCCCCGCTCTAGGTATAAACGTCGCCGGGTTTCACGGCGTGGCGTGGAAGACTTGGATCAGGCCGCGAGGAACTTGATCCGGTTCTTCGGAAAGATCTTCAGGGATCCAAGGTACGCGTTCCTCAACCCCGAGGCACGCGGGGGGCGCGGCGGCAAGGGCAAGCGGGGCGGGGGATCGCCACAGCTGAGCTTCGTGAAGAGGCCGAGGAACCCGCGCGCAGGGTGGCTGGATCCGCGCACCAACAAGGTCGTAATGAACCTAGAACACCCGCTGTTCGTAAAGTACGAGAATAACGTGTCCGCCAGGAACCAGAGGATGACGCTCATACTCGCAAGCGTCCTTATCAAGAACGCCTCGGCCAAGAAGCCCCATGGACGCGGCCGAGGCCCTCGCCCTGCAGAACGATCTTCTCACCATGTCCGGGGACTACATGTGGTGATGGACGGGATTCAGGTCAGCATAGAGCGGATTGCCGGCGAGGGCTGCGGCGGAACGTCTGTATGGTGCTGGCCGACTTCGGCGAGTCGGCCGGCGAGTTCTAGATAGTCGACTACAAGGAGGCGTACGCCTTGGACTCTGGGCTTCCGGTCAAAGCAACCGATCAGCTCTGCCCCAAGTATTCGAGCGCGATCACCGACGACGGGACGTGGACGCCGTCGGCGCCCGGCAGGAACACCAGGGCGCTGTGCAGGCCGCCGGTTCCGACCCACTTGGAGACGTCTACAGTGAGGCGGATCCTGCCGTCGCCCCAGGTGTCGGCGTGCCAGAAAGAGTACGGATGGCACCCGCCCTCCGTGAGCAGATCCCCGTTGGGGCATTGCTCGTACGCTCCCCCGGACGGAACCCTTACCGCCATTCCCACCATCTCGCCCATCTCGTAGAAAGGCAGGCTGTACGGCTCTACCGTGTCCAGCTGTAGCGCGGAGAGCTGCTCGGGTTCGGGATCCCTGTAGATCGAAATGTGCGGCGCGCCGCCCCAGGGCGCCGTTCCCTCCATGACGAGCCTGCCGTCCTTGAGGTGGACGTCGCTCCAGCCGGCGCCGTTGCTTTCGAAATGCTGCACAAAGTACAGCTTTGAGCCGCCGTAGGCGATTCCGAAATTGACGTGGGTGTGCGCCGGATCGAGTATGTTGTCGCGGTGCCCCCAGTCCGAGCTGGCGTCGTCGTACACCATGCCCCATTGGTGCTCCTTTATCGCCTCGAACGGATCTATGGGGGAGCAGTATCCGGAGCACCAGCTGGCCGCTATGTTCTCGGCGACGTACCCGGTTCCGCCGTGCTTCGTGTACGTCGCGTACGGCTTGACCCCCTCGGAATGCCAGTGCGAATAATACCCGATCTCCATCATGTCGTCGGCGTGATCCTGCGCGGATCCCGTCTCGCTCAGCGCGACCGGCTCCAGGCCGTGCCTGGCCCTGTCCCCGTTCGCGAGTTCCAGCGCGTGCTCGTACAGTACGGACAGCTCTATCTTGGCCGCCGCCTTGGCCGACTCTGAGCCGTCCGATATGCCGGGCGCGCTGCCCGCCTCGGCCCCGTAGCCGGTCCGGGCGACGTACGCTGCGCCCGGGCCGGGGCCCGGAGGCGCCGCGTCCCCGGCCTCTCCGGAACCCGCCTGGGCGCCGCCCAGCGCGCCCGGCGCCTGGTAGCCGGGAAAGACTTCTGAGGCGACCAGGGCGCCCGCCACGATCGCGATCGCGGCCAGCACTGCGGCCGGCGCCTTCCAGCGCCCCTGCCGCCCCTGCCTGCGCCAGTTTCGGTACCCGGTTCTGCGGCGGCGCCTCTGCCTGTACCCGCACTTTGAGCAGGTGCGGCCGCCCCGGTCCCGGACGAAATCGTGCGAGCACCAGCCCATGCCGGCGCGGGCGGCCCCGTCGCTATAACGATTGCCCGCAAATCGGTAGCGCAACCCCAGCCCGGCCGCGCGGACGCGCGCTTTTTCCGCGATAACCGGATGCGGCCGTGGACTCGGAGATCCCCGGGGGGGGGGGCGGCTCGAGATGCATTTTAATAGCGCCCGGCCTCGCCCGCCCCCCGTTGAACAGCACCGTCAGTGGGGCGCCGCGACGCGGAAGGGCGCGCAACCACTTGGCCGGAAACTTTTCTTTGTATAAAATTAGATACATGTCTTAAATTGGACGTTTTTGCGATCGGACTCAGGCGCGGATTTCCATCAAAGGGTATATATACCCTCTAGACCCGCTACTATTGTATCGCGGCGGGCGCCGCTAGGCCGCAAGTCCGAATTTGCCGGCCCAGTCTACCGGGATGCTGTACGCCGTCGCGCCCTGTTCGAAAGTGCGCTCCGGCCGGACTGCCGGCGGATGTGGAATGGGAGTGCGCGCCAGGACTTTCGAGCATGGAAGCTCATGTCGGAATGCCGACAACCCCGGGCATCGAAGCCCATTTTTTGTCTGGCGCGCCGCCGTGCGCAGAACCGTCCCCTAGTAAAAAGCTGAGGCTTTGATCCGTTCCGCCTGCTGGCAAAGCGCCCGTCGGACTGGCGCAGTCGGGATCGGCGTGCGGAAACGCAGACGATCGGTTCAGGGGCGTACTCGCATGAGCCCGAGGATCGCCGACGCGCCCCGCACCGGTAAGGGATTCAGGCACGGGCACCCGCACTATAACACCACGCCGAAGCATTTTCCCTCGTCCTTCGGGTGCAGGTTAGGGTGGGGGAATACATCTGAGCGGTGTTATAGAACACAACATTGCGCGACTGGCTTGCAATTTTTGCCGTTGCGCCGGGTGCCTGCCAAGTTACCCGAACATGTCTCTTATAGTATCTTAGATTGACATTCGGTAGTTTTTTGGCACGAATGGTCAGACCGTAAGATAGTCATGCATCTTTACGATTTTGATGCGACCGGATCTTAGAGATTTCAATACTTCCCGTTTCAGCTGCCCGATGTCGTCGAAAAACTGGTTGGCGATGTAGCGCTTGACCTCCCTCCACTGGGACTCGATCGGCGCAAGCTCCGGCGTGTACTTTGGCAGGAACCTTACAACGATGCCGCCGTCGGTTTTCTCGTACAGCCTCTGGAACACGGCTTCGCTGTGGTACGAGGCGTTGTCCGTGTAGATCAGCAGCTTGCCCAGCTTTTTGTAGGCCCTCAGGAGGAACGCCTCCACGTTCTTGGCGTTGCCCGTGTCGTGGAACTCGAAATAGCTCTGGCCTCCGGCCCCTACGACTCCGAGCAGGGTGGCCCGGCCGCTCCGCCTTCCCATGATGTCGACCCTGACCTGTTTGGCGCGCTTGCCCCTCTTCCCTTTCTTGGGGTACCATCCTTTCCGGACCACGCTCTGCATGGATGCGTGCATTTCGTCAAAGGAAACGGCCAGATGCCCGCGCCCAGCGTAGATTGTTACGGTCCTGTGAGCTTTTTTTTGAAATCTTTGATTTCTGCCGGAGACGCCCCACGTACGTCGCGGGGGCGGGGCTTGATGTACACGAAGCCCAGCCGGTTCACCAGATCCCAGACTGAATGTACGTGGTACTCTACGCGGAACTTTTTCTTGATGTGCATCCTGACAAGCGGTATCGTCCAAGCGCCCGCCCCGAGTCCGACCGCTACCGGACCCGCTTCCAGATCCCGCTCGAGCGCCTTTAGCTGGCGCTTGGTGAGCTTGCACGCGGCCCCTTTGTTCTTTATGTCGTATCTCTTGCTCAAACCGTGCTTCCCGATACTCTTTATCCAGTCGGTCACCGTGCTGCGCGGGACGTTTGTGGCCTCAACTATCTGCATGATCGTCTTTCCCTGCTTCCTGTGCACGCACACCAGCAGCCTGAGCCCGGCCTTTCGATTCTTTTCCTTCCTCTGCATGTTACGCAGGCGGGTCAGCTCACGTTGGGGAGGAACTCCTTCACCATGGCACCCCCCCAACGTGCCACTATTTAGATCTTTACCGAAATCCAATCTAAGATACTATATTACGGACTTGATCTTGGATGCTCTTGGCGACCTTGGCGCGAGTCTTCGTCTTCCAGTCGCTAGTCAGGCTCCGCCATCCCCGCATTCGACGCCGTATACAGGCCTCTGGTTCTTCCGCAAGACAGCACCCGGCCAGCCTGAACTGACATGGGTTTTGACTTTGGCCTCGGGAGGCAGCACACTTCGCACACCGATGCCGCCCAAACATGGGCAGACTAATATTTTTAAAATCCCCTCTAGTCTGTCCTGCATGGACACAGATGATGGAAAGTCGACGCTTGCGGATTCCGATCAGGCAGGACACGAGGCAACCGAATCCATCCCCATCGGCTTTTCTACCTATGCCGACGAGGGAAACGATGCTGCCAATTCAGGCAACCGGAATATCTTGACTGGAAAACTAAAGGTCTACCAAAACAAACTCCTGAATATTTCTAGGAACAACCGATGCGTCTGCCTTAAGAAAATATACCGCAAGCACAATTTTGACCTGGCTAGACTGGACACAATGCATGAAGGCACGTCGGACAGGGTCGTCAAAAGCATATTGGGGCGAAAATCCCCGATCTGCATATTGCGGGATTCAGACGCCGCCGACGGCACCGACCAAATCCGCACGCATTTGAAAAACATGCACCGAAGCATACGATCGGCCGAAGACGAAACCGGCGCGCAGTACTGTTATGTAGGCTTTCCATTTCTGGAAGGTCGGATGAGCGGGGATTATTATGCACGAGCTCCGTTGGTGCTTTTTCCAGTGTCTGTGTATCGCGACACCGGACGCAAGCCAAACGGCTGGTATGTAAAACCACATGACAGCGAACCCATACTCAACAGAACGCTATTCGCAGCTATGAAGAAAATAGGTGGCTTCCAAACACCCAAAGATTTCGAGATGGATTTCGACGACCTGATGTCTTCAAGCAGAGACAAGGATTTTGATCTTGCCGCACGCTTGGCTGAACTCCTGTCCAAAAACGACATACCGGTAGAGTTGAGCAAACGCACCTTTCCAGATGAAGGCCATGATCCGGCCGAGATCTCGCCGTGGCGGTTTCCGGACAAGACCCGGGATGAACTCGACCAGATCGAAGGGCGGACATTCAAGATAATGAACTACAGGATCGTGGGAAGCTTTCCGCAAGGAGAGGGTGCCATATACAAGGATTACGAAGACATGATCGATTCGGGCAGGGCAGACAGCTTCATAGCTGGCATTCTAGACGCCGATTCTGAGGATCCCGCGCAGGATGCGGATGACTGCGGCGAGATCCAAGACGAGCCAGAAATCGACAAGGTTGCCGACCGGCACCTCAACATGGTGCTTCCCAGTGATTCGTCGCAAGACATCGTGGTGCTCAAATCCCAAAGCGAGCGGGTCACGCTTGTCCGCGGTCCTCCCGGAACGGGCAAGTCGCAGGTCATAGTGAACATAATCGCCAACGCCCTCTCTAAAAAACAGACGATCCTCGTAGTCTGCCAAAAAAGGGCCGCGCTTGAGGTGGTGCAACAAAGGCTCGCCGAAAAAGAGCTTGA
This sequence comes from Nitrosopumilaceae archaeon, assembly GCA_965203465.1. Lineage (GTDB taxonomy): Archaea > Thermoproteota > Nitrososphaeria > Nitrososphaerales > Nitrosopumilaceae > JAWVZS01. Next base: position 908,341 of record CBDBCR010000003.1, on the reverse strand, counting down.
CAAACGCGCGGTGCTGTTGAGCCGAGAAAAGGAAGATCGCCCCAAAATGTACGCGCAGATTCGAGAAATGCTACGCCGTACGGGGAAGTACGCGAAGCAGGTTGACACCGAACTCCGCCACACATCCGACCAAATAGATCGTCTGATTTCGTCCCGCGCGGAAATTACGGCAGCGCTGTACGACGAATCTTTTGGGATAAATGCGCAGCGTCTCTACTCCGTCTCGGAAAGAACCGGTTCCAAGAGTCGCTTAAAGCTGGACGCGATCATTGACGATCTGACGCTTTCTGATCTCCATCGCGCGCTCAAATCGATGTCGGGAATGGAGCAAAACTACAAAAGATTCGAGACGGCTTCTTATCCGTGGTTTGCGCGAGTGGATTTTTCCAGTCTCACCGGAACTGCCAAAAATGACATTGAAGAACTTCTTTCTACAATAAAGTCGTCCTCGAAAGACTACATTGCGGCGCGGGATCTGGACGCCCAAGGACAACTGACAAAATTGGCCGCTTCGCACGCGTTACTGGCAAAGCGAAAGATCGACTTGCAGAGTTCTTCAGACTCATTCCAAGACTTGATCTCGGCTCTTCTCAAAAAGGCGGACAAAGACAATTTGTCCAAAGATCTCGATCAGATAAAACTCAACGCACGGGCAGGTGCGTCCCTGTGGGCAAAGTTTGACACCGTCCAGAACATATCCCGTGCTCTAGATCGTGCTATAATCGAAGAGAGCCTGCAAGGGCAGCAAACGGCCATACGCGCCCTATCCGAGGCCAGCCCTTCGTTTTTGGAGAAAATTTTCAATTCGGAAAAACGCAAGAATGTGGCTGTGCGGAAAGAGTTTTTGGCAAGACCTGAAAATGCCGGACTCGACCCTGCGGATATGGCGAGCAGATTGGACTACGGCCTACAACTGTGGCTCATAGCCAAAGACCTACGCTGTAGCCCCGCAGAAATCAGGGATCCGATAGTCCTATCTGATCGAAATGAGCAGGATCGCCTGCTCGAGCATATCGCGGACTTTAGATCGTGCGGAGAAGATCTTGCCGACTGCGAGGAAAAACTGGCCGCCTCTTCCGGATCGCTTCGCGCATTGCTCAAAGAAAACGGAATCGACGCAGACGTGGCCTCGGATCCGGATCACCTAAAGCAGAAAGCGGCAAACGGCAGACACATCCACGAATCAATACTACAGCTCTCCCAATTCTTCCAGCCGGAATCCAACCCGCTGCGTACTGTGGCGTCGGACCAGAAGATGCTGCAAGAGAGTGCGGACAAACTCCTTGAGAAACTGTCGGATTTTGAGGATCTCAGGCAACACGATTCACGCAAGCAAGAGCTGGACAAGTTTACCAGAGATCTTTTGGAGCGATGCTCTCTGCATCTGGAAGCGGGCGATGACTGGAGTCATGCCGTGCGGCAGGAAGCGTACGATGCGTGGATAGAGGCACTCGAGGCAAAGCACCCCATACTTCGGAGGGGCTTTGACGATTATTCCGCTTACGCGGAGGATCTCAAGGCGCTCGTTTCTGAAAAATCCAGACTGATCGCGCGCCAAATAGTGGACGGCGCCAAGGCCCCTCTCACCAGAAGGCGGACTGATCTGGACTATGAGCTTGGAAAAAAGAGGAGGATTAAGCCAGTGCGCCAACTGATCGAGGAATTCCGGCATGCTATATTCCATCTTGTCCCGTGCTGGCTTGCATCGCCTGAAACCGTCTCCAACATCTTTCCGCTGGAAAAAGGCATGTTTGACATGATCATAGTGGATGAGGCAAGCCAGCTTGCGGCAGAGCGTACGATGCCGTTCCTCTACAGGGGGAAACGCAAAGTGATCGCAGGAGACGAAAACCAGCTAAAACCACACGATTTGTTCCAAATGCAGGACGACGAAGACGAGGACGACGAAGTCTCGGCCATCGAGAGCCTTTTAGATCTGGTCAGAAGGCGACATCCGACCCACATGTTGCAGTGGCACTACCGGTCTGAATCCCAGGAACTGATAGACTTTTCCAACCACGCGTTCTACAACGGGCGGCTTCACGTAGCTCCCAACGTGCAGAAAAACCCCCCAAAGCCGTCCATAACTTGGATCGACTGTAAGGGCGTGTGGGAAAACCAGGCCAATCAGGCGGAGGCTACCAAGGTAGTTGGGGAGATTTACCGGATACTTCAAGACGCCGAACGTCGCCGTTCCAAGGTTCCCACGCTGGGAGTCATCACGTTCAACGTAAAGCAGCGTGATGCGGTTCTAGATCAGATCGACCTAAAGCGCCAAGATCCGGAATTTGCCAGGCTATACTCGCTCGCCGAGCATCCTGAGAGCGGAAAGAAGGATGACGAGATTTTCATCCGCAACATCGAAAACGTTCAGGGAGACGAGCGGGAGATCATAATATTTTCCGTAGGTTATGCCAAGGATCCGGAGGGCAGGATCCGGATGCAGTTCGGCTCGTTGAACAAGGAGGGGGGAGAAAACCGGCTTAACGTAGCTGCCACGCGTGCCAGCCGACAGATTATAGTCGTGTGTTCGTTTGATCCGCATGACATGAATACAGACTCTCTTACACACAAGGGGCCGGGATTTCTCAAAAGCTTTCTCTTATATGCCCGAGCCGTGAGCAAACGCGACGACGAGCGCGTAGAGCAGATTCTTTCCCAACTCAAGCCCGCCATGGCTAGGCGGGACGCAGGTTCCTCGGAGCCCGGATCCAGTTTGGCGTTTGAAAGCCCGTTTGAAGAGATGGTGCACGATCGCCTGCTAGAACACGGATACGAGGTTGCCATGCAGGTGGGCCAATCTGGATACCGGATAGACCTCGCCATAGTGGATCCCCGCAACCCTGCAAGGTATATTCTGGGCGTCGAGTGCGACGGGGCGCAGTACCACTCTGCAAAGAGCACGAGGGAGAGGGACGTGTACCGGCAACGGTTCTTGGAGAGTAAAGGCTGGGCCATAGCCCGGATATGGAGCAGGGACTGGTGGCGGGATCCCGAGGCGGAGATTGAAAAAATACGGCGCAGGGTGGAAGACTTGGCCGAGTCTACCTGATCTTGCACAGTTGCGCGCGTATTCGGCACTTCTAAACTGCATTGCCGACTGCCCGCCGGCCCTCCCGATGCCTTAAATTGGCCGCGCCGCGCCCCTGCCCGTGGGCCTTTCGGAGCGCTTCGAGCAGGAGATGGGCTCGGGCGTGCCGCGCGCCGACGGCGGGGCCGTGGCGGGCCCGACCCCGCTCAAAGACATGACGCGCGACGTATCAGAGTGCGCGCGCAGGCTCTACGGGGCCGAGCTGGGGCCCGGCTTTGAGATATACGGCAAGATGGAGTCGGGCCTCCCGGGCGGCTCCATAAAGACGCGGCCGGCGGTTCACATCATCCGCGACGCGATCGAATCGGGCAAGCTGCGCGAGGGGCAGCCGGTAATAGAGGCCACGTCGGGCAACTTCGGCATAGCCCTCGGGCTGCTCTCGCGCGCGGGCGTAAAGGTCATAGCGCTGGTCTCGCGCAGGCTGCAGGAGGGCGTCATCGATCAGCTGCGCGACAGCAGCGTCAACATCATAGACATGGACGTGGACATATGCCCGGCGCCGGGCATGGAAAACAAAGCAGACGAGCTGGCGGCCAAGGCGGCCGCGGCGACGGTGCGCTCGCGGCTCTCCGAGATGGGCATTGAAACTGACACGTTCGACGGGCACGCAAAAGAGATAGAGCGCCTGCTCGGCCGCAAGGACGTCATCAACCTGGCGGCCTACTTGGCCGGGATATACGGCATGTTCTGCCCGCAGCAGTACGGCAACGAACTCAACGTCGAGGCGCACCGGACCGTCACCGCGGTGGAGCTGGACGCGCAGCTGCGCGCCGCCGGCCAGGAACCGGGCCGATGCCAGATATTCTGCACGTTCGGCACCGGGGGGACGTCGGGCGGCCTCAGCTCGCACATGCTGGAAAAATACGGCGCAAAGTCCGTGCACGTCGTGTTCCCGGTCCCGGGCCAGGACGTGGCCGGCATCCGCACGAGGGCCAACGCCGAGGGCCTCGGCCTGTACAGGCCCGACCGGTACGCCTCGCAGACCGAAGAGGACTTTGAAAAGGCGCGGCCCATGCTGAAGTTCATGGTAGACCGGGGCCACGACATGGGCGAAAGCGCGGCGCTCGCGCTCTACGCGGCGGTCCGCGCGGCAGCCTCCGGCAGAGCGTCCAAGTTCGTCGTGATCGTGGCAGACGGCATAGCAAAGTACCGCCGTTCCCTAGAGGTCGCCCAGCCGGTAGAGGTGTCGCTCGAAGAGGCCGCCTCCGCTGAATACGACAGAATAGTCTGGGTGCACCCGCGCTACGCGCCGCGCGAGGAAGGCATAGAGATGCTCGCAAGGTCGCTGGGCGTAGAAAAGTCGAAAATAACCGTGACGAGCGCCTCGGACGTCGGGGAACTGCTCTCGACGCGGCAGGTGCCCGAGGGCATGGGCGCCGCCCTGGAGGGCAGGGCCCTGCTCGTCTGCATGGCAGGCAACACGTCGCTCAGCGCGGCCAAGGTGCTGGCGGGCAAGGGGGTATCGGTGCAGAGCCTCGGCGGGGGCATCACGGGCCTGCCGGAAAGCGCGAACAAGCCCCCCGGAATGTACGTGCAGGCCTCAGGATAGGCGCCTGCGCGCGGCCACAAAAGCGGCCGCCGGCAGCCCCGCGTACAAGCCCAAGTTCAGGGCTATCACGGCAGAGCCGAGCGCGAGCACCTGCGCCTCGGTGCCGGCAAGCTCCATCAGCTGCAGGCTGTGCATCATGGGCGCGATCAGCGCCCGGACGGCCTCGCGCAGGGCCGGGTTCTCCCTCTGCATGTCGGCTACTGACGGCGAAAACGCGTAGTATATGGAGTTGAAGCCGGCCATGAACGCCGAGCCCGGACCCGTAGAGAGCGCCAAGTCGCGCGCCTCGCGCAGTTTCTGCACCTGCCCGGCCATCTCGGTCCCGTGGGAGGCCGTAGCTATCAGGCAGCCGCCGCCCTCCGGCTGCGGCGAGCCCGAATCGGGGGCCACCTGCAGGTATTCTTCGTCCAGGCCGAGATCGACCGCCACCACGCTGCCGTCCTTTATGACCGTCGCGTACAGCATCCTGCTGCCCGGATCGACGGCTATGGTGAACGGGTTCTCCGGCAGCTCAAAGCCCCCGGCGACCCTGTTGTCGAACGTGTCGATAAAGTCGACCCTGCCGGGCTGGCCCGCGCCGGTCACGCCGCTCTCTGGCAGGCGCGTGACGTGGAGCAGCCCCATCTGCCTGTCGAGGGCCACCGCGTGGGTCGGGGCGCCCACGTTTATCCTGGCCGCGACCTCCTGGCCGGCCAGGTCTATGGCCGCCACGTGCGGCGAGGCGTGGTGGGTCACGTACAGCCTGTCGACGTCGGGGTCTATGGCCATCTGGGCGGGCGCGAAGCCGGTCTGCAGGGTCTTTACCACCTCGTTGGTGAACAGGTCTATGACGGAGACGCTGCTCGATTCGTAGTTTGTCACGTACCCGGCGTTCCTCTTTTCGTCCACCACCATCAAAAGCGGCGTCTTGCCCACCGGTATCTCGGCGGTGGCCCTCCCCGAGGCCAAGTCTATGGCCACCACCCTGTTTACGGTCGAATGGACCGCGTACAGGTTGCCGTAGAACCCGCTGTGCGCGATGCCCAGCGAATCGGTAGAAAACGTCACGTATTCGCGCTGGCCGTACGGCTGGTCGGCAGTCGATGACAGCGTGATGTCGGGCTGGCCCACCTCTATGCGGGCCGATTCCCCGCCGGTGGCAAGATCGTAGACGCGCACGGCCGCGTCGCCGCCGACCGTCGTGTACAGCTTGCCGTCGACTATCTTGAGGACGGCCACGCCCGGCTCGGAATCTATGGCGCCGGTCACGGCCCCGCTGGCCGCGTCGAGCACGGTTATGGTCCCGTCGGCGGGGTTGCTCACGTAGACGGAGCCGCCCGAGATCTCGGCCCACAGGGCCGACGAGCCGACGTCTATTATGGTCGTAGAATCGGGAAGATCGGCCTGGGCGTAGGCTGCCGCCGGCGCCAAGACCGCCAGCAGCGCCAAGGCGTACTTCACGCGCGCGCCCCGCCCCGGTAGTGATAAAAACCTACGGGCCAACCGTTTTACGTGGCGCGGGCGGGTTGGCGCGGTTGGAAGACAGGGACCGGATAGAGGCGCTGCGCGGGGCCCTCGAGCGCTCGCAAAACTCCGTGGTGGCACTGCACCAGAGCCGGCTGGCGAGGCTCTTCCACGCCTACGACACCACGCTGGGCAGGCTCTTTCCGGTGCGCCCCCCGCGGCGGGAGGGCAGGGCCGGCCCGCCGCTGCCCCCCGGCGGGCTGGGCGAGCCGGGGCGCGGGCGCGACGTGGTGGTGTTCCCGGCCATCCCGTGGGGGTACCGGCGGCAGCGCATACACCACATCGCCGCCCGGTTCGCCGGGGCCGGCCACCGCGTCTTTTATCTGGGCGAGCCGGGCCCGCTCGGCTCCCCCTACGAGGCGCGCCTCGAGGACGGCATACTCCGGGCCGACCTGCGATGCCCCTCGCGCCTGGACGTCTACAAGGGCCGGATCTCCGGCCCCGCGCTGGCCGCGCTGGAATCCTCGTTCGAATCACTCGAGAAGGACGCCCGGATAAGCTCGCCCGTGCTGTACGCGGCCTTTCCCACGTGGCAGCCGCTGGCAGAAAAGCTGGCAGCGCGCGGCACGCTGGTCTACGACTGCGCCGACGACGTCTCGGGGTTCCCCAACGTCTCGGCCAGGAGGATCGGGGAGGAGCGCAGGCTGGTCGGCTCGGCCGACCTCGTGGTCTGCTCGAGCCGGCGGCTGTACGAGCAAAATGCGCCGCGCGCCAAAAAGTGCGCGCTGGTGCCCAACGGGTGCGACTACGGGCACTTTGCGGGCGGCCGCGGCGGGATCCTCGGCGCGCCCGGCCCCGTGGTGGGGTACTTTGGGGCCGTGGCCGAGTGGTTCGACGCGGGCCTGGTGGAATACGCGGCGCGCGAGAGGCCCTCGTACACGTTCGTGCTGATAGGGGACACGTACGGGGCCGACGTGCGCAAGCTGATGCGCATGGGCAACGTGCGGGTGCTCGGCGAGCGCCCCTACGAGGAGCTGCCCGAGTACCTGCGCGACTTTGACGCGTGCATGATACCCTTCAAGGCCGGCCACCGGCTGGCGCGCGCGGCCAGCCCCATAAAGCTGTACGAGTACATGGCCGGCGCCAAGCCGGTCGTCTCTGCGCGCCTGCCCGAGCTGGAGGGGCTCGGGTGCCTGCTGTACGACGGCGCCGACGATTTCGTGGAAAAACTCGACGCGGCCCTGGCCGCGGGGCCCGATGAGCGCGCGCGGCTGGCAGCCTTCGCGCGCGCCAACACGTGGGACCTGCGCTTCGGGGAGCTGCGCTCGGCGCTCCACTAGAGGTAGTGTATGCGCGCGTGCGCGTGGTATTCTGCCTCGTAGCGCGTGACGAACCCGCAGTGGGCGCACGAGAACATGCCCTCGATGCGGCCGGTGCGCGGCTCCCTGTCTATGGGCTTGCCGTCGGTCGAGCGCACCTCGACTATGTCGCCGCGCGCCTCGACCTCGAACCGCCTGCCCTCGCCTATGGAATCGAGGTACTCGCGCACCGCCGAGACGACCTCGCCGGGGTCTATGGGGGCCGAGTCGTCTATGGGGGTCAGGACGAACTCGTGCAGTTTGAGGGCCGGCAGGGCCCCGACGTTGTCGGCCACGTAGATGAGCAGCTCGTCCCTGATGGCCTCTATGTCCCGGCAGTCTACGGTTATCACGGCCGGCGCCGCCCGGGTTTGTATTTGAAAGTTGCCGGCCCGGTTGGCCGGAACCGGCGCCGGCCCGCGCGCGGCGGGCACCGCGCCCAAAAGCGCGCCGACTACCGGCACGTATTCCCGGTTCGGCGGCTCGCCCTGCCGCGATCCCCGTACCCGTCCCAGACGCCGTCGGTACAGAACTGGAATCTCGGCCTCGCCGGAACCTGGCACGCGCTCGGATCTGCGGGCGTAAGATAAAGGCGCATTTGCGCGATTGCGCGCGGGCTCGGGCGAACCGCGGCGAAAAGCGCCGCCGCTGTTTCCACGCGCGGGCCGAACCCGCGCCTAGCCGCGCGCGTCCCTCTCAGCCCATCCGGGGTCTTTTTTCCTGGCCGCCCGGGACGCCCTTTTGTCGTGGAACGCCCGCAGGGGGGTCTGGCAGACGTCGATGTCGAGCGAAAAGTGGAGCCTCCGCTCGTTGTAGTACTCTACGTACGCCGACAGGCTCTCGTAGTGGTGTATCTCGGCCTCGACGGTGCCGTAGAACCTCGCGAGCTTGCCGTAGGCGCGCGTGTGCTGCGGCTTTACGGCCTTTATCCCCCTGCGTGCAAGCTCCACCTCCAATGCGCCGGGCGTCCGGGATCCGGACGCCACGGCAGCCGGGGCGCCGAACCTGCCCACGGCGCCGCGCAGCACGTCCGCCGCGTTCTCCCCGGACACCTCCTTGAAGAGCGCCGCCCCGGTGGCGCACCTGGAGGCGTCGTCGAGGCACGCTGCCAGCTTGAAGCCGGCGAACCTGCCGTATTTCATCTCGTGCCAGCCCGCGTGCCACATGGCGTTGGAGTACCTGCGCTCGCGCCTGACCCACTTTCTTCTGGCCGCGCCCACGGCCGTGCCGCCCGGCTCGGCCGCTTATAACGGAACCGGGCAGGCGCGGGCCGAGATCGGCGCCGGACGGGACGGCCGCCGATGCCGACGCCCGGCTTCGGCGTGCCGTCCGGCGGACATGGGCGCAAACCAGCAGATCCGTTTTTAACCGCGGGGGATCGGCCCGCGCCGTGTACCTGCTCTACGCCGACGGCTCTGGCGACACAAAAATGAAACGAGATCGGACGAACAACGGACTGTACGTGCTGAGCGGCGTGATAGTGCACGAAAGCCGGCTACAAACGGTCGAAAACGACATCGTGGCGCTGAAAAGAAGAGCGCTGCCGCGGATGGATCCGCGGGACTGGGAGCTGCACGCGCACGAGATCTGCAACAACAACGGCTTCTTCAAGGCGGATATGGGCCTCGACGCTTCGAAAAAGATGGAGATTTTCCAACAAGTCTCAAACGTCGTCTGTAGATCAGATGTTACGTTGCTCATCGTGGTTGTGTTCAAAGATCGCATTCGATCTAGATGCCTTGCGTCAAAGCCTACTGAGAACGCTTGGACGTTCGTAGCAGAGCGCTTTGATCACTTCCTGAAACGCATGCCGGAAGAGACCAACAGGGGGATGATTTTCACGGATTCTAGCGACAAGACATCCGAATCAGAGATCAGCAACACGATCAAAAGAATAATAAGAAACGGCACTCCGCGCCGACAAATCGAGCACATCATGCAGGGGCCGGCCTTTGTAAGATCGGACGAGCATCTGACAGTTCAACTCGCAGACATGGCAGCGTACATCGCCAACAGGCACTACAAGGGCGATTCCAGGTTCGACGGGTGGTTAGACGATCATGGCAAAAGCATACCGTCACCTTGGGCAGGTGCGCGACTACGGAATCAAAGAGTTTCCATCGTTGGGGTCGGGGGACAGTTCCGCACAGATGCGGAGAGGCTGCCCCCCCACAACCGCGCGATTTCCCGATTGATGCTCGTCGTTTGGCCGCGCCGTTATATAGCCCTAACACGCGAAGGCGCGATTTTCAGGGGGCCTCGGATCGGCAGAGGACGGGCCGAAAACGCGCGCCCGGCCTAGGACCGGCAAGCCGATCGCGGCTCTGCCCGGGCCGGCCCGCCTGCCGGCGGCCTGATTCCGACAAATCCTCGTGAGCTGAGGCCCGATGCCACAGGTGTCCATCTTTAGCGATCGGGTGTTTCTGCGCCGGCCGCGGCCGGATCCGGCCACCGAGGACATGCGGATCCCGGACCGCGCCCGGCTGTTGCGTAAAAAACGCGCGTTCGCGCGGCCGCGCCCCGCGCCGGCGAGGGCCGCCCCGCGCCGGATCCGATCTATCCGTACTTTTTCATGAACCGCATGGCGTGCTGGATCAGCGTCTTCCACTTGGGCCCGTTCACCGTGATGCCGGCCGCCTCGCCCGGCGTCACCTCGTCGGTCCCCTCGCTGATCCCCTCGTGCGGGCGGACGTGGTTGTAGTAGACGCGGAGGCCTTCGAGCAGCGGCGAATAGTCTTCCTGCAGGCCGCGCAGAAAGTCGCGCATCGTCCCGTTGAACCGCTCCATCTTGTTGTTGATGTCCCAGTGGGCATGCACGTGGCGGTGGTGGTACGTCTGCTTTCCGTCTTCATCGAACCGGAACTCTTTGAGCCACGCCTTGTGGTACGCCTTGTCGTAGTCGGTGACAAACAGCAGCGGAATTTTGCCGGCGACGCGCGCCGAGGCCCTGAGCAGGCAGGAGACGTCGTCGGCCGCCTTGTTCGGCGTGATCGTGTACGCCGTCCAAAGGCGCGTGAACGAGTCGATCGTCATGTGCAGGTACCGCTGCCTGCCGCGCACCTTGACGAGCATCCCGTCGGATCTGCACTTGTCCCCCAGGCACGGTTTCAGGGTGCTCGTGAAGAATCCGAGCGCGGCTGAATACCGCCTGATCCAGTTGCTGACGGTCTGCTGCGTGGGGGCGTCCTCCATCTCGTCCTTGAGCCCGCGCGCGATTTTTCCGGTGGACTTGCCGGAGAAAAAGTCGTCGATCGTCCTGCACACGATCGTCGGGGGGCCGCAGAGCCTCTCGAACCCGGCGTTGCCCGAGAACCTCTTCTTGCAGCTGCGGCACTTGTATATCTGGTTGCGGTAGTTTTTGTTCTTGCGCACGCCCGCCTTTGTGGCGCCGTCCGCGCCGCAGCTCGGGCACGTGTTCTCCGGGATCGGATCGAGCACAGTGGGCGCCCTCTGCTCCGGATCGGGCAGCAGGCAGAGAGCCTCGACGGCCTGTATGTGCTTGCAGTGGAACTTGCGGTGCGTGGCGTACGGGCACTTGCACGACCAGCCGTGCTTGGACAGCTTCACGGTGCGCCTGCGCTCGGATCCGGGCGAGCGCACGGCGTACGTGCCTTTGCCCAGGTTTTCTATCCTGTAGCCTTCCCAGAGCTCGCGGTGGCGGCGCAGGAGTCGGTTAAATCCGCACTCGGCCACTACGGCTTGGCGCGCTGCCGTGCCTTTTTCCAATGTACTCGGGCACGGTTCGCGCGCTTACCATTTAACCGGACTAGCCAAAAACATTCGACAAGCGATCAACTTTTCTTTATAAACTCGGGCGGCCCGTGCCTGAGCCACGCCTAGCTCACGAGGATTTGTCGGAATCGGCGGCCTCTGCCAAGATTTTTAAGTAAACGCCCCGGAGCACGCCCAGTGTCGCTGCTGCTCAAAGACCGCGTATACACGATGGAGTCCCCCACCGCCAAGCGCGGCGTCTATCCGCTACACGGCTACAAGCTGGGCCTGTACCGCCTCCCCATAGAGCTGGTCGATCCCGACGAGATAAAGTCGGTCGTGGCGGGCATGAAAAAGACCTTCGAGATGGACTCGTACGCCGACCGCATATTCGCTACCTACACGTGGACAGAGCGCAGCTCCGACGATCCGGGAGCGCGCGACTACCGCGAGGCCGACCTGTCGGTGACCGTGGAGGTGGTGACCGGCGAGGTAGTAGACATCATATACCAGGTGTTCCCCATCGAAAAGTTCGGCGACCCGCTGTGGGTCAGCGACTACCGCAAAAAGGCCGACCACTTTGCAAAGATGATGATAGACACCCTGTTGCGCAACACCGTCATGGCAGACAAGATGGTAGAGTACATCATAAAGACAGAAAAGGTGCCCGAGCCGGTGGCCCTCGCGCGCCTCGACGAGATGACCCCGCTCGCAAAGATAGTGCCCAACGCAAAGCCGCTGCCCGGGGCCCAGGAGGACGAGCCGGCGCAGGCCGAGGCCGAAGAGGAGGTGATAGAGGTGCCCGACGGCGCAAAGCCGGGCCCCATCGACATCGAGTACAAGTCCAAGATGAAGCCGTCCTCGCCGTACAGCGCCGACGGCCACACGATAAAGACGTGGGGAAGAAAGGGCACGGGCAACGGCATCATGGGAGTCTGGGGCGAGTTCGTATCAGTCGATTTCGACATATGCGTGGCAGACGGCGCCTGCATAGAGGCCTGCCCCGTCGGGGTCTACGAGTGGTTCGACACGCCGGGCAGCCCCAGCTCCGAGCGCAAGCCGCTCATGTCCAAGGAGCCCGACTGCATATTCTGCCTGGCCTGCGAGGGCGTCTGCCCCCCCAAGGCCATCAAGATATTCGAGCAAAAGTAGATAAATACCGGGCCGGCGCGCGGCGGGCCCGTGGAGCTCAACCCGTTCCTGGCGCTGGTGCTGGGGGTCTTTCTTACCTGCGCCATACTCATCACTATGTACACGTGCAACCTGTACTACCTGGTGTTCCTGTCCGGCCGCAGGCGGGCCGCGCCGGCCACGGCCGACCTTGGCGAGCCGTCCATAACGGTGCAGCTTCCCATATACAACGAAAGGTACGTGGCGGCCCGGCTGGTCGACGCGGTCTGCGCCATGGACTATCCGCGCCAAAAGCTGCGCATAATGGTATTGGACGACTCGGACGACGAGACCGCCGAGCTGATGCGCGGGCGGGTCGCCAAGTACCGCGGGGAGGGCTTCGACATACAGCACGTGCGGCGCGGCACCCGCTCGGGCTACAAGGCCGGCGCCCTAAAGCACGCCATGGAGACCACGGACACCGAGTTCGTGGCCATATTCGACGCCGACTTTATCCCGCCCCCCTGGTTCCTGCGCCGGGCCGTGCCGCACTTCGCCGAGGGGGGCATCGGGCTGGTGCAGTGCAGGTGGGGCCACGTAAACGAAAACTACTCGGCCATAACGCAGGCGCAGGCGCTCAGCCTCGACATACACTTTTTGATAGAGCAGAAGGCAAAGAGCAACTCGCACCTGTTCATGAACTTCAACGGCACCGCCGGCATATGGAGGCGCGAGTGCATCGAGGATTCGGGGGGCTGGCACACGGCCACGCTGGTAGAGGACCTGGACCTGAGCTACAGGGCCCAGATGCGCGGCTGGAAGTGCGTCTTTCTGCCCGACATCGTGGTCGACGCCGAGCTGCCCGTGCAGATGAACGCGGCAAAGAGGCAGCAGTTCAGGTGGGCCAAGGGATCGATACAGTGCGCCGCAAAGCTGCTCGGCGGCATCGCCGCGCGGCGCACCGTGGCCCTCGAGGCAAAGCTGCAGGCGTTCATACAGCTGACTCGCCACTCGGTGTACCCGCTCATGCTGGTGCAGTTTCTGGCGCTGCCGGTCCTGCTCGCCTCGGACGTGGACCTGTACATCGCAAGCTCGCTTCCGGCCCTGACCATCGCGGCGTACCTCGCCATGGGCCCGGCCGCGTTCCTGGTTATCATGAGGCGCATGTACGCCTCGTCGTGGAAGTCCAAGGCCAAGGGGGTGCCCTACCTGCTGGTGTACAACGCCGGCATGTCGGTGACCAACACGGTGGCCGTCTTCGACGCGCTGTTCGGCAAAAAGAACGAGTTCCTCCGCACGCCAAAGTACGGCATCGTCTCCAACACCGACGACTGGAAGGACAAGGCCTACAACCTGCCGTTCACAAAGACGACCCTGCTGGAGGTGTTCTTCGCCATATACGGGGTAGGCGGCGTGATGATAGCCTTGCTGGGGGGCCACCCCGTCTTTGCGCCCATCATAGCTGTGCAGGCGGCCGGCTTCATACTGGTGTCCTACCTGAGCCTGTCGCACTCTAAAAGGAATAAATCGGGGCCGCCAAGGCCGCGCACGAGGCAGGAGCGCGTGGCGAACAACTGGTACCGGGTGGCCGTGGGGGCGATACTGGTCATAATCGGGGCCGGCGGCTACCTCGCGTTCGCCGGGTATTCTAGCACCGTGTACCCCATCGATCTTGCGCGCGGCAACATGTCCGCCATAATCGGCTCGGCCGACACCGACAGCATACTCTCGCACATCGCAGAGGCGCGGGCCCACCTGCCCGCGGAGGGCAACCCCGTCTGGCTGTTCCCGACCGCGGACACCGACTTTGGCCGCATCCAGGGCGAGCTGGAGCAGATGTCCGAGTACGTCGGTCAGGTGGCGGCGGTGCCGCAGGACAGCTCCGCGTACAACACGGCCATGCTCAACGTGGACAACCAGGCCGCCGAGCTGCGCAACAACCTCAGCGACGCCATACCCTACATGTACGCGAGCCTGATGAGCATGCTGCTGGCAGTCTTGTGGGTGTCTGCCATAATCGGGGTCTTTGCGGTGCTGAAGCGCAAAAAGGACCAGATGGCGAGCGTGGATGTCTGAGCCGGGCGCGCCCCAGCAAAAACTTAAGGCGAGCGGCGCGCCACACAGGGGCGTGGAGACCGACGGCCAAGACGTGGTAATGGAGATGATCAGGCTCTCGCTAGAGTACAGAAGCGGCGGCAAGGGGCTCACCAGGACGGGCGTGCAGAAGGTGCTGTACGAGCTCAAGCGCAGCCTTCCGGAAGGCCATCGGGTCGGGGAGAGCCTGCCGTACTATTGGTTCAAGGCCGGGCCTTTTTCGGAACATGTGGCCAGGGCCTTGATGACCTGCAGTCCGGAGGCGCGGTGGTTGAGGAAGGCCACGGCCGCTATTCGGTGTTCAAGCTGGGGCGCGGGCGCCTAGTCGAGCACGATGCCGGCATCCAAGAGGCCCGGACGCACCTCCAGCGGATCGTAAGAAACATGCGCCCGTTCTCCGTGGATCCAGAAATGCGGGCCCAGTACGAGCGATACGCCCCTACGCCCTTTTACCCGAAATTCAAGCTGGATTTCATGCCGGTTCTGGAGGCGCACGGCGACGAGGCCGCGCGGGGACGCGTGGACTCGGATCAAGCCGCGCTTCTGACAGAAGCGCTGCGCGACGCGACGATGTCGTTCCCCGCCGTCCCCTTGTTCCGGGATTTCAAACGGCCTTACTCTGACTTCGAGAAGGCCTGCCGGAGGGCGCTCAAGTGGGCGGGGAAGGGCGACAAGAAAGGATACGCGCAGTTGGTGAAAAAAGCGGCGGACATGAGCCGGCAAGTGTGGGACGCATTTGCATGCGGGGCGCGCATCATGGAGCACGATGACGCGTACAGCGGCCGCGTCGATGACTGGAGGGCCCAGTTCTCGGAAAAAACGCGCGCTCTGTCCTCCGCGACGGACGACTTCTATCTTGACGTGCTGGATGTAGTGGGCTCGGAAAACGGATACGAGAGGGCGATTTCTGGCGACGATCTGATAGATCGCATTCTAGAGTACAGAAAGAGCGGCGAGATAGCCTATATCAAATTCTCGTCCCCCGGCGAGCAGATCTGGCTAGCGTCTGAACAGATACGGCAGTTGCCAGAGTACAGAATATTCGTAGACGAGGGCCAGCTTGACTGGCTTTTAATGAAAAGCTTGGACGACGCCGAACTCAAGCATGTCGTCAGCCGCAGCATGACGGGCCGGCCGGTCTATGTCTCGTACGTGGAGAACCCGCCAAGGACTATAACCTACCGCATGATCAAAACACCACGTCCTGCAGGAAACCTTCGCTCCCGCTAGAAATCCGCTCGGAGAACCCGTCCCCGAACTCTTCCAGCGCCTCTTCTCTGTAGCGCTTTAGAATCTCTGCCTTGCCGTCGTGCGCCTTTTCCCACACTCCGTTAAACGCGTCCCTGAACGCGTTCTGGTGCTTGGAGCCAGGGTGCCAGTTTTCTCCATAGACATACCCCAACTCGTTACGAAAAAACATGACGATTTCTTCCATATCTTCCGCCGGCATCTCGTGATCTATGGAAAACATCGCCTTCTTGTCCAGATCCCAGACGATATGGTCCCTCTTTCTATCTCCCGCAGCAAACAGTATGTCCTGGGCGACGACCTGCCCAAACTGGAACGGCGATGCCGGGCTTTTCCTTACGTCCGCGCGCACGCACAGTTCTGCAATGCTTCGCCGCCTGCCGGCCATCCCCCAGTCCATAATTATGTATTCCATACCTTTCCAGTTTGTAGTGCGGCAGCCCTAAAAGATTTCTCATGTGGGCATGAAACACCTCCCACCTGATCTCTTGCGCCCCGCCATACGCCAGCTTTACCGAGATGTGCCTCTCGCCGTTCACAGTGAGGGATACTGATTCCCGTAGCGTGATCTGCCTGACTGGGGGGAGCGATCTCCGTGACTCTAGATTCTGCTCCCAAAAACCCGCTTACGATCGCGTTCATTTTTTCTTGCAGTTCTTCGCCGATCTCCTGATCGCCGATTCTTATTTTCAATTCGCCACGCGGCGCGCTTTTGAGTATAAATACAATATCAATGAATAATGATTCGGTGGTATAGGGTGGGCGATCACGCGATCGCCCATCGCTACTCAACGGTCAAGGCCTCCGAACAGATCGGAACCGTCGCGCAAATCGGCGGGTTCCGGCCCAAAGCCTGCGTCCGGCCGCGCACGCACGGCCTTTTCCTGCGCCGCGCTGCCTACAGCCCCAGGTCCGCCTTTACCTGATCTGCCCCGCGCGTGCCGTAGATCTCCCTGACCTGCTGCATCCGGACCAGCCCCGCCACCTTTTCGTCGCCGGCGGCCCCGCGCAGCTTTTCCATCACCTCTGCCAGGCGCACCTCCCACTTGTCCGCGCAGTCCATTATCTTGGCGACTGCCCAGCGCTGCGCCTCCTCGGGCCCGCCGCCGGGCAACCGGCCCATCTCGGCAAGGCAGGAGCACATGCGCGATATCTCCTCGGGCCCGCCGTACTTTGACTCCGAGGCCATCCTGACGCGCGACTGAATCTCGGATAGCCTCATCAGGTTCCCCGCGTCCTCCGAGGCGCGCCCCCCTATCTCTGCCAGCCTGGTCTCGATGGCGCCGGCCCGCTCGGCGAGCTCGCCGCGCAGCGACGAGACCTCGGTGCGCACGGCGGCCACCTCTGGGGCGCCGCGGACCAGCTCGTCCATCTTCGACTTTAGTGATTCCATCTCGGCCGAGAGCGCGCCGGCCGGATCGGCTCTTGCGGCGATCTCGTCGAACTGCCTCTTCAGCCCGTTGACGACCACCTCGAGGCCGGCCATGCGGTCCGCCTTTTCGGATATCTCCGATATGGCCGAGCCGATGCGCTCCATCTCGGCGCCGAGCCGGCCGGCCCCGCCCGCGGCCACCTTTTCCAGCTCAGCTCGCAGCTCCGCCATCCCGGCCGGCGGCTCGCCCGCCTTGGAGGCGGCCTCGTCCACGCGCGCCCTTATCGCTTCGAGCTCCGGGATCGCGCGGCCCACGGCCTCGGCCTTTCCGGAGACCTCCCTGAGCTGCTCGCGCACCTCGTCGACGCGCTGGGCTATCTTTATGATCATGTGCGAGTTGTTGCGTATGGAATCGACGCTGTCGCCCACCTGCTTTGCCAAGTCGGCGCCGGGCGCGGACTTTTCGATCCTGGCCATGGCCTCCTTCATGGCCGCCGCCTGCGCCTCGAGGCGGGCCACCGAGGCGGATCTGTCCCTCGCTTGGTTGAGGCCGGCGAAGATCTTTTTGGTGTCCTCTTCGAGCATGTTGATCTGCCTCGACTGCCTGTGGATCTCCTCTAGGGAGGAGGCAACCGAGTCTATTACGGACTTTATGGACACCATGATCTTCTGGTTGTCCGAAAATATCCTGCCGATCGACTTTACCTCGCCAGAAAGAGACTTTGTAGCGTCCGAGACGGCGGCCACCTTTTTTATCATCGCGGCCTGCGTCGGCTCGCGCCTGGCCAGCGCCTTTTTGCCGGCCGGTTTGGCGGCCTTTACCGTCGGCTTTGCGGGCGCCTTTTTCGCGACGGATTTTTTGCCGGCCGGTTTCTTTGCGGCGGTTTTGCCGGCCGCCGGCTTTGCCTTTCTGGCAGCTGCCATGCCACTGCCGTCGCCGACTGGCTATTAAAGCTCAAAAAAGAGAAAAGGGGTTTCAGTTCTGGGCGTGGTACGCAAGCTCGTGGACGGTCCTTTCGAGCAGGCCCGTGCCGGTGGCAGCAAAGTTCTTGGAGCAGTGTCCGCACTTCATCATGCCACAAGGTACGGTACGGTACTATATAATCCATGCAGTCAGATACCCCAGGTCGTCTCTCCACACAGGCGTTCGGCAGACCCGCTCATCACCCTGCGGGGCGGCGCGGATCACCTGATTTAAAAGAAAAACCGTCGGCGGCACGGGCGTGCTGGACAACGCGCTCCAAGGCGGCATACCGCACTCCATAAGCCAGAGCCTCGGGACGATAGCAGAGCAGCTGGTCCCCGAGGTCCCGCACAACACGTTCATCACCGACCTTGCAGTGATCATGATAATCGCGGCCGTCGTCACGCTGGCGTTCTTCAAGATACGCCAGCCGCTCATCGTCGGGTACCTGTTCGCCGGCATGCTGATAGGCCCGCTCTCGCCGTTCTGGTCGTGGTTCCTGCCCGAAGGCGAGCCCAACGACGCCGGCGTCGGCCTCGTCTCGGACATCGTCGCGTTCAACCTGTTCGCCGAGATCGGCGTGATACTGCTGCTCTTCGTCATAGGCATGGAGTTCCCCTACGCCAAGATCCGATCCATCGGCAAGGTGGCCGTCGGCGTGGGCACCATCGGGCTCTTTTCGACGATGGGCGCCATATTCTACGTGGCCACCGTGCTGGGCCTCGAGTTCATGGACGCGCTGTTCATCGCCGCGGCGCTGTCCATATCGAGCACCGCGATAATAGTAAAGATATTCGAGGACACCGGCAGGGTGCGCTCGCAGTCGTCCATAATGGTGCTCGGCATACTGATAGTCGAGGACGTAATCGCCGTGATACTCATATCGTCGCTGCAGTCTGTGGCGCTGGTCGGCTCGGTCTCGGTCGAGGGCATCGCCGTGATACTGATAGTGGCCGTCGGCCTCATCGCCGGCACGTTCACCGTCGGGATAAGGTTCATCTCGCCGCTCATCGACAAGGTGGCCGCCTACGAGCACCGCGAGATACTGCTGCTCAGCGTGCTGGGGCTGTGCTTCGGCTACGCGCTGCTTGCCAACGTGGTCGGACTGTCGGTGGCCATCGGCGCGTTCCTAGCCGGCGTGCTCGTGGCCGAATCGCGCTCGGCCGAGGTCTCGAAACTGCTCTCGGGGCCCATAAAGGACATGTTCGTGGCAGTCTTTTTCGTCTCGGTGGGCGCGCTCATGGACGTGACGCACCTGGACGCGTACATATGGCTGGCCCTGGCGCTGCTGGCCGTGGCCGCCGGCATGAAGCTGGGGGGCAACCTGATGGGCAACTTTCTGTTCAGGCAGAAAAAGGCCGGCGCTGTCCGCTCGGCGTTCACGCTGGGCGCCCCGCGCGGCGAGTTCTCCATCATCATAGTAAAGCTGGGAGTCGACATCGGCGCGGTGAGCGCCTTTCTGTTCCCGCTGGTCGGCATCATATCTATAATCACCACGTTCATCTCGCCGTTCCTTGTCAGGGCCGGCGACCGGGTGGCCGCGAGGCTCGAATGAGGCCTGACCCGCGCGGCCTCGAAGAGCTGCGCGCTGCGGTACACCACGGGTTCTCCGAGGCCGAGCTGGGCGGCGGGCGCGCGCCCTGCATCGAGGTGGACGGGGACACGTACGCCAGGGCGCTCCAAGCCGCCGGGGGAAAAGCCCTGCGCCTGGACGTGGGCGCCAACATACTCGACGACATGGCCGGCCACGTCTTCGTGGAACTGTCGGTCGAGCTGCCCGGGTGCGGCCGGCGGGAGTTTTTGGCCGACGCGGCAGAATCGCTGGAATTTTTCGAGCTGCTGGCAGGCTCGGCCTCTTTCTGCATCGCCGCCGACGGGGGCCGGTCCGTGCTCGGCGTGCAGCTTGCCCGGGCGGACGGGGCGCGCGAGCTGCTCGAAAAAATCCGGGGGGCGCTGGCCGGCCGGCCATGAAGGCGGACTTGGGCCCGGCGCGCCCCTCCGACCGCGAGGCGGTCCTGGACATGTGCGCGCGGCTGCACCCGGGCGGCGACTACGTGGCAGACGCGTGGGATTCGTGGATGCGCGAGGGGACGCTCCGGGTGGCGCGCGGCCCGGGCGGGCCCGTCGGCGCGTGCGGCGTCTCGGTGCGCTCCGGCGAGGCCTGGATGGAGGGCCTGCGCGTGGACGGGCGGCTGCACCGGCGCGGCGTCGGACACTCGCTGGTCGCCGACGCCGCCTCGTCGGCGCGCTCGCGCGGGGCCTCGGTGATGCGCGCGTTCGTGCAGGTGGGCAACTCGGCCTCGCGGAGCCTGGCGTTAAAGGCCGGCTTCGAGCCCTCGGGCGCCTGGACGTGGTACGCCCTTTCGGGCAGCGGCGCCGAGCCGCGCCCAGCCAGGCCGCGCGAGCTGCGCGGCCTGCGGCTCGATTCGTGGCGGGCCTTCCGGAGCGGCGGCGCGCCGCTCTTTCTGGAGGGGTGCGCGTGCGCGCTCGCGCCGGCCCGGCACTTTGCCGGCACGCTGCTTGTCACGGTCATGGAGGGGACAGATCTGTCCGGCCTTGCCGGGTACCTAGAGTCCGAATCGCCGAGGTGGCCGCAGAGGCGCATGAGCGGCTGGACCTCGGGCATACACGTGGCAAGCGCGCTGGACCCCCGGCTGTTCGCGGAATTCTTCGAGCCGCTGTTCAGTTTCGAGCTGTTTTCGCTGGATCTGAAAACCGGCGCGGGTCTATGACGGCGCCGCGCGGGCACTCTTTTGCGGCGGCCCGCCGCAGCGCAGCGTCGCTGGTAAGCAGGCGCAGCCGGGCGTGCCGGCAGTGGCGCCTGAACACGTACAGCAGGTACGCGTCGCGCTCGGACAGCTCCGGGTATCGGGATCTCACCTCGCGCGTCTGCGCGCGCAGGCCGCGCTCGACCGGGTACCGGTACTTTGCCTCGCACCTGCCGTACTCGCGCAGGTACTTTTTGACTATGGGTAGCTGCCTGCGCTTTTCGCCGTTGTGGTGCAGGTATCCGCCCAGCTCGTTTTCGATCGCGGCCGGTATCAGGAACGAGACCCTGCCCGAGCGGCCCACCCTTTCGAAAAACTCCCCGAACCGCCCGCCCGTGGCCCCGTTGACTATGTCCAGGCAGACGGTCGTGTCGAGCATGTAGTATATGCGGGACTTGTCCAGGCTGGCAAGCGTGCTGCCGCCCGAGATGCCGGGCCTCCCGGCGGCCTTTGCGCTGCGCAGGGAGGGCAATTGCAGTTACCGGGATTTGAACCCGGGTCACGAACTTGGCAAGCTCGCATAATAACCAAACTATACTATAACTGCTCGGCGGGCCCCCGCCGCAAAGCGTTAAAAATCTACTGCCCGATTGGCGTCTCCCTCACCGAGGGGGTGCCGGGCAGCTTTACGCAGGCGCCGTGCAGGGCCTTCCTGGCGGCCCCCGCGTGCTCTTTTTTGACCTCCATCTCCATTATCACCTGGCCGGCGCGGACGCGGGCGGCCAGGCTGACTGCCTTGCCGAACGAGCCCCTCATGCCCTGCGAGATGCGGTCGGCCCCGGCCGTGGCTATCTGCTTGTTCTCCCTGAGCAGTATGTGGGGGTACACGCGCAGGCGCGAAAAGTACCCCGATTCGCCGGTGGTCTTTTCCAGCCTCTTGTTGGCCGCCAGCCTGCACGCCTCTATGGCCGTGTGCCTGATCTGGACCTTTTCGTTGATGACCAGCTGCACCAGCACGTCGTAGGCGCCCCTCTTGCCCCCGTGGAACTTTGCTATCTTGTGCTGGGGCTTGCCCTTTATGTACGTCTTTTGGGCGTAGGCCTGGCCGTTGGATCTGCGGTAGTTGGCGCCGTGCACGGGCGCAGGGGCGCCGGGGGCCTTATTTTAACGGTGATATATGGACGGGCCGGGAGGGGGGCCGTGGACGGGCCGCGGCTGGAGGGGGTTCTGGAAAGGGGCGAGGCGGTGGTGCGCGACGGGGCCGCCGTCTCGGAGCTGGAGGCGCGCGGCCACGGCGAGCACTCGGGCGGCCGCCTCGTCCTGCTGCCCTCCGAGGCGCTCTACCTGGTCTACGAGGGGCGCCTGCTGCTGCGCTCGGGGGGCAGGCGCGTCGAGTTCGAGGAGCTGGTCCGGCTCAGCTCGGCGCGCGATCCGGGCGCGCTGACCAAGTTCCTGGTGTACCGCGACCTGTGCTCGCGCGGCTACGTGGTCAAGGACGGGTTCGGGTTCGGCTCGGACTTTAGGGTGTACGAGCGCGGCCAGTTCGGCAGGCGGGGCGCGCGCTACCTGGTCTTCGCGCTCAACGAGGGGCAGAGCGAGAAGATAGGACAGCTGCAGAGGAAGATATCCGAGATCACGCGCATGGGCAAGGAGCCGGTCATCGCCGTGCTCGAGCGGCGCGGCGAGGTCATATACTACCGCATGTCGCGCGCCTCGTTCCCGCAGAACCGGCGCTAGTGGCCCAGCGCCCACTTCATGGAGTACTTTGCCACGTTGTTCCTGATGGCCTCGCCGAAATCGACCACGTCGAGGTGGCCTATCCTGCCGGCCCACAGGTCCTCGAAGGTGCGCGACTTTGCCTCCACGCGCGAGCCGTCGTTCCAGGACGTAAAGACATCGATAGACTCGAAGTCGCTGCCCGGCGCGCTGATCATCTCGCTGGACGTGCCCGTAAAGGCCACCGCGTCGTCGCGGCCGTCCCTGAATATGCCGGTGCTCTCCGAGAACGAGCCGCTCACCCCCTCCGAGCCCGAGACTGCCACCTTCATCTCGAGCTGGCCGTTGTCTATTATCCTCTTGAGCATGGCCAGCTTTGCGTCGCGTATGTCCTTGGAGGCCTGCCGCTTGGAGCCGAACATACCCGACATGGTCTCGAGGTCGTAGGCACCGAACCGGTGGCCTGTGATTATCCTCATCTTTGCCCCGTTGCCGGCAAAGTTGTCAAAGCCCATGGCCAGCGCGGTCAGGCTCTTTAGCGAGGCGTACTTTACGCACCTGTCGTATTCTATGCAGGCGCCAAGGCACGGGAAAAAGAACTCGGTGACGATGCTGTCCTGATCCGACCTGTACTGCTCGCGCAGCTGCAGCTTGCGCAGGCCCATGGGGGGCGGGCCGCGCCGGTTCTTTATAAACGGCGTACCGGGCGGGCTTTGTTCGGTAATTCCGCGATCCGTGCCTGAGCGGAGCCGTTTTTTGGCCGATCCGGCTACGGCGCAGGCACGAAAATGCGAATTGCCGAACAAAGCCAGCCGGGCGGGCGGCTCCGGCTGGCTAATACACAAATACTCGGACGCCCCCGCCTGAGGCATGGTTGCGGATGTCGCCGAGCGTGCGGACAGAAACACTGGCGCGGGCGGCTCCGACCAAGACGAGTTTGAAAAGATACGAAGCATGTCGAAAGACAGGGCCGGCCTGAACGAAGTAATATAGTTCTGGACAAAAGTTCGCCGTCAAAACTTGGCGTATCTTTTCGGGCGCTGGTTCATGCACTTGATCGGATCTATGTTGTAGTGCACGGTCCTGTAATGCTCCGACAAGTCTTTGCAAAAGTCTTCGAACGATGCGTGGTACTTGTACGAGACGCTCGATCTGCTCTTGACTAGCCACATGTGCTCGGCCGGATTCACGTACGGCGAACCGACGGGCGTATACCGCAAGACGATCTCCGGGTTGTCGCGCAAAAACTCCTGAACCTTGCGCGATTGGTGGTACGACGCGCGGTCTTCGTATATGAGGAGCGGCCCGAACCGCCTGTGCGCTTCCTTGAGAAAATCGATGAACGTGTCGGAGTTGGCCCTGTCGTACAGCCAGACCATGTGTCTTGTGTCTTCCAGCAACAGCCCGTGCGCCGACACTTTTTGGGGGTCGTTGGTGAAGGTTCCGCTTACCGGCGTGCCTTGCTCCGTCCAGAACAAGGCGTTGGACTTGTCGTCCCTGCGGTGGTGCGACTCATCCCCCCACCCCACGGTGCGCCCTTTGCGCCTGTGGTAGGCAATAACGCGCCTTTCGCGCTTCTGCCACTTGCTCACGGCGGCCGGGCTGGCGTGGTTTACGTGGACGTACTGTATTTTCTTGGGAGAGAGGTTGCGGCCGCGCATGAGCCTCAGGACATGCCTGCTGCTGTAGCCCACGCCGGTCTTCCGTTTTATCGCGTCGCTGACCTCGTGCGGCCGCACCCGTTTCCGGGACGCGTCGTCTATGATCTTGTTGAGTTTGTCTTTCCTTACCTTGGGCGGCCTTCCTGCACGCGGACGGTCGCGGAGGGCGTCCAGCCCGCCGCTCTCGTACCTGTCCACCCACTGCCGCACCCAGTCGTCGGACATCATCAGGCTCTGCGCAACATCGTCGACTCGCTGTCCTTGCACCGCCACCATGTTGACGGCCACTATGCGCAGGCTGACCCGGGCGTCCTTTTCCTTCTTGAGTGCCTTTTTCAGCACCGTTGACGTGTTAGTCATGGGTGTAGCCTGATCCCGTAGTAAATAAGTGCGTGAGAAAAAAATTGTTGACAAACCGACGAATTTTCGTCCAGAACTATACTGCTCCAACAGAAGTACGAGTACTTGGTCAGACGCTACGGCCGCGTGCTGTGCATGCACCCGAATAAAAGAATATTAGTCTCGACCGATTCGTCGTACTAATGCCAACATGGGGTCAAATTCTGCAGGAAGCGACTGGATCTAGTCTGCGACAGCCTGCTCGAGTCGACGTTGTCAGACGAAAGTACATGAAAGATTTGTGCAGTTATACCAAGCGAGACGCGATCCTGTATGCGTCCGACTGGACACAGAACTTGTCATACACGGAGGCCATGTCCATTAGTGAAGAAGACATGCACGGCTTCATAGAAGTAGTGCAGGGCATGCGAGGAGATTCGCTGGATCTGATTCTGCACAGTCCGGGTGGATCAGCAGAAGTAGCGGAGAGCAGTGTCCTATCTACGTAAGCGATTCAGTCACATACGGGCGATAGTACCGCATGCAGCAATGTCGGCTGCAACTATGCTGGCGTGTTCTGCAGATCAAATAGTAATGGGAGCGCACTCGTCACTGGGGCCTATAGATCCGCAGTTTGTATTGCAGAACCAGCACGGAGCACACATGCAACCGGTACAGGCCATAATCGATAACTTTGAAAAAGCCAAGAAGGTTTCTCAAACTTCTCCTGACGAACTTGGTGCGTACTTGCCGATCCTGAACCAATACAGTCCGGGCCTGATAGAACAATGCCGCAGTGCGCAGGATCTGTCAAAGGATCTGGTATCATCTTGGCTGGAGCAGTACATGTACAGAGGGCAGCGTGACGCCGGCGACAGGGCTAAAAACTCAGCGGAAGCGTTGGCCGATCACGACCGCTTTAAGAGCCATTCTAGACACATCAACAAAGACACGGCTCAGGCTCTGGGCCTTGAAGTGGCATCGTTGGAGGACGATCCGCTCCTGCACGACTTGGTTCTGTCGGTATTCCATGCGACGATGATCACATTTCAGCACGGCCCCGCCAAAATCATAGAAAACCAAACTGACAAGACGTTCATGAAACATCGACTCGTGTCCCCGGTTCAGCCACCGCCTCCCGATGCGGCTCCATCCTGACGCCGGCATTACATTTCGGTGTGTCAGATGCTGTCAGCTCATACGGAACGCAAATCTAGATCGTGAACTTGGCATACCGATAAATACGGCCCGGCGCGCCGCCTCCGCGTGAAGCTTCTGGTACTAGCGGCCGCCGCGGCCCTGGTCGCCGCGGGGTCCGCGCACGCCGAGGCGGGCGAGCGCACCGTGTCGGTCACCGGCGCCGCGTCAGTCTCGCTGCCGCCGGACGTGCTGTCGATAAGCTTGGGCGTCGAGACGCAGGCGCCCACCGCGCTCTCGGCGCTCGCGGAAAACTCCGAGCGCATGGCCGCCGTCTTTGCGGCGCTGCGCCAAGCCGGGCTGCCGGACGGGGATTCGGCCACCGGCCACCTGAGCATATACCCGGTCTACGACTACGGCGAGCGGCAGGAGCTGGTGGGGTACCGCGTCTCCAACCAGATCAGCATAAGCACGGCCATGCTCGGCTCGGCCGCGGCCCTGGTGGACGGGGCGGTGGAGGCCGGCGCCAACAGGGTGGACTCGGTCTCGTTCGGCCTCTCGGCGGAGCGCGCGGCCGAGGCGCGCGACGGGCTGGTAGAATCGGCCGTGCTCGACGCGCGCGCCCGGGCGGACATGGCCCTCGAGCCGCTCGGCTACCGCGTCGTGGGCGTAAAGAGCGTGGATCTGGGCGACGTTCCGTGGGCCGGGCCGGCGTTCGCCATGGCCGACTCGCTCCGCTCGGCGCCCATCTCGGCGCCGGACTCGGAGATGTCCGTCTCTGCGCGCGTGGTCTTTTTGATGGCGAGGGCGTGAGGCTCCCGCGGGGTTCCATGGCGGCGAACGGCTTGAATTTGAGGACCCGCGATCCGGGTCGGGGCGGAAGGCCGGCGTGCGCCATTTGCGAGTTGGCGCTGAAACTGACCGGCACGCACGGCCGGGCGCTAGCGGGTTTCGGCACTTGCGGGGTGCCGATCACGGCGCGGGGACACAAACTTGTCCCACACGTACTCGAACGAGGCGTTCTGCTTTTTCGCCCTCGGCATCAAACATGGCGAGTATTTTTTTCATGAACACTATTCTGGACGCGGATCTTGAGTCCTTGCGCATCCGCTCAAACTCTTTTTTTGATATGGATTCCGTGTTTGGGTGGTAGGGGATTCGCAGGATTCTGCATTCGGGTTGGCCGATGCCCGCAAGGTACCAGCTTTCAATCTCGGTTTTCACTACGGCCATGTTGTCGCAGCGCGCATGGGGGATCCTAGCGCGGAGCCGCTCTTTTCGCCAGCTGTAGCAGGTGGAACCGGCGTCGAAATCCGCAAGCACGATATAGTCGTGCTTTGCGGCATGCAGCGATTTTACGTATTTTTCTAGATCTTTTTTTGGGGCTCTGCACATATCGGAACGTTTTGATTATGTCGTATTTCTTGGCCAGCGCGTCATGCAGCACTGACTCGAAAAACATCGCGTCGTCTGGGCCCTCCAGCAACACATGCACGATCGACACATCTACCACTCCAGCAGGTTCTGCACATGCATCTCCCCGACGCCCATATCGTTTTCCAGGAACTTGACGAGCTCTTTATTCGTGAACGGACGACCGATCTCGGAATACCCGTCGGATCCTTTTTTGATCGCGTACAAACTCTCCAATCCGGCATAGCGGACCAACTCCGGGCTGTGCGTCGTTATTATGATCTGCCGCCTCTCGGAGGCGTCCCTCATCATCTCCACCGCTTTGGCCATCAAAGAGGGGTGCATGTGCCTCTCGGGTTCCTCCACCACCACCACCGGCATCTCTTCAAAATACAACGATACGACTAGGGCCACCACGCTGACGGTCCCGTCGGAGAGGAGCGAGGACGGCATCGGCTCCTCGAGGTGCTTTTCGGCGACCGTAAACATGACGGATTTCACAAAGTCCTTGACTCCGATGGTTTTTACGAACGGCAATATGTTGGACACCAAAGCGTGCAACTCGCCGCTGCTGCCGTCGTCGTCCAGTATGTACTTGAGCACCACGGCCAGGTTGGAGCCGTCATCCTCCAACACCGGCATCCCTTTTATCGGCGTGGAAGTTCCCGCCAGCCTTGAATCAAAGTCGTACGTGCCAATGCTCTCAAATCTAAAGATCCGGGGGAAAAAATGCTCCAAAATTCTTGATTCCACCAGCAGCCCGTTCTTCCCGGCGTCCAGTTCGTCCGCGTGGCGATCGAACGCGTCTTGCAGATCGTCTCCAAGATCCGTCTCAAAGTACAGGAGTCCGCCCTTTTGCGTCACCTCGACGGTCCCTTTTGGGCGGCTGCCCGCAGGATCCGGCTGCCGCTTGTCCCTGCCGCCGCCATGCGCGCTTTTGGCGCTCTGCAGTATGTCAAAAGTCCACGAATCGTCGATTATTTCGACATCCCGACCCTCTCCCGCTTTGAACTCCAGGCGCCATCGTCCCCCCACGCTGTACAGCCTGCGCTCGACCGGAACGCGCATGCGCGACCCCTTCGGCAGCTCCGTCTCCAGCTCGATCACCGTGCTCTGTTCCGGCATCCTCATGTTGCCGATGTATTTGGAGCCCCCCTGCATCGAGACCGCGTTGTCCAGTCCGTGCTCCCTAATGTCGCGCAAAAACTTAAAGATCTGCACCAAGTTTGACTTGCCGGCGGCGTTGGCGCCAATTATGACGTTGAACCTGTTCAGTTCCAGATCCACATCTGCAAGGCTTTTGAAGTTCCGCACCCTGATGCGCTTTAGGAACGGCCCCATCATGCCGCGTTTGCCGCACGCGAGTTAATAACCATTACCAACGGCGGCTTCGGCACTTTTGCAATCCGTGCTTGGGCGGGGCCGGTTTTCGGCCGATCCCGTTGCCGCGCAGGCACGAAAACACGAATTGCCCAAGCCCGACGCGCCGGACGCGTCCAATTCGCGCACGCCGGCCCCGAGTTCGCCTTTTGCCGCCGCCCCGCCGTTGCGATCTAGCGGCGACGGAAGATCCGCCCCCTCCGAGGCTGACTCGGGCGGGCGGTTCCCGGCAGACGGACCGCGCTGGGTTCTTACACGACCGCTAGGCCCGGCAAGCGCTATTTCGGCGATCGGGTTTCCGCGAAAACCGCCGCGCCCCCCGCGGGACGGGTGCGATGCTCCCGTCGGGATTTGAACCCGAGATCACTGCCTTGAGAGGGCAGTATGCTTAGCCGGACTACACCACAGGAGCTCGGGGCGCGCGCCCCGAGTTTCCAATTTAAAGCAACCCGAACAAGCCTTAAGGCGGGCCGCGCCGGGCCGTGGCCGTTGCGCGACGAAGACCTGCTGGAGCTGGTGCCGGGGGACGCGCCGGCCGGCCTAGGCGGGTGCCGCGCCGGCGGCGGGCCCCTGCAAGAGTGCGACTACAACGTGACCGTCTTCGACGGGCCCGGGCCCGACGAGTACCGGGGCCCGGTGCGCGTGAGCCACGCGGACATTTCGGACATGCGGCCCGAGAGGGCCGCCCACTACCTGGGCATGAGGGTGCTCCGCGACGGCTCTTGGGATCTGCGCACGGCCCTCTCGGCGCTGCGGCCCGAAAAGGTCCTCAGGGCGTACTCGCGCGGCCTGGCCGTTGAGGCCGCCGAGTGCTGCGCGCTCGCCGAGGCCGACCGGGGCTGGCGCTCTGCCATGTGGGCAAAGGCCGGCGCGCTGCGCCTTGCCGAGGCGCACATGGCCGCGTCCGGCGTCAGGCCGTCTCCCACGCACGGCCTGGCGGCCCTGCGCGGCGCCCCGGCGCCGATCTTGGCGGAGCTGGGCCTGGAGAGGGCCTCGCCCACCCTGCTCTCGCGCATGTGCGAATCCGTCGTGGCCATATCCGAATCGATCGGCTCGGGCCCGCCACCCCACATGCTGCGGGCCAAGCGCGCGGCCATGTCGCCCACGCCTGCCGCCTGCTACCTGTACCTGGCCTCGCTGGCCCGGCGCCTGCTGGGGCACTCCCCGGCCGAGGATCTGGGGCGGCCGGCCCGCATAGCCATGGACCTGGACGCGGCCTCGCCCGATTCGGCCGCTCGGGTGCGTAGCGCCTGCGCGCGCGCCCTGGGATCAACTTTTTAAACCCTTAGAACAAAGTCCTGCCATGTCAGACGCGGCATGCGGGTGCGCGGCACAGGCGGCGAACAGCTGCGAGTGCGACTGCGCCATGCAGAGCGAATGCTACTGCGATGCCACCTGCGAATGCAAGCAGGATCCCTGCAAGGACGCAGAACACTGACACTCCCCCCTTTTTTACGCCCCTGCCGGGGTACACTTTAATTCCAAACGGCGGGGAAGGGGCGCGTTGGAACTCGACAAGCTGGACCGCGAGATCCTCAACGAGATCCAGTGGACGTTCCCGCTCGTGGAAAAGCCCTACCACGAGCTGGCCGCGAGGTTCGGCATCGGGCCCGAGCAGATGATGGACAGGCTGCGGCGCCTCAAAAAGGGCGGGATACTGCGCCAGCTTAGCGCCATATTCGACACGCGCAAGCTCGGCTACAAGAGCTCGCTGGTGGCCATGGACGTCGAGCCGGGCATGCTCGAGCGGGTGGCCGCCAGGGTCAACGAGCACCCCGGCGTCAGCCACAACTACGAGCGGCGCAACGACTTCAACCTGTGGTTCACCATAGCCGTCCCGCCCGGCTCGTCGGTCGAGCAGGAGCTGGAAAAGTTCTCCGGGCTGCCCGGCGTGCGGCGCGTGCGGATGCTGCCCACGCTGCGCCTCTTCAAGATCGGAGTAAAGCTGGACATGGTCGAGGACGAAAAGCGCCCGGTCAGCCCGACCGAGGGCGGGGCCGGCGCGCCCGCCAAAGAGTTCTCGCCGACCGAGAGCGACAAGGAGTTCGTGCGCCACCTGCAGCGCGACCTGGAGATAACCGACGAGCCGTTCTCGGGGTACGCAAGATCGCTGGGCATCGGGACGGCCGAGATATTCGAGCGGCTGCGCGGCTACCAGGAGATCGGGGTGCTGCGCCGCTTCGCGGCCATCCTGCGCCACCGCGACGCCGGCTTCACGGCCAACGGCATGATAGTCTGGAAGGTGCCCGAGGCGCGCATACAGGAGGTCGGCTCCAAGCTGGGCGCGTTCCCGCAGGTGAGCCACTGCTACCAGCGGCCCACATACCCCGACTGGCCGTACAACGTCTTTTCCATGATCCACTGCAGGACCGTGGGCGAGGCGCGGCAGGTGGCCTCGCAGATAGAGGCGCACGTGGGCGTCTCAGAGTACGACATCCTGTTCAGCTCGCGCGAGTTCAAAAAGTCGCGCGTGGAATACTTTGTCTAGGCCTTTATCTCGTAGGCGGGCCACGAGGCGAACAGCTCGGCGATGCGCCCCATCTCTGCCCTCCCTACGTACGAGCCGTCGGACATGGCGGCAAACTGCTCCACCTCTTCGACGCTCACGACGGTCGGCAGGACCGCAGAGGCCGCGTCTTTGGAGAGTATGAACTTTACCGCAAGCTCTGTGACGGTCATGCCCAGCCCCTCGGCTATGGGGCGCAGCTGCTCGACCTTGGCCAGCGAGGCGCGCACCCACTCGCCCTTGCGCACCGAGCGGTGATCCTTTTCGTCTATCTTGGTGTCGGCGCCGACCTTGCCGGTCAGTATCCCCGAGGCGTCCGGCACCCTGCAGAGCACGCCGGTGTCCGTCTCTTGGGCCCTGCGCATGAGCTCGTTGCCCGGATCCTGCTCCAGTACGTTGTAGACGGTCTGCACCGCCGAGACCTGCGGCCTGTCCATGGCCTCGAGCCCCTCGCGCAGCCAGCCTATGGCCGGGCCGAGGGCCACCTGGCAGGCGCCCGCGCGCCCCTCGGCTATGAGCGACTCCATCACCTTGAACACGCCGTCGTCGCGCACGTGGCGCAGCTTTGGGTTGTGCAGGCCGTACACGCCGACGCTGTCGGCGCCCAGGCGCCCCAGGCTGGCCTCGAGGGCCCTGCGCGTGAACTCTTCGTCGAAGCGCTGCGGCAGCTCCGCGTGGCCCACCTGCTCTGCCGAGCCAAAGTCGTACCCGTACTTTGTCGATATCACCACCTCGCCCATCCTGCCCTCGAGGGCCTCGCCGAGCAGCTCCTCGCTCCTGCCCCTGCCGTACATGTCGGCGGTCTCGAAGAGCGTGACGCCGAGGTCAAAGGCGCGCCTTATCATGCGCAGCGCCTCGCCCTTTTCCACCTTCTTGCCCCACCAATCCAGCGCGATGGCCCAGGCCCCGAAGCCTATCTCGGAGACCAGGATGCCCGAGCCGCCCAGGCGCCTGTACTTCACGGGTTGCCGCGCCCGGCCCGGGCAATTTAACCTTCCCGCGGGCCCCATTTTCCCCCGATTCCAAGAAACCTTTTTTTATACAGGCGCCGGCGCCCACCCATGAACAAGGCATACGTAGCATCTCTGGCATGCGCCGGGATACTGGCGGTGGGCATGGCCGCGGCGCTCCCCCTCGGGGCCGCGCCGCAGACCGGCCCGGTCTTTTACGGGGTCGCCGTCGTCCAGCACCTGGACGCCGACGGCAACGTGCTGAGCACCGAGACGGTCCACAACCAGCTCCTGAACGCGGGAGAGCAGCACATACTGCAGCAGGCCTTCGCGGAAGGCACCACCGCTGTGGCGGACAACGTCCAGATAGGGGCGATCTGCCTGAGCGCCGACGACACGGCTCCTGCCGAAGCCATGGCGGCCGCGACGTTCAACACAAACGCCGACGCCGACGACAACGCAAGCTCATCGGCGGTCAACTGCAAGACCGACGACAGCGTGGACCTGTCCACCGCCGGCACGGCCGTGGTCGGGCCGCTGACCTTCGACGTGGGAACCACCGCCACCAACAACTGGTACAACGGCGACACGCCGCGGCAGATAGGCATATGCGCGGCCTCGTCTACGGACGCGGACGTGCGCGGCTGCACGGCCCCGCTGTTCGCGACCGTGGCCCTGACGGGCACCACGCCTCTGGCGACCGGCGAATCGCTGACGGTCACATACACGTTCAACATAGCCAGCCCCGCTAGTTAGGGCGATCTTTTTTTGCGCGACATGGCGGGCTAGCCCAAGCTGGAGACCAGGGAAGAGACACCGGTGCTGACGCACGGGATCATGGGCGTGTCCTGCACCACGTACCGCGAGACGCGCGACTCCCTGAGCTCCATTATCAGATCCTGAAAGTCGCGCAGCTCGTCGGTCTCGAATGCGAGCATAAAGTCCTGGTCGTCTATGCCGAACGAGTACGTCGTGTTTAGATCCACGCCCGGGTGCCTGCGCCCGATCTCGATGTGCTCGTCCATCATCTGCTGCCTCTCGGCGCGGGGCAGCAGGTACCACTCGCGGCTCTTGGTGAACGGGTACACCACCGCGTACTTTTTGGGCTCCCTGCCCTCCTCGAAGGGGATGGGCCTGCCGGGCGGCGCGTACGCCGACGGCCTCGTGCAGGACAGGTACGCGCGGGCGGGCAGCAGGTACTTGCCCAAGACGGTAGAGTACAGGCGCGAGACGGCGCGCTGGATGCCCTCGACCTCGGGGGCGCCGAACCAGAACAGCGCGTCTGCCTCGCCGCGCAGGCCCAGCGTAGAGTACACGCGCGTGCGCGCGCCCGAGCCGGACAGCACCGCTTCTGCCTCCTTTGCGGATTCCTCCTTTGCCAGATCCGCCATCCAACGCCACTTGGGATCTATACGGAAAAAGTTGAACCCCAGGTAGAACGTCAACCCGTCACCCAGTCGTACCCCTTGCGGTCGAGCTCGTCGGCCAGCGAGGCGTCGCCGCTGCGCAGTATCCTGCCCTTGGCGAAGACGTGCACGCGATCCAGCTTTGTGAGGAACTTTAGTATCCGCGCGTAGTGCGTGATGACTATCACGGTCGAATCCTTGGCCGAGACGCCGCTGATGGCCTTGGCGACCGACTGGACGGCGTCCACGTCCAGCCCCGAGTCGGGCTCGTCCAGTATCGATATGCGCGGCTTTAGGACGGCCATCTGGAGCACCTCTGACCTCTTTTTCTCGCCGCCCGAAAAGCCCTCGTTGAGGTACCTTGACAGGAACTCGTCGTCGAGGCCCACCCTGCCCAGGTTCCCCTTTAGGTACTTTTGGAACTCGCGCACGGTGATGAAGACCTCGCGCTCGTCGCCCTGCAGCTCTTTGCTGAGAGAGTTGTAGGCGGTCCTCAAAAAGTGCGAAAACCCGACCCCAGAGACCTCCGTGGGGTACTGGAAGCCCAGAAAGAGCCCGCGCCTGGCCCTCTGGTCGGCGCTCATCTCCAGGATGCTCTCCCCGTCCAGCAAAATGTCCCCCGAGGTCACTTCGTACTTTGGGTGGGCCAAAAGGGTGTACGAGAGGGTGCTCTTGCCCGACCCGTTGGGCCCCATTATGGCGTGGACCTCGCCGGGGCCCGTCCTCAGGTTGACGCCCTTTAGGATCTCCTTGCCGTCCCTCGAGACGCGCAGATCCTTGACTTCCAGGACGGCCACGCGCCCGGCCGCGCGAGTTGGTTATATAATGCCCGCGGAATTTAGCTCTGCCTAAGGGCCGGCCAGCGAGGGGCGCAGCACGATGCGCACGCGCCTCTCGGCGAGTATCTCCTTGCAGCGGTTCCTGATGGTCACCTCGGTCACGCCGGCAGCCGCCGATATCTCCCTCTGGAGCACGGTCTGGCCGAGCAGCGTCGAGGCCACGTACAGGTACGCGGCGGCTACGCCGTTTGGCGCCTTGCCGTCCGAGACGCTCCCGCCCTTTGTCTTTTCTGCTATCTCGAGGGCCAGGCGCTCGACGCGCACGTCGGTGCGCGTCATGCTCGATATCTTGGAAATGTACTTGTCTATGGAGAGCGCCGGGGCCGCCACGGGGCCCAGCTCTATGGCCATCTCCCTGTAGAACCGCGAGGCCAGCCTGGCCTTCTTCCTGGCCTCGGCGGGCGTGCAGACGGACCTGCATATCTCCTCGGGCGAGCGTATCACGCCGCACCTCTTGCAGGCCATCTGTATGACCGCCGCCGACACCGCCACTATGGACTTGTTCTTTATGCCCATCTGGCGCTCCACCTCCCTGTACGCCATCGAGGCCGTCTCTGCCACGTTGTTGGGCAGCCCCATGTTGTCGCACATCTCCGAGATCCTGGTCAGCACGTTGACCAGCCGCCTGTCGCGAGGCTTGGACACCCTCACCCGGGTCTGCCACCTGCGCATGTTGTATATCTTGCCGGCGATCTCGCCGTTGATGCGCTTGCCGCTGTAGTCGCGGCCCGTGTCGGCGATGTCCGTCGTTATGCCAAAGTCGTGCTGCATGAGCGTCATCTGGCCGGCGGCGCGCGAGTTCCTGAGGCGCTCGTCGGCGTCGCCCGACGAGGATTCGTGCCCGTAGTAGGCGGTGCGCTCCTCGACGACCACGCCGCAGCCGGAGCATATCTTCTCGCCGCAGTCCACGTCGTGGACGAGCGAGTTGTCGCACTCGGGGCAGCTGAGTATCTCGGCGCTCATCTGGGCACCTCCGCGTACAGCCGCCTGCCCGGCAGCCTCCTCGTGTTGTTGGTCAGCGGGGCAGCCGAGGCGTACGGGCTCTTTACGGGCCCTATCATCTCCATCACCCTGGCTATCCGGGCCGACTTTGAATCGTACAGTATGCCGCCCTCGGGCACCTCCCTGGACAGTTTCACTATCACCCTGCCGCTCCCGGCCAGGTGAGCCACTCGTCCCACTTCCTGCATCGTCCACCCCTCGCCGGGATCGCTTTTGAATGGGGGGTGTGAAATTTTTTTAAGCTAATGGTGTGTTTTTTTTCCATCGGCCAGCCTGGCCCCTATCCGGGCCAGGGCCGCCGCCTTGGATCCGGACTTTGGCACCACCACGTAGCCGGATCTGACGTACGGCCTGCGCGGGTACCTGGCCCCGTCCCTCGTCTCGGAGACCTTGTAGCCGGCCGCCTCGGCCGCCGCGGCCAGGTCCTTTATGGACGGATCGTACACGCAGGCCTCCTTCTTTAGGCGCCGGCCCGACGAGCGGGGCAGCGTCCTGTTAAAGTAGTCCAGCCAGACCACTATCGTAGAATAGTCCTTCATGCCTGCGGCACGGCGTTGACCGCGCCGTCCTGGCCGGGCCGCGACACCACGCGGCACCTGCCCCCCTCGGTCTCTATCACCGCGCCCTTGGTGATCACGCCCCTGCGCCGGTAGTCGTTGTTCGTGGGGTTTTCCAGGACCTTGGTTATCTTCACCTTCTTTACGGAGCCGCCCGAGGCCAGGTTGGCGAAATCGACGGTCTTTAGCGCCGTCTTGGAGCCGTGGCCGCGCACCCTCCGGGTGACGGTCACCTGCGGGCCGGGTAGCGCCTCGTTGGGGTACCTGTCCGTCTCGTAC
Organism: Nitrosopumilaceae archaeon; assembly: GCA_965203465.1. Taxonomy (GTDB): domain Archaea; phylum Thermoproteota; class Nitrososphaeria; order Nitrososphaerales; family Nitrosopumilaceae; genus JAWVZS01. Next base: position 872,508 of record CBDBCR010000003.1, on the reverse strand, counting down.
TTTCTGCGGGCGCGCAGCGGGTGGCGCCTTCCGCCGGTAACCTTGCTGGTCGCCAAGTTCTCCACCGCCTTGCGCATGGGCCGGGGCCGGGGCGGCTCTAATTTATAGGATCGCCGACCGATTCGGAGACCTTCCTGACCCTCTTGAAGAGCTTTTCGCGCAGCGTGTCCGCGTCGCCCTGTATCCCAAAGTACTTTTGGAACTTTTCGCTCGTGGTGTAGATGCCCAGCCTGCCGACGCGCTCGGCCCGCACAAAGTCCAGCTGCCGCAGCTCCTTGAGGTGGGCGTAGACGCCCGAGCCGCGCGTCTCTACCAGCTGGCGCGTCGAGACGGGCTGGTTGTAAGCGATGTACGAGAGCGTCTTGCCGGTTGCCCGCGATATGACCGGCCGCGAGGCGTACCTGCGCGCGATGTCGGTGTACTCGGGCTTTAGCTGGAAGACGTACGTGCCGTCGGGCAGCACGGCCACCTCGAGGGCGCGGAACGCGGACCTTGTCCTCTTTGTTATCTTTTCGAGCAGCTCGACGGTCTTTGCGCGCGACTCGGTCCCCGAGGCCCTGACTATCTCCTCTAGCCGCAACGGCCTGCCCGCCGAGTACAGCGCCGCCTCTATGCGCGCCGAGGGGTCGTCTGCCATGCTACGCCGCCCGTATCCGTATGTCGTCGCCGTCCTGCTCCAGCTCCAGCCTGCCGTCGCGAGCGAGGAACAGCATTGCGAAAAAGCACCGTATCGCGTCCCTCCTGCCCAGGTCCGCGACCACGTCCTGGAGAGTGCCGTCCCAGCCGGGCTGGCCCACCTTCTTCATTATCAGAGATTCGTAGCCGGCTATGACGTCCTCGAGCGCTATCATGTACTCGGCAAAGTCGGGCTCTTCGACAGGCTGTATGTCCAGGCCCCTCCTCGAGGTCTTTGGGTTGGCCATCGACGATATCAGGCTCTCCAGCAGGCCGAGCAGGTCGTCGAGCGTCACGGGGTAGGTGGACTCGTGCCTGTACGGCATGTTGACCAGATGTATCTTTACGTCCCTCCTCTGCACCGCGCGCCTCTTGTCGGCGCCGGCCCTCTGCAGGGCGAATATGCTCTCGACCTTCATCCTGTATATGAGCGACGAGGAGAGCGCCGCCATGCCGGCCACGCGCAGGTCTTTCTTGCCGCCCCTCTCGAGGATGCGCGCGAGCATCCCGAGTATCTCCACGATGTCTATCTCCCAGACGTCGCCCTTTATGGCCGCCGTGTCGAACAGCACGCTGACCGGCGCCTCGGATATGCTCTCCGGCTCCACGGTGCCCGGCGCGCCGCCGAGTAATTATCTGTCGCGGTGCAATGTTTATACGTCGGGCGGCCGGAGAGGGGGGCCAGTGGCCAGCGTCCTCAAGACCATCCGCAGCGGCGACGACTACATAGAGAGCCTGCGCGGGCGCGATATGAGGGTGTACCTGTTCGGCGAGCTGGTCAAGGAGCCCGTCGACCACCCCATGATAAGGCCGTCCATCAACGCGGTCGCCGAGACCTACGATCTGGCCGCGCGCGAGCCCGAGCTGGCCTCTGCCGATTCTTCCATAACGGGCCTGCGGGTCAACCGCTTCCTGCACATAGCCGAGAGCGCCCAGGACCTGGTGCGGCAGAACAAGATGCAGCGCAAGCTGGGCCAGAACACGGGTACCTGCTTCCAGCGGTGCGTCGGCATGGACGCGCTCAACTCGCTGCACTCGACCACCTTCGAGATAGACCAAAAGCACGGCACCGGATACCACAAGAGGTTCCTCGAGTTCGTAAAGGCGGTGCAGCGCGAGAACCTGGTGATAGGCGGCGCCATGACCGACCCGAAGGGCGACCGCAGCAAGGCGCCGTCCGAGCAGGACGACCCCGACCTGTTCACGCGCGTGGTGGACCGCGACGAAAAGGGCCTGTACATATCCGGCGCAAAGGCGCACCAGACCGGATGCATAAACTCGCACTGGATAATCGTCATGCCCACCATCCGGCTCACCGAGCAGGACAAGCAGTGGGCCGTGGTCGGCGCGGTGCCGGCCGACGCCGAGGGCATCACGTACATCTACGGCCGCCAGTCGTGCGACACGCGCAGCATGGAGGGCGGAGACATAGACGTGGGCAACTCGCGGTTCGGCGGGCAGGAGGCGCTGATGATATTCGACCGGGTCTTCATACCGTGGGAATACGTCTTCATGGACGGCGAGCACGAGTTCGCCTCCATGCTCGTAGAGAGGTTCACCTGCTACCACCGGCGCAGCTACGTCTGCAAGACGGGCCTTGGCGACGTGCTGATAGGCGCGGCGGCCACCATAGCAGACTACAACGGCGTGCCCAAGGTCTCGCACATAAAGGACAAGCTCACCGAGATGACGCACCTCAACGAGACCATATACGCGGCCGGCATCGCCTCGTCGTACCAGGGCCACCGGCTCGGCTCCGGCGTCTACATCAACGACGACATGCTGGCGCAGGTCTGCAAGCACAACGTCACCCGGTTCCCATACGAGATAGGCAGGCTGGCCCAGGACATAGCCGGCGGGCTCGTGGTCACCATGCCGTCCGAAAAAGAGCTGCGCTCGCCGGAGACGGGCAGGCTGGTCCGCAAGTACCTTGCCGGCCGCAAGGGCGTCGATGTGGAGAACCGCATGAGGGTGCTGCGCCTCATAGAGAACATGACGCTGGGCCGCAACGCGGTCGGGTACCTCACCGAATCGATGCACGGGGCCGGCTCGCCGCAGGCGCAGCGCATACAGATACAGAGGCAGATGCAGCTGGGCTACAAAAAGAACCTGGCAAAGTCGCTGGCCGGCACGGACGACCGCGAGGAGCCGGCCGAGCACGACGCGTACTTCAAGAGGGTCTTCGGCCTCTGACTATTCGATGGGCACGCCGTTGTCGGCGGCGAACTTTTTCGCGGCCTCTGGCAGCTGCAGGCCGCCTGTCTCTATGCGCGTGACGGCCCCGCGCGCGTCCCCCCGGATCTCGGCCGCCTGGAGCTCGCCGGGGTCGAGGCCGGCGGGCCCGCACCTTGCCACCGAGGGCGAGAGCCTCGCGCCGCCCGAGATCCTCGAGGAGTCGAGCGTGACCCTGACCATGCCCCTCTCTTTCCTGCGCCCGTCGAAGGTGGCCGGGGCCGGCCCGACGGCGGGCAGCCCGCCCGGCTCGACGAACGCATAGACCGGCGCGCCGCGCGCCACCATGGCGCGCACGTGCTCGTTGTAGGCCTGCGCCGCGGCCCTCTGCGCCCGGACCTCGGCGAGCCTCGAGGGCAGCTTTTCGGCGACGTACTCGTCGTAGATGCGCTCGTAGTCGGCCCACCTGCCCGACCGCGCGGCCCTTTCCAGCTCTTGCGCGCGCGGCCAGCCCGCCTCGACGGCGGGCATGGCCGAGCCCCTGCGGGCGTACTCTAGGGAGAAGCGGTCGTCCACGCCGCTCTCGGCCAGGTGGGCCCTGGCCTGCGAGAGCGCCTTTTCGTAGGACGGCCCCCTAGGCTTCGGCTTGCCGAGCACCTGCCTCGCGATCACGGCCCCGACGATTATGGCTATCAGGATGTAGTTGAGCGGCACGCCGCCTATCTGGTAGGCGAATATGCGCGTGACGAACCCGACGTGCGGCACCGAGTACACGACCGTGCCGATGTACTCTTCCGCGGTGACCGGGTAGTCGGTGCCCGGTATCGGCGCGGGGTTGGCGTCGCCCTGCGTGCGGACCGTGTACGGATCCTCGTCGGTGATCGCGGCCACCCTGTGCACTATGACCCTCGAGCGGTCCGAGGGCCTGTCGAATACTATGATGTCGCCCACCTCCACCCCCTCGAACGGATCGTTGCCCTGCACCACGATGATGTCGTAGACCTGCAGGGCCGGTATCATGCTGCCGCTGGAGACGACGTAGAACGGGTTCTGCGTGCCGAAGACGGCCATCAGCGAGCCCCAGATTATGGCGACGCCGACGGCCACGATGATCGCGTCCTTTACTATGGGCCTGAACCTTGATCCGGTCAGCACCGCGCCGGCCCCCGCTAGACGCTGGTGCCGCACTCTTCGCAGAACTTCGCGCCGGGCTTGTTGACGAACCCGCACTTGCACCTGCCCGGCTCGGGCGCCGCGGCCGCGCCGCCGAGCAGTATTATCTGGCCCACCTTCTTGACCGAGGCCCACGGGACGGCCGTCTTCGCGCCGCCGTCCCCGGATATGACCAGCACTATGCTGTGCGAAGAATCGACGCCCACCTGCACGGCGGTGCCCACCTTCCTGGCGTCCTCGTCGTACACTTCCATTCCGGCTATCGCATTGATCGACGTGGCCTCGGGCTCTTGGGGCCGCTGCTCGATCCGGGGCTCGGGCCGGGCCGGCTCGGCCCGGGGCTCGGGCCGCGGCTGCTGCTGCGGGGGCGGCTGCTGCTGCGGCGGGGCCTGCGTTATCTGGTCGGCCTTGTAGGCGGCGCCGGCATCGCGCGTCTCGTCGCCCTTGCTGAACTTGCGGTACTCTGCTATCGGAGAACCGCATTGGCACTTGTACTGGCCGCGCTCGAGGAGGGTGAGGTTCTCGGCCACCTGCTCGTTGGGGTTCTGGTACTCGATCTCGGGGCTGCCCTCAAAGTCCTTCTCGCAGGTATTGCAGTGGTACTTGGATATGGATGCAGAATCGAGCCTGCCTATCGGGGCCAGGAACAGGTCGGGCCCCCCAAGGCTCCCCTCGCGCTGCTGCTCGTCGGTCACCTGGGCCATGACGTACCCGCCGGAGCCGCGCAGCTTTTTGAGGCGCATCTCGCTCACGGGGTGGGCCCCGCGGAGGCCATTTAAGTATCTATCAACATATTTAGGGCCGAACCGCGGCCGCCGCCCGATGGCTGTCGCCCAGATAACCGATCCCAAAGAGTGGGAATCCGAGGTGCTCGGCTCGCAGGTGCCCGTCTTCGTGGACTTTTGGGCCGAGTGGTGCGGGCCGTGCCGTATGGTGGGGCCCATCGTCGAAGAGCTGGCGGGCGAGTACGACGGGCGCGTAAAGTTCGTAAAGGTCAACGTGGATCAGGCCTCCGAGCTGGCCTCAAAGTACCAGGTCTTCAGCATACCCACCCTCGTGGTCATAAAGGGCGGCCAGGAGGCGGCCAAGCAGGTGGGCGCGGCCAGCAAGGACCTGTACAAGGGCATGATAGATAGGGCCTTGGCGGCCTAGGCATTGTTAAATACGGCACCCGGAGGCGCCCGGGCAGTGGCCAGAACCGCGTGCTTTTCTTCCGTGGGGGGGGGGGTTCCGGACTGCCCGGTTCGGTGACCATCCGCGCGCTCGCCGTGCTGGCGGCCGCTGCATGCTTTGCGCTTGCCGCCCCCGCCGCCGACGCGGCCACGCTCACCGTCTCTTCGGCGACGCACGTGCTGGATTTGAACAGTTCCCCTTCCGATCCGACGGGCCTGCGGCTCTACGGCGCCAACAACGTCGTCGTGTTCGAGTTCGGCGGCGAGCAGTACGCCGCGGTCTCGACCACCACTCCGTTTACTGCCAGCTTTTACAGCGACTTGCAGGGGTTCACCCATTCGCAAGAATACGCGGGCGAAGGCGGGCATCTAGCCGGAAACAACTACCGCATAAACATCCGCCCGGCCGATCGCGTCTCGCCGGGCGGCGAAAACACCCTGTCCGTGCTGCGCATCGGAGACTCCGGCTCGGTCTCGCTCTCTACCGTGACGGAGGCAAAGCAGGGCAAGCGCGACCCGGCCGGGGGGCAATTCGCAGGCACGATCATATACGTCTCGGATGCGTTCAGTGCGGGTAGCAGGACGTTCCTGCCGGTAACCGGACACGCGGGGCCCACGTTCACGCGGACCCTGCAGCTGGTCGAGGTCGTAGAATCGGGAGGCTCCGTGGACTTCCGCTTCGGCCCCCGCATTGCCGACGGCCAAGTCCCGCTCGCTCCGTGGACCGTGCAGCCTTTCGAGGCGGGAGGCAACGCGTTCTTGGCGGTCGGCCAATACTTGAGCAGAGGCCTGCTGGTGCTGGCCGTCTCGACGGACGGGAGCCTGTCCTTGGCAGACCGCATGGTGTCCGGCGTGCAGGATCTCAACGGCAACACGTACGGCAGGGCCGGCGCCGGCACGGACAACAAATACACCGTGGAGCCGTTCACGATGGGAGGCACGACGTACCTGCTGGCCTGCGACAACCCCTCGTACCAGTCGTCCGCGTGCGACATCTTTAGCGTCAGATCGGACGGCAAGCTCGCCGTCGAAGGCAGCTGGCAGTCCGACAGGATGAAGCCGACCGGCGCGGCCACGACGTTCACGCTGGACGGGCGCACGTACGCGGCCGTGGGCGGCTCGACCGAACACTACGAACTGGCCCCGCCCGTCCCGGGCGTGTACATACTGGACGTCACGGACCCTGCAAACCCGAGGCACGTCCGCACGATATCTTCGCCCACCACGGCGGCCACGCTGACCGACGCCGACGAGCTGGGCGCCGGGTTCACGGAGCTCGGGCTGGTGGGGGAGCTAAAGACCGTCACGGTGGGGCAGAACACGTACCTGCTGGCCTCCAACAGCATCGACCGCTTTTCCACCGACAACAACGGGTTTCAGGCCATAGACGTGACGGATCCTGCAAACCCGCTGGTGGCCGCCACGCTGGACAGCAGCGGCGGCGCGCTGCTAACCGACCCCTCGGTCGGCCCCGAGGGTAGCATCACGGGCATGGACACGTTCAGGAACGACCTGGGGCTGTTTTCGATAGTCTCCTCATACTACCGCGCCTCGGGCCTACAGGTCCTCAAACTCGTAGACGACGCGCCCCCGCGGCTGTTCGAGGCCGGGCTGAGCGCGGACAACAGGCAGCTGATCCTCAAGTTCGACGAGCCGCCCGTCGGATCCGGCACCGTCACGCTCTCGGCTGCCGCGCCCGGCCCGGGCGGCCCGGTCCAGCTGGCCGCGCCGGCGGCAGTCGGGGCCTCGGCGCGCACGCTCACCGTCCCGCTCTCGGCCGAGCAGGCCCGGACGGTGGGGCAGTTTGCCGGCGGCGTGGACATGTCGGCCCCCGCGGGCCTCTGGCAGGACAGGTCGGGCAACCCGACGCCGAGGATCGAAATGGCCCTGACCTCGGCCGTCGCCCTGACCTCGGCTGCCGTCGACCTGAACAACTTTACGACCGACGCCGATCCGGCCAGCGCGAGCAACCGCAGCGCGGCCAAGATCGAGCTCGGCTTTGGCGCGAACGTGGAAGCGCACACGAGCGCGGCCGACACGCTCTCAAAGATGACTATCCGCGACCGGGACGGCTCGCCCTCGCTTACCCTGGAGGGCGCCACGATCGAGATCAGCTCTAGCGCCGTCACTGTAGGGCTGACCCCCGCGCAGAAACTGGCAGTCCAAGACATGCAGGACATCGAGATCCTGATAGGCGCAGACGCGTTCAGGATCGCAGGCGGGCAGCTTGCGCTCACCGCGCAGACGATATCGGCCCCCGCCCCGACGCCGGACGCCACGGGCCCGGTGGCCGTCTCGGCTGCCCTCGACGAGGGCGCCGGGGTGCTGACCGTCGCGTTCGACGAGGCGGTAAAGGACGGCTCGGCGGACCTGGCCAAAATATTCGTCAACGACGGCCCGTTCGCCGCCGGCGGCACGCCGCTGTCCTCCTCTTCGGTGACGTCCGCGTCCGACGCCGACGCCGGCCTCTCCGTAGAGCTGAGCTCGGCCACGCTGGCGGCCGTCCTGGGATACTCGGATCCGCACCTGCGCATCGACGCGGGCGCCGTAGACGACCTGTCCGACCGGCCCGCCTCGGCCTCGCGCTCCGCGCCGCTGTTCTCGAATATCGCGCTCCGCTCGGCGGCAGTCGACCTGAACAACTTTACGGCCGACGCCGATCCGGGCAGCGCGAGCAACCGCGCCGCGGCCAAGCTGACGCTCGTTTTCAGCGGGGACGTGGCCGCGCACACTGCCGAGGCCGACACGCTCTCAAAGATGACTATCCGCGAGCGGGACGGCTCGCCCTCGCTGGCCCTGGGGGGCGCCTCGATCGCGATCAGCTCCATCACCGCCACGATCGGGCTGACCCCCGCGCAGAAAACGGCCGTCCAAGGCATGTCGGATCTGGAGATTCTGGTGGGCGCAGACGCGTTCAGGCCCGCCGGCGGGCAGCTTGCGCTCGCCGCGTCCCGGACGCCGGTGCCCGCCCCGACGCCGGACGCCACGGGCCCGGTGGCCGTCTCGGCGGCCCTCGACGAGGCCACCGGGGTGCTGGCGATCGCGTTCGACGAGCGGGTCGGGGATTCTGCGGACTTGGCAAAGATCTTCATGGCCGACGGCCCCTTTACGACGGGCGGCACCGCGCTGACCGGCTCGCAGATTACGTCGTCGGGCGATCTGGACGCCCGTATCACGGTACAGCTTTCAGAGACGCTCCGGCAGGCCGGCGCCGTGTACGCGGCGCCGCACCTGCGCTTCGGGCAGGGCGCCGCGGAGGACCTGTCGGGCTTGGGCGCGGCCGCGTCGGCTGCCAGCCTGGAGATATCCGACACGGCCGACCCGTCCGTGCTGCCCGCCATAATGTCCGCAGAGTCGGTCTCGCCCAACACCGTGCGGATATACTTCAACATGCCCGTGACCGGCGCCGGCTCGGCCGAGGCGTGGTCGTCCGGCGGCAGCGGAGCCGTATCCGTTCGTGTGCCCCAGGAGCGCGTGATACTCCGGGACATACCGCCCCCGCCGCGCCCCGATCTGCCCACCATACTGTGGCCGGTGCCGGCCAGCTGGACCACGCAGTACCTGGATCCGACGGCGGTGATCTCGGCGTACGTCACGTTCCGCGACCCGGTCGCGGCCGGCCAGTCCATATCGTACGCGCCCGGAAACATCGAGGACTTTCACGAGCGCGCGCTGGCCGCGCAGTCTGTACAAATCTCGGCGCGCTCCGCGTACGCGCCCGTGGACACGGCCGCGGTGCTCGCCTCGGCGATAACGGACGGGCAGGCGTCGGGCTCCCCGGTATCGCCCGGCTCGCCGTACAGGACGGTGAAAAACTACGATCCGGGGTACGCCTTCAACATACCGTCCATAACGCACTACCACAGTTTGGGCGGCGCGGCCGACGTGGACGTGTACGCGGTGGACGGCGAAGAGCTGGCGCGCACCCTGTATTCGGGCATGTGGAGTACCGTGCGCTACGATCCGGCCACCGAGCAGGCTCACCTGTCCGGCAGGATCGGCTCGCCGGAGGCGCCGGCAGAAACGGTCAGCCTGCGCGGCTCGGCCGGCACGTTCGCCGTGGTGGCATCGGCGGACGACAACGGCCTGCAGATAGTAGATATCACGGATCCGTACTCTCCGCGCTCGGTCTCATACATGGCCGACGGCCGCTCGCCGATGTACGGTTGCGCCGATCCCAACCAGTACACCGGGCAGCAGCTGCACTGCATCACGCCGACGACCGACCTTGCCGCCGACCCGCTGCGCCGGCTGGCCGAGCTGGACGGGACCGACGCCGTAGAGATAGTCAAGATAGGGGACCGCACGTACGCCGTCGCGGTCTCGCCGGGCGCCCCGTACCAGGTGGGCGGGTTCCAGATGGTGGACATTACGGATCCGGGCAACCCCAACAGCGGGTACTCGGTCAACAACGGCGCCTGGGCCACCAACATCGACGCGCTGCTGACAATCTCGGACTTGGCCGTCTTTGAGACTGGCGGCAAGACCTACGTCGCGTTCGCCTCGCAGTACGGCGGGACATACAGCCAGTACCAGGGCGCCGTGACGATACTGGACATTTCAAATCCGGCCGCCATCCAGCAGATATCGTTCGCCGTGGCCGGCGAGAGGGACGCCGACGGCCGCCTCTTCGATTCGCTGTACAACCCGGTCGGCATAGACACCTTCGAGTCCGGCGGCTCGACGTACGCGGTGGTGTCCTCGCTGGACGACTGGTATTACGGCAACGACGGCGACGGCTCCGTCCAGATACTGGATCTTTCGGATCCTGCGAATCCAAAGCGCGCGGCCTCCATAACGCCGGGCATGCTCGACAGGGACGGGCGCGCGTTCGGCGACTTGTTCTCGCCCGGGCAGGTGCTCGCATTCGAGCTGGGCGGCGTGCCGCACGCGGCCATAGTGGCCAGCGACGACCCTGACGAATACAGCGGCGAATTCATCCAGATAGTGAACCTGAAAGATCCGTCCGCGCCCCGCTCGGCGGGCGTCATCGGCCCGTACCTGGACGGCCACCCGCTGGCGTCCCTCGACAGCATCGAGCGGATCGACGTCTCCGGGGCCGGCGGGCGCACCGTGCTGGCCGCCACGGTCGATCAGCCCGACGGGCTGTTTTTGATAGACGTCACGGATCCCGCGTCGCCGCAGCGCCTCGCGTACGCGCGCGACGGCCACAACGATCCGGCCGGCGAGCGCGTCGGCCTGGACGACCCGCTGGGCGTCTCGCTCAGGACCGTCGACGGGCGGCTGTACGCGGCCGTCGCCTCGTCCAACGCGGCGGTGACCGGCCTGAACAACACGCGCGGCGGGCTGACCGTCCTGGATCTTACGGAGCCTGCCGGGCTGGGGGGCATGCGCACGGTGAGCGTCGGCGCCCTGGTTCCGCTGACCGGCCCGGTCTCGCCGCTGGGCCTGCACTGGGAGGCGGCCATGAGGGCGGCCGTGATCGACCTCAACGCGGAACTGGAAGCGCAGGGCGCGGACTGGCGCGCGACGCTGGACGTGCGCGACACGGGGGGCCGGCCCTCCGAGGCGCTCGCGCAGCTGATAGAACTTGACGGGGCCGGCGTAAAGGCGGTTATAGGGCCGGCCACCTCCGCTAGCCTCGCCCAGGTAAAGCAGTACGCAGAGCAGCGCGGCATCACCCTGCTAAGCTACGGCTCGACGGCCGCCTCGCTGGCCGAGGGCAACCGCGAGTTCGGCAGCGACATCTGGGAGACGGTGCCGCTGGGGGCCCATTCGCTGGCCGAGGACGACGGGATATTCAGGACGTTGCCGCCCGACGCGCTCGCAGGCTCGTTCGCGGCCGAGCAGCTCGCAAAGGCCGGCAAGACGCACGTGACCGTGGTGTTCAGGGACGATCCGTGGGAGCGCGCCCTGGCCGAGCAGATACGGGACGAGTTCGCGACCGGCTCCCGCACGGCCAGCCTGGTCCCGCACGAGTCGCCCGTCGCCGACCCGGCCGCGCTGGCGGCCGCCATGGCGGCGGCCCACAAGACGGGCAACTCGGCGGTGCTGACCCTCGAGTTCAGCGCAGACGCCGTGACGGTGATGTCGGCCGCCATCGGGGCCTCGTCGGCGCCCGGCGCCCCGCCGGCCGCGCAAGCCCTGGGGACGTCGCAGTGGTTCGGCATGGTCGCGCTGGACAACACGCTCTCGCACTCGCTCACCGAGCGCGGCGTGGAGCTGCTCCGGCAGGCGGCATCGGGAACCTCGACGCTCGAGACCATACTGGACAGGGACCGCATAAGGGCGGTGGCCGCGCAGCTCGCAGCTTCGAGCCCTTCGCCGGAGGCCGCGCCGTACCGGGCGGCGTATTCGGCGGCCAGCGGGCTGTCGGCCTCTGGCCCCATCTCGGCCGAGGCCATAATAGCGCAGTCCGAGCGCATCATAGAATTCGTCTCGCGGACCAAATACACGCTGATAGAAGAGGTGCCCAACAGGGAGCACCCCTCGTTCGCGCAGGCGACCCGGGCGATCTCGTCGATGCTCGACGACCGCCACGGCGAGTTCGGCATGCCCACGTACGCCGCCTACGACGCGGTCCGCCTGCTGGGCAGGGCCATGATGCAGGCCCCCTCGTTCGACGCGGCACAGCTGCGCGAGGCGATCCCGGACGCCGCCGACGGGCACCGCGGGCTGGCCGGCGACAACACGCTGGACGCCAACGGGGACCTGGCGTCGGCGGAGTTCGAGCTCTCGCAGGTGCGCGACGGCCAAGCCGTAAAAATACCGCACTACGAGGTGCCGCTGACGGTGACAGAGTTCACGCTCACCTCGCGGCACCCCTCGGGCATGGCGACGGGCGGCGCCTCTTACGAGCCGACCGGCACCCTGGTGCTGCAGGGCGGCCAGCGCGTCCTGACGTCCGGGGCCGGCGCGTGCGTGGACGACGCGGCCGGCAGGACGATAGTGGACATTTCGTTCCGGGCCGAGGAGACGTTCACCATGGGCGAGTTCGACATACTGATAAACGGCAGGAGCGCGTCCCTGCAGCCCCCGCTCCCCAACCCGGAAAGCTCGGTCGAAGAGACGACCCCGCCGGCCAAGCAGTTCGCCGCAGAGTGGGCCGCCTGCGGGACCGACGCGGACGGCCCGCTGGACATCAGCGTAGAGGTGATGATCGACGGCGTGCCAGTCACCTTCGGAGAGGAGAGGCTGACCGGCCCCAACGTCCTGGTGGACAACACGGCCCCGCAGCTAGAGCAGGCATCGCTGGTCGGAGACCGTTCCATCGCGCTCTTTTATTCCGAGCCGGTGGTGACCGCCGCCTCCGACTATACGCTCTTCGAGTACGGCGCCTCGTCGGTGCCTGCAGCCTCTTTCGTGCACGGCTCGGGCACCGCCTCTGTACTCGCCATGCTGGCCCAGAGCAACGCCGAGCTGATGTCCAGCACCCGCATCGACTTCCAAGTCTCCGGGGTCACCGACAGGGTGGGCAACGCGCTGCTAAACGGCGGCGCAAAGTCGCTTGTCCCGGCAGACGCGCGCGACGGGGCGGTCGTATTGCGCGACACGGCCAGGGACGGGCGGGCGGAGCTGATCCTGCCGCCCGACTCGATCGTAAGGACCGTCGTGGCCCGGCAGCCGGTAGCCATCAACGCCTCGCTGCTTCCCGATCCGGCCCCGCCGGCCGCGAGCGTGGCCTCGGCGGGCGGGCAGACCGCCGAGTTTGGATCCGGGCTGACCGTCCGGTTCGCCACTGCCACCGTCGTATTGCCCGCCGGCCTGCAGGTGGGCGGGCTGCCCGCGGATCAGACGCTGCCAATGTCGGCGTCCAGTTCCACCGTGCCGTCCGACGACTACGCGTTCTCGTACAGGCTGGACACCTCGCAGTCGGCGACCCTCGTGGAGGTGGGCGATCCGGCCGGGCGCGTCGAGCTGTCGCTGCCTGCCCGCATAGAGTTTTCGACGCCGCTGCAGGAACTTGTATTCGTGGTGACCGGCGGGCAGACCCTCGCGGTCCAAGAGTGCCCCGAAGAGCTGACCGGCTCTTCGACGCACGCGCAGGCTGCCGGGCACCTGGCCTCCCTCGAGGAGCAGGACGGGACCGACTCGGGCTCGTGCTACGTGCGGGAGAGCTCGACTGTCTGGACCGGCCACTTTTCGGCGTGGGGGACGGGGCCCGTCCTTCCGTCCAGAGGCTCGGAGTGCGACGACTGCACACCGCCGACGCTCGGCTACGACGAGTACGGGGCCAAACTGGTGGACGGCGGATTTTCGTACAACGGTCTGTCCTCGGATGTGGCGTACTTTTTCACCCCGTACCCGCTGATCGAATCCGAGGTCGGAAAGCAGAACACCGTCGCGCTAAAGATGTACGAGAACGAGGGGCCGCGCAACGTAGAGCACGTGTCGCTTGCATTCGGCCTGCGCTCCGGCGAGGTCATATCGGAGAGCAGGGCCGTGATAAACTACGACATTGCGTTCGACGGGACCGGGACGGTCTCGGTCATAGATCCGGACGGCGCCATCGACATCGACACGCTGTCGGCCTCGCACGACGTGGTGGACTGCTCGGCGGGCTCTTCGCTCGAGTGCCTCTCCGTCACCATAACACACATGTTCCGGGCGCCGCTCGAGTTCGACATCGTCGGGACCGACGTGTGGGACAGGGAGCGCAACTCTTGGCAAAACTACTACAACCACGGCATACACGTCTCGGGCGAGCCGATGGACCCGCAGCCGGGGATCGAGGTGGACGGGATGCTGCTGTACCCGATATCCTCAAACACGGACGTCATGATCGACGGGGAAGGCCACCTGTTCAAGCTCTCGCCCGAAGGCGAGTACATGCCGCTGTACAACCAGTCGAGGCTGTACCACGACATCGACGAATCGATGTACCTGTACGACGGCATCCCGATGCAGGGCTACGACCGCGGGGATCCGGAGTTCCGCGACCACCTGTACGCGCAGGTGATGGCCGCGCAGAAAATACTGGACGCCATGATGCCGGTACCGGAGCCGGACGCGCCGGCGCCGGCCCCGCAGCTGCCCGACCTGGAGGCCGACGAGCGGCGCCTCCGCGAGGCCGTATTGGCAGAGCAGCGGCGGGCCGCGCTGCTCTTCGAAGAATTGTTCGGGTACCAGCGCATCAACGCGCAGGACTAGGCCGCGGCGTCCGGAGGCGCGGCCGGTACGACTAGGTACCGGAAACGCGCCCAGCAGTTAAATGCCATCGGCGTCTCCGTTAACGCAATCGGCGATTTTCTTTAACGGGGCCCGGGCCGACTAAAGCGAGCGTTAATGGCGCTTGGCCGGGCACCAAAGTCCAAGCCTAACGGGCGCTTTGCGGGCGAGTGCCCGGCTTTGCCGAAAAACCGCCGCCGGCGCCTGCGCGAGGCCGAGCAGGCGAGCGCGGCCCCGCCCGGGCTCCGGCCGGATCCCTCAGCAAATGATTATATTCGAACCCGGGCACCGCGCCGCGTGCCCGATTCCGCGCTGGTCTGCGACGAAGTGGATCCGATACTGTTGGACGTGCTCAAAAAGAACGGCGTGGCCGTCTCGTACGAGCCGGACATAGATGCCGGCCGGATACTGGAGATCGTCGGGGAGTATTCGGCCGTCGTGGTGCGCAGCCGCACCACCGTGACGGCCGAGATGGTGTCGCGCGCGCGCAGCTGCAAGGTCATAGCGCGCGTCGGCGTCGGGCTTGACAACATTGACGTAAAGGCCGCAGAGGCGCGCGGCATACGCGTGGTCAACGCGGCCGAGGGGGCGGTCACGGCCGTGGCCGAGCTGGTGCTGGGCCTGATGCTCTGCTCGGCGCGCAAGATAGCATTCGCCGACAGGGGCGTGCGCGACGGGCGGTGGCCCAAAAAAGAGTCAAAGGGGACCGAGCTGAGCGGCAAGTACCTCGGGATAGTGGGCCTTGGCAACATAGGCAGGCGGCTGGCGCGCCTGGCGCGCGGCCTCAACATGAACATCATAGGGTACGATCCGGTGCAGGTGGACGCCGAGTTCGCGCGCGAGGTCGGCCTCGCAAAGGCCGACTTGGCCACCCTGCTGCAGAGCTCCGACTACGTCTCGGTCCACGTGCCCCTGACCGACTCCACGCGCCGCATGTTCGACTCGGCGCGCCTCTCGCTGATGAAGCCGACCGCCGTGCTGGTCAACACCTCGCGCGGCGGCGTCGTCGACGAGGACGCCCTCTACGAGGCGCTAAAGGACGGCCGCCTGGGCGGGGCCGCCCTCGACGTCTTCGAGACCGAGCCGGCGGCGGGCCACAAGCTGGCGCAGCTGGACAACGCCCTGCTGACCCCGCACGTGGGGGCCCAGACCGCAGAGGCGCAGAAACTTGCCGCCAACGTGGCGGCCGAAAAGATAGTGCAGGCGCTGCGCGGCGTCGCCTAGCCCAGGCCCCACCTGGCCATGACCTTGGCCTCGAGCCTCCTGAAAAAGGCCCCGTCGACGGCAAGGCCTATGCCCATTATGACGAGCATGACCGCTATCACCTGCGAGACGTCGGTCAGCGAGCGCGCCGCGTACAGCAGGTGGCCCAGGCCCAGGAAGGCAAAGAGCAGCTCGGCGCCTATCACGCCCCTCCAGGCGAACGCCCACCCCTGCTTGAAGCCGGCTATCATGTAGGGGAACGCGGCCGGTATGAGCACGTCGGTGACCAGCTGCGAGCCCCTGGCGCCCATGTTGCGCGCGGCCTCCAGGTAGTGCGGGTCTATGTTCCTGACGCCGGTGTACGCGTTTATGGTGACCGCAAAGACGGCCCCCACGGCTACTACGAATATTATGCCCGCGTCGTTGAGGCCGTACCAGAGTATGGCAAGCGGCACCCACGCTATCGACGGTATCGACTGGAGGCCCAGCACCAGCGAGCCGAGCGTCTGGTTGGCAGCCTCGGAGCGCGCCATGGCTATGCCCAGGGCCGTGCCGGCAGAGACCGCGATGGCGAGGCCGGCTGCCAGCCTCCACATGCTCGTGGCCACGCCGTAGAGCAGCGAGCCGTCCCACGCGCCGTGCGCCAGGTCCTGGGCCACCTCGTAGGGGGACGGAAAGACGCTAGGCGGCCACACCCCGGACATGGCCACGCCCTGCCAGATTCCCACTATGCCCGCGTAAAAGGCCGCGCGCAGGTACGCGTACCTCATGCCGGGCGCCCCTGCCCGAGGCACTCGGATATGCGCCGCCGCACCGGCTCGAGCGCGGGGTCGTCGGGCGACCTGGGCCTGGGCAGCGGGTTGGGTATCTCGGCCCTTATGCGCGAGGGCCTGGCGCTGAACACGACGGCCTTGGTGCCCAGCACGGCCGCCTCGGCCACGTTGTGGGTCACGAACAGCACCGTCTTTTTGGTCTTTTCCCAGATCAGCTGCACCTCGGCGAGCAGCAGGTTGCGCGTCTGCTCGTCGAGCGCGGCGAACGGCTCGTCCATCAGCAGCACGTCGGGGTCCATGGCCAGCGCGCGCGCGATGGCCACGCGCTGCTTCATGCCCGTCGACAGCTGGTGTATGTACGAGCCGGCGAAGCGGTCCAGCTGCATCATGGCAAGGTAGCCGCCCGAGATCTTTGCGCGCTCGTCGCGGGGTATGCCGGCCATCTTTAGGCCGAACTCGACGTTGTCGCGCACGTCCAGCCACGGGAACAGGGCGCCCTCCTGGAAGACCATTATCCTCTCGGCGCCCGTCGAGTCCACGGGCCTGCCGTCGAAGAGTATCTGCCCGCCGTCGGGCCTCTCCAGGCCGGCGGCTATCCTCAAAAACGTGGACTTGCCGCAGCCCGACGGCCCGACCAGGCAGACAAAGTCGCCGGCCTCGACGCTCATGTCCACGCCGCCAAGCGCCCGCAGGCGGTGCGTGCCGTGCACAAAGTCCTTGACTATGCCGCGCGCCTCCAGCTTTGTCAAGCCGGGCCCTCCCAGAACAGGCCGCCCAGATCCACCTGGCCCCTGCCCAGGTACCCCAGGGCGGCGGACCTTTCGGCGAACTCGAGCACCGAGCTTTCCACCGGATCCGAGGTTATCTCCACGCGCGAGAGCGCCTCGCCGGTTGTATCCCCCATGCCCCTGCCGAAGGTCTTTTCCAGGAACCGGTCCACCGCCAGGGCCGCCCGGCGCGGATCTTCCCGTATGGACTTTTCGGCCCTTTCGTGCGCCTCCAGCCAGGCGGCCACGGCCCCGGGGTTCTCGCGCGCAAAGCGCGCGTCGGCCACCAGCAGCACCGAGGCGAACCTGCCGCCGGGCCACGTCTCGGATTCCTCGAACAGCCGCGCGCCGCCGAGGTCGCGCACCAGCAGGGTGGCCCACGGCTCGGGCACCCATGCCGCGTCAATGTCGCCTTTCGCAAAGAGCGCGTAAATGTCGGGGTTGGCCACGTTGTGTACCGTCACGCTGCCCCCCCGCTCGGCCGTACGCAGGCCGTGCTTTTCCACCAGGTGGCGCAGCGAGACATCCTGCGTGTTGCCTATCTGGGGCGCGGCTATCCTTTTTCCGTCCAGCAGGGCGGAGCACCCGGGCCCGGGGCAGGCCCCGGCCAGCTCCGCGTCCTGGTAGGCGCCGGGGCGCGCCACCATGCTCGCCCCCCCGGCCGCGGCGCCGGACAGCACCACGACGCCGCCGCCCGAGTTTGCGAACGCGGTCAGGGCGGGCCCCGGGCCCATGTACGCCATCTGCACGGATCCGGCAAAGAGGGCCTCTGCGGCCTGCGGGCCGCTGTCGAATATCCTGGGCTCGGCCTGCGGCGAGCCGGACTCGAAGGCCACTATGGGTATGGCGTGGCCCACGTTGGGAAAGTACGCCACGGCCACCCCGCCGCCGTCGGCAAGGTAGGACTGCGCGGCCGCGGCGGTGCCGGCGGCCGCCGCGAGCACCATGGCCAGGACGACGCGCATGCGCGGCCGGCCCGGGACGCCGATAAATAACGTTCTGAATTTTAGCTCGAGCTAGCCTGCCACCCCGGCCGGCCGCACCGGAAGCCGGGGGACGGCGCGGGGCCGAGGCGCAATATCGTGCCCACTCGCCCACATCCGGCCCGCAGCCGCGGCGCGCGCCAGTCCGGGCCGCCCGACTGTGGCCGAGCTCAGTCAGGTATATAGGCAGGACGGGCGCGGGCGGCAAACGGGATGAGGCAGGCTGAGTGAACAGGCAGTTGTAGACAGAATGTCCGCGTTGGAGAAAAAAATAGAACGCCAAGAGGACGCCATCGAGGAATTGAAGCTCCGGCTCAACTCGGGATCCTCCCCGGAACGCCTGGACGATGTCGTCCGGCACATGGAAAACGCGTTCAGGGAACTGGATCACGTGGTTCAAGTCCATTACGACGTGCAGCGGGACGGAACGTGGCGCGTGGTGGTGGTGCACGTTCTTGACGACAGGGGCGAGGCGCTGCTGGCAGTCTGCGACAAATCAATCGAAATTCAGGACGCGCTGCGCGGCGTTGAGATTGCGCCCTTGGTACTGCACGAGGACGAAGTCCTGGACGAGCACCTGGTCGGCACCAGGCCGGTTTTTTCAAGGCCGGGGCGGTAGATCTGGAACGAGCTGGCGCGTGCAACAAAGCATCCACAACCGCGATGTGCAGCGGTACCTGTCGGGTCGCCCCCGACAAGCCGACTGGGAGATTACGACCCTGTTCTATTCTGCCATGCACGCGGTCGACGAACGCCTGCTCGCAATAGGCAAGAAACCGCGCAGCCACAGCGAACGCAACGCTTGGGTACGCAGATATATCGGGCACGTCTGGCGAGAATATAACGCCCTTTATTGGCTGTGCCGAAAGGCCAGATACGAGGTCTTGTACGGCGACATAAGCGAGAGTGAGAGGCAGACCGCGGTTAAACTGCACCGCTCGATATGCCAAAAGCTCAAAATTGGCGACTATGCCGATCGTTGACGTCGCCCGGCGCTTGTCTGACGCGCGGCGAGCGAGGCGAGATTTTCAACGACCGCCAGCAGTGGAATTTGCGATACGTGGCGTCGGGCACTTGCACGACCGGCCGTCCTTGGAAAGCTTCACGGTGCGCTTGCGCTCGGATCCGGGCTAGCGCACGGCGTACGTGCCTTCGTCCAAGCAGTCTATCCCGTCGCCTTCCTAGCGCTTGCGGCAGCGGTGCAGGAATGGGTTAAATTCGTCCTCGGTCGCTACGACTTGGTGCGCTGCCGCGCCTTTTCCAATTTACTCAGGCACGGTTCGCGCGCTTTCCATTAGTCTATGCGTGAACGCGCTGGTTGGGGTTTTCTAAGCACGGATCTGCGAGATTTTGTGGATTACCCATAACCTCCATTTAGCTGCACGAGGCAGAAATATTCGACAAGCGATCTCTATAAACTCGGGCGGCTCGCGCCTGAGTCGCGCCTATTCTGGCGGGCGTTGAAAATTTCGCCTCCCCGTCCACGCATCAGACAGACGAGGGCGAAATCTTCCATGACCGGCAGAACAGCTCACGCGGATTTGTAGGAATCGATCATCCAGCGTTCAATTCAAATATGGGCGTCGGAGCCAGCCGTCGTTGGATGGGACTGATCGGATAATTCTGCTCGTAAATCAGACCACCATCAGGGGTCGAACCCGGCTGCAGAAATACGGGTTTCTTGCATACCAGCTCTACCGCTCCGATCTGAAGCCGCTCGGATTCTATTCGGACTGGGAAGCGTACCACTTCGGTCCGTACAGCATGGATCTTACATGCGATTTGCAAGAGGCCGAAAAGGTCGGGCTGATCCGTACAGAGCGCCGGCAGTTTGGTGGCCGCGCGGTGGATTTCTACAGCCTCGGGCCAAAAGGAGCCAAGAGGCTATCGTCCATGCTGCGCGATCACGGGGATCTCGTAAAGCGCCTCTACGAGACGTTTGCCAACCTGAACAAAAAGTCTCTGGACAGGCTCATTGAGGAAATATATGCAGACTATCCGCAATATGCAAGGAACAGCAAAATAAAGACAGACCTCAACCTCGACACGGATGTGCGTTTCAACCCAGAAATCGAACGCATGATAGAGGAGATCGATTCTGGAAACGTCAACTGGGAAGTACACTCCCCTGACGAGCACATAGAGTACGTCAAACGCTTGGTGAAAGATTGAACGAATGGAACGTAACCGTATCAGACGCCGTTCAGAAAAAGATCAAAAAAATACAAATCCAGCCAAGTGTTCAAGCGATATCTGGCGTTTATTGCAGAGCTCAAAATAGTCGAGGATCCTGCACGCATGGGCAGGCAAAAAACCGGCAAATACAAAAACTGTTTCGGATACCATCTAACAAAATCGGTCAGCATGATCTACAAATTGTCGCATAGTAACAGAACTGTGTACGTACTAGACATCGGCGATCACAAGGAACTGTATATGCGCGACAACCGCTCATGACTGAGACGTTCGCCGATCCCTCGGCGCATTCTGGCGGTATTTTCTGGCACGTGTTCGTAGGTCGCCTATTCTGGCAGGCGTTGAAAATTTCGCCTTGCCCACTACGCGTCAAACAGGCGTGGGGCGAAATCTTCCATGACCGGCAGAATAGTCTAGCCGGCCCGCCCAAACAACAAATATACCACAGTATCCGGGGGCGCGTCTATGCCACTCCGGCACGTACGTACCCTGAGCCACGAGGACTGGGTGGCGTTTTTGGAGGATCTCGAGAGGGGGCCGACTCCTGAGCAGACAAAAGCAATCCACGACGCAATGGAGACGGCAAAACACGTAATGGTTCCCTGTGAAGACTGCTGATGTCTGAAAGCGACGGTTTTTCAATAGATCAAGTCCAGCGTAGAAAAATGCGGCCTAGCGATGCGAATGCAGACTTTGCTCCAAACCGGATTTCGAAGAATACTTTAGGATCACTTTTCTGTACGACCGACAGGAACATGTGGGACAACCGTATGTTTTCGTATGGAACGGCCGCGTGGTAGGATACGTGGTCTTGGCGATGGATCGCCTGAACGAAGAACAGAGCCGCCTCGGCATAGACACGTTTGGAAAAATCCCGGCTCTTTTGATAAGCCATCTGGCGACTGACAGGCGCTATGTGCGCCGCGGCGTGGGCCGCCTCGTGGTGGGGCGGGCTAGCGCGCATGCAAAATTCATGTCCGGCATGGCGGGGTGCAGGGTTGGTAAAGTCGGAACCGGACGTAGCAGGCTTTTTATGAAAAACTCGGGTTCAAAAAAACAAAGGCGGGCGCCGATCTAGCCGACATGTATTTGGACATTAAAACGCCTACAGCTGGGTGCCGGCGTTTGGTCGGACTTGGCCCGAAAGCCACCCGCGTCCGGGCAAGGCTGACTTGGGGGCCGCCGCGCGCCCCCGCGCCGGCCCTCCGCCTGGCGGACGCCCGCGCGGCTGAAACGCCCGGCCCGGCGACAGAGATAAATTCCGAGCGTCGCGCGCGGGCGCAGATGGCAGAGACCGCCGTGCTGGCCTTTTCGGGGGGCCTCGACACGTCCGTGGTGGTAAAGTACCTGCAAAAGGAGCACGGCCTCGACGTGGTCACCGTCACGGTAGACGTGGGCCAGGGCGACGACGGCCGCGCCATCGCCGCCAAGGCCAGGCGCCTGGGGGTAAAGCGCCACCGCACCATAGACGCGCGCCGCCGGTTCGTGACGGGGTACGTCCACCCGGCCATAAAGGCCAACGCGCTGTACCAGAAAAAGTACTGCCTTGCCACGGCGCTGGCGCGCCCCCTCATAGCGCGCGCCGTGCTCGACGTGGCGCGCGAGGAGGGCGCCTCGGCCCTCGGGCACGGCTGCTCGGGCAAGGGCAACGACCAGGTGCGCTTCGACGTGACGATGCTCTCCTCGGGCCTGCCCATCGTGGCCCCCATCCGGGACATGAACCTGGACAGGGAGACGGAGCTGGAGTTTGCGCGCCGCCACGGCATACCCATCGACGCGGTGGCCAAAAAGTACAGCATAGACCAGAACCTGTGGGGGCGCGCCATAGAGGGGGGCGACCTGGAGGATCCGTCCGCCGAGCCGCCGGATTCGGCCTTCGAGTGGGTGCGCACCAAAAACCTGCCCAAAAAGCCGCCGCGCGCCGAGATCGAGTTCCGGCGCGGCGTGCCGGTGGCCCTGGACGGCAAAAGGTACGGGCCCGTCGAGCTGATAGAGCGCCTCAACAGAAAGGCCGGCGCGGCCGGCGTGGGCGTCGTGGACCACGTCGAGGACAGGGTGGTGGGAATAAAGTCGCGCGAGGTATACGAGACGCCGGCGGCCTCCTGCCTGATAGAGGCGCACGCCGACCTGGAAAAGCTGGTGCACACGTCCCACCAGGGCCGCTTCAAGGCCGAGGCCGACGAGCGGTGGGCGTGGCTGGCGTATTCGGGGCTGTGGGACGATCCGCTCCGCGCAGACCTCGACGCGCTAGTCGAGAGCTCGCAGAGAAACGTCACCGGCAAGGTCCGGCTCGCGCTCTTTCCGGGCGGCCCGCGGGCCGTGGGGAGAAGCTCGCCGCACTCGCTGTACCGGCGCAGGACGGCCACCTACGGGCACGATTCCGACTTTGACCAGCGGCAGGCGGCCGGCTTCGCCCGGCTCTGGGGCATGCAGACCACAGAAGCGAATAAATTACAAGCCCGGAGGCGGCCCCGACGATGAACTGCCCAGAGTGCGAGGCGCAGCTGTCCGTGCCGCAGGACGCGCAGGAGGGCGAGCTGGTCTCGTGCCCCGACTGCGGCTCGGACTTTGAGGTGGCCATGGACGGGCAGGCCCTCGGGCTCAAGAGGGCCGAAAAGGTAGGCGAAGACTGGGGAGAGTGATGCCGGCCCTCCGGATCGTCTTCGACCGGCTGCGGCTGGAGGAAAAAGAGCTGCTAAAGGAGGCCTCGGCGGCCGGCTGCGATGCGGCCCTCGTGGACGCAAAAAAACTGGTGCTGGGGACAGAGGCGCGCAGGGCCGATCTGGACTTGGGCGACGCGGTCCTGGAGAGGTGCGTCAGCTACATCCGCGGGCTGCACGTGACCGCGTGCCTCGAGTTCCTCGGCGTGCCGGTGGTCAACACGCTCGAGACGGCCTCGCGGTGCGGCAACAAGGCGTTCATGTCGCTGGCCCTCAAAAAGCGCGGCGTGCCGACGCCGGCCACGCGCCTGGCGTTCACCCCCGAATCGGCTCGCGCGTGCCTCGACGGCCCGCTGGTCCTAAAGCCGGTCGTCGGGAGCTGGGGGCGGGGCATCGTGCCGCTGCGCGACGAGCAGACCGCCGAGGCGGCTTTCGAGATGCGCGGCGTGCGCGACGGCGCATACGACCGCGTATACTACCTGCAGGAGCTGGTCGAGCGGCCGCCGCGCGACATACGGGTGCTGACGGTGGGCGGCTCGGCCGTGGCGGCCATGTACCGCAGGTCCGACGGCTTCGCCTCCAACGTCTCGCTGGGCGCCGAGCCCGAAAAATGCGAGATCTCGGCGGAGCTTGCCGAACTCGCGGCCCGCGCCTCGGAGGCCGCCGGCGGCGGGATACTGGGCGTGGACATGATGGAGGACGCCGGGCGCGGGCTGGTGGTCCACGAGGTCAACAACACGGTGGAATTCCGGGGCCTCGCCAGCGTCTCGGGGGCCAACATACCCCGCCGCATGGTAGAGTACGCGCTGGCAGAGGCGCGCAGGTAAGGGTTTTAGGCCGGGGCGGGGGGAGCGGGCCGTGGGACGCAAGGCGCTGTTCTTGGACAGGGACGGGGTGATAAACCGCAAGAGGGACGGGTACGTGACCGATCCCGGCGACCTCGAGGTGCTCGAGGACGCGGTGCGCGCCATGCACATAGCCCGCTCGCGCGGGTGCGTGGTCGTGGCCGTGACCAACCAGTCGGCCGTGGGCAGGGGCCTGATGAGCAGGGAGCGGCTGGACCTGGTGCACTCGCGCATGGAGGCCGAGCTCGCCCGCGCCGGCGCCCGCCTGGACGCCATATACTGCTGCACGCACGCCCCCGCCGAGGGGTGCGCCTGCCGCAAGCCGGGCACGGCCCTCATAGACGCGGCGGTGCGGGACCTGGACATCGACGCGGCCTCTTCGTGGCTGGTCGGCGACAGCGATTCGGACATGGAGGCGGCGCGCCGCGCCGGCCTCAAGGGGGTCCGGGTGGGGCCCGACGAGCCCTTTTCGCACCTGATCCGCAGCATTTAATTCGGGCGCCGCGGGGCCGGCCGGCATGAGCATGGTGGCCGTCTCAAAGTCGGAGGGCGTCTGCACCGTAAAGATAAACCGACCCGACAAGCTCAACGCCATGAACACCGACGTGGCGCGCGAGCTGATATCGGTCTTTGAGGACCTGGACCACGACGACGGCCTGCGCGCCGTGATACTGACCGGCGAGGGGACCAAGGCGTTCTCGGCGGGGGCCGACATTTCGTACATGTCCAAGATAAGCCCCGAAGAATCGGTGGAGTACGCGAAATTGGGCCAGAAGCTCACCTCGACCGTCGAGCTGGTCAGGCACCCGACGATCGCGGCCATAAACGGCTTCGCCCTCGGCGGCGGCTGCGAGCTGGCCCTGGCCTGCGACATACGCATAGCCGCCGACACGGCCCGGATGGGCCAGCCCGAGGTGACCATCGGGATACCGCCCGGCTGGGGCGGCACGCAGCGCCTGATGAGGATAGTCGGCGTGGCCAACGCCAAAGAGCTGGTGTACAGGGGCAACATGATACCGGCGGACGAGGCGCTGCGCATAGGGCTGGTCAACAGGGTGGTCTCGCCCGATTCCTTGATGGAGGAGGCCGGCAAGATGGCCTCGCAGATAGCGGCAAACTCTGTGATGGGCGTGCGCATGTCAAAGACGGCCATCAACAAGGGGCGCAACGCCGACCTGGACACGGGCCTCTCGATAGAGCTGCTGGCCTGGCGCAACTGCTTCACGCACAAGGACCGCCAGGAGATGATGGCCCGGTTCCTGGAAAAGTCCAAGAAATAAAGACTATTATAGCAAAATCGCGAGCTCGGGGGCATGGAGACAGAGACGGAACAGGCCAGGCCCATAACGGTCACGGCCAAGGCTGCCGAAAAGATCAAGGAGTTCATGGCAGAAGAGTCCGAGCACCCCGAATACCTGCGCGTGTACGTGCAGGGCGGCGGGTGCTCCGGGCTCTCGTACGGCATGGGCTTTGAGAAAAAGGCGGAAGAGGACGACTTGGTCTTGGAAGAGGCGGGGGTAAAGCTCTTGGTGGACAGCTACAGCATAGACCACCTAAAGGGCGCCAACGTCGACTATGTCGAGAGCCTCATGGGGTCCGGCTTCAAGATAAACAACCCCAACGTCACAAAGTCCTGCTCGTGCGGCAGCTCGTTCAGCACCGAGTAGCAGGCTTTTTTTCACTTTTTAGCGCGGCCCGGGTGCGCGCTGCGCCGCGGTTCCAAAAACGCGCGCGGCAAGGTTCCGCGCGGGCACGAAAAGGCGGATCACGCCCATGCCGGGTTATAGGTATATAACAATCCCGCCCCGTTGCCGACGACATGAAATACACCCAAGTGTCGTCAAACAAGGAGTTTATGGAGACTCTCGAGGAGATGGCGGAGCCCCCACGGCAGGTAGAGCCCGGCGAGACCGCGGCCGGACGCCCCAACGAACTCAAGACGTTCATACTAGAGTCTGACAAGGCGTTCCCGCCTGACGGAAATCTCGGGGACATCTCGTACGACGTTGCTAGCACCGGCGTGGAGGCCCTGAAGGTTCTCAACGTGCATCATGGAACAGCAACGTGCAAGTTTTTCTTGGATGTCAGCGACAAGAGGTTTTTCAAACTGCACACTAACTACGGTTCAGCTGATGTTCGCAAGATAATAGACACCATGGTCGGCCACAGAAACCATGTCCTTGACAATGCTTGGTTTTACCGTGGCCTGCTGCAGCACATCGCCAAGATGGAGGGCAACAGCTTGCGGGGCCTCGGGCTTTCATACTCCAACCTCGTGCAGGATCGTGAGGATTTGGAGGATCTCAAACTGAGTATCAGCGGATCGCTTGCCGCCTCGCTGGAGGAGATCGTGGAACCCAACGAGCCGTTGCGTAGGGCCAGCGCCTACAGGTACGTGAGGATAATGCGGGGGGCGGGGCGTCCCATGGAACAGCGCGCGTATGACGATGTTCACAACAACGGTTATTTCGCGCTTCGCCGTGGAAGCTCCGTCCAAGACCACCTACATGTAGTAGACCAATGCCAAGAAGAGTATTCCAAAATAATCGCCGGGGTAGAAAAAGAGAGGATATACTGCAAGTGGCAGGGAGGCCTCGGAGATCTGGAAGGGACTCCGTTCGACTTCATTTTTCCCAACGAAATCAAAGATCTGAACACGTTCGTAGACAAAGTTTTTTCCGCAACAAGGCCGTTTCAGCTGGGGGGACTCCGGCAGAAGATGAACGACGGGCGCCTCCAGGTGCTGGCCGTGGATCTTCACGCGGGCAGCTCGGTCGACTTTGAGATAGGACACGATATGATGCAGGTCTACCTGTTTGGACAAAGCTGCGGCAACATAATACTACGCCTGCTCACCAACCTGCAGGCATATTTTGACGCTGACACGTACTGCCCCATGGTGGATGAGATTGCACAGTGATCACACCATATTGATCAATAAATTCATTTGCTTGTGCCAAAAGCAAAGCGCAGGCAAAAAAACACCAAAACCGTGGCCCAACCCACTTTACGATCTCGGGTATCGCATAAAGCTGATCGAACAAGAGATCCGTATGCGCAGCGGAGACATAGTCCATCCAGACGTACTGGCAGCGTCAAACCGCCATATGCATGTGCTGGTAGCAGAATGCAAAAGCGGCAACAACATAAACGCAGACCAAAACCGCAGATACGCAAGCCTCGAAACTTCCGATCTTGCAAATCTTGTGATGCTGCACGACCGGAATCAACTCAAACACGACGTTTGTTATGTGGACGGAGAAGAAAACCATACCAACCTCGCCCCGCACACGAATCTGCCGTTCATAACATTCGGATGCGCATGCATACAAAAACATGGGACGTTCAAACTGGACAAGCTAGACAAGAAGTTGTCTCTACGGATAACACTGGACGGATCGGAGATCTTGAGGTCGTATTACAAGTTCTCGCCCTCTGACGACGACAAGTTTGTGGTGCCGCATATCCTGAGAGCTCTCATGCAGTGCGTCGCATCGAAGGACTCCAAGAGCCGAGTGGTGGTTTTGGAGTTGGGAGCGGCGACCAAGATCACACAAGTACTCGATCCACAAAACATCATATCGCGCAAGCACAAAGGGAGATTGCAAAAAAGAGTCGAGCGTGTACTCGGCATTCTGCTCCAACGGGACGGATTCGCCGATCTTGTCAGGCGTGCGGGAGAGTGTGACCCTGCCGCTGTCAGAACGCTATGGAACAAATGCGACGAGATACGTTCCGAGTACGAAACCCAGGGTAAGATTACTGACAGTTTCGAGCGGTGACTGGACAGCCCGGGGCCTGCGGCCCGCCGAATCCCCCGATCCGGCTGCTCCCCAAAGACCGGCCCGCCGGAACCCACCGCCCGGCCGGCCCTCCCGGGGCCGCGCCCAAGCCCCCCGTCCCTAGGCACGGGGGCCCGTTTCCGGGGCCGTGGAACGGGGGCCCGGATCCGTTAAGCACATATATCCGCCCGCCGGGGCCCGGCCGTGTTAATTAAGGAGAGAGGAGGTTATGCCCCAGTCTGGAATCGTAAAGTACCATGTCCGGCTTTCGTACAAGATTGACGGCCTAGTCGAGCCGACCGACATAATCGGCGCGATCTTCGGGCAGACCGAGGGCCTGCTAGGCCCCGAGATGAACCTCAACGAGCTTCAAAAGGTCTCCAAGATAGGCCGGATCAAGGTCGAGAGGTCCAACACCTCAAAGACCACCGACGGCACGGTACTGGTACCGATGAGCACCGACATCGACACGTGCTCGCTGATAGCGGCGGCCATCGAGTCCATCGACAAGGTCGGCGCCTTCGACTGCGAGTTCCGCCTCCAGTCCATCGACGACGTGCGCGCGGCCAAAAAGAGCGAGATACTAAAGCGCGCCAAGGAGATCAAGCAGGGCTGGGCCACAAAGACCGCCAGCGAGGGCGAGACGATGCTGCGCGACATACACGCGGGCCACGGCAGCAAGGTGGAGTCGTACGGCCCCTCAAAGCTCCCGTGCAGCAGGGGCATATACGAATCGCCGTGGATAATACTGGTGGAGGGGCGCGCGGACATCATCAACCTGCTTCGCGCCGGCTACGACAACGCGCTGGCCATCAACGGGGCCACCATAGACGAGTCGATAAAGTCCATCTGCGGCAAGAAAGAGACCGTCGTGGCGTTCATGGACGGCGACCGCTCCGGCGGCTTCATACTCAAGGAGCTAAAGTCGGTGGTGCGCGTCGACGTCGAGCTGCGCGCCGACACCGGCGTCGAGGTCGAGGAGCTCACCCCGCAGCGCGTAGACGAGATACTAAAGCCGGTCGCCGACGAGATAGGCAGGCGCGGGCGCAGCAAGCAGAGCGCCAGCGACGCGGACAAGCCGCTGGCCGAGCTGGTCTCGCGCGTGTACCCAAAGATCAACGAGACGCTCGAGGCCATAGCGCTGGACGGCTCGCAGAACGAGGTCTTCAAGGCGCCCATCAGCGAGCTGGTGAGCAAGCTGACATCGCAGTCGGGCATACGCCACCTGGTTCTGGACGGCATCGTCACGCAGCGCCTGCTCGACGCGGCGCGCAGGGCCGGCGCCGAGTTCGTCGTGGGCCACCGCGTGGCAAAGCTGACAAAGGCCAACGGGGCCACGCTGCGCACGTTCAAGGATCTGGGCATAGCCTAGCCATGGACCTGCCGCACGCGCTGGCACTCTCGCACCTGCTCTCGATGGGCGCCGGCGGCCGCTTCGTGGCCATAACCACTTCGGATCTGGGGGCCGCCGTCTCGCGCTCGCAGCAGGCGGCCTCGCGCCTGCTGCGCGAGCTGCAGGAGCGGGGCCTGGTGGAGCGCGCGCCGGGGGCGCGGGGCAACTCGGTGCGCGTGACCGCGGCGGGCCGGCGCAGGCTCGAAGAGCTGCACGGCAGGCTGGGCGCCGGCCTGGGGCTCAGGCGGGCCGTGCGCGGGACGCTGGTCTCGGGCATGGGCGAGGGCGCCTACTACATGGCGCTGCCCGGCTACACGAGGCAGTTCCGCGAGCGCATCGGGTACGTGCCCTTTCCGGGGACCCTCAACGTGCGCCTCGAGCCGGGCTCGGAACAGCCCGGCCTCGATTCGGGCGGCGCCCTGATAGACGGCTTTTCGGACGGGCGCCGCACCTACGGCCCGGTGCGGTGCGTCGGGGCGAGGGCCAACGGGATAGCCTCGCACGTCATCAGGCCCGAGCGCACGCACCACGATTCCTCCATACTGGAGCTCATATCCGAATCGAACATACGCAGGGCCGCCGGCATCTCGGACGGCTCGCAGGTGACAGTCGAGCTCGTCTAGCGCTCGTCGAACACCGTCGACATGCTCTTGATGTCCTCGGGCCTCTCCTTCATGTACTTTTCCAGCTCGGACTGGATGCGGGCGATGCGCGCCCTCTCCTCCTCGGTGACGCGGCCCCCCTCGGACATCCTGGCCACCAGGCGCAGTATCTCGAGGTTGAGGCCCAGCACCGTCTCGCTGTTCTTCTGCACGCGGCTGGCGTACGGGTTCGATTCCACGATGACGTCCATGTCCGAGCGGAACGAGCTGCTCTTTTTGTAGTGTATGTAGCCGACCAGCGCTACGAGCGGGACCGTCGCCGCCACGACGGTCAGCGCGTACTGGCCGAACGAGGGGAACAGGGCGCCGAGGGCCGGGTAGTTTTCCACCGCCAGGTAGTAGGTGAGGGTGACCGTGTTGACCATGGTGACCGCGAAGGCCACGTACGTGCTCCAGCCCTGCCTCAGGTAGAACCAGAACCGGAACGCGCGGCGGCCTTTCACGCCCCGCGCCCGGGCCATAGGTATATTAAGAAAACCGGCGGCCCCGCGCGCGTGTCCCAGCCCCCCGGCCAGCTGCAAGACCACCTGCTGAAGATGCAGCAGGCCAGGCAGAACATGGAGGTCATCGCGTACCAAAAGCAACAGCTCGCGGCCGAGCAGTCCGAGACCGAGCGCGCCCTCGAAGAGCTGCGCTCGGGCGGCGAGGGCGACGTGTACAGGCAGGCCGGCCAGATACTGGTAAAGTCGGACAGGAAAAAGCTCCAGGACGACCTCGAAGAGCTGCAGGCGCTGGCAAAGACAAAGGCCGCCGTCCTCGAAAAGCAGGAGGCCCGCGTCAAGGAGAGCCTCCAAGAGTACGAGGCCAAGGCGCGCGAGCTGGCAAGGCAGTGATGGCGCCCAGGCGCATCGTCATAGACGAGCGCGAGCGCAAGAGCGGCATACCGCAGCTGCTCTCGAAGGCGGGCCTCGCCACGGAAACCAAGATGCTGCCCGTGGCAGACTACATCGTGGGGCCCGGCACCGCCGTCGAGCGCAAGACCGTCAAGGATCTGGTGGCCTCCGTCTTCGACGGCAGGCTGCCGGGGCAGTGCGAGGCCATGCGCGCAAACTACGAGCGGCCCGTGCTGCTCGTGGAGGGGGACCTGGACGAGCTGGGCCGCATAGTGGACAACCCGTTCGTCTTCTACGGGGCGCTCTGCTCGGTATCGCTGGGCTTCGGGATACCGGTCCTGCCCACGGCCAGCGCCTCGCACACGGCGGTGCTGCTGGCGGCCATGTGCTCCTCGCGCGGGCCCGGCAGCGGGCCGTTCATCAAAAAGATCAAAAAGCCGTCGGGCCTGCACGAGCAGCAGCTCTCGCTGCTCTCGGCGCTGCCGGGCGTGGGCCCAAAGCTGGCCGGCAGGATGCTCGACAAGTTCGGCACGCCGTCGGCGGCCCTTGGGGCGCCGGCCTCGGATCTCTCCAAGGTGCCCGGCCTTGGCAGGGCGCGCGCCGAGCGCATACGCAAGGTAGTCGGGCCCGGCTCGCGCCGCCGGCTGCCCGACCAGGAAACCCTGGATTCCTAGCTCCAGCTCCTTCGGGTGGGCGAGCCGCAGTCGGGGCACTGTGGCCCGCGCGCGGGCCGCCCGCAGCTCGGGCAGGCGCGCCTCCACGCGCGGCGCCGGCGCGGCCCCGAGGTCATGAGCGGGACCGGGCGCACGCCCAGCTCCGCGGCCGCGTTGGAGACGGCGTAGTCGTCGGTCAGTATCCTCGAATCGGTCTCGAGGGCCAGCGCCAGGACCGAGGCGTCGGCCCCGGAGACCTCGTCGCCGGTGCGCCCGAGCGCCTCGGCCACCCTGGCCGAGCTCTGCTCGCCGGGCCGGCGCACGCGTATGCGGCCCGTCTCGACCATCGTATCGACCAGCCCCTCGGCGGCCCTGATGTGGCGCACCTCGTCTATCACCTCCGGGGTGGTCTGCCACGGGCCGGCCGAGGCGAACGGGGCGCCCGCGTAGAACGCGCTGGCGTCGAGCACGTCAGAAGCCAAGCCTGCTCATCTGCCGCAGGCCGCGCCGCTTGAGCCTGACAAAGACCGCGTGCCTGGGGTGCTTTTTGATGGTCACGCCGTCTTCGTAGCCGGCCTCCTTGACCACCTGCGCGTCCATGACGATGTTGTAGTCGTGCGAGCAGCTCAGCTGGATCTCCTCGTCGGGGACGACCATCGAGGCCAGCCGGTACACGGGGGCCACCGGCGTTATTATCAGCACGTCGAGGCTCTCGTGGAGTACGGGCCCGCCCAGCGAGAACGAGTGGCCCGTCGAGCCGCTCGGGGTGGCCACTATGACCCCGTCCATCTTTTGCCTGACGGTGTCGTTCTGGAAGCGTATCTCCATCTCGGCGGTCCTGGTCATGTTGCGCCTGCAGATGTATATCTCGTTGAGCGCCGGCGGGTACCTCTCTTTCTTGTGGACCGCCGAGACCCTGGTGCGCTTTTCCAGTATTACGTCGCCCGAGGCCATCTGCTTTATGGCAGAGCCGACCTGCTCTGGTGTGATCTCTGCGAGTATGCCGCGGTTGCCCCCGACGTTGACGGTGAGTAGCGGCGTCTCGTCGTCCAGCTCGCGGAACGCGCGCAGCGTCGTGCCGTCGCCGCCTAGCGTGACCACCAGATCCAAGTTTTCGCCGCGCAGCTCGCCGAGGGTCCCGACGCTCTCGGCGCCGTGCACCGAGACGGGCTCGACGGTGTACACCCTGCCGGAAAACTCGCGGGCCAGGCCGGCCGCGGCCCTTTCGGCCTCGGCCGAGCCGACCTTGCTGACTATGGCCACGCGCTCGAGCTTCACCGTATGCTAGTGTGCGCGTTTGAATAAAAACCCTAGCCGGGCCGCGGGATCCGAAAGGCGGCCGCGCCCGGCCCGGTTCCGCGCCGGGCCGCTGAGGCGCCCGGCGCCCCGCCGGCCGCGCCGACGGCGTCGGCGCGCACGCCGCGCGCGATCCTGCGCGCAGGGGCGGTTCGGCTTCTAGACTGCGCGGGCCGGCGCTCCTGGCAGACGGATTGCACGATCCCGCCGATCGTGTCAGGAACGGGCGGAAACGAAGCTTTGATGTATAAAGGGCGGCGGGGCAACCGCCGACCATGGGGGCAGAGCGTGGCTGTCCAAGACGCGCCTGAGCGCACGTTCAAAAACACGTTCGCGCCGCGCGTGGAAAACGAATACCTGTCGGTTCACGACGTGATACTCGGGCTCAAGACCGCCATGTTCCGCTCCGCAGATCTCCCCCTCGAGGTACAGGAGGCGGTCACCGCGGAGCTGCGCAGGTCAGAGACGGGCGCCCGGGCCGATCCACAGATCGACGACGCGGGCCGTTCGGGCGCGGGTTCCGGCTCCTAGCTCGAACCCGACGGCGGGCGCGTAGCGGTTTGACTACAGGTGTCGCGTATCGAGCGGGCGGAAAAACCGCGGGCGCAGCAGGCGTCAGGCCGTCGCGGACACGGTTTTGAGTATCTTGTCAAGCTCGTATTGCCGGTCTCTTTTGTACACTGTCTCGATGCCTGAAAGTTCCAGCACCTCCAAACTCTTCCGGACGCGGCCGTCTGCTGTGTGGACTTCGTCTCGATCCTGTTCGGAGAATATCTTGAAGTCGGTTTGCAAACCGCCCGATTTCCTCTGCGATTTGCGCACGAGTTCGATGTCGGAGACCGCGCTCTTGGTTGTACGCAGCACGTTGCCCGCGGAAAAGGACAGGCACTCGATGCACAGGTGGGGAAAACCGCCTTTCAGGAACGCACACGGGAACTTTCTGTCCACCACGGTCGCTTTGAAGGCGTACCTGCGTTCATACGTTCGTTCCGGAAAGCCCATTTTCTGGATTGTCCGGTACAGCGAACTGCGGAACTCTTGTAGCGTGTTGGTTGTAGCCGATCCTTTCTCCGGGCACCTTTCGGGCAGGCTGATCTGGATCCTGAACAGGGTGTCCAGCGTCTCCT
The DNA here is from genome assembly GCA_965203465.1 of Nitrosopumilaceae archaeon. Lineage (GTDB taxonomy): Archaea > Thermoproteota > Nitrososphaeria > Nitrososphaerales > Nitrosopumilaceae > JAWVZS01. The sequence goes on along the minus strand of CBDBCR010000003.1, from coordinate 839,014 downwards.
GCGGCGCCCTGGTTGGCGAGACTGGCTTGGGTTTGGTGACCTCCAGGTTGTCCCTGCCTGTTTCGGACGCCAGCGCATCCAGATAATTCCAGTCTTCTGCGACGCCGGGCCCGTCTGTGTGCGGCAGGTAGTCTATCCCCGTCCGGCGCTTGAATTCTGCCCAGTTGTTCGTGAACCTCCGGTAGATTCTGGCGTTGCCCACATCGTGCAGTATGACCCCCACGTTTACAGGCTCGTACCTGGCGAGATCCGGTATTATTTTGACGGTCGAAAACTTGTAGCTGCTCATTGCGCCATACCTCCCGCCGACCAGCTTTTCCTTATGACCGCCGCCAGATCGGCCTTGCCCACGGGAACAAGCGATCTATGACCGCGCGCGACTCCAAAATCGACTTGCCTGTGGGTATCTTTGTCCCGTACAGGCCCAGCTACTTTTCGTCCACGACGTCCGCTGGAAAGTCCGGCTCGAGTGACACCTTTCCGTTTTCCGACTTTGCGTACAAGATGCCGTCTACCCGATCCTGTTTGACCCCCATTGCGTAAAACCGCCACGCATCGGACAGGATCTCGAACCCCGCCCTCTTGCCCACCTCCAGCTCGAAGTTCCACTCCGCGCGTGTTGTACAGCTGGCGTCGCGGGTTGGGCAGGCTGGAGATCTTTGGGTTGTGAGGAAAGTCGATCTCGAGCTCCATCGACATGCGGCTGCCGCCGTCAAAGTTGAGCACGTATTCGGCGCCGCCCTGCATCGCAAGCGCGTCGGCTAGCCCCCCGCGCACGTCTTTTACGAACTTGAAGATCTGCGCGAAATTGGACTTGCCCGCGGCGTTGGCCCCGACGAGCACGTTGAATTCCTTGAACTCGACGTCCAAGTCCGCAAAGCTCTTGAAATTGCGGATCTTTAGCCGCTTCAGGGACGCCTCTTGCACGGGGCGCGCGTGCGCGCCTGCGATTAATGTCTATGCGGCGCTTCAGGGCGCCGGTTCGGGCCCGGTAGCCGGCCCGTGCGGGCCCGCCCCGGCCTACAGGAGGCTCCTCGCTATCCCGACCAGGTCCTCGACGGCCCTGTCGTTGCTCAGGTTCTCGAGGGCGTGGCGCCTGCCCGCCTCTGCTATGCGGGCCCACGAGGGATCGTCGGCGGTCTCCAGGTACCGGCTTATCCTTTCCCTGTAGTTTCTGGAGTCCACAAAGACTGCGCTCTCCATGTCCCTGTACCCCAGGTCCGCCGCGCCGTTGCCCCCGTTGACCTCCATGAACGTCAGGCAGCCGGCTGCCGGCGTCTCCCAGTACTTTGCCGTAGGGTACAGGCCGGCGGCCGCGATGGCCGCGCGGTACCCGGAGAGATGGCCCGCATAGCTGCCCGCGCCGCCGTTGCGGTACCTGCCCGTGACGCGGTCCCTGCCCGAATAGTCCACGCCGGGCAGCGAGGCGCAGGCCCTGCGCAGCTTGTAGTTGGCGGCCACCTCGGACTGGCCGCGCCTCGATACCGCGTGCACCATCTTTTTGACCATGCTCCTGCGGGCCAGCTCGCCGGTGAGCAGCACCCGGTCCTTTATCCTGGAGCCGAAGGGGGGCAGCCGCCCGAACAGACCCGGCTCGAGGCCCCACCGCACGACCTCGTACCTGACGCTCTTGGGAAAGTACCTGTAAAAGTAGCGCTTGGGCATGAACCCAAAGCAGCAGGATATGGCGTGCTCCGAGACATCGCGCGCCATGTCCAGCTCTTTTACCAGGTGGGGGTCGTGCGTCTGGGCGACGACTGGGATGCCCGACTTTCTGACGTTGGCCAGGCGCGGCGTGCCCAGCGCGCTGTTCGTGCACAGGATGACGTCCCACTTGCCTGCAAGCTCGGCCGCGTCGATGACGCCCTCGGAGCCAAAGTACCCCACCTCGGCCGACTTTGAGCGGGCCAGCGCGTGGAAGAAGAACTCGTACCTGGTGCCCACGGTGTGCCCGGGCCGGTAGTACTCCCACGAGGGCCTGTACGCGAAGGCTATCCTGACGGGCCGGCTCTGCGGGGGCTCCAACCCGGCCCTGCCGGCCCGCCCACTAATAAGGCCGCGCCGCAAAGCTAATTACCCCGCCGTCCGGCGCCGGCCCGTGGAATACGCGCATCCCGAGGTGCTGGTCACGACCGGGTGGGTCGCCGAAAAGCCGGCGCAGGCCCGCGTGATCGAGGTGGACTACGACCCCGAATCCGCGTACGCGCGCGGCCACGTGCCGGGCGCCTCGCTGGCGCGGTGGCGGCAGGACATCAACGATCCGCTCACCCGCGACATCGTCTCGCGCGAGGGCTTTGACGAATTGATGTCGCGCCACGGCGTGATGCCGGAGACGACGGTGGTGCTGTACGGCGATTTCAACAACTGGTTCGCCGCGTTCGCGTTCTGGGTCTTCAAGTACTACGGCCACGAGGACGTGCGCCTGATGGACGGGGGGCGCAAAAAGTGGGAGATGGAGGGGCGCGGCTACGAGACGGACGAGCCGTCCATATCGCCGTCCGAGTACCGCTCGCCGCCGCCAGACGAGGGCCTGCGCGCGTACGTCGAGGACGTGCGCAGGGCCATGGGCAGGCCGGACGCGCGGCTCGTCGACGTGCGCTCGCCGCCCGAGTTTTCCGGCCAGGTGGCCGCCCCCCCAGAGTACCCTTCCGAGAACGCGCAGCGGGCCGGTCACATACCGGGGGCCCAGAACATCCCGTGGCTAAAGGCGGTCAACGACGAGGACGGCACGTTCCGGACGGCCGACGAGCTGCGCGAGCTGTACTCGTCGAGCGGGGTCACGCCGGACCGCGACGTGGTGTGCTACTGCCGGATAGGGGAGCGCTCGTCGCACTCTTGGTTCGTGCTAAAGTACCTGCTGGGGTACCCGCGCGTGCGCAACTACGACGGCTCGTGGACAGAGTGGGGCAACATGGTCGGCACCCCGGTGGAAAAGTGAGTAAAGTATCCAACATGATAGGATCTACTCGAACCGCATTTGGTTGATTCGGATCTACTTGTCCAACGTTGCTTCAAACAAGACAAATCGTATCGCATGTGCACGCACAGTCATTTCTGGTGGTTGGTTAACATCTCGCTCCAAACGTTTGGCTTAGCTTTTCTTTGAACCAATCTGTGCTATCAGGCGCCAATGACAACTGGCATTGGCGTTCCACATGCAACTTGTCTAGCACATCTTTTTCTTTGAGTTTATCGCGCAATCCTGTAGGGGCGTGTTCGTGTAGTGGTATTGTCGGTTGCTCTAGTATTCTAGGTAGTGCGAGAGACATCCATTCTACGAGTTTGCGTAGGTTATCGCGCAGTTCTTCTATAGTTTCTTCGTCGTAATCGGATGCAGCTTTGATTATCTGTTCTTCCAGACGACTTCTCTCTTCGCTCTGGATCGATTGGAGTATTCTATCGATCATTCCGATTACATAGTAGCGACCAAGTGTGATGCTGATCAACGCTTCAGATTCCCGATGGTTCCCAACGTCCAAATTCTTGATCAAATACAAGAAAATGTTTGGGAGTATAAACTCGCTTGGTTTAGCATTGCCGTATATTGTTGTAAATGCTCGCAGTCCAGACTGACCGATCTCGTCGTTGGAAAATATTTTTTTCTCGGCTATAGTGATAGACAAGTGGGGTTTCCCTAGCCCGAATGCTAGTTTGAGCCGGGCCGCTACCACGTTGTCGATCACATATAGCTTTTGACGCTTCTCTTTCGTATATCTTGATCTGGTCTTGTCATCCAGACCTCTCAAATCGCCCTTCTTCCTTTCCCAAAAGAACGCGGGATATTTTTTGAATTTGTGTTCCAGGATCTTAAGTTCGTCTCTGTTAGAATACAGATCCGATGCCTTGACAGGTTGTTGATTGTTGGTGTTGGCACTTATAGCTCGGCGAAAGTCTTGGTCTGAAACCTGTGAGAGACGGAGTAGCACGGTGGCATGTTCAGATACAAACTTTTGTTTAGCTATTGTAGAAACCGTTTGGCAACCATTGACTATCTTGAAGTTTTTAATTTTTAGAGATCTGTCTTGTTTATCGTATTCGAAAGATTCACAGACTGCGCTGACTCCGTTGTTGTAATGCCACAGACGTTCAGGTTCGCTTTCTAGTGTTTTTTTGATATCGCGTGAAGCACCCTTGGACGGTATGTATTTTCTCGGATTGGCTGAAAACAGAGTGTTGGGACCTATTTTGCTATATATTCGTGCAAGCTCACTACCCTGTACAGTGGCCACCACCTTTCTAGACTGCATGTCCGAAGACATACTTACGAACACCTCGTTTTCTACGACGTTCAACTTGCACGGAGGGCTTGGAGGATCTCCAACCAAGCCTGGCAAATCTTTGTTTTCTATACAGTCGAACGTCATATTTTCAGAGAGTTTCAATTTGTGGATTTCGATCTCCTCCTTGTTCGTATCCGTCAGATCTCCAGTCATAACAAAAATCAAATTGATCTTGAACCCCCTCGACACGGCTGCTACGTATTGTGCGTGGCGTTCTCGGAATGCGTTGTCTCCTTGGTAACCATTGCTGAGTCTGTCGGGCGTAGCAAAGAACGAACTTAGATCCTCATTCGAGACAGTAGTGTTCAATTTATCGCTAAATTTGGTCTGGAGTATGTTTACAGTTTCTTCGTCTTCGTCTACGTGCAGGTAGTCTATGCCTTTATCTCGGGCTTGGTTTCCTTTTATTCCCATAGCCACATCTTCATCCACTAGACTCAAGATGTGTGCTGCACACCAATGTTGGAAAGCTCGGCCTAGATCAGGATAACAATAGTCGTATTTGAGCTGCTCTACTTCGTCACATAAAACATCCATCAGACTAGTTTCTTCCATACGTAACAGCCCTAGGACATCATACAAAAACCATGTGTTGTACATATTTATCATTAAGCTATTACAACATGCTTCCGTTGCATGATACGTTCATCGAACTGCTCTTAATTTCGATTAACAAGAGTTGTAACAATCTTTTATGCTAACGTTCTTCATCTACACCACAGCGCACACAAAACTATTTTATAACCTGCTTCCAAACCCTGCCCAGATGCCTACGACGCGCCCGACCGACTACTCCCGCGGGGGGGGGGGGGGTCTGAAATTGGCGCAGTCTCGTCCATCCCGTTCCCGGCGGTAAGGGGCAACCAGGCGGGGCGCGAATTCTACGTAATGATGTGCGACTTTGGGACGGTCAGCACCATGTTCAAGTTCGACAAGGACTCGGGGCTTCCTGCAAACCTGCGCTCCCAGCGCCGCCTGCGCTCCTCGCGGGTGCCGCACATCGCATCCTACGTGCTCGACAACCCCGACGACTACGTCTTTTCGGCAGTCACCGTCTCAGTGGACCGCTCCATAACCTTCGAGCCGGCGCCGCCAAACGACTCGCAGGGCCGCACGGGCTTCATACACGTGCCCACCAACGCAAAGATGATCGTAAACGACGGCCAGCACAGGTGCGCGGCCATACGGCACGCGTGCGAACAAAACCCGGGCATCGAGAGCGAAAAGATGGCCGTCGTGGTCTTCGAGGACAGGGGCCTCAAGCACAGCCAGCAGATGTTCGCCGATCTAAACAAGCACGCCGTAAAGCCGACAAAGTCGCTGGGCCTGCTCTACGACCACCGCGACACGTTCGCCCGCTTCGTCGTCAACATGACTAGGGACATCGAGGTCTTTGCGGGCCGCACCGAGGAGGAAAAGACAAACATATCCAACCGCTCGACCAACTTCGTGACCCTCAACGGCGTGGCCGACGCCACGCGGCACCTGCTGGGCCTGCGGCAGACTACAAAGTCGGTCTCCGCCGAGAACCAGAAGCTGGCAGTCGAATTCTGGAACTCCGTATCGGACAACATACCGGAGTGGCGCCTGCTGGCCGAAAAGAAGATCAGCGCCTACGAGCTGCGCCGCGAGTACGTCCACGCCCACACAAACATACTCAACGCCATAGGGCTGGCCGGCAACGTGCTGACCCGCGGTCAGGGCTGGCGCGACCGCCTAGCCGGCCTGCGCGACATCGACTGGCGCAAAAAGGCGCCCGGCTGGCAGAACAACGTGGTCGTCGACGGCAAGATGGTCAAGAACAGGCTGGCCATAAAGAGGGCGGCCAACAAAATCCTGGAAGAGCTGGGCGAGCCGGGGCAGGTGGGGATGGACGCATGAGCGTATTCGAGCGGCGCACCGTCGAGCAGATACACGGCGAGATACGCGAGGTGTACTTGGGCGACCGGCGCCCGTGGATACTGGGCTTTAGCGGCGGCAAGGATTCGACGTGCATGGTGCAGCTGGTCTGGGACGCCCTCTCAAAGCTGCCCCAAGAAAAACTGTCCAAAAAGCTGTTCATCATATCGTCGGACACCTTGGTGGAGTCGCCCGCCGTCGTGCAGCAGATAACGAGCACCCTCGAGATGATGGAGGAGGCGGCCGCAAAGTCGCGCCTGCCAGTATCGACCAACTTGGTGCGGCCCGTGCTGCAGGACACGTTCTGGGTGTGCCTTCTGGGCAAGGGCTTTCCGGCCCCCACCAACATGTTCCGCTGGTGCACCGAGCGCCTAAAGATACGCAACGCCGACCGCTTCATACAGGAAAAGGCCTCCGAGTACGGCGAGGCCGTCGTGGTGCTCGGCACCCGCAAGGACGAGAGCACCTCGCGGCAGCAGCTGATGAACATGTACGAGATAGAGGGCAGCCGGCTCTCGCGCCACTCAAAGTTCGCCCAGACCTACGTGTACACGCCGCTGCGCGACTTTGCCGAAAAGGACGTCTGGAAGTACCTGCTGGCCCGCCCGAGCCCGTGGGGTTCGAACAACCGCGACTTGGCGGCCATGTACCGCAACGCGCGCGGCTCCGAGTGCCCCCTGGTGGTCGACACCAGCACGCCCTCGTGCGGCAACAGCAGGTTCGGCTGCTGGACATGCACCGTGGTCGAAAAGGACGACTCGCTGAGCAACACCATAGACAGCGGGCAGGAGTGGATGCAGCCGCTGCTCGAGCTGCGCGAGTACCTAAAGGCCACGCAGGAGCCGTCCCGCCGCCGGCAGGTGCGCTCGCCCAAGCGCAGGACCGGCCAGATGAAGCTGATAGACGAGGCGCGCAGGGAGAGTTTCGAAAAGAAAAACCGCGAGGCCGGCGCGCCCCAGGACCCCGAATCGAGGCTGGTCCCGGGCCCGTACACGCTGGAGTTCTGCCGGGAATTCCTCGAAAAGCTGCTCCAGGCCCAGGAGCGGGTCAGAAAAGAGGGGCCCGACCCGCGCATGACCCTCGTGGGCGAGGACGAGATCCACGAGATACAGCGCCTGTGGAGGGCCGAGCGGGGGGACTGGAAAAACTCCGCGTACGCCATATACCACCGGGTCTGCGGAAAAGAGCTCGAGCCTCCGCCCGACGACGCGGGCAGGTTCGGCGGCGCCGAGCAGGAGGTGCTCGAACGGATATGCTCCCGGCGCGGCGTTCCCCCGCTGCTCGTATCCAAGCTGCTCGACGCCGAGCGCGAGTTTTCAGGCATGGCGCGCCACTCGCGCATATTCCCCCGGCTGGAGCAGATACTGTCAGAGGAGTGGCGCGAGGATCTGTCCGAGATAGTAAAGGACCTGGAGCGGCGCGCGAAATGATCATATCCCGGGTGGTGCTGCGCGACTACGGCGCGTACGCGGGCACCTGCGAGTTCGACCTCGAGCCGGCCGACGGCAGGCCCGTGGTGCTGGTCGGCGGCATGAACGGGGCCGGCAAGACCACGCTCTTCGAGTCGGTCACGCTCTGCCTGTACGGCGCGCCGCCGCGCATGGGCAAAAAGGCCTACCACGACATGCTCCGCTCGCTGATACACCGCGGCCCCGGCGGCCGCCGGACAGGGGCTTCGGTAAAAGTGCGCCTGCGGATCTTCCGCGGCGGGGAAGAATCAGAGTACACCGTCGAGCGCTCGTGGACCGGCGACCGGATAGACGAGCGGCTCGAGGTCAGCCGCGGCCCGCCCGGGGGCCCGGCCGTCCGGCTCGACACCGTCGAGCGCGCCCACTGGCAGTCGTTCCTCGGCGACCTGGTGCCCCGGGGGATAGCCGAACTGTTTTTCTTCGACGGCGAAAAGATAACCAGGATGGCCGAGAGCGGCGAGCAGGAGGCGGTGCGCGAGGCGTTCCGCTCGCTGCTCGGCATAGAGCTGGCAGAGCAGCTGGCAGACGACCTGCGCGTGGGCGCGGCGCGCCGCCTGTCGGGGCCGGACGCCGAGCTCAGAAAAGAGTTCGAGGCGTGCAGGGCCGAGGCCAAGGAGGGCGCGCAAGCGGCCGCCCGCCTGCGCGAGGCGCTCGCGCGCAAGCGCGGCGAGCTCGATCAGGTCCTCGCCGGCATCGAGTCCGCCGAATCCCGCATACGGCGGGTGGGCGGCGGCTTTGCCGAGCGGCGCGAGCAGACCGTGCGGACGATGGCCGAAAAAAAGTCGGCGCGCCAGGACCGCGCCCGGCGCCTGGCGGATCTGTGCTCGGGGGCGCTGCCGTTTGCGATGATACCGCGGCGCATGGAATCTCTGGCGGGCAGGCTGCGCGGGCTCGAGGAGGCGCGGCGCAGGGCCGCCGGCCACGGGGCGGCGAGCGCCCAGCTGTCGAGGATAAGGGGGGCGTGCGGGGACCAATTCTGGAGGGGGGCCGGCCTGTCCGATGCGGACGCGGCTAGGGCCTCGGGGGCGCTTGGCCGGCTGCTCGGTGCCATGGAGGAAGAGGCGCCGCCCGATCCACCGCCGGGCCCTTCGGAAGAGCAGGCGGCCTGGATGCGCAGCGTCGCCGCCGAGGCCGAGCTTGCAGCGCAAGAGCTCGCCGAGCTTGCATCCGAGATATCGGAGCTGGACGCGCAGATCGCGCCCCTCGAGCGCTCGCTCGCGAGCGCCCCGCGCGACGACGAGCTGGGCCGGCTCGTCTCGGAGGCCGGGGCCCTGCGCGCCCAGGAGGGGCAGCTTCGCGCCGAGATGGAGCACATCGAGCAGAAAATATCTGCTAGCCTGGCCCTCGCGCGCCACGCCGAGTCGAAGCTGCGCGGCGTCTCGGATCGGATATACAGGGCCGAGAGGGCGGGGACCGCCTCGGAGCTGTCCGGCAGGGTGCAGGGGGTCCTGGAGGAGTTTGCCGGCGCGCTCACGGCAAGGAAGGCCAAAATCTTGGAGGGCCACCTGTCCGAGGCGCTCCGAACACTGCTGCGCAAAAAGGGCTTCGTGGACGGGGCGCGCGTGGACCCGCAGACGTTCCGCGTGAGCGTGCGCGCGGGCGGCAAAGAGCTGCCCTCCGAGGGGCTGTCCAAGGGCGAGCGGCAGATGCTGGCCACCGCGGTGCTCTGGGCCCTGGCCAGGACGTCGGGCCGCCCACTCCCGTTCATGATAGACACGCCGCTGGCCCGGCTCGACGCGGCGCACCGCTCCAACATAGTCGAAAAGTTCCTTCCGTCGGCCTCGCACCAGGTGGTGGTCTTTTCGACCGACTCTGAGATCGACGAAGAGCGACACCGCGCCCTGCTGCCGCACATCGCGAGGTCGTATTCGGTGGACTATGACGGCAGGAGCTGCTCGACGGTCGTGCGCGAGGGGTACTTTTGGGGCGGGGGCCGTGGCTGAGCCGCTCCGGCTGGGCCGGCTGCGCATGAGCTACCGCTCGCAGAACCTGCTCGCGCAGATAAAGTCGAGGACGGGCCTGGCGCCCAACGTAGCCGGCAGGCTGGCCATCTGCATGTCCCTGAACGATCCGTCCCCGCCCAACCCCGACGAGTACGACGAGAAGGGATCCGAGATCATACCTTCCGTGCTGTTCGGCGCGTACGAAGAGATCTACAGGGAACTTTTATCCGAGAGGCTGGAGCGCGAGGGGATGGATCCGCGAGCGTACCTGGACAGGGCGGCAAGGGCCCACTTTAACCGCGGCGTGATATCGCTGTTCGCCCGGGTGCGAGACATCGCCGACATCGACAGGGCCGTCACGGAGGAGCGCTCGCGCTGATATACCTGGACCACAACGCGACGGCCCCGCTGGATCCGCGGGCGCTCGATTCGATGATGCCGTACATGACCGACAAGTTCGGCAACGCGTCCAGCTCGGACCACGCCTACGGCGCCGAGGCCGCCTCGGCGGTGGAGGAGGCGAGGGCGGCGGTGGCCTCGCTGGTCGGGGCCCGGCCGCGCGAGATCGTGTTCACCAGCGGGGCCACCGAATCGGACAACCTGGCCATCCGGGGGGCGATGCGGCGGCACGCCGACAGGGGCGACCACCTGGTCACGTGCTCCGCCGAGCACGAGGCGGTCCTCGAGACGGCCCGGGCCCTCGAGGGGGAGGGAAAAAGGGTCACGTACGTGCCCGCCGACGAGCACGGGCAGGTGGACGCGGGCCTGCTCGAGGAGGCGGTGACCGAAGACACCGCGCTGGTCTCGGTCATGGCGGCCAACAACGAGGTCGGCACCGTCACGGACTTGGCGAGGGTCTCGGGGATCGCGCGCGCAAAGGGGGCGCTGTTCCACACCGACGCCGCGCAGGCGGGCGGCCACGTAAAGCTGGACGTGGAGGGCATGGGCATAGACCTCATGTCGCTGTCGTCTCACAAGATGCACGGCCCAAAGGGCGTCGGCGCGCTGTACGTGAGGGGCGTGTCCCCGCGCGTGCGGCTAGAGCCGCAGATCCGCGGGGGCGGACAGGAGCGCGGGATCAGGTCTGGCACGTCCAACGTGCCGGCCATCGTCGGGTTCGGCAGGGCCGCGCGCATCGCGGCCGACGAGATGGAAGAAGAAAACGGGCGGTTCCGCGAGTGGGCCCGCTACATGATGGGCGAGTTTTCGAAAGCGGGCGGCGTGCTCAACGGCCACCCCGAGAGGCGGCTTGCGGGCAACGTCAGCGTACGATTTCCGGGAACCGAGAGCAAGGCCGTCATAGCCGCCGTCTCGGACCGCGTAGCCATATCGGCCGGCTCCGCGTGCGCCGCCGACACCGTCGAGCCGTCGCACGTGCTGCTGGCCATGGGGCTCGGCGAGGAGGCCCACTCGTCTATCAGGATAGGCATGGGCAGGTTCAACACGTTCGAGGACATACGCGAGGCGGCGGGCATCATATGCGGCGCGGTCGCGGAACTGAAAAAGCTGGGGGCCTGAGCTGAGCCGTAGCGTCACTCGATCTTTGACTGGATTGCTTTGAAGAGGGCCTCGAAGTTCTTTGTTGTATGCGACAGCCACTCCGGCTCCAGATTCGCCGCGTCGCGCCCCATCAGGACGCTGAACATCTGGTTGGACACCATGGCCTTGTCGAGCTTTCCGCGGCCCCCCAGCCACCGGTCGTACTGGGACGTGCGTTTCTTGCCGGCGCCCTGCGATCGGATCTCTTCCAGTTCGGGCACGCGATCCAGGATCTTGGCGTAGGCCGACTTGAACGCGGCGTGGTACAGCCCCGGATGCACCATGTCTTCGGTGTCCCCGTCCCTGTTTATGATCTGCTTGACTTCTACGAAATGCGCCCTCCACAGTTCGGGGTCGATCGTCTTCTTTACGTCTTCGGTGGCCGTTCCGCTGTCCACCACTATGACGAACCGCAGACCAAGTTGGCAGTACAAGTCCAGGGCGGCGGGCGCCTTGGCCACGCCGTTGATCGCGTTGATTGAAAAAGAGTCTTTGTTCAGGCGCGCGCCAGAGCCGTTCTGCCTTTCCGCGTACTCGTTGACGGCAGAGACTATGTTCATGTCCGATATCCCCTCAAAGAACACGGTGACCGGAGCGCCGAACAGAGAGTACCGCGCCGGCGATCCTATGTTCTTGCGTATGGCGTGCAGCAGGTCGTGCCGTGAACTGTTGCCCACCTTTCGTATCTTCGTCCCGTTTTCGGTCAGTTCCGTGATCCTGACCCTGTCCGTCCTCCACGGATCCACGAGCGCGCGCTCGTGGGACGAGTATATTATCTGGAGTTGATCGGAGCTTGCCGCGCTCGATATGAACCGGAGAACGTCGGCCTTGCCCTCGTCGTGCAGCTCTGTTGCCGGGTTGTCCAGCAGTATGATGCTCCGTCCCAGTTTTTGCGCCAGTATCGTGGACACCTCGAGAAAGAACGCGGTCCACCACCTGAATCCCTCGCTCCTGTACAGCACCGACGTCTTGGTTCCGGTGGTCTTGTCCCTGACCAGGAACGTCAGCCTGTCGTTGTCCATCCCCAGTTCGAATTCGTAGGCCTCCTGCTTCCAAAACCCGTTCAGACGGCTGCTCAGCTGGGCCGATTTTGCGTCCAAGTAGCTTTCGATCTCGGCCCGCCTAGCGTTTCTGATCTTTTGCAGGGCGCTCGGCGTCACGCCGGCCACCACCGCGATGCTGTAGAAAGTGTCTGATTTTTTCGGATCCGCGATGAACCCGTCTACGGGCATCTCATCCTCCAGCTTGAACACCGCGTCCCTGTATACTGGTTTGGGCATGACCTCGTACAGTTTCAGATACGGGTGGTTTTTGTTCTTGTTCTGTATGCTGTTTCTTGCGGCGGTTATGCTGCCGATTGCGGCGGCAAGTTCGTCGCGCAGACGCCCGTCTTTCGGAATCGAATTTACCGTGTTTCTCAACGCGTTGGTGGACAGATCCACTTCCTTGACGTTACGGAAATCGGATCGGCCAAATTCACCTATTGTCTCCGTAAACATGTTGCGATGTTGGGCCAAGCCGTCTATGCTACGCTTTACACCGTCTTCGAACGCGGTCAGCATATCGTCCAGCCTTGATTTTATGACGTTTGATTCCGCTTCGATGTCGATTTTCGGTATGTCGTTGCCTTTTGGAATCAGGGTGATCCGGCCGTCAAAATTCCTCCTTACTTCGATCTCGTCCACCCCTCTGTATTTGTCGGGCATGGAGGCCCGATCCGACTCTTCTACTTCGAACACCGCGGTCAGCTGGTCTATCTGCTCCGCCGAGATCTTGTTGTCTAGAAAGTCCTGCTTGGTCTGGGATTTCAAGGGCAGCTCGCCCGCCGAAAACGTCACCGCGCTGTCGATCCCCGAGATCATCTTCAGAAAGGACGTCTTGCCGCTGCCGGTCATGCCGACTATGCTGGTTATTTGGCCGTCTATCTCCACGTCGCCTGAATCCAGTATGGAGCGGTAGTTTTGCACCCTGACTTTTTTCAGACGCATTGCATTCGACACGCGATGCAAGTTTAATAACGTAATGCAGGATGTGGCGCACTCCCGGTTCGTCTAGTACGTTCGAGGGAAAAGCGGTGTACTTTTCCCGCGCCTGGCCCGGCGCGATGCGCCTGCCTCCCTCCGGGCGCGGCCCGCGGGGATTCTATATAGCCCACGTAAAGTCCGCCCGGGCACGTAATTTATGATCGGCTGACGTATATCGGCCCCGCGGGCAGGGCGGGGCATGAGGAACGCGTGGATCGCGCTCGGGGCGGTGCTGATAGCGGCGCTGCCCGCGGCCCACGCCGCGCCGGCCCCGGCCGAGCCGGACCCCTCGCAGACCTTCAACATACTCGGCGCCGGCGCCTCGTTCCCGTTCCCGCTCATAGACAAGTGGAGGGTAGAGTACAAGAACGAGTACGACAACGTCAACCTAAACTACCAGTCCATAGGGAGCGGCGGCGGCATACGCCAGCACATCGAAAAGACGGTCAACTTCGCGGCCTCGGACAAGCCGCTCGGCGCAGAGGCAGAGCAGGCGCCTGGCACGCTACACATACCCGAGACCATCGGGGGCGTCGTGGTGGCGTACAACCTGCCGGGCGTGCCAAGCGGCCTGGAGCTGACCGGCGGCGTGCTAGCGGACATATTCATGGAAAAGGTGCAGTCTTGGGACGATCCCCGGATATCGTCGCTCAACCCGGGAATGGACCTGCCCGGCGAGCCCATAGTGACCGTCCACCGCTCGGACGGCTCCGGCACCACGTTCGTCTTCACCGACTATCTGAGCGCGGTCAGCGCCGAGTTCGAAGAGTCCGTTGGCAAGGGCAAGAGCGTCCCGTGGCCCGGCGGCCTCGGAGGCAAGGGCAACGAGGGCGTGACGGCCAACGTGCTCAACACGGAATACTCGATAGGGTACATCGAGCTTGCGTACGCGTTCCAGAACGAGGCCACCTACGCCAGCATACAGAACGCCGACGGGACCGCCTTTATAGAGCCCACGCTCGAGACGCTCTCGGCCGCCTCGGCGGGCGCGGCAGCCGAGCTGCCCCCGTCGCACTGCGACTGGAGCCAGGTGAGCATAGTCAACGCGCCGGGCCCCAGCTCGTACCCCATCACCAGCTTTACCTACCTGCTGCTCTACGAGCAGCTGGACAGGGCCGTCAGCTCGGCCGACCTTGCCGGGGCCACGGTGCACCTCGTGCACTGGATGATAACCGACGGCCAGCGGTTCTCGCCCGGCCTGCTCTACGTGCCCATACCGGAGGACGTCGCCGAGATAGGCAGGCAGGGCCTGGCCCGCGTGACCTACGAAGGCGGGCAGGTATTCGACTACGACGGCGCGCGCGACCTAGAGTGCCAAGAGCCGGCGCCGGCCGCGCCCACGGCCCAGCCGGCCGAGGCCGACGGCGGCGGCTGCCTGATAGCCACCGCCGCGCACGGCACCGAACTCGCCGGGCGGGTGCAGTCGCTGCGCGAGATACGCGATTCCACGGTCATGTCGACGGCCTCGGGCTCGGCGTTCATGTCCGCGTTCAACCACGCCTACTACACGGTCTCGCCGGCCGTCGCCGACGCGCAGCGGCAGAGCCCCGAGCTGCGCGCGGCAGTCGGAGCCCTGCTGGCGCCGGCGCTCTGGTCGCTCGGCGCGATGGAGCTGGCGGAGCCGGGCTCCGAGTTCCAGGTGGCCGGCCTCGGCATACTGGTGATACTGGCCAACGCGGGCGTGTACGCGGGGGCCCCCGCGGCCGCGCTGGTCTGCGCCAGGCGCCTGCTGTAGCAAAATCGTTATGTGGGTGCGCCAAAGAGGCGCGCGAGTGGACAGGCACGGCTTCGGGGGCAAAGACATACCGCACATACGGCTGGACGAAAATACGGACATCGGCGGGCTCGTGGACATGTTCGCCGACACCGGCTACAACGCGCGCAAGCTGGGCGAGGCGGCGCGGCTCTACGAGCGCATGATACGCGAGGACGCGACGGTCTGCCTGACCGTCTCGGGGGCCATGACGCCGCTGGGCTTCGGGGGCATATTCAGGGACCTGATAGAGCGCGGGTTCGTCGACTGGATGATAACGACGGGGGCCAACGTGTACCACGAGGACCACTTTGCGTGGGGGCTGCCCATCAGGCAGGGCCACCACGACGTCGACGACGCAAAGCTGTACGAAAACGAGATAGTCCGGATACGCGACGTGTACATAAAGTTCTACGAGACCCTCGAGGCCCAGGACCAGGTGGTGCAGCGCGCCGTGCGCGACGGCTTCGGCGAGCGGCCGTTCACCACGGCCGAGTTCTGCAACTTTATGGGCAAGACCGCCTCGGAGAGCGCCCCGCACCCCGAGCGCAGCTTTGTGGCAGCCGCCTACGAGCGCGGCGTGCCCGTGTACGTCTCGACCCTCAAGGATTCCTCGCTCGCGCTCAACCTGGCCATATACCGGCTGCAGGGCAGGGTGTACAAGCTGGACTTTGTGCGCGAGGTGCTCGAGCAGGGGGCCATATTGCACGGGTCCGAAAAGTCCGGGATAGTCGAGATAGGCGGCGGCGTGCCCAAGAACTCCGCGCAGCAGACCGGCCCGCTGCTCGACCAGATACTGCGGCGCGGCGGCGGCGGGCAGGACTACATCGTGCAGATAACCGACGCGCGGCCCGACACGGGCGGGCTCTCGGGGGCCACCCTGCAGGAGGGCAAGAGCTGGGGCAAGATACGCGACGCGCACAGCGGCAACTGCACCGTGTACGCGGACGCCTCGATAGCCTTCCCCATACTGGCGCTGTACGTGATCAGCCGCAACTCGGCGCGCCCGCACAAGAGGCTGTACGAGAAACTGCCCGAGCTGTACGAAAAGCTCAGGTCGGATCACGCCTCTGGATGAGGGCGGCGCGCCGGCAAGGGCGCGAGGCCCACGCCGGACAGGCCGGCTCCGAGTGCGCTCTTGGCACAGTATACCCCGGCGCGCCTCCCGGCGCGGCGCGGGGCCCCCGTTAAAACGTGGCGATCACCTGCGCAACATCGATAAACCCCGCCCACGGCGCCCCGCGCATGGTCTCCGGGCGGGACAGGTTCGCGGGTTCCTTGGTCGGGCTGGCAGTCGGCGACGCGCTGGGCGAGCCGGTCGAGTTCGCCGAAGGGTTCGAGCCCGTCACCGGCATGCGCGGCGGCGGGCCGCGCGGGCTGCCGGCCGGATACTGGACGGACGATACGTCCATGGCGCTGTGCCTGGCCGAGAGCCTGACAGCGCGCAAACAATTCGACGCCAAAGACCAGGCGGACCGCTACCTGCGCTGGTACAGGGAGGGGCACATGTCCAGCACCGGCAGCTGCTTCGGCATGGGGTACACCACCCGCCGCGCGCTGGAAGAGTACGAAGAGACCGGAGAGGAGTACTCGGGCCCGACCGACGAGCACTCTGCGGGCAACGGCTCGATAATGCGCCTGGCCCCTGTCCCGCTGTTCTTTTACTCCGACGCGCAAAAAGCCGCCGAGATGAGCGCGCACAGCTCGCGCACCACGCACGGCGCGGACGCGTGCGTGGACGCGTGCAGGTACCTCGGCTCGCTGATCGCCGGCGCCGCGCGCGGGGAGCCAAAGGACGAGCTTCTCTCGGGGAGCTACGGGCGGGGCGGGCCGCTGTGCGCCGAGATCGCCTCGGTGGCGGCCGGCTCGTTCAAGTCCAAAGAGCCGCCCGAAATACGGGGGACCGGCTACGTCGTCGAATCGCTGGAGGCCGCCCTCTGGGCCTTTTACAAGTCGTCCAGCTTCAAGGAGGGCTGCCTGATGGCGGTCAACCTCGGGGACGACGCGGACACGACCGGCGCGGTATTCGGGCAGCTTGCAGGCGCGCACTACGGCATCGGCGGGATCCCGCCCGAGTGGAGGGGCAGCATAGCCCGCGGCGGCATGATAGAGAGGACGGCCGGGGAGCTGTGGGACGCGAGGCCCGGGGGCCCGGCGGATGGGTAGCACCGTGGTGACCGGCCGGGACAGGTTCGCCGGATCCCTGGTCGGGCTGGCCGTCGGCGACGCGCTGGGGGCCGCCGTCGAGTTCAAAAAGCCCGGGACATTCGAGCCCGTCACCGGCATGCGCGGCGGCGGGCCCCACGGGCTGAAGGCCGGGGAGTGGACCGACGATACGTCCATGGCGCTGTGCCTGGCCGAGAGCCTGATAGCGCGCAAGGGATTCGACGCCAAAGACCAGGCGGACCGCTACGTGCGCTGGTACAGGAAGGGCTACATGAGCCACAACGGGAGATGCTTCGACATCGGCAACACCACGCGCGAGTCGATTGAGATACACGAAGAGACCGACGAGGTGTACTGCGGCTCCACCGACGACCACCTGGCCGGCAACGGCTCGATAATGCGCCTGGCCCCGGTGCCGCTGTTCTTCGCGCGCGACGCCGCAAAGGCGTTCCAGCTGAGCGGGGAGAGCTCGCTTGTCACCCACGGCGCCATGGCCTGCGTGGCCGCGTGCAGGTACCTTGGCGCCATGATAGCCGGCGCCGCGCGCGGGGAACCGAAGGAGGCGCTGCTCTCGGAGCGCTACGGCTGCCGGGACGCAAAAAGGAAGCCCCTGTCCGCCGCCGTGGATTCGGTGGCGGTCGGCTCGTTCAAGTCCAAAGAGCCGCCCGAAATACGCGGTACCGGCTACGTCGTCGAATCGCTGGAGGCCGCCCTCTGGGCCTTTTACAAGTCGTCCAGCTTCAGGGAGGGCTGCCTGCTGGCGGTCAACCTGGGCAACGACGCGGACACGACCGGCGCGGTATTCGGGCAGCTTGCCGGCGCGCACTACGGGATCGACGGGATCCCGCCCGAATGGCTGGAGCGCCTCGTATGGGGCGACATGATAGAAGAGACGGCCACGGAGCTGTGGAACCGCCGCGCGTGAGACGGATACGGCTTTGTGGATGGCGCCCTCGGCGGGATTTGAACCCGCGTCTCAGCCGTGACAGGGCCGAATTCTAGACCGGGCTATACTACAAGGGCCGCGGACGGGCGCGCCCGGGCCGGTGTTTAAAACTTTGCGCGGCCGCCAAAGGCTAAATTGCGCGCGCCGCCGCGCGGCGCGGGGTCTATGGCGCAGCCAGGTAGCGCGCCGGCCTTTTAAGCCGGGTGTCGTGGGTTCGAATCCCGCTAGACCCGCCCCCATTTAGTGGCTTACCGGGCGCAGAGTCCGGATCCGCTGCCGGAACGGCAGTTTCTTGAGCCCGTTGCGGCGCCGCCCCGTCCGCAACAATGATATACTCGCCGGATTTGAGCGCGACATGGCGACGGCTGCCGAAACCGTGGAGGGTGCCGAGACAAAGACGCTCCGTGATCTGGAGCGCCAGGTCGAGTCGCTGACAAAAGAGCTGGACATACTCAAAAACCGGGTGAAGCACCTGTACGACTCGTGGGCGCGCGAGCGCATCGACGGCGACACGCTGGGCAAAAACACCGAGCACGAAGTGACGCCGGCCGATTTGGAGTGGATCCACAAGACGTTCGGATCAACAATAAGCAAGGAAGAAGTTGTAAGGTCGATAAGGCATGATCGCGACACCCGGTAGGCTCGAAAGACTCTACGACGCCAGCGCAGTCTTCAACCTCTTGTTGCACGGAGACTCCCAACCCGGCCGTTTTGCAGGTCAAGCGGTGCTGGATCTCACAAAATATAGTTCTGGACGAAAATTCGTCGGTTTGTCAACAATTTTTTTCTCACGCACTTATTTACTACGGGATCAGGCTACACCCATGACTAACACGTCAACGGTGCTGAAAAAGGCACTCAAGAAGGAAAAGGACGCCCGGGTCAGCCTGCGCATAGTGGCCGTCAACATGGTGGCGGTGCAAGGACAGCGAGTCGACGATGTTGCGCAGAGCCTGATGATGTCCGACGACTGGGTGCGGCAGTGGGTGGACAGGTACGAGAGCGGCGGGCTGGACGCCCTCCGCGACCGTCCGCGTGCAGGAAGGCCGCCCAAGGTAAGGAAAGACAAACTCAACAAGATCATAGACGACGCGTCCCGGAAACGGGTGCGGCCGCACGAGGTCAGCGACGCGATAAAACGGAAGACCGGCGTGGGCTACAGCAGCAGGCATGTCCTGAGGCTCATGCGCGGCCGCAACCTCTCTCCCAAGAAAATACAGTACGTCCACGTAAACCACGCCAGCCCGGCCGCCGTGAGCAAGTGGCAGAAGCGCGAAAGGCGCGTTATTGCCTACCACAGGCGCAAAGGGCGCACCGTGGGGTGGGGGGATGAGTCGCACCACCGCAGGGACGACAAGTCCAACGCCTTGTTCTGGACGGAGCAAGGCACGCCGGTAAGCGGAACCTTCACCAACGACCCCCAAAAAGTGTCGGCGCACGGGCTGTTGCTGGAAGACACAAGACACATGGTCCGGCTGTACGACAGGGCCAACTCCGACACGTTCATCGATTTTCTCAAGGAAGCGCACAGGCGGTTCGGGCCGCTCCTCATATACGAAGACCGCGCGTCGTACCACCAATCGCGCAAGGTTCAGGAGTTTTTGCGCGACAACCCGGAGATCGTCTTGCGGTATACGCCCGTCGGTTCGCCGTACGTGAATCCGGCCGAGCACATGTGGCTAGTCAAGAGCAGATCGAGCGTCTCGTACAAGTACCACGCATCGTTCGAAGACTTTTGCAAAGACTTGTCGGAGCATTACAGGACCGTGCACTACAACATAGATCCGATCAAGTGCATGAACCAGCGCCCGAAAAGATACGCCAAGTTTTGACGGCGAACTTTTGTCCAGAACTATACGAGCTCGGCAACGCCGTGTCAAAGCACGCCAAAGCCGACAAAGACAACATGCTGCCGCTGTTCAACAGGTGCATGAACATCATACATCACATGCGCGTGTTCAACATAGACGGTTTGGAGAAGGATGCAGTCGCCATGGCGTCTGCCGGGCTGACGTTCTACGATTCTGCGTACGTCGTCGCGGCAGAACGGTACGGGCTGGTCCTGGTCACCGACGACGCCGAGATGTCGGAAGCGGCTCGCCGCCGCGGGATTTCCACAATCTCGTCGGCCGAGGCTTAGGCGGATCCGGCCCGCGCAAGACCGCGCGCGGCGGCAATTCCCGTTCGCGGAAAGCCCGACTGGCCAAAATCCGGCGGCGTTGTGCGCCGCCCCCGCATCCGGCGCACGATCGCCGTTGCCTTGGAGCAGGCGCGGCGCCGGACGCGCGCGCGGCGTCCCGTCCGTACGGGACACTCTCTGGAGCGCAACCCAGCGATCCAAAACCACGACCCGCCGGCTCCTGCCAACTTTCAGGCACGGGGCCCGTGCCTAGCTTGCCACCGCCCTGCAGGTTCGGGCCCCTCTTGCCAACTCTGCCAACTTTCAGGCGCGGGCCCCGTGCCTAGCTTGCCACCGCCCTGCAGGTTCGGGCCCCTCTTGCCAACTCTGCCAACTTTCAGGCGCGGGCCCCGTGCCTAGCTTGCCACCGCCCTGCAGGTTCGGGCCCCTCTTGCCAACTCTGCCAACTTTCAGGCGCGGGCCCCGTGCCTAGCTTGAATCTCGCGTGGCTCGCCGTAGCAGATAGTCCCGCAGCATGGGCAACGAGAATCTGTAAATCCCGTGATCCACCTTGTGGATAAAGCCTTTTTCTTCCAGTCGTACCAAATTTTTTGCAAACGTGCCCTTGCTGATGCCCGTGCATTTTTTGACCACAGAGAACGTAATGTTGGCATCGGGAATCTGGGCCATGGCGTACAGAACCTTCTTCTGGCTATTGGTAATCTGCTCCATGCGCTGATCGAAAAAGCTTTGATCCAAGATCGCCGTTATCTTGCTCTTGACCCTGCCATAGTCCCTCATCCCGACGCTGTCCTTGTCTACGCGATCCAGTATCTCCTTGGCGTAAAACTGCACAAAGTACGGATAGCCCCCCGTGTCCTTTACGATCGCGTTTATCAGATCTCGCGAAAAACTGCGCTCGATCCCCTCGAGCGGCTTTGTTATGGCGTTTTTGGCCGCGTCCTCTTCCAGAAAGGAAACCCTCAACGACCGGAACATCCTCTCAGAATACGAACGGGCCGCCTTTAGGTTGCTCTGCAAGACGGGCAGGCCGCACAGGACGGCCGCATACTTGTACCCCTTCTTCTGCACCTCGTCCAGAGCGCCTATAAAGTCAGACAAGACGAACCACTTGACTCTCTCCGAATTCTGGATCACGTGGAACTCGTCTAACAGAAACACCACGCCGTCGTAGCCGCCCTTTTCTACGACGTTCCAGTTTTCGATCAGATAGTCCGTCATGTGGTTCCTAAGCGGCATGTACTCCCCCGGCTCGTACGACGGCTCATAGTAAACGATCCCCGGCACTCCCATGCTCGACGGCTTTATGTAGCGCACCGCCGACTGGATCTTGGACTTTGTCTTCTCCAGCCGCGAAAACGTCTCGATCGCGGCGCGCATGTTGTACTTTAGTATCCTCACGAACTCGGACGGCTCGGAGTGGTGGGGGCTGTACTGGGGCTCTGAGACGGGAAGAAAATTTCTGTCCCTGCACATCTGCTCAAACTCTCTCAAGAGGACGGTCTTGCCCATGCCGCGCAGCCCGTGCACCGCAATGTTCCCGATCATGCCGCCCTTGATGTCGCGTAGCATGTGCGCGAACATCTCGCGTTCAAGCTCGCGCCCGGCCAGGTGGGGGATTCAGGCCGGGCGCCGGCCTGAACGGGTTTGCGCGCTCGCTCACGGAACCCGCGCGGCCGCCTCTGATTTAACTCGATCCCGCGGCTCGGCCCAAGCGCGCTATCCCCAGCCCGGAACGCCGCGCATCACCTGCTCGGCGGTCTCCTTGCTCGACGCGGCCACGAAAGAGAGCCTAGTGCCGTATTCCAGATCGGAGTCGAGATCCGCGCCCTCCGGATCCAGCACGACCCCGCCGGCGGCCCGCACCAGGTGGCACCCGGCGGCCACGTCCTGCACGCGCAGCCTGCCGCGCAGGTCGGCCATGGCGTCTATCCTGCCGTCGGCCAGCAGGGCCATCTCGAGCGCGTTGGCCCCCATGTGCCTCGAATGGTTCTCGAAGAGGGGGTGCAGGTCCCTCATAGTGCCGGCCCCGGCGCCGGACGTGTTCACGCAGACTATCCTGTACGCCGGCTCGCCGCGCTGCACGGCGGCCCTGCGCCCGTCGGCAAAGCACCCCTTTTCCGAGGCCCAGTACGTCCTGCCCGAAGACAGGTCGCACACCACCGAATCGGTCACCGAGCTGAGCCTCCGGTCGGGCGCGAAGGCAAGCGAGCAGCAGTAGAACGGCACGCCGCGCACCGCGTTGGCCGAGCCGTCTATGGCGTCCATTATCAGGCACCCGGGGCCGCCCATGTCCACCCTGCCGCACTCTTCGCCCAAAACGGTGCAGGCCATGCCCTCTTTTTCGACGTGCGCCATGACGGCCTCTTCTGCGGCTATGTCGATGTTGCGCGAGACGTCCCCGCCGGCGCCCACCCCGTTGTCCCCGCAGGCGGCCTCGGTCCCGGCCATGCCCCGCACGCGCTCGCGGACGGCGCGGGCCGCGCCGAGCAGCACGTCTATCCTGTCCACGCCCGGGGGCCCCGCCCGCAATTTATAAGTCCAAAGCCGCGGCGCCGGGCACCGTGATCGGCAAGGACAGCTCGGCGACCGGCAAGGAGGCGCTCCTGTCCACGGCGCCGGGCAAGCAGATACTCAAGGCCGGCCTGCTGCGCTCGCGCGGCTACCGGCAGTTTTCCGCCTACAAGAAAGAGGCCGAGGGGAACTTCGCGGGGTTCGCCCAGCGGCTCTCCGAGGATCTGCACTCGGCGATAGCCGCCGACCCCGATCCGGCCTCGGCCGTCGAGGCGTTCGCGAAAGAATCCGGCCAGCCGGCCCTCTCGCTCGACGGCTCCAAGGCGGGCGCGGTCCGGGCCCGCCTCTCCGAAAAGGGCGCGGTCTCGGACAGGGTGAACCGCATGCTCGACTCCAACTTCGTAAAGATGACGTTCCCGGTGATGTACGGGCTGTACGACGCGGCTGCCGAGCACGAGGGCAGGGGCGCGGATCTTAGGCAGGACGTGGTCGAGGGGCACATCATCGCCATAGACCTGAGCGAGCCGATGGATCGCATCATAGACATGGACGAGGATCTCGAATACCTCGACGACTACCGGCTCCTGTGCCCGTACATGCTAAAGCTGGCCCGCGGGCGCATCGCGAGGGCCGGCCCCGGCGTCCTCGAATCGTTCGAGCACGGCTTTGCGCAGGCGCGCGAGGGGCAGCGCATCGACGAGCAGCTCCAGTCGCGGCCGGCGCGCATGACCGCCGAGGACCTCGACTCGTCGTACCGCAAGTACCGCTCGGTGATGGGGACCGCCGGCCGCAACATGGCGCTGGCGCGGCGGCCGCTGGGCGAGATATTCTACGCGGGCATGGCCCACTCTGCAGAGGCCGCCGGGTGCGGCAACGAGATCGAAGATTCCCTAAAGTCGGGCCGCGTCAAAGTGCCGTCGTGGCCGCTGTACTATTCGCTGCTGTGCGGCGACGTAAAGCGGGGCTTCGAGCTGGCCCTGCAGAGGGCCGACGCGTACCTGCGCTCGGCCCGGCTGGCCCTGGATTCGCTGCCCGGCGGGTTCGCCCACCGCGAGTTCCTCGAGTTTCTGTTCCTCACCATCGACCACTACAACAGGTTCTGGCACGGCCGGCTGGCAAGCTCGGCGCCGTGGGACAAGATGGCCTCGTCGCTGCCGGGTGATGCGCGTTGATGTGGTCCGAAAAGTACCGCCCGTCGGACGTCTCGGAGATGGTCGGCAACGAGGAGGCGCGCTCGGAGCTCTTGTCGTGGCTGGCCTCGTGGAGAAAGGGCACGCGCCCGGTCCTGCTGGTGGGCCCGCCAGGCACGGGCAAGACCACGCTGGCCGTGCTGGCCGCGGCGAGGTTCGGCTACGACGTGGTGGGCATGAACGCGAGCGACGCGCGCACAAAGTCGCGCATCAAAGAGGTGCTCGGGCCGGTGGGGCAGAGCGCCGGGCTGCACGGCCCGCCGCTGGCGTTCGTGGACGAGGCCGACGGCATACACGGCCGCTCGGACTTTGGCGGCGCCGACGCGCTCGTCTCCATACTGAAAGAGGCCGCCGTGCCGGCGGTGCTGGCGGCAAACTCGGACGAATCCCCAAAGATGAAGTCCGTATCCAAGGCGGTCCAGACTATACGGTTCCGGCCGGTGCCCCCGCGCCTGCTGCGCACGTACCTGCAGGACGTGCTCGACAGGGAAAACTCGCCGCTGGGGCCCGGCGCCGTGATACGCCTCGTCATAGAGTCCAGAGGGGACATGCGCTACATGCTGAATTCCGCGCAGGCGGCCGACGCGGGCCTGGAATCCTTCGGCCGGCAGCCGCCGGCGCGCTCGGTCGAGGAGGGGATAGGCGCGTTCCTCAAGGCGTCCTCGCGCGGGGAGGCGCTCGAGGCGCTGCGCTCGGTGCGCGCCGACCCGCGCGAAAAGATAAACGCGCTCTACGCCAGCTCGGTCTCGGCCGAGCCGGCCGCGGCGCGCCGCCTCCTGCGCGTGCTGTCCGACGCCGACGTGCTGCACGGGAGGATACTGCGCACGCAGAACTGGAGGCTCCTGCGGTACCTCGACGCGGTGCTGGCCGGCATGCACGGGCACACCGCCGGCCTGCGGTACTCGCCGTACGGCATATCGTGGCAGCTGCTCAACCGCATACGGTGGGACGGCCCCCAAGGAGCGCGAGCGCAACGCGCGCCTCGGCGCCCTGACGCACTGCTCGCGCAGCACCGCGTCCGTGCACATGCCATACGCGGAGGCGGCCGGGCTGTGAGCTGGCGGCGCATCCCGCTAAAGTACCCGGGCAAGTGCACCGTCTGCGGCGAGGCCATACCGGTCGGCAGCCAGGTCATGTGGCTCAAGGGGGCCGGCGTGCGCCACGAAGAGTGCGCCGAGGCGCGCGAGCTCGCCTGCATAGTGTGCGGCTCGCCGGCCGGCTGCCCGTCGTGCGAATTCTCCGAGGACTGCGACCTGGAAAAGGTCTCGCAGGCGTGCATATGCGCGGCGTGCGCGGCGGGGCCGGGCGCGCTCGCCAAGTACCGCGAGGCCGCCGCCCGCCCGCCGAAGCCGGCCGCGCAGGGCAGGCTGTAGCCGGAGAGGCGCGCACCGGCAGCCGGCCGGGGGTTTCCGGCAATACGGAGGGGGCGCCTGCCGCGCCCCGATCCCCGGCCCGGCGCGCGCCCGATCAGACTAGCTTAATATAGCCAGCTGAGGGGCGCGGCCGCGTATCCATGCATTCTGCAAAACTCGACGACTACCACGGCCGCCGCAGCGCCGCCCTCGAGGGGGGCGGGCAGGGGCGCATCGACGTGCAGCACGGCAAGGGCAAGCTGACCGCGCGCGAGCGCATATCGCTGCTTCTGGATCCGGGCAGCTTTACCGAGATGGACTCGATGGCCACGCACCACTACCACGAGTTCGGCATGCAGGACAAGGTCTTTTACGGCGACGGCGTGGTCGGCGGCTACGGGACGGTGGCCGGCCGCAAGACGTTCGTCTTCGCCTACGACTTTACCGTGCTGGGCGGCACGCTCAGCCAGATGGGCGCCAAAAAGATAACAAAGCTGATGGGCCACGCCATGCGGACCGGCTGCCCCATAGTCGGCATCATGGATTCGGGGGGCGCGCGCATACAGGAGGGCATAATGAGCCTCGACGGCTTTGCCGACATATTCTACCACAACCAAAAGGCGTCCGGCGTGATCCCGCAGATAACGGCCAGCATCGGCCCGTCGGCCGGCGGCTCGGTGTACTCGCCGGCCATGACCGACTTTATCGTGATGGTCGAAAAGACCGCGACCATGTTCGTGACCGGGCCCGACGTCGTAAAGACTGTGCTCGGCGAGGAGACGACGGCCGACGAGCTGGGCGGGGCCGCCTCGCACGGCTCGCGCAGCGGCGTGGCGCACTTTGTCGCGTCCAACGAGTACGAGTGCATGGACCGCATACGGAGGCTGCTCTCGTTCCTGCCGCAGAACAACGCCGAGGAGCCGCCGCGCGCCGAGACGTCCGACGATCCGGGCCGCGTCGACGGCACGCTCGCGGCCGTGGTGCCAGAGGACTCGAGGCACCCGTACGACATCAAGCAGATAGTGCTGTCCATACTCGACGAGCGCGACTTTTTCGAGGTGCACGAAAACTTCGCCACCAACATCGTGACCGGCTTCGGGCGGATGGACGGGGGGACAGTCGGCGTGGTCGCCAACCAGCCCTCGTCGCTTGCCGGCGCGCTCGACATCGATTCTTCCAACAAGGCAGCGCGGTTCATCCGGTTCTGCGACGCGTTCAACATACCCATAGTCACGCTGGTCGACACGCCCGGCTACATGCCCGGCTCCAACCAGGAGCACGGCGGCATCATACGGCACGGCTCCAAGCTGCTCTACGCGTACTGCGAGGCGACGGTCCCGCGCGTGACCGTCGTGGTGGGCAAGGCCTACGGGGGCGCCTACATCGCCATGGGCAGCAAGAACCTGCGCACCGACGTAAACTACGCGTGGCCCAGCGCGCGCTGCGCGGTGCTCGGGGCCGAGGCGGCCGTGCGCATAATGAACCGCAAGGACCTGGCCGCCTCTGACAAACCCGACGAGCTGCGCGAAAAACTGACCGGCGAGTTCGCCGAAAAGTTCGACAACCCGTACGTGGCCGCCTCGCACGGCACCGTCGATTCGGTGATAGACCCGGCCCAGACGCGCCCGGCCGTGATAAGGGCGCTGCGCATGCTGTCAGGCAAGCGCGAGAGGCACCTGCCGCGCAAGCACGGCAACATAAACCTGTGATGTACGATGATAGAAAAGATGCTCATAGCCAACCGCGGGGAGATAGCTTTGAGGGTGATGCGCACCTGCGCGCGCCTCGGCATAAAGACCGTCGCCGTGTATTCGGACGAGGACGCCGACTCGCTCCACGTAAAGCGCGCCACCGAGGCTCGCCACATCGGCGCGGCCGCGCCGGCCGAGTCGTACCTCAACCAGCAAAAGATACTCGAGGCCGTACTGTCGTCGGGCGCCGATTCGGTGCACCCCGGCTACGGGTTTTTGTCCGAGAACGGCGACTTTGCCGACCTGTGCGAGAGGAACGGGGTGAACTTTGTCGGGCCCACGTCAAAGTCGATGAACCTGTGCGGCGACAAGATGGAGTGCAAGGCGGCCATGCTAAAGGCCGGCGTGCCGACCGTCCCGGGCAGCCCCGGCCTGGTCTCGGGGGCGGAGGAGGCGCTCTCGGTGGCCTCCAAGATAGGCTACCCCGTGCTGCTAAAGTCGGTGTACGGGGGCGGCGGGCGCGGCATACGGCTGGTGGGAGGCGACGGCGAGCTGGCCGCCGCCTACGAGGCGGTGACCGGCGAATCGATGGCCGCGGTGGGCAAGTCGGCCGTCCTGGTGGAAAAGTTCCTCGAAAAGACGCGCCACATCGAGTACCAGTTCGCGCGCGACGCGCAGGGCAAGGCGGTCCACATATTCGAGCGCGAGTGCTCCATACAGCGGCGCAACCAAAAGCTCATAGAGCAGACCCCGTCCCCGGCAGTCGACGAGGCGACGCGCGAGCGCATCGGGGACCTGGTGGTAAAGGCGGCCGACGCGGTCGGGTACACCAACCTGGGCACGGCCGAGTTTCTGCGCTCCGACGAGGGGGAGTTCTACTTTATAGAGATAAACGCCCGGCTCCAGGTAGAGCACCCCATAACCGAGATGGTCTCGGGCCTGGACCTGGTGAAACTCCAGATAGACATCGCCAACGGGCTGCCCATACCGTTCGAGCAAAAGGATCTCAAGATGAACGGGTACGCCATAGAGTGCCGCATAAACGCCGAGGACACGTTCGCCGACTTTGCGCCCTCGACGGGCCCGGTGCCGCGCGTCGAGCTGCCGTCGGGGCCCGGCGTGCGCTGCGACACCTACCTGTACCCCGGCTGCACCGTCTCGCCGTACTACGATTCCCTCATGGCAAAGCTGTGCGCGTGGGGGCAGACCTTCGAGGAATCGCGCACGCGGATGCTCTCGGCGCTGGGCGACTTTTACATAGAGGGCGTCGAGACGTCCATCCCCCTGTACAAGACGATACTGCGCAGCAAAGAGTACATCGACGGGAACCTGTCGACGGACTTTGTAAAGAGGCACGGCATGGTCGAGAGGCTGGCGGCCGACCTAAAGTCCGACGCCGAATCAAAGCGCGAGGCCGCCGCCGCGGCGGCCCTGCTCTACCGGGGCGGGCGGCGCCGCCCGGCCGAGCGCGACCGGTCGGCCTGGAAGGCCAGGATGGGGTGGTGATGGCGCGCTACGGGATAAACGGCAGGGACTGCGAGGCCTCGATGTCGGCCAATTCCGTCTCGGTGGACGGCAGGGAGCTGGGCCTCAGGGTGCTGTCGTGCGAGGGCGACACCGTCGAGTTCATGCTGGACGGAAAGTACCACCGCGCCAGGTACGCCGGCGCCGGCTCTTCGTCGCTGGACTTGGTCATAGACGGGGTGCCCGTCTCTGTTAACCTGAACCCGGGCATGGACGCGGTCGTGTACAAGAATGCGGGCGGCGCGGCCCAAGGCGGGGTGCCCGCCGCGCTGCGCAGCAGGATACCGGGCAAGGTGGTCTCGGTCTCGGTCTCGGCCGGCGACGAGGTCGCGGAGGGGGACGCGGTCTGCACGCTCGAATCGATGAAGATGCAGGTGAGCGTGGCGGCCCACCGGGCCGGCACCGTAAAGTCGGTCAAGGTATCCGAGGGCGGCAACGTCGCAAAGGGCGACGTGATAGCCGAGATATCCTAGCCCTTCACAAAGTCGCGTATCTTGCCGTAGTCGGGCTCCTTTAGGGGATCGTCAGAGACCCACTTGTAGCCGACCGTCCCGTCCTCCATGACCACGAAGACCGAGCGCTTGGCCGCGTTGTACCCCTTTATGTGGAGCAGGTCGGGCATCAGCACGCCGTAGTCCCTTATGGCCTTGCTGGCGTAGTCTGCCAGGACGGGAAACTCGATGCCGTTCTTTTCCGCAAAGGCCTTGTTGGCGAACGGGCCGTCGTTGCTGATGGCCACTACCTGCGCGCCCATGGAGGCCAGTTCGGACTGGGAATCGCGGAAGGCGCACAGCTCCGTCTCGCAGACCGGCGAGCTTGCCGCCACGAAGAACGAGACGATGACCTTCTTGCCGGCGAACTCTTGGAGCGTGCGCATCTTGAGCTCCGTGTCGGGTATCTCGAAGCCGGGGGCCTTTTGGCCTACCTCCACCATCGGGGCGCGGCGCCGGGCCGTCATATTATAACCTTGGGCCGCGCGCCCGGCCGGAGGGCCGGCCGCGAAGGGCGGCGCGCTTTCCCGCGCGGCCCGGATCGGGCGCGCGCACCGCTCCGGCCGCTTGATGTCGCCCCCGAAGCGGATCACCGCGTACCCCGCTCTTGGGGCTGGTCTTGGGGGCAACCCGGCCATCGGTTCTCGATGCGTAGATTACAACCAATGATGCCAAAAGTATCAAAACCATACCAAAAAAACGCCTTCTGCCAAATTTGATCTATTCAGCTGCTGGAAATACCGAATTTGTTGACAAGGCTGGCTTTCCTAGCCCCCGGATCGCTCCGTGGGCGGGTTCCTGGGATAGTATTATTCAATGGGCAGGGAAAAGCCAGATATTGTTAAAACGCATTTATTTAAGAGCTGTTGGAATCCGTGAACAAGAGCCAAATATGACATTTGTTCAAGCTGCCCATGAATCCCGGGATTGGAGGGGGGAAGATGCTCTGAGGGGCACTTCGTAAACACGCGAAACGAGCCCGTAAAAACACGCGGCAAGGGGCGAGATCCGAGCGGATGCGGGGCACGCTGAGATCGACGGTGGGCAGAGGATGTCGCGAGGCTCATGCGCGCGGGCCGGCCCCGGTCACCGACGGCGCCGCGCCCTCACGGCCGCGGCGCCCCGCGGCGCGCTTTTTCCTGATCATGTCGCGCAGCATGTCGCGCGTGTGGCCCGAGACCGTCGCCACGCTGTTGTTGCGCATGTCCACCACGCGGCAGGGTATCTCTGCTATCCTCATGCCGCGCGAGCTTGCCTCTATGGCCATCTCGGTGGGGAGGAACGCGGTGTCGCTGGACAGCCCGCCCCGGATGGCGCGCGCCGCCTCCATGCGGACCGCCACGGTCCCGTTCAAGTCCCGCACGCCGAGGCCAAAGACCGCCTGCACCAGCAGGCGGTAGCCCAGCGAAAACAGGCGCCGCAGGAGGGGCCTGCTCACCTGCGAGCCCGCAGCGTACCTGGACCCAAAGACCACGTCGGCGGAGCCGAGCGCCCGCACCGAATCCCCGATGACCTCCAGGTCCCAGGCCATGTCTATGGGGTACGTCATGGCGTATTCCAGGCGCGCGGCGGCTAGCCCCGCCCGTATGCCGGCCCCTATGCCGGCGCGGCCCGCCCCGCAGTACCGGATCTGCGGCGCCTCGGCGGCCGCCCGCCGCACCAGCTCCGGCGTAGAATCCTGGCTGTAGTCGCAGACGATCACCTCGAACTCCCCCACGGCGTCGCACCCGGCAAGGTACGAGCGTATCTTTTCCAGGCCGTCGAGCACCATGTCCTCCGAGTTGCGCGTGAGCACCAGCAGCGAGAGCTCATGCATGGCAGCGCGCCAGCCTGTCCCCGTCGACGAGCTCCAGTATCCTGAGGATCTCGGCCGCCGCCCGGCCGTTGGCCTTCGTCCCGCCCTCTATGGCCCGCGCGTCGCGGCGCACAAAGTACGACAGCTGGTCGCGCAGGGCGTTGTTCTTTTTCAGGCGCACGCGCGAGGCCCGCCCTGCCCCGTCGTACAGCGTCAGGCTCTGCTCGGCCGCCGCCAGGGACAGGGCCCGGCGCGTCCCGAGCACCACGACGTCGCGCCTGCGCAGCGGCGATATCCAGTTCAGGTCCACGGCCACGTCGATCCTGCGCCCCTCAAAATGGACGGCGTAGTCGAGGAACGCGCTCTGGGCGTAGCCCGCCGTGAACGCGCGCGGCACGCACTCCGCCCTGCGCGGCGCGCCCCCCAGCCAGCAGTGCACGATGTCGACGGGGTGCAGCCCGATGTCGAGCAGTATGTTGCGGTCCCTCACAAAGTCCAGGTTCTGGTGCCAGGAGCACTTTACCTGCAGCACGTCGCCGAGCCTGCCGGACAGCATCAGCCGCCCGGCCCTCTCCACGGCGTTGTTGAACCTGTATATGTGGCCGCAGAGCAGCTTTGAGCCCTTTTTGAGGGCCAGCCGGTGCAGCGAGCGCGCCTGCCCAGAGGTCGGGCAGAGCGGCTTTTCGACCAGCAGGTGCTTGCCCTCCTTTATCGCGCGCGAGGCCAGATCGAAGTGGAGCGCGTTGGGGGCGCACACGCTCACGTGCTTTATCGCCGGATCTGACAGCGCCCGGGCCAGCGAGGCCGCCCGCGCCCCCAACCTCATGCAGTACTTGCGGCGCTCGGGGTCGGTATCGACCGCGGTCACCTCGCAGCCGAGCGCCAGGTATTCCCTGACGTGCTTTGCGCCCCAGTAGCCTGCGCCTATGACCGCGACCTTCATGACTGGCCGCGGCCCCAAAGTCGCAATATATAGCGTCTGGGAAAGGCCCGGCAAAGCCGGCCCGGCGGCGGGCGCAGGCTCCGCTCCGCGGGGCCCGCCCGGGATTTCTGGACGCCGAGAACCGCGGCGGGCGCCGGTTCCGGCCGGACGGAAAGGGCGGACGCAGAATGCTGTAGCAACAACGAAACGTCTGCCGGCCGCGGCGCGCAACGTGGCCACTACTGCCGGAACCGCGGAAGAACCCGAAGCCGGGCTTGATGCCGAACAGCAGCGAGCCGCTAAGCCGAAGCGGCCATGCTCAAAAAGCGGGCACAGCTCCTCTTTGAATTGTGGCAGCGCAAGAACGAAGGGTACGTGGTCGGCAGAGACGCCCGGCCCGAACTCACCCGGGCCGATTTCGAGTGGATCCGGGGCACGCCGAGATCGACGATGAGCAAAGAGGTCGTGAGGCTCATACGCGCGGGCCGCGACGCAAGGTAAGACGGACAGGCTCTACGACGCCAGCGCGTTTTTCAACATTCTAAAACCACACAACATGACCACTTCGTTGGCCAAGCCCCGTTAGATCTCACGAAATACGAGCTCGGCACGCAGTATCGAAAAAACAGACCAAAGACAAAGATGCCATGTTGCAGTTCAACAGGTGCATGCAAGTTACGGAGAGCATCACGTCATCGACATGCGCGGCTTGGAACACTACATGGCCGCCTCTACAGGGCTCACGTTTTACGATTCTGCGTACGTAGTCGCGGCAGAACGCGGGGGGCCGGTTCTGGCAACCGACGACGCCGAGATGTCGGATGCGGCGCGCCGCCGCGGGATTCCGACAATCTCGTCGGCCGAGGCTTGGACGGATCCGGTACGCGCAAGAGCGCGCACCGCGGCCGCCTCCGATCGCGGACAAAGCCCAACGGGGCAAAATCCGGCGGCGCACGGCCGCCCCCCTTCAGTTCAGGCGCAAGCCCCGGCGCAGGACGCGGGGCGGCGCCCGCCGGATCTGTGGCCGGGAACGGCCGTTTCTTGAGCCCGTCGCGCAGTCGCCTCCGCGACAACGGCGCAATCGCCGGATTCGCGCAGTACGGCGGCGGTCGCCGAAACCGCCGACGGCGCCTAAAAAGACGCGCCGTGATCCGGAGCGAAGCCGGGCCGCCGGCAAGAGCCGGACGTGCTCAACCGGGCCGAGCACTTAATCGCGGGCGCGCCGGCCGATCCGGAGCGGATCCGCAAGCGTCCGGATCGAAAACAAGTTGCAAGGCAAAGGCGCGATCGCGACGCGCGCTCCGCCGGAGAGTTTCAGGCCGCCCTGCCCGCAAACCCGCCGCGGCGCCCGGGCCCGCGCTTTTTCCCGGCGGCCGCGCGCCTACATGCTGGCAGGCGCGCGCTCCGTTTTCCGTACGCCCGCGGCTCGGGGCAGAGCCCGATCCGGGCCCGGTTCGGATCGTGCCTAGGCACTAGGCCGGGAATCCGCCGCGGCGCGGCGCGCCGCTTTTTTGCGCGCCGGCGGCGTGGGAAAAACCGTCTGTAGTTTTATATAACAAGCCCCGGCCGCGAGATTCGGCTTGGTGGGCGAAGTAGCGGGCAATTACAGCCAAGTCCTGCTCATGTTCGGCTTTGCGGTGGTGGCCACCGCCCCGGCGCTTCTCATATCGCGCATGGTCTCGCCGCGCAGGCACAACAACCCTGTAAAGTTCCTGCCCATGGAGTGCGGCCAGGTGCCCAAGGGGGAGGGGCGCACACACTTCATGATGCAGTACTACGCCTACATCCTCATGTTCGTCGTATTCGACGTTATGTCCATATTCCTGTACGCGTGGGGCAGCACCATACTCAACCTGCCCAGGGAGGCGACGCTGCCGATAATCGTGTTCCTAGGCATAATGTTCGCGGCCATGGCCTTTGCGCTCTACCAGTCGAGGAGGCGGAACATATGGTGATGCCGGCTTGACGATCAAGGATCTGATCACCCCGCACAACGCCAACGTCTTCGTGGGCAGGCTGGGCGACGTGCTGGAAAGGGCCATAGACAAGCCGCTCGGGTACGCCATAAACTGGGGCAGGATATGGTCGCTGTGGCCGGTGCACATCGAGACTGCGTGCTGCAGCGTCGAGTTCGGCGCGGCCTCCAGCCCGCGCTACGACGTCGAAAGGTTCGGCATAATCGAGGCGTTCGGCTCGCTCCGCCAGTGCGACCTCATCGTGGTGCAGGGGACCATAACTCGCAAGATGGCCCCGCGCCTCCGCCTGGTGTACGACCAGATGCCCGAGCCAAAGTACGTCATAGCGATGGGCGCGTGCGCCATAACCGGCGGCCTCTACTTTGACTCTTACAACGTGCTGCCCGGCATCGACGGGGTGCTGCCAGTCGACGTGTACGTGCCCGGCTGCCCGCCCCGGCCCGAGACGCTGATACAGGGGTGCATGCTGCTTCAGGAAAAGATCAAGAGAATGAAGGCCAGGAAGGAAGTCTGATGGCCGAAGACGCAAAACCCGAAACCAAACCCGTGGAAAAGCCCAAGGACGAGCCGGCAGAACGGCCCGAGAAAGCCAAACCCGAAACCAAGCCCGCCGAAAAACCGGCAGAGCCGGCCGCCGCAAAGCCCGAACCGGCAAAGCCGGCCGAGCCCAAGCCCCAAGCGGCCCCCCCAAAGCCGGCCGAGCCGGAGCTGCCCGCCTTCGAGAAAAAACTGTCAGAGCAGATAGCGGGGCAGTTCGGCGAGCGCGCCCAGATCCGGTTCGTAAAGCCGGACAGGGTGGGCATAAAGGTGGCCCGCGAGGACGTGCGCGAGGTGGCCTATTACCTGCGCGACGAGCTCAACTTCGACCACGCCGAATCGGTCACCGGCGTGGACTATCCGGCCGACAAGGAGATAGAGGTGGTCTACCACCTCGGCTCGTACACCGACGAGTCGCTCTCGCGGCAGGTGCTCGAACTGGCCACGCGGGCCCCCCGCGAGGAGGTGCCCAGCCCGGGCAGCGACTCCACGGCGGTCCCGAGCCTGCGCGAGGTTTTTTACAGCGTCGAATTCCACGAGCGCGAGTGCTTTGAGATGCTCGGCGTGTACTTTGAGGATCATCCCGACAACCGGCGGCTGCTCCTGCCGGAGGACTGGGCGGACATACCGCCGCTGCGCAAGGACTTTGCGATAAAGGGTAGGTAGGGATGGCAGCGCAACTTCCGCCGGGCCTGCAGCTCCAGCAGGTGGACGAGCGCATAATGACGCTCAACGTCGGCCCCCAGCACCCCGGCTCGGGCCACATGCGCCTCATAGTCCAGATAGACGGCGACTACATCGTCGCGTGCGACCCCGACCCGGGGTACGTGCACCGCGGCGAGGAAAAGATGGCCGAGTACCGCAACTACATAACAAACATACCGCACCTGGAGCGGCCCGTCATACACGACTCTTGCAACGTGCTCTACCCGTACTGCCTCGGCGTCGAGGACCTGCTCGGCCTAGAGGTGCCCGAGCGCGCAAAGTACGTGCGCGTCATCGCCTCGGAGCTAAACAGGTGCGTGTACACCCTGTACTGGCTTGCCATATACGGGATATTTTTGGGCCACTCGACCATGTTCATGTGGCCGGCCGGCGACAGGGAACTCTTGATAGACCTGCTCGAAAAGATGACCGGCGCGCGCGTGACGCACGCGTACTTTGTGCCCGGCGGCGTGCGCAACGACCTGCCGGCCAACTTCGAGGACGTGTGCCTGCGCCAGGTCGACTATTTCGAAAAGCGCATAAGGGAATACGCCGACATATTCTACGACAACCCGATACTGATGTCGCGCACGCGCGGCGCCGGGGTGCTCTCCAGGCAGGACGCCGTGAGGCTGGGCACGACCGGCTCGGTGCTGCGCGCCAGCGGCGTGGACTTTGACGTGCGCAAAAAAGAGCCCTACGACGTCTACGATTCCATGGACTTCGAGACCTGCGTGCTAAAGGACGGCGACTCTTACGCGCGCTCGCGCGTCCCCTGGATGGACATGATGCAGAGCTGCCGCATAATACGCGATGCGCTCTCAAAGATGCCAAAGTCCGGCTCGGTGCGCCTCAAGCTAAAGCCCAACCCCAAGGGCGGCCTGGAATCGGTGTACAGGCGCGTCGAGTCGGGCCGCGGCTCGCTGGGCGCCTACATCGTCTCGGACAAAAAGCCCGAGCCGTACCGCGTGAAACTCAGCGTGGGCTCGTTCCGGAACCTGGTGGCCATGCCCTACCTGCTAAAGGGCGAAAAGCTGGGCAACATGCCGGCCGTGTACTGGAGCCTCAACTACTGGCCGGTGGAGGCGGACCGCTAGTGTCGATACTGGCGCCCAAGTTCAGCCTGGGCTACTTTATCAAGTCCATACTGGACAACGTCTTTTGGGCGGTGCTCATAGTCTCGCTCATCGGGATACCGGCCATACAGGTGGTGCTCATATACGTGGACCTGCCCGTCGTGGACGGCGAGCTGGTCACGCCGTTCCTGGCCCTGACCATGCTGGCCGACCCCTCGCGCGCCCTGCCGCTGGTCCACGCCCTGATGGCCTCGGACTTTTTCAGGGTGGCCGTCTTTCCGGGGTTCGGCTTCGCGGCGCTGCTGGCAGCCGGAACGATATTCGTCGAGCGCAAGATGCTCGCCAAACTCCAGCTGCGCGTCGGGCCGTTCTACTGCGGCAAGATAGAGGGGATACTGCAGCTTGCCGGCGACGGCCTAAAGCTGATATCAAAGGAGATAATCATACCCGCAAAGGCCGACAAGCCCATTTTCTGGGCCGCGCCCCTGCTGTTCGTCGGGGCCGCCGCGGCCTTCGTGGCCCTCATACCGGTCGCGCCGGGCGGCTGGGTGGTCGCCGACCTGGACGTGGGCCTGCTGGCAGTCTTTGCCGTGATCGGGTTCTTCCCCATCATAACGGTGCTCTCGGCCTGGTCTGCCAACAGCAAGTTCCCGTTCATCGGCGGCATACGGGCCCTCCACCAGATGGTCTCGTTCGAGATACCCCTGATACTCTCGCTGCTCGGCGTGGTGATACTGACCGGCACCCTCAACCTCTCCGAGATAGTAGAGAGCCAGTCTGCGTTCCCGTGGATACTGTTTTTGCCGGTAGGCGCCGTGGTCTTCTTCATAACCATGCTGGCCGAGCTGGAGCGCATCCCCTTCGACCTGCCCGAGGCCGAGAGCGAGATAGTGGCCGGCTGGCTGACCGAGTTTTCCGGCATGATGTACGGCCTGGTGCAGCTTGGCACGTACCTAAAGCTGTACGCCTTCGCGGCCCTGTTCACGGTGCTGTTCCTGGGCGGCTGGCAGGGCCCCATGCTGTGGCCGCCGTTCCCCGAGGAGATCATCACCGAGGGCATAGAGGCCGGCCCGGTGACGGTCCTCATACAGGGCCTGCCGCTGCTCTCGCAGGAGATGATAAACGGCACCATCTGGTTCGTCCTAAAGACGGTCGCGGTCATATTCTTCGTGCTGCTGCCCCGCGGGGTCTTCCCGCGCATACGCATAGACATGCTGCTCGAGCTGGGCTGGTTCCGCCTCATAGCGCTGGCCTTCGTCAACATGTTTATAGCTCTGGGCCTGCTTTACGCCGGAGTACTCGGACCTGGGGGGATGTTGTGATGGGGACCGCCGCTGGCATAATAAAGGCGCTGAATTCGGGCGTGCGGCACCTGGCCGTGCGGCGCTTCACGCTGCGCTACCCCGAGGAAAAGCTGAAATTCGTCGGCGACGGCTACCAGTTCGACCCGACCACCGGCGTCGGCATAGCCGGCCTCAAGGGGCGGCACATGCTCTTCCACGACCACTGCACCGGGTGCCAGCTGTGCTCCATCGCCTGCGAGGGCGTGGCCGAGGCGATCTCGATGGTCAAGGTGCCCGAGAGCTGGAAGCAGAACAAAAAATCCATCATGCCGCAGATAGACTACGGCAAGTGCGTCTTTTGCGGGCTGTGCGTGGACGCCTGCCCCTTTTACGCGCTGTACATGAGCAACGACTACGAGCTCTCCTCTTTCACCAAGGAGGGCCTCATCTACACGCCGGCGCAGCTGCAGGTAAAGCCGGACGTCTCGCAGGACGCCGAGATCACGATAGACGGGAGGGGCGCCTCCCACGGCTGACGGCGCGTTCCTGGCCCTCTCGGTGCTCACGATCGGCTCGGCCGTCGCGGCCCTCGAGCTGCGCTCGCTCATATACGGCTCCATAGCCCTGATGGGGACGCTGGGCGGCGTGGCCGGGTTCTTTCTGCTGCTCGATTCCCCGTTCGTGGCCATGTTCCAGATAGCAGTCTACGTCGGCTCCATCGCCGTGCTGATACTGTTCACCGTGATGCTGGTCCGCCGCGAGCTCATATTCAAAAAGGTCGAGGATCCGCGCCGCAAGATGGCCGGCATCGGCCTCATGCTGGTGCTGATGGTGGGCCTCGGCGCGGTGATACTGGAGTCGGGCGTGCGCCAGATATCGACCGACGAGCCGCCCGTGGACTTTAGGGACATCGGGGCAGATTTCGTGGTCCACTACTGGCCGGCGCTGGTCGCCATGGCCCTGATACTGTCCGCGTCGGTGACCGGCGCGCTCGTGCTGGCGAGGAGGGAGGAGGAGAATGGCGGCCGAGCTTAGCGACTTCGTGCTCGTCTCGATAGCCCTGCTGGGCGTCGGGATATACGGCCTGTCCGTCAAGCGCAACGCCATACGGATGCTCTTCGCCGTCGAGATAATCATAAACGCGGCAAACCTCAACCTGGTCGCCTTCGGGCGGTTCGTGCCCGACAGCGGCGGGCAGACGCTGGCGCTGTTCTCCATAGCCGTGGCGGCCGCCGAAGTCGCCGTCGGCCTCTCGCTCATCATCGTGGCCTACCGCATGTACCGCAACGTGGACGTGGCCGAGTTCAGGAGCCTGAAGGGCTGATGGAATATTCCTTGCTGCAGGCCGTCTTCCTGCCCCTGCTGCTCTCGCCCGTCGCCTACCTGGTGGGCAGGCGCTACGGGATGGCCGCGGCCACCTGGATGGCCTTCGGGGTGCTGCTGTACTGCACCGCGCTGGTAGTCTACGGATCGCTGGACGGCAAGGCCGAGCAATACCCGTGGACCGAGATGTTCGGCGGGTTCGGCTTTTCGCTCGACGGGCTGGCCTCGCCCTTCGCCATAATGATATACGTGCTCTGCACCATCATAGCGCTGTACTCGCGCCCCTACATGGAGCACAAGTTCGCCGAGCAGTACCGCGAGGAGCGCGGCCCGGACGAGGCGGGCCTGCAGTCGTACGTCAACGCAAAGTCGGGCGCC
Source organism: Nitrosopumilaceae archaeon (assembly GCA_965203465.1). GTDB lineage: Archaea > Thermoproteota > Nitrososphaeria > Nitrososphaerales > Nitrosopumilaceae > JAWVZS01. The sequence goes on along the minus strand of CBDBCR010000003.1, from coordinate 800,098 downwards.
TACTACGCGCTCTACATGGCGTTCGCCATGGGCATGGTCGGGACGGTGCTGGCCACCAACCTGATACAGTTCTACGTGTTCTTCGAGGTGATGCTGATACCGGGGTTCTTTTTGATAGCGTTCTGGGGCGACGGGCCGCGCCGGCGCATCGCGCTCATGTTTTTGTTCTGGACGCACGTGGGCGCCGTGGTGTTGTTGCTGGGGTTCCTGATGGTGGGGCTGACCGCCGGCACGTTCGATCTCGATTCCATAGACGCCCGGTCGCTGCCCGCCGACATACTGCTGGCCTCGGCCGTGGCCATATCCATAGGCCTCGGCGTGAAACTGGCCGCATTCATGTTCCACATATGGCTGCCGTACGTGCACGGGGCCGCGCCGACCCCCATCAGCGCGCTGCTCTCGCCTGCCATGATAGGCATAGGGGCCTACGGGATATTCAGGCTGGTAGTCGAGATGCTGCCCTCCGCGTTCGCCGACCTGTCCATATGGTTCCACGTCTGGGGCCTGGTGACCATGTTCTACGGGGGCGCCATGGCGCTGATGCAGGACGACATCAAGCGGCTCTTTGCGTACTCGAGCATAAGCCAGATGGGGTACCTGCTGTTCGGCATCGGGACCTACTCTGCGATGGGCCTGGCCGGCGCCGAGATGATGTACGTCACGCACGCGCTCGGCAAGGGGATACTGTTCATGACCGCCGGCATCATCATAGTAAACGTGGGCACGCGCAGCATATCAAAGCTGGGCGGCCTCGCCGGCCGCATGCCCATCACGGCGGTGTGCGCCGTCGTGGGGGCCCTGACCATAATGGGCGTGCCGCCCACGAGCGGCTTCATGGGCGAGTGGATAATGTTCTACGGGGCCCTCGAGACGGCCATATCGGAGGGCTCGACGCTGCGCATGGTGACCTTCGGACTGGGCCTGGTGGCCACGGCCCTGACCATGTCGTATATTCTGTGGATGCTGAAGCGCGTCTTTTTCGGCAAGACGCCGGCCCCGCTTGCAAAGGTGCGCGAGGCCGGCTGGCACATGACCGCGCCCATGATGGTCCTTGCCGGCTTTACGGTCGTGCTTGGCATATATCCGGACATATTTTTGGGCGGCATAATGCCGTACATGAGCGGGGTGCTGGGTGCCTAGCATGGCCGAGCCCTTCCAGCTCCCGTTCGCCGTGGGCGCCGAGGCCGCCTGGGCGGTCTGGGTATTGCCGTTCGTCGCGGCCCTGGTAATGCCGGCCGTCGGGAAATTCACGCATCGGGGGACCGGCTACGTGGCGGTCGGCTTCGCGCTGGCAAGCGCCCTTTCGGCGGCGCTGCTGCTGCCCGGGGCCCTCGGCGGCGCCGAGGTCCACGATCAGATACCCTGGATAGAGTCGGTCGGCGTGGGGGCCGGCGTCCTTGCGGACCCGCTGGCCGTCATCATGGCCAACGTGGTCGGCTGGATATCGCTGCTCATCATGATATACGGGACCGGCTACATGCGCGGCGATCCGGCCCTGCCGCGGTTCTGGTTCTGGATGATGTTCTTCGTCGGCTCGATGCAGCTGATCGTGCTCTCGGACAATTTGCTGCAGGTGTTCTTCGGCTGGGAGGGCGTGGGGCTGGCCTCGTACATGCTGATCAGCTTCTGGTACCGCGACAAAAAGAAGGACTACGTGGGCACCGAGGGGCACACGGCCCTGGGCCTTGCCGCGTACTATTCGCCCACGCACGCGGGCATGAAGGCGTTCATCATGACAAAGGTGGGCGACGTGATGATGCTGGCCGGCATGTTTTTGATATTCGCCTACGCGGGCACGTTCGGGTTCCGGGAGCTGGGGGCCGACACTGCGTGGGCCTCTGCCATGCAGGCCGAGGGCCTGCTGGTGCCGGCCGCCGTGCTGCTCTTCGGCGGTGCGATAGGCAAGTCGGCGCAGTTCCCGCTCAACGAGTGGCTCCTCGAGGCGATGACGGGCCCGACGGCCGTCTCGGCGCTGATACACGCGGCCACCATGGTAAAGGCCGGCGTGTTTTTGGTGGCGCGCATAGGGCCGCTGTTCTTCGCCCTGGCGGCGGCGGGCATCATGGTGGACCAGTTCTTCGAGATAATAGCGTGGGTCGGCGCCATGACCGCGCTGCTGCTGGCCACGCAGGGCATGGTCAACCCCGAGATCAAGAAGGTCCTGGCGTATTCGACCGGCTCGCAGATAGGCTACATGATGATGGCCCTCGGGGTGGCCGGCCTCTCGGGGCAGTACGTGGACGGGTACACCGCCGGCTTCTTCCACCTCATATCGCACGCCATGTTCAAGGCCTCGCTGTTCATGGCCGCCGGCTCCCTGCTGCACGTGGTCGGCTCGCGGTTCATGACCGACATGGGGGGCCTGCGCAAAAAGATGCGCAAGACCTACGCGTTCATGTGGGCCGCCGGCCTGGCCCTGATGGGGGCCCCGTTCATCACGACGGGGTTCTGGTCAAAGGACGCCATATTCGCGGCCGTGTACACGTCGGGCAGCGAATGGGCGCTGCCCCTGTACGCCATAGCCGTCCTTACGGCCGTCATCACCGCGTTCTACACGACCCGCATGATAGGCATGGTGTTCTTCGGCAAGCCCAGCGCGCGCGTCCAAGAGCTCGACGAGCAGGGCCGCATACACGAAGTCTCTATCTCGATGTGGGTGCCCTACGGGGTGCTGGCGGCCATGACCATAGGGCTGGGGCTGGTCGGCCTGGGCCTCGAGCAGGACCTCCACCACATGTTCGAAGTGTACCTCGACGACGCGTTCGGCATACACTCCGAGCACGGCGCCGGCGAGGAGGGGCTGCTGGGCCTCAACCCCGTGGCGCTCGGCTCGTCGCTGGCGGCCTTTGCAGCCGGCATAGGCCTGGGGTACCTGTTTTACATCGGCAGGCAGGCCAGCGCCGAGAGGCTCGTCGCGTCCAACGTTTTCTTTTACGCCCTGCACAAGCTGATGCTCAACAGGTGGTACCTCAACGCCATGATATACTGGGGGTTCGTGGTGGCCCCGCTGTGGCTGGCGCGCGGCGTGCACCGCTACTTTGAGAGGACCGCCGTCGACGCGGGCATGAACCTCGGCTTCGAGCGGGCCGCCGGCTGGGGCGCGCGCGTGGTGCAGGGCACGCAGACGGGCGTGGCCCAGTCCTATCTTTTCGTCTTCGGGGCGGGGCTGCTCTTCGTGGTCCTGCTGCTGATGGTGTGAGGCCATGGACACCCCGATACTGCTCATGGCGCTGCTCGGCTCGGCCGGCGCGGCCCTGCCAGTGATCAGCATCGCGCGCGGCGAGCGGGGCGGGCAGCTGTACGCCCTAGTGGCGCTGGGGGCGCTGGCCGCCGCGCTGCTGTACGCGGCGTACGCCGTGCTCTCAGGCTCGGCCGACGAGGGGGCCGTATTTTCGGGAGGCGTCCTTGCCGACGACATGTTCGGCGGGTTCTTTGCCATCGCCATGCTGGCAGTCGCGCTGATGACGGCCGTCTCGTCGTTCAGCTACATGCGCAAGCACGGCCACCACGCGGTGTACTATTCGCTGATACTGCTCTCGGCCGTCGGCATGGTGCTGGTGGCATATTCGACCGACCTGATAATGCTGTTCGTGGCCTGGGAGCTGATGAGCATCCCCACGTACGCGCTGGCAGGCTTTGCAAAGCGCGACCCGCGCTCCAACGAGGCTGCCATAAAGTACTTTCTGTTCGGCGCGTTCTCGTCGGCCCTCATAGTGTACGCCATATCGCTGGCGTACGGAATAACGGGCTCTACGAACATAGCCGAGGTGGCCGCCGGCCTGGCCTCTGCCGACGCGTCGATGATGCCGCTGGCGCTGCTCTCGGTCGGGCTGTTCGTGGCCGGCTTCGGCTTCAAGATGGGCCTGGTGCCGTTCCACATGTGGCTGCCCGACGCCTACGAGGGCTCGCCGGCGCCCGTCGCGGTGCTGCTCTCGGCCGGCACCAAAAAGGCCGGCTTCGCGGCGGCCATACGGGTTGTGATACTCGGGATGGTGGCCGCCGGCGCCGACTGGGCCCTGGCGCTGGGGATATTGGCCGTCATGACCATGACGGTCGGCAACGTGGCGGCCATCATGCAAAAGAGCCTCGCGCGCATGCTGGCCTATTCTAGCATAGGCCACGCGGGGTACCTGCTCATCGGGCTGTCGGTGGCCCCATACTCGGCCATGGGCCTGCACGGCTCGCTGCTGCACGTGATGAACCACGCGGTCATGAAGGGGGCGGCCTTTGCCGCGGTGGCAGGCATCGCCGTGGCCCTGGCCGTCACGCACCTCGAAAAGCTGCGCGGCCTCGGGCGCCGCATGCCGTTCACCGCCGCCGGCCTGACCGTATCGCTGCTCTCGCTTGCCGGCGTGCCGCCGCTGAGCGGGTTCTGGTCCAAGCTGGTATTGTTCGGCTCGGCGCTGGACGCAAGCTCGGCCGTCCCGTGGACGGTCTGGCTGGCCGTGGCCGGCGTGCTCAACAGCGCGCTTTCGCTAGCGTACTACGGCTGGGTGATACGCAAGATGTACTTTGAGGACGGCCCCGGCGAGCGCGCGCGCGAGCCGCGCTCGGCCGTCGCCATACTGGCGGCCTCGATGGCGTTCATGGTGGCCTTTGGCGTGTACCCCGATCCACTGATCGGCCTAGCGCAGTCGGCCTCGCCGCTCATGCCTTGAACGAGGTGAACTCTATGAGGCTCTCGAGGTTGGACTTTGCCGGGCAGTCGCGCACTCGGCGCAGCGCGGCGCGCGCCATGCCCGAATAGTCCGAGAGCAGCTCTTCCATGCGGTCGAAGACCCTGCGCGGATCGGAGCTCTTTTTGATCAGCTGGTTGAAGAGCTTGTCCTCGTTCTGCCAGTCGTGCAGGTCGTCGCGTATCTGGTAGGCGATGCCTATGTTGCGGCCGTACTCGGTCAGCGCGCCTATCTGCTCCTCGGCGCCGCCGCCCAGGACGGCCCCCACGCGCGCCGAGACCTCGAAGGCCGTAGCGGTCTTGTACTCGGCCGTCTTGATATAGTCGTCGAACGTGGCGTCGCCGCTCTCCTCGAGCCTGGCCTCTATCATCTCGCCCTCGCTCATCAGCATCGCCGTGGTGGCCAGATCCTTGGTTATGCGGGCGTTGTTGAGGCGCGACGAGACGGCCAGTATCAGGCCCAGGACGAAGTCGCCGGTCAGTATGCTGGTGTTGTAGCCGTACCTGACGTGGAACGGATCGCGCCTCCTGCGCCGCGTCTCCTTGTCTATGATGTCGTCGTGTATTATCGATTCCATGTGGAGGAACTCGACGGCGCACGAGGCCGCGTACGCGTTCTCGTCCGCCACGCCGGCGGCCTCGGCCGACAGCACGAGTATGACGGGCCTGACGCGCTTGCCGCCCTCTAGGGCGTACCTCAGCGGCCCGACGAACTCGGATTCGGAGTACAGCTCCAGCTCGCGGGACAGCGCGCCGTTTATCCTCCCGACGTATTCAGAGTACGAGTCGAAGAGGGGCACGGCCTCTGCGTTCTTGCGATCCAAGCGCGTGCGCTGATGCGCTCCGCGCGTAATTAAACCTTGACTGTGCTCCCATCGGGATTCGAACCCGAGATCACTGCCTTGAAAGGGCAGTATGCTTGGCCGGACTACACCATGGGAGCCTGCCCGCCGGAACAGAGCTGAGCTTAAAACCCTTTGCAGATTTTCCCGCCCGAAAGGCCGATCCGCGCGTATTTAACGCGGCGCAGGGCCGCGCGCCGCGTGGCAAGGTTCCGGCTGGCCGCGGCGTTCGCGGCCGGCCTGGCCGTGGGGGCCGCCGCGGCCGCGGGGGCGAGCTTGGTCCTGGACGGCGGGCCGGCCGGCCCGCCCGCCGGGGACGACGTGCTGCAGGCGACGGTCACCCGGGTGGTAGACGGCGACACAGTCCACCTGGACGGCCAGAGCCACCGCCTGGTCCTGGTGGACACGCCCGAGCGCGGCGAGCCGGGCTTTGACGAGGCGACCGACTTTGTCAAGGAGAGGTGCCTGGACAGGCAGGTGGCCTACGACCAGAACGACCCGCAGCCGACGGACAGGTTCGGGCGCCACCTGAGCCTGGTGTACTGCGACGGGCCGCAGATGCCGAGCATCAACGAGCTGCTAATACGCGAGGGCCATTCGGGCCAGTACACGCGGTTCTGCTCGGAATCCGAGTTTGCAGACCAGGCGTGGACCGGGTGCCGGGCCGAAGCCGCCGGATGAGGAGCGCAAGCAGCCGGCCGCTCGAACTTAGGCGGACCTAATTTCGATACAAGAGGCGGGCAGGCGCGCCTCGGCGCCGATCGCGCGGCCGGGCACCGTACCTGCCCGGCGGGAGCCTCCGGCGGGCCGGACTGCCCCGACGTGGGCGGCAGGCGCTGAAATTCGTTATAACGAACAAAAAATGTTATAGAAACAGTCCAAAACTACACACGGAAAACGCGGTGTGAAAAACCTAAATAAAAACACCCCGTTTACACGTCGTGGAACACCACAATGCTGCAGGTCCGGCAGGCAGGCAGCAGCTCAGGCGCCATGAGGTGGACATTACGCCCGACAAGAGCCTGATCAGCAAGCTGGGCATGACCGGGTACCGTACAGAGCAGGCGGTGGCAGAACTGGTGGACAACTCGATCGACGCGCGGGCCGGCAGCGTGCGGGTACAGGTGAGGCTCGATTTTGCGGAAAAAAAGATCACGGTAAGCGACGACGGGCGCGGCATGGGCTACGACGACCTGATCGACGCGCTGACGATAGCCAAACATTCGGGCGAGGGCCTGGGCAAATTCGGGATCGGCATGAAGAGCTCCTGCTCCAGCCTAGGCGCGGCGTTTGCAGTTACCACCACGGCCGCGGGATCTGAAAGGGAGTTTGTGGCAAGATACGACGAGGACGAGTGGCTCAAAGACGGCTCGTCGGGATGGCGCAACTTTGCGATCACCGAAGGAATGACGTCCGAGAGCAGGCACGGCACGACCGTAGAGATCGCCAAGACGAGAGTCCCCCTGTACCCCAACCAGGTGTCGATCTTTGCCAAGCGGTTCGGCGTGCGGTACGGACCGCACCTCGCCGATGGCCGTACGCACATACACATAAACTCGCGCAAGTGCGTTCCGGCAACGCCGGCCATACAAGAGGGCACCAGGCGCGAAGTATCGATATCCCTCGGCGGAAACGACAGAATAACCGGCTGGGTCGGCATGCTGCAAAAAAGGTCCGTAAAGGGGGACTACGGGATACACCTGTACTGGAGGGGGAGGTTGATCAGGGCGTTCGACAAGTTCGGCGTACGCCGCCACCCTGCCGTGTCCGGAATAATCGGGAGCGTGTCGCTGGATCACGTGCCGGTAAATTTTCACAAGACCGGCTTTATAGAAGAGTCGCCCGAGTACGTCCGGGCCGTGGAAAGCTTCAAAAACGACGAATCCGTGCTCGCGGTGCTGCGCGCCTGCCTGCGCGGCGCGCCGGAGGATCACGACGTCAGCAGCGCCTTCGGGCCCAATCCGGGCCCGTTCGGGGCCAGGATGTCCGCAGAGCCGGCCCGGAAGCTCATGGCAGGCGCCGACGGGTTTTCGGCGTCCAGAAACGGATTCGATATGAAAGTCGGGTTCGAAGACGGCCCCGACGGGATATACAGCATGCGCGCCTCCCCAGACAAGGCCTCGATAACCATACGCAGAGACAGCCGCGCCTTCGAGGCGTTTAGAAACCCCCTCTTCCTGCTGGGCTGGATAGGCATAGAGGCGGAGCTTCTTGCGTCGGGGCCGCCGGACGCCGAGTCGTTCCTTGCGGAGCGCAACAAGAGATGGACAAGATTCATGCACGCGTCGCTCCGAAACAAGGCGCACGGCGACGGCGTCCACACGGTGCCGGATCGCATTCCAGACTATGCTCTAGCGGACGAGCTCGTAGGGCTGCACGACCGGCTGGTGGCCGGGTTTGACCGCAAGTTCCAGTTCACCGGCATCAGCACCCTGTCGTCGTTTTTGAGCAAGGGCTACAGGCAGGCCGTGTACACGGTCAGGACCGCGCGGGGCGCGGGCCAGGCGCTGCTCGAAGAGATCGAGGACGAGTTCGACGCCGTGCTCAACCCAAAGCCGCACCAGATCAGGACGGTGCTCGATCTCGCCAAGACGCGCAGGCTCGTGGCGGTCAGGGAGGGCGCGGGGAGGATCGCTTCCACGTGGGCGCTTCCGGACAGGGCGTGGTTTGACCTGTGCCTAGAGGTGGTCAGGAACGGGGTCACCATGTACCGGGACGAGCTGGACGGCGTTCTGGAGGATCTCGTGGATCGGGGCCTGGCGGATCCGGACAGGATAAGGTCCCTTGCAAAGAGGGCGGGGTTTTCCAAGATAGAATCGTACATGGGGGGCGCCTGACGTGTTGCGTCTTGCACGCTCGCTAGAAAAGGGAGCCATCGCGGCAATGACCGACGCGTACAAGTTCGCACACGGCGACATGGTCGAAAAATTCGTGATGGACTTAGTTGGAGCCACATAGCCGGCCGGCTCGACTGCGTCACAAGAGGGGGCCTGTGCATGTCGTTCTATGCGGGCGGGCCGGGTGAGCTTGGATGTGGATCTTGCCGCCACGTTGCCCGTAGCGGCGGTAGACGCTGCCATGCGGGGGGACGGCTGGATGCCGGAAGAGATATCATTCGAACTGCACGAACCCAAAAAACCATACCCGCTCAAGAACTTGGTATCTTACAAGGCGTTCTTTGATTCTTGTTTCGGAAACAGAACGCACGTCAAGGTGGATTTTTTCTGCGATGCCGAGATTGCAATGGGCTCAAGAACCGTCAAGGCCGGCTACGAGGTGCTCGACTTTGCGACGCCGGCGGACATGCGCATCCTGACGCGCGGATGGCTGTTGGGCGACAAGCTTACGGCCTCGGCGCTGGGCACCGTGGGCCTTCGGAGCAACCGCCAGATAGAGGTTGCCAAGCAGGCCCATGACACAGGGCTGCTGATCCGGGGATCTACCATGAACGACATCGCAGAAGCGTTCGGCGCGTTTCCCAAACTTACCGCGATGAAGGCGGGCAAATTCGACAACGGCAGATACAGTCCGGGCTAGATCATAGCCGACATCGCAGAGTCCGTCGGCCGCATGCTGGATCTAGGCAACGCGGTCACCATCACGCGCACGGACGCAAAAAACCGCAGCGACTTTGCCGGCACATTCGTATCCAAGAAAAAACCGTACAAAAAAACAGATCACACAACTAACGTCCTGCTCGCCCTGCTGCTTGCCGGACACATGCGGGATCACATGGCGGGCAAAACATCCGCAGGCGACGCGGCGGCGTCGGTCTGGCGCGGCGAGGGACGCGGGTCTCATAGACGGGGACGCCGGGCGCCCCTCGGAGAGCACGTTCCGGGCGGATCCTCCGGAAACCGCGCCGCGCGAAGATACTGCGGGCGGCAGCGTCAGAGCACGCGCTTTTGGTGCGCGCGACCGATTTTGCGCGCAGCTGAACGCCGCCTGCAGGGCTCGGCGCAGGCGGCGGCGCGCGATTGAACCGGCGCGGGTTTTTTCGTAGCGGCGCGGAGGCTGACGCCGGGCCGCCCTTACAGCGCCGTGCAACGGCGCGAGGCGATCGGGCGGGGCCGGACTTTGGCATGCGGTAGCGCCGCCGGCGGGCAACAGCCCGAGATCTGATATTTATATGCCCAATCGAGGAAACTGCCCGTGGACGAGCTTGCTGAGCGCGTATCATGCCCGCACCTAGGCTGGGGGGGGGGGTGTGACCTTTGAAGATTGGCATTATAATGGCGCTGGCCGCCGTCTCCGTGGCGTTTGTGCCGGCAGCGACGGCCCAGACGTTCGACACCGGCCCTGCGTTCCGGTACGTGGCCGACATCGACGACGACGAGGGCACCATACACTATCTGGGGTCCCCGGAGGACGTGCTGCTGGTCGAGCACAACGGCAAAATCTACGCGATCGCGACGGCCTCTGGCGACAACGCGCTGGGCGTCTTTGACATCACGGATCAGGACGAGATGGACATCGTCTGGGAGCAGCGCAACAACGACGCGGGCAACGCCAACGAGTGGGGGCTTTACGACCCCACCCACATAGAGTCGTTCAGCGTGACGGGCGACAGCAAAAAATACATGCTAGTCACCTCGCCCGGGCGCCTGGGGCTGGGCTTCTTCTCTCCCACCGAAAAAGCGCCCGCCTCGGCAAGCAGCGCGCGCGGCTCCGGCCTGCAGCTGGTAGATATTACGGATCCGACGGCGCCCGCGTTCGTCTCTTTCGTGGGGCAGGGCACCGACGTGGACTCTGATCCGAACACGGACACGAAATACGACCACCTGGGAGGGGCGTATTCGAGCGCGGTCTTTTCGTCGGGCAACAACACGTACGCCATATCGGCGGGCGACTTTGGGAATTTGCTGCCGGGCGGCCTGACCGTGATAGACGTATCGACGCCGGCCTCGCCGTCGTTCGTCTGGCAGTCCGACGGGACGTGGCTGTCCAGCTTGGAGGGGTACCGCAACGCGATCGACGTCATCGAGATCAACGCCGTAAAGCACGCGGTGGTGGCCGTCAACGGCGAGCTGACCAACAAAACGCTCGACGCCGACCACGACGGCAACTTGCAGATAGTGAGCCTGGCCAACCCGTCCTCTCCGTCGCTGGTGTTCTCGTCCAACACGTGGGCGCAGTCCATATCGGAGCCCAAAGACGTGGTGACGACGACCATCGGCGGCAAGCCGTACGCGGTGGTCTCGGCATCTTCGGGGGAAAAGACCGTGGTGCACGTGATAGACCTGAGCACCCCGGCCAGCCCGAACATCGTGGCCACGATGACGGACGACCGGGGCGGCTTCAACACGCTCGCGGGCGCGCAGGGACTGCACATCGAGTCGCTGGGCGGCACGCCGTACCTGTTCGTGCCCGCGTGGAACGACAACGGCGTGCAGTTCGTGGACCTGTCGAACCCGGCCTCGCCGCGGGCCGTCTCGGACACGCGCGACGAGGAATCGGATTCCATAGGGAACGTGTGCAGCGGGCTGGCGGGGGCCACCGGCATCGACCTGATCACGGTAGGCGGCAAGACGTACGCGGCCATATCGGCGCAGGACGACGACGCGCTGCAGATGATAGAGTTTACGGACACGACCACGCTGGCGTTCCTAGCGAGGGGCGTGATCCAGGACGGGGCGCTGGGGTTCTCCACGCTCGAGACGCCGCTCTTCGTGGAGGACTTTGAGATAGACGGCAGGACGTACATCGCCGTGACCGCGTACGGGACGGGAACGGCCCAGATCCCCCTGGAGGGGGGCGTGCAGATCATCGACGTGACCAACCCGCTCGAGCCGACGCCGGCCTCGTCGGTCTCGTCAGACTATACGACGGAGTTCAAGGACGCGGAGCTCAAGCAGCTGTACGAGCTGGAGTCGTTCAAGCTCGGATCGGGGGCCAACGAAAAGACCTACCTCATACTGGCGAGCGGCAAGGGGGGGTTCCGCATACTGGAAGTCACGAACCCGTCCAACCCGGTGCAGACCTCCAGCGTGCGGGACGACGCCACCCTGAACCTGGGGCTCGTTAGGGGCGTGACGGTCTATACGGACAACGGCAAGACGTACGCGGCGGTCACGGCTAGGACGGAGGGGGCCGTCTCGGTGGTCGACATCACGGATCCCGTCAACCCGGCCGTGATGGGCAGCATAACCAAGAGCGATGTCGCCGCGCTCGGAAACCCGTACGGGATAGACGCGTTCGAGATAGGCACTAGGACGCACGTGGCCGTCGCCGCGCCGGGGGCCAACGCCGTGGTAATCATAGACGTGGAGGATCCGAACAACTTGGTGCACCAGAGCACGGTTACAGACGACGCCAACACGTACCTGGACCGGGCGATAGGGATAAAGTCGTTCGTGGTGAACGACACGCCGTACGTGGTGGCGACCGGGGCCGGCAAGGGCGCCGATGCGGGCGATACGGGCTTTACAGTGCTGAACGTGAGCAGCGCGACGAATCCGACGCGGGCCTCGGCCCAGCAGGACCAGAATACGGGCGGCAGCTTTACGGAGCTGCGCGGCGCCTTCGGCGTGGACGTCTTCACGCTGGGCAGCTCTACGTACGCGGTGTTCACCTGCGAGAACGGCTTGGGACACACCAACTTTAGGGCCACCAACGGATGCGACGGCATACAGCTTGCCAACCTGTCGGATCCGACAAACCCGACGAACGGGGATCTGCGCAACTGGTACACCAACGCGCACAAAGACACATCCGGCAACGCCGTGACGATCGACAAGATAAAGCTGGTGTGGCCCCAGGGCGTGGCCGCCTTCGAGACGGGCGGGTACGTGTACGCCGCCGTGGCCTCTCGCGGCACGCAGCCGGCCTTTGCCAACGAGGGCATCGGGATATTCCGGATAGGCGGGATACCGGACACGACCGACCCGCTGCTGGAGTCGGCCGTATTGGTGGGCGGCACGGTGCTCGAGCTCAAATTCGACGACATTATGGACGTCTCGGCCATCACGAGCGCAAAGCTGGGCGACGTGTACATCTCGGAGACCGGCCAGGCCAACCAGCACGCGCTGACCGGCTCGACGGTACTGACCGAGAGCGACGACATAAAGGTGCGCATAAGGCTGTCGCCGACGCTCCAGACCACGGTCATGAACATAGCCTCGGCAGAGCTGGACATTGCGGCCTCGGCGTTCACCAACGTGGCCTCGCGCGGCATCGCCGCCTCGGCGGACAATACGATAACAAAGACCGAGATAAAGCCCGTCTTCAGGCAGGCGGGCCTGTATTTGGGCCCGAGCGCGCTGGTGGCCGTCTTCGACAGGCCAATCGACGTCTCCGAGGTTGACCTTGAAAAGTTCGTCCTGGCGGGGACCGAGCAGTCGGCGCCGACCGTCTTCCACGCGCTGTCCAGCTCGACTGGAACCTCGTCGGTATTGAACTCGCTGGACGGCGCGCGGCTCGTGATAAGGCTGGACGAGAGCATACGCCAAGACCTGCTGTCCAAGGCCCTGCAGCTGGAGATTCAGGCGGGCGCCGTAAAGTACGTGCAGGAGCCCAACGAGGCGGTCCCGTTCACGTCGCTTACCTTCGTGGAGCCGGACAGGACGCCGCCGCGCATAAGCTCGGCGGCGCTGGACCACCAGTCGTCTCTGCTGTCCGTGAGGTTCAACGAGACGGTGGTGCTGCAGAGCGGCGAGCCGTCCAGGTTCGCCCTGGAGGGCTCTGGCAACTCGCTGCCGCTGACGCAGTACGTGGTGGTGGATGTCCGGAACGGCGTCTCTTCGACGCTACAGCCGAGCATGGTGACAAGCTCGCTGACGGCCACTTTCGCGGTGGATTCGGCCGCGCTCGCGTTCGCAAGATCGAACGAGCCGGTCAGGCTTACCAACCAGTGGGACGCAATAGAGGACACCTCGGGCAGGCCCGTGCTGTCCGACTCCGCCGGCCTGATCGTGCTCCAAAGGGACACGAGCAAGCCGTCTGTATCGTCGGCCGAGGCCGTCTCCGTGAATTCAATAAAGATTACGTTCGACAGGCCGGTGCGCAGCACCGCCACCGACGCCCAGGCCGCCGCCGCGTGGACCCTGGGCGGCACGGACGCCGGCTCGCTGCAGGTCAGAGCCACCACCTCCCTTTCGTCCCTCACGGGCGCGCTGGTGCTCACGCTGGACGGCAACCTGCCCGACACGGACCCGACCGGCACGACGGCATCCTACGCGACAACCGGCCTGATAGAGGACGACCGGTCCGTATCGATGGAGGCCGGAACCTTCCCCGTAACGGACAAGATCCCGCCGTCCGTCGTCTCGGTCCAGGCATCCGCCAGGAACCAGCTGACCGTGGCGTTTTCGGAAGGCGCCAAACTGCTCCACGCCGGCAACGCGCCGTTCGGCTGGTCGATAACCGGCGATCCCGCCGCGGTCAGCTCTTACGGGGGCATAAGCGAGACGGGCCTCTCGTCTACGGCCACCCTGCGCCTCACGCAGAATCTTGCCAGCCTGGATCCCCAGATCACCGTGGCGTACTCTGGGGGCAACATCGGCGACGACGCGGGCAACGCCTTGGCAGACTTTACGGGTCCGGCATCCGACCGCATCCCGCCGCCGGCGCCGTCGGTCAACTCGCTGCCGGCCCTGACAAACAGCGCCTCGCTGGCCGTGTCGGGCACCGCCGCGCCCGGCTCGACCGTCCGGCTCGTGCTGGGCGGCACCGCGGGCCCGAGCGCCACCGCAGACGCGTCCGGCGACTGGAGCGCGCAGCTGACGCTGGCCGAAGGGTCCAACTCCGTCTCCGCGCGGGCGCTCGACGCGGCCGGCAACGCGTCGGCAGATTCGGCCGCCCAGACGGTCGTGCTGGACACGATGCCGCCGGCCCCCCCGGTCATATCGACGGCGCGGGCGCTGATCAGCTCCTCGACGCACGCCGTATCGGGCACCGCCGAGGACGGCTCGCTGGTCACCGTGACGGGCAGGGTGAGCACGGGCAGCGCCACTACGGTACATTCGACAAAGACGGCGACCGCCGCGGCCGGCGCCTGGTCGGTGACGCTGGACATTTCAGAGGGGCTCAACTCGGTGACTGCCACGGCGACGGATCCGGCCTCCAACGAGTCGCGGCCGTCCGCCGAGCTGTACGTAAGAAAGGACACCACGCCCCCGTCGCTCGTCTCTGCGGAGATAAAGAACCGCAACACCATAACGGCGCTGTTCAGCGAGCCGGTCACCGCCGAGGCCTCCTCGTCTACCCTGGTATGGACGCTGTCGGGCGCCTCGGCGGGCGCGCGCACCGTCTCGGGCCACCCCGCGGTGACCGGCTCGCCGAGCGTCGATCTCGTCGCCTCGTCCCCGCTGGACCTGTCCGCCCGGGATCTCGTGCTGGAGTACGATTCGGGGCAGTTTGCCGCCGGCTTTGCGGACCGGATAGGGCTGAAACTGGCCTCGGCGACCGTCGCCGTGCAGGGCCTCTCGATGCACCTGTTCGACGCGGTCGGCCCGTCGGACTCTTACAGGATGGACGTATCGTTCGCGCCGGCAGCGCCCGTCGATCTGACGCGGCAGCTGTACTCTGCCATAACGCTCAGGGGCGATTCCGCGCTGGTGCTCTCGTCGCTCACGTTCCCCGACAGGCCCGTGGCCGTCGATTCCGCCGACGAGCGCGCCCCGGCCGTGTACTTTGCCCCGCGCACGGCCCTGGTGGGGGCGGCCGAGAACATACGCATAGAGCTGTCCGCGCCGACGACGCGCCCGGCGCCGGACGTGGACATATCGTCGTACGGCGCGCAGTACGCCCTCTCGGACGCCGTGGTGTGGCAGGTGGGCGATCCGGCGCGCGATCTTGCGTTCGACAGGCCCGTCCGCATAGCCCTCGGCGAGGGCGCCATAGGGACCGGGACGGTGGTCTTTTCCATAGACACGGCCGGCGCGGTGCGGCTCATACCGGCCTGCAGCGCGGCGGGCACGTGGCAGAGCGCCGACGCGTTCATCTCGGCGCTCGACGCGGACGCGTCCGTACACGACAACCTGGCGTGCTTTTCGGATCCGCTAGACTCGATATGGACGAAGCACTTTTCGCAGTTCGGGACGGCCACGCTGGAGCGCGTGCCAGCTCCCACGCCAGCTCCCGCGCCCGCGCCGCGGCAGCCCGCCTACACCGGCGGTGGAGGCGGTGGAGGCGGCGGTGGCGGGGGAGGCAGCAGCGTCTCGGGCACCACCCTCGACAGGTCCGGCGCAGATGCGGTCTACATACGGTCGGCCTCGTGGGACTGCGACACCCGCCTGATCACCGTGGTGGCCGGCCCGGCGGTCGGCTCGCTCGACGTGACAGTCCGCATGCCGGTCGCCGGGCTGGTCAGGATGACGCCGTCGGGCGACGCGCCCGGGTACGGCGTCTTTACCGCGCCGTTCGACTCTTCGGAATACTATGCCCGGATATCTGCCACGCTCGTCTCGGCCCGCACCATAGTCTCGGACGCCGAATCGATAAACATCGATTCGTGCAC
The DNA here is from genome assembly GCA_965203465.1 of Nitrosopumilaceae archaeon. GTDB lineage: Archaea > Thermoproteota > Nitrososphaeria > Nitrososphaerales > Nitrosopumilaceae > JAWVZS01. The sequence goes on along the minus strand of CBDBCR010000003.1, from coordinate 784,125 downwards.
GGGCACCCGGACCTTCGAGGTGCCCGCGCCGCCGGCAGCCGCCACGCTGACGCCGGCGGCGCCGGAGCCGGCCCCGCAGCAGGAGCCGGCAGCCGAGCCCAAGCCGGCCGAGCCGGCAAGGGAGGCGCCCGCAGAGCCGGCGCCGCCCGCGCCCGAGCCCCGGGCGCCGATCACGCAAGAGCCGGCCGCGCAAGAGCCAGTCACCCAGGAGCCGGCAGTACAAGAGCTCGTGTGCGGGCCGGGCACGTTCCTCTCCGAGGGCGGCACGTGCGAGCCCGTCCGGGCCGACGACGGCGGCGGGTGCCTGATAGCTACTGCAGTGTACGGGACGGAGATGGCCCCGCAGGTGCAGGCCCTGCGCGAGCTGCGCGACGGCACGGTGGACTCGACCGGCGCCGGGGCGGCGTTTCTGTCCGGGTTCAACCAGCTCTACTATGCGTTCTCGCCGGCAGTCGCCGACCTGGAAAGGCAGAGCCCGGCGTTCAAGGAGCTCGTCCGGGCCTCGCTGCAGCCTCTCCTCTGGTCCCTTGGCGCAATGTCGCTGGCAGAGCCCGGCTCCGAAGAGCAGGTGGCCCTTTTGGGATCGCTGGTGATACTGTTCAACGCCGCGCTGCTCGGCTCGCCGGCCGCGGCGGTGGTGGCGTACAGGCGCCTTGCGCGCGCCCATTCCCGCGGGCGTGAAAATTCCGCCTCCTCCACGCACCAGACAGGCACGGGGCGAAATCTTCCACGACCGGCAGAATAGGCCCGGCTTCGACTCGTAGCATTAAGCTGGCCGTGCAGCCGTGCGCTGATGGCCACCATACGTGTATCGGACGAGTCCATGGGGCGCTTGGAGTCCAACATCCGCCCGGGCGAAGACATGGATCAGATGATTAACAGGGTGCTTGACTTGGCCGAGGACGAGAATCTCTCGGGGCAGGACGTCTTGGATGCCGAAGAGGCGAAAAAAGAATTCGAAGAAGGCAGGTGCGTTCCGCACGAAAAAGTCAAGCAAAGATACGGCTTATGACTTGGAGTGCAGAATGGTCAGAAAAAGCCGTCCGGGATCTTGACAAGATTGCAAGCAGCGATGTTGAGCGCATCCTGACAAAGACCGACCATGTTCTAGAAAACCCCATTGTACATCTAGCAAAGATAAAGAACTCTTGGCCGTACAAATACGGGGTCGGGGACTGTCGTATTACCGTGCGTGTGGTACATGACCGGCAAGTTCTGTTAATGACAAGAGTCAGGAAACGCTCGAGCGTGCGCATGACCGCCCGGCGCCCGCGCCGCCGGCAGCCCAGGCCCCTGCGTGTTTTTTCGGGGCCGCGTGCAGGCAGGCCCGGCCGGCGGCAACTTTTTTACCGCCCGCCGGGAACGGCGCGCCGTTGAAGAGGGCAGTCGTCGCGGGCGCAGCGGCAGCGGCCGCCGCGGCTGCCGTCGTTGTAGCAGCGACGCTCGGCGGGCCCCAAGCCGACGCGGGGCTGGGCCTGGTGGTAAACGCGCCGGGGGCCACCGACGCCGAGGGGGCGCGCGGCATATACGAGCAGGCCGCCTCGACCGGCGTGGGCCGGACCAACGCGTACATGTTCTGGAACCTGGTCGAGCCCGAGCCGGGCATGTTCGACTGGAGCAGCACGGATCCGGCCGTCTTCCTGGCAGCCGAGCGGGGCCTCTCGGTGACGCTCTTTTTCTCGCTGGTCAACGGCGCCGACCTGGGGCCGTTTCCCGGCTGGATGGGAGAGCCCGACCTGGAATCGCTGGATCCGGACGCGCTCGTCTCGGTGCTCGACGCGGCCCTTTCGAGGTACGGCGCGGTGGACTCGCTCGTCGTGGCGGGGCAGGCCGAAGAGCGCTTCCGGTACTCTGAGAGCGAGATCCCGCAGTACCTGGAGCTGTTCGGGCGCGTGTACTCTGAGATAAAGGCGCGCCACCCCGACGTGCGCGTGGGCAACGCGTACTCGCTGCACGGGGTCATAAACAAGGACCTGGGGCGAGTCGTCGAGGCGATCGACGCGGGCGACTACGCCGCGTTCACGTACTTTCCGGTCGATTCGCTCAACGAGATATCAAAGACGCCCTCCGAGGCGCGCGCCGACCTAGAGCTGGGCCTCGAGCTGGCAGGCCCCCGGCCGGCCGCGTTCCTGGAGGCGGGATGGAGCACGTCCGAGTTCGTGGGGGGCAGCGAGGCCGACCAGGCCGAGTTCGCGGAGCAGCTGCTAGAATTCTACGAGCAGAACCGCGGATCGCTAGAGTACGTGACCTGGTACCGGCAGTACGACAGGCCGGCCGGCTCGTGCTCGTTCTCGCCGGAGCTGCGCGAGGGGGGCGTCTCGCTAGGCGGCAGCGACCGCGTGGCCGAGCGCCTGGGCCACTACGTGTGCGCCTCGGGCCTGCTGCGCGAGGACGGCTCGGCAAAGCCGGCCTGGTCCGTCCTAAACCGTTTTAATGCCGGGGCCGGGCCCTAGGCGCGCGCAGCCATCGTATAGCCTGGTGAGTATACGGGGTTTCCAACCCTGCGACGCGGGTCCGAATCCCGCTGGCTGCATATTTGTAGGGCCCCCCGCGGGAGGGGCCGTTGAGGCCAAGGGAGCGCCGGGAGGCGCTGGAGCGCATAGGGAGGCTGGCCGCGTCGGCCGCGCGCCACGCCTCGTCGGATCCGCGCCTCGCGCGCAACGAGATGGATCTTGCGCGCAGGATATCTTCGGGGCGGCGCGCGCGCATGCCGCGCTCCGCGCGGGCCCTGCGCTGCCGCAGGTGCAAGAGCCTCTCGGTGCCGGGCGTCTCGGCCCGCGTCAGGGTGGGCCGCTCGGGCATACGGGCGGTGCGGACCACGTGCCTGCTGTGCGGCGAGGTGCGGCGCGTGCCGCTGGGGGGCGCGGAAAAGCGGCGGCCGCGCGACTGACGGCGAAAACGCGGCGCCCGGCCGAAGCCCGCACGCCCCGAGAGCCTGCCCGGCGGTTCGCCGGAGCGGCCCTTGGAAACCTAGGCGGGCCTGCACGCCGGAGACGCCGCCAGACTCGGCCGCGCGCGGCGACGCCGCATCGGCGGGAATACCATGCAACCTGCCCGGCCGGATCCGAATACCGGCCGATCCGACAAGACGTCGGGTTATTTTCCGAGGCGGCGCGCGGTTTGCGCCTGCCGGCCCGCCTTTTGCCGCGGCCGCCCGTGCCCTGCCGCGCACGACCTCGTGCCTGGGATCGGGGGGAAGATCCGTCCCCGGTTGGCCCGGGCAGATCCTGGCAGGCGCAAATCGCGCGCCGCCCTCCGGATTGCCGCAAGCCCGTCTCCAATTCTAAACCCCCGCGGGGCGCCCGCCTTCGCTGCACTGCCGCGGCCGCCGGCGGGCATGCGCGGATCGCCGGCAGTTGTCAGCGCGGGTGAGATCGGGGAGCCTTGGAGACGAACCTGCCCCACACGTACCCGAACGACGCGTTCTGCCTCTTGGCCGTTTCTGCGTCGAACACGGCTAGCATTCTCGACATGAATTCGGCCCGCGGCATCGGCTCGGCCCTCCCGCGCATCTGCTCGAACTCCTCTTTGGACACGGGCTCCGTGTTCGGGCGGTACGGGATCCGGAGGCGCCCGCATTCGGCCCGGCCAACGCCTGCAAGATACCAGCTCTCGATCTCCGTCCTTACTACCGCGATTCTGCCTGGATCCGCACGCCGCATTTTTTTACGCAGCGCGAGTTTTATTCCGCCATAGCAGGTGCCTCCCACATCAAAGTCAGCAAGCACGACATAGTCCTCTTTTGAGCCGTGCAGCGCCCTGACGTACTTTTCCACATCTTTCTTGGATCTCTGGGCGTACAGGTACGTCCTGATCGTGCTGTACGTCTTGGCAAGCTCCGGGCGCAGCACGGAGAGGAAAAACTTCTCGTCGTCGGGGCCTTCCAGAAGCACGTGTACGGTGGCCATTTACCAGTCGAACATGTTCTGCACATGCATCTCCTCTATGCCCATGTCGTTTTCCAGGAACTTTTTGATCTCTTTGTTCGTCGACGGGCGGCTGACCTCTGAAGACCCGTCCTCTCCCCTCTTGATCGAGTACAGGCTGTCCAGTCCTGCGTAACGGACCAGCTCCGGGCTGTGCGTGGTCACTATGATCTGGCTGTTTCTGGAGGCGTCCTTCATCATATCCACCGTCCTGGCCATCAGGGAGGGGTGCATGCTCTTTTCGGGCTCTTCTATCACCACTACCGGCATCTCCTCGAAATACAGCGCGACGATCAGGGCCACCGCGTTGACGGTTCCGTCGGAGAGCAGGGGGGACGGCAGGGGCGTCTTTTCGATGCGTTCTTCGGTGAGGGTAAACATGACCGATTTCACCAGATCCTTGACGCCGATGGACTTTACAAACGGCAGCAGGTCGGAGGCTACGGCGTGCAGAGACTTTCTGCCGGCGTCGTTTGAAAGTATGTCCTTTAGCACCACGGCCAGGTTGGAGCCGTCGTCTTCCAGCTCCGGCGTTCCCTTCACCGGGACGGATCCACCGGCGCGTTTGGAGTCGAAGTCGTACGTGCCGATGTCCTCAAAGTAAAAGATCCGCGGAAAGAGGTGGCCCAAAAGCCCGGATTCTACGAGCAGCTCGTTTTTTCTGGCGTGCGATTTGGTCGTATAGTTGTCAAGCGCCTCTCTGAGATCCGCGTCAAAATCCACGTCAAAGCACAGGCCGCCGTTGCGCGTTACTTTGACGCTTCCTTCGCGGCGCCCGCTCTTTTGATCGTCCGCCTGCTGCCCGTCCGCGCCGCCCACAAAGTCGCCCAAATCCCGCTCGGCGCAGTCGGAGACGCGGAACGTGCACGAATCCTCCACTATCTCGATCTTTTGCCCCTCCGTCTTGAATTCGAGGCGCCATTTCCCCCCCGTGCTGTATGCCTTGTGCTTGGTCGGGACCGGGATGCGAAATCCCTTTGACAGCGCGGTCTCCAGTTCGATCGACGTGCTGTTGTCGCCCAGTCTCAGGTTGTGTATGTATTGCGGGCCGCCCTGCATGGAGACGGCGTTGTCCAGCCCGTCCCGCCGGATGTCGCGCAGGAACCTAAAGATCTGCACCAAGTTCGACTTGCCGGCCGCGTTGGCGCCGACGATGACGTTGAACCTGCCCAGTTCCAGATCCGCGTCTGCGAAGCTCTTGAAGTTTTGCACCCTTATGCGCTTGATGAACGGACCCGCCACGCCGGGGCCGTCGCGCCTGAGTTAATAATCATTGCTTGCGCGCGGGTTCCGCGCGGCGTCCCGGCAGCGCGCGCCCGTACACGCGGGCCGGCCCCCGGTGCGCGTTAAATACGGGTGGGCCCGCGGCCGCGCCGTGGCGCAGCCCTTCAAGAGCTCGGCGTTCGAGGTGCTGTCCGACGAGCGCAGGCCCCTCTCTGCCGGCGCGATAGTCGAAAAGGCCGCGCGGCGAAAGCTCTTGGATCCGAGAACGGCGCGGGCGCCGGAACGGACCATGAGCGCGGTGCTCTCCTGCGACATACGGCGGCTCGGCGCCGGCTCGCGGTTCGCGCGGCGCGGCGGCCTTTTCGGGCTCAACCCGCTGCTGCGGCCCGGCCCGACCGGCGCCGACCCGGGGCGGGCGCTGCTCAACGGCATGGCCGGCGAGCATTCGGTGGCCGCCGAGCTGCTCTTTCGCGGGTTCGAGGCGCGCGCGGCCGGGGACGGCGGGGCGGACATCGTCGCCGAAAAGGGCGGCAGGCGCTTCCTTTTCCAGGTGAAGACGTCGGCGCCGGTGCGAAACCGGTGCTCGTTCTTCATACCGGCCGGCGCGCACGAAAAGCTGCGCCGCCCCGGCGCCTACTATGCGTTCGTGATGCGCTCGGATGCAGGCAGCGACTTTCTGGTGATGCCGTACCGCGAGATCCAAAGGCACGTCAGGTCGGGCCGCATCGAAAAACTGGGCCGCAAGTACCGCGCCGATCTCGTCTGGGGAAAGAGGATAACGCTGGGCGGCCTGGACGTGACGCGCTACCGGCGCAGGTGGCCGCGGGCCTGACAAAGCCCTGCCCTGTTCGGACGCCGCGGCGCCCGGGGCGGAAAAGGGGCGTGCTGGGCAACGCGGCCACGGCCGGGCCGGCCGTCCGGGACGCGCCGCCGGGCCGGCGCGCCGCCAATCCGGCGGCGGGGCCGCGCCTGCCCGCGCAGGAAAGAAATTTAACGCGCCGGCGCGGACGGCGGCCCGTGGAAGGCGCGCCGGTGCTGCCCGGGTTCATAAAGTACTTGGAGAGCGAGAACCTGGTCGAATTCGACATACTGGGCGGGGAAGACCGCCATTTCTGGAACCGGTTCAGGATCCAAAAGTACGTGTTCCTGGCAAAGTACTTTGGGCTGGACGTTCCCTACAGGCACGGCATGTACCTGTACGGGCCGTATTCGGGGACCCTGACGGAAGACTACTACGGCCTGGCGGAAAACCCGGAGCAATACAGCAAAGCCCGGCCCGAGCTTCCGCAACAGTTCAGGAGCGGGCAGTTCCTCGACTTTGTCCGCAACAGGAACAACGACTGGCTGGAGATAGCCGCCACGCTGCTCTCCAAGAGGAAGCGCATACCGGAAAGGGACATCCTGCTCCAAAACACGGAGGACACCAAGGTCGGGTTCACGCGCGGGTTCATAGAGGAGACGCTGCGCGGTCTGGAGAGCGCGGACATGATCAAATGCGATCGGTGATATTCAGCTTTACGTTCCGCCGCCCCTCGCTTCTCAGTTTCCTTTCGTATTCGCCGATAGCCGGATTGTCCGTCATGTCGCAGTCTATCGTGAGGAAGACCTTTGCGTCGGGATCGGCCAGCGCGTGGGCCAATATAGCGATGTCCGTGCCGTCGAGTCGCTGATCCCTGCCGCGCACCTCCTCCATGATCTCGAACGCGCTCTTGGCCACCGGAACCAGGCATCTGTCTACGTCGATCCCGTACTTTTCGATCGTGCCTACGAGCCGGTCCATCAGGGGCCGCGCGTCCCTGCCGCGCTTCAGTATCTTGGAGACCGCCTCGCCCAGGACGATCTGGGGGACGACTATCTCGAAACTGCCCTTGCTGGCCTTGTACAAGATCTTCTCTGCGTCGTGCTTCTTGTGGCCCTTGAGCACTATCTCCAGCAGGTAATACGTATCGAGATACACCCGGGATACCCCCATGCGGAGCGTCCGCGCGCCCCGTTTTTTAAACATGCTTGATCTGCGGCTTTGCGTGGCCAAACTTCCCGGAAGGGCGGCGGGCTGATCGACGCTGCCCCGCGCATTCCGGAGGCGGGGCCGCCGCGCCTGCCTGCCGCGGATCGTCGAGACCGCAGGCGCCCTGCCGCGCGCCGCTGCTGGGGCTGCGCCAGGCTCCGGGGGCGACTTGAATGCCGGGTGCCCGCGGCCGCGCCGTGGCGCAGCCCTTCAGGAAATCGGCGATCGAGGTGCTGTCGGACGGGTACAGGCTGCTTACGGCTGCCGAGATCGTCAAAAAGGCGGTGCAGCGCGGGCTCTTGGATCCGGGCCAAACGACGCGGGCGCCGGAACGGATCATGAAGGCGGTCCTTTCGGGCGACATGCGGCGGCGCGGCCCGGACTCTGAATTCGTCCGGCGCGGCGAGCGGTTCGGGCTCGACCAGCAGGGACCTCCGGGCGCGCGCGGCTGCGCGGGAAGGCCGACGTCCAACGCGCCCGGCCGGATCCTCTTCAACGGCAGGGCCGGCGAGCATTCGGTGGCCAGCGAGCTGCTCTTTTACGGGTTCGACGCCCGCGTGGCCGCCGTCGACGCGGAAACTGACGTCTTCGCTGCAAAGGGGGGCAGGCGCTTCCTTTTCCAGGTGAAGACGTCCGTGCCGGTGCGCGACAAGTGCTCGTTTTTCATCCCGCCCGGCGCGCACGAAAAGTTCGGCCTCCCGGGCGCGTACTATGCGTTCGTCGTGCGTTCCGGCGCCTGCAACGACTTTCTGGTGATGCCGCACTCGGAGGTCCAAAAGCACGTGGAGTCGGGCCGCATAGCGAGGATGAGCCGCAAGTACCGAGCCTCGTTCGTGTGGGGGGCAAGATAACGCTGGGCGGCCTGGACGTGACGCGCTACCGGCGCAGGTGGCCGGAGGCCTGAGCCGCGCGGGACGCCCGGGGTCGGCGCGCCCGGCGAGCCGCTTGGGGCGTTGGCCGCCCGGATTCTGCGCGCGGCCGGAGGCGGGGAAAGGCCGGCCTACTGCAGGGTAACCGATTCGGATATCGACGTGTGGTTCTGTGTAATCAGCGAGACCCGTGACCGGCATCCTACAGCGCGTCCAGCTCCGGATCCTCCCGGCCGCTCCGCACCAGCGGCTCGCGGCAGAACCGTACCCGCAGATCGTCTATGGGCTCGTCGATGCCCAGGGCCGCGAGCATCTCGGCGTCCATGGCCATCCTGTTTTCGTCCCTGTAGCAAAGGTTCATTGGCAGAAATTCCTTTTTGCAGTATTTGTCGAATATCCTGTCGAGTTTGGCCAAGGCTGTTTTTTTCAGTTTTGGCGCGTTCAACACGGCCATGTTTTCCATAGACGTTCTGCTGGCCCTTCCGCGGCCCAGTTGCTGTTTGCCTGCATGCGTCCAGAAACAGAGTATTCCAAGCGTGCTGTTGCCCCAGACCGCCATGGCCTTCTCGTGCTCCGGCGCTGTGTTGAATGACGGGAATACGGACGAACCAAGCGTGGGTTTTGCCGTATACGGGAACAACACGCGCTGGCTGGTGTATCTGCACGTGCTATTGACATGCAGGCGCGTGGCGTCCGCGGCCACCCTCACCACGTCTTCTTTTTTGGCGCATGTTTTCGGGATTGCCATGCAGTCGGGCTTGACCATCATGTGTGTCTGTTTGTCTGAATCGTTGTTCATCAAGACGGGGTATACCGCGCCCGTGTCGTACGGATGACTCGTGAAGGGGGCGCGTTTGCAGTCGTCTTTGCCGTCCGCTATGTCCCTTCCCACCAAGCCGAAGTTGGCTCCCGCCCTAGTCATGGGAATCGAACCGGATCCGCACAACGGATTCGGAAGCGCGAACTGTCCGCGGTACAGGCGGTACATGAACTGGATCAGGTTTTGATCCCGCACGGCCACTGGCCACCACCATTCATCGTCAAGCGGGCAGTCCAGCACGCTTCCGTGTACGTCTCGGCCCGCCTTGAGCGGCGTGCCTCCGTAATTGTCGCCGTCGAGCCTGTTCGGTTTCGAGTTGAGTATGTCCTTGCATAATTCGATTGAGTTGAGCACGGATTCCGGGCGCCTGCGCAACGATGCGAACCGGCCGCGCGGAGGCCCGTCGGCCGGACGCTCGCGTTTGCGTGCCACCACCAGAACCTCGCCCATGTCCGTATCGTATGAAAACGCCATGGTGGATATGTCGGACGCGGCGATGCTGACCACCGTCAGATCCTCGTAGCCGTCCTTCAGCAGATCCCTGCATGCCTTCCACGACGAACCCCACGCTATCGTGGACGGCAGCACCAAGCCCAACACGCCGCCCGGCTTGAGTTTCTTGTCGGCGATGGCCACGAAGTTGGACGCGGCTCCGGCGTTGCCGTGCGCGCACGTGGTTTTGAACAGCTTCTTTTCCATTGCCGCCATTTTCCTCTGATCGTCCCTGTCCGTGCCGAACGACGCGAACATTGCGTGACGATCTGCCCCTCCTTTGGCGTTCCTCGTGAACGGCGGGTTCATCAAGACGAGCGAGAAATAGCCGTCCGGTACGGTCGGGCTGAAGAACGTGTCCGATGCCGTACCGGTCACGTAGTCGCCTCCCCCACCCAGAGTGCTCTGTTTGGAGATCAGATCCAGCGAACCCAGACGCAACTCGGAGTCGCGCCTTCCGTACAAGAGCTTCCCGACCTTGGTCTCCGTGAACAGTTTTTTTGGGAATATCTCGGCCAGCGACGATACGGTCAGGTGGACGGCGCTGGGCAGCACGTCGAACCCGAATATGGCCCCACCCATCATGGAATCGTGTATCTTCCGCATATCGTTGCCGGCCGCCTCGTAGTTGGCGATCAGCACCTTGTAGGCCGTGGTCAGCAGCGCGCCCGTCCCGCACGCAAAGTCTCCGAACCTGAACTCTTTCATGGATTCGGGCGAGGAATAGACGTCGGAGCCTGCTGGCGGGACGGCCAGGCCGGCCAGTAGCGCGGCCGATTCTGGGAGGGTGTAGAACGAGGCGAGCGTCTTGCGGTCCTCGATCATTTTTTGGATAAGCGTGCCGTACATGTCCGTCGACGTGGACAGGCCGCGCGCGTTGATCTTGCCGGTCGTGTCCAGCAGCACCCGTATGATGTCCTCCGCGTCCGCGTCTTTCACGTACGTGATGATGCTGCGCGCCACGTCGAATATGGCGTAGTAGTTGATCTTGAGTATCCTGCCCCACTCGGCCACCAAGCTGGCCGTGGGCACCGTGTCCAAGACGATCAATTCTTGGAGAGTCTTTATGCCGCGCTCGCCCGCTATGTGGCTGTGGAACACGAATGCGTTGGACAGTATCAGCCCGGCCATGCGCCAGGTCTGTCTGCCTTCGTTCAGCGACAGAAGATCGGCTATCTTCTTCTTGGTGTCCCTACCGCTTCCGGCGAGCAGTTTGGCGATGCTCTCTATCGCACCACTCATCTCTTTCACCCATTCGCCGATTATTTCGGCGGGCAGCGACACATTTTGGATAATTTGCGCGATGTCTGTGACGCCGCCCTTGACGTACCCGGTTTTCGGGAACCGTCCGGGCTGGTACACGGCGTATTCCAGATCCGCCGCCGCGCGCAGTTCTTTCCTGAGTTTTTCGCCGCCGACTTTTCTGAGCCGTGCCGGAAGCCGGACCGACACGACGGCCGCCACCTCTTGGCCGTCCTTGGTGACGGTGTGCAGGCGCGCGAGCGCGTCTTTTTCCAGCGTTGCCGCGGGTGAGAATTCAACTTCGACTAAGATCGGAGAACGGCCTTGCTCAAGCGCGATTAGATCGGGCCTTTTGCCTCCCCGGAGGACTCCCCCCATCTGCTCGCCCTTCACCGACCAGTTCCGGCGCAGGCCGTCGAGCACCTCGGCCAGGGCCGCGTTGGCCGTCGGCTCGCTGGTGGTCAGGAGCGCCGCCCCCGGCCAAGAATTAATTGCCGGTCAGAATTGCCGCGGCCGTGACGAACGCGGCGCCCTGACCGGTTTTGGTTCGCGCGTCCTTTGGTTCGCGCGTCCTTTGGTTCGCGCGTCCTTTGGTTTTACGAATTCGATCTTTACGGCGAACCTGTTTCCGTCCGGCAGCACGTCCCACTCTACACGATCGCCCTGGCGCAGATCGAGCAGTTTCACGATGCTCGCGGGCACCGTCGTGCGCAGCGAGTCGCTCTTGTTGACCTGTACCAGCGACGTCTTGTCCATGCCGCCCTCCTCCAGAGCAGGCTATAATAGTCTATACGTCGCCCTAAAGGTTTTAATAGACTAGCCTTAGACTACAGGCATGAACGCCCGCACCGCCCGCGCAGTCGAGATGCTCAAGCAGGCCGGCGCGGCCGGCCAGTCAGATCCGGACACGTTCAGCGTCCGCTCGCAGACGGACCCGGACAAGAGGTACGAGGTGAAGCGCACCGGCTCGGGGCTGGTCTGCGAGTGCCCGGATCACCGGACCCGCGGGGCCGACTGCAAGCACATCAAGGTTGTGTTGCGGGCGCTTTGCCGCAACCAACTCTTCAAGCGGGCGCCGTTCCGGATCATGGAAAGGGCCGGCCGCCAAGTGTGCAAGTTCTGCGACTCGGGCAACGTAGCCAAGAAGGGCACGCGCAAGACCAAGGCCGGCCCGGTGCAGTTGCTCAAGTGCGGCGACTGCGGCCGCAGGTTTACAGACAACCCGGGGTTCGAAAAGAAGCACTTTCGCCCCAAGACGATAACCCGGGCCGTCCGGACGTATTACAAGGGCATGAGCGTCCGGGATATAGCGGACGAGTTCGAGACCGAGGGCGTCAAAATATCACACAAGACCATATACAACTGGGTAGCCGAGTATTCAAAGTCCGTATCCGAATACCTGCACGACGTGGTGCCGCGCACCTCCGACCGGGCCATGGCCCGGGCCGACGAGGTCTGGATCAAGATAGCCGGCGAACTAAAGTACCTGTTCGGCTCCATGGAGGACGACACGCGGTTCTGGCTGGCCGCCGAGATGGCCGAGACCAAGTTCCAGCACGACGCGGACAACCTGCTGGAGGCCACCAAGCGGAAGCTGGGTAAGGCGCCGGCCCACTTCGTCACCGATGGGCTGCCCAACTACATGAAGTCGAGCATCAGGGTGTTCGGCCCCGATACCCAGCACTGGCGGTACATCCACCTGCGGAAAGAGATGAACAACAACAAGATGGAACGGCTCAACGGGACGGTGCGGGAGCGCGAGGTGAATTTCCGGGGCCTCAAGAAGTTCCACACGCCGCTGATACCGGGGTTCCAGGCCCACTACAACTGCGTCAAAAAGCACGGCGGCTTGGGCGGCCGGACGCCCTCGGACGCGGCCTTGATAGACATAGACGGGCCCGATCGCTGGAAGACGCTGATCCAGAACGCGGCCCTGCACCGGCTCCACGCGGGCTAGGCCGGGTCTCGCTGATTACACAGAACCCGACGTGTAGTCTTTTATTATGGGGGTCGGGGCAATCTCGACGGTCGATTCGGACTGCGCCTCCTCCGTCCTGTAGTGCCCGAAGGGGAGGACGTTGACGTTTACTTTGACCTTCACTGCCGGCCTTTTCTGCGCGCCTCACTTAAACCGTGGGGGCGAACTCCCCCGCGGAGAGCTGCGGATTCGGGCGCTTGGGGCCCGGGGCCGGATCCGGCCGCAGCCGGCGTGAAAACGCCCGATCGACGGGGCCGTACCTCCGCACCGGGCCCCGGCTCACCAGGATTTGCCGGAATCCGGGATCGCGGTATAGATATTAATTGTAGTGACGGGCCGGCACCTCATGCGCGAGGCGTTCATGAAGCGGCTGAAGGTGCACAATTTCAAGAGCTTTGTAGATTTGGACGTTGAGTTCAAAGAATTCAATGTGCTAGTGGGCTCTAACGCTTCGGGCAAGTCCAACTTTGGGCAGATCTTTCAGTTTCTCAAAGACATGCGCGGGGGACTGGCCGACGCGCTGGCAATCCAGGGAGGGATCGAATACGTGCGGAATTTCAACGGCGACAACCGCATGTCGATCGAGCTGGAAATAGACTTTCCGGAAATACCGCTCCCCGGAAATCTGTCCAACCAACAATACGTGCTCCACAACACGCACGTAAAATGGAGTTTCGAAATAGAGATGGGCCAGAGGTCGGGGTTCAAGATCCTGTCCGACGCGTGGCGTTTTTACATGACCGGCACCAACAAGAAAGGGCGCATAGACGGCACCAACAAGAAAGGGCGCATAGACGGCATACTGAACATAAAGTCGGAAAACGGCAAGCTGTTCTTCGAGCCCGACTTTCCCATCGACATCGTGTCCAAAAAACAACTGAATCTATACAGGACAGTGTACGGATACGGATCAAAGACCGCCAAGAACAAGTCCATTTTGGAATCGCACATAGTCGTAGATATCATGTTCCCGTGGGTAGGCTATTTCTTCAGCCAGCTTGAAATCTACGACTTTGCCCCAAAACTAGCAAAACGGCCCTCCGCCATAGGGGGCAGGCTCGGACTGGAGACCGACGGTTCCAACCTTCCGCTAGTGCTGAGGGATATACTGTCAAACGCTGAAAAAAGAAGACAATTCAACAACTTGACATCCGACATACTCCCGTTCGTAAAGTCCCTTGGCGTCAAAAGCACGGTGGACAAGTCCTTGGTGTTTATGACGGAGGAGAGTTATTCCAAAGGCAAGCATCTGCCGGCAGCTTTGGTATCGGACGGCACTACCAACGCGGTAGCGCTGGTCGTGGCGCTGTATTTCGAAGACGCGCAGCTCGCCGTGATCGAAGAACCAGAAAGGAGCGTGCACCCTGCATTGCTTTCGGGTATGGTGGACATGATGAAGGACGCATCGTCCAGCAAACAGATCATCATCACAACGCACAGCCCCGAAATCGTGAGGCAATCGGGAATAGACCGACTCCTGCTGATAAGCAGGGGCGATTCGGGCTCTTCGCTCATCACGCGCCCATCCGAGGAGAGCGAGGTGCAGTCGTTCTTGGAAAGCGAGATGGACATAGGGGAGATGCATGTGCAGTGCCTGCTGGGTGATTAGATGAAGACGTTGCACGTGCTGTTGGAGGGCCGGGACGATGCACGGTTTTTTAAGAAGGTGTTCGGTACCAAACTCTCAAAATACCGAATAAAGCCCTACTTTTACGCGACCCAACGCCCGGATTCAAACAAACGGTACATAGAGGGCCTGAACCGCAACGGCTCCCCCTACATCGTGCTCGCAGATTCAGACTTGCCCCATACGTGCTTTGGCAAGAGCAAGGAAAAACTCAAACGCAAGATCCCGAACGCCGACGAATCCCGCATAGCCATCGTCCGGACCGAGATCGAAAGCTGGTATCTGGCCGGCATAGGGAACGCCGCCGCCCGGAAGCTGGGCTTCCGGTACAAGTCAAGCACGGACGGCATAACCAAGGAAGAGTTTGACGCATTGAAGCCTCAAAAATTCAAGTCCAGATACGACTTTATGATGGAGACGCTCAAGGAATTCGACGTAAAGACCGCAAAGTCGCAGAACGGATCGTTCAGGTACGTGTGGAACAAGTTCGTTTTTCCCGGCAAATTGTGAGCGCCCGCAGACTCTGGATTGCTGCCGGCCTTAAATTCCGAACCCGCGCGGGCCCCCGCCTTTGGCGCCGCGGCGATCGCCTCCGCCACGCGCGAAGATCGGGGAGTCGTATAGTATCTTAGATTGACTTTGGGTAAAGATCTAAATAGCGGCACGCCGGGGGGGCCCCATGGCGAGGAGGTTTCTTCCCAAAGTGAACATGGCCCGCCTGTGCGACATGCATCGGAAGGAAAAAGATCCAAAGGCACAAAGCAGGCTGGTGGTATGCATACAAAGGAAGCAGGGAAAGACCATCGCGGAAATATCCAAGGGCTTGAACATTCCGCGCAGCACGGTGACCAACTGGATAAGGAACATCGAGAAGAACGGCCTGAACAAGAGATGCGACATAAAGAACAAAGGGGCAGCGTGCAAGCTCACCAAGCGCCAGATCAAGGCGCTCGAGCGGGATCTGGAAGCTGGTCCCGCAGCGATCGGACTCGGATCTGGTGCTTGGACGATACCGCTGATCAGGACGCACATAAAGAAAAAGTTCAGCGTAGAGTACCATGTCCACTCCGTCTGGGATCTGGTGAACCGGCTGGGCTTCGTGTACATCAAGCCCCGCCCCGCGACGTACGGGGGGCGTCTCCGGCAGAAATCAAGGATTTCAAAAAAAAGCTCACAGAACCGTAGCAATCTACGCTGGGCGCGGGCATCTGGCCGTTTCCTTTGACGAAATGCACGTATCCATGCAGAGCATAGTCCGGAAAGGATGGTACCGCAAGAAAAGGAGGAAGGGCAAGCGCGCCGAACAGGTCAGGGTCGACATCACGAGCAGGCGGAAAGGCCGGGCCACCCTGCTCGGAGTCGTAGGGGCCGGAGGCCAGAGCTACTTCGAGTTCTGCGACACGGGCAATGCAGAGAACGTCGAGGCGTTCCTCACAAGGGCGTACAAAAAGATGGGCAAGCTGCTTGTCTACACGGACAACGCCTCGTACCACAGCGAGGCCGTGTTCAAGAGGCTGTACGAGAAAACCGACGGCGGCATCGTCGTGCGGTTCCTGCCCAAGTACACCCCAGAGCTTGTGCCGATCGAAGCCCAGTGGAGGGAGGTCAAGCGCTACATCGCCAACCAGTTTTTTGACGACATCGGGCAGCTGAAAAGGGAAGTATTGAAAGCTCTAAGATCCGGTCGCATCAAAATCGTAAAGATGCATGACTATCTTACGGTCTGATCATTCGTGCCAAAAAACTACCGAATGTCAATCTAAGATACTATACTCAAAAACCGCGTCAACTTCCTTTACGAACTGCGGACGCGCGAGCGCGCCAGGGAGCGCGCGCTTGACGAAGGCAAGACCGGAAAGCTGGAGTCCGATCTGGAATGGATCCGCAACACGCTGGGACCGAAAATAAGCAAAGAGGACGTCGTAAGGGCGGTGCGGGAAGGCCGCGACTCGAGGTAGCGCGGTTTCCTCGCCGGGTCCGCGCTCTGGCGCGCAGCCGGCGGCCGAAGACCGGAGAGCCGGGCCCCCGACTACGTGGCGCGCCCGGCGCCCGGGGGCGGATCGACCCCGTCGTTTACCGCCTGCTTCGCCAGCCCGCACGCGTCCCGGACCCGGGGATCATCGGACTCGGACAGCGACTCTAGGATCTCGAGCGCGTGCTTCTGCTCGGTGCAGCCGCATCTGGGGGCGAGTGCCTCGAGGCACTCGGCGACCTGCAGTGGGAAATCGGCCGCGTATTCGGCCAGTTTGTACACCGGGCTGCGCGCGGAGCCGATCTTGCCCCGGTACTGCCTTGCGTGGTCGCGGTACAGCGTTATGGATTCCTCGTCGTCCAGCGGGGTGTTTGCGAACCACCTGTCCAGATTGCAGCCTTTCAGGGCTGGATGCCTCCACAGTTTGGCCAGCTTCGCCTTGTCGAAGTTGGGATCGTCGCGCTTGTCCGGCAGGATGCGGGCTGTCTGCTCCGCGCAGAGCCGCGCGGCCACCGGACCTCCTTTCAGGAACTTCTCCACGATCCGGTCCGCCCGTTCAAGGCCGTAAAAATACGCCAGCATGACGTGGCACGCCGTGGCCTCGCGCAGGCGGCCCGGAACCGGATCCTGCGCGCCGCGCACGTTCAGAAACTCGTCGTACCACTCCCAAAGATCCCCAAACACGTACGAGTACATGTGCTTGTCGGAAATGTACCCGTCCCAGAACGCCACTCTTGCCTTTTCGGACGAACGTATTCTCGACGGCAGGCCGCTTGCCCACCCCCGATCCAGGTAGTAAAAGTCGGGCAGGAATTCCCCCAGGACCGCGTGCCGCGAAGCCGTGTGCCTGCCGCCGTTCACGTACCCGTCAAAGACAAGCTTTGCCTCCGGCACCAGCGCCAGTCCCTCGTCGTGCATGTTGCACCACGCGGCGTACCTGTAGGCTGCGCGGAACGAGGCGCCGTTTAGGTTGTTGAGCGACGTGCGCAGCCCGTCTGCCCCGTATGCATGTTCCCCTTCCAAGGTGCCGGCCTCGACCATGCGCTCCAAGACGCCCCACGCTTTGTCTTTCAGGCCAAAGCTCACGGAGTCTCTTTTGAATCCGTCTTCCAAGAGCCAAACGAGCGGCAGCAGCTGCAGCCTGCCCTCCGGGGCCGCAGGCTGCGGCCCGGCGCGGTCCTTTGACCAGCGCGCGAGTATGGAGTTGCCCAGGGACAGCACGCCGTCCCACTCCATGCGTTCGTTGCCGCCTACGGCATCGCGCAGGCCCGCTAGCAGCCCGTCTATCATGCGGGGGTGGGCCCGGCCCAAGCCCGGCGCCCTCTTTGAGCATTCCAGCGGGTTGTTCCTAGCGCACTCCCTCAACGCCTCTGCCGCGTCTTGGGACGTGGGGTCGTATTTTAGCGCGATTTCAAAGACTTCGTCGGCATTGCTGCCGCCCAAAAGGGCGGGATCCTCCCCGGCCGCCAGAACCGCGCCGCGATGTCCGTCCATCCCTCTGCGGAAACACTCTCGCGCTTTTTAGCGTTTCGGGTCGGGCCCGCGCCCCGGATTCCGGCGTTCCACGCCCAGATCGCGCTCATGGCCTATGCGCTCCGTTATCCGCCGCTCCGCTGCCGGACGGCGTCTCCGAGTATGGGGTATTTCGGGCATGTGCGCATGCGGCCAAAGTGCCATGGCAGGCAACCCGGCCCCCGCTGAACCTGTCAGAAAACTCTGCGTACGCGTGCAGCTCTGGCCTGCGGTACGCGCAGCGATCCCCGCCGTGCGCGACTGGCCTACTTGCCGTCCCCAACCGATCCGGATTTGTCAATGCAGTCCCTGATGCATTTGAACAACACCTCGTTCGCCTCTGAGGCGCCGATCTTTTCGCCGTCGTAAAAACTGCCTCCACCCGTCTTTTCGCCCCGGCCGTCCGCCGTGGGCGATTCGTGCAAGATGGCATCTAGCAGTTTCCTCATAGACGGCGGGCTTTCCTTGTACATTTCGGGCATTTTGCGCATGAACCTGTCAGAGACGAACGTATACGAGGGATCGAAGCGGCCGTCCGCCGGCGGGGGGCCCGGCGGACCGGGCTTCAGCGCTAGGCGCAGCATGCGGGTGGCGACGTCGTATCTTTTGCCCAAGGCGAGCTCTTCGGCAATTTCGACATAGCTGGCCCGGAACGAGTCGTGCCACATGAAGCGATCCCACCCCTCCTCGAGCGCCTTGACGCCCACCCTTTCCGCGTCGTCAAGATAGTTCCAACCGTCGGCCGAAAGCCCTGCCAGGGGCGCCTCGGCGCCCGTTCTTTTCGCCCTTGCGCACCAGACGGCCGCGCACCTGAGAAAGTCCGTATAGACTGCGGGGTTTGGCAGCTCCGGGAACGGGCACGACATAATGATGCCGGCGACGTCTTTGTAGCGCATCTCTGCGCATTTTTCTAGGTATATCGCCGGCGCCCACCGCTCGTAGTCCCATGACTGGCTGCCTTCTGGAGGCGGCGGGTTTTCGAAGAACCCGGCATTTTTCAGGCGCGGAAGCCAGCGCTCGTGCACCTTGTCGATCATGTAGGGCCGGAATGCCTGCCGTGCGGTCAGATCTGCGATCTTTGCCGCAGAATCCAGAGACAGCGGTCCTCCCAGCATTTCATCCAGTTCGGGATCCATTGCGGGTGGGATGCTGGTCAGCAGATCCAGCGCCTGTTCGACTTTGGACAGGGTGTTGCGCGCTTGGGCTTTGGATATTTCCTCGCTGTGGTGGGACACCCTGCTTAGGCGGCCGTACGTCCTTGCCAGCATGTCGCACAGATGGGCCATGGACCACCTTTCCCCGTCCCTGCTGAACGTTTTTCTGAGTAGGCAGCTTCGGTTTTCCATGCCTTGCAGATTCTCGTGCCCCGGATCCGAACTGTGCAGGGCCAGTTGATCTATCACCTCCCTCAGAGACTGGGCAAAATGCGCAAAATGATCAGGGTATTCTTGTTCTAGCGCGTACTGCGCACCCGAATAAGACTCCTTTATGATCTCGGAGCGTCTGCACATAGTGGACGGTCTGCGCTCCGGCGACGCGCGATCTTGAGGTTCCAACGGGCCTGGCCTGTGAGTCGTCTCTTATAAGACTGGTTTGGCGGCGTCCAGCCGACTCTGCCTCCAATTCGCGGGGTGGGGGCCGACTGGGCGCGGCCTGCCCGATCGCCCCGGTCCTTTATTCGGGGGCGCGAATGCGGGTCTGGGCCGGGCACGGCATACGGCACTGCCGCTCGAGCGGCGCAACGGACAGGCGGCGGTCGGCTCTGCGCGTGCTCAACATGTCCTGCGAGGCAACGCGCAATTTTCGCCTGCCCGGGACGGGCCGGATCTTCCCCGGCAGGACGCGCGCGGCCGCGGCAAAGGGCCGGCAGGGCCGGCAGACGCGAATTACTCGCCGCCGTACACCTTTGCCGTGACCTGCATTCCGTACCCTCCGTTACGGCCGCAACCGTGCCCGAGATCGTTAGGCGGAACCAATTTTTGGCCAATATCGCCCCTTGGGCCGCGCGATCTTAATATTGAAAATAAAGAAAGATTCGGGGACTCAGAATAACAGGCTACGGTCATCGGCTCGCCCCGGGCGGCCGTCCTTCGCTCCCGCCCGTCGGCGACTTTCCAACTCCATGCCACCGTTTGCGTGGCAAATCAATCCAAGCATTTGCCATAAAATCTATGACAATAGGATTTTTAAGGGCGGGATCCGGCGGCCGGCCATGGGCAGGCACGTGGTACGCGCCAGGGGGGGACTGCGATACGCATACTACCTGACAACGAAAGACGGCAGGCAGAAAGAAATTTGCTGCGGCAGGCAAGGGCGTCCGGAGACTCGCCGGAAAGCGCTCAATGCGGAAATACGCGATCTTGAAGAGCGCGCGCGGGCGCTGCGCGGCAGGGCCAAAGCCCTGCGCTCAGAGATGAAGTCAGTTGGCATGAATCAACAACCGCGTCAAGCCGCGACGTTTCTATTGCGTGCTGACGGGGCGGCGTCGTCAGGCCTAAGGCCGCGCCGCGGAACAGGCCGCGCCGCGGAACAGGCCGCGCCGCGGAACAGGCCGCGCCGCGGAACAGGCCGCGCCGCGGAACAGGCCGCGCCGCGGAACAGGCCGCGCCGCGGAACAGGCCGCGCCGCGGAACAGGCCGCGCCGCGGAACAGGCCGCGCCGCGGAACAGGCCGCGCCGCGGAACAGGCCGCGCCGCGGAACAGGCCGCGCCGCGGAACAGGCCGCGCCGCGGAACAGGCCGCGCCGCGGAACAGGCCGCGCCGCGGAACAGGCCGCGCCGCGGAACAGGCCGCGCCGCGGAACAGGCCGCGCCGCGGAACAGGCCGCGCCGCGGAACAGGCCGCGCCGCGGAACAGGCCGCGCCGCGGAACAGGCCGCGCCGCGGAACAGGCCGCGCCGCGGAACAGGCCGCGCCGCGGAACAGGCCGCGCCGCGGAACAGGCCGCGCCGCGGAACAGGCC
The DNA here is from genome assembly GCA_965203465.1 of Nitrosopumilaceae archaeon. Classification (GTDB taxonomy): domain Archaea; phylum Thermoproteota; class Nitrososphaeria; order Nitrososphaerales; family Nitrosopumilaceae; genus JAWVZS01. Next base: position 763,494 of record CBDBCR010000003.1, on the reverse strand, counting down.
GCGCCGCGGAACAGGCCGCGCCGCGGAACAGGCCGCGCCGCGGAACAGGCCGCGCCGCGGAACAGGCCGCGCCGCGGAACAGGCCGCGCCGCGGAACAGGCCGCGCCGCGGAACAGGCCGCGCCGCGGAACCGTTGGCTAAATCAACGCGAACACCGTAACGAACCAGATTCCTCCTCCATATTTGTAGTGCGGGCAGTTCCGCACGGCGGGATCTGGTGATCGCGGTGGCGTCGCAAAACACGCTGCTGAATCGCAGGGCGATCAGAAAACTGTCTGAAAACGTCGCGTTGGACAGGGCCGCCAAGAAGGCCAAAGACAAGTGGCTGGACATGCTCGAGAGGGGCAAGTTGAAAAAGGAGGAGTTGAACTACACGAATTTCCAGAAAATCATACTCGAGGGCGTGCTGGGTTATTCGCTGACGGACGACGTAAAGTTCCAGCAGAACGACATCGAGTTCCAGATTGCCGGTCCGGACGGAAAAACAGCCGTCTGCATAGAAGCCAAGGGACAAGGCACGGACCTGTGGAAGCCTACGCCACAGAACAAGAACGGAGCCGTCGGCCAGCTGTGGTGGTACATGTCGGAGATCATACCAAAGTACGGGATCGTGACCGACTATGACAAATTCATCCTGTTCAAGTACGATGTCGGCCGGTGCCAGCATTACGAGTTCGAATTCTCGTCCATACGGGACAGCGAATACCGGCTGAAGGAGTTCGTCTGGATATTCTCAAAGGCGCACATGATCGGCGAAAATTCGCTGGAAGCGACCCGGGCGACGGCGGACGAGATCGAGAAGGATCTCGAGGAGGAATTCTACGACATATTCCACCGAACGCGCCTCATGCTCGTAAAAGAGTTCGAGGGTTGCGTGGACCGAAGCACCGCCGTAGACCAGGCGCAGTCATTCTTGAACCGCCTGATCTTCGTGATGTTCGCAGAATCCAACGATTATGTAGGCAGACGCCTGCTGTACGATCAGATCAAGAAAAGCATCGGGAACAAAAAGATCGACGGCTCGACCAGCGTGGTCTTCAACGCCATGGACAAGGTGTTCAGGTGGTTCGCGGAGGGACACAAAAACCCGGACGTTTTCGCGTTCAACGGAGGCCTGTTCACAAAGTCGTGGCCTGTCAAAGCACAGTTCCTGGACATGCGGCCCAAGGAGTACTTTCCGAACACCGCGGAAAAGGAACTCAAGTACGCCAAAGATCAGATCGACGTACTTGAAAAGAACCTCAGCCCGATCATAACCGGCGTGCTTTCGATGCTGCGGTATGATTTCGAGTCAGATTTGACCGTAAACATACTCGGCCACATATTCGAACAGTCGCTCGACGATCTTGACAGGCTCATGGATGCGGACGCGTCCGAGAGGAAGAAGATGGGTGTGTACTACACGCCTCCGTACGTCACGGACTATGTGTGCAGGCAGACCATAATCCCGTACCTGGCGAGAAAACCCGACACCACGAGCACCCGCGATCTCATAGAGCAGTACGACGGAGAATTGGGCGCACTCGAGGAAAGACTGAGGTCGATAAGGATACTCGATCCGGCTTGCGGCTCCGGCGCGTTTTTGGTGAAGGCCGTCGACGTGTTGCTCGACGTGCACAACGAGATACTGGAGCAGAAGAAAGACGCGGGCGCGTACGAGGTCGAATTGGGCGGCAAGAAGGGGGCCGCGTCAAAAAACGAGACGTTCGGGATGGCGTTTGAACAGAGCGTGGCCAGAAAAATAATCGAGGAATGCATATTCGGCATCGACATAAACGAGCAGTCCGTCGAAATATCGAGGATTGCGATGTTCTTCAAAATCGCGGGAAGCAGAAGAAAGCTTCCGGATCTGTCGAAGAACATACGGCGGGGGAACACCATCCTGACGCGCAGCGCCGGGGGCGAGCGTCCGTTCGACTGGGCCGGCGAGCGCGGCTTTCCCCAGGTCTGCGCCAACAAGGACCACGTGGTGGGAGTCATGCCCGGCTTTGATGTCGTAATCGGAAACCCGCCGTACGTGAGGCAGGAGCGGCTCTCCGACAAGGACTGCATGCAGCTGCCCAGAAACAACACGCTGAAAGGCGCGGGACTCGTAGACAAGAAGGCCGACAAGTCGTCGTACTTTTACTACCATTCGCTGAACTGGCTAAAGGCAGGCGGGAGGCTGGGGTTCATCGTGAGCGACAGCTGGATGAGCTTCTCGTACGGCAAGTCCCTCAAGAGAATGCTCGCGGACAACTGCGACATCAACGTCATGCTAAAGCCGGACTACAACGTGTTCAAGAACATAGACGTAAAGACGGTGATCACGATACTGACGAAGGGGAGGAGCAGAAACAACGTCGTCAGATACGCGGCCGTGAACGAGGGAGGCCTGTTTTCAAACCTTGCATACAAGAAAAAGGGCCAGAACGAGTTCGGGGACGAAAAGTGGGCAGTACACTTCATGGATGCCGTACCCGAACCCGCGGTGAAAATGTCCGCGCTCGGCAAGACGGGCAAGTTGTTCAGCGGCGTATCTACCAAATTTAACAGCTACTTTGTGATTGGCGCCGACACAATTGAAGAGTACGGCATACACGAAAAGTTCCTCCATCCCGTCCTGCTGCCCAAGTCGACGATAAGCGGAAAAGTGCGCAACAGCGACGCGGGCAAGTACATTCTGGCAGTGACTTCGCCAATGGCCGATCTCCTGCGCGACAAGGACGCAAAAGGACTGATCAGGTACATCAGGGAAGGCGAGACCAGAAAGTTCCCCGACGGGTCTGGCAAGATACCGGCAGAATCGCCGACTCTCAGGAAAAAGCGGTTCTGGTTTTACATGAACACGCGGGGGACGCCGGATGCGTTTTTGAGCGCCATCAGCAACGACAGGCACAAGGTGGTCGAAAACGGAGACGGAGTCGGCACCACCAGGTTCGGCGCGCTGGATACCTGGGTCTGTTTCGAGGCCCGCGACAGCACGCACCTGCACCCTCTTCTCGCATACATCCGGTCGTCGATGTTTTCGCTTCACATGGAAGTCGTGGGTCACCCCATGGGAGGGGGCGCGTTGAAGATGCAGGTCGAAGACTATGCGATGATGCAGGTGCCCGACATGGCGGTCTTGGACGCGGCGGGCAGGAACCAAATGGCCAAGGCGTGGAAGTCGTACTGCAAGACGCTGGATCAAGACAGGCTGGACGGGGCGGTGTTTGACGTGCTGGGTCTTGGATCCAGAAAGGACGAGGTCGTCGAGCGCCTCTCGGATACCATCGCCAAACGGAAGAAACGGTAGGCCGTCTATTCTACCGATCGTGGAAGACTGCACCGCGCTTGCATGGCGTGTGGCGGGCTAGGCAAAATTCTCCGTGCCCGCCGGAACGGCCAAGTCCGCCCGGCGGTCGGTTTTCGGTACTATGGACCAGATCTACACTTATTACAGAACGCGCGGCAAACGCGCCGTGCAAATCACCAAGATCGAGACTGCGCGGGTGATCAAGGATCCGGTCCACGGATACGTGCCGATGACCTGCGCAGAATACGATCTGATCCAACTGCCGCTCTTTGTGAGGCTACACAGGGTGCGGCAGAACTCCATGGCGTACATGACGTACCCGGGCGCCACGACCAGCAGGTTCGAGCACGTGGTGGGGGAAGCATGTAGTATTCGTCTGCTAGATTGACTGAGCGGGATCTACCCGGACAGATCGGGCGCAAGACCGTCCTGCGGATGCCGTCATGATCCAGAAAACCGCGCCCCGAGCGGGCCGGGAAGCCGCCGGAGCGGCCTGCGCGCGCGCAAACCCGCACGGATTCAGGCCGCCCGCGCCGCGCCCGCCGGTCACCCGGCCAGCTTCCAGGCGTGCGCGTTGCGCAGCAGCGTGGTCCACTTGTCGCCCTCGACGACGATGCCGGCCGCCTCGGCCGGCGTCCTGTCGCCCAGGCCCGAGTGCTTGTGGAAAAAGTTGTAGAACAGGCGGGCGCGCTCCACCATGGCGACGACCGCCCGTTCCGAGACGAACCGCGCGCCGTGCACGCGCTCGCCGAGCTCGCGGTTGAACCTCTCCATCATGTTGTTGTTCATGTTGCCGGCAAGGTGGACGCTCGACGCGTGCGCGGTGCTCTTCTGCAGCTTGGTGCGCGCCCGGTAGCACTTTTTCCACGCCGCGTGTATAGACTTGGACGCGTCCGAGATCAGCATGTGGGGGACCTTGCCGGCCCGCACGGCCGCGGCCACGAACACCTCCGAGATGTCGCCTTCGCCTTTTTTGGGCGCCAGCATAGCCGCAAGCGCGAACCTGGTCTCGTTGTCCATCACGGTGTGGGCCCACGACGGGCCGTCCTGCGACTTGACGTGCTTTTCGTCGCTTCTCCACGCGCCTCGGAGACGCGGGGGCGCAGCTGATCGCAGTATTCGATCAGGATTTCGGAGAAGCGGTGGGCCGTATTGCATGCGGTTTTTACGCACACGCGCACGCCTTTTACGGCTAGGAACGCCGCTATCTTGGCGTACGACAGGCCCGAGGCGGACAGCTGCATGACATCGATCACGTGTTCTGGCGGAAGCACGGTGTTGCCCATCCCGGCGTTTCCGGAAAAACAGTTGCCGCAGTCGCGGCACTTGTATTTCTGGTTCTTGTACTTTTTGTTGTAGCGCACGCCGTCCTTTTTCGAGTTGGCCGAGCCGCATTTGGGGCACGTGCCCTGCTCTATGTGGCGCACCACCACCGGCTCGGACGGCTCGCCGGCCGGCTCTGCCGTGTCGAACGCGGCCTTTACTGCCGCGATGTGCTTGCAGGTGCCGTGGCGGTAGCCGTACGAAAGGCACGTGCAGTGCCACGAGTCGCCCGATCTGACCACGGCGTGCTTCCGCCTAGTAGAGCTGGACGGGACCGAATAGTGGTAGGGGCTGTGCCGCACCAACCCGCCCCTCTTTACCGGCTTTCCGCCGCCGCCTACCCGCCTCAGCGCGGCCATTTTCCTGTCCGTGCCCGAATCCCGGTCGGACTAGCATATAACCACGTGAACAAAATATTTTTAACAAAATGCGTGCCCAGAATTGACCTGACCAAGTGGCAAAAGGACGCAACCGAGTTCACGGTCAGCGTCACCTACAACGAGGCGCGCGGCTGCCAGGGGTACCTCCCGAAGCCGATCATGGAGAGGCTGGGCCGCCCCTCCCGCATAACGTACAGGATCGTGCGCGGCAAAATAGAGGTAACCGCCGCCAAGGGCCAGCGCTAGGCACAACTGACGGAGATTACATGCTTCCAGTACAGGGTGTCGTGTATTATCCTCTTGTTCGGGATTCTCGCCGCGTACAGCGTGCTGCCGGCCTTGTTGTAGGCGACGTGCTCGCCGGTGCGCCCCAGCTGCTTGAAAATCGCCCCGTTGAAGTCCAGCCGGGCCTCCAGCGTTTTCGGCGTGTGGGCGCCCGCGCCCCTGTGCGCTGCGTACTGATCCCGCGCGTCCCTCCAGAACCTGAAGCGGCCTCTGCCCGCGTCCCAGCCGTCGCCGTCGATGGGCAGCACGCACCGCGTCACGCCCGGCACCGAGTACGGCGCGAGGTCGCCGGCGGACGCGCAGTCGCGTATCCACGATTCGGGCACGTCGCCATCCATCACCCCCAGATCCCTCCACGGGGGCCACCGGGCCGGCTTGGTCCTCACGCGCGCCGTGCCCCCGCTCGCCGTCACGGAGCCTGCCCACACCAGGCAGTGCGGTATTATCGAGGCGCCCTTTCTGGCGAGATTCCTGCCCCTCCCGTCCGTCCATTCGGAGCACCTTTCGGCAAAGGACGCGCCGGCCTTTGACCACTCCGTCTTTCCGGAAACCGCTTCCCAAGAATCGCTGGCCCGCAGTTTTCCGCCGGTCCTCGAGAGTTTTCTGTCCCTGGTCTTGTGCCCGAAAAACACGACGCACGAATTGGTGCTGAACGGCAGGTTCCCCAAATCCCACGAGCCGGACATCTTTTTGCCGGCCTTGTCGCGCAGGCCCTTCCACGTGTCGGCGCGCATAGCGCTTCGGGGGAGCACCCACGCGGACTTGGCCCCGGCCGTTTCGTACAGCTCGGGGCACCTGTCCACGAAGAGCGCGGCCAGGTCGAACCTGTTGTTCTTGCCGCCCACCCACAGGCGGCGCTCTTCGGCCATCCTCCTGATCTCCTCCTTTCTGCGCGCCTCTTGGATCTTGTCGTACGAGACCCACGGCGGGTTGGACACCGTCCTGCCTATCGTGCCGCGTAGCCTCATGGGGCCGGCCTGGTTGAGTATGTACCAGAACCAGACCCCGTCGGACTCTTCCCGGACTATTTTCCGCAACTGATCGTGCGCGCAGGCCAGCTGCCCCCGATCGTAGCCCCGCACGTCCACGCCGAGCGAGGGGGGCATGGCCGTGTCGTCGCACGCGGATTCTACGAACCTCGATATGTCCCCGCTGTCCGATAGCACGAACCACCCGGGGAGCACCAGGTGCAGGCCCTTGGGCGAGCTGAGCGGGAGGGCGCTGCCGGAGTAGCCGAAGAGCGCGGCTTCCGGGCGCGGGGTCAGCAGGGCGTCCCCCTGGTACACGATGACGTCTCCGTGGCTGGCCCGCGGGAGCAGCCTGCGCATGTTCGCTTTGGCCATCTCCACGGCCACCGGGTGTATGTCCATCCCGCGGATCATCCGGCAGACCAGGGCGGCGATCTTTTCCCTGCCCAAGTACGACGCGCGGACCGGCCCGGACTCCATGACGCGCCTGGCGGCGTGGTACAGGAACGTGCCGGACCCGCACGCCGGATCGAGCACCCCCGAGACAGCCCCGCCCGACTCGAACTTGCGTATCTGCTCCTCTATGAACCCGTCGTCTATTATTTCCGAGCATATAATCTCGGCCAGCCTGCCTATCTCGGAGTCCGGGACCCACTGCACGAAACCCTCGCGCGGATCGGTCTCCGACGAAATCAGCTTGGAGATCAGTATGAGCAGCGAATGGAGCACGAATAGCCTGCCCTCCTCGCCCTCCGGCGAGTTCCCGCCGCCCTTCAGCTGCTCCAGCCACAGGCCGCGCTGCGTCCTGACGGACCCGGTTCCCCTCAGCTGGCCGTAGCGCTCGTGCATGCTCTCCAGTATGTCCGAGAACGCGTGCGACATGTCCGGGGTGGCCCATTCCCTGCCCACCGACTCCCTGTCGAACAGGCCCGCGAGCCTGCCCAGGTTGCCCGAATTGAGCCCCTGCCCCTGCCACATCCGCACGGGCCGCGGCGCGCCCTCGATCTCCGACGGCTGCGGATCCCACTCCCAGACGTACCATACCGCGCCGTCCGTCACGGCGCCAAGCCACGTCGAGTCGGTTATGCCGTCCTCTAGGTACAGGCGCTCCCTCAGGCGCTCTGCCCGCACGTACCTGTCCAGCTGCTCAAAGGCCGTCTCGTTCGTCTTGGATCCGGTGCCGGGCCGGTCCGGGCCGCCGTCGAGGCGCCGCTCTGCTTCACTTCGATGATGACCCGCCTGTTCGTGAGGTAGAGATCTATGGGGCCCGCCTTCGTGTGGTACTCTGCCCGTATCGAAGATTCGGGCACGCCGATGGAATCCAGCCAGGCCCTGATGTACGCCCGGCGGTCGGCCTCTTTTTTCGAGGGCGGGTTGAGGAGCCTGCGGGCCGCGGCGCCCGCGGGCTCGGCTCGGCCCGTCAGGGGGCCCACCCGGACGACAAATATTGGGCGGAATCGCCGCGGCCGCCGTGATCGCGGCGCAGTAAAAGGGGGCGACTGTTCGGTATCGACTGTTCTAGATCGACTGTTCTAGATCGACTGTTCTAGCGCACGGCGCCGCGCGATCGGCGCCTCCGTCCCACACGATCCCGGACATGCTCGATCCGGGCGGCCCCGCGCGTTCGGCGGGCGGCTTTGCGCGCTCTTTCAGCCCAGCCATGCAGGCGTGAGGCCCCGTGCGGCGGTTATAATTCCTGCTACGGCGCGGGGCGCGGGCCTGAACGCGCAGTACCAGTACCGGGCTAGGAGGCGCACTCCGATAGCGGCCTGGCGGGAGTGCCGTGGCTTCAGGCCCTGAGCTTCTCGCCCGGGTTGCACTTTTCCCTGCCTTTGACACGACCGCGTACAGGATCGGTCGGGGAGCCGCCGGCCGCGAGCGCCGCCTCTGCGGGACATGTTGCGCCAGTGCATGATGGCCTCGGCGGCCGCCTCGGGTTCGCCGCACAGCTTCGGCACCGTGCTCGCGAACGCTATTCCGAGCCGGCCGTCCGCCACTATTTAAGGCCCAGATCGCGGCAAAACCGAGCCTGTCCTGCGAATTGGGCAGTGCCAGCTGTTGCCGCCACGCGCGCACTTTTTAATAGGGCCTTTTTTCCTGCGCACCATGGTCGTTCACAGGGGCTATTCCGCGTCCCTCGTCGCCGACTATATAATAGCGAAAAGCAGGGCGAGCATGACCGCGATCCAGGTAATCAAAACGGCGTACATCGCCCACGGATACTCGCTTGCGGTGCTAGGCAAGCCGCTGATCAGGGAAAAGGCCCAGGCGTGGAGGTACGGGCCGGTCTTTCCGTCTATGTATTTCGCGCTGAGGGACAACGGCCAGAAACCCATACAGTCGCTCGAATACTGCGACACGGCGTCGGGCAGCCCGGAGCTGGCCGACAGGATGGAGTTCTTCGAGAGCCGGATCGACGAGCAGAGGCGCGCGATACTAGACGACGCCATCGAGGTGTACGGGGCCCTGTCGGGCAGGCGCCTCATATCGATCACCCATGCGAGCGGCACTCCGTGGAAAAAGCACTACAAGCCGGGCGTCTTCCACACCATCATTCCGGACGAAGAGACCAAGCGGTACTACGAAAAAAGGTTGGAGCTCTGCGCGGCCGGCGGCGTCGCGCCGGATCCGAACGCAGGGGAAACCTGAACATGGGGGACGACACGTCGTCAAAACAGCCCGTATCCGACCTGAAAGGGGCAATGTCGACGGAATCCGGCGGGCACCCGGACATGCCTACGTCGCCCGAACTGGTCGATTCGCTGCAGACGGAAGAGCTCGCCATCAAAAAATTGCTGACAAGGACAGCCGTGTGCCTGATCTGGGTTTTCGCCCTTTCGGCCATCGCGTTCATGATCCTAGACGGGGCGCAAATAGACGAGATTTTCGAGCTGTCCGACTGGATCCTGGGCGTCTACATAGTCGCGGCGCTGAGCCCCACGTCGGCGTACCTGATACGCAGGACGATCGCGCTCGGCATGGGCGTCTGAGCGCTCACAGCGAGGCGGACAGCGGCGAAATTCCGACGCCGGGGATCATTGCAGCGCGCCCCCGAATACGGGGTACGCCCGGCGGCGGAACGGCGCGATCCTGCAAAGCTGGAACTTGGCAGGGCGCGCCGACTCCGGATTTGCGGAGCGCGGCGCCCCGCCGCAAATCCAGTCTTACGTGAGCACCACCACGGATCTGACTAATAGGGCGGCGGGATGCAGCCGGGCGATCGCGGTTCCCAAACTCCAGCCTCCGTAACGCCAAGGCAGATCTGCGTACGCCTTTCGCCTGTCAAGTTGCGGCTACGAATCTTCTTGTAGCGAACCCGGCCATCTAACGAACCGCCGCTTTCCACTACTGCCATTTTACATCATCGTTCAATCCATGCGTGGAGGCCAGGTACGGCCCCCCCCAGCAACACCAGAATTCGCACCAGTGTCGACCGTGGCGCCGCCTATGTCTAGGCACCCCTTCTAGGCACTGCCTAGATCCGCTAGTTACGTATTCGTGACTATGCCCGTCGTGCCTAGACACAGGCGTGGCGTCACGACTAAAACACAAATACCCACCTGCCTCCAGTCGCGAGCGTTGAGGATATTTGAGATCGGCAGGGGCGGCTTGAAAGAGCTCGAACACGTTGGCTTCAAACGCGAGTATGAGATTAAACGCACGGTGGTAGAAAATTTTGGCACGTTTTTCCCTTGGTTGGATCTAATCAAGAGTGAGTTTCCAATAGGAAATGTAACGCTGGACGCGCTCGCTTTTGATGACAAGGACAAGGCGTTCGTTATAATGGAATACAAGAATGCCGACAACAGGGACATATCCGATCAAGTCTCCATCTACTACGATAGGTTGCAACAAAACAAAGAAAGGTGCCGTAATGCACTGAGCGAAAAGCGGAACAAGGTCGTAAAAGAGAGATCTGTGCGATGGGAAAAAACGTACTTGATCTTTGTAAGGCCGAAATTCTCCAAAAAACAAATCGAAGCGTCCAACTCGGTGGGTCAGCGCGTCACGGAACTCTGCGAGATCCGCAGGTACCCGAACCACTTGACAATATCGAAAGTCAACGTGGCAGGCAAAGAACGAGCCCCGGTTAGCTCGCGTCGTCGAACAAAACCTCGCCCCGTCGTCTCCGACTCCCTTTCTGAAGATGCCTGGATTGCAGGTGACTACAGAGGCACCAAAATCACACCGCAAACCCGTTCTCTGTACAATGATCTGAAACGTCTCTTGCATGTCAATTTTGGACTCGAACATGTACAGAGAAGGAAATGGGCGTCATTCCGTCTCAAAGATAGCACACAGGTCTGCTCTGTAATTCTCCGCAAACACAGGCTCCTAATCGTGTATGCAACCACAAAACGCATCTGGCCACCAAATGATTTCGTATTAGATATCTCTAATGTGCGCCATTATGGTAAGGGTAACTATTGTTCTTACATAGAAACAGAATCTGACGTACAGCGGGCCATGAAATATGTGGGAATTGTGTACAAAGACATAACAGATCCTGGTCCCCGGTACGTCCCCCGACTTGGTTCCCGTAACCGCATGTCATAGAATGCGGCGATTCAGACGGTCTGCGTGATGGGGGCCCGCCCCACCAGATCTAGATCGGCAGTATCCTAGGGCAGGCCGAAAACACGGGCGCAGGATACCGTTGAACGGGCCCTGGGCCCGACAACCAAGACTTAAAACCGCCCTCCCGCCGGGCGGCTCATGCGCAAGCGCGATGCGGCCGATTCAGTTTCGAGCCGCGCGCCGGGGGGCCGGTAAAGATGGCCGACACGGCGGCCCGGTACGCCGCGCAGAACAGGATCTACACGGGCGACTGCGTCAGGTTCATGCGCGAGCGGGTCAGGCCCGGCTCCGTCGACCTCACCGTGACCTCCCCGCCGTACGACGACCTGCGCAACTACGACGGGTACGAATTCGACTTTGAAGGCACGGCGCGGGCCCTCTACGACGTGACCCGGGGGGGGGGGGATCGTCGTATGGGTGATAGGGGACAGGATTAACGGGGGCCGGAGCCTCACGAGCTTCCGCCAGGCCCTCTTTTTCCAAAAGATCGGCTTCGCCGTGCACGACGTCATGATATACAGAAAAAGGAACACCCCGTTCATGCGCAGCAACGCGTACACCAACTGCTACGAGTTCATGCTGGTCCTCTCGAAGGGAAAGCCGCGCACGTTCAACCCGCTGACCGAAAAGACCGCGCGCAGCGGCGTCGAGGGCGTGGTCGCAAACAAGGGGCCCGACGCGCTCAACCGAAAGGTGAAGGCGCGGCTCAACGAATACAAGACGCGGACCAACATCTGGGAGTACGCGGTCGGCCTCGGCGGTACCACCAGCGACAGGTACGCATTCGAGCACCCGGCCGTGTTCCCCGAGCGGCTCGCGGAGGAGCACATACTGTCGTGGACCGACGAAGGCGACCTGGTCTTGGATCCGATGTGCGGCTCGGGCACCACGTGCAAGATGGCAAAGAGCAGGGGCAGGAATTTCATAGGTTGCGACGTGTCCCCAAAGTACGCCCGGATAGCGAGGAGGCGGGTGAGTGGCGTGCAGGCCAGGCTGCGCGGGGGGGCGGCGGGTTGAAAAGATACACGTACAACGAGCACTGCTCCGATTCCCTGTGGCGCGTGATAGGGGACTGCCTCGTCATGACGGTGTCGGACAGGGACGTGGCCGAGATCCACCTCAAGGACGAGAACGTCGACGAGATAGCCTGCCTGTATCTTTTGGTAAACGACGAGGCCGAGACGGTGTATATCGGGGAGACGGAAAACGCAAAGTCCCGCATATCGCAGCACCGCAAGGGGGGCCCGCCCGTAAAGGGGGGAGTTCACGCCTTCGACAAGGTCGCGGTGATCTGGGACGGGCGCCCGGTCCAGACCACCAGGTTCAGCGACAGCACCGTGCGCAAAAGCCTGGAAGCCGAGCTGATCCGGGCGTTCCAGGGGTTCGGAAAGTACAGGCCGGTCAACGCGTCGGGCAGCGGCTCGCGCCCCAACCTGCAGCAAAAAGAAACCATAAGCCGGTTCCGCGAGGAGATGTTCTTCATCCTGCACAAGTTCGGGTACCTGGAGCAGGTCCCCGAGGAGGCGCAGCAGAGCAGGGCGCTAACCGACGAGGAAACCATGGCGCTGCTCGGCTCGAACGGCTTTGCCGGCTACAAGAAAGGCAGGTGGGTAAAGTGTCCGGACGGGCGGACCGTCTATTCGGTGTCCGCCAGCGAAAAGCCCTCGGGCTGGCAGATAACCGTCAGGGACGACCTGATGAGGATGTTTGAGGAGCGGGATCCGAACCTGTACGTGCTGCTGCAGAGGACGAGGCCCTTCCTGTTCCCCTCCGGGTTTCTGGGCCCGCTGATACTGCGCAACAAGGGGAAAAACACGGTGGACATTTACGTAGACGACCGGAAAAGCCGCCTAAAGTGCGGCAAGCAGAACGACATAGATGTGGGCGCGTACGCCCTGGACTGGCCCCCGGCCTGACGCGTTCTGCAAAGGCGCAGGTTCTGCGGGCCTTGCGCCTGCCTAGCCGGAGGTTCTTTGCACTTTCTGGCAACTGGCCGGGGCCTACTGCTGCGCACGCGGGAAGGCAGGGCTCTGGCATGCCAGAGGCGCGCGCCGCCGCCCGCGGCGGGGCTCCGACGGGCGGCCCCCGCAGGCAGTCGGCGGCAGCTGCCCAGCCAGAGGGACGGCTGCACCCCTGCCCGGGAGGTTCTGCCCCGAGCGTGAATGCGCCCAGAACCGGTCTCGTGTAGGATCTGCCCGTCGGTGCCTTCAGGCGGTAAGTGCCTCCGGCATCCCGCATACGGGTGTAACCGGCCAGATCGGGCTTGCGTTTAGGCACGGCCCGATCCATACGTGGCGCTTTTTCGTGACTAGTCTATTCCTCGACCTGATCGTTTACATAGGGCTACCTGGCAACGTATTTATCAGTCTGACGTGGCTATGCATGCATGAAAGACGTGTACGAGGCATTCGAAGAGCATTTGCAGGACATGATAGTTTTTTCGGGCCTTTCGAAACTGGAAGAGTGTTTTCTGACCGCCGCGGATCTTACCCGCCTGTGCACGTTGCTGGACTTCAAGCGCGGCGTCTTCATTGCAGAAACACTCGAGAGCGTTTTCGTCCAAGTAAATAATGTATTTCAGCGACACGCCGTTCCAGAAGATGACAAAAAAGCCGTGGTTCGCAACATAACAGGAAATCTAGGCAAGTTGATGTCAAACTACAAAGGCGACAAGGAAAAACTGTACGACATTCTCGAAGACTTGCGGTTTTCCGCCACAACATTCCAGATCAGACGCGCCTCGAAGCTTCCTATGAGGGGGCGTTCTACATCTGCCGGGAGTGACACGAGATGACGCTCGCAGACAAACGTACGCAACACGAGCTGGACGGCGGAGCAAAGCCATTCAAACCTGATCTCGTTCTAGACAAGTTCCAACCTATGCAACCTGATCCTATTTGGTCTGGCTTCATGGAGACGTTTGGCCGAGCACAATCGGAATCAGAACGATACGACGCGTCGCCTCAGTTTGATCTACGCGATCTGGTGCTCGCCCTAAGGCTCGTCAGCATGTCACGGCATGGCAGAGGGTATTTGGAGGAGGCGATCAGAGAGGTATCTGACGCCGAAACTGCGCCGTTGAAAGCGGAACTTGCAATACTCAAAAACCGCGTCAACTTCCTTTACGAACTGCGGACGCGCGAGCGCGCCAGGGAGCGCGCGCTTGACGAAGGCAAGACTAGGGAGATGGAGTCTGACTTGGAATGGATCCGCAACACACTGGGATCAAAAATAAGCAAAGAAGACGTAGTACGGGCGGTGCGGGAAGGGCGAGACTCGAGGTAGCATGGACAGGCTCTACGACGCTAGCGCGTTTTTCAACATACTGCTACGGGAAACCCAACGCGGGCATTTAATGGGCCAGGCGGTGCTAGATCTAACACAATACGAGCTAGGCAACGCTGCGTGTAAAAACTCTGGCAGGGGCGAAGAGGCCATGCTCAAACTGCTAGACACCTACACGAATCTGATCAAAGACATGTATGTAATGAACGTGTCTACAATGGAGTTGAAAGCGGCCACCATGGGAATGAAGACCAAGCTGACATTCTACGATTCTGCGTACGTGGTAGTCGCAAAAGAGTACGGGCTTGCCATAGTCACCGACGATGGAGACATGTCGGAAGTGGCGCGCGACCACGGGATTGAGACGCTCGCCTCGTCGGAGGTTTAGGCACAGGCGAACGCGCGGCCGGATCCGAGCCGTCCCCGTGAGTGGGGACATTTCAAACATCTGGCCAGATACGCATAATAGTGCGCCGCCCCGGGGCGCGGGGTTGGAGGGCAGGCTCGGACGGCGGGTAGGCGCGGAGTCCGGAAAACGGCCTCTGGCACTTGCCAAAGAACGGGCTGACCGATCACAGCGGTCGAGACGCCAGGTCGAGACGCCAGGTCGAGACGCCAGGTCGAGACGCCAGGTCGAGACGCCAGGTCGAGACGCCAGGTCGAGACGCCAGGTCGAGACGCCAGGTCGAGACGCCAGGTCGAGACTACTGTACTACGGCGACAACCTTGACGTACTGAGGCAGCACGTCGGAGACGAGTCGGTCGACCTCATATATCTCGATCCGCCGTTCAACTCCAACGCCGACTACAACATGATCTTCAAAAACAAGGACGGCAAAAAGTCCGGCGCCCAGATACTCGCGTTCCAAGACACGTGGTCGTGGACGGCCGAATCCGAGGCCACGCTGGACTACCTGGCAGGGACGCGCATAGGCGGGGTGGTCCTGGGCCTGAGGCAGGCGGTGGGCAAGAACGACCTGTTCGCGTACGTGGTCGCGATGGCCATACGGTTGCTAGAACTGCACCGCGTCCTCAAAAAGAGCGGCAGCGTGTACGTGCACTGCGACCCCACGGCCAGCCACTACCTCAAAGTCGTGATGGACGCCGTGTTCGGCCCGAAAAACTACAGGAACGAAATAACGTGGAAGCGGGCGACCTCCGGCCAAAAAGGCAGCCAGCACGCGGCAAAAAAGTTCGGGCGGAACCGCGACACCATCCTGTTCTACGCAAAGGACGCGAGGCGCGCCAAGTTCAACCCCCCCAAGGCGCCGCTGACCGAGGAAAAAAGGCGCAAAAAATTCAGCAAGCAGGATCCCGACGGGCGCCGGTGGATGGACGACTCTTCGCACATCTGGAGCACGCCGGGGATGGGGGCGCGGCCCAACCTGTGCTATACGTGGAAGGGCTTTTCCAACCCGCACCCCTCGGGCTGGCGGCTGTCCCGGGAGAAGCTGGAGGAAGAGTACCGCAAGGGGAACTTTGAGATCGTCGAGAGGCCGGACGGCTCCAGGAAACTGATCCGCAAGGTGTACGAGGACGACTACGCGGGGGAGAACGTCGGGGACTTTTGGGACGACGTGCTGCCGGCCCAGGGAAACGAGCGCGTCGGGTACCCCACGCAAAAGCCCGAGGCGCTGCTAGAGCGCATCATCCGCGCGTCCTCGGACGAGGACGACACGGTGCTCGACCCGTTCTGCGGGTGCGGTACGACGGTAATGGAAGCCGAGAGGCTGAACCGGTCGTGGGTGGGGATCGACATAACGCACCTGGCCGTAAACCTCGTCGCGAAAAGGCTGTCGGACAAGTTCAAGATACGGCCTGACATACGCGGGATACCAAAGTCGCCGGAATCGGCGCGGATGCTGGCCCGGCAGAACAAGTTCCAGTTCGAGACGTGGGCCGTGAGTCTGATACCGAACGTGCACCCCAACCAAAAGCAGACCGGCGACGGGGGCGTAGACGGCAGCGGCCAGATCCTCGTCCGGGACCCGGACGGCAACCCAAAGTACGAGACGGTCGTGGTGTCCGTAAAAGGGGGCAAAAACCTGCATCCGTCCATGGTCAGGGAGCTGGCCGGGACGATGGAGGGCAAGGCGGCGTTCGGGATCTTCATCTGCCTCGAAAAGCCGTCCCGGGGCATGTACGAGGCGGCGGCCAAGGCCGGGGTGTACCATACCGAGTACGGGACGTACCCCAAGGTCCAAATCTACACCGTCGGGGAGTACTTTGCAGGCGTGCGCCCCAAGGTAATGTCCATCATGGACACCACCCGGGTGGCCATGCAGAAGAGGGAGCCGCGTCACGCGCAGGCCACGCTCTGACGGGCGGCGCCGCACCGGAGCGCGGCAGCCGCATGCCGAGCCAGCCGGTCGGGATCGACGCCGCCTGCCGCGCGCGCGGAAAAGCGGGGCTCTGGCTTGCCGGAGGCGCGCCGCAAACAGGGGCTGTTCTCCGACCCGGCCGCAGTTAGGACGATCCGCCGCCGGACGGCGGCTCGGGACGCCGTTTCGCCGCGCAACGGAGCCGAGCCCGCGCGTAGCGACGCCGCGCGTGCCTAGCCGAAGCGGCCTAGCCACGGCAGTCAAATCGACCTGAGTCTACACTCCTATAACTTACTATACAGTTATACGCCGGCTTCTGGAAGCCCTGCCATGCATATCGTGCTACCGAAGGGGATCGAGGTCAAGCGCCTGAGATTACCAACAGGACAAGGCAAGGGTCTTGTGTATGAGATCAGCGACGGGGGAATTGACAATGAGTGGTTTGTGGTACCAGACACACCAAACACCACGATAGAGTATGTGGATCATGACAAAAACGAACAGATCATCAAGATCTCCGAGATCAAAGTAACGCGCTTCACTATACCAAAAAACGACGGCTTGGTTGCTGTATGCAAAGTGGGCGACGGTAGGCTTGATTCCCACACCATGGAGAAATCAGACATCAAAGGAACAGAGATAGTGTTTGATGCAGCGCCAGATACGTGGAATCTTCAATAGGATCTGCACATATTCGGGGGCGGGCTGTACGCCCAGAATCTCGTCCAGCTTGTCCATGACCGAGATGCCACGCTTGTTCCCCGTCTCAAAACACGTCATCAGGATGCCTAACCTGGCGCGGCCGCGGCAGTCGCGCACTTTTGGCGCACGTTGCGCTGCTTCGCCACGGACTTCATGACGCGCTCGCACGCGTTGTTGGTCGGATCCAGGCCCGGATACAGGATGAACACGAAGAGCTGATCTACTGCGCGCTCCATCTTGCCGCCGAACTTTTCGCGGCCCGCCTTCTTGTACTCGCCCGCCAGCTCCTTGGCGGCAGAAACCCGCCTCGCGTAGTTTTCGCGGGCGCGCGGGCCTGCCAGCGCGCCGCCCGGGCGCCAGAGCGACTTTGCCTCGGAGTAGATGCCCAGCAGGCGCCCGTGCTGTTCTACGTCCGACTTTTCCTTCGACCACGACATCTGCTCGGCGTCCCGGAGAATGTGCGCAAAGTACCGCTGACGCACCAGGACCACGTCGTAGACTACGTACCCGTCGGTCGTGTTAGCCGCCCTGATCCTGTACTCGAAGTGCTCCACGAATATCGCGCCGCTGCGCGACAAGGCCAGGCGCACCACGACCAACGTGAGGGTCACGAGCCCCCACGCGTAGACCTGCCTGCGCTTGGTACATCCGCCGACCGGATCGGGCGGGGCGGTTCGGGACGGCATCGCCCTGTCGTGCTGGATCGGATCTGCGGGGCGCTACGGCGATTGCAGCTTGTCACATTCCTTGCCTAGCCCGCAGCTGTCGTGCTGGATCGGAGCTGCGGGTCACCGCGGCCGCGGCTTTTCGGGGGACTCGTCAGGCGCGTCCGATACGGGCTCGTTGCGGTACGTGTGCCCCATCGCGGTCTCGTCGTCCACCCTCACACCGCTCGCTCGCCTGCTCCACTATCTTGTCGTGCTCTTCTGTGAGCTCGTCTGCCACCGACCCTATGACGTGCAACACGGCGGCCCTGCACATGCTCAGGCCGAAGACATCTTTCAGTATGCCCCGAATGGAGCCGCCTCTGTTGCCCTGCTTCCACCGGCACGCGACGACGGAGGGGACGGGCCCCAGCGACTTGCCCTTCACGAGGCCGGCGGGATCGGGAACCGCCGGACCAAGTTCCGCACCAGGAGGCGCGACCTAGCCCGCCTGTACGGGGCAGAGCTGGTGGAGTGAGCCGGGGGCCCGTGGGCGATCGGCTCGGCTCGGGCGCTCGGGCGGGCTAGGCCCCGCGCCGGGCTCCCCGGCTGTCCAAAACCCCCGGAGGCCGTGCCTAGGGGCCGGATTCCGGGGCGCCGAACCGATTGGCACTGTTTCCAATTCGTGGGGTAGCCCCGGCTAGGCACGCGATCTGAGCCCAAAGCTTAAACCGACTCGGTTGCCGTCCGCCGCCAGTGGACTACATACTGGTCGTGAACGACACGGACGCGGAGATAGACAAGCGGCTGCGCGGGGCCTCGTGGCCGGTGAACCCACGGACACCGCACGTCAAGCATATCCGGGACGGGGATAGGTTCACCGTATACCGCGGAGGCAAGGAAGGCCGCGCGTTCATAGCGACGGCGGTCGCGGCCGGCCAAGTCAAAGACGAGCACATACCGCTGCGCAAAGTCCGCGTGATGAAAAAGCCCGTGAGCATAGGCGGCCTGCTGGACGCGCTGTCGATCATAAAGAACCCGTACCATTACGGGGCGTACCTCGCGAGCGGGATCGTCAAGATAAACGAGGTAGACTACGCCGCCATTGAGAAGGCGGAATGATCCCGCTCGAACACGCGAAAGAGTTGGCCGCCGCGGCGGTCGTGGCCGCCATAGGACTGGTGATATTCGCCGCGTGGCCTCGTTGACGGGCGGCTTTACGTGAAACTTCGGCCGTCCCTTGCTTCCGCCGACTCTTCCCGCTTAAGTATCGTCTGTATCATCCAGTTGACGAACATGGCCGCGTCGAGCCTCCTTTCCGGGGACATTCGCCGTATGGAATCGTCGGGGACTATGTTCCACAGGTCTTTCACCGACAGGCGCAGGTTTTCGTAGCTTCTTTGCAGGTCTTTCTGGTGTTCGGTGGGATAAATCGTGACCTTCAGGTGCTCCACGTTGGCCCTGTCCTCCTTGTACCGCATGCTTCCGCTCTCTAGATAACACCCTATCCAGCTGCGTATCAGCCGCACCACTTTGCCTACGCGGGATGATTCGCGCGGGTGCCGGTCGTACTTGTCCAGCAGTATTTTCAGATACGCAAAGTCGCTTATGAAATAGGCGTCGGTGGCGTTGATCTCGTCCAGAACCATGCTGGTGCCTTCCGTCTTCCACAATCCGTGGAGTATGAAGGGTAGCTGTCGGCTCTCGTCGCGAATCGCGCCGCGCAGCGTGTCGTTCGTTATCGGCCGCACGTCAACCAAGTCGTGGTGCCTGTACGCCATCCTCTCGGCCAGCGAGAATTCGGTGTTTTGACGCACTATCAGCTCGGTAGTCTTGTTCTTGTTGAACGTAGGCACCACGGTTAGTTTGACCTCGAATTCCAGCTTTTGCTCCCCGTCCAAGGTGGGCACCATGTCCATCGGAGGCGCGTTCGGGCTGCTGGCGAATGCGTCCGGGTGTATCTCACTGTTCCATTCGACGCGCCGCAGGTCGCCGGAATCCACGCCTATCGCCCGCTCGAACAGAATCTCGTCGATGTCCAAATCGCCGTCGCGGAGGCGGAGGTATTTGACCGGCCGCCCCTTGCTCGACAAGTACAGCGCGGTCGCCACGGGAAAGAACGTGGTGAATATGTTCTTGCTCATCATGGACTCTACGTTGGATCGGTGTATGCCGAACAGTTCAGGGCTTTCGTCGGCCATGTCACATCCTCACGATCGCGCTGGCCACCGCCTTGGCGAGGACCGGCGGAACCGAATTGCCTATCTGCTGCTCCCGCTCCGTCTTGTTCCCGACGAATTCGTATTTTTTCGGGAACGTCTGCAATATGCCGCGCTCTTCGGTGGTGAGCGGCCTGACCAGGCCGAGGTCGTCCGTCGCGTCGTTGCGGTGTATCTTGTAGCTCGGGGGGATCGGCCGGTTCACGCCGCGTATCGTGGGGCTGGGCTCGTCCACGCTGAATATGGCGCGGCGCTCGAAACTCCACGGATGCCTGTAGTAGAACTCAGTGCCCCGGGCTCCGCGGCTTATGGCTGGATAGTACCGGCGGACGGTCAGCGGCGCTCTCTCTCTCTCTCTCTATGGACTCGGCGAGCCCGAGCATGTTGTGCGAGCCCTTTCGGGCTATGAGGAAGAAGCGCTTGCGGTACTGGGGAGCCCCGAAGTCGGCCGCGTCGAGCACCCTCGTAGTGACCGTGTATCCGGCCCTGCCCAGCGCCTTGATCGCGTACTCTGCGTGGCGCCTGCCGATCGACATGATGGTGTTGACGTTCTCCATGACGACCCACTCGGGTCGTATTTTCAGCGCCAGTTTGACGAACGATGAAGTGAGGTCGGCCCTGCGCCCGTCCCCGGTCCTCCATCCGGCCTGGCTGAAGTCCTGGCACGGGGGGCCGCCGAACACGATGTCGGCGTTCTGCGCCAAGCAGGCGATCTCGTTCGCGTGTTTTTCCAGCGCGCCCACGAGCACCTCGGTCTTTCCGTCCCTGTTCGTCTTGTATGTCTCCAGCGCCATGTCCCACGAATCGTTGGCCACGACGACGCGGACTCCAGACTGCTCGAAGCCCAGATCCAGTCCGCCGGCTCCGGAAAACAGACTGGCCGCCGTAAGTTTTCCGCCGCGTTTGCCCATATGACCCATGCGCGGAAACGACGCTTGAAAAACCTTCTGCCGATCGGCGAAAAATCAGCCTCAAAAATCTGCCTGAAGGCGGAGGGGTTTCGGGCCTACTGTCCGAGGCGGGACAGCGATTGTACTGTGTGCGAGAGTACGGCCGCACCCGCAAACCCGATGACGGCTAACACGCCTATCCAGTACAGACTCACGCCCTCTCACCCGCCTTGCAGATCGTCGCCGTCCAGCGCCCTTTCACCTTGTCCATGTCCCACTTTACGCGGGAGCCCGGCTCGAGGCCCAACTGTCGGGCCACGTGTATGGGGACTGTCGTCCGGAGCGATCGGCTTTTCGATACGGCCAAGGCCATTACGGTCTCAGCCAAGTCTTCCCTTACCATGCAGGGCGGCGCAACCCGGGCTTATTTCAGTTTACCTATTTCCTTGGTTGACCAATAGGTTTACCTAATGTTTCTATTACCATGGCCTGTATACGGGGCATGGAGCGATACGTAAAGACGGTAAAGAACTACGACACACCGACAAAGTACAAGTATTGCAATTCAAGGCACATCTGCAAGAACGGTATACGCCAGAACAAGCCCGGCGTCACCCAACTGATGAAGTGCTGTGACTGCGGCCGCAAGTTTTCCGCGAGGTTCGGGTTCAGGTACAGGCGGTACTCGAGGGCCGTCATAACCGAATGCCTGCGCCTGCACTTTTCCGGCCTCTCGGCCGGCAAGATAGCCGAGAACCTCGAGGTAAAGGGAATCAAGACCGACAGGTCGGCAATATTCCGGTGGATCGAGCGGTACGGCCCTGTCGCCGCCTACATGGACAGGCAAAGGCCCGAGACCGGCAGCGACTACAGGGCGGACGAGCTCTACGTGAAGGTGGCCGGCGACCTGATGTACCTGTTCTCTTCGACGGACAACGACACGCGGTACTGACTCGCGTCGGACCTAGCCGACCGCAAGGAGGGCCACGACGCGACCAAACTGTTCAAGGATACGCTGGAGCAGACCGGCAAGATACCGGCCAGGATGATAACGGACGGCCTCAACTCGTACCGGGTGGCCACCGAGGAGGTCATGCCCATGACGGAGCACGTGCGCGAGATACACATCACCGGCCCCAAAAAGGGCAAGGACAACAACAACAGGATGGAGCGGCTCAACGGTACGATACGCGACCGCGAAAAGACCTTCAGGGACCTCCAAGGCAAGCATACGACTGAGTTCTGCGGCATCCGCGTAAACCACAACCACGCCCGCAAGCACCAGTCCCTCAAGCGGACTCCGGGCGAGGAAGCCAGATCTTCATCGAGGGGGCCGACAAGTGGCGGACAATGATCCAGAACGAGAGCCGGTACCTCACTCAGACGAGGAAGCGCGTTTAGCTTTGGCCTGTAGCCGCCTGAAATTGTCCACGTATCTTTGTCCGACCTTGCCGCCTGCGGCCCTCACCGCTTCGACAGCTTCGTCCAAGCTCAAGTGATCCCAGCGCATGATCGACTCGACCGCCGCGTACGGGTTGCCGTGCATCGAGCACACGCCTCTTGCGTCGTATTCCACGCTCGGCATGCTACCAGTCCGTATTTGTGCCTCTAGATACCGGCAAGAACGGGTGCCCTGGGCGATCGGGGAGGCCGTGCCTAATCTAGGCTTATCCCCCGAATTCGCAACAGTGCCCCGCGATCGCCTCCAAAGGCGACTTAAATACAGGGCACTCGCAGCCATGCCGTGGTACAGCCCTTCAAGATCTCGGCGATCGCGGTACTGTCGGGCAAAGACAAGTTCCTCACGGCAGACGAGATCGTCAAGAGGGCCGTGCAAAAGGGGCTCTTGGACGCGGACAAAATGACGGACGCCCCGGCACGGACCATGAGCGCGGTCCTTTCTAACAACATCAGGCAGCGCGGATCCGACTCTGAGTTCGTCCGGCGCGACGATCTGTTCGGGCTGAACTCGGAGACGGATGCGGCCGGCGCGGGGCCGGCCTCCGACGGCGACCCGAGACAGGCGGCGGCCCCGAACGGCCAGAGCTTGCCTGCGGACCGCGCCAGTCCTACGCCCGACGCTACCAACCAGGCGCTCTTCAACGGCAGGGCCGGCGAGTATTCGGTGGTAAGCGAGCTGCTCTTTCACGGGTTCGACGCCTGCGTGGCCAACGTCGACGAGGGAACGGACGTCTTTGCGGTAAAGGGCGGCAGGTGCTTCTTTCTGCAGGTGAAGACGTCGGTGCCGGTGGGCAACCGGTGCTCGTTTTTCGTCTCGCCCGGCGCGCACAAAAAGTTCAACCGCCCCGACGCGTACTATGCGTTCGTCATGCGCTCGGGTACCGGCAACGACTTTTTGGTGATGCCGTACTGCGAGGTCCAAAAGCAGATGGAGTCGGGCCGCATAGAGAGGCTGGACCGCAAGTACCGCGCCTCGTTCGTCTGGGGGGAGAGGATAACGCTGGGCGGCGCCGACGCGACGTACTACCGGCGCAGGTGGCCGGAGGCCTGACGGCGGGGCGATCGGGCGGCTTGGGGACCCGCCGCGCCCCCGCTTCGGGCCGATGCCGCGCCCCGCCGGGCGCCGCGGGGCCCGATCGGCGGGCCGCAAAGCCGCGCAGGCGGCGGTCTTTGCCGGAAAGATCCGGGCAGCTTTGGCAGAGCCGCGGCCGCGTCCGGGACACATGGTCCGCCGAACCCGCGGGGGGTTCGGGACTTGGCCTCTGCCGTCTCCGCCGCCGTCCGGGATCCGGTCCGCCGGATCCAGCGGTGCCCGGATCGGGGCGTGCGAGGCGGCCCAGGCGATCGGCTTTGCTTGGCCTCCGGGCCGGCTCGGGCGAGCCCCGGAGGCGCACTTGGCCCCGAAAGCCCGCCCGGGCCGCGCCCGAACCCCCGGAGGCCGTGCCTAGGGGCCGCATTTCGGGGCGCCGGCCCCGATTGGTTGTTCATTAGGCTTAAATACTCAATTTCGGAAGCCCGAACAACAACATGACTAATGAAATAGGAAAAAAACTAACTAGTCTTACGCTTATGACTATAATGGTCGCAGGCGGAGTGACCTTCGGCATCCCGGGAGTGATCCCGGCAGCCGACGCTCAGACGGGCAGGAACGCAAACCTGTTCGTCTCCGCAGAAGACGCGACCTTCAGCAACGCCATGACCGGACAGGTCGTGGAAGTCGTCATACGCGACAACCAGATCGACAGCCTTGACGAGGCCCTCGGAGAACCCGATGTCTTCATCAACGGCAACGATCTGCGCATGGTTCAGGCCAACGACGGCAACTGGTACGGCTACTTTGCCTCCAGGAGCATGGCCACGGCGGTGGACGCAGCTGCATCAAACGGACTCGGCATAGACTTTGGCGTGATCTGCCCGATAGCTTCTGGCACCAGCGTTAACATAGGCGTTCGTGCCAGCAGTAACACTACCGTCGTAGATCTCAGCGAGGCAGATGCAGTAGCACTGCCCCTCAATGACAATGCTACCTGTCCTACCAGTCCACAAAACCGAACTACTGCTCAACCTCAAGGTACGGGCGACTCTGGCTTCAATGTAGTCAGGGAAGAAAAGCAACTGAACACCAACCAAGCTGTCGTGAACACTCCGGGACAGATTGGTGTCCACCCGGCCTACTGGCCCTTTGTCCAGCTCTATGACATAGAAGAGGACAACAGGGTCGAGGTCAGGTACGAAAAGGGCGGCGGAGCGCAGACGGTTCGCCTCACATACGAGGATGCCGACGACTATGACACGATCACCTCTGATCGTGCCACGGGCAACGCTCCCACGCAGGCAATCTACCCGCGTTCAGCAGAAGTGCACGTGACAATCACGGACACCTCTCTGGACATCGATCCTACCGATGTCGACACTTGGACTTGGAGCACTACTCCGGGTTCGGAAAAGGTGTATTATCGCGTCTTTGACGACAGCGGCAACTTCATCGATCGTGCAGAAGAGACTCGCTTGACTCTAAACACAGACAACCCTGATCTCTCGGGGATTCTTGGCGATTTGCTGTGCGAAGTGTGCATAGTCACAATAGATGCCGATCCGCAAAACACCGGAAAGCCGGTGCTTACGCTGGACGACAACACGGACAACGTAATTGATTACCAGCCACTCACCTCTGACACGGATGAGCGCACGCTCATCGAAAGGGCAATGGTACCTGGCGGCACGGCAAACATGCTGGGCGCGGGCACACAGCCTTTCACCGTGGTAGAGACCGGTCCGCAGACGGGCATCTTTGTCTCGTACGACGAGCAGGACGACTCTTCGGTGGACACTACCAGCGATGCGGCAAGATCCGTGACCTCGACCATCACATACGATGATGTGCTGACTGTCACGTTCCAGGCTGCCACCGCCACGATCGACATTGATGCGGGCGACGGCGAATGGAATTCGGGTATCGGCATACCGGTAACTCTGGTAGACCGCGACATGAACAGGAACGGCCTTGACGACGAGGACTTGCTCGTTTCCGACCCCGATTCAATCATACCGACGCTCGTGACTGGCGAACCGTTCACACTAAGGAACGGCGTTAGCAACGACAACACTCTCGAGTATCTGCTTGAGATTGGATCGAATACTATATCGGGTGACCTGACGGTGGAGACTTTCAGCGAACGCGCTGTAATTGATCCTCAGGCGGCCATCGACGTGACTGGAACCATCAACGGCACCTTGGTCGTAGACCTAGGTACCAATGCAGCGGCACTCAAGGAGAGCATCAACAACTCTGCTGACGATGCGGCCGGCTTCTACGGATTCAACTACCTGAACGTCGATGTGACGAGCTTTGGCTCCCGTGATGCCACGGTAAGCCTGTTGCACACCGCAGACAGCGACGGCGTTCTGGAGGACGTTTCCGCCGATTCAACCAACAACGTCCGCGTGAGCAGCTTGTCCAGCGTAGCGCTGGGCACGGTTGACAAGGGACAGGGCAAACTCCTGCTCCCAACAGACACCATCTCCGACATCTTCGGTGTAGACGACTCCCGCAACATAGGACTCCAATTCGCACTGAACGAGATTGGCTCCGACGACGATGTCACGGTGGGCAACAAACTGCCGTTCGTGGCAGACTTCTTCTCGTACGGCTTTACCGATGACGGCAACTCTTCTTCCGAGAGGGTTGCAAACCAGATCATCAGGCTAGAGCTGGAGGAGAGCGGCGACAACACGAGCACTTTCGAAGGGACTCTGGAATACTACATGGTAAACCAGCTGTCGATCTATGACCAGTCCACCTACGACGGAGTTACCTCGCTAGCCGACTCAGACCTTACGTTCGTGGCCATCGAAGATCTCACCGACGAGGACGCGCCCAGGGTCAACTACCTTGACCTTGGTGCCGACGGCGTCGAAACGCAGATCTCCGACCAAGAGGCTGCGCCTACGCACTCGGGCTCGATCGAGTTCGACGCAGAGACCTACAAGGTGGCAGACACCGTCATGATCACGCTGAACGACGTTGACCTCAACACGGACAGCGAGCTCGTGGATGTCTTTACGGTAGTCACCTCGCCTGCTAACGATCCCGCAAGGGACGCAGTGGGTTCGTCAGGCCTTCCGGAAACGACCAAGAAACCGAGCCCTGCCCTTCCAGGCACTGATTTCAGCTTTGGCCCTCTGGGACGCTTGGCTGACGTGACTTTCAACGACGAGATCTGGACTACCAACGTAAATGACGCTGGAGCTAACGACACGTGCGCTAATGCGCAAAACATACGCGACACGGGTCTTGGCGCCACCGGCTTTACGCTGAGGGAGACGGGAGTTGCAACCGGCATATTCGTCGGCAACTTCCAGATTCCGCCGACGTACTGCCCGGCAGGCTCAGACGCCCCGGCATCTGTGACCGGCACGGACATTGAGGTCAACTATGTTGACTTCCGCGACGTGTCCGGCGAGATCATCGAGGTGGGCGACTCTGCGGGAGTCCGGGCCAATACGGGTTCTGTCAGCCTTGACAGGACAGTGTACCCGGTTCCGTGGGCTGCATACGAGACTGGCGCAGGCTACAGCGGCAACACGCCCGGAACGGCCTCGGTCTTTCCGGTGCACGCTACCGCCATAGTCGATGGCCTAGACAGCCCATCCGAAACGCTAGGTGGCGGTGCCGTCGTCATACACGCGCGCGTGAACGATCCGGACTTTGACATTTCAGCGTCTGGTGAGGACCGCATAGCACAAAACACCACGGCAGGCGTGGGTCCGCTAAAGGTAACAGTCTCCAGGGGAGCCGAAAGGGTCACCTTGGGATATGCCGGCGGCCCCAACGCCATTGACGGCAAACTCGACGTAGGCGACAACGGAATCGGAACTGTGATGGACGTACCCAACAACGCGGTAAACGAGAGCCTCCAAGCAGTCAGGCAGCTCGGCCCAATAACCGAGATTGCCGGCGACGCGGGCATCTTTGAGCTTGATCTCGCGATCAACTTCAACGACGGCCCGGCATCGAGGACGTGCCCGGCAAACACCAACGCCAACATGGAGACTGCCGACGGCGGTCTGTCCTTGGCAGACGCAGACGAATACTACTGCATCCTGCAGGGCGACATCCTGACGGTAGAGTACACCGACCCGACCGACGCCTCCGGCGACCCGAACACGGTCACCGACTCGGCGACGTTCGATCTGAGGAACGGCGTGCTCCAGTCCGACAAGAACGTCTACATCATCGGCAGCGACATGATACTGACCATCATCGAACCAGACTGGAACTTGGACAACGACGGAGCAGAGACGTACAGCCTCAACGCCGTGGAGTGGGATTCCGCTTCCGGCACCCTGGGGCTGGGCAACCCGATCGGCGGCTTCGATCCGGAGCCGAGCGACTTCCGCGAGACCGGCGACGACACGGGCATCTTCCAGGTAGTACTGGAGGTCCCCGAGGCCATCGCAGGCGACCGGCTGGAGCGCGGCGAGGAGATCGAGCTGGAATACACCGACTGGGGCCCGTCCGGCGCCAACTACGTTGGCGAAGAGGACGAGGACGTCAACCTGACCGTGTACACCTCCAACTTCGGAGCGACCGTGGAGCTTGACCAAAAGGTCTACACTTGGACCGACAAGGTCTTCATCACCATAGTCGCGCCCGACCACAACTTCGACAGCCAGCTGATCGACGAGATCGGCGAGACCTCTAGCGATTCCATCAGGATCGCCACGAGGACCGACGACATCGACCAGTACAAGCTCGTCGAGACCGGCACCGACACGGGCATATTCACCGGAGAGGTCATACTCACCGGCTTCCCGTACGACGCCGACGGCGACGACTCTACAGGCACGAACGGAAACGACACCAACCCGAGGACCAGCGTCGACGGCACAGGCCCGACCGACGGCTTCCTGCGCGCCGAAGAAGACACCGGACTCTCCGTATCCTTTGAGTTCTCAGAGGACGAGACCGTTGTCGGCTCCGCCCTAGTAAGGTGGAACGTAGGCGTGACGCAGTGGCTCGAGGCGAGCTATCCGGCGAGCGGCACCGGCGTGGTGCGCGTGGTAGATCCCGACATGAACCTGAACCCCGAGGCAGTCGACAACTTTGACGTTGACGTCTGGTCGGAATCGGATTCTGGCGGCATAGACCTGACCGTCACGGAGACCAACGAGGCCACCGGAATATTCGAAGGCACGGTGTTCTTCACCACGACCGACGAGTCCTCCGGCCACAGGCTGAGGGTATCCGAAGGCGACACGGTCACCTCGCGCTACTTCGACAACACGCTCCCGGCGCCCGACGACCGCGGCGACCGCAAGGCTATCCAGTCGACCTCCCTGATAGGCACGATCGTGCCCCCGCTAGAGCGGGCGCCCATATCGAACCTCAGGGTGGTCAACTCGTTCGGCAACACTCTCGACACGGTAAACGTAGACCAGCAGGTCCAGATCACGGCCACTCTGACGAGCGGCCAGGACGCGGACCAGGCCTTTGCGTACCTAGTCCAGATCCAGGACGCCAACGGCGTGACCGTTGCCCTGGCATGGATACAGGGGACGCTGGGCCCGGCGCAGACGTTCGATCCGGCACTGTCTTGGACCCCGGCCGCGGCGGGCAGCTATACTGCCACCGCGTTCGCGTGGGAATCCATAGACAACCCGACGGCGCTGTCTCCGCCAGCGGAATTCAACGTAACAGTAAGCTAGTAAAACCTATTTTCTCTCCCTTTTTTTGACCTCTTTTTGGCGCGAGCCGCCGCGCGCCTGCGCTGCGCTCTTGAACAGGCCCGAAAGGCCGATCCGCCGCGACTGCCGGACGGGGCGCAAGCCGCACTTTGACCACGAAGGCACGTATTGGACGGCGCAGATTCGGGCTCGTGGCGTACGGCTTGGCAGTGATAGCGCTCAACGCGGCCATGTGCGCGGGGGGCAGGATGGTCGAGGGCATATTCGGGGCCGAGGAGACGCGCTCCCACCGGCTGCTCTGCCGGTACAGGAAAAAAGAGCCGCAGGAGAGGTTCGGCGTGCTACTCGCGATAACGTGGAACGTGCGCGCGCTCAACCGGATCCGGTGCGCCGCCGAACCGGCCGTCATGCCGGCCGCGGCGCAAGGACGGGACGGGCCGGAAACGTCCCTCAGAATCAGGCCGCCTCGCTTGCCGCCGAACCGCCAAAACGACGGAATCCGTCACTTTGGGCGATTTGCAGGGGAATTATGAGGCAACCCCACAGGATTCGATATCTTTTTTATCCTTGGAATTTTTTACTCAAAACATGTCGGCAACGTCTACACAAGTCGATCCGGCAACTGACTGCCGAAAAAGATCACAGTCCAAGGATCTTAATCCGTTTGGGAGGTGCCCAAGGTGCCCGCTGTAGTGACGTGCATGCCGAATGAGCGAATATTCATTGCCGGCAGACACGAGTATATGCCGCACAATCCGGAGCCACTTGCCGATTACTATCTTGATTCAGAACCAGCGCTGTCTCGTGTGCGATATCGCCCCCAGTGCGACAACGCGCACAAGGATCTGATTCAGACGTATTGCAAACTACATGCAATACGTGCAAAGTTTACGCCTCTCGATTCTATGTTTAAGCCCCTGTTTATAGACGATCTGCGCCACACGCATGTTTTTACGCACCGTGGCACACTGCCAGCAATTCGGCGTTATGGTCTGACTACATTCGAGCATAAATCTTGCCAGATACCGTTCGACCTGCGGGACACCGCGAAACCGTACGCAGTGCCACACGATCTCTCCGCAGACGGGAACTTTGAGACTCTTTTTCCGGATGTGGCGTGTGCCTTGCTTAAGCGAGAGCGAGATGCTCGTGATGCACTCAAACAGATACGGTACTATTACATAAAGAACGCAGGTAACGGTGAGGCAAAGTTTCGAACCGCTGCTCCTGACAATGACGCACAACGGATCGTTGTACCAGACGCCGAAGCGATAACAGAGATTCATCACTGTTGCATTGCATTTCACACCCCGTCTAACTTACAACTGGATCGCTTCGCATGCTCGCTAAACACGGCAAAAAAGATAGCCCAGAACTTGGGTTCGAACCTGACTTCCCTACAAAAAGACTGTATAGCCAACGGCGGCGTGTGTGACTTTCCAGGCTTGACGGGTTCTACCGTGGCCATTTCATCCGAGTGTCCTGATGATGTTCTTTACGCCGTTTCTGGGGCGTCTCGTTCCTTGTTCCAGGCAGAGGGCCCCAAGATCCTAAAGCAAAGCCACTCCGGAACCTGCACCGTGCTGGACTATTACCAGTACAAGTGCATACGCGATCTACCCGACGACCGCCAGTTTGGCTGCATAATAGAATTGAAGGAGCCATGCGTAAACGACTAGGTTCGCGTTTTCTAGGTACGGATACACGAACTGAGGGCAATTACGCATGACTTGACATCTTGAGCGTTACGATCTAGACAACCTCGCGACCTCATGACATCTGAGTACGCGCAAGACAGCGCGCGGGCCCGCCGGTCACGGACGGGATCCGGCAACCCACCTGCCAAAGCCGCATTCCCCGCATACGCTGTAGTGGCTGCGTATCTCCTCCTCCCAGGTCTTGGTCCCGCCTGCGAGCCGGCGCAGGGACTTTCGCATCTCGTCCACGCCGGCGCACCTTTCGTTCCGCGCTATGAGCCCGGGCAGGTACGCGTCCCCGGGCAGCGAGTTGCTCTTGTCCGAGTTGCATTCGGGGCACGCCAGGACCAGGTTCCACATGCTGTCGTCGAGCATGTACGACCACGGGATAAAGTGGTCCACGTGTATGCGGCCGGGCATGAGTCTGTTTCTGCAGTAAAAGCAGTTTTTCGCGTGCCTGTAGAGGACGTCTTTGTACTTTTTGAGGGAGCCCTTCTTTTTGATCCCGTCTATCTTGGCGGCCAGCTTGGGCAGGCCGTGGTTCACCCTTTCTAGGTACAGCACCCACTCGGCCAGCAGCGCCCGGGTGAGCAGCGCGCGGTTGCGGCACAAGAACTCGTGTGCTTCGGGGTGGAGGGTGATCGCCTGCAGGTCGTCGTCGTAGTCGTAGAACATGTTGACGCTGGCCGTCGTGCCGCCGTGCCTGACGTGCTGGAACCGGGACACCACCATGCCCTTTTTCTGCCTGTCGCGCCCGAACACTTCCGCGAGGATCCTGCGCTTGGCGTCCCTCTTGCGCTCGGCGCCCGCGCGCCTGAAACTTGCCGACTGCGCGTCGCCGAACACTTCTTCGAGTATGGTTATGATCCTGGGCTGCCGCTTGGTGTGAAAGTCCTGCTTCATCCTGAACTTGTACTTTTGGTGCCAGTAGTGCCTGAGGAACTCCCCGGCCAGATACTCGTACTTTCTTGCGCGCGGATCCGTCGGGGGCCTCTTTCTTGCAGTAGTCCAGCAGCGTCTTGCACAGGGCGAACTTGTAGGTGTTGTCCCTGCGCCCCTCTGATATTATGGCGGTGAACGTTTTTCGCATGTTGTGCTCCGTGCGCTCCATCGGCTCCGGCTCGGGCCAGTAGTCCTTGAGGCTGGCAGACGGCCTGCCCGCCCGCTTGGACGGATCCGACAGCCTGCACAGGTCGGCGCGCCCGTCGCTCCAGTCTGACAGCGCGCCGCTCTTTCGCAGCCTGTCCAATATCGCGCTAGTCATGTCCGCCAGCTCGTTGGACTTGCGCCCCGGCCCCCACAAGGTGGAGGGCAGCCCCATCTCTCTGCCCAGCCACTGATCCAGATCCGCCTTTCTGTGCCATACGGGCTTGGAGCGCCAGGCCTGCTGCGCGGGGCGTCCCCGGTGCTTCGTGCCCAGCTCGTCCACGGTTCTGCCGTTGACGGCCAGCCCGTACCGCAGGAGCTTTGCCACGTTCTCCCTCTGGCGGCCGTCGGGCATCCTTTGCATGTAGGCGACCGAGGGGCGCGGTTCCGGCGCCAACTCAGGCCTTTCCCGCAAGCGCGCTTTCCGCCGTCAAACGGCTGGCCTGCCGCTGCGCCTGTTTATACTTTGGTCGCGCCGGCGGGTAAGCGGTCAGGTCGGGGGATGGCCTATTCTCCCATATCAAATCTTCCCGGATTGACGGGCCACTGCAAACGAGTGTGTGCTCAGTCAGGCGGGCGGGCTTTGGCCGCCGCTTTATACTTTCGCTGCACTAGATCCTTGTCCTGCGTCCGGTATTCGGCCATGTCGGTCAGTATGTGCCAGACTACCTCCGTCAGGCGGCGCGCGATGGCCACCCTCGCTTTCTTTTTGCCTATCCTTTTCGACAGCCGCTCGTAGGTCGAAGGCATTCGAGCGTCGTAGCGCGCCGCGACGTTGGCCGCCTCCACCATGGCGTTCCTTAACCAGACGGACCCCTTTTTGGTTATGCCGCCGCCGCGCTTGGTCTCGCCGCTGTTCCGGTGGGACGGAGAAAGGCCCGCGTACGAGACGAGTTTTTCGGCCGTCCTGAATCTCTTTACGTCTACTATCTCTGCGATTATGGTCAGCGCGGTAACGTATCCTATTCCGGTGACCGTCATGACGAGCTTTGCCCTCTCGTCGTCCATGCATTCGGAAGCTATCTCGCGCTCCAGCGTTTCCGTCTGTTTCTGCATCAGCTGCAGCGTGTCGAGGTACGAGTCCAGCGACAGCCTGTCCACCGGCGAGACGCTTACGGTTCGCATCCACTTCAAGTTGGTCTTTGAGAATTTCGTCTTTGTGGGAAGCTTGTGCTCGTATTTGGCCAGAAGCGCAGTTATCTTGTTCTTTTGCTCCGTCGCCGTGCGGACCCTGTCGAGCCGGGTTCTGGCCAGGTTGCGCAGGTTCCTGTAGCGCTCGTCAGGCACGAACGACTCGTAAACCATGTCCATGAGTAGCAAGTCCGCGAGCACCTCCGAGTCCACCCTGTCGTCTTTCAGTTTTGCCTCGGCTATGGCCTTGGTCTTGGACGGGTGAGCCAAGATCGTGTCGATGCCGCACTCCTCCAGCGTGTCGTGCAGCATGATCCAGTAATTGCCGGTCGCCTCGCAGACCGCCCTGGCGTTCTTGCCGTGCGTCTTCTTTACGTGTGCCGCGAACGCCTCTATGTCTTTTTTGCTGTTCTTGAATTCGGTCTGTTCTATTATAGTATCTTAGATTGACTTTAGATAATTTTTGGCACGAACGATCAGGCCGTAAGATAGTCGTGCATCTTTATGATCTTGATGCCGCCGGATCTCAGAGCTTTCAACACTTCTCTCTTTGTCTGCTCGATGTCGTCGAAAAACTGGTTGGCGATGTAGCGCTTGACTTCCCTCCACTGGGACTCGATCGGCGCAAGCTCCGGCGTGTACTTTGGCAGGAACCTCGCCACGATGCCGCCGTCGGTTCTCTCGTACAGCCTCCGGAACACGGCTTCGCTGTGGTACGAGGCGTTGTCCGTGTAGATCAGCAGCTTGCCCAGCTTTTTGTAGGCCCTCATGAGGAACGCCTCTACGTTCTTGGCGTTGCCCGTGTCGCAGAACTCGAAATAGCTCTGGCCTCCGGCCGCCACGACTCCGAGCAGGGTGGCCCGGCCTTTCCGCCTGCCCGTGACGTCGACCCTGACCTGTTCGGCGCGCTTGCCTTTCCTCCTTTTCTTGCGGTACCATCCTTTCCGGACCACGCTCTGCATGGATACGTGCATTTCGTCAAAGGAAACGGCCAGATGCCCGCGCCCAGCGTAGATTGCTACGGTTCTGTGAGCTTTTTTTTGAAATCCTTGATTTCTGCCGGAGACGCCCCGCGTGCGTCGCGGGGGCGGGGCTTGATGTACACGAAGCCCAGCCGGTTCACCAGATCCCAGACGGAGTGGACATGGTACTCTACGCCGAACTTTTTCTTGATGTGCGTCCTGATCAGCGGTATCGTCCAAGCACCCGCTCCGAGTCCGATCGCCGCGGGCCCAGCTTCCAGATCCCGCTCGAGCGCCTTGAGCTGGCGCTTGGTGAGCTTGCACGCTGCCCCTTTGTTCTTTATGTCGTATCTCTTGTTCAGACCGTTCTTCTCGATGTTCCTTATCCAGTTGGTCACCGTGCTGCGCGGAATGTTTAAGCCCTTGGATATTTCCATGATGGTCTTTCCCTGCTTCCTTTGTATGCATACCACCAGCCTGCTTTGTGCCTTTGGATCTTTTTCCTTCCGATGCATGTCGCACAGGCGGGCCATGGTCACTTTGGGAAGGAACTTCCTCGCCATGGGGCCCCCCCGGCGTGCCGCTATTTAGATCTTTGCCCAAAGTCAATCTAAGATACTATATATCCTTGCCGTTTCCTTTTATTGTCGCCGCGCACATCTTTTTGTGCACGTCTATCCCAATGTTGATCAATGTGTCACCTCCTTCGAAGCCATTGGATTTGTGGATTTGCCCGATTGAGCGGAAAGCTCCCATTCACCCTCTGTGGGGTAGTACCCCGTCCGCCTATTGTTGTGAGTTAGTCTGCCGGTCACCCTCATGCGGGGTAAGAATAGTTCAACTCTCGGGCCCATCTCGGAGAGCCATGCTCCCCTCCCAGATAAGATTTGATACAGGGTCTGCCGGATTAATTCCGACCGCCACGGGCCAACGCCGCTGCGCGTCTGCGATCACAAGTCGGTCTGCGGCGCGGACTGGCGTCAAATTCGCGGGCGCCGATCCGGATCCTTGCCGCGATCTCAAATCCGAGACTTTCCGGACGCGTTTCGGCCAGCCGCCGGATCGGCTGGCCGGCGCCCGCTCGCGGCGGCGCGCGATCATGCGGAAAACCAACGCATATTATCAACAGCCCGTTCCAACGCCCCGATGTCCTACACGCGGCAGGCCTCCGGCCCGTTCGCGCGCCTTGCGGAGGACAAGCTGGCAGTCATAAGGGGGTATTTCCTAAAGTCCGAATTCGCCGGCCGGATGGACTTTGAGCGGTACCTTGCGTGGCTGCACGAGGACGGCCTGATCCCAGAGGAGGCGCTCGACGCCATCGCGTCCCACAATTCCGACCCCAAGGTGGTGTACACCTACGCAGACGATCTGATCGAGGACTTGAAGAAGGGCTACGAGGGCCACTTGGAACTGCGCCGCGACCCCGCGCGGCTGAAAGGCGCGACGGCCGGCTGGTTCGTCGCGAGGGAGCCTGCGTTCGTGCGCCAGTACAAGAGCATGGACAGTTCCGGGCAGGCCGGGGTGGACGCGGCAATCCGGGATCTGGCTACTTCGGACGACCCGGCGGGCATGGGGCGCTACAGAAAACCGATAGGCGCATTTTCGTCCGAGATCGGCGGATCGGACGGGCTGTTCTACAGCGTCGATCCCGACCACCACAGGATATCGCTGGCGCGCGCCGGCGATCGCGAGCAGGCCCGCGCGGACTAGGCGACAAGCCCCGGGGCGCCGGCCGACACTGCCAACGAATAATACGGGCGCGCAGGGGCGCGCGCGCGTTGCCCGACTCGGTGATCGTGGGATCTCACGTGGTCACCCCGGGCGGCGTGATCGACGCCAACATCGTCGTGGAGGACGGCCGCATATCGGCCCTGACGCGCGACGTGCCCGACTGCGAAAAGATAGACGCGAGCGGCCTGGTCTCGCTGCCCGGCATCGTGGATCCGCACGTGCACTACGGGGTGTACTCGCCCATAGAGCAGGCGGCCCTCACCGAGTCGCGCGCGGCCGCGCTGGGAGGCGTGACCACCATGATGAGGATGCTTCGCCTAAAGGGCTCGTACCGGCGCGGCCTCGAGGCGCAGCTGGACGGCGGGAGGGGGCGCCACCACGTCGACTACGCGGTGCACGCCTCCATATTCGACGAGGCCCAGGCCGGCGAGATGGAGTACTGCGCCTCGCGCGGCGTGACCTCGTTCAAGCTCTACATGAACCTCGGTTCGGACGTGGGCCACGTGTACATGGACATGGATCCGGGCGCGCAGGAGCTCAACCCGGCGCGCGTCGAGGTCCACGACGGCGTCGTCGGGGCGGTCGTGCGCGAGGCCGCGCGCCTGGGCTGCCCCGTGCTGGTCCACGCCGAGGACTACGAGGCGTGCGCGTGCGGCATGCGCGAGGCGCAGGAGCGCGGCCGCGACGGCCTCGGGGCGTGGTCGGACAGCAGGCCGCCAGAGTCCGAGGCAAAGTCCATATCGCGCGTCTGCGAGCACGCGCGCGCGCACGGGGCGACGGTGTATTTCGTGCACCTGGGCTCGCGCGCGGCGCTCGATCAGGTCCGCAAAGAGAGGGCGCGCGGCGCGCGCGTCCGCGTGGAGACCTGCCCGCACTACCTTTCGCTCTCCAGCGAGCGGGAAGGCTACCTCGCCAAGGTCATGCCGCCGGTCCGCTCGGCCGCCGACGTCTCGGCGGTCTGGGCCGGGGTGCGCTCGGGCGGCATTGACTGCGTCGGCACCGACCACGTGGCAAACCGGCTCGGCGCAAAGCTGGGGGGCCGCGACGTGTGGGGGGCCCTCGCGGGGTTCCCCGGAATCGGCACCATGCTGCCCGTGCTGCTCAGCGAGGGGTTTGCCCGCGGCAGGCTCACGCTGGAGGAGCTGGCGCGCCTTGCAAGCTCCAACGCGGCGCGCATATTCGGCATGGCCTCCAAGGGGCAGCTGCGCGCCGGGGCCGACGCGGACGTCACGATAGTCGATACGCGCCTGCAGAGGAGGGTGGACTCTTCAAAGCTGGGCGGGTTTTCGGACTATTCTGTGTACGATGGGTGGATGCTGCGCGGCTGGCCCGTCAAGACGGTGGTGCGCGGGCAGCTGGTCGCCGAGGACTTTGAGGTCGTCGGCGACCCGTCGCACGGGCGGCCCGCGCTCAGATCCTGACCGCCTCGAACTTTGCGCCGCGCGCCCTGTATATGGCGTCCGGCTTTCGGTCGAACAGGCCCACGCCCATGACACCGCCGCAGCCGGAGATCCTGCGCGCCAGGCGGCCCGGCTCCGGAATCGGGCCAAAGTCGCAGTCGAATACAAGGTTGCCGTTCTCGGTGAAGAACGGGTACCCCCTGGCCAGCGTCCGCAGGGAGGCCGAGCCGCCCGCCTCTGCTATCCGCCTGGCGGCCAGGGCCCTGGCGGCCGGGTGCACCTCGACGGGGACGGGCATGCGGAGCACGCGGACGAACTTTGAGGCGTCGGCTATCACCGACACCCTGCGCGCCATGTCGAAGATTATCCTCTCGCGCAGCAGCGCGCCCCCGCCGCCCTTTACGAGGCGGCCGCGCGCGTCTATCTGGTCGGCGCCGTCGAACGCCGCGTCTATCCGGTCCGTCTCGTCGGGGCCGATCAGGGGCAGGCCCTCCTTTTCGGCGACCGCCTTTATCTGCAGCGAGGTGGGCACGCACCGCACCGACAGCCCGCCGCGCGCGCGCCCGCCCAGCTCGGCGGCCACCGCGGCGGCGGCCCTGCCGCTGCCCAGCCCGACGGTCTGCCCGTCGCGCACCGCGCCGGCCGCGTGGGCGGCCGCGGCCCTCAGGCCGGCCTCGTGCGTCTATTCCACCTCCGCCTGCTCTATCTGCTCCAGGGCGGTGAGTATGTCCTTTTTGAGGACGTCGAGGTTCTCGTCGTCGTACTCGGAGCCGAGCTGATCGGGTTCGGCGGGAATCTCCGGCTCGGGGGGAACCGGCTCGGGCTGCGCCCGCGCCGGGGGCTCGGCGGGAACCGGCTCGGGCCTGCCCGGGCGCCCGGCGGGAATCTCGGGTTCGGGCCGCGCGGGCGCAGCGGGTTGGGGCCGCGCCGCGAGGCGCCCGGCGGCGAGGCCTGCCGGCGCCGCGCCCGCGGAGTGGACGGTGAGCGTGACCATGTCGAGCGACTTGTCGCCCGCGGCGGGCTCGGCCGCGCGCTTGGGCTCGGCGCGCGGCCTGGGCGCCGGCTTTTCGGCGGCCTTTTCCTGCCGCGGGGCCTGCACCTTTGCGGACAGCTCGCGCAGGCGCGCGTCAAGGCCGGAGAGCTTTTGGTCCATGAGCATGATCAGGCTGTCGCCCAGCGGCCCCAGATCGGGGTGGGATCCGGCCGCCTTTAGATCCCGGATGCGCGCGCGGATCTCGGAGAGGCGCGCCTGGTACCTTTCGAGCAGCGCGTCGCGCTTGGCGGCCGGCACGCCGCCGCCGTCGTACAGGCGGGCCACGGCCCTTTCCAGCAGGCCGCGCTCGCTTTCGAGGTTCTGGATCTCGGCCCGCACGCGGCCGCTCGCGCCGATCGTGGGCGTGCGCGGGCCGCGGGGGATCTTGTGGACTGCCACCGCCGAGGCGGCGCCGGCCAGCGAGCTTATCAGCAGCGCCAGTTCCTGCATTATGTGTACCACTTTATCCAAGAGTACTTGCGGATCTTCGCGTCCGGATAGCCGCAGCTGGCGCACCGCTGGTGCCTCTTGTGGAGCGAGTTCTTGCCGCACCTGCGGCACCTGACGTGTACCTTTTTCTTCGTGTACCCGCCCATCGAGGTGGTGCCCTTTACCATGGTACCACCCTACGAGGGGGGCGGGGGGGATATCATCACGACGTTGTCGCCGCGCACCACGATGGTGCCGAGCGACTCGGATTCTCCGCCCTGGCGGATCTCTTCGGACTGGTCCAGCAGCAGGTTCATGTGCTGGTCGAACCCCAAGAGGCTGCCGCGTATGGACTTGTTGCCCTTTAGCTTTATGAGGACCACCTTGTTGATGCTCTCGTCGAGAACCTTGACTGCCATGTCTACGGACATCTATACCACTCGGGGCGCGTGGCCAGGGCCTACTATATAAAATTTCGATTCGGGCGTTTTCGCCGGCTTTTCGGCCGGAAAAAGGGCCCGCCCGGCGGCCCCCGCGGGGCGGCCGCTTTTGGGATCCTGCAAACGCACCGTTGTTGCGCGAGCGTTAAATACTACTTTCAGGACTTTGACGCATGAAAGCGGCCCTCGCGCTGGCTGTCCTGGCGGCTGTTGCCGCCTCGGCGCCCGCCGCCCTGGCAGACCAGGCCGAGATAGACCGGCTCGAGGCCCAGCTCGAAGGGATCGACGAGCGGTACGGGTTCCCCCCTCCGCCCGACCTGAGCGCGCAGCAGTGGGAGGACTACTACGCCGAGGCCCAGGCCGTGCACGACCAGGTGGCCTCCAGCTACGAAAGGCTGGAAGAGATGTGGAGGCAGTACGAAGAGATCACCGACGAGATCGCCGAGCTCGACGCCGAAGGGGCGGCCATCGACGCGAAGTACGGGATAGAGCCGCTGCCCGATCTGACGCAGGAGCAGTGGGACGCGCACGGCGCGGCGACCGAGGGAATTCTGCGGGACATCGAAGAGGCGTGGCGGGCGATCGACGGGCTGTGGCGGGACATTGACGACTTTTGGGACGCGTACGACGCAGAGCTGGAGAGCGACGCCGAGGCCGAGCCAGACGAGGAGCGGCTCGACGGGTACCAGGCGGATATCGACGAGCAGCGGGAACTGATAGACGGGCTTTACGCCAGGCTGGACGCCGTAGACGCAGAGTACGGCTTTCCGGCCCAGCCGGTGCTGACCCCCGAGCAGTGGGACCAGTACGTGGCGGAGATCGACGCCGTCGAGGCGCGCAAGGCGCCGCACTTTGAGAGGCTCGAGAGCGTGCAGCTGCCCTACCGGGGCGACCTCGACGCGGTAGAAGCGGTCGGCGAGCAGATCCGCGCCATCGACGCGAGGTACGGCATCGACAACGAGCCCCCGGATCTTACCCCCGAGCAGTGGGATCAGTACCACGCAGAGACCGATCCCATAAACGCGCAGATAAGCGCCCTCGAGGCGGTCCAGGACGTCGAGAGGCGCGCGGCGTTCGAGTCGGTGGGCATAATGATGCCGACCGGGGACGACGAGGAGTTCTTCGAGGAGTTCGGGCGCCTGGTACAGCAGTACCCGCAGATCACGATGATCGGCGACTCTTCGGTGGCGCAGGACCAGAAGGAGCGCCTGTACGCGGATCTCGAGGCCGCCTCGCCGGCGATCAAAGAAGTCTTTGAGAGGCACGGGTACGGATTTCCGCTGCTGAGCGCGGAGCAGTTCAAGAGCTTGGACGAAAAGCTCTTGGGGATAGGCTGATGATTCGCGCGGCGGCCCTGGCAGCCTCGGTGGCCTTGGCGGCGGCCTTGGCCCCGGCCGCGTTCGCCGACGCCGACGAGACCAGGAGGCAGATGGAGGAGCAGCGCGCGCAGATGGAGGAGCAGCGCGAGCAGCGCCAGGCGCAGCAGGAGCGCGAGCAGCGGGCGCAGGAGCGGCTGGCCCAGGCGGGGCCGGCGGCGCCAGGCGCGCCCGCCGAGCCGGGCATGCCCGCCGAGCCCGTCGCGCCAGAGCAGGACGAGCTGCCGGCCGCGCCCGAGATAGACTGCCGGCAAGGCACGGTGCCCATCACCAAAAGTTCGGATCAGACCGCCGCGTGCGTGTTCCCCGATTCGTTCGACGCGCTGGTCCAGAGGGGCTGGGGGTACTGAGCGCGGCGGAATAGCCGCGCTGCCCCAAAGCCCGCCTTACGCAGGGCCGCATTCGGCCTGCCGGATCTTCTCCAAAAGCATCTCGGCTGCCACGTCCTCCTTGTCGGCAAGGCGCACGCCGGCCATCCTCTCGAGCGTCTCGGACTTTTCGCCCGGAATCAGGATCCTGTACTCCACCCAGTCCGCAGTTTCGGCCAACTCCCTGATCTTTTCGAGCGTGTCCGTGCTCTTTGCGGCGCCTACCGCGAAAGCCATGCCGCGGCGCCTTTTCTTGTCGCCGGCCGGGATCCCCGCCAGTTCGCGGCATATTTCCAGCGCCCTGCCGCCATCAAACTTTGAGTACACGTGCGCCGCCATTTCGGGGCTGATCTTTCTTGACGCTGCCAGCAGCTTGGCCTCGTCGGGCAGCGCGTCGTAGCCCGGGTACTCTTTTACATCCGCCGGATCCACGCCCAGCGCGGCCGCGACCTTGGCCGTGTCCTTAAAGTGCCTCAGCAGCCGTTTTGACGCGCGCGCCCTGTCCCCGCTGTCGAAGGGCAGGCTGTGCAGGTTCTCGCTCAGCGACAGGATTCTGGCCTGCTGTAGTCTTATCCTGTCGAAGACGAAGCACGGGATTCTTTCGAGCCCGGCCTTGGCGCACGCCATCAGCCTCCTCTGCCCGCTAAAGACGCCATACTTTCCGTTCGCCCTTTTCCTCTTTACCAGCAGCGGGAAGCGCAGCCCGTTCTGCCGTATGTTGCCGGCCAGCTCGCCTATGTCCTGCATGGGGCGGTGATTCCTGACGTTGGCCTCCGCCCACAGTTCCAGATCGCCTATGCGCAGGTATTCGAGCGGCTGATCCTGCTTCATGTCACACCCCGAACCCCGTGCGCTCGGCGTTTTTTGGCCGCAAACGCGCCCTGCCCGTCGCCGATCATTCCCGCAAATCCCAGCACCGGTGCAAGGCGCCCCTGGTTGTTTTCTCCGATTTTCCGAACCCGCATGACGCGATCCCGTTTTTCGCATTGTCCAGGATTACATTCGCATCCAAACTAAAAACCGGAGTCATTCCTCCTCAGACCACAATTTTACCACGACGGTCTCCCTCGGCGTGGTTTTGAACGATACGTTTTCGTAACCGCTCAGATCCACGACCTTTGCCACCCTTTCGACGCGCCTGAACGCCGACGCTTTTCGGACAGCCAACGCGGCACCTGCGAGCCTGCGGCAATTAAATCTTTAACGGCCGCGTTCGGGCGCGAGCCGGCCCGCCGCTTTGCACCCGCCGCGCGATCTTTCCAAAACCGCTTAATACCGAGGGCGCGGGGCCGGGGCGTGAAGAGATCCTACTATTCCGCCCCGCTGGGCCGGTTCCTCGCGGAAGGCGCCGACGACATACTGGGCAGGATGGCCCAAGTACACGAATTCCCGCTGGAGGAAAGCCAGAGGGACGCCTGGGCCGCCGAGATCCGCATAATGAAGAGGGAGCTTCGCGGCCTGGAGGGCCACGTGCTGCTCGAGTACACGATACCGCGCATGGGAAAGAGGGTCGACGCGGTGCTGATCTGCTGCAACGCCGTCTTCGTAATGGAGTTCAAGGCGGGCAGCGCGGGATACGCCCGCGAGGACGTCGAGCAGTGCGTCGACTATGCGCTGGACCTCAAGAACTTCCACCACGAGAGCCACGGCGCCGCGATACTGCCGGTGCTCGTGGCCACCGAGGCGCCCGACGAGCGCGGGGCCTTCGTGCAGCACCACGACGGGGTCTTCGAGCCGGTGCTGGCCAACGGGCGCAACCTGGGGGACGTCGTGCGCGCGGCGACCGGCAGTTTCTGGGGGGCAGGCAGGATAGAGCCGGGCGACTGGGAGGCCTCCAAGTACAGCCCCACCCCGACCATAATCGAGGCGGCCCGCGCCCTGTACTCGGACCACCGCGTCGAGGAGATCTCGCGCAGCGAGGGGTCCGCCAAGAACCTCACCAAGACGGCCCGCGCGCTCGGGCGGATAATACGGCACTCGAAAGCGAACAAGAAAAAGTCGATCTGCTTCGTGACCGGCGTGCCCGGCGCCGGCAAGACGCTGGCGGGCCTGAACCTCGCCGCCAAGGGGCGCGGGGCCGACAAGGCCGTCTTCCTGTCGGGCAACGGGCCCCTGGTGGACGTGCTGCAGGAGGCGCTGGCGCGCGACCGCGTGGGCGACCCGCGCAAGCCGAGGATCAAAAAGGGCGAGGCGCTCCGCTCCGCGCGGGCCTTTATACAAAAGGTGCACCACTTTCGCGACGCCGAGCTGGACGGCGCCTCGCCCCCGGCCGAAAAGGTGGCGATATTCGACGAGGCCCAGCGGGCGTGGACCCGGAAGAAACTGGAGGATTTCATGAAGCGCAAAAAGGGCAGGCCCGGCTTCGGCATGTCCGAGCCGCAGTTCCTGGTCGGCGCGCTAGACAGGCACCGGGACTGGGCCGTGATCGTCTGCCTCGTGGGCGAGGGCCAGGAGATCCACGACGGCGAGGCCGGCATATCGGAGTGGTTTTCGGTGCTCGAAGAGCACTATCCGGGCTGGGACGTCTACGTGCCCGAAGAGATGCGCGGCAGGCGCCCCGGGCACGCGGCCCAAAGCGACCTGCACCTTGCCACGTCGGTCCGCTCGTTCCGCGGCGAGCGCGTCTCGGAGTTCGTCGGGGCGCTGCTGGACCTGAACCGCGGCTCGGCCGCCGGCGCGCTCGAAGATCTGGGCAGGTACCCGATAGCGGTGACGCGCGACTTTGGGCTGGCCAAGAGGTGGGTGGCCGAGCGCGCTAGGGGCAGCGAAAGGTACGGGATCGTGGCCAGCGCAAAGTCGTACCGGTTGCAGCCGCACGGCATCTACGTGGAACTGACCGTCAACCCCGCAAAGTGGTTCCTCAACCCCCGCGCCGACCCGCACTCGTCGTACAGCCTAGAGTACGCGGCCACCGAGTTCGACGTGCAGGGCCTCGAGCTGGACTGGGCGTGCGTGGCATGGGACGCCGACCTGCGCCACGACGGGCGGGGGTGGCAGCACCGGCGGTTCCGCGGCGCCGCGTGGACCGAGATCCGCAAGCCCGAAAGGAAGGCTCACCTGCAGAACGCCTACCGGGTGCTGCTCACGCGCGCGAGGCAGGGCATGGTCATATTCGTCCCCGAGGGCGACGAGGCCGACGCCACCCGGAGCCCCGAGTTCTACGACCGCACCTACGAGTACCTCCGGGGGGTGGGCATAGACGAGCTCGCCTGAGCCCCGGCGGGGCGCGCGCCGCGCGCAAATTTCGGGACTATAGACCGCCTTTCTGGCACTATGGATAAATATGCCTGTGCCGGGGAGGGGGGCGGTTGAGTGGACTTTCGGCGCCGGGCCTAGCGTGCGCGATCGTGGCGGCGTCGACGCTCGCCGCGGCCGGCGCGTGCTTGCCGGATCTGCTCCCGGACGCGCACGCCCACACAACCACCGTGACGGTCACCGAGGCCGAACTGATCGGGACTCACACGGTAAAGATCACCTATTCGGACGACATGGGCAGCTCTACGGGCAGCACTACGTACCAAAACAACCTGCGCACCTTTCAGGCCTGCCAGCGAGGGGTCGCCTCGGACTGCAACTGGCTCGTAGCCCACTACAACCACTCGTTCTACAACAACCTCGTCTTCACCCCCGGCGGCGCGAAAAAGATAATCTTTGTCGAGGACGCTGGCCGCACCTCCGATCTGCTGCAGATAGATCCGCGCCACCCCGTATCGACGAGCTCTACCGGAACGGTACACATAGAGGGGGGCACGTACTACTGCGCTAGGCACCACTGCGGGCAGACGCACAACCACCGCGTCCACGCGGCCACGATCCAGATCGCGAACGCGGATCCTCCGGCCGGCACGGGCACCCCGCGCTTGGACTTGCGCACCCCGGACGCGGGCAAGCTCTACATGTCGTTCAACAAAAGGGTCGACACTTTCGATCCGTCAAAGATCCTGGCGGGGGGGTTCACGGCCAC
Source organism: Nitrosopumilaceae archaeon (assembly GCA_965203465.1). Lineage (GTDB taxonomy): Archaea > Thermoproteota > Nitrososphaeria > Nitrososphaerales > Nitrosopumilaceae > JAWVZS01. Next base: position 718,797 of record CBDBCR010000003.1, on the reverse strand, counting down.
GGACCGGTGGAGGTCATCGGCCGGCCTTGAATGCTTTTGGTTCTTTGGCGTATTCTGCGAAGGGTATATGACCGGCGCGTCTGCCGCGACGAGCGGCAGCGCCGTAACGGTGACTCTTACGGAGGCGCAGAGATCCGCGCTAGGCTCCTTGGACGGCGCCATAGCCAACAACAACTTTTACACGCCCAGGCTCGACATGGACCTGAACCCGCGCGGCGTCTCGCACTCCGGCCACTACAACACCGCCATATGGGACCCCGCGCACATGACGGTCGTCCGCGACACGCATTCGCCCGTCTACTCCACGGGCAGCTCCAACTTGGACATCTCTACGGGAAAACTAAACATCGCGTTCAACGAGATGGCCAACATGGCTACGGCCGACACGTCAAAGATCCGCTTGGAGGGGTGCACGCCCAACTCCAAGCCCTGCTCGTCCTCCGGAGCGAGCATGCAGCTGACCGGCGCGTCGCTGCCCACCCGGGACGCCAAGGTAGTAGCGCTTGCCCTCACCCCCGCCCAAAAGGCGCACGCCATAGACCCGGCCTCGTTCCCGCCCGGCTCGGCCGTCGCGTTCGCAGACAAGGCCGCGTTTCCTGACGTGCGGGTCACCAACGCGGACGTGGCCTCCAAGGGCCTCTCGCTCCTGAAGCTGCAGCCCAACGCGTTCCGCGACGCGGCGGGCAACGCGTTCGCGCATCCGAGCGGCTACGCCGCACTCAACGCGCGCACGAGCGGGCAGTCGGGCCTGTACGCGCTGTCCGTGGTGTCGGACACGGCGGCCCCGACCGTGACCAGCTCTGCCTTGGATCTGGGCGCGGGCACGCTGCGCATTGAACTTGACGAGTTCGTCCGGGCCAGAACGGCGGACACCTCCAAGATATCGATACACGCGACAGGCGGGTCGGTGTCGCTCTCGGCAGGCAACGGCCTGCGCTCAGACGGGGACACGATCATAGTCGCGCTGACAGAGCAGCAGCGGCAGAATATCGTCGCGCTGGGCACCTCGCTTACACTAAGCGTCGCGCCGGGCGCCGTCTCCGATCTTGTGGGCAACCAGATAGCGGCCGCGTCGGGCCTGTCCGTGCAGGTCGCGCCGGACAGATCTGCCCCGACGTTCGTGCGTGCCACGATATCGGGCACCGCGCTAAAGGTGACGTTCGGCGAGACCATAGACGTCACGCCGGCCTCAAAAGTGAATCTGGGGAGCCTCGGGATGCGGCTCGCCTCGCAGCAGGCCTCGGCCGCCGAGAGCCTCTCGGGCGCGTCGCTCTCCACGAGCGCGGACGGCGACACCCTTGCCATAGACATTTCGTCGACGAACCTGTCTCAGTCGAGCGGCCCGCTGGTGCTAGACATAGGGGCGGGCGCGGTGCTCGACACCTCGGGCAACCGGATATCGGCCGCGCAGGGAAACACCGTCACGGCGACTGCCGACACCGCGCCGCCCACGTTCGTGACCGCCTCGATGGACTTGCGCCGCGGTATCATGACGCTGACGTTCAGCGAGACCATAGACGCCACGCCTGCCTCCATGGTGCACCTTTCAAAGATCTCCGTGCGCAACGGCAACTCGGGCGCGACCACCATGACATCTGCCACCGTCGCCGAGACCGACGGCGCCACCGTCAGCATAACGATGACCGCGCAGCAGCGGAGCGCCATATCGTCGTACCAGCACCCGTCGCTGCATGTGGCCACCGGGGCGGTCGCGGACTTGGCCGGCAATCGGTTCGTCGCCCCGACCTCGCAGGTCAGCTACGAGGTTCCGCAGTTTTGGCCGTTCCAGTACGCGCACGCCCAGGGTTTCACGTTCATCGTGACGCCCGATACGGATCCGCCGGTGGTGGAATCTGTTGCACTCGACGAGGGAACCGGGATACTGCGCGTAACGTTCGACGAGCCCATAGACGCCACGCCGCCGACGTTCGTAGACACCGCGAAAATGTCGCTGCGCGACTCGCTGTCCTCGGTGCCGCTGTCGGGCGCCTTCGTCGAATCGACGGACGATCCCACCGTAACCATAACGCTTACCGGCGAGCAGAGGAGGGACGCAGTGGCCCTCGGCACCCCGACGCTGTGGATGCAGGCCGGAGCCGTCCGGGATAATGCCTTTGCGCACAACGACAACGAGGCGGTCTCGGGCGCGGCCATAACCGTCACGCCGGACTCCGTGCCGCCGTCGATCACGGGCGCCCGCGTGGCGGATCCGCGTACCATAATAGTAGAGTTCGACGAGGACTTGATGGATTCGAGCGTGCAGGGCGGCGACTTCGACGTGGCCGGCCACCTGGTCAGATCGGCAGCCGAAGCCGACGGCACGGTGACCCTCACGCTGACGGATCAGATACACCACGAGTCCGGGCAGACCCATCTGGTAGGCGCACAAGGCGTCGATCCCGGCGCGGCCGGCGAATACCGCTTGGCCGAACTCATACGTGTGAGGGTGTCCGGCTCGGTCTCGGACACCACGGGCAACGCGCTCACCGCGGAACACGACCACTACCACCCCATCGTAAACGACCTTTTTTTCGTGGCAGCTGACGCGTTCTCCGTGTCGTCGTCCAACGCAAACCCGCGGCATGCCCGCGTAGGCGACCTGCTGACCGTATCGTTTGCGGCCAGCGAAGACATACGCGCCGTCGCGGCCGGCGACGTAAAGGTGAACGGCAAAAACGCGTCGATCGTGGGCACGAGCGCGGACGGATTCACGGCCTCGTACCGGGTATCGGAGACGGACGCGGACGGCCCGCCGTCCCTGTCGGTTACTGTGTACACTGTCCGCCCGACGCCCACTTACTCCGTCTTCAAGGGCGGCGATCTGACCTCCGACGGCGTCTCGATAGACAACGATCCTCCCTCGTACGTGTACGCGGCGCTCGCCGGATACCGCACCATCAGAGTCCACTACGACGAGGCCGTCGCGACCGGCGCGGGCGACTATACGAACGTCGTGCTGTGCGCGCCTCCTGCCGGCGATCAGACCGGAACCTGCACGCCCGGATCTGCCCGTACGGTCACCGGAATCGAGGGCGGCGGGTCGCCCGACGTGCTGGTGGGATGGGCCCAGACGGCGCCGGACACCCTCAGGTCGCGGATCGACTTTACCGTGGGGGCGGGGGTGACAGACCTTGCGGGCAACCCCATAGACAACGCCGGCGCCAAGACGATTCCGCGCCCTATAGAGGGGAGCCAGGCGGATCGGGGCTCGTTCACGAACGTTCCGCAGGACGCGCAGCCCGCCGCGGTGAGCCTCAGCGCGCTGACGCGCACGAGCCTGTCGGGGCAGGCGCCCGAGTTCTCGCTGCGGCCCGACAACCTCTACCAGTCGATCACGTCCGCGCCGGGCGCCGCGCCCACGGTCGACATTTCGCGGTTCGCTTCCCCGGCTCAGCCGCACCCGCGCGTGCTGGCGGCGGGCGGGACGGCCGTACAGTTCCCGCCGGAGGCGTCCGTCACCCTCGATACGGAACACGTATCGATCACGTTCCCGCCGTCGGTGCAGGCGGGCGGGTTCGCGGCCGGCGCGGTGGCCATCACGGTGGCCGACTCGGAGAGATCCCCGGACGCGGGGTTTCTTGCGACGCATTCGCACCTAAACACCGATTCTGCGCTGATCGTCGAGATGGGCCGCGCCGACCGCGGCCTGGCGTTCGACCTGCCCGTCTCCGTGACGTTCAAGGACCCCCTGCCGCAGGACGGGCTGGTCTTTGAGATAGGCTCGGACGGGGACACCCGGGAGGTGCACGCCTGCGGCAACGTGACCGGCACTGCCAGCGCGGGCGCGTTCCTGGACGGGCTGGCCGGCACCGACGACGTCGACGGCGAGGCGTGCGTGGACCGCTCCTCCAGCAAGGTGTGGACCCGGCACTTTTCCGCGTTCGGGACGATCTCGCCGTCCGGCGCGTACGTGGCGGGGCCCGTGCCGGATCAGCAGGCCGTGTACGGCCAGGCCTTTACGCTGGACATCTCGTCCAACGCGTTCGTCGGCCTGAGCACGCGCACGCCCACGCTGTCGGTGTATTCGCCGGGCAGCACCCTGCCCCCGCACCTGACCATTCCGAGATGGCTGGATCTGTCCTATTCGTCGTCGGGCGCGGCGCGCGACGCCGGATCCGACTTTGCGCTGGCTTCGGCCAACGCCAACCCGTCGGGCATCGTGCGCACGGGCGACGGGTTCCTTGTCTCGGACGGCGGCGGCACCGTGTACGCCTACGGCGCGGACGGCTCGCGGGACGCCGGCTCCGACATTGCGCTCCACGCCGACAACGCCAACCCGGCGGGCCTGGCCATGTACGGCTCGCGCCTGCTCGTGCTCGATTCTGCGGACGGCAAAATGTACGCCTACGGCGCGGACGGCTCGCGGGACGCCAGCAGCGACGTTTCGCTGGACGCGGCAAACGCGCACGCGGCCGATGCGGCCATACACGGCGCGCACGTGTTCGTGCTCGATTCCGACGACGACAAGGTGTACTCGTACAACATGGACGGCTCCAGGATAAGCGGCGACTTTGACACCGACGCGGCAAAGGTGCCGGCGGGCATCGCCTCGGACGACACCGGCCTGTACGTCGTATACGCGGACGGCAGCGTGCAGGCGCACAGCTTGGACGGCGCCCGGAACGCGGACGGCGACTTTGCGTTGCATGCGGACAACGCCAACCCGGCGGCCGCCGCCTCGGACGGCGCCCGCCTGTTCGTGCCAGACTCCGCAAAGACGTACTCGTACACGCTGGCCGAAAACACCGCCACGCTCTCGGGCACGCCGTCGGGGCTGGGCAGCCAGACGCTCGCGGTGACAGCCTCGGACGGCGAAAGCACGCTCTCGGACACGTTCGACATCGCCATCTCCAGCGCCACCCCCTCCGGGGTGGGCGCGGCAGCGCCCATGCTGGCCGACAGGCGCGCGGCCGCAGGCGAGCGGTTCTCGTTCGACGTACCGTCGTCCGCCTTTACGGGCCTTGCCACCCAGACGCCGGCCCTCTCCGCGTCGTACGCAGGCGGCGCCCTCCCGCCGTGGCTGGGCTTTGAGAGCGCCTCATCGGCTGCCCAGACCGTCGGCACGTTCTCGGGCGCCCCGACGGCGCCGGGCACGTTTCGCATCGCCCTGACTGCCGACGACGGCGCCAACCAAGTCCCGTACGAGTTCAACCTGCTAGTGGGTCCGGCGCGGCTGCCCGACCGGAGCGCGGTTCTGGGCGAGCAGGTCTCGTTCGAGGTGGCGGCCGACTCGTTTGCGGGCCTCGACACCAGGACGCCGACCCTGACTACCGGCGTCCTGCCGGAGTGGCTCAGCTTTGCAAGCCAAGTCTCGCCGACCAGGCACATACCCGATTCGGGCTTTGCGCTCGATCCTGACAACGCGGACGCCGCCAGCGTCGCAACAGACGGCACCCGTGCCTTCGTGCCCGACTCCGCCGACGACAAGGTGTACGCGTACTGGCTGGACGGCGCCCGGAACGCGGACGGCGACTTTGCGCTCCACGCCGACAACGCCGACCCGGCCGGCATCGCGGCCGACGGCCGGACCTTCTACGTATTGGATTCCGCCGACGACAAGGTGTACGCGTACGGCAGCGACGGCGCCCGCAACGCGGACGGCGACTTTGCGCTCCACGCCGACAACGCCGACCCGGCCGGCATCGCGGCCGACGGCCGGACCTTCTACGTATTGGATTCCGCCGACGACAAGGTGTACGCGTACTGGCTGGACGGCGCCCGGAACGCGGACGGCGACTTTGCGCTCCACGCCGACAACGCCGACCCGGCCGGCATCGCGGCCGACGGCGAGACCGTATTCGTAGCGGACAGCGCGGACGGCAAGGTATACGAGTACCTGCCGGACGGGGTGCGCGTCGAATCCGCCGATTTCGACCTGCACGCGGACAACGGCGCCCCCGTCGGCGTCGCGACCGACGCGACCGACTATCTGGTGGCAGATTCTGCGGACGGCAGGGTGTACGCGTACAGGATACCGGAGACGATCGGCACGTTCTCGGGCACCCCCAACTTGCTGCGAACGGACAGGATCACCGTGACTGCCACCGGCGGCCAGACCGCCGCGTCGAACCAGTTCAAATTCGCCACAAACTTCGACGTGAACCTCTCGCTGCATTCGTCCACGTCCATATCGGACGGCTCGGTGGCCGGCGGCACCGGCTATCCGGAACTGGGAGGCGCAGGAGCGCTGGATCTGTTCACCGCCGGGGCAAGGACGTACGCTTTGGTGGCGTCGGCCGCCGACGACGGCGTGCAGATCATCGACGTCACGGATCCGGCAAGCCCGTCCGACGTATCTTCGTTTGCGGACAGCGCGAGCCTGCTGCTCGACGGGGCCACCGACATAGCCGCGGCCACCATAGGCTCAAAGACGTACGCCTTGGTGGCGGCCTTCGAGGACGACGGCGTGCAGATCATCGACGTCACGGATCCTACCCGCCTGTCGGTCGCATCGTCGGTCGCCGACGATTCCGGCCTGCTGCTCGACGGGGCAAGCGGCATAACCACGGTCGCCATAGGCAACAGAATATACGCCCTGGTGGCGTCGTTCGAGGACGACGGCCTCCAGATCATCGACGTCACGAACCCGGCAAACCCGTCTACCGCGTCGTCCGTAGGCGACGATGCGGATCTTTTGCTGGACGGCGCCTCGGACGTAGTCGCGATGGCCGCCGGCGGCAGGACGTACGCCCTGGTGGCCGCCTCGGAGGACGACGGCGTGCAGATCATCGACATCACGGATCCGGCAAGCCCGAGCGCGGCCGCCTCGGTGGACGACGACGCCGGCGCGGAGCTGGACGGGGCCCGCTCCCTGGAGCTGTTTGCCGCCGCCGGCAGGACGTACGCCCTGGTGGCCGCCTCGGAGGACGACGGAATCCAGGTGCTGGACGTCACGGATCCGGCCGACCCGTTCAAGGTCTCTGCCATATCGGACGGGGGAGGCTACGCGCTCGACGGCCCGTACTCTGTCGACACGGTCGAGATGGGCCCAAAGACGTACGCGGTCGCAGCGTCGTACGAGGACGACGCGGTGCAGGTGATCGACGTCACGGATCCGGCGAACCCGTCGGCCGTATCGTCGGTAGCCGACGGCAGCGAGTACGCGGAGCTGGACGGCGCCCGCGCCGTAAAGATAGCGTCGGCCGGCCCCGCCCGGTACGCCCTGGTGGCGGCAGGCGAGGACAGCGGCATACAGGTGATCGAGCTTCGGGGAAGCGCGACGCTGCCGTTCGAGGCGGGGGCAACGGATACGGAGACATTGAGGATCAACTTTGCAGGACCGGTGACGACCACGTACACCGACGGGCGCGGCTGGAGCCTGTCGGGCGCCGACGCGGGCCCCGCTTCCGTCGCCCGGGCGCAGCCGAGCCCAGACGGAAGAGCGCTGACGCTGCGCGTCTCGGATCTGCCTAGCACCGCCGCGGCCGACCTGACAGTCTCGTACGACGGGACCGGCGGGATACTGGCGTCGGGCGTGCCGGTAGCCTCCGCATCGGCGCCCGCCTCGGACCTGATGAGGCCCGTGCCGGAGATAAGCGTCGGGGGCGCGGAGCACTACACCAACTCGGATCCGGTCGCCGTGACCGTCGACTTTGGCGAGCCGATGACCGCGGGGCAGTTCGCGCAGGGCGACGTCTCGGCCTCCGCGGGCGAGGTTTCGGGCTTTGCGGCGGTTCCGGCAAGCGGCAACGCCAGGTACTCGTTCAGCGTGGCCTCGGCGCCGGAGGGGACACTCGAGCTTGTAATACCGGGCGACGCGGCTACGGACGCCGCCGGAAACTCCAGCGCGCCGGTTCGGTTCCTGATGGGCATAGACAGGACGGCGCCGGAGCTGGCAGCGCCCATATCCGAATCGCAGACCAGGACCCGGATAGTGCTCACCGAGCCGGTGCGCGGGGCCACGTCCGTCTCGGACTGGTCGGTGGCCGGCGCGGCCCCCGCGGCGTTCGTGGCGCCGGACGGCGGCAAGTCGCCCACATCGTCTGCGACCGCGGCGACGCTCATCCTAGAGCACGCCGCCGTGCCCAACGAGGCGCGCCCAGTCTCGTATTCGGGCGGCGGCCTGACCGACATCGCCGGCAACCGGCTGGCGGCCGCCTCGGCCGTCGCGCGGGGTCCGGTGCAGGTGTCGGGCGGCACCACGGGCGGCGCGGATCTAGATCTGGCGGCGGTGGTGCAGATCACGATGGACGGCTCGGTCAGCGGCGAGCTGATCGTGCGCCCCATAGGGCTGCACGAGGGCGTGGCCAGCTACGGCGAGGACCACGACGGGGTGGTGCAGATTGGCGGGCGCGGCGCCGAGATGTTCGAGACGTTCGATCTGGAGTTTCTGGGCCGCAGCTTTAGCGGCGTGATCACGTTCGCCTACGATCCGTCGAAACTGCCGGAGGGCGTGCCCGAGTCGGAGCTGCGCGTGTACCACTGGGACGGCGCCCGGTGGAACGACGTGACCGAGTCCCTGGACGAGGCGAATAACCGGATATCCGGGCGCTTTGCGTCGCTCTCGCCGGTGGGGATAGGGCACGCGGTGCAGCCGCCCAACAACAGGCCCGTGGCAAACGCGGGCGCGGATCAGAGCGCGCGCGCCGGCCAGACCGTCACGCTTTCCGGCTCGGGCGCCGACATCGACGATTCGGATCTAACATATTCGTGGGCGCAGACGGGCGGCTCGCCGGCCGTAGAGCTGCAGAACGCGTCCTCGCCGGTGGCGACGTTCGCGGCCCCGCGGGCGCCGTCCGGCGCCGTCCTCACCTTCGCCCTGACCGTCTCGGACGGCCTGCTAGCCGACACCGACGCGGTGACCATAACCATCGAGGCGTCCGGCGCGGCCCCGCCGGCAGCGCAGTTCAGGTCCGGCGGGGGCGGCGGAGGCGGAGGCGGCGGGGGAGGGGGCGCCAGCGTCCGCGCGCCCTCCGGCGCCGAGGACGTCTTCATACAGTCGATATCGTGGGACTGCCAAGAGGGGATCGCCAGGGTGGTGGCCGGGCCCGACTCCGACGGCCTCACCGTCACGGTGCGCACCACCGAGTACGGCGCGAGGCAGGCGCAGCTGACCGACGAGCGGGCCGCCGGCCACCGCGTGTACACCACGCAGATGGCCGAGAACGAGGACTATCTGGGCGTCACGGCGCTGTTCGTCGTGGGCCGCGGCTCGTTCTGGGCCAACGAGGCGGTCGACATCGACTCGTGCCGGGGAACCCGGACTTTCGGCGAGCAGGCGCCGGCGGTATCGATGCAGCAGGCGCCGGCGGCAGTCGCGCCCAGAGCAGAGCCGGAGCCTGCGGCGGGACAGCCCGAGCCCGCAGCGCCCGCGCCGACGGTCGCGCCCGCGCCTTCCGAACCGGAAGCGGCCCCGCAGACCGCCGCGATGACCGCCGAGCCCCGGTCTGAAGACGCCGCGCCGGCGTGCGCGCCCGGCACGGTGCTGCGCGACGGGGCGTGCGAGCCCGAGGAGGGAGGCGGCTGCCTGGTAGCTACTGCCGCGTACGGCACCGAGCTTGCGCCGCACGTCCAAGAGCTGCGCGAGCTGCGCGACGGCGCGCTGCTCTCCACGGGAGCGGGCGCCTCGTTCATGGCCGGGTTCTCGGACGCCTACTACGCGGTCTCGCCGCGGATAGCGGACATGGAGCGGCAGAATCCGGCGTTGCGGGAGCTGGTCGGGGCGGCCATAACGCCCGGGATCCTGATACTCGGATACACGATGTCGCCGGTACAGGATTCGCCGACAGACGGGGCCGTGCTGGCGTACGGGGCCGCGTCCATCGCGGCCCTGGCCGGGTTTTACGCCGGGCTGCCGGCGCTCGGAGCTAGCGCCGCAAGCTCGGCGCTCAAGAGGCGCGCGGCGCGGAGCGCGTAAAAAACCCGGATGCGTTTTGCGCCTCGGGGTCAGTACCTGACCGGCGCGCCAGACTTTGACCTGTACGCGACGCCAAAGTCGGGGTTGGCCGCCAGGCGCGCCCCGTCGAAGACGGATCCGTCGGCGCAGACCAGCTCCGGGCCCATGCAGCAGCTGCCGCACATGCCCACGCCGCACTTCATCACCCTCTCGACGCTGGCCTGGACGAACACCCCGGCGGAGTTGGCCGCGGAGACCACCTTGGCCATCATCAGCTCGGGCCCGCACGTATAGACCGAATCGAACCGGCCGCCCGAGATCATCTCCGAGGCCGCCTCGGTGACCCGCCCGCGCCGCCCGAGCGTGCCGTCCTCGGTGCACACCGTCACGTCGCACCCCCACTCGCGCGCCAGCCCGTCGAAGAACACCTCGCCCGCCGTGCGCGCCCCTATCAGCAGCGCCGCGCCCGAACCGGGGGCCGAGCGCAAGAGCCGCATGAGCGGCGCAAGCCCGGTGCCGCCGCCGACGAGCAGCGGGCGCGCGCGCAGCTCGAAAGAGTTGCCGTACGGCCCCCGCACCCCCAGCAGCCCGCCCTCGCCGGTCTCGTACAGCCCGGTAGAGGAGGGGCCGTGGCGGCGGACGGTGAACGCGGGCCCGCCCCGGCGCCCCACCGCAACGCTCATGGGAAGCTCGCCGGCTCCGGGCACCCAGACCATGGCAAACTGCCCCGGCAGGGCCGATTCCAGGCGCGGCTCGCGCACCTCCAGGGTGCGCACCGTGGGGGTCTCGTCGACGACGCGCTCCACCCTGACCGCGGAATGCCGGTCAGCGCGCAAGGCCCACCATCTCCGATATGCGCGAATGGCCCTTGCGCTCCATGTATTCGGACAGGCCGCGGTTTATCTCGCCGAACGCGCCCATGCGGCCGGCCACCGCGCTTCCCACCTGCACCGCGCGCGCGCCGGCCAGCACGTACTCGGCGGCGTCCTCCCAGGTCGAGATGCCGCCGCAGCCGATGACCGGAACGTCGTACTTTGAGGCTATCTCGTAGACGCACCGCAGCCCTATGGGCTTTATCGGGGGGCCGGAGAGGCCGCCGACGCGGTTGGACAGGACGGGCCTGCAGGCCTCCGCGTCTATGGCCATGGCCCGGACGGTGTTTATCGCGGTGACCGCGTCGGCGCCGCCCTCCACCGCGGCCCCGACGGTCCCGAGATAGTCCGATCCGAGGCCGACTTTCGCTATCACGGGGGCCCGCGCGGACTTTTTTATCCTGCCGAACAGCTCCGAGACGAGGGCGTGGTCGTCGCCCACCTCGAGCCCGACCCTCGCCACGTGGGGGCACGAGAGGTTTATCTCGTAGCCGGCCACGCGGCACCCGGAAAACTCGGCCATCATGGACTCGAACTCTTCGGCGGTCGAGCCGACCAGGCTGACTATGACGGGCGCCTCGGCGCCCGGTTCCAGCATGCGGGCGAACTCGCGCGCCCCCGGGTTGGACAGCCCGACCGCGTTGAGCCACCCCCCGCCGCCGAGGCCCACCACCGTAGGGTTCGCGTACCCCTCCCACGGCTCGGAGCTGAGCGACTTTGTCACGACGGCCCCGGCCCCGGCCCGGTACAGGCGGTCAAAGACGTCGGTCGATATGCCCAGTATCCCCGAGGCCAGCATGGCGGGCCGCTCCAGGCGGATGCCGCCTACGTCGGTTGCGAGGGACGGCGGCACGGAATCGGGCGGGCGGCTGCGGTTATAACGGTTGGTCTCGGGCCAGGCGCGCCCTGCCCGGCCGGAGCCCGGCGGCCGGCAACCGGCCAGCAGCGCGATTCTGCCGGCGCCACTTTTTCGCGGCTAGGCGATCTCGGCCGGTCAGGGGAAAAACGGTTCTACTTCCAATTCGGGGGGGGGGGGGGGCAGGCGTGCCTGACAGCCAGCTTGAACCTCCGCCCGTTGCATGGCCCGCAACCGATCCAGATCCGCGGATATGCCGAGCTCCCTGGGCCTCCCGTGCCTGACCGCCCCTTCCCGGGCCCCGATCCGCCGTTTTGCCGACTTTGCCGACTCTAGGCACGGCCTCCCGTGCCTGACCGCCCCTTCCCGGGCCCCGATCCGCCGTTTTGCCGACTTTGCCGACTCTAGGCACGGCCTCCCGTGCCTAGCCGACGCGCTCGGAGCCTGAACCGCCCGGTCCTTTCCTCCGCAAATACTCCCGAAACATGGGCAGCGAGAACCGGTAAACGCCGTGCCTGGCCTTGTGAATGTGGCCCTTTTCCTCGAGCCGCGCCAGATTCTTCGTAAACGTGCCCTTGTTGATGCTTGCGAGTTTTTTCACGGCAGCAAACGTGATGTCGGCATCTTGGACTCCCGCCATGGCGTACAGCGCCGCCCTCTGGCTATTGTTGAGCTGCTCCATGCGCTGGTCGAAAAAGTCCCGGTCCAAAACGTCCACGATCGCGCCCTTGACTTTCCTGTAGTCCTCCACCCCTATGCTGTCTTTGTCGACGCGATCGAGGATTTCCTTGGCGTAAAACTGCACAAAGTAGGGGTAGCAGTTGGTGTCCTCCACGATCTCAGACAGGAGCGCGCTGGAAAACTTGCGCTTGGTGCCCTCGAGAGGCTTCGTCATGGCTCTTTTTGCGTCCGACTCTTCGAGCATGGAGACTTGCAGCGACTTGAACATCCTCTCGGAATATGACCGAGCTTCCTTGAGGTTGTTCTGCAGGATCGGCAACCCGCACAGAACCGCAGCGTACCTGCAGCCCTTCTTCTGCGCTTCGTCCAAAGCGCCTATGAAGTTGGCCAGGACGAACCGTTTTCCGTTTGAATCCCGGATCGTGTGAAACTCGTCAAAAAAGAAAACAGCTCCGTCGTACCCGCCTTTTTCTATGACTTTCCAGTTTTTGATCAGATAGTCCGTCATGTGGTTCCTCATCGGCATGTGCTGGTCTGGTTCGTACGCTGGCTCGTAGTACATGATTCCCGGCACGCCCACGCTTGCAGGCTTTATGTAGTGGACTACGGACTGGATCTTGGACTTTGTCCTTTCCAGCTTGGAAAACGTCTCGATCGCGGAACGCAGGTTGTACTTGAACAAACCCACAAACTCGGCCGGATCGGACTGCTCTGCACTGTATCGCGGCTCCGATACGGGAAGAAAATTCTCGTCCTTGCACATCCGCCCGAACTTGGTCAGGAGGACGGTCTTGCCGACGCCGCGCAACCCGTGCACCGCCATGTTCCTGACCACCCCGTTTCTGACATCGCGCAACATTCGCGAAAACTCTTCGAATTCTGTGCGCCTGCCGGCCAGATACGGGGGATCCAATCCGGCGCCCGGCTTGAACGGGTTGGCGTGCTCTGCCACGATCTCGGCGCGGCGCGCTCGAATTTAACCAGTCCTCCGCGCCGGCGGCACGATCCTGTACGCGACGGGGCCATCCGTGCCCGAGACCGGGCTGGGAGGGCCTCCTAGCGGCTGCTGACTGCGCCCCCCGCGCGATCCTTTTTTAGTGGCCCCCGGCGCCCCCGGCGCATGCACTCGGTGGTGCTCACGGAGCTCGGCATCGTGCTGCTCGAGGACGGGCGCCCGGCAAAGTCGTTCGGCTTTTCAGAGCCGGCGGGGCAGTACCTCGCTGTCAGGCGCGGCGAGGGCGCCCCCAACGAGCTTGTCAGGCACCTCGACGGCATGAACGCCGGATTCGAGGTAAGCGACGGGGCGCTCCTTGCCATACTCCAGTCAAGGGGGATAGACGCCACGCACATGCCGGCCGCCGAGGCCGAGCGCGTGCAGGCCTCCAAGATCTCGATCATGGTCGGGGCCGGCCTCGCCTCGGACGAGCGCGACGCGGCGGCCCGCCTGCGCGACTTTGCCCTATCGCTTTCGTCGGCGCGCGTGGCCGAGATATCGGGCAGCGCCGACCTGCACGCGGTCCAGGCGATAGGCGCGCTCGACGAGATCGACAAGGCATCCAACGCGCTCGGCTCCCGGCTGCGCGAGTGGTACGGGCTGCACTTTCCCGAGCTCGAAAACCTGGTGGACAGCGTGGCGGGGTACGCGCGCGTGGCAGAGCGCGGCAGGCGCTCGGACCTGTCGGCGCAGTCGTTCCGGGACGCGGGCTTTCCGGAGGAAAAGGCGCAGATGCTCGAGCTGGTCTCGCGCAACAGCAGGGGCGGCGACATCTCGGACGGCAGCCTGGCAATGGCGCAGCTGCTCGCCGGCCAGCTGGTCGGCCTGCAGGAGGCGCGCCGCTCGCTGGAGGCGCACCTCGACGAGCGGCTCGGGGAGCTGGCGCCCAACCTGTCGGCGGTGCTCGGCAGGGTGGTCGCAGCAAGGCTGCTCTCGCGCGCCGGCAGCCTGCAGAAACTGGCCTCGATGCCGTCTAGCACCATACAGGTACTCGGCGCCGAAAAGGCGCTCTTTAGATCCATAAAGTCTGGCAGCGATCCCCCAAAGCACGGCCTGCTCTTCCAGCACCACCTGATACACTCGGCGCCGCGGTGGCAGCGCGGCAAGATAGCGCGCACCATCGCCGCAAAGGCGGCCATCGCCGCGCGCGTGGACGCGTACGGCGAGGGGCTCAACGAGACCCTCGTGGAGAGCATGAACCGGCGCGTGGGCGAGATCGGCGCAAAGTACGCAGAGCCGCCGCAGAGGCCGGCGGGGGGCGAGAGGGGGGACGCGCGCAGGCCGAGGGCCGACGGGCGCCGGCCGAAAGGGGACGCGCGGCGCCACGAGGCCTCTTGCGACGCCTGCGGCAAAAAGTTCGATTTGCCCTTCAGGCCCAAGCCGGGCAGGCGCGCCTACTGCCCCGACTGCTTTGAGGGCCGCAAAAAGAGGCATGGAAAAAAGCGCCGCCGGTGAGCCCTACGAGTGGGTGCGCGCCGACGGGCAGGTGCGCCTTGCCACCGAGAACATGGTACCCGGCAACCGGGTCTACAAGGAGAGGCTCGTGCGCAAGGGCGGCGTGGAGTACAGGGCCTGGGATCCGTACCGCAGCAAGCTGGCGGCTGCCATAATGAACGGGCTGGAATCGCTGCCCTTCGGGCCCGGCTCGCAGGTGCTGTACCTCGGCGCCTCGACGGGCACGACGGTCAGCCACGTCTCGGACATCGTGGGGGGCCGGGGCGTGGTCTTTGCGGTGGACCACGCCAGCAGGGTGGCGCGCGAGCTGCTAGACAGGGTGGCGCGCCACCGCCCCAACGTGGTGCCGATAATGTCCGACGCGCGCAGGCCCGAAGAGTACGTGGGCATGTACGGCAGGGTGGGCGCGGTGTACTCTGACATCGCGCAGCCCGACCAGACAGAGATCGCGGTGGCAAACTGCCGCCGGTTCCTGGAGCCGGGCGGCGCGCTGATGATGGTCGTAAAGGCGCGCAGCATCGACGTGACGCGCAGCCCAGCCGAGATAGCCCGGCGGGAGGCGCGCAAGCTGGAGGCTAGCTTTGAGATCGAGCGGAGCATCGACCTGCACCCCTACGACCTCGACCACTCGATGATCGTAGCGCGCCTGTCATGAGCCTGACCGGCTTCCAGCTCGCGCGCGCCGAGCGCGGCGCCGAGCCGTGCGCCCGCACGTACTCCCTCAGAAATTCCATGGTGCGCGGGTCGGACGGGTACCCGCTCCCCTCGGCCGCGCCGATGCGGCGCAGCCGCTCTAGGAGCCGGTCGCGCTCGACCTTGGCCACCACCGAGGCCGCCGCCACGGCGGTAAAGCGCGAGTCGGCCCGGTGGTACGAGAGCACCCGCCTGCCGGAAAGCTGCGAGACGCGCCTGCCGAACCGGGCCGCGTTGACGTCGCACGAATCCACGTAAGAGACGTCCGCGCCGAGCTTTGCCACGATGCGCGCCATGCGCTCGGACTCAAGGTCGTTGAGCTTGTGGCGGCGCACCGCCCTGTCCACCGACGAGGGCGAGGCCACCGAGACGGACACCTCGGCTTCGGCCCTTATGGCGCGGCACAGCTGCGTTCTGCGCGCCGGCGAGAGCGCCTTGGAGTCGCGCACGCCTAGCGCCTGCAGCCTGGCCAGCCGGGCGCGCGAGGCGCGCACGCCGGCCACCACGAGCGGCCCGAGCACCGAGCCGCGGCCGGCCTCGTCGACGCCGCAGACCTGCGCGCCGGGCCCCGGCTTCGTGCCGCCGGCGCCGGCGCGCGGCCTTTCCGTAGGGACGCGCAACGCGCGCCGGCCGGCGCGCCCAATCTATAACGCTGTCGCCGGCACCCGTCCGGCCCGGCCGACCCCGCGCGGATCGAGGAACCGGACGCGGCTCGAACTTTTATTAGCCGTGTTTTTTATTCGGCGGCGTGGAAGCAGACGATGCGCAGGCCGCGTACGACCGGCTTTTGAAAGAAGCTATCGGGATGCCCGGCGTCAAGGAGATGATAGAGACGCAGTCCAGGTGCGAGCAGTCCAGAAAGATCACCCATGAGCATTTCCGGCCGGCGCGGATCCGGAGGCGGTACGAATCGCGCACCTCTTCGCCCTCGCCTGCACGTATCGGACGGAGGCGGTACGAATCGCGCACCTCTTCGTAGGAAACTATCATGCCGACTTGGGGAGAGATCGTAAACGAACTAAACCGCCTGAAAGACGCAGACGGCCAGGATCATTTTGACGAGGTGAGAAAAAAGTACCTGTCGCAGCTCAGGCAGCACACGGGACGGGGCGTCCTCTTGTACGCCACCAACTGGACACAAGCGCACACCGTAGACGATCCGGAAATGCTGCTGCTCAGCGATGCCGATCTGCGGGGATTGATGGAAACCGTCCACGGGATGGATACGCGCAGCCTGGATCTGATCTTGCACAGTCCGGGGGGATCGGCCGAGGCGGCAGAATCGATCGTGAGCTATCTGCGGGCCAAGTTTGACAACATCCGGGTAATAGTGCCCCAGGCCGCAATGTCTGCCGCTACGATGCTTGCGTGCGCGGCCGACACCATTGTGATGGGGGCCCATTCCTCGCTTGGGCCCATAGATCCACGGATCGCAATACGCACGGACACGGGGACCAGGATAGTCCCGGTCCAGACCATAGTGTACCAGTTCTACAATGCGCAGGAAGACCTCGAAGAGAGGCCCGATTCATTCCAAGCGTGGGTCCCGCTCTTGACGCAATACTACCCGGGGCTCTTGCTTCAATGCCTGAACGCCGCCGAACTTGCAGAAGACTTGGTCTCTCAATGGCTGCGCACGTACATGTTCGCAAAAGATCCGCACGGGGAGAAGCGGGCGACCGACATAGCCGATTACCTGTCCGATCATGACAACTTCAAGAGCCAGGATCGGCACATAGACAAAAGGAAGGCGAGGGAACTGGGGCTCGCAATAGAGGATTTGGAGGGCGATCAGCGCTTCCAAGACCTGGCGCTGTCCGTATTCCACTCGGCGACGCTCACCTTCGACGGGGCGGGGGTGGTGAAAATAATCGAAAACCACCTGGGAAAATCGTACATCAGGTCGTGACAAAAGGCGCGTGCTCGCCGGGCGCACGCGGTCTGCCACGCGCGCCGGCCCCCCGGGAAATTCCCGTCGGGCGGACGCCGCGGGCCGACTGCAATAATATTGAGCGGGCCCGCGCCGCGGCCGTGGAGATAACCGAGGGGGGGACGCGCCTGCTGGTGCCGCCAGCGTCGGTGGAGCGCTACCCGCCGCCGGCAGAGCCGGCCTTTTTCAACCCGCGCGCAAAGTTCAACCGGGACGTATCGGTCGCAGCCTACGCGGCGCTGGCCGCGGGCCTGCGCGGCCCCCGCGACATGCTAGACTGCATGTCCGGCGTCGGCGCGCGCGGCCTGCGGGCGGCCAACGAGGCCGGCTTTGAGGCGGTGCTCAACGACATCAACCCGGCCGCGCGCGATCTGGCCGCGCGCTCGGCGCGGCTCAACGGCCTGGAAGCGAGGATATCGGGCAGGGAGGCGTGCGCGCTGTGCTCCGAGTACTCGGCCCCGGGCTCGCGCGCCGGCGTGGTGGATCTGGACCCGTTCGGCACGCCGGCCCCGTTCCTGGACTGCGCCCTGCGCGCGGTCAGGCACGGGGGCGTGCTGTCGCTTACGGCCACCGACCTGCGCGTGCTCAACGGGCCCTTCCGCGGCGCGTGCCGGCGCAGGTACGGCGGCACGTCGCTGCGCGTGCGCTACGGCAACGAGCTTGGCATCCGGCTGGTGCTCGGGTGCGCGAGGGGCGTGGCGGCCCGCCTCGGCATCAGCGCCGTCCCGCTGCTGGTCGAAAGCGACCTGCACTACTACCGCGCGTACCTTTCGGTGCGCCGCAGGCCCGACACCGCGCTCAACACGGGCTTTATCGCCCACTGCTTTTCGTGCGGCCACCGGGCCGTCTCCGATCCGTGCCGCGAATGCGCCGCGTGCGGCAGCGCAGCCGAGCTCGCCGGCCCGCTCTGGACCGGCCCGCTCTTCGAGCGGGGGTTCGTGGAACAGATGCGCGAGGCGGCGCCGCCAAGCTGCGCAAAGCTGCTCGAGCGCGCGTCGGGTGAGGCCGGCATGCCCGCCTGCTACCACACCGTCGACGAGGTCTCTTCGAGGACCGGCCGCCAGCCGGTCTCGCCGGCCTCGGCGGTCGGGGCCCTGCAGGATGCAGGATTTGCCGCCTCTGCCACCTCGCTAGATCCGGCCGGCTTCCGGACCGACGCGCCGGCACCCGAGGTGGACAGGCTGCTCTAGCGGGGCCTGTACCCCATGCACACAAAGTACATCTCGCTGCTCGGCTTGCGGCTGGCCTTGGGCTTGGTCGGCTTTACCTTGGCGAAGCGCTTGCGCAGAAAGCCGCGGAACTCGTCCGAGTACGGCCCGTCGAAGACCTTGAAGAGCGCGTTGCCGCCGCGGTTCAGGACGTTTTCCATCACGCGCGCGCAGCTGTAGTTGAGCGAGACCTGGACGGCGTGGTCCACCGACCAGTTGCCGGTCACGTGCGGCGAGACGTCCGAGATGACCGCGTCGGCCCTGCGCCCGAGGCGCCCGAGTATCTCGTCGGATATGCCCTCGTCGCCCACGTCCTCCCTCATGAACTCGGCCCCCTCCAGCTCGTCCACGTACGCCTTGTCCACGCCGACGACCCTGCCGCGGTTGCCCGCTAGGCGGACGGCCACCTGCGTCCAGCCGCCCGGGGCGCACCCCAGGTCCAGCACCGCGAAGCCGGGCCCGATCAGGCGGTACGAGTTGTTGAGCTCCTTCAGCTTGTACGCGGATCTGCTCCGGTACCCCTGCTCGCGCGCCATGCGGCGGTAGTGGTCGCGGCGGGCGTCGTGCGGCCTCATGCCGCCTTCTTCGGCCTCTTTGTGCCGGCCAGCACCCACTCCTCGATCAGGTCGCAGGTCTGCGGGCTGATCTCGCCGTCCGCGGTGCACTTTTGCTCCACCGGGCACGTCAGGCACGGCGCGTGCTCCATGGACTGCGTGCTGACCGGGGTCTTGCTGGCCGTGAACCGGTACGTCCAGCGCCCGTTCTCGAGTATCTTTTCCCTGGAGATGATGCCGGCGCGCTCCAGCCTGAGCGAGAGCCTCGCGCCGTCGCGGGCGTTCAGCTTTAGCTTTTTCCACAGGTCGTTCTGCAGCATCCCCTCGTCTTCGAACCCCGAGAGGATCTCGCTTATCCTGTTGATGAGCTTGTCCATGTCGGTCTTTTCTATCTCGAACTTTTCGATCTCCTCGTCGGTCATCTCTTCTTCCATCTTCTCCTCGGGGGTCTTTTCCTCAGGCTCGGCCGGCTTTGCCTCGGCCTTGGCGGGCATGGCCTTTGCGCCGGCCTTGGCGGCCGGCTTTGCGGCGCCCGCCTTGTCTCCGGGCTTGGCTCCGGCCTTTGCGGGCCTGGCTTTTGCCTCGGGCTTTGCGGCCTCTTTGGAGGCGGCCTTGGGCTTCTCGGCGTGCTTTGCGTCCTTGGCCGGGGGCTTGGGGGCCGGCTTGGCCCTGCCCGCGGCCTTGCCGTCCTTGGGCGCGGCAGGCTTTGCCTCGGGCTTTGCGTCCTTGGGGGCCGGCTTGGCCTTGGCCCCAGCCTTTGGCCTTTCGGCCGGCTTTGCCTGCTTTGGCTTTTTGGCCTCCGGTTTTTTGCGCGCCCTTTGCGCGTTCTTTATCTCTTCGAGCAGCTTGCGCTTTTCTGCGAGCTCTTTTTTCAGCTCTTCTTCCTGCCGCTTCCTGTCCGATTCGCTCACGGCCGTATCACTCCGGAAGCTGGGAGGTGCACGGCCGGCTACCCCACGGTCACCGTGGCCACGGCTGAGGCGGTGCCGTCGTTGGCGGCGTCTATCACGTCGACCGAGACGCGGTACGCCCCCTCGTCGAGCATAAGCGAAAACTCGTCGCCGACCGGCACCGGGCCGTCCCCGAAGCACTGCTCGAAATACGCCTGCTGCGCGACCAGTCCGCCGTCGGGCCCGAATACTGCAATGTACACGTCGCCGCACTCAAAGGCCGGATCGGCCAGCGCCGAGACGACCAGCGGCTCGGAGGCGGGGTGCGTCTCGGGCAGCACCAGCCGCACCGAGGCCCCGGCGCCGCCGTCCGCCAGCCCGGCCATCACGAACGCCGCGACCGGCACCGAGACTGCCACCGGCAGCACGAAAACAACGTACGCCGACTTTGAGGCCACGCGCGCGCCCGCTCCGTAGCCCATATAATCTATGCATTCGCCGCGTCGCATGAGTCCGGCTCGGTCCGGGCTGCCGCCCCCGCGCGAAAACCCCCGTCCGGCCGGGCCGGGGGGCGCGGCGGCTGCGCTTGGAAAACGGATCCTGCCCCCGACGCACGCCGATCGGTGCCGCCCGGGCGGATCCCGGCGTCAGTCCAACGTGCCGGTGTTCTTTGCCACGCGCTCCAGCAGCCTCGCGATGTTGTCTTGGGACTCTGACATCCTGTTCATCGACTCTGCCATCATCTCCCGGGTCTCCTTCTGCGACTCTGCCATCATCTCCCGGGTCTCCTTCTGCGACTCTGCCATCATCCTCTGCGTATCTGCCATTCTGTCGATCGACTCTGCCAGAGAATCCAATGCCTTTTTGTTCTCCCTGCCCACCTCGCGGACTACCTCGTTGTTCTCCCTGCCCACCTCGCGGACTACCTCCTTTATCCCGGCACCTATGTCGAACGTGGTCCACGACATGAGCAGACCTGCCAGCCCCACCAAAATAAATGCTATGGCCTCGCCCACTAGGTAGTGCTCGGGCAGCAGGCTCGCCCCCGCCAGGCCGCCGCCCACCGCTAGCATGGTCACAAAGATGGCTTGCTGCTTGTGCACCATGCCGATCCTCATCCTTTCCTTTTTGCTCCCCACGCCGAAAAGCGCTAGCCTGGCGTTATGAGTGTTGGCGGCGGCGGGCGCCCCCGGCCTCTCGGGCGGGGCTTGGCCGGCCGCGCCCGCGCCGCGGGGGCCTTTTTTACGAATGAGTTAAATCGCAGGCGCGGCGCCCGCGCGGGGTGAGGCTGCGCAAGTTCCGCGTAAGGGCGTACCGGTGCATACACGACTCGGGGGAGATAAACGTGAGCGACCTGGCCGCCTTCGTGGGGCGCAACGAGAGCGGCAAGACCACCATACTGCAGGCGCTCACCCTGCTCAACCGCGACGAGCAGCTCTCCGAGCTGGATCTGTGCGACGAAATGTCCGACGAGCTAAAGGGGGATCTGACCCTCGTGGAGGGGCATTTCGAGCTCAGCGAGCGCGAGTCGGCCATGATATCGGAGCGGTTCCCGCAGGTGCCCGAGATCCGGGCCATGCGCCTGTTCCGGACCAACAAGGCGCCCCGCGTCCAGTACGACTTTGGAGTCTCGGTCAGCGAGAGCGAGAACGCCACCATGAACTCGTGGGAGAACTTTTGCCGCCGCGTGGTGGACTTTGTCGAGACCATGCCCAACCACCTGCGCATACAGCTGGACACGGGCTTTTTCGGGGGCCCGCCCCCGCGCACGCGCGAGCTCTTCGAGAACGGCATGGCCGAGTTCAGCAACCGCGTGCACGTGGTGGCCACGCGCGACCCGCAGGTGGTCTCGGAGTGGGAAAAGGTGTACCGGGATCCGGACAGCCAGTACCAGGCCCTGCTGAGCGGACGCACCGAGAGGGGCATGCTCGAAAACTTCATCGAGGCCGAGCTGCACCCGCGGTTCGTGTACTTTTCGGACTATAAAAAGATCTACGGCAACATAAACCTCAACGAGTTCGCGCGCGAGGCCCGCGGCCCGCGGCCCGGCTCCATCGACGTGGCCGAAGAGTTCGACAGGGCCGAGACGGTCCGCAACCTGTGCTACCTCGCCGAGCTCGACGTCGAGACGCTCGAATCCATGGGCGACAGCCCGTCCAAGATGATAAAGTACCTGCACATGGCCAGCAACAGGCTCACCTCAAAGCTCAACCCGGCGTGGAAGGGCGATCCCATACACGTGGACCTGCGCTACAACCCGGGCAACATAATGAGCGTCGTCATATCGGACGTGCACCGCGACGGCACCATAACCAACACGGGCCTGCTCAACCGCAGGGCCGAGGGCTTCAAGTGGACCTTTTCGTTCATCGTGAACTTCGCGGCCGAGACGCAGAGGGCCGAGCTCAAGGAGGCCATACTGCTGCTAGACGAGCCGGCGCGCAACCTGCACCCCACGCAGCAGATGGGCATATCGGACCTGCTCAAGAACCTGGCCGGCTCCAACCAGGTGCTGTACGCGACGCACTCGCCGTTCATGATATTCGACTACACGCCTGGCAACCTGCTCGTCGTCGAGCTGGACCGGCGGCGCCACCTGAGCCGCATATTCTACGACTACTGGAACGCCGACGACAAGACGCTCACGCCCATACTGTACGGGCTCTCGCGGGGCATGGTGGAGTCGATAACGGACCGCGAGATAGGGACCAACTCGCGGCCCGTTCTCATAGTCGAGACGATGTCCGATTCCATGTACCTCAACGCGTTCGACCGGTTCCTGCAGGACCCCAACATATCGATGAACCCGCTCAACGTGGTGGCCGCCCACAACAAGAACTCGGTGCTGCCGCTGGCCATATTCTACATGGCCCACGGGTACAGGACGTTCGTGCTGCTGGACAACACCGGCGAGTCCTCCCAGCTGCGCGCGCAGCTGGAGGCCAACGGGTTCTCCAAGGCGCAGCTGATACAGTTCGAGCGCGACGGCAAGCTGCTGCAGTCCATGGAGGACTATATCGTGCCGTCCGACTACCTGCACGCCGTAAACCAGACCTACGAGATAAAGCTGCGCGGCGAGGGGTACGGCGAGATATCGCCCGGCCAGCTGGGGGGGCGCGGCAAGGACGGCATGCTGGAATCGCTGCGCGACATATGGGCCGAGCACTACGACGACGGGTGGGGCGCCTTCGAGCCCGAGGAGATCACGCGCTACATATGCGAAAAGATAGCCATGGGCCAGGCCGGCTTCCTTTCGGACAAGACCCGCGACCGGTTCAGGTCGCTGTACAGGCTCATCGCCGAGAGGATACGGCAGCACGACGGGGAAGCGCAGAAAAAGCCGCGCCGGGGGCCTTAAGCGTTGCGCAGGACTGCTGGGTTGGCGATAAATACGGGCGCGGCCGGATCGCGCGCGATGAAGGCGCTGACGGCCCTCGCCCTGCTGGCCCTCGCCGCGCCGGCCATCGCCGCCCCCGCTTGGGCGCAGTCCGGCATATCCGTCGAGGCCGAGACGCTGGGCCGCACCACCCTGATCTCGGTGCACAACGGCTCGGCCGGGCCCGTAGACCAGGTGCGCGTGTGGCTGCCGCTGGAGGGCTCGCCGGTCTCGTTCAAGGCGCAGGAGGGGTGGCGCGCGGCGGCCAACTCGGTCGGCGTGGTGGTATTCGACGGCCGGATGGGGCCCGGCGGCCAGGCCAAGTTCGGCCTGATATCTGATATACCGGAGCCGACCATAAGCTGGAAAGCTTTGGCATCGGGGTCGGAGCTGGCAGTCGGGGTGATACGCGAGCCGGCCCCGGGTACCCCCGCCCCCGACGCGCCGGCCCCGCCTGCGGGCGAGGCGCCGGCCGGCCCCGAGCCTGCCGTCTTTGGATCGTCTGCGGTGCGCGCGGTGCCCGCCGATCCGGGCCCCGGAGATTCTGTCCGGCTGGTCGGCTCGGGCTTTGGCGCCTCGCGCGCGCTGGACCTGGTGGTGGCCGGCCAGGCGGTGCGGCAGTTTTCGTCCGACGCGGCGGGCAATTTCGTGATCACGCACGCTCTGCCCGCCGACGCGGCGCCGGGCGTCTGGAGCTTTGCCGTGCGCGGGCCGGCCGGCGCCGAGGCGCAGGGGACGGCGCAGGTGACGCCCGCCTCGCAGAGGCCCCCGCCGCCGGAGGCCCCGCGGCTGACCGTCTCGGGCGTGCCGCAGACCGTGCTGCGCGGCGAAGTCTTTTCGATCACGGGCACGGCCGCGCCGGGCAGCACCGTCTCGGCGCGCGTGCTCGGGCCGGACGGCACAGCGGTCACCGGCGAGCCCATACCGGTGGACGCGGCGGGCGCCTGGTCGTTCGAGACCGTGATGGAGCACGACATGGCCTACGGCGAGTACAACGCGGTGCTGACCGACGGGACCGAGACCGCCCGCGTCGAGTGGACGGTGCTGTCCAACGACGCCATAACGATCGCCCCCGAATCGCCGCGCTACGATCCGGGCCAGACGCTGGTCTTTGCCGGCACGGCCACCCCGGAGGTGCGCACCGAGTTCCGGCTGGCCGGGCCGCGCAACGACGAGATCTCGTTCTCGGTGGACACGCCCGGCGCCGACGGCGCGCTGAGCTTTTCGTACCCGACCGACAGGGAGATAGAGGCGGGCACGTACACGCTGTTCGTCGAGCAGGGCAACTCCCGCGCGGTGGCCCGCGTCGGCGTGGGCCAGCTTCCCGAGGATCCCATCGTGGCCACGCTCGACAAGTTCAGCTACCAGAGCTCGGACGTGCTGATAATGAACATAGAGGGGCCGCCGTCCTCGGCCGTCTCGCTGCTGATAACGGATCCGACCGACAGGGCAAAGCTGACCGACACGCTCAACATCCGCTCGGACGGCAGGCTCGAGCACCGCATGAGCCTGAGCGGGTACGTATCGGGGACCTACACGGCGACCCTCTCGTGGGCCAACAGCAGCATCGACGTGGCGTTCAACGTGGGCCTCGACGTCGGGTCGGGGCCGATAAGGCTGAGCACCACAAAGGGCACGTACGTGCCCGACGAGCAGATCACGGTGGTGGGCGACACGCGCAACCCCAACGTGCTCGTCGCCCTGGCCCTGCTGGATCCGCAGGGCAACAGCGTGCGCGAATCCGAGAGCGTCACGCATCGCACCGCCGTCAAGAACCAGGGCGCCCCGGTCCGCTTTCTGGACAACACGCTGAGGGTGCCGGCTAGCGCCGAGCCGGGCACGTGGAAGATAACGGCGCGCAGCGGCAACAACTACGCCGAGGCTAGCATAGAGGTGGTGCCCGCCTCGGACGAGACGCTGACCGTGACGGCCGGCCCCGCGCGCACCACGCCGGCAGGCGACATCATCGACTTTAGCGTGACCGGCGCCGACGGCGGGCTGCTCGGCACCATCACCGATTCGGGCGGCCGGGAGGTCTCGACCATAAAGTTCCCGAGGACCTCGGACGGGCAGATATCGCAGCCGTGGATAATACCGCGCGGGCTCGTGCCCGACACGTACACCATCACCGTCTCGAGCGGCTCGGACACCGCGTCCGCTACGTTCGGCGTGGACTGATCCGCCTTCTGTATAGGTTTTTGGCTATATATTTAAGTGAAAATTATGCATAACGCATACAACATAACGGGCTCTTTTGGGGCGGTATGCGGGCGTTTTGATTCGGGGGCCGTGCCTAGGGGCCGGGCAGAATGCGAAGTTTTTACGGTCGGTATTTAAAATAACACGATATATAGCGCATAGCGCCTACCGCGATACGTGAAGACCGAGACCCGGACCGCCTTCAAGGGCCGCATCGCTAGGATACTGCTGAACTCGCCCGACGGGGATCTCTCAAAGTACCGCGTCGCCAAGCTTGCAGGCTGCACGTACCCGTGGGCGCACGCCCTGCTCGGGAGGATGGGCGCCGACGGGATGCTCGACGGGACCCGGGTGGCGGACTTTGACGCGCTGTTTTCGTGGTGGGGGCGGTGGCAGCCCCCCTACGAGCACAGGGACTACATGGTCCAAGATCCGCTGGCCGCCCTGCGCGGGGCCGGGCTAGAGTACGCGCTCACTACGTACCGCGCGGAGAACAAGATACAAAACTACCTGTTCCCGTCGCGCACCGACTTTTACGTGAAGCGCGAAGAGATGCCCGCGTGGCACCGGTTTCTGGCGCGGCGCGGGCTGGTGGGCAAGGGCAACGTGAGGGTGCTTTACGGGGACGATCACGCGCTTTACAAGAGCGCGCGCGTGGGCGGCCTGGCGCTCGCGTCGGTGCCGCAGATAGTGCTGGATCTGTACGCGGCGGGGGGGCCGTGCGTAGAGGCCGCCGAGATGCTCGCAGAAAAGGTAAAGGGCGGTGCGCTGCGTGGACTTTGAGACCGAGATACCGCGCCGGATGCTCGGCGCCGTGCTGGCCGCGGTAAAGGGGCCTGCGTGCCTGATGGGCGGCTGGGCGGTGCACCTTGCGGTCAACGCCGGGTACAGGGAATCGACCGGCAGGGACTATGTCGGCTCGAAGGACATCGACGTCGGGTTCCACCTGGGGGATCGGGCCTCCGGATCCATCGGGCGGTCGCCGTACGCCGAATCCATCGGGGCGCTGGAGCAGATGGGGTTCTACAACGTCTCGTTCCGCATGCTCCGCTCGTACCACCGGGAGACGGGCAGGGCCCTGAGCCGGGACGAGGAAAAAAAGGTACCAGAGTACGACCTGTTCCGCCTGTACGTCGACCCGATAGTGGACAGCGTACCGGACGGGTTCGCCGAAGCGCTCGGCTTCAGACCGATAGACGAGCCGCTGCTGCGGGCCGTCTTCGAAGGCGGCAGGCGCGACGAAATCGAGGCGTTCGGGGCGCGGTTCGCGGTGCCAAAGCCCGACGTCCTGCTGGCCGCAAAGGTCGCCTCCCTCCCGGGCAGGGACAAGGAGTACAAGAGGCACAAGGACATCGCCGACGTTTACGCGCTGATCTGGCACTCCGGCCAGGAGCCTGGCGATCTGAAATCCGACGTGCTGCGCCACGTGCCCGACGCCCGGATAAAGGGGGCACTGCGCGCGGTAAGCGAAGAGGAATACGAAAAGACCGCCGGCATGCTGGGCGTTCCGGCGCGGGCGCTGAAAGGCGCGCTCGATCTTTTCGCGCGGGCCTGAGCCGGCGGGCGGATTAAGCGGGGGCCACGCGCATGTTTTTATTGCCTCGCCCGGCCGGGCGCGCCGTGAACCTGCGCGAAAAGCTCGCAGAATACCCAGACTTTCCCAAAAAAGGGGTGCTGTTCCGCGACTTTGGCCCGCTCCTGCGCGATCCGGAGGCCTTCTCTTACGCGGCAGATCAGATAAAAGGGCATTTCCCGCCGGGCAGGTTCGACGCGGTGGCCGGCATAGAGGCGCGCGGCTTTCCGGTGGCGGCCCTCGTGGCGGCGCGGTGCGGCAGGGGCATGGTAATGATCAGGAAAAAGGGCAAGCTGCCCGGCGGGGTGATACGGGCCTCGTACCAGATAGAGTACGGCAGCGACACGATGGAGATGCAGGAGGGGGCGGTCCAAAAGGGCGACCGCGTATTGGTCTGCGACGACCTGCTCGCGACCGGCGGCACCGCAGAGGCGGCGGCCTCGCTGGTCGAAAAGGCCGGCGGAAAAGTGGCCGGCTTTGCGTTCGTAGTGGAGCTGTCCGAGCTCGGGGGGGCCGCGCGCCTCGGCGGGCGGACGCGCAAGTCGCTGGTGGTGTTTTGAGCCGCGCAGAGATCGGCATATTCGGCGGGACGGGCCTGTACTCTGTGCTGGAAGACTTTGAAGAGATCCGGATGGAGACGCCGTACGGCAGCCCGTCCGATCTGATCACGGTGGGCAAGCTGGGCGGCAGGCAGGTGGCGTTCCTGCCGCGCCACGGGCGCAAGCACGTCGTGCCGCCCCACCTGATAAACTACCGCGCGAACGTGTGGGCCTTCAAAGAGCTGGGCGTAACCCGCGTGATATCGCCGTCGGCCGTCGGCAGCCTCGCCGAATCGGTGGAGCCGGGCCACTTTGTGGTGCCCGACCAGTACATCGACATGACGCGCTCGCGCAAGGCCACGTTCATGGCCGATCCGGTAGATCCGGTCCGCGTGCCAAAAGGCGAGCTGGGCCAGGAGGGCAGCGTCTGGCACGTCTCGATGGCAGAGCCGTTCTGCCCCCAGCTGCGCGGGCGCATCGCAAAAGAGGCCGCAAGCCTGGGCCTGCGCTGCCACGACGGGGGCACGTACGTGTGCATCGAGGGGCCGCGCTTCTCGACGAGGGCCGAGTCGCGCCTGTTCCGCTCTTGGAACGCGCAGATAATCGGCATGACGCTGGTCCCAGAGTGCAACCTGGCGCGGGAGGCGCGAATGTGCTACTCTTCGGTCTCGTCGGTCACCGACTACGACGCCTGGACCGACGAGCACGTCACGGCCGGCGAGGTGGTCCGCACCCTGAGGGAAAACTCCGACAAGACTCGCGCACTTTTGGAGTCGCTGGTGTCCAACATGCCGGAAGAGCGGCGGTGCGCCTGCGCGTCTGCCATGGACGACGCGCAATTCTAGCTGTCGGCAAACGATTCGCGCTCGAGGTTGTCCGGCACGGTCATGTTGCCGCGCAGCAGCTCCGTCTGTATCTGGAGCGCTATCTGCTCGGGGTCGTGGCCGGCCCGGCGCAGCTGCGCCTCGGTCTGCTCCGAAAGTTTCGCCCCTATGTTCTGGCCGCCTATGCGGCCGAACGCGATGGCGGTGAACGGAAACTGCGAGCCGCCCACGCCGAACGTGCCTGTTATCTTTGCTGCCATCTGCGTGCCGTCGACGGAGCTTACGTGTATGTCAAGGGCCACGGCCTATCTCCACCACCTTGTTGACGTTCTCGTCCACCAGAAAGCTCCAGTGGCGCTCGTCGCGCACGCCGTACCCTTCGACCCGCAGCTCCAGCACGTGCTCGCCGATGCACTCGTGTCGTATGGTGCCCGATTCCGGGACCTTTACCAGCCTCCACTTGTCCCGGCCGGCCTGCAGCTTGCATACGCACACGGCCCACCGCTCGCCCTTGCCTATCTTGGGCATGCCGACCGATTCTGCGAGCGCCTCTATGCCAAGCTGCTTTTCCTCGCAGAACAGCCCCCTGCACGCGGGGCACCGCCAGACATCCACCGAGCCTATGGTATGATCGTCTATGTTGATGTTGATGACGCCGAAATACACCGGCTGGTGGACGCACTCTTGGGCCAACGGCGGGGCCGGCCCCGCCGTTTATTTATACTCAGGCGGCCCTCTCGTAGTCCTCTTCGAGCGCGGCGCCAAGCGCGTCCACTTCGTTGTTGCGGCCAAACTCGGCGCCGGCCCTCTGGCACGCGCGCCGGTACATGTTTACCACCGCGAAGCGCGGGTGCATCGCCTGGTACCTTCCGGACACCTCGATCAGCCCGCCCAAGTCTTCCAGAAAGCGGCACGCCTCTAGCGCATCGCCGGCGTCCACCCCGAGGCGGCCGGCAGCTTCTGCCGCCCCGGACGGGCCGGACGACGTGACGTCCAGAAAGACGCGCGCCTGGATGTCGGAGAGCCGCAGGTGGCCGGTGAGCACGGAGACTGGATCCAACGGCGCCGGCGCCCGCCCTGTCTATTTTAAGCGTCGGTGCGCGGCATGAACTTTTTGGATATCCGTATGGCAAAGCCCATGGCCACGAAATGCACCACGGCCCCGGCTATGGCGGCCACGAACAGGTCGTCTAGCACCTGCCATGCCGCAAGAAAGACGGCTATGGAGGGGGCCGCTATCACGGCGGCCACCGCGGTGGCGCGCGCTATCGTGCGTGTGTCCAACGCGGCGCGCGGCCGTAGCCTTCAATAAAAATGAGGCAGAGGCGAGACGTGTACGCGCAGCCGCCGCCCCGCTTGCCGTACAAAAAACACTCGACGCGCGACGCGCACTTTCTGTAGGGTGCCCGCCCGTACGGCGCGGCGGGCCTGGTCCAGCGAACTGAAAACGACACCGAGAGGCATGCGTGCCCGCGCGCCGAACCTGTCCTGTCGGCGCATTGCCCCAAGCCGGGGATGGCTAGCCTGCGGCCCGACGATCACATGCACGACTCGGCCGTGCCCAAAACGCGGTTGGCCCTCGCCCATCCCGCTCGCACGAACAGCATGAGCGTCTCGAGCAAGCTCTGCTTTGATCTGCGATCCAGTAGATCGCTCTTGAACATGGCTTCCATCGTGTCCAGAATGGACGACGAGTTGAGATCGTAGACGGTCGTTGAAGGGTTGTTCCTACACAGTCGGCCAATGTACTCCACGGATTCCTTCGGGATCTCTTGCCAGAACTTTGCCAGGTATTCCGCCAAGATCGGGCCGGATGGGTTTGAAGGAGTTTCATGTGTCATGCACGATGCCTTTTCAAGCACCGGCCGGATCTGCGGAAGGAGAGGCTTGCCGATCTCTGCTAGCGTATACAGCAGAAAAAACTCCGCGTCGCCTCTTACATGCGGATCGGCGGAATCCAGCAGCGCAGAATACACCGCTAAGAGCTTGCCTGACAGCCGGTCGTCGCGCAACAAGATTTGACAAAGAAACGCAATATAGTGCTTGACTGCGTGGTTGTACGAGTCGTCATGCACGATGTTGTAAAACAGGCTGGAAAAACTCGGATCGTCTCCCTTTAACGCCTTCTGCGCGATTATGGACACAGCTACGCATACGGCGCGATCCTGATACGGCAAACCTCTGTCCTTGCCGCGCGTTTCAACCAAGAGCTTGCACAGTTGGAGCGTCTCTTGCGCGTGATTGTCCTTGATGCGGTACATATAGTCCTCCAGATAAGCAGGCACCGGCGTGTGATCTCTGGCAAGCCTCTGCGCCATGGAAAAGCTAGACTCAAAATCCGCCTCCGACAATCTGGCCAAACCCTTTGCAACGCCAACCCGTACCAGTGCATCACGGTGCGTCGAGAGAGTTTTGCACGTGCGGATGTTGTCCGGACTGGCGTTCTGTGCGGTGAGAAGCACGTGGCAGAGAGCGGCCTCTTGCACGACAGATGCCAGCGCGCGGAGGTTCGGATTCGAGCGGTCGTGGTTTTCGTAGTCCAAAAAGCACGATCGGAGTATATTTTCGAGCTTCTTCAAACGCTCGCGTCCTATACTGCTCGCCTCCAAAAAGCGCGCCATACGCACAAGCAGATCTGGCTTTTGTGCACTGTCCGCAGCATCCAACACGTCCAGCACCCCGTCTACGTCTTCTGGATCCGCATAGGCCCCTTGTTCGGGCTCCACACGGGCGGGCGGTTCAGGCGCTTGACATACAGATTCGGCTTCGGGTGCCGCGCCGTGTGTTTCGAGCCACTTTTTCGCATCCGCCGTCCTGAACCGTTCGGGTATGGCGAGAAGCAGAAATCTGCGTCTATGCAATTCTATTTTGCGATCGCGCGACAAACCGGCGTTCAGAAACGCGCAGTTGATGTCTTTTACCTGTTCGTTGCCACAGACGGGCAGCGTCTTTTCCAGATACCTGCCAAACTCGTCTCTTGGGCCAGACACGCCTATTGTCGACGTTACGGTGTCTAGAATGAGCTGGGCGTGCCGGGCGGGATCCCTCACCAGCGTCTCCAGCAAGACCAGTTTCGCAAGAGCGTGGGGTTCTGATGCCAGCACGCCCAGTACGGAATCTGCCCGCTCGTCCCCGGCATCGTGCCATTCTGTTAGTTTTTCCTCCATCTTGGCCAAGAGGCTGCCGTGGTGCCGCGCTTGCGAAAGGTGCCGCGGTGAGACCCGCACGTCGACCGGGTACGGCTTGCCGTTGGATGGCATCATCCCAAGGCCCCACAGCGCAATGTCTAGCACCGCTTTGGAGAACTCTTGGGGGGCTTTGGAGAGCAGATCCGCCACCAACTCCTTTCCCTTGCTGACTGCGTACGAGTCGGGTTTTGGAAAAGGAGCGCCGCCTGACTCCCCGACGTCCGAACCTGACTTGAGCAGGTTGAAAAATATCTTCGCCGACACGGCCGCATCGTGCGTGGCCATGTCGGGCAGCAGCCTGAGCAGGCACGCAACCGTAGAAACGTCCAGCTGGTCGGGATCTGTGGAAATTTCCAAAAACCACTGAGACGAATCGGCGGGGGATATCTTGTACGCGGATTTCATGGACTCGGTTCTGGCGTGCATGCTCTTGGTGTTGTATGCGATGGACTTTAGCAGTCGGAGGGACTTACTCTTGCTGTTGCTCATCCGACCACCTAGAAGCTCCATTGACGTATTCTGCAAGCAGGGCGCCGTGTGGAAAGTTTTTGTCCTTGGACCATTCCACAAACACCGAATCGGCCCACAGCGACAGCCAGTGCGGGTTCTTGCTTTCTATTGCAGATTCCAAAAAATATCGTGTAAAAGACGTGTCTGCGCCCAGCAGTTCGGTCACTAGATCTTCTTCGCCATCACGCAAGACGATTAGCTGGCCCATAAACCTGACGGCGACTCGTTTCCAATACTCGCCCACACCCGCATCACGAATCAGATCACGCATGCTGGACTCGTACAAGTCAAAGTCTTCGCTGTGCAGGTACGACAGCATAAACTGAACTGTAGATCTCAAGAACGGTTCGCTGCCAGCGTTTTTCAAGTAGTCCGCGACGCTTCCCGAATCGATGATTTTTACAGACATTATAAAATCGAAATACAGTTGGTGGAAAAACTGCACGAATGTGCCGTCGTCTGCTATGATGCCGTCGCTGCGCAGCGATCTGAACTCGGGCGACGCGGCGTTCATGTAGTGCAGTTTGAGGCGTTTGGACTTGAACATGCGATTTGCCAGCACGGACAGAAATTCTTCCCTGGCATGCACGTGCTCGGACGGCATCTGATCGTCGCAGACCATTCTCTGGTAGTGAAGTTTGATGAATTTCGCCCTGGTAGAAAGCAGATGCAGATCGTTATCGCCAAGCTTGGCGGCCATAGAATCCAGTATCTCCAGATAGAACGGGTGCCTCAATATCCGAAACATGGACTTGTCAACACCCACTCGCATGGCGTCCAGCGTCTTGCGGATCTGCTCGTCAGTAAATCCGGAGAGGACTATCTCTGTCCCCCATTCGGGCGGAAAGCTTTCCCCGAATGCAAGATAGTCGGACTGCCTTATTGAGAAGACCATTTTCAACCCGGGCTTGGCCAAGACGTTGAAGACGCATTTAGTGAAGTTTCCCCACGCTCCGGGGCTCCGGTGTATAGCTTCCACAGAATCTACGATTAGCAAAAGTCTGTCAGACTCCCCAAACATCTCCAGCGCGCCTTCCAGCGACGTGCCGCACACGTGATTCACTGCGCCGTCGAGTCCACCGTAGTGTAGTATGTCCTCGCTCCTAAGAAACAACACGTTTTTGCGTTCGGCCATCTTTTTCGCGACCAGTTTTTTCAAGACGACGCTCTTGCCTATGCCGCGCTCGCCTACCAGCCACATGTTCTCTTTTTCCACCAAGTCGTCTACAAGGCCAAACTGTGCAGGTTCTTGGTATATTTGGTGTACGCTGTCTTTTATTCCAGACACGGACACGGAGTTGTGCCTGGACATGGCTGCTTTGATCAAGTTCAAATTCCGGGGCGTGTCGTGTATCTCTTCGACCAGCCCGCATACCGAAATGCCTATCTTGAGGAAAAGATCCGCGGCAGAATCGTATCGAATGAACCATCTTCCCATGGAATCGCCCACTCTGTCCAGAAACGCCTGTAGTTCTGGATCTCTTTTCTCTGCGCCGGACACAAAAATTCTCATCGGGATGCCTTTCGTCTTTGCTAGCTCGAACTCCATCGCGGTCACGGACAGTCTGCCGGGGTTGTCGTCCGAGGGCACGTCTCCCCAGCGCTCGCTGAACACTCCTACATAACAGTCCGAGTCGTCCACCATTTTCTTCACTTCTTCCATGACGGACAGGCCAGAAAGGCGGCTTTCTGCCATGACTGGGTAGTTGCCGCTCATAAACACCACGTTTTTGATCGCTTCGCGCTCCGCTTCGAACTCGCGCATGACGGAGCTCACCATTATCCTTCTCGGGGGGCCGGACACGCGCAGAAACAAGCCGTCTTTCTATTTATGTGTTGGAAGAACGTCGAGGAGGAGCACTTTCCAATTCGGAGGTAGGGGTCGAGATTCATGGCTAAGGACGCCGGGCCAATTGCATGTAATACGATGCGAGAAATCGCCCAAGCCCTACGGCAACAGATCGACGGCCGTGGAAAGTCTCGTGCATTGGGACGAAATGAGCCCTGACGACGAGGCGGATTTGGCAAGGGTGTACGGCGGGAAGGCTGACCACGAATGTGCGGACAAACTTAAGCACCGAGTCGGAATCAGTGCCGCGCAGCGGCCAATTTTTCGACCATGCCGGACGCCCGGCCGCGTTCTGTAGTGTGCAAAATCGTGCCATCCTTACATCGGCTAGCATCCTCTCGTATCAGGATATTCCGACAACCGTTTCGCGCAGCTTGTGATCCGGATCATAGTTTCTATCTCGAACGCACATTAGCCGGCCCAGTCAAGAAAAATTGGTGTTGTGTCCAGTCTCTGCACGATCGCCAGACTCTGATTCAGTTCTCAACAGATCTTGAAACCTGCCAGAGCTCTCCAGCCGCTCGAACGTCTTGTTGGCTTTTACGAGCTCCAACTCCCGAGGATCCAGCCTGGCGATCTTTTCAAGCATATCAATGGCGTCGGGCACGTTGCCCTGCTGCGCATATGTTGCCGCAATGGCGTGCAGGCATCTGACGTTGCAGGGCTCTGCGTTGATCACAACGTTGAGGTTCTTCAGAGCTTCTTCGTACTTTCCCATCTTGCAAAGCGCGGTGCCTGCGTGAAGCAAGGCGGCCTTGTCGGCGAGATTTATCTCCAGCGCCTTGACAAAATATGCGAGCCCTTCCTGCAGTTTTCCTTGGTTTGACATCTCCTCTCCGATCAGTACCAAGACTCGTGAATTGTGGGGATCGATCTCGAGCGCCTTTTTGTAGCACGACATGGCGCCGTCCCGGTCGCCCGTCTTGTAAAGAGACATGCCTTTGCCGTGCAAAGCCTCGGCGTCGTGCGGGTCTCTTTCCAGCACTCTGTCGTACAATTCTATCGACTCTGCATGGCTTCCGCGCACCGACATGGCCATGGCCTTGTTTTTGATGTTGAGCGTGTCGTCCGGCCTCATCTCGTAGACGCGCTCAAAGCACTCTGCCGCTTCTAACTGCCTCTCTAGGCTGGAAAGAACGTACCCCCGTTCCATCAACGCGTAGGTGTAGTTTTCGTCCTTTTCGCCTATCCGGCCCAAAAGTTCCAACGCACTCTCGTTTTTCCCTAGCAGATGATACGCGTGGCTGCATTTGAGCGCCACCGAAGAATCATCGGGGGTTTTTCGCAGCAGTTCTTCTCCCACCCGGACGCACTCGTCGTACAGACCAAAATGGGTCAAGTGAACCATCTTGTGCATCAACGCATGATCCTTGTCGTGGCCAAGCTGGCATATGAGTTCAATGCACTCTAGAGCTTTATCGTGCAGTCTGAACCTTTCAAAAATAGCGACGCTGCTCCACAATTCGCCGGCGTCTTCAGTTCCCTCTAAATCTTCCACGCGCGCCTTTATCGCAGCGTCGCGCCTCTCTAGATCCTGCAAGTTGTGAACATTTCGTGAAAGGTCCAGATTTGTAATTCCGGGAACCGGATGCTCCTTTGAGTCGGACATGCCTGCTGCCAAATTCCAGATCCTGAACGCGCTTGATACACTCATCGTGGGATCGGCGCGCGTACCGTGAAATACGACTTTGCGCTTCCATCTATCTACTAGATCCGACCATATTTGCTTGTGTTCTGGGTACGTATCAAACGCCAGCCAGCTGTCAACCAGTGTTTCTGCCTCGTTGTATTTTTCTTGTCTTAGCAGGGAATGTATAATGAATTGCTCTTCTAGTTTTTCTTCCAACATAACGCGCGCCATGGCGTTGCTGGTCGCTGTGTGCGTCTTGAACCACATCTGTATTTCTTCACCCATGGCATCTTCCGCGTCCTTTGCGGTGTCTATCGAAAGCCTGACGGCCTTGAGCGGGACTATCAATTTGCCGCTGTTCATCCTGATCATGTACTCGGCAATCATCATGGCGGTCCTCTTGTTTCCGTCGCTGAACGGGTGGCTCTTTGTGATAGTCTCCATCAAGACAGCGGCCTTTTGGTACAGCTCTGGATACTGTTCGGCGCCGAACAGCGTCATCCGGGGCTTTTCCAGCGCAAACTCCAGCTGGCCCCTGTTGATAACGGAGATGCCGCTTCTGTGCATCCTGTTTAGGCGCTTTAGGATGAACTCGATGTCCCCTGTGGTCGGATAGTACATGCTATATCTCTGCCAAGCGATCGTACACTTCGAAGTTGGTCTCGTATATGTCGCGGATAACGTCCTCCTTTTCCTCGTCGGTGAGCTTTTCGGGGTCTATCCTCTCTAGCGGGTTGCGCCTAATCATGCGAATACATTCCGCCGTCTTGCATATAATAACATTTCCTGGCGACCGGCCCGGATCCGGCCCAAGCTCCGCGCGCCCGGCCGGACTTGCCCGCGGCCCAAATATGCTTTATATTTGGCGCGCCGCCGGCGCGGCACGGTTGTCAAGATACGCGGGCACTTACTCAAACCAGCAGTCGGCCAACTTCGCCGTCCCGCTGATGATAATCTTCTTTTTGGGCGTCATCTACATCATGACGCAGCGCGGCGGCGGCGGCTTTGTCAGCTTTGTGCTGGTCGGCGCGGCCGCGGTGACCATGATATACTGGACGTTCGTGCTGCTCAGGATGATGCGCGAGCAAAAGCCGCGGTACCAGAGGCGCGAGCAGGAGAGCAAGAGCTGGGTCTACGACCTGATACGCGACGGGGATTCCTTCGTGTTCGTCGCCGAGGTCCCGGGCCCCGACGACAAGATAGCCGTCCGGCTAATAGACAGCGTCCTGTACGTGCGGGGCAGCGGGGGGTTCTCCAAGGAGGTGCCCATCGAGGGCTCTTCGAGCATGCAGGTGGCCGACTTCAAGTACCGCAACGGCGTGCTGACGCTGCGCATAAGGCACTAGAGCGTCTTTGCAACCTCGAGCTTGTGCGGAAGGTACTTGTCGGTGATGTTGGTCAGCCCGTACTTTGAGAACGCCTCCAGCTCGGCCTTGCGCTTTATGCGCAGAAACACCTCCAGCTCCTTCTTCCAGATGCCCTTTTTGTAGCGCGGATCCTTCTTGAGGTCGTGGCAGCGCTTGATGTCCGCCTCGGTCATCGGTATGGTGGGCAGGTCGTACTTTTCGATGTCGGTGGCCCACACGCCCACCCACTTGGCGTCCGGCACGGCCAGCTCGCGCAGGTGCGCCGCGGCGGCCGAGCCCGACTTTATGACCATGGCGATGTGCTCGCCGTACACGTCCCCGTCGGTCAGTATCACTACGGGCAGGCCCATCTCGTCGTGCAGCCGCTTGAGCAGCGTGCGCGTCGAGCGCGGCGCCTGCCCGCCGGTGTTGATTATTATCGACTTGAACTTTTTGTCGACCTGCTCCTCTACGAACCTGGTGAACAGGCCGCCCTTTTCTATCGCTATGACCACCTCGGCGCTGGTCCCGCGCAGCTCCGCCGTGGTCAGGCTCGGGCCTATCGCGTACCCGTCGGGGTGGTTGGCAAGGTTCATGGTCTTGCCCTCGTAGCCCGGTATGGTGTACTCGATGTCCAGGTCCCCGAATATCGAGCTGCGCTCCTCGGGGAATATCTGAAAGTCCTCGCGCGGGCGCGAGAGCACCGCCTCGAGGTCCACGATGATGTTGTCCGATTCGGACTGGTCGTCGAACTCCACCTGGAACGCCTGGGACGAATAGTACACGTCCCTGAGCGTGGAGGACTTT
Organism: Nitrosopumilaceae archaeon; assembly: GCA_965203465.1. Lineage (GTDB taxonomy): Archaea > Thermoproteota > Nitrososphaeria > Nitrososphaerales > Nitrosopumilaceae > JAWVZS01. The sequence goes on along the minus strand of CBDBCR010000003.1, from coordinate 680,988 downwards.
TTCTCGCGCGTCAGGCGGTTGGCAAAGAAGGCCATCCAGACCAGCTGCGTAAAGGAGCGCAGCTGCGAGGTGTTCTTGGAGCTGCGCACCGAGGCGCCGCCGCCGAGCACGTACTGGCGCAGGGCCTCGTCGTAGGTGATGTTGCTCACGGACCTGCTTGGTATGGAAAACTGCGGGAACCTGCCGGCGCCCACGTCGTCGAATATCCTGGCCCCCTGCGCCTTTAGATCCTTGAGCATCGCCTCTTGCTTTTCGCGCGCCGACTGGCGCGGCTTTTTGCGGGCCTTGGGGGGCTTGGCGGCGGCCTTTTCGGGCCCTCCGTAGTCGTCCAGCCTGCCGCCGGCCCCGGCCTCAGCTTTGCGCCTTGCCACCCGGCATCCCCTCCAGTATCCGCGCCACGTCCGGCGCCTCTTTCTTGCCCGCAAGCTCGGCGCAGAACTGCGCTATGAGCGGCATGTACTTCGAGTACAGGTCGGCGCGCTTGCGCTCGGCCTCGGCCTTGCCCTTGCGCGACATGTACGCGGAGAGCTTGCGCGCGAGGAACTGCACGGCCAGCCTCAGCTCCTTTTCCAGCTCGCGCCTGTCCGAGACGTTCTCCTTGCCGGCCGTCTTGTAGGGTATCCTCGTGGAGCATATGTGGCTGGCTATGACCAGCGGCGGATCGCCCTTTACCTTGTAGCGCGGCCAGTCCGTCTCGTTGACCACCTTGACGGCCACGTCGCTGCCCTCGTCGTACAGGAGCGGTATCCTGTTTGCGAACCTGTACACGCGTATCCCGCTCGACTCTATCTTGCCGCCGTAGGCTATGGCCATCTCGACCACGAACGGGAACCCCGAGTACGCCGAGGCCGGCCTCTGGACCACCTCCAGAAAGTCCGGCTCGAAGAACTTGCGCATGCCCATCTCCAGCGGCCCGGCCCCGAGCGGGGCCAGGCAGCTGGGATCGGGGGCCACGAAGTCCTCGTAGCGCTGCAGGCTCTCGCTCAGCTTTACCAGATCCTGGCTGCCCATCGCGCCCATCCTCTTTTCGGGCTTGAACCCGGCGAATTGGGCAAAGCTGGCCGCCGTCTTTGGCCCGACGCGCTGGAACCTCTTTGTCAAAAAGGCGGAGAGCGTCTCGCCCTGCACGGTGCCAGCAAGCTGCCTGTAGAAAGGCCCGTCCGGCTCCATCCTGGCCGTCGCCGACTTTGACTCGCCGTAGTCCCAGTAGGTGAGCGTGTTTGCCGACGCGTCGATCTCCTCTACGCGCACCTTTGAGAGCTTTTCCAGCCCGGCGCCGAGCACCGCGGCTATGGAGACGGCCACGCGCACCTGGCGCGTCAGGCCCTTCCATTTTTTTTCGGCGCGCGCGGCCACCTTTCCGGCGTCGGCGTCCCTGCCCACCCCGAGGGCGCGCGCTATGCGCTCCATCATCTTGTCGTCCATGGCCGGCACGTCGAAGTTCGATTCGGCCGTCATGCGCCGTATCGTCTCGACGTCTATGCCGTGCGGGTGCGGGCGGATGACGGTCGGCGCCGGCGGCATCTCCTTGGTCATGCGCGGGTAGCGGAACTTCTGCCCCTTGGGGTCGTTGAACGCAATGTCGGCGTACGGGGTGATCAGCGAGGTCTGGTACACGTAGTCGCGTATGCGCGAGCCGGCCTTGGAATAGTCCCCCTCCAGGCGCACCGAGACCGAGAGGCCGCGGCCGCGCGCCTTGGCCGTCTTGCGCGACTCGATGACGGGCCTGTTCTTTTGTATGTCGAGGCGTATGTCGAAGACGTCGAGGGTCTGGCCGTCCGTCGAGCTCTCGACGTGCACGGGCCTGTTGGTGGTTATCTGCCCGTACAGTATGGCCATGGTTGCCCCGAGGCCGAACATGCCGCGCGCCTGCTTTAGGCCGAACTTCGACCCGTACAGGACGGTGCCGAAGGCGAGCGGGATGTTCTTGGCGGGCATGCCGGGCCCGTTGTCCGAGACCTTCAGGGTGTACTGCTTGGGGTCGTTGCGCTCCGGCTCCTCGGCGGTTATGGACATGGCCACCCTGGGCAGCGTCCCGCTGTGGTCGCAGGCGTCGAGCGAATTCTCCACGAACTCGCGCACCGAGGTGTACAGCGAGCGCGTCGGCGTGCTGAAGCCGGCAAGATCCCGGTTGCGGTAAAAGAACTCGCTGGGCGAGATCTGGTTGAACTGCTCAGAAGACATTCTGATCCTCCCACAGCTGGACCCTGCCCATCTTTTTCCTCCTCCTGGCCGACTCCATCCTGCTGTACACCGAGCCGTGCATGCTGCCCTGCGACAGGGCCGAGAGGGCGTCTACCGCCAGGCGCAGGCTGGCCGCGCTGCCTATGACCGAGACGGTCCTGCCGTACACGCAGATGGCCGTGTTGCTCAAGTTCTCGATGTTGCGCCTGGCCTTGCCCTCCCTGCCTATGAGCCGGGCCCTTATGCGGGCGAGCTGGGCGCCGGTGCGCGCCCCGAACTCGCGCAGGTCCATCACGTGCAGGGCGTTCTCGCCGCGCACCAGCCTCATGGCGGATTCGGGCGAAAAGCCGCGCCCGACGGCCGTGACTATCTCGGCGGCCTTGAACGGCTGCACCGCGTCGATGTCGCCCGAGGCGACGACGAGCACCTCGCCGTCGGCGCGCACGCGCAGGCGCACCGCGCAGGCGGACTCTACCATGGCCTTGGTCTTCCCCTCCCTGCCTATCAGCGCGCCGACCCGCTCGGCCGGCATCCTGATCCTCTTTTCGTAGATCAACGCGGCGCGCCGGACGCGGGGCTTTTTTACTGTTGGGCTACATCCGGAACACTATCATGAACGGCACGCCGCAGACGGTCTTTTCGCCGCCGCGCGCCCCGACCCCGGAGCTCAGCGCGAGCTCGACGGTGCGCCGGCCGGCCATGTTCACGATGGACGAGGAGCGCAGCAGCCTCTCGGCCTCGGCGCGCCCGACCGTCCGGCCTCCGTAGTACTCGCGCGTGACGGCCAGGCGCCTGTCCCCCTCCTCGAGCACCCTGCCGAGCAGCTCCTCGTCGCAGATGCTGAGCATGCCGGCGCCCTGGTACTCGTTGGTGCTGACGGAGAAGTTCATGCGTACTTGCCCTGCATGGCCGACTTTGCGCCGCACGCCTCGCAAAGCAGGAACGATATCCTGTTCTCCTTCGAGACCCTCGTGTCGGGGCTCTTGCAGGTGGGGCATTCGATGTAGTACTTTACGTATATGTTGAACAGGCGGGTAAAGTCGTCCGGATCGCGCCTGCCTATGAACATGGCCTTGTCGCCTAGGCGCTCGGCCGGCACGGCGAACTCCTTGGAGAGGTACTGGAGCACCTTGTCGGGGTCGCGCCGCAGCACCTTGGGGAACTCGGCAAAGTTGCGCAGGAACGTCTTTTGGCCCTCCCAGACCACGTCGACTATGGGCAGCTCGAAGCGCGCCCCGCCGTGCCCCGAATCGCTTGCCAGCTTGCCGCGTATGCGCTCAAGCAGCCGCTCGTACTCCAACGGGGCGGGCGCGGGCCCGCCCTATTTTTACGTTAAAAAATGGGGTAATGCGGCCCTTACGCCTTGCCTATGCGGAAGACTCCGGTGCCGCAGTCTGGGCAGACGCCCTTCGTGGCAGGCCGACCGTTCTTGAGCGTGGTCGCTTTCGGATTCTTGATCTCTTTTTTGCCCCTGCACTTTACGCAGTATGCCTGAACCATGTTGGGTATCGGCCCAGGCGCTCGTATATAGACAGATACGGTTAAAATAATTTGACCCCGCACTGTGCCGCCCTTACAGTAAACCGGCCTCCGGACAGCTCAAGATATAAGCAAGTGCCGCAGATCCGCCCGAGTTGGCCTCGAAAAAGGGCGTGGCCGTCACGGCGGCCCTGCTGGGCGGCATACTGGCGGCAAGCTTTGCAGTCTGGGCCCTCCCCCAGGGCCCCGGCACCGCGATCGAGGTGAGCGACTTTGAGGGCCACATAGACGGGGTGCAGGGCATACACCGTGTCCTTTCGGAAGAGCTGGATTCGTCGTTCCGCGACCTGCAGGAGGGCCGCATAACGGCCGAGCAGTACCGCGAGCTCGCAGAGACCACCTCGAGCCAGATAAACGAGCAGATAGTGGGGCTGGTCGGCAGCGGCGCCGACGAGGCGTGGCAGGCCAGCTACGCGGCGTACCTGGAGGCGCTCCGCACGCAGAACACGCTTGTCCGCGAGACCGTCGCGGCAGCCGAGACGGCGGGCGAGCGCGGCGCCCAAGAGTCCGCGCAGAGGATAGAAGATCTGCAAGAGCGCATAGAGGCGCTGGTCGCAGAATCGGAGCGGGCCAGGCCCTGACCGGGACCGCGGCGGGGCCCGGGCCGGGCGACCAAGAGGCGGCCGCATGCGCAGGAGGCTGGGCAGCCCGGATCCGAAAGTGTCGGCGATGGTCGCCAAGGCGGCAAGGGACATAGACGAAAAGCGGGTTTTCACCGATCGCAGGATCGGGGAAATACAAGGCCGGCTGGAAGCAGTCGAGGACGAGCTAGGCATGGACAACGCGCTGTCGATGTCGCTGTCAAACACGGACATAGACTGGTGTGAGCTGTCGGAGATGTGGCACGCAGCCGGCAAAGTCTCCACATTGAAGGCCGTGGACGACGAACTTGCAGCATGGTCTGATGCGGTCACCTAACAAAACCGGCGGAGCTACGAGGCGGCCGAGACGTTCTACCGGGGCACGTCCATAAAAGAAGCACTGGATGTCGTAGAGAGGGGCGGCGGCATATCACAGGACTGCATGTCCGACCTTACGTCGCTCAGCACGTCGCTGGGCGCGGCGCTGACGTTCGGGCGGAAAAACAAAATACAGGTAGTGCTGGAGTACGACGGCGATTCGATCAGAAGAACTGGCGAAGCGGTGCCCGTGGAATATTCGCACAGATATTCGTCGCTGGATCAGGCGAAGGGGCGGGGCATGCCGTTGCTGAACTGTTTGGAGGCAGAAACAAGAATACCAGACGAAACCAACGGATCTGCACTGAAACGCGTACTGCTCAGTGCAGACAGGGTGTTCGGTGGGGATCTGAAAATGATAAAAAGACTGGAGGATGCCGGGATAGAAGTGTCAACCTTTCTTGGCCGATTCCCTGGCGCGCCTCTCTTTCTTGAGCCGGATCCTTTTCTCAAAGTCGGTCTACATGGATCCCCCAGAGGCGATCACCGACTCTGGCGTCCTCCTGGCTCATGTTGGAGAAGCGCATCAGGCCGCTTACGGCCGCCGGGCCGTTGCCGCTGTAGAACCTGAGCACGTTCCTTACGTCGTATTCCACGCCCCTCGTGCGGGGCGCGCGTATATGAAGCGCAGGATGCGGGCAAGAAACGGCGCCCGGGCGGGCCTGCGGAAACCGCGACGGAATCATTAAAAACCGGCCGCCCCGCAGGGGGGCGCGTGAGCGAGACCGAGGTCAGGGAGGAGAGGCAGGCAGCGGGCCGCCTGCTGGTCATCTGCGTGGACCGCGACGACGACCTGGGCCAAAAGGCCGGCATAAAGACGCCGGTGGTCGGCAGGGATTCGTGCATCGAGGCCGCGCAGAGGCTGGCGCTCGAAGACCCCGAGGACGCCGACTCCAACGCGGTGTTTTCTGCCATAAAGACCTACGAAGATCTTGTCAGCAGGGGGTACAAGGCCGAGGTCGTGGCGGTGGCCGGCTCTTCGGGGCGCGGCGTGGAGGCCGACGAAAAGATTGCGGACGAGGTGCGGCGCGTCCTGGCCGCGTTCTCGGCGAGCGGCGCGGTCATCGTCTCGGACGGCGAGGACGACGAGAGCGTCATACCTGTGATACAGTCGGTCGTGCCGGTAGTCTCGGTGCACCGCGTCGTGATGAGGGTCAGCCGCAGCGTAGAGTACTCTTACGCGGTGCTCGGCAAGTACGTAAAGATGGCCGCCTACGATCCAAAGTACTCAAAGTTCTTCCTGGGCGTGCCCGGCATCCTGCTGCTGATAGGCGGCGTGGCGACCGTCTTTGGGTACACCGCCGAGATATTCGCGGTGCTGGTCAGCGTGCTGGGCGGCGCGTTCCTGGTGCGCGCCTTCGACATAGACAGGGCTTGGGCCAACTGGGCAAAGCCGACGCCGTCCGGATTCATCCGGATCTTCACCATGATAGCCGGCGCCATACTGATGCTCTCGTCGGTGCCGGCCGGCATGTCCGTGGCATTCGTCGAGGACGGGGGCCTGATAGGGCAGTTCACCGAGGAGGCCGTCGGCATGTTCGTCGCCGGCGCGCTCCCGATGCTGTGGGCCGGCATGGGCCTCATATTCGGGGGGATGCTGCTGAGCAACTGGCTCTCGGGGGTGCGCCGCCAGATATCGGACAGCCTGCGCCTCATCGTGCTGGCCTCGCTGTACCCCACGGTCTACCAGTTTACCGACATCATGATAAACGACACGTCCTCGTTCAGCCTGCTACCGCCCCTCCTTGGCGGCCTGGCCGCCACGAGCGTCTCGGCGGTCATACTGTTCAGGCGGTACCGCAAGAGGGATCTGGAATAGGCTTATAATGCCGGCCGCGGCCAAGGGGGCATGGCGAACAGGAGCAGCATGCAGATAGTCTCGGATCTGCTGGCGGCCACCCAGGACGGGGGCATGGAGGGCATAAAGACGACCACCCTCATGACAAAGGCCAACCTGTCGCATTCGAGGCTGCTCCACTTCGTGGGGAGCCTGACCTCGTCGGGCTTGGTCAACCGCATAGAGTACGACGGCAAAAACACGTACGTCATCACGCCAAAGGGCAGGCAGTACTTGGAGCAGTACCAAAAGTTCTCGTCCGTGGCCGAATCGTTCGGCCTCGAGATGTAGGGCTAGCGCCTCCTCTTCCTCTCCCTTTCGCGCCGCGCCTCTATCCGGGCCCGCCACGCGCTGTACATGATGACGCCGACGGCGCCGGCCAGCATCGCGTAAAAGAGCGGCAGGACGGGCGGGCTCTTCGTGATGGCGATGCCCATGCCGGCTATCAGGAAAACCAGCACTACCAGCAGGTACTTGTCCACCGGCGCGCGGCTGCCGGGGCGGTATATTTCTCTGACGGTCGGGGGCAGCCGGGCGCGATTCGGGGCGGGGCCGGCGGCGCCCGTTCCGGACGCCGGCTCGGAGCCGGGCGCGCGCGAACATGCCGTCGCCGGCCGGCTCCTACATGTTCGCGACGGCCCGTCGGCGCCAACGTTCATAACGCCGCACATGCATTGCCGCGCGTGGGATCCAGAAAGGAAAGGATGAAGCTCGGCTTGGTGCACAAGCAGCAAGCCATCTTCGTGACCATGCTCACGGTGGGCGGCGGCCTGGCGGCGGCGAGCCTGCTGCCCGAGCACTACCTGGTGGGCGAGGCCATAGCCTTTATTTTGGTGGGGCTGGCAGGTCTGCTCATGTCGTGGACCACGTTCGACATAGGTGCCGGGATAAAGGAGGTAGTCCGCGAGGTGGGCAGGGAGAACAACGAGGTAGTCCGCGAGGTGGGCAGGGAGAACAAAAAGGCGCTGGATTCTCTGGCAGAGTCGATCGACAGAATGGCAGATACGCAGAAGATGATGGCAGAGTCTCAGAAGGAGACCCGCGAGATGATGGCAGAGTCTCAGAAGGAGACCCGCGAGATGATGGCAGAGTCTCAGAAGGAGACCCGCGAACTGATGGCAGAATCGATGAACAGGATATCGGAGTCGATTGACCGGATATCAGAATCCCAGAACAGGATATCCGTGTCCCAAGACAACATCGCAAAACTGCTAGAGCGCACGATAAATGGTGCAGGCACGGGGCCCGGCGCCTAGATCGCACGAGCCGGATCCGAAGCCTCGCGCCGGCAGCCCGCGCGCCGCCCCGTCGTCCGCGCCCGATTCTCCGGAGGAAAGCGCGCCCGTGTCGGCAGCGGCCCGGCATCCGGGGTCTGGCGACTACACCGAAAAAAGAGACGATCCGACACAAGCGCGCCCTGCCCAAGCATGCCGTACCCGGGCGCAGCGATCGGCAAGCGGGACGAGATGCCGGGCAAGCAGGATCAGACCACCGCCGCGATACGGGGCCTCCCGTCGTCGCTCGCAGAGATGATAGATTCCCGGCTGCTGAAACTCGAAAGGCTGCCGGAAACAAAGGCCCGGCTCCCGAACTGAACGCCGGGCATCCGCAAGGCCCTTGCCGAAAAGCCGCGGATCCGGCCGCCGCGGATCTTCCTTGCAAAGCAATATATCGATTCGGGCCGGCGGGGCCGGCGTGTCCAAGCTGCTCGAGCTGGCCGGGTTCGCGCTGGTGGGGGGCACGATATACGCGTTCGTCGTCCCCATTCCGCAGCAGGAGCCGCACGGCTGGCCGCTCTTTTGGGCGTGCGCAGCCGGCGCGCTGGCCGTGATAGTGCACCGCCGCCTGAAGCGGCGCGCCGGCGGATCAAATATTTCTGACCCCGCTTAGCTTTCGGCACACCGGCAGATCTATAAAGGACTTGGCGGGCCCCCCGGCCGGGAGATGGACGCCGAGAAGTGGTGGAGGGGCTTGGACTACCTCGAGGAGGACATCGAATCCGAATGAAAGCCCCGAACGGGATCCGAACCCGCGACCTAACGCTTACGAGGCGTTCGCTCTGACCAGGCTGAGCTACCGAGGCGCTGGCATGGGCCCGCCGCCAGAGTTAATAAAAAGCATTGGGAAAAGGCGCGCGTGAAGGCCACCGTCTCGGGCATACGCGGCGTGGCCGGCCGGGATCTGGATCTGCGGCGCGTCATAGAGGCGTGCTGCTCGCTGGGCGCGGCGCACGGAGAAGTGGTCGTCGGCGCGGACACGCGGCCGACCGGCCCGGCCATATCGCGCGCGGTCGCAGCCGCGCTGTCCGGCGCCGGCGCGCGCGCGCGGGATCTGGGCGTGGCGCCCACGCCGGTCGTGTTCCGGGAGTCGCGCGGCCGGGCCGGCGTGTCCGTGACCTCCTCGCACAACCCGATCGAATGGAACGGCATAAAGATAGCCATAGACGGCAGGGCCGCCGGCGCGGCCGCGTACCGGGCCGGCGGGGCGCGCGGGGGCGGCCGCCCGGGCGGCGTCGAAAGGGATGGCGGCGCCTGCGAAAGGTACGCGCGCGACGCCGCCGAGGCTGCCGGCCGCGCGCGCCAGCCGTCAGTCTGCATCGACGCGGGGGGCGGGGCCGCCGCGCTCACGGCGCCGGCCGTGCTCGAGGGGATGGGCTGCCGGGTGCGCCTGGCAGGCCCGGCCGGGTTCAGGCCCGACCCATCGCAGGATCCGCTCTCCGATCTGGCCTCGGCGTGCGGGGAGAGGCCCGGCTTCGCCTACGACCTCGACGGCGACCGGCTCGTCACGATCCTGCGCGGCAGGAGGCAGCCGCCCGACGCCACGCTGGCGCTCGGCGTGGCAAGCTGCGCGCGCGCGGGGGCAAGAAAGTTCGTGCTCAGCTCCGATACGAGCATGGGGGTGGAGGAGATCGCGCGCTCCGCCGGCGGGGAAGTGCACAGGTCGGCGGTCGGCGAGGCCAACGTGCTCGACGAGATGGACAGGCGCGGCGCCGACGCGGGGGGCGAGGGGAGCAGCGGCGGGTTCGTGCTGCCCTCGTTCAACGGCTGCAGGGACGGCGTGCTGTGCAGCGCGCTCATAGCGGCCATGTCGGACGCCGAGATAGGCGAGGCGCTGGCCGCGATGTCCGGGTACTGCTTGGTGCGCCGGGCCCACAGGTCGGCGAAAGCGGACATGGAGGGGCTGGCCTCTTGGATGGTGTCAGAGTCGTACGATCTTGCCGGCGGCGACGGCCTAAAGGGCTCGGCCGAGGGCGAGTGGGTGCTGGTGCGCGAATCCAACACGGAGGATCTCGTGCGCGTGTCCGCCGAGGCGCGCAGCCCAGGCAGGGCCGAGCGGCTCGCGGCGGCAGCGGCCGGGGCGGCGGGCGTTGGTCCCTGAAAAGTCCATAGTGCGGGCCCTGCGCGCGGGCATGGGCCTGGGGGGCCCGGCGGAGGACGCAGAGGCGGCAGGCGGCATCGTGATCGCCACCGACGCGCTGGCCGGATCGACGGACGTGCCGCCCCGGATGCGCCTGCGCGACGTCTCCAGGAAGGCGGTGGCCGCGGTGGTCAGCGACTTTGCGGCAAAGGGCGCGGCGCCGCTGGCCGGGACCGTCTCGGTGCTGCTGCCGCCCCGGCTGTGGAACGCGCGCTCCGCGCGGCGGCTGGCCGCCGGCGTGCGCGAGGCCTGCTCGGAGTTCGGATTCCCGGTGGTCGGCGGCGACACGGGGCGCGGCGCCGAGCTCTCCGTGACAGTCACGCTGGCCGGGCGGGCGCGGCGCCTCGTGCCGCGATCGGGCGCGCGGCCCGGCGACCTGCTCTTCTCGACCGGCCCGTTCGGCGCGGCCGCCGCCGGGCTGCTCTTGGTGTCGGGTGGCTCGGGCTCGGGCTCGGCGCGCTTTGATTCGGAGTGCAGGAGAAAGTTCCGCAGGCCCTCGCCGAGCGTGGCTTTGGGGCGCGCGCTGGGGCGGCACGCCTCGGCCTCGATGGACTGCAGCGACGGCCTGGCCGCCACGCTGCACGAGATGGCGCGCGGGGCCGGCGCGCGCTTCGTCCTGGAGGGGGCGCCCCACGATCCGATGCTGGAGCGGACCGCCTCGGCCAACGGCACCACGGCCGCCGACCTCGCGCTGTTCGGCGGCGAGGACTACGAGGCGGTGCTCGCCGTGCCGCCGGAGAGCGCGCGGCGCGCGGCGGGGGCGGCCGGCAGGCTGGGCGCGGGGCTGCTGGCCCTGGGCAGGGTGGAGCGCGGCTCGGGGGTGTACTGGGGCGGCCTCAGGGTGCCCGACGCGGGCTGGGAGCACGGCGCAGGCGCCAGGCCAGCGCGCCGCCCGCCGCGGCCGGCAGGGCCAGATAGTACCACCAGTGCCCGGGCTCCCGGCCGCCGAAGCCCGAGATCTCGAGGTTCCCGCCGTCGAACGCGCCCACCTTGAAGACCAGGTGCCAGTTGCCCATCTGCCCGACGCTCTGCTGCGATTCTATCTCCTCGCCGTCGAGCGTGACGGAGAACTCTTCGGTCCCCGAGATCGCGGGCAGCTCCACGTTGGCCAGCGCCTCGAACGGAAAGCTGTTCTTTGCCAGCATGCTCATGGTGCGGCCCCCCTCGTCGAACTCCGCGTAGGCCAGCCACACCGCCGAATCGTAGCGGAAGCCGTACGGCTCGCCGTTGCGCTCGGCGGTGTACTCTACCACCATGGGCTCGCCTATCGCGAAGCAGCTGTACGATCCCGCCTCGCCGGCGACGGCCGGATCGGCGCGGATCTCGAAGGGCACCGGGACGCCGGGCGGCGCCTCCGGCAGGCGCGCCTGGGCCGCGTCGAGCACGCGGCCGTCCTGCGCGTGCGCGACCGCGTACACGCGCAGGCCGCCGAGGGGCTCGCCGCCGGTGTTGATCACCCTGCCGGCCTGGCTGCCGTCCGGGCGGAACTCCAGCGTGCCGTCGTACATCACGCGCGCCGCGCGGGCCGGCGGGGGATCCGCCGGGCCGTGCTCGACGCGCACGTCCGCTTCCCGGTCCCCGGGCGGCAGGGCGAGCCGCACCTTGAACGGCATCTCGGAGCCGGGCCCCACCGGCGGTAGGTGCGCGGTGGCCGTCTCGCCGCCGGCGTGCACGTGCACGCGGGCCGAGACCCAGCCGGCCCCGTCGTTCTTTACGGCGCCGACCACCGCGTACGCGCCGGCAGAATCGGTAAAGCCGAAAGTCTCGTCTACGTACACCGACGCGAAGGCGGGCGAGAACGAGGCGGCGCAGAGGGCCAGCAGGACGGCTTTCAGGGCGCCTTGGCCTCTTCGTCCTCTATGTCAAAGTCGGCCCTGAGCCTGTCGAGCACGTCGGACAGCTCGGGTATGTAGTTTGCGTACTCTGCGATGAACTTGCGGACGATGACCTCGCGCGTCTCGTTGCACAGGTGCTTTTTGTCCGGGAAGGCCACGGCGATGTAGCCCATCATGTCGCGCACCTCGTTGTCCACGCGTATGAGCTTCATGTAGGTGCGTATGAGGTCTTCCATCAGCACGACGGCCCTCTTCATGCTGCCGCGCTCGTCGGGGGCCCTCTGCTCGTTGCCGCATTTTTCGCACCTCACGCTCAGCGGGCTGAACTTCTCGCCTGACACGGGCCGCCCGTCGGCCCCGCGCTATATGTACCGATTCCAAGGGCCCCGCGGCCGGGCACCGATCGCCCAAGAGCCGGCCGCCCGAGCCCGCAGAGCCGGCCTGCGGGCCCGGCTGCCCGGTAGCCGCGTACGGGACGGATCTTGCGCCCCGGGCGCTGCGCGACGGCACGCCGTCCCAGACGGCCGCCGGCCCGGAGGGTGCCCAGACAGCGTGCAATTTACGCCTGCTAGGATCTACCCGGTAGGATGCGGGCGGCGGCAAGAGGCCAGCGCAGGGCCGGCGGACGCAAATTACGCGCATTCGGAAACTTGTTGCGGCTAGAGGCCGACACCGGTGTGAACGCCGCCGAGGATCTGGACGCGTTCGAGATACGGTCGGGCGCAGATCCGAGCCATCGCCTACATGTTTGACGAGCCGGACGCGACGACCCGAGACGGGATAAGCAGGATGCTGGGCGCGGCGCTAGACGACGCGGATCTTTTGTCGGCCGGGCGCGCGCTTTGCGACCTTCGCGGCTCTACGGACAAGGCCGGCTTGCACCGCGCAGCACAAGATTCGACCTGGGCGCTGAGAAAAAGTCGGCGCTGCTGGAGCTTGGCAAAAGCAAGATCGCGCAGGCGGGCAGAGCACCCCGCTACGCTTTGATTCAAAGCGCGAACTGCGCAACCTGGTAGAGTTGATGGGCATTGACGAAGACATGGACATACCTGACACACTGGAAGGGCTGATGGGCGATTATGCAGATGGAGGGGGGATTCTTTGGATCTTGTACGATCCGTTAGAAACAACATCTGACATACAGCGTGAATGCCACGACGCGGGTATCTGGGTCGCCTACACGATGAGAAACGACCGGTTCTTTACGCCGTCCCGTGAACTTTTTTTTACAAATTAAATTCTGACAAGGGTGCATGTAATTTGCGTCTGCCGGCCTTTGCGGCCGCCGCCGTCCTGCCACGCACAACCATGTCCGCGATGAGGTCGGCTAGGCCTCCCCGCGACCGGTTTGAGCCGGCGGTTCCACGCAGACGCAAATTACGCGCACCCGCCTCTAACGCCCTTTACGCCACGCCGCGGACGCGCCGCGTCTTGTCAAGGGCCGGGGGCCCCAAGATAAGGCAGGACGAGTCCGGAGCGCGGATCGTGCGGGACTTTTTCCAGCACCGGTGCGCGCGCGGAGGCCAGTCGACGGACGGCCATTTCGGCCGCGCCGCCGACCTGCGGCCGGCGCAAGCGCCCGCAGGCGCGTCCGTTGCGGGAACGTGCCGGGCAAACCGCGCCCGGCGGCCCCCGCCCGGGCAGGTCTTTATTCGGGCGGTCGGCAGGCTCTTTTTCGGCCGCTACGCTGGCCTCTGCCCTGCACCAGCGCGCCGGGGCGGTCTCGAGGCCCCTCACGCCGCTCGAATTCGAGGGTCTGGGCGGGATCGAGGACTCTTACGTCATGACCATCACGGCCGGCGGCAACAACTCGGACATACTGGCCGCGTTCGAGGCGGCCGTCAGGTACAAGCCCGCGGGCGTCTGCGTGGTGTGCTCCGGGACGGGCAGCAGGCTGGCCCGGCGGGCCTCGAAGGAGCGCGGCGCGGCCGCCGAGCGCTTACGCCGTCTGCAGGTCGACGATGCAGGCGAACGGGCAAAGCCCGATTCAGGAAGGCCGACACGGACGGTTTGGAGGCCGAGGCTCTTGAACCGCATCCGATTAATGCGGAAAGACGGCGCGCCTCGCGCGGCCGTCCGGCCGCGCTTTGAACCGCTATATAGCGCGGCCGCGCGCACCGGATCCTGAACCTGCCCGCGTGCTGCGCAATCCCGGCGCTCGCCGCGCTGGCCGCGCTGCTGCCCTCCCACGCCGAGCTGTACCAGATGCACGGCTTTTCGATCGAGCACCCGGGCTGGGAGGTGCGCGACGGATGGGCCGGCTCGTCGGCCGTCGAGTTCGCCGGCCCGGACGGCTCGGTCACCGTCTCTTTGCAGGGAGCCTACGAGCTGGTCGTGCGCGGGGGAAAAGAGCAGGCCAGGTTCGACTCTGTGGGGAGGGCCCAGCTGGAATCCGTGACGGACAGCCTCGAGCTTGCGTGCAGGACCAACGCGCACGGGCCCTGCTGGGACTACGTGCTAAAAGAATCGTCCATAACGACGGTGGGCGGCAGGCCGGCCGCGACCGTCTGGTACTCGGCGGTGCTCGACGACGAGCCGGTCGAGGCGCGCGTGCTGGTCTTGCCCGGCCCGGGCGCGCTCTGGGTGGTGACCGGCAGCGGCGCGCCGGGCAGCGGGGCCGCCGAGGCGGTGCTCGGGTTCGGACTGGACGGCCCCGGGCCCGAGCCGGCGGCGCGGCGCGCCCCCGAGGCGGCCCTTTCGCGCACGCTCCGCGTGAACCTCGTGATGGTGGGGGGCGGGTGGGAGGGCATGCAGGACCGGCTCGCCGCCTCGCTGCCGCAGTCCCGCCAGCCCGAGGCGTTCTTCGAGAGCTCGCCCGCGCTGCGCTACGACGTAGAGTACGGCTTTTTCCACGCCGACGGCGCGCCTCTGGCAGAGTTCATGTCGGAAAACTCCGTGGAGCGCCCCCTGTACGGCTCCGACCTTCCGGGCGATCCGTTCTGGCAGGCCGACTGGGTGGCCACGGAGCACCCCGAGTGGATGGACGGCGGGCGGTACCCCGAGTACAGGCTGGTCGACGCGGCAGCGGTCGAGCGGCGCATACAGGAGAGCGTAATCTCGCCCGAGCCGGGCCTTGCCGGCCCGCGGGCCGTCAACCTGGTCTTCCTCAACATGGGCCCCGACCTGGTGCCCTACCTGCACAACTACTACGTGGCCGGCAGGGACAAGGCCACCGGCGAGCGGGTCTCGGCCGTCGGGCTGATGGGCTACGGGGGCACCTACAACACGTACTTTTTCGACCTGTACGCGGCGCCCTGGGTGCAGGTGGACCCGTCCACCCTAGAGTACGAGGTTCCCGCGGGCTACGAGACGCTCCACGACTGCGGCTCGTGCCTCGCCGATCTGGTCGCCTCGCACACGGAGGCGGCGCTGGAGCACATAGTGGCCCCATCCGTGCTGTACCCCGTAGAGTCGCACCCAAGCTACCTGCTAGACGTGCTCGTCTACGTCATGCCGGGCAACGAGGTCACGCTCAACGCCACCACGCTAGAATGGTTCCTCGACGAAGAGGAGGTCATAGAAGAGCTGGAGTACCTGTACCCGTTCGCCGACTGGCGGCTGGACGTCTCGGTGGAGCGGCGCGACACGCGCGGCCTCTCGTACGAGTTCAAGCAGCGCCTTCAGGAGGCCGACCACCGGACCATCCCGGCCAGCAAGTACTGGGAAGAGCACCCGTACGCGCTGCTCGACATCGCGTCCATACGGCCGCACCTCGCCGACTGGGCCGAAAGGCGCGTGGCCGAGCGCGGCTCCGAATCGGTGGTGATACCGGTGCTGATAGTGGTGGACAACTGGGACTCGGCGGTATACCTGGACAGCCTCGGCGTGCTGGGGATCGCGGTGGGCGGGGAAGGCGATCCGTCCTCGCCGTGCTGCGTGCTCGGCATGGCGGACCAGTCGAGCGTCTGGGAGGACGGCATCGGCTTTACGGACCTGGTGCTCCACGAGACGGGCCACTGGCTGGGCCTCATGCACCCGTTCCAGTCGCTCAAGGACGGGCATGTGGAGCACGGCTCGTACTTTGACTGGTACGCCAGCCCCATGACGTACTCTTTTCCGTCCGTCTCGGGCTGCGGCCGGACCTACGGCCTGGTGTACGATGGCGCGTGCGGCAACCCGTCCGTGTCGTTCACAGAGTTCGAGCGCGACAGGATTTCGGACGCGCGCCTGGCGTGGCTGGTCGCCGACTCCGAGCGGCTGCTGGAGGGCGCGCCGCGGGCCGAGGCCGCCGCGGTGCGCGAGCGCCTCGACAGGGCAGTGGGCCTCTTTGAGCGGGGCGAGGTGAGCTCGCCGCGCGGGGCCCTGCGCGAGGCCCTGCAGGCCCACGGGGAGGCCCTCTCGCTGCACAGCGGGGTGCCCGGCTGGGTCAGGTCGGCGGCGGCGGAGTGGGCCTCGGGCCAGGCAGGCGACGAAGAGTTCCTCGGCGCGCTGAGGCACCTGGCGGGGGAGGGCCTCTTGGAGCGCGGCCCGCCCGGCTCGTCGGTGCCGGACTGGGTAAAGCAGGTCGCGGGCCTGTGGGCGCGCGGCCTGCTGACCGACGCGGAATTCCTGGCCGGCATCGGGCACCTGGCCGGCATCGGGGCGCTCCGCCTGTGACCCGAATGGTATAAAACACGGCCCCCGGCACCGGGGGCCGTGTCGAAGTACCAGTCGCCCAAGGTGGGCGTCAACCCGGGCGCGGCGAAGGGCGTAGGCCTGGCCATAATCGTGCTCATAGTGGTGGGGGTGGTCGCGTACGCCTCGGTCCAGATAGTCGACGCGGGCCACCGCGGCGTGCTGCTCCACTGGAACGCCGTGGACACCACGGTGCCGCCGCTCGACGAGGGCCTCCACTTCGTGGCGCCGTTCGCCGACTCTGTGATCAACATCGAGGTGCGCACGCTAAAGTACGTAAAGTCCACGTCTTCTGCCTCCAAGGACCTGCAGACCGTCTCGACGACGGTCACGGTCAACTACCGCCCGTCGCCCGATTCGGTGCACCAGCTCTACAAGACCGTCGGGCTGGACTACGAGAACCGCATAATACAGCCGGCCGTAGAAGAGGTCGTAAAGCAGGTCACGGCAAACTACAACGCCGAAGAGCTGATAACAAAGAGGCCGGCCGTAAAGTCGGACATCGAGCGCGAGATCACCGAGAGGCTGACCGACTTTAACATAATAACGGAGGTCATCTCCATCACCGACTTCCAGTTCTCGCCCCTCTTCGCGGCCGCCATAGAGGCCAAGGTGGAGGCAGAGCAAAAGGCGCTAAAGGCCGAGAACGACCTGCGCCGCATCGAGGTCGAGGCGCGCCAGAACGAGCAGCAGGCAAAGGGCGTGGCCGCGGCCAACATAGCAAAGGCCGAGGGCGAGGCCGAGGCCATCACCATCATAAACACCGCGCTGGCGCAGAACCCAAGCTACCTAGAATGGCTAAAGACTCAGGCCTGGGACGGCAAGCTGCCGCTGGTGGTCGGCGAGGGCGGCACGCCGTTCATACAGATACCGACCGACGAGCAGTAGCGCCGCGGAAAACTCAGGAACCGCTGGTCCTTTCCCTGGTGGAATCGTACATGGCGAGGAACTGGTCGGGATCCGTCTGCCTGTACAGCTTTTCGAGCCTGCCGACCTCGGCGTCGCTTATCTGCTCGCCCTTTTTCTCGTGGAACTCGCGTATTATCTGCGAGGGCGTCTTGCGTATGTCGTACCTCTTGAGCGTCCTGCGCACGGAGCTCTTGCATATGGCGTCGTACACGGCGTACCTGTACACGAGGTACCCGACTATGCCCAATACCGCCACCAGCAGCACGGGTATGATGAGCGCGGTGGCCAACGCCCGGGGAGGGCCGGTTTCGGTATTTCATTGTTGCTAGCGTAGGGCCAAGCGCGCGGGGCCGGGCCCGGCACCCGAGGGCGCAGTTTCCGCGCTCAGGCCTGCGCCAGAAAACCCATGCCCTGGATCAAAAGGCCCGGCAGGAACAGGTAATGGGAGGCGGAAAAGACCTGCAACGAATGAAGAGTGCCTTCCAGCCCGTCTGCCAGGCCCGCACTCTCCATGTCGGCCGCGGCCGGGCACCCCGTGCGCTCGAACCGCTTGACGGCCTCGCCGTACTTGTCCTGCCGCGACGAGCAGGGCCGACGCCAAGAGCAGCGCCAAGGACGCCGTCTTTTTCACCGGCATCCTTGATCTCGCGGCGGCACGAGACAGCCGCCCCGTCCGGCAAGCCAGCTGCGGCCGCTCCGGCGGCACTCGCGCTTCAGGCAAGATCCTCGCCCGCGACACCCGGCCTGCCGGACCGCGCGCAGATCTCCGCCATCCGCTCCACGGGGCGATCGCAGTTCCTCGCCATGCGGAGATCCTCGTCCAATGCGGCCTCTGCCGATCCGCCCGAATAACGGCCCCGCGCGAGGGCGGCGCGGAGCCACTCCGTGATAGCCCCTTCCACCGACGCCGGAAATCTGCAGCCGTACCTCGCAGCGATGCACACCATGGGCATTATGGGGAATTTGGCCGGCGGAATGTTCGCATTCTCCACGCCCGAGTTTTTGAGAAACCCGATCACGAAAAGCAGGCTCGCACGGGTCTTTTCCCAAGATCTCTGAATCCGGTTTATGGGCGTGCCGCCGACGTCGTTCAAACCGCTCTTGCCGGTGGCCACCGACATGAGGCACCTGACCAGAAACTCCCCGTCCAGATCGTACCCCTTTTCCCCGCATTCTTCGGACAGGCCTGCGAACAGTTCCGCGGATCCACTCCACCTGCTGGTGATCTGCGCCAGCGCGAGATCCGACCTGCGCATCTTCGCCCCCTGCGAATTGACGCGCACGAAAACGTCGGCCGCCCCGGCGTACGGGACGCTCCGGTCCAGTATCTGGACGGGGTAAAAGTACGTGGCGAGCCTGCCGCGCAGCGCGTTGAGGCGATCCAGGTACTTTTGGTAGTTGGGATCGTCCGGCCCCGTCTTTTCCGACAGAACGGCCGATTGGCCTTCCCTGAACAGCCGCGTGACGTCTATCCAGCGCGAACTGCCGGCGACGGCGGGGCTCTTTAGCCTGAACGCCTCGCGCCCGCTGTCCTGCTCCCCGGCGTCCGGATCGCCCGTGCGATCCGCGTGATCCATGTTGAAGAACACCTCGATCTTTGACTCCCGCGCGGCGTTGTTCCTGCGCGTCCTTGCCGGGGCCCCGGTTATCACCGCATACAGCGACGCGAGGCGCTGCTGGCCGTCAAGCAAAAGGTACGCTCCGCCGTTTCCGCGCCCGCCGGCGTCGCGCGTCTGCGGATCTGCCTCCCACAGGAGCACGGATCCGGACGGATAGCCCCTGTACACCGAGTCGATCAGCGCCCGCGCCTTTTCCGGCGTCCAGACGCGCCCGCCCCGCGCCTCCGGCATCAGGATCTCTTTGCTTGCAATCTGATCCACAAGCTTTCCGACCGTCCAGCTTGCAGTTTCCACGGCCGGCGCCCGCGCCGCGCGCGGTAAAAACCGTGCGGCCCGGGGCGCGAGCCTTTAAACAACGCGCGCCGGCCCCGTTCCCGTGGAAACCGCCGTCAACGCCGCGCTGACCGCCGCCGGCATCGCCATGCTTTGCTTGGGCGGCAAGTGGCTGGTCTCGGGCAGCGTCAGCATCGCGCGCCGCTTCGGCATACGCGACATAATCGTGGGCATGACCGTGGTGGCCTACGGCACGTCGACGCCCGAGCTTGCAGTCGGGCTGGCCGCGGCGGCCGGCCACCCGCAGATAGTGCTGGGCAACGTGGTGGGCAGCAACATCGCCAACGTCGGCATGGTCGTGGGGGTCTCGGCCGCGGTGGCCGCGCTGGCCGTGCGGCCCTCCGCGGTGCGCCGCGAGCTGGCGGTCATGGTCGGCGCCTCCGTCCTCCTGATACTGGTCTCGCTGGACGGCTCCATCTCGGCGTACGAGGGGGCGCTGTTCCTGGTACTGCTGGTAGCGTTCACGGCCTTTGCGTGCGTCTCGGCGCGCGGGGGGCGCGACGGGGCCGGTTCGCGGCTCGGGTACAGGCCGCTGGCCCTGCTGGCCGCCGGCGTCGCGCTGCTGTACTTTGGCTCCGAGCTGACAGTAGACAACGCGGCGGCCCTCGCGCGCGAGTTCGGCCTCTCCGAGAGGGTCATAGGCCTGACCGTCATCGCGATAGGGACCTCGCTGCCCGAGCTGATAACCTCGCTCGTCGCAATCAGGAGGGGCGAGCAGGGCATCGGCATAGGCAACATCGTGGGGAGCAACATCTACAACATACTGCTCATAGTCGGCGCGGCCGCGGCCGTCTCGGGCGTCGCCGTCTCCGAATCTGTGCACCAGGACTACGCGGTCATGGTGGCCTTTGCCCTGGCCCTGCTGCTAGTGCTGCGCAGCGGCCGCGTGCCGCGCGCGGTCGGCGCCCTGCTGGCCTCGGGGTACGGCGCGTACCTCGCCTTTTCGCTGCTCTGAGCGGTACCTGTACTTTTTGATCTTTATCAGCTCGAAATAAGATCCGAACGCGCCCGGCTCGGCGCCCTCGAGGGCCGCCCGGCCGCCGCCGGTCCTGCCGTACAGCGTGTCGCGCTGCACCGCGCGCCTGCCGGCCGCCTCGGCCATGCGCTCCATGTCCGAGGGCCTCATCATCTGCCCGTGCCCCGAGCCCGCGGAAGTCGATATGCTCTCGTTGATCAGCGTGCCGCCTAGATCGTTGGCGCCCCAGCACAGCAGCACCTGCGTCATGGCCGGCCCCTCCTTGACCCACGAGGCCTGTATGTTGTCTATGCAGCCGTCGAGCATTATCCTGGACACCGCGTGCGTCAGCAGGGTCTCGCGCGCGGACGGGCCCGGCCGCGCGCCGGGCATCCCGCGCATGGGCGCCTCGCTGTGGACGAATCCGAGCGGCACGAACTCGGTAAAGCCGCCCGTCTCCTCCTGCATCCTGCGTATGGCGCAGATGTGCGCCATCTTTTGCGCCCCGGTTTCCACGTGGCCGTACATCATCGTAGATGTGGTCTTTAGGCCCGCGCGGTGAGCTGCCCCGATCACGGCCTTCCAGTCGCGCGCGCTAATGCGCCCCGGCGATATCCTGTCCCGCACGCCCTGGTCGAGTATCTCGGCCGACGTCCCCGGCATGGTGTCCACGCCGGCCTCCTTGAGGCGCGAGACGAACTCTTCGACGCCGACGCCGGCGCGCTGCGCGCCGTAGAGCACCTCCTCGGGCGAGAACCCGTGTATGTGGATTCCTGGCGCGGCCCCCTTGATCGCGGCGCAGATCCTCTCGTACAGGTCCGGCTCCATGTCCGGCAGCAGGCCCGCCTGCACGCAGACCTCGGTGGCGCCCATTTTCTGCGCCTCGGCGGCCCTCGAGGCTATCTCCTCGACGGGCAGCACGTACCCCTCCTCCTCGCGGAAGTCGCGGCTGAACGCGCAGAACCCGCACTGCTTTACGCAGACGTTGGTAAAGTTGATGTTGCGGTTCACCACGTATGTGACCTCGTCGCCGCACCTCCTGCGGCGCAGCTCGTCTGCCACGGCCCCGACCAGGTGCGCGTCGGCGCCGCCGGCCGAGAGCAGCGCCCCGCCGCCCCTCTCCGAGACGGCCCTTCCGTCGAGCGCGCGCCCCAGGGATTCGGCGACGAGCGGGTCGGCGCCGCGCAGCGCGCTCTCGTGGCTCACCTCCAGCGCTCCCCCGCGACCAGCCCGCGCCCGTCGGACGCCTCCCGCATGCGCTCGCGCACGCGCGGCTCGACCATGCCCCAGAATTCGGAGTACGCCGGGAACCTGCACTCCAGATCAAAACCCGCCTCCGCGCACTCGCGCTCCACCGACCCTATGGCCGGCCACGGGCACTCTGGGTTGACGTAGTCGGGGGTCAGCGGCGATATGCCGCCGAGGTCGTTTACGCCCGCGTCCAGCAGGGTCCGGCAAGAGCCCGGCGAGAGGTTGGGCGGGGCCTGCACGTTCATCCCCGGCATGGCCAGCCTGGCCAGCGCTATGGCCGACTCAAAGTAGCCGCCCGGCGGCGGCGGGCCGGCCATGGCCGTGTCCGGCTTTGGGACGAAGTTCTGCACGATCACCTCCTGTATGTGGCCCCACCTGGCGTGCAGCCTGCGTATCTCGAGGAGCGAATCCACCAGTTCCGGCACGGTCTCGCCGATGCCGACCAATACGCCGGTGGTCATCGGTATCCTGAGGGCGCCGGCGTTTTCCAGCGCGGCGATGCGCGCGCGCGGATCCTTGCTGGGGGCCCCTTGGTGGGGCATGCCGGCGCCGGAGAGGCGCAGGCTGGAGCTTTCCAGCATCAAGCCCATGCTCGGGTTGGTCTTGCGCAGATCGGACATCTCCTTTCTGGTCATGTTGCCGATGTTGGTGTGCGGGAACAGGCCGGCAGCCTCGGCCCTCTCGGAGCAGTGCACGGCGTACTCTGCGGTGCTCGAAAAGCCGTTCTCGGCCAGCCACGCGCGCGCCTCCGGATACGCCTGCTCGGGCCGCTCGCCTGCCACGACGAGCGCCTCGACGCAGCCGAAGCGGGCCGCCTCTGCCATCAGGGCATCTACCTGCGCGCGCGACATCATGGAGAGCTTTTGCTGGCCCGGCTCGGACTTGTAGGCGCAGTACGAGCACGTATCCCTGCAGAGGGACACCAGGCTCAAAAACGCCTTTTTGGAGAACGTCACGGTCTTGCCCTTTTTTGCGCCGCGCAGGCGGGCGGCTGCTTGCAGCAGGGCCGGGCCTGCGCGCGCAGCTTCGAGCAGGTCGCCGCGAGAGGCCTCTTTCCCCTCCAGCACGCGGACGATCGGCTCGGGCATCCGGACAAGCTGGCTCACGGGGAAGCCGGCCGCCCGGCCCGTATTTATTCTTGGGCGGGCCCGCAGCGCGGGCACCGGCCCGCCCCGAGCGGCGAGCCGCACCTGCCGCAGGCGCCGGCGGCGCGCAGCATTCGCGCCTTTTGGTACTTTGCCAGCGCGCGCGTGCCGAAAAAGACGGCCGCCCCCACCAGCGCCCCCTGGACGAGCCCGATGTACGGCGCGAGGCCGACCGCGAAAAACCCCGCGGCGGCTATGAGCAGATAGTCCCGCCTCTCCAGGCCCATGCCGCCTTTTGCCGCCCGGGCCGTAAAAGGCATTCGGCGGGCGGCCCCGGCGCGGGCCGGATGGGATTGGCAGGATTCGAACCTGCGGCCCCTAGTACCCAAAACTAGGATCATGCCAAGCTAGACCACAATCCCCGCGCGGGCCCGGCCGCGCCCTCCTTTAAAGCATCCATGCTTAAATTAGACGCCCCGGCCGCGCCCGCGTTGGACAGGGACGCGTACGTAAGGGCCGGCAGGATAGCCGCCGCCGTGCGCGAGGAGGCCCGCAAGACCGACTGGGTGGGCAGGACCGTCCTCGAGATGTGCGAAGAGATCGAATCAAAGATACGCGCGGCCGGGGCGGCCTGCGCGTTCCCCGTCAACGCGAGCATCAACGAGACCGCCGCCCACTACACGGCCGAGCCGGGCGACCGCACCGAGATACGCGCGGGCGACCTTCTCAAGATAGACCTGGGGGCCCAGATAGACGGGTGGATAGCCGACACGGCCGTGACGGTGAGCTACGATTCGGCATGCGACGCGATGGCGCGCGCGGCCGAAGAGGCCCTCGGGGCCGCCATGGCCGTGGCGCGCGACGGGGCCAAGGCCAGCGAGCTGGGCCGCGCCGTCGAGCAGTCGCTCAAAAAGAGGGGCTACATGCCCATAGTCAACCTGAGCGGGCACTCGCTCGACAGGCACACCATACACGCGGGCCGCTCCATACCGAACATCTGGTCGATCGGCTCGTTCAAGCTCTCCTCGGGCTCGGCGTACGCCTGCGAGCCGTTCGTGACGTGCAGGGACGGCCTCGGGTTCGTAAAGGAGGGCAGGGCGCGCAACATATTCTCGGCGTCGTCGCGCAAGAGGACAAAGAACGAGCGCGCCGACGAGCTCTTGGAGGACATATGGGGGAGGTACAACATGCTCCCCTTCGCGCGCAGGTGGTTGCTGGACAAGTACGACGAGGCCGAATCCGAGGACCTGCTGGCCCTGCTCGTCAAGAAAAAGGCGGTGCGCGCCTACCCCGTCCTGGTGGAGGGCAAGGGCCGCCGGGTGGCGCAGGCCGAGCACACGTTCATACCCGGGGAGGACGGGCCCCTGATAACCACCTCATAGCCTGTGCGTCTCTGCGTACACGAGCTCGACGGTGGTCTTTTTCCCGCAGGGGCACCCTTCGGCCTCGGAAAAGATCTGGTCGCCCTGCCGGTAGTACCTGCGGGCCGAGGCGCCGCACGAGGCGCACCGCGTCAGCGTGTATTCCAGCGTGACCTCCCTCACTGGGCCACCCCCGACGTGTTGCCCACCCCGACGACCAGTACCGTCTTGCCCGGCTCGGCGCTCCTCAGGACCGCCTGCCGCACGCGCTCGCCCGCCTCTTCGGCGCTCTCGGCTATCTGGCGCGTCATCAGGGTGACCGCCTCGCGCACCGACTGCCTGACGACCACGGCCAGGACCGGCACGCCCGCCTTTGCGGCGGCCTCTTCGATGGAGAACCTCTCGGCGCCCGAGCCGCCCATGGCCACGCCGAACCCCTCCTCCACTATGCCCGACTCCTGGCCCTCGTAGCGCAGGGCCGCGTCCACCGTGACGACCGCGCCGACGCCGCCTTCGAGCGTGGCCTCGACGGCCTCGTCGAGCCTGCCGACCGTCGGGCCCGGGCCGAGCGCCTTCAGCAGTATCACGCGGCGCCCGCCCATCTCGGTCCGGGCCATCGCGGTCTGCGGCGCCGGCTCGGTCTTTTCCAGGCCGCGCATCATCCGCGCCAGCACCAGCGGGCCTATCCCGTCGCCGACCGGCTGGCCCCTCCTGAACGCGCCGACGCCGTCCCTCAGGGCCCGCGCCTCCTCCATCACGGAGGGCAGCGCCATCTGCAGGGGCAGTATCAGCGGGTAGTTGCGGTGCTTTTTGGCCGTCAAAAACATGTGGTTGACGGCCATGTACGCGGCCCTCAGGGCCGAGGCGGCCTCGAGCATCGTCTGGGCGCGCTCGGCCTCTGCACCCCGCATGCCGGTCGAGGCGACGCTGAGGCGGGCCGCGTCCTCGCGCGAGCGCAGCACGCGGCGCATCTTGCCGACCAGCCCCGCCGGGTCTATGCCGACCGGCTGTATCGCGAACCCGCTTATGTGCCTGTCCAGCGCGGCCTCCCGCCCGCCGCCGGCGCGCTCGCGCACGTACTCTAGCAGTTCGGAGCGCGCGCCGGCCCTGAGCACGTCCAGTTCCTTAATGCTCTTCCGTATCTCGCCGGATGTGATCTGCAGCTGTATCCTCTGGCCGTAAAAGACAAACAGTATCACGGGGAGTATCCAGACGAGCATCAGCAGCCCGTCGTCGGATCCGAGCGCGTCCATCCATGTGCCCGGTTCCACGGGCCGCGGGGGCGCGGGTTTCAACTTAAACCATTCGCGGGAGGGGCCGTTCCGGGGATTCGGCGATTCTCCGGATCCGCGCCTGCGCCGCCCGCCGATCTGGCCGCTCTGCCCGTGTCAAAAACACCCGCCTCTTGGCCTTGTTTTGGCCTGCGGGCGTTAAACGGGCAGACAGTGGCGCGCCGTCGACTAATGAAAGACGGCGGGCCAAGCCGCCGGCAGAGTCGAAGCCGGGCCATAAAGCGCGCGGCAAGGAGGCGGCCGGCGGGGGCGGCAAAGAGACGGCGCAAGTACATGGAGCGCGGCAAGTTCCACGTGCTGGACATCGAAGACATGCTGTACGACGGAGATCGAGGGCAGGGTCGGGCGCCCGTTCTACTCGGAGGCGTTCGTGGCGGCCAGGATCTACAGGGCCGCGGCGCGCGTGCCGTACAGGCAGCTCGAGGGCGTATTCGAGACGATCGTCGGCAAGAACGTCCCGGCGCGCTCGTCATCTTCGAGCGGATCAACGCCACGGCGGAAAAGGACGGCGAGGGCGGCACGCTGTACGTGGGCAACGGCCGCAAGATCCTGGTGGAGTTTTTCGCTGGCGATTCGACCGGCCTGAAACCGACCAACCGCGGCAACTGGATGGATCAAAAGTGGGGCGGCAGGAAGGGCTTCGTCAAACTACACGTCGTCGTGGACGCAAAAACGAAGAGGATCTGCGCCAAAGACAACCACGGACAAGGGCGACATGCCCAAACTCAAGGAACTGCTCCGCCGGGCCGTGTCTAGCGCAAAGCCGGCCGCGCCTTCCGCGAACGGGCCGGCCGAGCCGGAGCCCAAAGCGAAGGTCTGCCTTGGCGCGGCCTACGATTCCAGAGTCGTACCGGCTGTTCAAAGAGCACGGCGTCGAGGGGCCGGTTCCCGCGCGGCGCAACTTTGGGGCAACGCCGACGGATCCACGGACCGCAAGGAGGCCGGATTCCGGCAGCTGGGGGGATTCGACAAGATCGACCGCGACGCGCAGCAAAAGTTCGCCAGAATGACAGACGGGCAAAAGACTGCCAAGGCGCGTGGATGCGGGAGGGCGGCTACAACCAGCGCCAGTCCGTCGAGGGGCCGTTTTCCACGTTCAAGAGGATATTCGGAGTCTCATGTCCAGAAACTGGCAGAACGTGGTCAACGAGGCCATGGCAAAGGCCGCAATCTACAACGCGATGATCGACATGGCGCAGGAGCGGGGTTGCTTGCGCGGGACGGCGCCGGCGGGGTCCGGGGAGCGGGCCGGGGAGGGATGCGGCTAGGGAGGCAGCGGAAAACGAGGGACTCGACCGACCCGTATCCGCAGAGGCGCGGAATTGCCGAACAACCCCGGGGGCCCAAAGTGCTTTTATATAGACTGTTTATACGCGCCGTCGCCTATGCCCCAGACGAAGCCCATCGTGAGCGTCGAGAACGTGGTGGCCTCCGCCTCGGTCGACCAAAAGATGGATCTCAACGAGATAACCCGGCTCTTCCCGGACGTCGAATACCACCCCGACCAGTTCCCCGGGCTGGTCTTCCGCCTAAAGAACCCAAAGACGGCCACGCTCATATTCACGTCGGGCAAGATGGTCTGCACCGGCTCAAAGTCCGAGGAGATGGCCCGCAAGGCCGTAAAGACGGTCGTGCAGCGGCTGCGCAAGGACGGCATAAAGATCAAAAAGGACGCCGTCGTCGAGATACAGAACATCGTGGCCTCGATAAACCTGGGCGGCAAGATACACCTCGAGCAGGCGGCCCGCACGCTGCCGCGCAGCATGTACGAGCCCGAGCAGTTCCCGGGCCTCATACACAGGATGGTGGATCCAAAGACGGTGATACTGCTGTTCTCGTCGGGCAAGCTGGTCTGCACCGGCGCAAAGAGGGAGCCGGACGTGTACAGGTCCGTCAACAACCTCCACGCCCTGCTGGAGGAAAAGGATCTGATGATATACGGCTAGCACACGCGCGAGCCCGGCGGGGGCCCGCCCGGCGCGCTCAGCCAGAACGGCCTGCCGCCCGCGTCGGCGGCGAGCAGCATGGCCTCGGACTTTACGCCGGCCACGGTGCGCGGCTCGAGGTTGGCCAGCACTATGACCGTCCTTCCGACCATCTGGGCGGGCTCAAAGTGCTCCGCTCCGCCGATGACCACCTGCCTGGTCTCGGAGCCGATGTCGACGGTTCCCTTCATGATGCGCGTGCGCCCCGGTATGGGTTCCGCGGAGACCACCTTTCCTACCCGCAAGTCCAGCTCTTTGAACCTCTCGTAGGGGACGGCCACGCCGGCCGCCGGGCCCGGCCGTTAAATTGCTTTGGTGCGCCGAAATATATTTGGCCGCGCCGGGCGACCGGCGTGGCACGCATCCGAGCGTCCGTCGAGGTTCCGGCCCCGAGCTTGCGCGTCTGGCGGATAATATCGGACTTGGACGCCGAGCCGCGGTTCTGGAAGGGAACGAAGAGCGTGCGCAACGTATCGGCCGACGGCAACAGGAGGGTCAGGGAGGTGACCATCGCGTTCCGCGGCCAAAAGTGCATGCAGGAGGTGTACCTGGAGCCGCCCTCGCGCGTGCGCTCGATATTCACGGCGGGGGTGATCGAGGGCACCAAGCTGCTCGAGGTCGAGGAGCGCGGGCGTGGCTCGGTGCTGCGCGCCGAGTGGGACGTGAGGCTGACAGGCGCCATGTCGGCGTTCGGGGGCCTGATAGCCGGCCACATCCAGAAAGGAACCGAGCAGGCGCTCGAGGCGATAAGGGAGGAGGCCGGGGCGTGATAGAGGCGCTCCACTACCTGGGGGCCGCGCTGCTGGCCGCCGTCTGCGGGGTCTGGGTCTTCCTGCTCTGCTCGATGGCCAGGACGTTCCGGTGCTCGCCGGTCATGCGCGGGGGGGACGCCGGCCCGGCGCCGCGCGTCTCAGTTATAGTGCCGGCGCGCAACGAGGAGGGCTACATCGACGCGTGCCTCGGCTCGCTGCGCGAGCAGGACTATCCGGACTACGAGATAGTGTGCATAGACGATTCCTCGCAGGACGGCACCGGCCGCATCATGGCGAGGCACGCGGCCGAATCCGGGCGCGTAGTCCACGTGAGCGCCGGGCCCAAGCCGGACGGCTGGATGGGCAAGAACTGGGCCTGCTCGCAGGGGTACGCGCGCGCGAGCGGCAGCCTGCTGCTCTTTACCGATTCGGACACGCGCCACGCCCCCGAGTCGATCTCGTCGGCAGTCTCGGAGCTGCTCTCGCAGGATCTGGACGCGCTGACCGGGATACCGCGCATCCGGGCGCCGGAGTTCTGGACGCGCGTGACGCTGCCGGTCATATCCGTGTTCCTGGACACGCGGTTCTCGGCGCTGCGGGTCAACGATCCGTCCTCCAAGGTCGGGTACTTTTTCGGCAGCTTTTTCATCATAAAAAAAGAGACGTACGAGTCGGTCGGCACCCACGAGGGCGTGCGCCACGAGATAGTCGAGGACGGCGCGCTGGGCGCCAAGGTAAAGTCCGCCGGCCACCGCATGCGGATGGCGCGCGCGGAGCACCTAGTCGACGCCGTCTGGGCGCGCGACGGGGGGACGCTGTGGGAGGGCATGAAGCGGCTCATGGTGCCGCTGTACGTGCAGGATCCGAAACTGGCCTCGGCGATACTGGCGGCCGTCTGCGCGCTGTTGTTCGCGCCGTTCGCGGCGCTGCCCTACGCGGCCTCGGCGCCGGGGGCGCCGGGCGCCGCGCTGCTGGCAGCCTCCGCGTCGGCCTCGGCGCTGGTCTGGGCGGGGACGTTCATGGAGGCCGCGCACCTGAGGTCGGGCCTGCGCCACGCCGCGCTGGCGCCGCTCGGCGCCCTGGTGGTGGTCGCCGGATTCGCCGCCGGGGTGCTGCGCGCCCGGGGCCGCGATTCGGTCTCGTGGCGCGGAAGGCGGTACACGGTGCGCGACCACGCCCAGCGGCCCGTCTCGACGTAGGCGGGTTTTGCGGGCCCGCTGGGTGCATTAAAGAGGCGGCCGCCGTACGCGCAAACGGGCCCGAACGGCCGCCCGCGTTCATTCTGCGCTAGGGGCGCGCCTCGGCCGCGCCGCGCTTCTTGCCCTCACTCGGCGCAAAACCGCGCCCCGCGATCCGCCGGTACGGCCGACGGCTTGCCGCGCTTGGCAGCCGCCTCGCGCACCCCGGCGGCGTTGGAAAATATCCCATATCCCGTGATGTAACGCGAAGCACCGTCCATGTAAGCGGGGAACCGTCTTCCATCCGTAAGCTGCGCATAGCCCGCACGCCACATCGAGTTTGAGTGCCTGCGCTCGTGCATGACCCACTCGCGCCTCCGCTTTTTCGGATTCCTCTGGGCCAGTTCCTCGTCCCGCAACACCTTGCGTACGGCGTTGTGCGGGACATGTATTCCCGCGCGCCTCTCGATCTTGCGCGCCACGTGCCTGAGCCGGCCCTTGGCGGACAGGACGGTTTAGCGCTCCCTCCTGGCCCGGTAGCGTCGATGCCGGCCTGCCCATGGGCCGCGAATGGACGATGTCCGCGGGCCGGACTCCCCGGTACCGCCTGGCTATCTTTTGCGCCCGCGGGACGGGCACCTTCGTGGCGGATGCGATTTCGGCGTTGATCCGGTCGCCCTTGCGCTTTTCCCGGACTATCCGCCCCGCCCGCGATTCCTTGAGGCGCTTCACGGCCTGCATGCGCGGCTTGCCCCTAATGCAAGCCGGCGGCCAGCCGCACCCGCCGGCCAGCATGCGAAATGGTTTCGGGACTAGAGCCGGCCGTGCCCGGCGATTGGATCTCGTGCGTGGGCCCGTGCCTAGCAAAACTGGATTCGTGGCGGGGGCTGAGCGCGTACATAGGCGGCCCGGCTATAGATAAATACCGACGGGTGCGCGGGCGGGCATGGCAGAATCGACGATCGCGCGCCATTCGCACGAGGGCGAAAAGTTCGAGATACTCGTAAAGCCCGATCCGGCCCTAGAATACAAGACGGGCAGGAGGCAGGACCTCTCGTCGGTTCTCATCGCCGACGAGATATACACCGACGCGGGAAGGGGCACCCGCGCCTCGTCGGAAAAGCTGCTAAAGGCGTTCGGCACCGACGATCCGGCCCGGGTGGCCGAGGCCATCATGAAAAAGGGCACGCTCAACCTGACAACCGACCAGCGCCGCAAGATGACCGAGGAGAAGCGCAAGCAGATAGTCGCGTTCATCGCAAAGACGTACGTGGACCCCCGCTCGCACCTGCCCCACCCGCCGCTGCGCATAGAGCAGGCCATGAAGGACGCGCGCGTCTCGGTGGATCCGCAGCGCGGCGCCCAGGACCAGGCGGGGGACATCGTCGACGCGCTGCGCTCCGTGATACCGCTAAAGTCCGAAAACATGTCCCTGGAGATAACGGTGCCGGCCCAGTTCGCGGCCCAGTCGTATTCGGTCCTCAAGGCGTTCGGCACGCTAAAGGGCGAGCAGTGGCAGGCCAACGGCTCCCTCAAGGCAATACTAGAAATACCGGCGGCCGCGAGGCCGACCGTGATAGACAAGCTCGGCTCGGTCACAAAGGGCACCGCGACCGCGGAGATGGTGCGCTGATGGGCTCGCGCAGAAAGTACGTGATACCGGGCGAACTGGTCACGACCGGCCCGCTGCGGCCAGTCGAGAACGTGGTGCTCGACGGCGACCGCATAATATCGACCGTCGCGGGCATGTCCGAGATATTCGAAAACGAGGTCCGGGTGGTGCCGTTTTCGGGCAAGTACCAGCCGCGCATAGACGACATGGTGATAGGCAAGGTGGTATCGCACACGTCGCTCGCGTGGGAGCTGGACATCAACGCGGCCTACGTGGGGTTCCTGCCCGCCCAGGACGTGTTCGGGCGCGACTTTTCGTCGCACGCCGACGACCTGACATCGAGGCTGGCAAAGGGCGACATGGTCGCAGCCAGGGTGGCAAACTTCGACAGGACGCGCGATCCGCTCATGACCATAGGCGACCGGGACTTGGGCAAGATCGACGGGGGGCACATGGTCTCCATCTCGCCGGGCAAGATATCGAGGCTCATAGGCAAAAAGGGCTCCATGATACAGGCCATCGAAGAGGGCACCGGCACCGCCATAACCGTGGGCCAGAACGGCAGGGTCGTCATCGACGGCGACGATCCAGAGGGCTTATTAAAGGCCGAAAAAGCCGTGCGCATGATTGACGAGCAGTCTTACAACTCCGACCTTGCAGACAGGGTCAGGGAGATGATAGGGTCGAGCTGAGATGGGCGGAAGAGAGGCCCAGATGGTGCTGCTGGACGAGAACGGCATCCGCTGCGACGGGCGCACGGTCAACCAGACCCGGCGGGTCGAGATCAAGGCCGGCGTGCTGAAAAACGCCGACGGCTCGGCGTACATCGAGTTCGGCGACAACAAGATACTCGCCGGCGTGTACGGCCCGCGCGACGTCCACCCCAAGCACATGTCCGACACGGACACCGGCATCCTGCGGTGCCGCTACCACATGGAGCCGTTCTCCGTCACCGAGCGCAAGAACCCCGCCCCGTCCAGGCGCGAGATAGAGATATCCAAGGTCATAAAGGAGGCGCTGCTGCCGGCCGTCATGCTGGAGCAGTTTCCGCGCACCGCCGTCGACGTGTACATCGAGGTGCTCCAGGCCGACGGCGGCTCCAGGTGTGCCGCGCTCGACGCGGCCGCCGTGGCACTGGCGGACGCCGGGATACCGATGAGGGACCTGGTCTGCGCGTGCGCCGCGGGCAAGGCGGCCGACACGATAATCCTCGACGTCAACAACGAGGAAGACCAGGCGGGCCAGGCGGACATGCCGATGGGGTACATGCCCAACCTGGATCAGATAACGCTGCTCCAGCTGGACGGGGTGCTCTCGCCCGACGAGTTCGAAAAGTGCGTCCAGACCGCCAAGGAGGGGTGCCTCCAGGTGTACGAGCTGCAGAAAAAGGCGCTGCAGGACAGGTTCTTTCCGGGAGGCGCGGGCTAGATGGGCGCCACGCACGTGCTGGATCAGCTAAAGAAAAAGAGGGTGGCAGAGCTGCTCGAGGCGGGCGAGCGCATAGACGGGCGCGCGTTCGATCAGGTGCGCAGCATCAAGATAGAGACGGGCGCCGTGCCGAAGGCCAACGGATCGGCGCGCGTGCACCTTGGCGACACCGACGTGCTCTGCGGCGTAAAGATACAGCCGGACAGGCCGTTTCCGGACACCGGGGACAGGGGCGTGTTCATCTGCACCGCCGAAATGCTGCCCCTCTCGCACCCGACAGTCGAGACGGGCCCCCCCAACGAGCGGGTCATCGAGCTTGCCAGGGTCGTGGACAGGGGCATACGCGAATCGCACATGGTCGACGTATCGCAGCTGGTCATCAAAAAGGACGTCTCGGTGGTGGGGGTCTTTGCCGACAACACCGTCATAGACTACGACGGGAACCTCTTCGACGCGTGCTCGTACGCGGCCACCGCCGCGCTACGGACGGCCGTCTCGCCAAGGTGGGAGTACGGCGAGAGCGGCCCGGTCGTCGTCGAGGGCGAAACCTCAAAGGTGCCCGTCTCGACCACGCCGGCCTCGGTGACCATGGCCAAGATAGGGCGCCACATACTGGTGGATCCCAACGCCGACGAGTGGGACTGCATGGACGCGCGCATTACCATGACCTCGGATTCGGACGGCAACATATGCGCCCTGCAAAAGGGCGGCGCCGGCGGCTTTACCGCCCAGGAGGTAATCGAGTGCGGGCGGACCGCCGTCAGGGTGGGCAGGCAGGTCAGGGAGACCATAGAGCGGAGCTCGTGATGGCCCGCAAAAAGACCCTCAAGGGGCTGGGCGCGCGCTACGGCATAAAGATACGCAAGCAGTACACAAAGGTGCACCGCACGCTAAAGTCGGACAGGTCGTGCCCCGAGTGCGGCTCGGCCCGGTTCACGCGCGACGTCATCGCCATATGGTCGTGCAAAAAGTGCGGCTTCAAGGTGGCAGGCACCGCGTATGACGTCAAGGTGTAGCGCCTCGGTGCGCATAGAGGGCGGGGCGGCCGCGCGCGCGCTCTTCGAGGCCGTCTCTTCGGACCGCGGCCCGCAGGGCGGCTCTTCGGTACGCGCGGGCCTCGACGGCGCCTGCGTGACGCTGGAGGTCGAGGCCGACCGCATCCAGCACCTGCGCGCCGCGCTCAACTCCCACCTGCGCCTCGCGCACGCCGGCCTGGAGTCGGTGATGCGGTAGCCCGGGGCCGGATATCGTGGCAAGCGGCGGCAGGGGCGCGCCGCGCGCGTCTGACGCGGCACACAATACGCGCCTGCCAGAAGCGTCTTTCAGAGCAGATCGTGCGTAGTCGGCTAGAGTAACGCACAGCTCAAGGGCGGCAGACTTCGCACCCGTTATCCCAAGAGCTTGACCGCCACCAATTCTTGTTCTTTTCTACGGTATGTGTATTTTACTGAATAGGCTGAGTTTTTTACCTTCACAACCATGGAAAAGTTCAAAATGTTGTTGTAGCGCAATGCGTATCTGAGCGTCTGCTCTACGGGAATAAAGTTATCCAATACGATCCTAGCCTGCTTTTCACCTATGTGCTCTATCTGCTCTTTAAAAAGTTGAGGAGATACGTGCTTCAAGAAAAAAGATCCTCTTTTATCCCCTTTATCGCTTCTCTTGCATTGTCGTATCTGCAAGCTATGACATCCTCGCCCTTCTGGAACTTGTCTCTTTTCAGGATTCTTGCCATCGCCGTATGCCGCCGGCCGTGTATATATAGTTCTGGACAAAAGTTCGCCGTCAAAACTTGGCGTATCTTTTCGGGCGCTGGTTCATGCACTTGATCGGATCTATGTTGTAGTGCACGGTCCTGTAATGCTCCGACAAGTCTTTGCAAAAGTCTTCGAACGATGCGTGGTACTTGTACGAGACGCTCGATCTGCTCTTGACTAGCCACATGTGCTCGGCCGGATTCACGTACGGCGAACCGACGGGCGTATACCGCAAGACGATCTCCGGGTTGTCGCGCAAAAACTCCTGAACCTTGCGCGATTGGTGGTACGACGCGCGGTCTTCGTATATGAGGAGCGGCCCGAACCGCCTGTGCGCTTCCTTGAGAAAATCGATGAACGTGTCGGAGTTGGCCCTGTCGTACAGCCGGACCATGTGTCTTGTGTCTTCCAGCAACAGCCCGTGCGCCGACACTTTTTGGGGGTCGTTGGTGAAGGTTCCGCTTACCGGCGTGCCTTGCTCCGTCCAGAACAAGGCGTTGGACTTGTCGTCCCTGCGGTGGTGCGACTCATCCCCCCACCCCACGGTGCGCCCTTTGCGCCTGTGGTAGGCAATAACGCGCCTTTCGCGCTTCTGCCACTTGCTCACGGCGGCCGGGCTGGCGTGGTTTACGTGGACGTACTGTATTTTCTTGGGAGAGAGGTTGCGGCCGCGCATGAGCCTCAGGACATGCCTGCTGCTGTAGCCCACGCCGGTCTTCCGTTTTATCGCGTCGCTGACCTCGTGCGGCCGCACCCGTTTCCGGGACGCGTCGTCTATGATCTTGTTGAGTTTGTCTTTCCTTACCTTGGGCGGCCTTCCTGCACGCGGACGGTCGCGGAGGGCGTCCAGCCCGCCGCTCTCGTACCTGTCCACCCACTGCCGCACCCAGTCGTCGGACATCATCAGGCTCTGCGCAACATCGTCGACTCGCTGTCCTTGCACCGCCACCATGTTGACGGCCACTATGCGCAGGCTGACCCGGGCGTCCTTTTCCTTCTTGAGTGCCTTTTTCAGCACCGTTGACGTGTTAGTCATGGGTGTAGCCTGATCCCGTAGTAAATAAGTGCGTGAGAAAAAAATTGTTGACAAACCGACGAATTTTCGTCCAGAACTATAAAAACCCTATTGCGGCCGAGGTTGTAACCGGTCAGGTCTGGCTTGCATTTAGGCACGGCCCGATCCACATGTGGCGCTTTTTCGTGACTAGGCTATCCCCCGACCTGACCGCTTACCCGAGGTTTTGTTCGGCAATTCGTTTTCCCACTCCTACGGGAACCCGATCAGCCCAAAAACCGCCACGCTCAGGCACGAGCAGGAGTTGCAGAACAAAGACGCTTGCTACATATTTGGGCGGCTCAGGGCGCCCGGCGTGAAAGGCGAGCAGGACGGCAGCGGCGTAGCTGCAAAAGACGCCTCCGGCAACGACGAGATTTCCGGCGGCGCCCGCGCGGGCCCGCCTGCCCGGGAAGGGGACGCCCCCGACGGCGGCCCGCAGGCGGGGATCTCTTCCGAGACTGCCGGCAGCGCCCAAGCCGAAGAGGGCGACGGGGCGCCCGCAGAGCGCCCGGACCAGGCAGACGGGCCCGCGGCCAAAGCGGCCCCTCCCGGAAAAGATGAGGACGGCGCCGCGCAGGCGGGCGCCAGAGGTACTTCCAGCGGCGCGGAAACCGGGGGCGAGCCCCGCATAACCATGGCGCGCGGCGCCTACCTGGGGCTGGTGGCCACGGCCATCGCCGGCATCGCGGTCGGCGCGTTCTTTGCCGGATACGTCGTGTCGTCGGACAACGATTACGTCACGCGCGCGCAGCTGGACGCCGCGCTGGCCTCGGCGGTGCGGCCGGCCCCCGCCTCCGCACCAGCCGCCCCGCCCCGGCCCGCCCTGGTCTCTGCCGACGACGATCCCGTGCTGGGCATGCCCGACGCGCCCGTCACCATTGTGGAGTTTTCAGACTT
Source organism: Nitrosopumilaceae archaeon (assembly GCA_965203465.1). GTDB lineage: Archaea > Thermoproteota > Nitrososphaeria > Nitrososphaerales > Nitrosopumilaceae > JAWVZS01. Next base: position 645,132 of record CBDBCR010000003.1, on the reverse strand, counting down.
TGAGTGCCCGTTCTGCAGCCGGTTCTACAAGGAGACCCTGCCGCTCATCAAGGCCACATACATCGAGGCCGGCGCCGCAAAGCTGGTGTACCGGGACTTTCCGATAGACCGCATACACCCCAACGCGCGCGTGGCCCACGCGGCGGCCGAGTGCGCAGACGAGCAGGGCAAGTTCTGGCCGTACCACGACGTGCTCTTCGACAGGCAGGGCGAGTGGAGCCCCCTTGCCCCGGAGCTGATGCGCGAGCGCGTCTCGGAATACGCGCAGCTGCTCTCGCTGGACGCCTCGGCGTTCGCCGAGTGCCTCGACTCGCCCGAGACCGACGCGGAGATCGAGGCCGACAAGCGCGACGGATCCTCGTACGGGGCCACCGGCACGCCGGCGTTCTTCGTGGGCAGCGACTCCTCGGGCTACGTCCTGATCAGCGGGGCCAAGCCGTTCGAATCGTTCGCCGCCGCCATCGAGTCCGCGCTGGGCTAGCCGGGCGAGTAGAACCGGCGCAGCACCTCCTCGATGTCGCCGGTCCACAGGCCATCCTCGACCAGGACCGGCTCGCCGGACGCGTCGGCTATGGCTATCTTTTTGGAGCTCAAAAGCCGGGTGATCCATTCGTTGGACGGGGCCACGCGGTAGTCCAGGTATTCGGAGCCGCCGCGCAGCGCGTACCTGCACCCCATCCGGTGGCCGTCGGGGCTGCGCAGTATCAGGCCCTTCAGGTTGTACTCGTAGCCCGATTCCAGAAGCCTGGAACACGCCTGCCTGCACGTGGGATCGGCGTCTATGATCGCGCACAGGGGCCCGTCCCGCTCTATCAGGCGGGCCTGGTGGGTCACCTCGAATTCGGACACGCGCGGCCGAGCGGCGCCGCACTAAAAAACGTCACCACGCCTACGCCCAGCTCTTCTGGCGCTGCTCGCCGAGCTCGGAGGGCACCTCGGGTATGCTCGACTTGGCGCGGCTCTCCATGACAGCCTGCGCCTCGGCCAGTATGGACTGCGCCTCTCCGCCGGCCGGCGCCGCCGGCGCGCCGAGCGAAGAGGCCACCGACGAGTTGCTGACCAGGTCCCCGACTATGGACTGCAGGTCCTGCATGGACGAGCTCGCCTCGGGCATCATGCCGCCTATGGCCGAGCTGAGGCCGCGCACCATCGACATGCAGGGGCTGAGCGTGACGACCACGTCGCCAAGCTCCGAGACCGTGTTGAGCCTCAGGCGCACCTGCTCCATGGCCAGCTTTGCGCCGTGGACCATGTCGCGCATCTTGCGCACCTGGGCCAGCTCGCCGGCGTACGCCTTTGCGTACACCGAGTCGTGGCGGCGCTGGGCCGAGACTATCCTCTCGAAGAGGGCCTCGTGCTTGCGCTGCAGCTTTGTGTGTATCGATTCGAGCTTTGAAATGTGGACGTCCAGCTTTTTCTGCGCAGCGTCCACGCGGGCCTTGAGGGGCTCTTCCTGGCGCACGCTGCCAAGTATGCCGCCGCCCCCGCGGTTCCAGCGCTCCGAGATCATTGCCTAGGGCCTAGTCGTCGAGTTGCTATTTAACCTCACCCGAAGGTGAACGTGTACATTTCGAGATCCCCCGACGCCCTCAGCTCGATGGTGTGCCCCTCGGCGATCCCGCCCTCTATGACGTTGTACAGGCCGGGGCCGTCTATGCGCAGGGCCGAGCCGTCGAGGTCGGAGCCTGCTATGCGGCCGGGCACGGGCGCGCCGTCCAGCGAGACCTCGACGAGGGCCGCGCCCGAGGCGACTATGTTGACCTGCTTTGCCTCGTAGGGCAGCACTATGCGGCCCTCCGGCGAGACCATCCTCATGTGGTCGGAATTGTTCTGCCAGTCGCCGCCCATGTAGAACATGTGCCGGGCCTGCGAGCCGGGCACCTGGTAGCTGACAGTCTGGCCGGGGCGGAAGCCCTCCTCGTTGCCCAGCTGGCTGCGGCCGAAGGCGAGCTGGTACCCCAGGTACAGCTCGGGCGTGCGCATGCGCGTGTGCTCGAACTCGCCGATGTCGACGAGCGGCTCGGCCGAGGCGACGCCTAGGCCCATCGACGCGGCCCGCTCGGCGAGCAGGTCCTGTATGACCCGCTCGGTCTCGGCGTAGGCGCCCTCGCCTATGTGATCGTAGCGTATGAACCCCTCGTGGTCGGCGATGTACTTGCGCGGCCAGTACCTGTTCTCGAAGGCGTCCCATATCTCGCGGTCGTTGTCCATGACGACGGGGTAGGCGATGCCGTGCTTTTGGACCGCCCTCGAGACGTTGTCGAAGTCCTTTTCGAACTCGAACTCGGGCGTGTGCACCCCTATTATGAGCAGGCCCTTGTCGGCGTACTTGTCGTCCCACGCGGTGATGTGGGGCAGCGTCCGCACGCAGTTTATGCAGCTGTACGTCCAAATGTCGTACATGACCACCTTGCCCTCCATGGCCGAGGCGAGCTCGGCCTCGGAGGTGTTGATGTACCCCGCGATGCCGGCAAGGCCCGGCGCGGTGGGAAGGCCGCTCTTGTCCAGCGTGCCGTCCGGCGCCACGACCGGCTCTGCGGGCGCGTCCAGCTGCTGCAGCCACAGGCTGGCGATGCCGGCGATGGCCACCACGGCTATCCCCATGAATATTGCGGTCTTTGCCTCGGATCTCATCGAATCACCCTAGCAGGAGCAGGTCCCCCAGCAGCGGAAAGCTCGCGATGTACGCAAGCTGGTTGAAGAACACCAGGACCCCGAGGGCCACGATGAACGCGCCCAGGGCCAGCGAATAGTACTTTAGGTGGCGCGTCATGGCGCGCACCACGCGCGTGGCGCGCGAGAAAAAGACGGCCATCAGCATGAACGGCACGCCGAGGCCCAGCGAGTAGGCCAGCAGCAGGTTGAACGCGATGCCCGGCGTGGTGGCAGCCAGCGTGAGTATGGTTCCCAGAACCGGGCCCACGCACGGGGTCCAGCCCGCGGCAAAGGCCAGGCCGAACAGGAACGACATGGGGTAGCTGGCCTTTTCGCGCTTGGGCAGGATGCGGGCCTCCATGTTGAGGCGGGCTATCCGGGTCGAGAGCATCAGGAACGCGCCGAACCCCACTATGATGACGCCGCCGACCTGGTTGAGGCCGGTGATCAGCTCGGCGGACGAGCCTGCCAGCACCCCGTTTATGAGGGCGCCGAGTATGGAAAAGACCAGCGAGAACCCGGCCACGAAAAAGGCCGCGTTGAGTATGACGCGCGAGCGGTTGACCGTGACCACCGAGCCGCCGGACGCGTGCAGGGTGGTGCCGGAGATGTACGCGAGGAACGCGGGTATCATGGGCAGTATGCAGGGGGCCACGAACGAGCCGATCCCCGCCAGCGCCGCGACCAGCACGTTGATCTCCGCCATGGGACGGTATGCGAGGGTTTTGGTTTAAAGGGTTGTTCCGAATCTGGGGCGGACTGCACTTCGGCCGCGGATTCTGGCCTTCGCCGGCGGGCTTTAGTCGGGATCCGACTCGACGGGCCAGTCGATCCCGCGTTCCTTGGCTATTCGGCTAGCCGGGAAACTGGCTAGCTTGGGATCGCCCGTAACTGCTACTGTGGCCATGCGGTGCCTTGTGTGACCGTGCTATTATATTATTTGTGGCCTCGGGAAGGCGATCGGAGCCGGGCCGGGGTTGGATTTAAATACCACCGGCTGGGCCCCCACCCATGGCAAGCGCAGTAGACGGATGGCCGGTATGGATTCCACTCATAGTAGGATTGGCACCGGGCCTTGTGTATTGGCTGGCGATCACCGCGATGAAAAAGAGGCGCTAGCCTTTTCTTTTTCGCCGGCCGCCGGACGCACTGGTTTTGACCCCTGTGTCTAATTTATCAGACACACACGCCTTTATTTGGGCACGGGGTACTACTATTGATGGACTTGAGGCTCCTGCTCGCGCTGGCGTTCCTGGCGGTGCCCGCCGCGGCCGCCCAGGAATCCATAGACAGCCTGCCCACCCTGTCGGTGGCGGCCACGTCGGACTCGCCGTACTTTTACCGAGGCTCCGACGGACGGGTGGCGGTGGTCGGCGAGGTGGAAAACAGCAACGAGCTCACCGCGATGTCCGGCGTCGTCGTGCGCGCCACGTTCTACGACGAGGGCGGCGACGTGGTGGAGGTGGTGCGCGGGCCCACGCTGCTAGACGTCGTGCCGTCCGAGGGCCGCTCGCCGTACATCATACGGTCCGCGTCGGCCGATCCTAGCATACTGCACGTCTCGATAGACGTCGAGACGTTCGACTCGGCGCCCTCGCGCATACCGGAACTGGAGGTCTCCATAGACGGCGTGCGCAACCTGGGCGACATCGAAATCTCGGGGATCGTCCGCAACGCCTCGGGCGTGCCGTCCGGCGAGGCGCGCGTGCACCTCCTGTTCTACGACGTGTTCGATCCCCCGCGGCTGCTGAACGTAGAGACGGTGGAGCTGGGCGGGATGCTGCCCGGCGGCGCGCTGTCCCTGGAGTTTTCCGGCCCGTTCAACGAGCGCGCGGTCCGGCTGGTGGCGGTGGCAGAATCCGACGTGCTCGTCTCGGAATACGTGGAGCAAAAGATACCGGCGCGGGAGAACACGCCCCCCTCGCGCCTCGTGAACATATCGGACGTGTCGGCCTCGGGCCCCGGCGGCGAGCGGGCGCGCGCGGGATCGGCCGTCGACTTTACGAGCACGCTGGTGTTCACGCCGGCGCCGGGCGACCGCGTGCAGCAGTTCGTGTACCTGGTGCAGGTCAAGCGGTTCGGCGCGGACCCGTACGTCGAGTTCGTGGGAACCTTCGAGGGGGCGTTCTACGGTTCGCGGTCGGCCACCGCCTCGGTCTCGTGGGTGCCCGAGAGGGCGGGCAACTACTTCGTCGAGACGTTCGTCTGGGACGACTCTTTTTCGGCGCTGGCGCCGGCCGGCCCGACGGCGCTGGTGCGGGTCAACTAGGTTTATTTTCGGGGCGGGGCGCGGGGGGCGCATGGACCGCCGCGCGGCCGCCGTCGGCGGCACGTTCGACGTGCTCCACCGAGGCCACGAGCAGCTCTTGCGCGCCGCGCTGGCCGCCCGCCCGCACCTGATAGTCGGTCTGGCCACCGACGCGTTCGCCGCGCGCCGCAGAAAGTCGCCGCGCCCGTACCCCCAGAGGGAAAGGTCGCTCGGGGCGCTGCTCGGGAGGCTGGGCGGCTCGTGGGAGATAGCCCGGCTGGACGACGAATTCGGGCCGGCGGCGCTGAGCCCGCGCGTCGATGCGCTGGTGGTAAGCGAGGAGACCGCCGGGGCCGGCGAGCGGCTCAACCGTCTGCGCGCCCGGCTCGGGCTGGGGCCGGTCGAGACGGTGGTGGTGCCGATGGCGCGCGCCCACGACGGCGCGCGCATATCGGGCACGCGCGTGCGGCGCGGCGAGATCTCGGCAGACGGCGGCCCGCCCGCCTAAATACGGACGCGGCGATCCGGGCCGTGGCCGTCATAGACCGGATGCTCGAAAGGCTGGACTCGGACGTGGCCGTCATGCAGGAGGGGCTGCAGCCGCGCTGGATAGCGCCGTGGTACGAAAAGGTGGTCTCGGACGCGCGCGCCTCTGCCCCCGCGCACCTCCGGGATCTGATCTCGGCGAGGCAGGATCCGGTGCTGCCAATGAAGTTCCGCCTCGACGTCTCGCGCCGGGCCGTCAGGTACCTCGAAGGCGCCATCGAAGAAAGCATACCTCGGATGCCGTACACCACGGGCGTGTACTTTATGCGGGTGCTCGAGCAGCTGCGCGCTAGCGGCTAGGACTTTGAGATCCGCACGCGCGCGCCCGAGATCTCGGCCCCTTCCACGGCGTGCTCGCCGTCGAGCACCGACTGCAGGAACCCGGCGATCGATTCGGCCTCGTCGTGATCCAGCATCATGACGCTGTGCGCGGACATGTCCGAGGCGCCCATGACGACCTCGCTGCCCACGACGTTGAGTATGCGCTCTACGTACGTCTTTTGGCCGGCGCCGTACACCAAGCCCGCGAGTTTTTGCGCCTCGTACCTGTCCTGGCAGGCGAACACCGCGATCATCCATCCGGCCCCCACATGAAGTCGCCGATGCTGCCGCGCGCCTGCTCGCGCCTGGCCTGGTGCCCGGCGAGGAACTCGTTGGCCTTGTCCACCAGTATCTGCTTGAGCTCGCCGGTCAGCATGCTGCCCGACGAGTACTGCTCGCGTATATGTTCCAGCCTCGAATCGTCGGGCTCGAAGAACATCCGAAGGTACTGAAAGGACACGTCCACGTCGGGATCCCCCCCGAGGCGCCTGTGCTCGGCCGCGTCGGCCCTGCCGCCGGAGAACGCGTACTTTAGCACCTTCCTGCGCACCTGCCCGGGCCCGTCCGTGGTGTATATGGTGCCGTTGGGATCCGAGGCGGACATCTTGCCGCCCATGCCGCCTAGCGGCGGCAGCATCACGTTGTGTATCAGCGAGGGCTTGGGCCTGCCCATGCGCGGGGCCACGTCGCGCGTGAGCCTAAAGTGCGGATCCTGGTCGACGCCGAGCGGTATGAGCACCGGCATGTCCTCCAGAAAGCAGGGGGCCGACTGCAGGGCGGTATAGAACACCATGCCTATGTTGGTCTGGCCCGAGAACCCGAACGTGGCCTTTGTGTTGGAAAAGTTTATCCTTTTGGCCGCCTGCGCGGCTGCCGGGTACAGCCTGGCGATGTCGCGCGTGTTGACTATGATGCGCGTCCTGCCAGGATCGAAGCCGAGCGCGGCAAAGTCGAGCGCGTTCTCGGCGGCGAATTCGGAGGCCTTTTCCAGCGAGAGGCCCTCTTTTGCGTAGAACTTTTCGTCGTCGGTGAGCTGAAAGTACATGCGCGCGCCGAACCTGTCCTGGATCCACTTCGCGAAGACCCAGGGGAGCAGGTGCCCTATGTGCGTGTGCCCGGAGGGGCCGCGCCCGGTGTACAGGAAAAAGCCGTCGCCGCGCGCGTGCGAATCGAGTATCTGCCCCATGTCGCGGTGGGAAAAGAACACGCCGCGCCGCAGCATGAAATGATCCTCGCCGGCAGCCTCGCGTATGCTCTCGCGCATCCGCTCGGTCATCCTCTCGGTGCCGAACTTTTCCACAAGCCTGTCGTAGTCTATCCGGCCCTCGACGTGCCACGGCGTCACGACAAAGCCGCTCTCATCGGCGGGCATTTTCCGCGCGGGCCGCTCAAGGTTTAAAAAGTCTTTTCGGGTGCTCCGCCGCGTTGGCAGTCCTCCACGACATAGAGAGGAGGATAGTGGGAGCGCTGCGCGGCTCGGGCCCCGCGGAGCTCGAAGACTTGGCGGAGCGCGCGGGCGTGTCCAAAGACCAGGCGCGCCGCGGCGTCGAGTGGCTGCTGGGAAAGAGACTGGTGAACGCCGAAGAAAAGACCGAGTCGCTCGTACGGCTAGAGCCGAGGGGCGCCGAATCGCTCGAGGCGAAACTGCCCGAGAGGCGGCTTCTGGAGCTGGTGCTGTCCGGCGCCGCCGACATGGCGCAAGCGCGCGAGTCGATGGGCGACGAGTTCGGCGTCGCCATGGGGGCCGCGCGCAGGGCCGGCTGGATAAGCGTCGACGGGAAAACGCTGCGCGCGTCCGGCCGGCATGACGCGCCGCCCTACGAAAAGCTTCTCTACGAGATAGGGACGACCGGCATGGCGGCCGGCCTCGCCGACACAAAGGCGCTGCAAGTACTGGTCTCACGCGGCCTCGCGGCCGAACGCCGGAGATCCCGCCGCACGTTCTCGCTCTCCGCGTCCGCCGCGGTGCCGGAAAAGTCCGTGGAGGGGGCCATCGACGTCGAGGCCGACGCGCCCGTCGCGTTTCCCGCGAGGAGGCACCCGCTTACGGAGACGATGGCCGAGATGCGCGAGGCGCTCGTCTCGATGGGGTTTTCCGAGATACGCGGAGATCTGGCGCAGGCCAGCTTTTGGAACTTTGACGCGCTGTACACGCCGCAGGATCACCCGGCGCGCGAGATGCAGGACACGTTCTTCCTCGACGGGCCCGGCGCGCGCCTCGGCTCGGTGGCCTCGCCCGGCCAGGTGGCGCGCGTCTCGGAGGCCCACCGGCGCGGGTGGGGGTACGAGTGGAAAGAGGGGCCCTCGCGCAGGATGGTCATGCGCACGCACACCACGTGCGTGACGGTCAGGCACCTAGACGAGTCCGACGGCGACGTGCGGGTTTTTTCGATGGGGCGCGTGTTCCGCAACGAAAAGGCCAGCCGCAAGCACCTCTCCGAGTTCCACCAGGTGGAGGGGCTCGTGCGCGCCCCCGGCCTGGGCCTGAGGGACCTGGTGGGGATGCAGTCGGAGCTGTACGCAAAGCTGGGCCTAGGCGAGGTGACGTTCTGGCCCACGTTCTTTCCGTACACCGAGCCGTCCCTGCAGGCGATGGTGCGCGGCCCCGGGGGCCGCTGGGTGGAACTGTTCGGCATGGGGATGCTGCGCCGCGAATCTCTCGGCTCGGACGGCGGCGTGCTGGCCTGGGGAGGGGGCATAGAGCGCATAGCGATGCTCAAGATGGGCGTATCGGACGTGCGCGCGTTCTACGAAAACGACCTGGAGTGGCTGCGTTGCCGGTAGTGGAGCTGAGCCTGTCCGGCCTGCGCGCGCAGGTCCGGGGCCGGCCCGCGCGCGGCCGCATCGTCGAGGCGCTGCCCTACTTGGGCCTCGACATAGAGTCCGCGTCGGGCGATTCGGTGCGGGTGGAGTACAGCCCCAACCGGCCGGACTATTCGACAGAGTACGGGATCGCCGCCGGCCTCGAGGGGCTGCTCGGCGAGGCCGACGGCCCGGCGGCCGCGGCCCCGCGCGCCGCCCGGGCCCGGCTGCGCAACAAAAAGCCGGCCGCGAGGCCCGTCATCGTGGGCGCGTGCGCTTCCGGGGCGCGCGTGGACGGGCGCATGATACGGCAGCTTATCTCGATGCAGGACGATCTGGACGCGGGGATGGGCAGGGGCAGGCGCCGCTCTTCCATAGGAATCCACGACATGGACCGGGTGAGGTTCCCGCTGACCTACGAGCAGGCAGCGCGCCGCTCGGCCCGGTTCGCGCCGCTGGGCGCCGAAGAGATGAGCCTGGCCGAGGCGCTGCGCCGCACCGAGCAGGGCCGCAAATACTCGGGCCTGCTGGGCGCGGGCCCGGTGCCGGTGCTGCGCGACGCGGACGGCCGCATAATATCGCTGCCGCCGGTCGTCAATTCCGAGCGCACCGCGGTGCGCGAGGGCACGCGCTCGCTGTTCGTGGAGGTGACCGGGCACGAAAAGGCGCGCGTCGAGGACGCGCTCTCCGTGGTGGCCTTTACGCTAGGCAGAGCGGGCTTCGAGGTCGGACGCCTGCCCGGCGCCTCGCTGGCCGGCAGGCGCCTGTCCGTCGACGCGGCGGAGATCTCGTCGGTGCTCGGGGTCGAAGTATCGGCCGCCGAGGCCGCGCGGTGCCTGCGCCGCGCCCGGCTGGACGCCTCGGCGGCAGGCTCCAGAATCGCGTGCGTCGTGCCGCGCCACCGCTTCGACGTGCGCAATTCGCGCGACCTGGCAGAAGAGGCCGCGCTAGGGTACGGCGTCTGGAGGCTGGAGCCGCGGATGCCCGCCTGGTCGGCGCCGGGCGGCCGGGACGCGCAGACCGTCATGCTGGAGCGCGCGGCGCTGGCCATGGTGGGGCTCGGGTACACCGAGGTGCTCAACACGTGCCTCGCACCCGATCTGCCCGGCTCGTCAGGCGGGCTGCTGCGCGTGGCCGACCCCAAGGAGGGCGGCGCCTTTTTGAGGGGCTCGCTGCTGCCGGGCCTCGCGGCCACGCTGTCGGCCAACGTGCACAGGCCGTACCCGCAGAGGATATTCGAGACGGGCGCGGCATTTGAGCGCGGACGGCCCGTGCGCGAGCGGCTCGTGCTGGCCTCCGTCTCGGCGCACGCGGGCGCCGGCTTCAGCGAGGCAAAGTCGGCCGCCGTGGCGGCGCTTGCGGCCCTCGGCGCCTCCGCGTCCACGCGCGCCTTTTCCGATCCGGCGCTGCAGGAGGGCAGGGCCGCGCGGCTCGTGGCCAAAAACAGGACGGTGGGAAAAGTCGGCGAGATCGCCTCGGAGGTGGCCTCGGCACACCGGCTGCGCGTGCCGGCCGCCGGCTTCGAGGTCGATCTAGGGTTAATATTTGACGCGGGCGGCGGGCGCGGCGCCCACAAGAGCAACCGCGCGGACGGACGGGGAAGAGCGGGCCGGACGGCCCAGGCGTGACTCCCGGTCACCCACGCGCGGCACATGGGCGGCCCCGGCCAGAGAGCCCAGGGAGGCCTATGGCTACTGTGCCCGTGATACTGCGCGAGTCAGGGCCGGGGGACACGATAGCACGATCCGGGAACCCTGCACACAACTTATAATGTCTGGCCGCGCGGGCCGCGCGTGGCAAAGCCCAAGGTCGTCGGGGTCGCGGTCCTCGAAAAGAACGGCGTCGACGTGCCAAAGCTGGTAAAGGAGCTGGTGACCAACGCGGCCGTCGAGTTCACGGCCTACTACTACTTCACCAACCTGCGCACCCACTGCACCGGCATGGAGGGCGAGGGCGTAAAGGGCATAATCGAGGACGCGCGCCTGGAGGACTTGAGCCACTTTGAATCGTGCATCGAGAGGATACACCAGCTGGGCGGGGCGCTGCCCAAGGACGCCACCGAGTTCATAAGGATGTCCGGGTGCGAGTTCCTCCAGCTTCCCGCAAAGCCGACGGATCTCAAGGCGATACTGCAAAAGTGCCTAAAGGCCGAGCAGGGCGCCATCGTCAACTGGGACAAGATATGCAAGATGACGCTGGGCAAGGATCCGGTGACCTACGACATAGCCAAGGACATACTGGCCGAAGAGGTCGAGCACGAATCGTGGTTTTTGGAGCTGCTCTACGGGCGGCCCTCGGGCCACATGCGGCGCAAGTACTCGGGCGAGCGCCCGCACACCCGCAGGCACTCGCGCGCCCTCGACGTGTAGATGCGCGGGGCAAGAAAGCGGCAGGTGCCGCTCGACTCTTGGCAGCTGGGGAGGATGGAGGAGCTGCTGCGCTCGGCCTCCGAGGCGGTATCCAAGACGGGCAGGCCCGTGGTGCTGTACCGGCAGACGGTCGAGGAGCAGGACGATTCGCACGAGGAGATAGTCTGCACCGTCGCCGAGGGGCACGTCGTGGAGCAGCAGGTCACCTCCGGGGGCGTGCTGGTGCCCGAGTTCGGGGCGCAGCGCGTCTACCCCATACCCGAATACCCGCAGGCGGCGCTCGAGCAGAGCAAGGAGCGCTTTTCGCAGACTATGGATCTGCTCGAATCGATGTTCGGATCCGCGTGAGCTTCCGGCTTGCTATATAAAGGGCGCCGGCCGTGCCCCCTCCGCCAGGTTAGCCAAGTGGTACGGCGGCCGCCTCGAGAGCGGCTGCGCGCAAGCGCTCAGGGGTTCGAATCCCTTACCTGGCGGGCTTTGCAAATCATGTGGGCGCGAACCCGGGCGCCGCGGATCGGGGCCGCGCTTTCAAACACTTAAAAATCCGGCGCCCCGCACCCGGGGCATGCTAGGGGGCTTGGCCGGGTTCATCCAGGGGCAGGAGTGGATAATCGTCATCATCGTGGCGGTCATATTCATCTTTGGCGCCAAAAAGATACCAGAGCTCGCAAAGACATTCGGCAAGGCCCGCGGCGAGTACGAGCAGGGCAAGCTGGAGGGCGAAAAAGAGCTCAAAAAATTCAAGGACAACGACGGCGGCGCCGGCCAAACTCGGCCCGACTGACCGAGCAAAGATCTGAAAAGTTCAAGACCGGCAGAGCCGGGCCTCGGCGGCCTCGGCGAACTCCCTCGCGGCGCTCTCTATCTCGCGGCGTATCCGGCCGCCGGCGAACGGGGCTGCCAGCGCCCAGGCGCCTCGCAGGCGCACGCTCGCATCGAGGCTCATCAGCGTGCCGCCCTCGGCCCCCGAATACTTTTCGACGAAGACGCTGCCGCGCGCGGGGCCGCCTAGCACAGAGGCCGAGTGCGTCATGCCCGAGGCCTCGTGGCGCGTGAGCATGTGCAGCGTGCGCCCGCCCATCCTGACGCGCTCCTCGACGACGGCCACCGGGCCGCGGCGTGATCTTACCCTCACCTCTACGAAGCGGCGGGGCATCAGCTCGGCGAACGCCTCGTAGTCGGTGGCAAGCTCGAAGACCGGCTCCGGCGGGGCGCGGATCAGCACAGAGCACTCGAGGCGGGCCAAGCCGTCATGTTCCCCACCGGCGGTACAGCCCGTGGTCCAGGCCGAACTGATCCAGGCACTTGCCGACGCCGTGGTCGATGATGTCGCCGACGGTCTCGGGCTTCGTGTAAAACTCGGTGACCGGCGGCAGCATGACGGCCCCCAGCCTCGCGAGTTTGAGCATGTTCTCCAGGTGTATGGCCGACAGCGGCGTCTCGCGCGCCATCAGCACGAGCCTGCGGCCCTCCTTGAGCGCGACGCCTGCCGCGCGCGACACGAGGTTCTCGTCGTAGCCGCTCGCTATGCTAGAGAGCGTCTTCATGCTGCACGGGGCCACGGCCATCCCGTCGATGCGGAACGTGCCGCTCGAGATGGACGCGGCCATGTTGGAGACGTCGTAGACGTGCGTGGCCATGGACTTTACGGTGTCGATGCTGTGCTGCGTCTCCATCAGTATGCACTTGGAGGCCCACTCGCTCATGACCAAGTGCGTCTCGACGCCCATGTCCTTGAGAACCTCGAGCATCCGTATGCCGTAGATGGCGCCCGTGCTGCCGGTCATGGCGACTATGATCTTCACGGCTCTGTCGGGGCGCCGGCGCTTTTATCTGTTGGCTGGCCGCTCTTGGCACGACGCAGCACGGCTATGCCGCCGACGGCCATCGCCGAGAGCAGTATGGCGCCGGCCATGACCATCTCGAAACTGAACGCCACGCGCGGGGGGCGGGCCCGCCACGGATTTATACCCGCCGGGGGGCGCGCGCGCCGTGATACGGCGCGAACGGATGCAAGAGATCGCCGGATCGTACGGCTCGCCGCGCGTGGGCGTGCTCGGGAGCCACTCGGCCCTCGAGATCATGGACGGGGCCAAGGACGAGGGGCTCGAGACGCTCGTGGTCTGCCAGCGCGGGAGGGAGGGCCCGTACCTGCGGTACTCTAGGCTGGCCGACGAGGTCGAGGTGCTCGGCAAGTTTTCGGCGATGCTCGGCGCGCGCTTCCAAAAGATGCTGCTCCGCACGCAGACGCTGCTGGTGCCGCACCGCGCCCTTACCGCGTACCTGGGCTACGGCGGGGTCGAGGATCGCCTGCGCGTGCCGCTGCTGGGCAACCGCTCGCTGCTGAGGGCAGAAGAGAGGGGCGGGCCGCGCGACCAGTACCACCTGCTGCGCAGGGCCCGCATACGGCACCCCCGGATAGTGCGCTCCGTGCGCGGGCCCGTGATAGTAAAGGTGCAGGAGAAGAAGCGCAGGCTGGAGCGCGCCTTCTTCACGGCCTCTTCGGAAAAGGACTACCTCGAAAAGTGCGAAAAGCGCGTGCGCTCGGGCCTGGTCTCGCGCGCCGCGCTGGCCTCTGCCACGGTGGAGGAGTTCGTGATAGGCGCGCACATGAACTTCAACTTTTTCGCATCGCCGCTGACCGGCCAGTGCGACTTTATGGGAATAGAGAGGCGCCTTCAGACCAACGTCTCGGGGTACGCGGCGATGCCGGCGAGGGAGCAGCTGGAACTTGACGTGGAGCTTCAGAACATCGAGGTCGGCCACACGCCGGCCAGCGTCAGGGAATCGTTCCTCGAGCAGATAATGTCGATGGGCGAGCGGTTCTCGGCGGCCTGCAGAAAAGAGTACCCGCCGGGGATAATAGGGCCCTTTTCGCTGCAGGGCATCATCACCACGGACATGGACATAGTCGTGTACGACGTCTCGCTCCGGGTGCCGGGCAACCCCATACTGGCGACGACGAGCCCCTACACAAAGTACCAGTACGGCTCGACGTTCGGCGTGGGCAGGCGCCTGGCCATGGAAATATCCGAGGCTCTGCGGCAGGAGAGGCTGGCCGAGCTGGTCACCTAGGGCTCGATGCCGCGCAGCAGGTCCTCGCGCATCAGGATGGGGGCGCCGCAGCGCATCGCCAGGGCGATGGCGTCCGAGGCGCGGTGGTTGCGCAGGACCAGCTCGCGGCGGCCCGCGAAGTAGAGGCTGGCCCGCATGGCCTCGCCGCTCTGGTATATCTTGACCTTTACGAGGAACTGCTCGTTGTTGTCGCACAGCTCCTCTATCATGCCGTACGCCGAGGGCTGCCCCGGCTGCCTGCCCTCCATGGATTCGGCTATCTGCGCCGCCACCTCGGCCGAAAAGCTGGCCATGGGGAACTCCAGGCCAGATTCGGAGCGCAGCACCAGCACGCCCTCGACTGCCTCGGGCCCCAGCACGCCTATCTGGCCGACGCTGACGCAGTCGTAGCCGGGCTCGGGGGGCTGGTCTATCTCCACGCGCGGGCGGGCGATGCCTGCATTATTAAACGGCCCGCCAAGGTTATTTAAAGAGAGGAGCGGCCTCGGCCCGCGTGTCCGCCGGCCAGGCAAAGTCAGTGCAGTACGTCCTGTCCAGGCCGGTCTCGCGCTACATGGACCGAGAACTGGTCACGATGGACCGCGCCACGCCCACCAGCGAGGCGGCCAGCCGCCTCCAGCAGACGCAGCGCGACGACATCGTGGTCACCGACGGGGGCACGCCGGTGGGCATAGTCACCGACCACGACATACTCGACAAGGTGGGCGACACGAGCGTGACCGCCGAGCACACCCGGATAGGGGACTTGATGAGCTCCGAGCTCGTCACCATACACGACAAGGCCAGCCTGCGCGAGGCCCTCGAGGTGATGCACAGGCACGGCATACGCAAGCTCTTGGTGGTCTCCAAGGAGAGCGGGATAATAGGCATCATACGGCAGGCGCGCATAGCCTCCGCCGTGCGCGAGGCAAACGCGGTGCCGCCGCGCCTGCTCAGCCCGCCGGTCAAGGCCGTGCTGGGCAACCTGGGGTTCGTGCTGCAGTTCGCCGGGGTGCTGCTGCTGGTCCCCGCCATAGTGGCCACCATAGTGCTCAACGATCCGCAGACCGCCACCGGCATATACTCGACGACCGTGCTGCTGCTGGTCACCGGGTTCTTCCTGAATTCGTACGGCGAAAAGGCCAGCCTGGACATGAGGCAGGCCTCGATCCTGGTCTTCGCCAGCCTCTTCATACTGACGCTGTTCGGGACCATACCGTACCTGTACGTGGCCCACATCTCGGGCGAGACCAGCGTGGAGTCGTTCGCGAGCAGCTTTTTTTCCAGCGCCGCCGGCTTTACCACGGGGGGCATATCGCTGTACCCCGAGCCGGAGCAGCTGCCGCAGAGCTTTACGTTCTACCGCAGTTTCACGCAGCTCGTCGGCGGCATGAGTTTCATATACCTGGTGATGACCGCCTTTTACCCGGAGAGCAAGCTAAAGTCCATGCGCGGGTTCATCTCGGGCAGGACGCTGCACATGCGCGAGCTGTTCGGCACCATCACGGTCATATTCACGCTCTACATCGCCATCGTGGCCGCGCTGCTGTACCTGTTCGGCTCGCGCAACATCATAGACAACATATCGCTGGCCATGAGCACGCTGGCCACCGGCGGCTTCCTTCCGAGCTCCACCATACTGCAGGACCTGGTCTGGCAGGAGCACCTGGTGCTGATGGCCGCCATGATACTCGGCGCCCTGCCGTTCACCTTCCACTACGGGTTCGTGCGCAAAAAGTTCGTCTCGCCAAAGCTGGGCAAGGAGGTGCTGGTGTACTTTGGGGTGCTCGGCGCCGGCGTGGCGCTGTTCTCGGCGCTGACCGACTTTGATCCGGTGCTCTCTGCCTTTTACCCCGTCTCGGCTAGCACGACGGCCGGCCTGCAGCTTGGCACGCTCGGCGGCCTCAACGGGTGGGCGCACTCTGTGCTGATGGTGCTCATGGTGATAGGCGGCTGCGGGTTCTCGACTGCCGGCGGCATCAAGATCTACCGGTTCTTCCACCTGCGCGACGCGGCCAGGTCCGTCGGCGCGCGCACCCGCAGGCTCGTCGACGCGCAGGGGCGCAAGGAGGCGGCCACCACGATAATAATACTGGCCTCGTTTCCGTGCATAGCGCTGGTGACGGCGGCCCACCTGTCGGCCACGCACGACGCCACGCTGCAGGATTCGCTGTTCGAGGCAGTCGGCGTGATAACCACCGGCGGGCTGTCTGCCGGCATCATCACGCCCGAGACGGATCCGGCCACCAAGGTGGCGCTGGCCTTCGTGATGATAATAGGGCGCCTGGAGATAATCGCGCTGGTGTACATCTTCGTGCCAAAACTGAGCACGTGAATACATTAATTCGGCGCGCCGCCCGCCCGGACCGATGCTGCCGCCGGGCCTCGGGCTGTCCGCCGCGGGGGCCGCGGCCATAGCCTCGCTCTTCGTGCTGTACGCCAGGTACCAGGATCCGGCTCTGTTCACGCCCGACGCGGCCGGCCCGCTGGTCCGCATGGCGTACATGTTCTACGTGGTGCTGGCAGTATCGCTGGGCGCCGTCGCCTGCGGCCTGTACCGGTACCACCGCGCCAGGGCGCTCGGCCCGCCGGGCCTGCTGGGGACCATAGCGCGCGCCACGTGGAACGGCCGGAGCAGGCGCATATTCGCCGCCACGTTCGCCGTGTACGGGGTGCTGTTTTCGCTCTCGTCGGGCACGCTGGTCTACCAGCCGGAGATCTCGTTTTCGTACCACTACGGGGCCGAGATCCCGTCGGCCTTCGTGGCCCCCTGCTGCGACAGGCCTGGCTACATGCCGACGGCCATCGCGTACATTACGGACAACGTCGGGCTGCAGGTGGTGCCGGTAAACCTGGTGCTGCAGCTGGCAGTCTCGTACCTGGTGGGCCTCAACATGGCGCTGGCAGTCGGGGCCATCTCGGCCGCGCGCGGGACCGTGGGGGCCGCCACCGGCCTGTTCATCGCCTGCCCCACGTGCGCCGGCACTTTCCTGTCGTTCTTCGCGGGGACCACCGGCGGCATACTGGCAGCGGCCGCGCTGGCGCAACTCCAGACCGTCCTGATAGCAGTCTCGATACCGGTCCTGCTGGCCACGCCGTTCATCATCGCGAGGCGGATGGGGAGCTAGCCCCAGACGCGCTCGCCGAACGTCAGCCTCTTGTTCAGAACGTAGTTGGCCATCGCCGAGGCGCCCACCGAGAGCACGAGCGCGGCGGGGTACCCCATGTGGCCGCCGTCCACCAGCCCGAAGACCATGCCCAGCTGCGCGGCGGCGCCGAAAGAGCTGAACGCGACGAACTTTGCGTACTGCCAGGCGGCGCGGCGCGCGGAAAAGTCGCGGTCCCCGAACGTCCAGTACTTGTTGAGCGTAAAGTTGGTGCTCACGGAAACCAGTATGCCGGCAAGGTTGGCGTGCACGTACCACGCGCCGGCGCCGGCCAGCAGCAGGGAGACGGCGTAGTTGACCGCCAGGCCCGAGGCGCCGACCGTGAAGAAGCGGGCCGCCTTGGAGAGGAACGCGGCCGAGCGGCGCGCGCCGCCGCGCGCCCCGCCGCGGTACAGGCGCCAGACCAGCCGCGCGTAGTCGAGCACCGTCGAGGCGCCCAGCTTGCTCGAGCCGCGCGCCCTGTCGGTGAACGTGTAGGGGATCTCCGCGACGCGCGCGCCGCGCGCCTTTACGAGGACTTCTAGGAGCATCTTGTAGCCGATGGCCTCGAACTTTAGGTCGTCTATGACGCGGCGCCGGAACGCAAAGAAACCCGACATCGGATCCTGAACGTCGACGCGCAGGCCGGAGCGGGCTATCTTGGTGGCCACCCTGCTCATCAGGCGGCGCCTCGAGTTCCAGCCCGAGACCGCGCCGCCGCGCGAATAGCGCGAGGCCACGGCTATGTCGCAGCGCGACTTTAGCGCCTCGAGCAGCCTCGGTATCACCGAGGCCGGGTGCGACATGTCGCTGTCCATCACCACTATCGTCTCGCCGGCGGCGCGCTGCACCCCGGCGAGTATGGCCGAGGACAGGCCGCCCTTTGCGCTGCGGCGCACCACGCTGACTGCCAGCTCGCGCACGGCAGCGGCGTACTCTTCGACGATGCCGGCGGTGCCGTCCGGCGAGTTGTCGTCTACCACTATGGTCTCGAACGAGAGGCGCTTGGGCACCGATTCCGCGATGGAGCGCAGCGTGCCGAGTATGTTCATCGACTCGTTGTAGGTGGGCAGTATTATCGAGACCTGGGGCCTTTCCACGGTAGCCCCCTCGCCGGTCTCGTTATATAATTTTCAGGACAAAAAGATCTGACAAAAGGGCCAGAAAAACAGACCCAGGCCGCGCGCTCCGCGCGCGGATCTTAGGCACGAGCGCGCTAGGCTCGATCTATGCCTTTCCGGATCGCCCCGTATGTGGCGGGACGGGGGCAGGCGGCTACGGGGACCGTATGTTGGCGAGTATAGAGTCGTGCAGGCGGATGGCCACCTGTCTGTCCTTTTCACGTACGGAGTCAAACGGTATGACGCATCTTGCCCTTCTGCCAAGTGCATAAAGATCGCGATAGTCCTCATATATGTGCCGGAGTTTGAGCTTGACTAAATCTCTGCGCTCTCGGTGGTTGCGCGGGGCCTTGTCAGCCGTGGATGACAAGTACTCGTCCATCACGTGAATGACCGAATAGAACAGAGCGATGATTTCCCAGTCGACGTACTGCACAGACCCTGAGAGGTAACGTTGGGCATCGCGGTTGTGCCAGCTCTGCCTAGTGCGCCAGCTCATTTTTGATCCGTTGCTCCGTCTTTGAAAACACCGGCCTGGTGCCTGCGAGATGCTCGTCGAGCACTTCGTCTTTATGCAGCACCAAAGGCTCAATCTCTACGTCCGGAAATGCGCCCTCGTTCTCTATGGATTTCTTGCAGACCGTCCGCAACGCCGAGCCCATGTCGTCCAGGACGTGAATCACGACTACGTGAAAGGTTCCGTCCTGCAAGACGGCGTAACGGACTTGGATCACGTGCTCCAGTTTTTCAAACGCGTTTTTCATGCCTTCTACGATCTCGCCCAGACGATCCTACAGGGATCCGGCGTTAAGCCGAAGCTGCAAATCTTCAACGGCCTGCTCTTGGCGGGCCATTCTCTCCTCCAACGCCCGCATCCTGTCTGAGGCGGCCAGAGTCCGCGGCGCGCGTTTGCTGGGGGCTTTTCGCAAAGCTCCGGGAGCCGTTGCGGCCTTTCCGTGTTTCCGCAGAGTGCCTCCTTGCGTGCTGGCGCGCATCGCCTGTGCGGTCTTGGGCGGATCCCGTTCTGCAGATTTCATCTCCTTGGCCAATACCCGGCCGTCTTGAGTACATGCATTTGGGATTCGGCGGGGTTGAGCAATTCAGCCGCTCGGGGATTTGCGCGGCAACCCCGGATTCGGCAAAAACTCGCACTCCGTCTACCCGGGGCGCCCGCCCGGGCCGGCCCCCGAAGCTGGTTTTCCGGAACGTCGCGCAAGATCGTGTGCGCGGCAGGCCGGCCAAACCGGCAGACGCAGACCGCGCCTTGGCCGCTCGCATGGGTTTTATGCGCCCCGCCCCGGCCCCGCCCCCATGAAGGCCGGACCTGCCACCGCCGCGGCCGGCCTGGCCATGGTCGCGGCCGGCCTGGCCATGTTCTTCGCGGGGCAGTCGGCGCCCCCGTCGTACGCGGCCGACGTGGCACGGCACGGGGGCACGTTCGTCGGGCTGCTGGGGATAGGCGCCGTCATAGCCGGCCTGCTGCTGGGACTGGTCGGCGAGCGGCTGCACTACGAATAAAGGTGGGCCCCGGGGCCGCCGGCCGTGGACGCGGCCGAGGCGCGCAGGATTCTGAAAGAGTACGGGTCGGCCGATCCGTCAAAGATTCTGGACGCGCTCGAGGAGGTGGCCGGGACGGTGCGCACCGGGCCGGTAAAAGAGTACCTTTCCAAAAAGATAGCCTCCGCGAGGGAGGATCCGACCCGCGAGGCGTGCGCGCCGCTCCGGCCGTACCTGGAATGGTACGTGCAGGGCTCGGAATGACCGGCGCGCTTTTCGTATTGGGGACCGACACCGGCGTGGGCAAGACGTGGTTTGCCGCCGGCGCCGCGCGCGCCCTGCTCCGGGGCGGGACCGACGTGGGGGTGATGAAGCCGTTCGCTTCCGGCGCGCCGGACGGCACCAAATACCGCTCGGCCGACGTGCGGATGCTGATGGAGGCCGCGCGCTCCCGGGAGGCGCCCGAGGATGTCTGCCCGCAGTTTTTCCCGCACCCGTGCTCGCCGTTTTCGGCGCAAAAGCGGCACGGCTGCCGCGTGGACGTGGGCGCCGCGCTAGAGGCGCTCGCGCGCATGCGCGCCGCGCACGAGGCGGTCATAGTGGAGGGGATAGGCGGCGCGATGTCCCCCATACAGGCGGACTACAACGCGTGCGACCTCGCGCGCCAGGCGGGGATGCCCGTGGCGGTGGTCGTCTCGCGCAGGATGGGCGCGCAGGGGCAGGCCGCGGCGGCCACGAGGGCGTGCGGCGCGGCGGGCGTCCGGCTGGCGGGGCTCGTGGTGGGCGGCGGCAGATCCGAGGGGGGCTACGACGGAGATCAGCTCGCCGACGATCTGAAGGACATGGGGCTGCCGGTGTCCGGCGTGTGCGGCACGGCAAACTCGGCCGACCCCGAAGACTTGGCCGACGCGGCCGAGCAGGTGGACATACGGGCCATGCTCAGCCCCTAGCGCCCAGTATGCGCAGCCGCCCGGAGCCGGCGCGCTCCAAAAAACGGGCCGCCTCTCCCGGAAGCGCCCCGATGCGGGGGCCCGAGAACGTCATGTACCCGGGCACGGCCTCGGGGCAGGCCATCCACACGTTGCGCGGATCCGGCTGGACGCGGGCGGCCTCGCGCGCCCGGCCTTCCGCCCCGGCTGCCCCGCACACGCATACGACGAGGGCGGCCGACGGCCGGCGCCGGAGAGTAGCAAGGTCGGGCACCACGATGTCTATCTGCGCCCCGCCAGCCTCGACCTTGCGCTGCGAGGGCACGCCCGTGACGGCGAGCAGGTAGTGCAGCACGACCGTGTACAGCTCTGTCTCGTCGAGCCCCGCGCAGCCGTCCAGCACCCTTCCGACGATCCCTTCGAGGCGCCCCTCCCCGTAGGCGCGCACCACCTCGGCATCGGCCGGCAGGGCGGCGTAGACCGCCTCTTTTGCGCTCACTCGCAGAACCCGTACCTTCTTTCCCCGCGCGAATCCGGGGCCGTCTTTATGTCTATGAGGACGAACTCCTTGCTCGCCTCCAGCAGCGGCCTGTCCGGCGAGCGCCTGTTCTCGTGCAAGTCCTCGTACTCTTGCAGGCTGAGGCGCGTGCGCGGGCCGATCTCGGCCTCCAGGTCCATCTTTTCGACCACCTCCAGGTACCCGGGCTGCACCGTCCCGCTGAAGACCATGGCGCTGCTCCCCGAGCCGTACGAGCCGAAGCCTATCCTCTTGCCGGCAAGCTCGGCGCCCTTGCGGTGCTCGAACTCGAGGCTGCTCCTGAACCCCAAGTACAGCGACGCGGTGTACAGGTTGCCTATCATCTTTGATGCCACCAGGGAGCTTGCCAGCTTTTGCTCGTACAGGCTGCGGTACTCTCGGGTGGCGATGAACCTGCGCGTGAACTCGTGGTCGCGCTCCATGAACTCGTGGTCGCCCAGCACCGACTCCACGGTGCCGCGCGGGTCGCGCGGCATGGGCTCCTCCATGCCCGTCTCTTTTATTATCTCGCGCCAGACGGGCAGGTCGCGCCACTCGTGCCGGACGAGGTACGCGAGGGCCTTGCGGCCCATGTTGCTGTAGGGCAGGTGCATGTTGATGTAGTCTATGTGATCCAGGACCGACTCGCCCTCGGCGGGCCGTATGATGCCCGCATCGTGGGCCTTTTTCTTGTACAGGTCGAGGGCCTTGCGCATCTGTATCAGGTACAGCAGGTTGGAGTACTGGCCGTGGACTATGGGGGTCTCTTTGCCGAACGGCCGGTAAAAGTCGTACTCGTCGCGTATGGACGTGGCCGTCACGCGCGGATCGAATCCGAGCAGGCGGGGCCTGTCGTTGAGCAGCATGGCGACCGCGCCGGCCCCCTGCGTCATCTCGCCGCTCGAGCCCATGTCGTACTTTGCGATGTCCGAGACGACCACCAGGGCGGCCTTGCCCTCGGCCTCGCCGGCCCGTATCCAGTTTACGTTGTCGTACAGGGCGTACGAGCCGCTCACGCAGGCGAACTTTGTCTCGACGCCGCCGCAGTGCTCAAAGGCGCCCTGCCCGTAGACCTGCTCTAGCATGCCGATTACGAACGCGTTCATGGCCTTTGATTCGTCGAACGAGGATTCCGTCGAGACGTACAGGCGCCCGATGTCCTCCGGCGAGAGGCGGTTGTCGCGCATTATCTTGAGGCACGCGTTGGCGGCCAGGCACGCCGGATCTTGGTTCGAATCTACTATGGCCATCTGCGAGACGCCGAGGCCCTTTTGCAGCTTTGACGGATCCAGGCCGCGCGCGGCCGCAAAGTCTGCCGCGTCCACGTACAGCCTGGGCACGTACAGCGCGATGTCGTCTATGCCTACCGCCATAGGGCGCAAGACCGCCCGGTTCGGTTAAAAGGATTTGCGCGCCCTCCATGCCTGCGGGCGGCCTCTGCACGCGCAGCCTCCACGCAACGCGTGGATGCCGCCAAAGGCGTGATCGGCGCCGAGGGCGTGGACGCGATCGCGCGCCCGCGCATTTCCGCAGGGCGGGCCGTCGTACACAGAACGCGCTCCTTGAGCGGGCGGATCTTTTCGGCCAGGCCCGGACGCGCTTTGGCGCGCCGGCCAAAACTCGCGTGAGTTTTATAGGCGCCGGGGAGCCGCGCGCGCATGGCCGAACCGGGCGGGCCCGTGCGCGACATGGGGGAGGCTACGGACATCGGCGGCGTCTTCGATCAGATGGCGCGGTCGGGCGGGTTCCAGTCGCCGGCGCTCTCGTCGGCCCTCGAGATACTCGATTCCATGGTGCGCGACGGCGAACAGCTGCGGTTCCTCTCGTTCGTCGGGGCGCTGGTCTCGACCGGCCTGCGCGGCGTGCTGCGCGACATGATAGGCCGCGGGTGGTTCGACGTGGTGATAACGACGTGCGGCGCCCTCGACCACGACA
Organism: Nitrosopumilaceae archaeon; assembly: GCA_965203465.1. Lineage (GTDB taxonomy): Archaea > Thermoproteota > Nitrososphaeria > Nitrososphaerales > Nitrosopumilaceae > JAWVZS01. The sequence goes on along the minus strand of CBDBCR010000003.1, from coordinate 621,992 downwards.
TAGCGAGGCACCACTCGGAGTACCTCGAGGGCTCGTTCACCATGGACGACGCCGAGCTTGCCGACGCGGGGATGCACCGGCTGGGCAACGTGGTGGTGCCGCAGCCCAGCTACGGGCCGCTCATCGAGGAAAAGGTGCAGGAGCTGCTCGAGGCAGAGTACGCCTCGGGAACCCGCTCGCTCTCGACCGCGCAGCTGTGCGGGGTGCTCGGTGCCGGCCTGGGGACAGATTCCCTGCTGCGGCGCGCCCGCGACCGCGGGGTGGACGTGGTGGTGCCAGGCATCATGGACGGCGCGGTGGGCAGCCAGGTCTGGCTCTTTGCGCAAAAGCACCCAGACTTTAGGCTCGACGTTCTGGCAGACGCCGACCTGCTGGCCGGCAGGGTCTTCGGCGCCAAGAGCTCGGGCGCCCTGATGCTCGGCGGCGGCATATCAAAGCACCACACGCTGTGGTGGAACCAGTACCGCGGCGGCCTGGACAGGGCCGTCTACGTGACCACCGCGCAGGAGTTCGACGGGAGCCTGAGCGGGGCGCACGTGCGCGAGGCCGTGTCCTGGGGCAAGGTAAGGAAGGACGCCCGCCAGGTGACCGTCCACGCCGAGGCCACGACCGTGCTGCCGTTTTTGCACGCGGCGCTGGTCTCGCGCCAAACGACTAAATAGATTGGGCCCGGGCCCGCGGGCATGCCAGAGTCGGCCTGCACCGAGTGCGGCAAGCGCATGTTCCACGAAAACGAGACCACGCTCAAGATAGAAGAGGCCGTGCACAAAAAGTTCTGCCGCAAGGCCCCGGGTCAGTCGCACAGCTACATGCACCGCGACGCGGCCCACCCCGACATCTTCGATCAGGAGCGCAAGAGCGACGGGGACGGCAAGCCCGTCCTCAAATAGTTCAATATACGGGGGCGCCGAACGCGGTACAGGTTGGAGTGCGACGTGCTGGTAATAGGCGGCGGGCCGGCCGGCTCGTGCGCCGCGCGCGAGGCGGCCGCGGCAGGCGCCGATACGGTGCTGATCGAAAAGGAGGCGTCCATAGCCCAGACAGTGCGGACAAGCGGCGTGACGTGGATGAGGGACGTGCGCGAGTTCGGCGTACCGCGCAGCCTGTACAACCCGGTTAGCCGCTTTTCGTTCTGCTCGCCGTCCAAAACCGTGGTCGCAGGCGACGGAAAGGAGCGGGCCGCGGTGCTAGACGTGCGCGGCACGTACAGGTGGCTTGCCGCCGCCGCGCAAAAGGCCGGCGCCCGGATAATCACGTCGGCCGCGGCCTCGGGGGCGCTCGTCTCGGGCGGGCGCGTCGTGGGGGCCTCGGTGGTGCGCGGCGGAAACACGTCCGAGATCAGGGCGCGCGTGACCATAGACGCGGGCGGCTTTGCCCGGGTGCTCTCGCGCTCGGCCGGCGCGGCGGGGCGCTGGAAGAGGTTCGGGGCCGGCGCCGAGTACGAGGTGCGCGCAGAGTCGGTGCGCGACGACACGTGGCACCTGATGGTGGGAAGAAAGTACTCGCCCGCCGGGTACGCGTGGATCTTCCCGCTGGGCGGCGGGCGCGCGCGCGTCGGCGTCGGGGTGGGCAGGCCCGAATCGGGCGCCGACCCGAAGGAGATACTGGATAGGCTGATCTCGCAAGGGACGGGGCCGGTAGGGGATCTGGGCAGGCTGGAAAAGACAGAGTACCACTACGGCCTGATACCCAACGACGGGCCGGCCGGCCGCACCGTAGCCGACGGCCTGATGATGGTCGGCGACGCGGCCGGCCACGCAAACCCGCTCGTCCTGGAGGGGATCAGGTACGCGGTGCGGTTCGGCGCGCTGGCCGGGCGCGCGGCCGCCGCCGCGCTGCCGTCGGGCTCGGCGCGCGCCCTGCTCCCCTACGAAAAAGAGTGGAAGCGCCACATAGGCTCGAGCCTGCGCAGGGCCGGCCGCATACAGTCGCGCTGGATAGGCCTCGACGACGGGCAGTGGGACGCCGAGCTCGACGCCATAACCGATCTGGACGCAGGCGAGCTCGAATCGTTCATACGCGCCGATTTCGGGTTTTCGCAAGCGGCCCGCGCGGCCCTGCGCCACCCCGGCCTGCTGGCAAGGGGCCTCGGGCTCAGCGGACTGAGAAAAAGTCGGTCACGGTGATGTCGTGGTATTCGAGCAGGACCACGTGCATGCCCGGATCTAGGCTCTCTGCGACGCTGGCAGAAAACATGCCGGCCGCGTCGTCCTTTAGCGCCACCGAGGCGACCAAGTCGCCGCGCTGGTCGCGCACGTCGACGAACAGGTCCTCGCTGAACGCGACGGACTTGCGCACGGCGCCGGACATCTCGAGGCCGCCGGGCCCGTAGGCCGCGTCGATCACCGCGTCCCTGTGCCTGACCGGCAGGTACCTCTCGATGAGCATCTGCAGGTCCTGCATGCCCGACGAGACGGCCGCCTGATCGCGCTCGGCCAGTCCCTCTCGCACCTTTTCGCCCGCCTCTGCTATGCGCGGGTTGGACGCGCGATCGCCGCCGTACTCGCGCATGAACCTCTCGAGCTCGGTGAACTCGCGCGAAAAGACCTGCACGTCCAGCTCGCCGGCGTCCGGCTCGTGGACTATGTCCTCCTCGACGTGCACGATGTTGGATGCCTCCCTGTCGCGGTACTGGAGCATGACCACGTACAGGCCCGGCTCGACGGGCTCTTCCCACCTGGTGAAGAACGTGCCCTGGCGCGTGTCGAACATCTCCAGGACGCCCTGCCTTTCGCGGTTCTCGTCGTATATGCTCACGGTTATCTTTTCGCGCTCGTTGTAGTCCTTGTCGACGGCGCCCGAAAGCGTCCACGCGTCGCCCTCGTACTCGATCTCGAAGAATATGCCGGGGTGCTTTAGCGCCAGGTTCTCGGCCAGGTAGTCCCCTATGCGGTTTATCTCCAGCTCGGCGTCGGCAAAGTTGCCGTATTCCAGCATGCTCCGGGCCCTTCTGTCCATGTCCTCGTACCCCTGCTCGTGCTCGTCGAACCCGGGGCTGTCGAAGTTGCCGGCCGCCTCCTCGTACTCGTCGAGCCGCTCGCCGTAGTCCCTGCGCTTGAGATCGTCGAGCGAGTGGGACATGCCCGGCTCCTTTTCGTAGGCGGCAGTCACGGTGCGCCACTCCGAGAACAGCTCGCGTATCTGCGCGTCGGCCGAGGCCAGGTCGCCGTCGATGACCTTCTGGCGCGCCTCCTTTATGCCATCTTCCACGGATCTGGTAAAGTCCACAAAGCCGGGCAGGAACCTGCTCTTTACGATGCTCAGCTCCACCAAATTGTCCAGCGACTGTATGCGCTGCAGGATGTCGGCGGTGCGCTCCCTGGTGGCCTCGGCGCTGCTCGTCGTGCTCAGCGAGGCCTGTATGACCGGCGCCCTCTGGCTGGCCCACGCGAGGAGAACCTCTATGCTGTCCACCTGCGAGGTGCCGTGGCCGGTGTTTTCGGCCGACTTTATTATGCGCAGGGCCCTCTCGATGTCGACGAGGCTGGCCGTGTCGTCCCTCAGCTGCGCCTGCTGCCTGAGCCTCTCGTATTCGAGGCGCAGGTGGGCTAGCGGGCTGCGGTTCTCGCGCAGATCGATTATGCTCTGCTCGAACTCCGATATTATCCCCTCTATCTGGGCCAGCGACGAGGCCTGCGAGACGCGCTCCAGCATCCGGTTCCAGCCCGACGAGTACCCCGGATCCAGGCCGGTCGAGGAGGCTATCTGCACGGTCCTCGATATGCGCGAGGATATGTCGATGACCTCTTTCATGCGCTCGATCTCCTCCCTCATTTCGAGTATGTCGGCGACCGAGCCGGCGCCCGATATCCTGCCGTCAAGCGCCTCCCACGAGGGCCTGATGAGCGCCTCTATCTCGCCGTCCTGCGCGCCGTCCGGCAGGAACCTCTCGACGCCGTCTAGCTGGCGCAGCAGGATGGCCGCCTCGTGGAGCCGGTCCACGCCCGGCTTTGATTCCAAGAGCGAGTCGAGCGAGGTGCGCTCGACCATGGTGAGCCGCAGGCGGTCCCACTCGGAGCTGACCAGCCTGTACAGGGCAGAGTCGTTGCGCGAGACCACGTCCAGGTAGCGCGCCTTCGTGAGCATGTCCACCGTGTCTGCCAGCTGGCCGGCGACCAGCGGGGCCGTGCCGCGGGCCAGCACGAAGGCCAGGCTCTCCTTTACCTGGCCGCTCAGTATCGTGTCGTTCTTTACCATCAGGTTGGCCAGCGTCTCTTCGAGGTCGTCGAAGGTGATCCGGGCGCCCGACTGCGTGGCCCCCGATTCGCGCAGCATCCCGAACGCCTCGCTGAGCAGGCCTATGCCCTCGGCGCGCTGGCCGGTCTCGTAGTTGAATATGGCAGAGTACACGGCGCGGTCTATCTGCTTTGAGCGGTCGTACTCTATGCCGCCCGACTCCAAGAGGCGGGCGCTGGCGTCTAGGGCCGCCTGGACGGCCGGCCTCGCCTGCACCGAGACGCCCAGCATGGCGTCGGGCGCGTTGTAGCGGTCCCACAAGTCCACGTACTGATCGTGCAGGCTGCCGCTCCGGCGCTGCTGAGATACGTCGATGCCGGCCTCGCGCAGGTCGGATATCTTTTCGTCCACCAAGTCCGCCGGCTCCAGCCCGGGCGCGGCCGGAGTCGCCGAGACTTGGAAGGCGGCGGTCTCCGTGCTGTCGCCGTAAAAGACGCGGATCTGGTAGTCGCCCGCCTGGCCGCAGACGGGCCCGGAGAGGCGCACTGGCTCGCTGACGAACGAGCCGTCGTCGAGCGGCGCGGTCTGCTGCACGTTGCACATGTCGCCCGACGGGTTGACCACCTGTACGGCTATGCGCAGGCCGTCGTCCTGCGTGCCCACGCTGCCAAAGACGAACGCGGCCTCGCCGCGCGCGTACGCGTCGGGGCCCTGCTGTATCACAATCTGGTCGGTGGACTGGGCGGACGCCAGCGCTGGCACTAGCATGAGCGCCGCACAAGCGAGCACGACGGGTTTCATGGGCCGACGGCGCCGCGCTCGTAATTAAGCCTTGGGAAGGACTCGTACTTTTGGTTCTGTAGAACGGGCGTAAAGGCTGCCCCTGCCGGCGCCGCCTGGATTCGCCGCGCGCAGCGGGCGCGGGCCGGGCAGCTTGCGCAAGAAACCTCTGATTACGTTATAACGCAGCGGGCCCCGGCCTAAGCGTTGATCCCGATCGCGCCCGCCTGCAGGCAGTACCGCGGCCCGGCGCGCGCGTCTCGTCCGGTGCCTTCGGGCGTAGAGCCCGGGCGCGAACAGCCGGCGGCGGTACTATGAAGGGCGTCCATGTCGCCTTGCTTGCGATCGCGGCCGCGGCGTCGGTCGCCGTCTTTGCGTTCGCGCTTGAAAGTTCTCCGGGGCCGTCCGACGCGCCGCCGGCGCCCGCGCCGAAAGTGGCGCAGGATCCTGCAAGTGAACCTCCCGAACCCGTCGAGGTGCTATCCGCGTCTGACATCGGCTCGCCCGAGGTGCTCCCGCGTATTGCAGAATCGGTCAACGAATTCGCCTTTGACTTTTACAGAAAAGCGTCCGAGGAACGAGAGGACTCAGAAGAGCCCGAGAAAGAAACCAACATCTTTTTCTCGCCGGTCAGCATCTATGCCGCCTTTTCCGTGCTGTACGAGGGGGCGCGCGGCAGCACGGCAGAGCAGATGCTGGGCGTGTTCGGGTTCGAGCCGGACGCTGCGACACGTCACGCGGCCTCCGCGCACATGATGGCCGCGCTCAACGCCGAAGACCCGCACGCGGTACTGGAGATGGCCAACGCGCTGTGGCTGGCGGACTGGTTCGAGCCGTACGAGCAGTACCTGGACATAGCGCGCCGGACGTACCTTGCCACGGCCGAAAAAGTCGACTTTGCGGGGGAGGGAAAACCCGGCGTCAAAAAGGTGAACGCCTGGGCCGCCGAAAAGACGCGCGACAAGATCCAAAAGGTGCTGTCCGACAGGGACGTCGACAGGGACACCGCCGCTGTGATCACCAACGCCGTCTACTTCAAGGGGACTTGGCTTGTACAGTTCCCCAAAGAAAACACGCGAGAGGGCCAGTTTTGGAAAGACGGGAAGGACGTCGTCGACGCGGACTTTATGCACGTGACGGACATATTTGACTATGCCGACACGGGGGACGCCCAAGTTCTCCGGCTGCCGTACGAAGGGGACAGGCTCTCCATGCTGGCTGTGCTGCCTAGCGGGCAGGGCGGCCTCGAACAACTGGAACTGTCCGCCGGGAAAATGTCCGAGTATATCGGGATGCTGGCGCCGCAAGAGGTCGTGGTGTCGCTGCCAAAATTCGAGATCAAGACGGGCTACGATTTGAAATCCAGCCTCATACAGATGGGGATGCCCGACGCCTTTGATAAGAGACTTGCAGATCTGAGCGGGATCGCCGACCTTTCTCTTCTGCGAGGCAACCTTTACGTCGACAAGGCAAAGCACGACGCGTACGTAAAGGTGAACGAAGAGGGGACCGAGGCGGCGGCCGTCACTACGATCGTGATTGCGATTGAATCCATGCCGCCCCACTTCAACGCCGACCGGCCGTTCCTGTTTGCCATATACGACGAGCAGAGCGGCTTGGTGCTGTTCATGGGGGAGGTGTCGGATCCGTCGCCCAAAGACGCCGCGCCCTGATCCCGCAGTGGCACAAAACGCAATCTGGAAAGCAGCTGCCGCGGCGGCCTAGCCGCGGCCCTGGCCGGCAACGCCTCACTCTTTGGAGCCGATCACGAAGAGCGTGCCCATGTCGCGCTTCCAGGCCTCGGGCGAGGAGGGGTCGCGGACCGAGACGGTGCGCGCCTCGAATCCTGCCTCCTCGAACGTCTTTTTCCACCGCCTGCGCGAGAGCAGGTGCATGGGCAGGCCGGTCGTGCGCGCCCACCTGCGCGTGGCCGCGTTCTCGGCGTAAAAGTCCGTCCCGCACGCGAACGCGCCGCCGGGCCGCAAGAGCCCAAAGACGCGCGCGACGGCCGCGGCCGGCGAGGCCGCGTAGTATATCGATTCCATGGCGAACGCATAGTCGAACCTTCTGCGCGTCTTCCACGCGGATATCTCGGAGACCTCGTAGGATTCCTTGGGCGAGGCGCGCGCCCGCGCGCGGCGCACCATCCCGGCGCTGGCGTCTATGCCGACGGCGCGCGAGCAGCGCGCGTGCGAGGCTGCCAGCCGGCAGGCCCACCCGTTGCCGCACCCCACGTCGAGGAACGAAAAGCGGCCGCCTGGCAGCGTCCGGCGCAGGAACGGGACGGCGGTCCCGGAGTGGCCGCGCTCCATCCTTTCGGCGCGCCCGTCGCGCGCCCACCGGTCAAAGGCGCGCCCGGCGTCCACGCTGCCGGGGGGACACTTTCAAATAAGAGGATTTGCCGCGCCGCGCCGGCGAGCTGGAGCGCGAGCGCTGCTGTGGCAGAGGAAACTCCTTCCTCCTCACGGGATGCGCGGCCCGGAGACGGGCGGCCGGAGACGGCCGGCGACGGAACAGAAAGCAATCCGGCCCGGGGCACGGTGATGGCAAGAGCCTGAGGTTCCCGGGAGGCGGAGTGGAAGGTCCGACCCGCGCGGAGCAAGGCCGAACGCGACCTCGGGTGCCCGTGCCCGGTCGGGGTGGGCCGCAAAGCGAAATGCCGCGGAAAACAAGAGGAGGGTTACTCCCAGCACGCCACTAAAACTCGCGAGCGTGCTCTACGCACACCTCGATCGCGCACCCGCACGACGAATCGCACAGGCACGAGCCCTGCATCTGGCAGTCGCACTCGGAGCCCATCTCGGCCGAGGCGGCGCACCCGCACGCCGCCTCTTGGGACGGCTCGGCTGGCAGGCTGGGCTGCTCGCCCGCGTCGGGGTCGTCGTAGACGCTCCTGGTCTTTTGGTACTGAGATTCTTCGGCAAGCTGGGCCTCGCCGCGGTTTGTGTGGTAGCCCCCGGAGCTCTCGCTAGTCTGGCGGCCGACCAGCCTCGAGGGGTCTATGCCGGTCTGGCCCTGGCCCTGTTCCTTTTTCATCTGCCTGCTGCTGAACGCAAAGAACGCCACGGCGCCTACCGCGGCCACCCCGGCCATGCCGTACATGATGAACACCGGAAAGTCGCCCGTCGACGTGTCGGCCGTGTTGGCCGGAGCCGTCGGGAACACCCCGACTATCTCCAGGCCGTCTATGGAATCGAGCTGCGCAAAGCCGATCACGCCGACGTTCCCGTTGTCGGCCGACTGCGTCACCTTTACGTTGTACTCGCGGTCGGCCTCAAACGGCGCGTTCTGTATCCTTTCTATCTGTATGCCCTCCCTAAAGCTGCTCTCGCCCATGGTGTACGCGGTGACGACGAACCCGGCTATCTCGTCGCTGATGCCGAACGTAGCGGCGTCCACGTTCACCCCCGTGGGATCGAACAGCGAGTGCCAGTTGGCCAGCGGCTGCTCTAGTATGAAAGAAGAATCCATGAGCGGAGCGCGCAGTAGCGCCTCTGCCTCGGAGCCGGACATGGCCCTCGCGAGCCCGGGCACCTCGGCCTCTATGAACGACATGGGGATGTTTATCTCGGTGCCGCCCAGCATGACCGGCCCGCTTACGCTCATGTCCCTCCAGCCCATGTCGACTACGGCCGGGTTGCTGCCCTCCAGCGGGCGTATGACGTAGCCCGCAAGGGTCCCGTCTATCTCGACCTTGTAGTCTATCGAGGCGGCGTCTTGCCTGCCCTGCAGGGTGGCCGTGTACTCTACGTCGATGTCCTGCACGCGCGCCTGGCTGCCGTTGGCCAGCATCGTGGCCGTGATCATCTCGGCCACCGCCTCGGATTCGGGCGTGCCGGCTGCCACGAACGCGGACATCTGGGCCTGGTGGCCGCGCAGCAGGTCGGCGACCTGGCCGCCGTCGGGGTACTGGACCGAGACGGTGCTCAGGTACCTCATGTTGAACTCGGATTCGCCGGCGCTCGGGTTGACCGACGCTATCAACTGGGCGCCCATGGCCGGCGCGGCGATGCCTGCAACCGCGACCAGCGCCGCTGCTACAAAGACCGCCCACATAGTGGCGCATTCTGCCATAATACAATATTAACCTGTCTTGCGCAACCTCTCGAGCGCCGAGGAGAGCCGGTCTATGGACGAGACCAGCTCTGCGCGCCTTGCCCCGTCGGTCTCGGCGGCGACTTTCAGCGAGAGCTCGCTTATGCTCCTCTCGAGCGCCTCGGCGGCCCCGCCCGTGCGCGCGGGGCCCTCGGCCGGGGCGCTATTGCACCCGGTGCAGAACGCGTCGCCGTCCTTTATGACGCGCACGCCGCCGCAGTACGGGCAGGGCTGCGCGGCCAGCGTGGCGCCGGCAAGCAGCATCTTTGCAGCCTCGCCCGCGTCCATGCCGGTCTCGGGGGGACGATCCAAATAGTCCTTGCGGCCGGCCCGGTTTTTGCAGTGCGCGGCTTCGCGTACGCCTTGCCTGCCGGGAAGACCAGCGGCTAGGAACCGCGCCGCCCCGAGGGGCGGAAGGGCATCTTTTCGGCAACGGAGTCGAGCGCGCGCAGCGCCCGCCACGTCCTGCTCGCGTATATGCCCTCGAGCGTCTCGGACAGCCCGTCGCGGCTCCGGCGCAGCTCTTGCGCGTTCTCCCCGCGCAGCTCGTAATGGGCGCGCTCGGCCCTGCAGGCCGCCCGCGCGGCCCCGCCCGGATCGGAGACCATGGACATCAGGTGGCGCCGCATGCCGCCGTAGTCGGGGGCCTCCCTGACCGCGAACGCGGGGAGCACCGGGGTCTTTACGCCCATGCCCTCCAGATCCCTCAGGGCCCCGTCCAGCAGGGCCGCGCGGCGCTCGGACGGCCCTCCGGGCGCGGCCTCCTGATCCGGGCTGCGCTCGACGTGCCCCGACAGGTACCGCGAGAGCGGGCCGGGCCGGCCTGCGTACGCGCAAAGCTGCGCCAGAAACTCTGCCGGCATCGCCTGGAGGTGGGAATCGGCCCTGTACATCTGCTCGGAGATGCAGTCCAGGGCCGCCTGCGGCGACCAGTCCGGCACGAACGCGATCTGATCGAACGCGGATCCGGCGACGCGGGACGCGCGCCCCGCGTCCCGAGCCATCCTGCGGCGGACTGCTTCCATGGCGCCCAGGTGTATTCCGAGCGACCTGACATACAGGTCAAGCAGGTGCGTCCTGCGCGCCGCCACGTCCGCGCCGAACCAGGACGCGCGCAGGCCGTCTACCTCCTTTCCGAACCCCGCGCCCAGCTCGGCGCCGTTTGCTCCGAGTATGGCCAGCGTGTACGTCAGAGACTTTAGGGCCGAGAGCGCGGCGCGCTCCCCGATCCTTCCGGTCGCGAACGCCTCGCAATATCCGGCGAGCGGGTTGACGAACACGTACAGCTCCGCCAAGGTGGGCACGTGGGCCTTCCAGTCGGGCTCGTACGGGACGCCGCCGACCGGCGAGCCGTCCGGCTCGGCGAGGCGGCTCACCGGCCACACCTCCTGGATGCGCCCGAGCAGCCCGGCCGGTATCATGAACGGGGCGTGGGAGCACAGGTACTTTTGGCGCGAATCGAGCATGCCCTCCCAGTCCTCTGCCAGATTCCCCGCGTCGGTCGGGCCATCCACGAGCACGACTAGGTCGAGATCCGATATCCCGGGCGCCTCCACGCCCCCGTGGCGGAGCACCGAGACATTGCGGTACCTTGCGGAGATCTTGGCGGCTATCGACGCTGCGGCCTCGTCGTACTCGCGCGGTTCGGCCGGCGACGGCCCGTCCTCCCATTCGAAGGCGGCCTGCATGTACGGGTACCTCTTGCCGAATAGCCCGGATATCATCCTGGCCGCCAGGCGCGCGGCCAAGTCGCGCAGGCCTTGCAAAAAGCCGTCGTCCACCGCGGCTGCGAGGGCCGGGGGAGGCGGCCCGTCCAGCACGCTTTCCCGGTAGGCGGACAGCTGGGCGCCGATCTCGCCGTCCGGATTCCAGGCAAACTCGCTCTCGCCGTACATGTTTTCGCTGCGTGCCCGGCTGCACGCGCGCAGCGAGCGCAGCTCGTCCCCGTCGAGCGCCTTTTCGATCTCTTTGAACGAGTCGCGCTTGTACATGTAGCGCCCCTCCGTCATGAACGACAGGGCCGGCAGCAGCAGGACGAGCTGTAGGCGCCACTTGAGCCGGTGGACGGACAGGGCGTCGAGCGACCCCGGCCCGGCGCAGAGCAGGCCGTGCAGCGTCTGGTGCATGATTACGAGCTCGTCGAACCTGCCGTCGCGCACGCCAAACGACGAGCGCCCGCCCGCGACCGTCTTTGCGTGCCCGAACAGCTCTAGCGGGAAAAAATGCTGCGCGTAAAAGCCGGCGTCCTGGGCCGAGGCGAGCATGACGCCGTGGTGTTGCAGCGGGTCTATCCTGTACAGGTGCCTCCAGGCGGGCAGCACCGCGCCGCGCAGGCGCAGCAGCTCGTCTGCCGACGCGGCGGTGTCTTCGCGCAGGATCCCGAACGTGTCCAGATCCGAGCAGCCGCGCACATAGTCGCCCGTCGCATAGCTGCCGTGCAGCACCAGAAACTCAAACGCCCACCCGGCCTCGCCCTTTACGTGCGCGAGGAACTCGTCTGCCGGTGCGGCGTGGGCGTCGACGGCCCCCAGCGAGCCCGCCTCAAGCCGGGGGGGGGGGGGGGCGACGGTCTCTTCCACGGTCCTTGCTTTGGCGTCCTTTGCCGCGCCGGGCAGGAGCGCGTAAAACTCGGCTACGGCCTCTGCTGCGTCCCGGACGGCGACGCTGCCGTCCATGCGCGCCACGGCTTCGCGCACGCCGGGCATGCCGCATCCTGCCTCCTCGAGGCCGTCCAGCCAGAACAGCAGGTTGGCGCAGTCCAGCTCGGCGGGCGTGAACCTGCCCGGATGGGCGCCGATGCTGCCGTTGAGCCCGTAATCGAACCCGTTGACGACCGACTCTGCCCAGACGCGGAACCGGTTCTGCACCTGCCCGAGCGCCGTCGCGGCGTGGTCGAACTCGCCGTACGCCGAGAAAAACTCGCCCTGCGGGGCGCCGATGCGCCCGCGGGGATCTATGAACGGCGAGGCCTCGAGCAGCTTGCGCACCAGCGGCGCGTTGTCGCGCAGCAGCGCATAGACGACATCCCCTGTAGCCGGCACGGCCGGCCCCCCGTCAGCTCCGTCCATGCCGCCGCGCGGCGCCCGGTCGATTATATGGGTAGCGTCGGGCGTACGGCAAGCTGCCAGATCCGGCGTGTTTTTCCACACGTGCCCCAAGCGGGCGTTTTTGGCGGCGCGGCGCACGCCTGCGTCGAATGCGGCGCACACGCAGGCGCCGGATCCTGAGATACCCGGCACGCCGATGGGTCCGGCGGCGCCCACCATGTCGTGCGGCAAGAGTCGACGCCGTGCGCGGCATGCTCAAAATCCATGGCATGCGCACGGCAAAAAGCACCGCCGGGCGCCCGATCGGGGCGGCGTCCGTGAACTTGGAGATACAAGCGGCCGAAACCAAAAAAGCGCCGGCAAGGCAAAGGGCGAGCTGGACAAGCCCGGCCGGACGTGGGCGTGGGGACGACGCGGTACGCAGCCAAGCGCTGCGGGCCGGCGCGGCGCTGCGCGACCGGTTCGCCGGGCCGCTCCGCCCCGTCGTGATACAGCGCCTGATCAGCAAGCACCGCGTGACTTGGGCGGGGGCGTTAAGCAGGATCCTGACCTGCGCGCTGACCTGGCGCAAGCGGGGCCCGAATGCCTGTGGCAAGTTCTACCTGTTCCTATCGGCGACCCGGCCGCTTACAGTTTGGGGCATGTTTGGTTTATATAATATGCGGGGGGGGGGGGGGGGCGGTGACCTAGAGGGTGGGTAGATCTTGGGGCCTGTTGGTTGTAGCGGCCGCGGCGCTAGGCTGCGCGGCGGTGCCGGCAGCCGAGGCCACCGTGCCCTCGGTGGTCGATCCCGCAACCGGCAGGGCGGCGAGCATGAACATGATCAACGACGGCACGTGGGCCGCCACCCTGACCATAAACTTCAACACCCCGATGCAGGTCCATACCAGCCAAGCAGATTCGCTGCAGGATATCGTGCTCCACAGGAGCACCGGCAGCAGTAACACAAAGGGCGCCTCCCAAATCACGGGCTCTGCCATAGAGTTCAGCGGAAACTCTGTACTAATACGCTACCTGCCGGGGCAGGAGGAGGACATGAGGCTGATGACGCAGTCTGCCGTCCTCCTTTACATATCGAACACGGCGCTAAAGTCCGCAGATACGAGCACCGCGCTCGGGCAGGTCGGGGGGCTGGGCCGGAACGCGGGCAGCAACGTCGTCTGGAGCGACGACACCGCCTCCCCCAAGGTCGCCTCCGCCACGTTCGACAGGGACAGCAAGAGGCTGCACATCGTAGCAGACGAATCCTTGGAATACGGCACTTACAAAACGCAGTCCGACGACGCGGTCTTTCCGACGACCCTGCACTCGAGTAACGCCACCAAGTTCCACATACGCGATGGTCCGTCGGCGACCAGCGGCATAGACCTGAGCTCCACCGACACCCCCAGCCTGCCCGGCTCGCACCCCCGGCACCAGATACAGTTCATCCTCACCGACGCCAACCGCGACACGCTCGCCGGGTACACCAACCCGCACCTGTACGTAGACGCGGGCGCCTTTGCGGGCCTCAGAAACGACTACTCCGATATCGTCGTAGCAAAAAACGCCGTCATCGTAAAGCCGCTGAACGTCCTGCCCATCTTTACCGCCGCGGAGATGACCGCCGCCACGCGGGCCCTGTCGGTCACGTTCGACGAGACGGTAACCAAAAAATCAGGCACCTTTTACATACGCGACAGCGCCACGGGGGCGTACGATTCGGGAACCGACGTGAGCGGCACGCTGAGCACAGTCTCGGGAACCGCCGGCTCTGCCACGCTTTCGGCCTCGGACGTCACGAAGGTGCAGGGCATGGCCACGCCGCACCTGCATTTGAACGCCGGGGCGGTGACCGACTCGGGCGGGGCGGACAACGTCAAAATCGCCAGGGCGATGACGATCGCCAGCTCGGCGCCGGAGCTGAGCAGCTCCACCATAGACCGGAGCTCGGGTGTCGTCACGCTCACCTTCGACAATTCCGTCACAAAGAGCACCGGCAACATCGACATACGCGAGGGCAGCTCGGCCACCCACAGCTCGTCGAGGGACGTGCGGGTGGCCGCAAGCGCCAATTCGGTATCCGCGTCCGGCTCGGCGGTCACGTTCACGCTCTCTTCGGCGGATCTGGCAAAGGTCAACGCGATGGCCAGCCCGCACGTGTACCTTGCCTCCTCGGTGGTCACTGCCGGGGGCACGGCCAACGACGCGCTGACCGCCGGGCAGGACGCGGTGCTCTCGCCAAGGATCACCTCTTCCTCGCTGGTGCCGGCGACTAGGATGCTGAGCGCCACGTTCAGCGAATCGGTCACGGCGCCCGCGACCAGCCCCGGCAACGTGTACGTGGCCTCCGCGGGCGATGCCGACGGGTTCACCTCGGGGACAGACGTGCGGCTGACGCTGTCGGGCACCGCCGCGGCCACCCACACCGCCACGATCACGGCTACCGAGCTTGCCAGGGTGCTGGCCATGACCAGCCCGAGGCTGTACGCCGAGGCCAACGCCGCGACCGTCTCGGGGCTTACGAACGCGGCCCACGACGTGAGCCTTTCGATCACGGCGCCGGTCGTATCGTCGGCGGCCGTCGACATCGGCACCGGGGCCGTCACCATAACGTTCTCGTACGCCGTCTCTGCGGGGACCGGCAGCATGGACATCACGCAGACCAATTCGGCCACATACGATCCGACCGTGCACGTGCGGGTGGCAGTCTCGGATGCGACCGTGTCGGGGAACGAGCTGACGTTCACCCTCTCGGAGCCGGACCGCAAAAAGGCAATAGCCATGGGGACGCTGTGGGCGCGCGTTCCGGCCGGCCTCGTGACGGGCGGCGCCGGCGGGAACATCTCGGCGGTATCGCACGTGTTCACCGTCACGGCCGACACGACGGCTCCGACACTGGTGACCGCCGCGGGCAGCGAGCCCGCGCTCGACGAGGGCACCGGAATACTGACCCTGACGTTCAGCGAGTCCGTAAAGGAGGGATCGGACGTCGACCTGGAAAAGATCTTCATTACGGGCAGCGCGACCGCCAGCGGCGGAACGGCTTTGAGCGTCTCGGGGGACGCCTCCGAGGTAACATCCACGGCCGATACCGACTCTGAAATAACGATAAAACTGCGCGAGGCGGCCAGGAAGGCGGCCATCGGACACGCGACGCCGTACGTGTACTTTACCTCGGGCGCCGTCAAGGACCTGTCCGACCAGAACGCCGCGGCATCGACCGCAGCTGCCGAGATCGACGACACGGCCGACACGACGGCCCCCGCGCTCGTGGCGACCGGGCCCAACAGGCCCTCGCTGGACGAGGAGACGGGCGTACTGACCATGACGTTCGACGAATCGGTAAAGGACGGCCAAGCAGACTTGGCCAAGATCTTTGTCGACAACGACCCGTTCAACACGGGCGGCACCGCGCTGACCGGCTCTTCGGTGACCTCCTCGGTCGATACGGACGCGGTCGTAACCGTGCGGCTCACCGAGGCGCTGCGCAAGGAAATCATCGGATACGCCACGCCGCACCTGCGCCTCGACTCGGGAGCCGTCAAGGACCTGTCGGATCAGGACATCGCGGCGTCGGCCGTCAGCACAGAGATAAACGACGCGGCCGACACCGTCGCCCCGGCGCTGGCCGCGCCCGCGCCGGCCCTCGACGAGGCGACCGGCGTATTGACTCTCAACTTTGACGAATCCGTAAAGGACGGCTCTGCCGACGCGTCCAAGATCCGCATACGCGACGGCTCGGGGACCGGCGGCACCCCCCTGACCGGATCTGCCGTGACGTCCACCGCCGATACGGACGCACAAGTCACCGTAAAGCTCACCGAGGCGCTGCGCAAGACCGCCATCGGATATACGACGCCGCACCTGCTGCTAGATTCGGGCGCCGTGACGGACCTGTCGGACGTGGCCATCGTGGCGTTCAGTGCCAGCACCGAGATAACCGACACGGCCGACACTACGGCGCCGGCGATCAGCGCGTCCACGCAGCCGGTCTTCCACGTGCCGACCGGCGTGCTGACCGTCGTGTTCAGCGAATCGGTAAAGGACGGCCCGGCCAACGTCGACCTGGAAAAGATCTTCGTGGCCGACGGCTCGTTCACCGCCACGGCAGACGGCACCGCGCTGTCCGTCTCTACGGCCACCTCCACGGTGACGTCCACGGCAGATACCGACGCCGAAATAACCATAACGTTGCACTCGACGCTCAGCCAGGCAGTCGTCGGATATGCCGCGCCCCACCTGCTCTTTGCCGCCGGCGCCGTAAAGGACCTGTCCGACCAGGACATCGCTGCGTCCACGACGAGCACGGAGATAAGAAAGGTCACCGACACCACGCCGCCCGCGGTCTCGTCGGCGGCCCTCGACGAAGAGACCGGCGTGCTGACCATAACGTTCGACGAGACTATCGACGTATCGAGAGCGGGCAGCGGCACCGGCTTTGAGCTGCGCGAGGGCGCAAACTCTCAAGACGGTTCCTCGGGCGAGGTCACGCTGTCCGACGGCGAGATGCGGGCGGGCCAGTCCGACGGCACGACGTTCGTATTCGAGCTGTCCGAGGCCAGCAGGCGCGGCGCCATACTGCTGAACGATCCGCACCTGTACATCGCGGCCGGCGCGATCGAAGATCTCGCCCTGAACGGAATCGCGGCAAACGCGGCAGGCACCGACATCGGCCAGACGCTGGACACGACGGCCCCGGCCCTCGTGGCGAGCGGCGCGGACGGGCCCGATCTCGACGAGGGCACCGGCATATTGACGCTCACGTTCAACGAATCGGTACGGGACGGCGCCGGCGTAGACCTGGCAAAGATCCGCATACGCGACGGCTCGGGGACCGGCGGCGAGCCGCTGACCGGCTCGTCGGTGGCCTCGTCGACCGATACGGACGCGCAAGTCACGGTAAGGCTGACCGAGGCCCTCCGGCAGGCGGCCATCGGATACGCGAGGCCGCACGTGGCACTCGACGCGGGCGCCGTGAGGGATCTGTCGGACAGGCCGGTCGCGCAGACGGCCGGCGCCGAGATCGACGACTCTTCGGATCTGGTGCCCCCCGAGCTGACCATGGCGTTTGCCAACGCGACGCAGCGCGTGCTGATACTGGAATTCGACGAGCACGTGCGGGCCGCCGCGTCCGGCTCTGTCAGCCTCGTCTCGGGAGGAACCGAGACGGCCCTTGCGGATACGACGCCGCAGCTCCTCGGGGATCGCACCCGCGTGTCGTACGATCTGAGCCTTTCAGAGATCCGAATCGCGGGGGGCGCCGGCGTGCGCGTCAGCATCGGGAACAATTCGGGCATATCGGACACGTCGGGCATCGCGGCCCGCGCCTCCACGGTGGCCCTGAGCGTGACCGACGACACCGCGCCGGCGTTCGTCTCTGCCACCGTCATATCAGATTCGGTAGTGCGGGCCGTCTTTGACGACATACTCGCGGCCCCGCAGGCTTCGGACTTTGAGGTGTCTGGATACCAGATAAGCTCGGTCTCGCTGGCCGCCGACGGCACCACGGTCAGCATCACCATAACGGGGACATTCGCCGAGGGGAGCCGCGTGCAGGTCTCGGCCGGCTCCGGCATAGAGGACAGGTTCGGCAACGCGCTCGAGCCCACGACTCTGACCGCAGAGTACGAGGTCGTCCGCGTGGCCGTGCGGGAACTGACGGTCTCTAGCAACAACGCGGCGCGCAACGCGTTCAATTCGGACGATACGGAGCGCGGCCTGGTACGCGCCGGCGACACGGTCACGCTGCGCCTCGAGGCCGCCCCGTCGGGCGCGCGCATCGCGCAGGCGTCGGTCCAGATATCGAGCGCGTCCGAGTCCGCCTCGGTGGACGCCGGCGGCCTTGGGCTGTCCGCGTCCCTGGCAGTCCCGGCCGGCGCGGCCGACGGGCCGCTGCAGTTTGCCATACGCGTGACAGACGAGTTCGGGATCCCCTTTACCGCCGGCCCCGCCGAGCTGACCGGCGCCAACGTATCGGTGGACAACACGCCCCCGTCGGTCGTCTCGGCGTCGGCAAGCGGGGAGGATTCGACCACGATAAGGTACTCTGAGCGGGTGGCGGCCGACGTCTCCGGCGCATCGGTGGCGACCAGCTCTGGCACGTATTCGGCATCGGTGGCGGCTTCGGGCAGCGAGACGATACTGATATCTTGGGACGGGGACGGGACGGTGCCCGCCTCGGCTGTGCTGCGCGGCCTGGCCGTGCGGGATCTGGCCGGCAACGCGGCAGCCGGCGGCCAGGTGGGGGTGGGCCCATCTTTGGATTCCGCCTCGCCGGGCCCGACCGGCGTGCTGCCCGTCGCAAAGGGGACCACCCTGCGCACAGTCTCGGTGCCGGCCGGCATCGAGCCGGCCCTCGAGCTGTCCTCTGCGAGCATCACGGATCCGCGCGTCTCGTTCGCCGGCGGCCGGACCGCGGCGTTCGCAAACCCGCTGAGCATAATCACGCAAGAGCCGGGCCTGCCAGACGTGTTCTTCCAGGAAGACACGCAGGTGGGCGGCCTGGCGGGGCTCACTGTTGCCGACGTGAGCCTAGAGGCCGCGCTCATCGTGGCCCCCTCCGAATACGAGGTGCCCGCCGGCTCGCCGGCGCTCGAGGCGTACCCCGCCCTGCGCAACCCGGCCACGGCGGTCCTGATAGGGAGCCCGGTAGCCGACATTGCGTTCAGCAAGCCGGTCCGCATGGAGTTCGACATACCGCTCTCGGGGCTGGTCTTTTCGGTCGACGCGGCGGGCGCCGTGCTGCCGATACCTGCGTGCGCCGAGGGATACGGAGGAGAGCTGCCGCTCGAGCAGGACGCGCCGGAGAGCTGGCCGGCCGAGACGTACGATCCGCTCGCGTGCGTCTCTGAAAATTCGGTCTGGACGCTGCACTTTTCGGTCTTCGGCGTCTCGTACCCGCAGTCGGGCGGCTCGGAATGCGACGACTGCACGCCGCCCACGCTCGGGCTGGATTCGTACGGGGCGAGGCTGGTCGACGAAGGGTTCTCCTACAACGGCCTGTCCTCTGACGTAGAGTACTTTTTCACCCCGTACCCCCTGATAGAATCCGAGGTGGCGAGGCAAAACACGGTGTCCCTGAAGATATACGAAAACGAGGGGCCCGGCAACGTAGAGCACGTGTCCGTGGCCTTCGGCCTGCGCTCCGGCGAGGTGATATCCGAAAGCAAGGCGGTCATAAACTACGACATTGCCTTCGACGGGACCGGCTCGGTATCGGTAATAGATCCGGACGGCGCCATCGACTTGGATGCGCTGTCGGCCGGGCACGAGACGGTGCAGTGCTCGGCGGGCTCGGAGCTGGAGTGCCTCTCGGTTACGATAAACCACACGTTCCGCGCGCCGCTCGAATTCGACATCGTGGGCACCGACGTGTGGGACAGGGAGCGCAACTCTTGGCAGAACTACTACAACCACGGCATACGCGTATCGGGCGAGCCGCTCGACCCGCAGCCCGGAATACGGGTGAACGGGATGGTGCTGTATCCCATTTCGGCGGGCTCTGCGAGCACCGACGTCATGATGGACGAACAGGGCCACCTGTTCAAAATGTCGCCCGACGGGGACTATGTGCCGCTCTCCAACCAGTCGCGTCTCTACCACGAAATAGACGAATCGATGTACGTGTACGACGGGGTACCGAAGCAGGGCTACGACCGCTCCGATCCGCAGTTCCGCGACTACCTGCACGCGCAGGTGCTCGCCGCCCAAGAGGCGCTCGAGGCGATGACGCCGTAGCCGGACGGCGTGCCGGAGACCGCGCCGGACGGCGCGCTCCTGCGCGAGGCGGCACTGGCAGAGCGGCACAGGGCCGCGTTGCTCTTCGAACAGCTGTCCGGGTACCGGGGCATCAACGGGCAGCGCTAGGCGGGCCCCGAAGATCGGGGCGCCGGATCCGGACGGCGGCGCGCTTACGACGGCGCCCGACATGCCGCGGCAGCCCATGCGGGCGAGGCCGGCATACTGCCAAAGCCCGCGATCGCCGGCACAGACGCGGGCGGCCGCGCGGGCCGGGGCAGCCGGGGACGCACGGCACTCTGCGTGATGAGTTTATTAGTCCAAGAGCCCCCGCGGGCGCCGTTGAAGATAGCAGTCATGGGCATGGGCGTGGCAGGCTCTTACGTGATGGCGCGCCTGCGCGGCTCTGGGCACGAGGCCGTCGGCTACGAGCGCATGGAGCGCGAAAGGCACGACTCGATATGCGCGTGGGGCACCATCCGCACGGTGCTCGACGGCCTGTGCTCGCAGGCGGGCGTGGACTTTTCAAAGTACGTCATACACGACGGCAAAAAGATGTACGTGCGCATGCCAAAGGGCGGGCGGTTCGACATCGGCCTGCACGGCCTGTGCACGTACGACAAGATAGGGCTGATCAGGGACTTCATATCGGGCTCGGACGTGAGGTACGGAGCATCGCCGCCCCTCGCCGACCTGGAATCCGAGTACGACATGGTGGTGGACTGCACCGGCTTCCACAGGTGCTACCTGCCGAAACTGAAAGAGGACTTTTTCCTGCCGACCTACGAGTACAAGGTAGAGTACGACGGCGGGGTGCCCTACGACGACTTTTACATAGAGCCGTTCCCGGGCATGTCGGGGTACTTTTGGTACTTTCCGCTCGGCGAAAAGTGGGCGCACGTGGGGGCCGGCGACTACAACAAGAACCACGTGCGCGCCACCGACGAGTTCGTAAGAAAGCACGGGGGGCGCATCGTAAAGACAAAGGGGCGCCCCATACGGCTGGCCACGCCGGACAGGTGCAAGCCGTACAGGCGCGGCAAGGTCGTCGGCGTGGGGGAATCGATCGGCACCGTGTACGCGCTGCTCGGCGAGGGCATCATACCGAGCATGCAGTGCGCCGACCTGTTCGTTCGCAACATCTCGGATCTGGACGCCTACGAGAGGGCCGTCGAGCGGCACTACCGCGTGTACGGCCGGGTGTTCAACTTTGTGCGCTCCAAGATACGGCGCGACTTTTCGCTGGTCCGCTCGCTGCCGGACTTTCTGGCCATATTCAGGTACATGAGGTCCAACCAGGACAGGTTCGGCATGGACGTGCGCATCGCCGACCTGATACGGGTGGCGCGCAGCTAGAGCACCGAGACGCAGCTGGATTTTTCGCGCTCCGTGCGCGCCGAGGCCAGCGCGTACCCGTACAGCACTTGGGAGTATTCGGCCAGCACCTCGCGCATGGGCTCGACCGATTCTGCGAGGTAGAACCCGGGGCAGTCGCCGGTGAACTGGTAGGCCGCGTGGGCGCGGGCCATGCCCCCCTCCAGGACCAGCCACGGCGAGAACGGGTACGCGGCGCAGGCGCCCGGGCGCGCGGGGTGCAGCGTGCACGAGCCGCAGCCGTCTAGGAACCTGCACGGTATGCGGGTGCCGTCCTGCGCCTCGGTCTCGGCCTCGGATCTCTTTAGGTTTATCGTGGTCATGACCGTCGTGCCGCCCGACGGGGACGGCTCGGCGTGGGCGGCCACGTTGGTCTGCTCTTTGACAAAGTCCGAGGCGCGCGCGTACCCCATGGCCCCGCCTATCTGTATCAGGTCGGCCGAGGTCAGCGGGAGCCTGCCCTGCCTCTCGCAGCAGTTGTGGCAGTCGGGCCAGTAGCACTTCCACAGCACGTACAGGCCAGAATCCGAGATGCGCGGTATGTGGAAGGTGGTGGGGCCCACCCTGATCTGCTCGTCCGTGGCGCCCGAGCCGCCGAGGACGAACTCGCGCAGGCGCGGGTCGACCTCCCAGTCGCGCTCTAGCATGTCCATGGAATCGCGCAGCTGCTCTGACAAGGTTCAGATAAGGCGCGGCCGCGCTCGTTATTTATGTTGGCGGGCATGGGCAAGCACGCGGCCGCGACCGCGCAGAGGCGGTTCGTCTGGGCCCGCATAGTCTGGCCCTTGGTGCTCCGGACCCGAAGCGCCGCGTTCACGCTCGAGCAGTACCAGCGGGCCCGCGACGAGGCGTGCGCCGGCTCGGGGGTCAGCGTGCACTCGGCCTCTAGGGGCCTCGCGTCCCTGCAGAAGCGCGACCTCGTCCGCAGGGAGGGCCGGCTGTATTCCATACACTACCGGCTGATACCGTACATGAGGCTGGGCGCCGAGTGCGGGTACGCCACGGCAGTCTCCGAGGTGCGCGTGCGCTCAAAGGGCGGCTGACCAGCCGGGCGGGCGGCAAATGATTATATTTCCAGCGCCGGCGCGCGGTGGCGAAGCCCGATAGTCTAGCGGTTAAGGATTCTGCCCTCTGGATCACAAGAGTGGATAGGCAGAGGCGGCAGTTCGAATCTGCCTCGGGCTATCTAGACGCCTGCGCTATGCGCTCCAGCTCGTTCTTTTTCTTGACCGACGGGGAGTTGGGGTCGTTGTTGGCCGCCACGATGATGTGGTCCGCCAGGTGCTCCTCTATGGTGCGAGTGCTCGAGAACGTGGCCTCTTTCACGCCGTCGGCGATGAAGCGCAGGGCAAGGTCCACGCGCCGTATGGGGGCCACGTCCACCGAGACGTGGTACACCGTCCCGCCGTAGACTATGCGCGTGGTGTCCTCGTTGGGCGCCGAGTTTTCCACGGCGCGCACCAGCATCTCGACGGGGTTGCGCCCCGTCTTTAGGTGTATTATCTCAAAGGCCGACTTTACGGTGTTGTACACGCTCATCTTCTTGCCGGTCATGCGCCCGGTGTTCTTTGCGTAGCGCTTGCCAAAGTGCATCATCTTGTTGGCCAGCCTCTCGACTATGTTGACGTCGGCCTTGTTGAAGCGCTTCAGCGCCGAGCGCCCGAACGTGAGCGGAACCGTCATGGGGCGCAGCGATATGGCCGTCTTCAGGCCCATGTCGGAGACCTCGATCGGCTCGAGATCCCACTTGCCGAACAGCAGAAGCTTTTGCGCGGTCATCTCCTCGACTTTTCCTTTTTGCCCACGACCAGCTCGTGCAGCGACGTGCCGTTTACCTTGAAGACCTTGAATCGCACGCCGGGAAGATCCCCCATGGCGCCGCCCTGCGTGGCGCCCATGCCCTCCACGTGCACCTCGTCGTGCTCGTCGATAAAGTTCATCGCGCCGTCGCGCGGCAGGAAGGCGGTGATGGACTTGCCGTTCTTTATGAGCTGCACGCGCACGCACTTGCGCACGGCCGAGTTGGGCTGCTTTGCGGCTATGCCGACCTTTTCTAGCACGATGCCGCGCGCCTGCGGGGCGCCGCCGAGCGGGTCGGCCTTTTTGTCGATGCCCAGCTCGCGCCGCTTGTAGGTGGATATGGACCAGCGCTGCTGCTTGCGCTTCGACTTTAGGACGCGGCCCGCAAAGAGGCCCATCGGGGACTTTGTCATATCTCCAGCGTCGCCCTCTCCGGGTTGTTTATCGACACGTGGGCTATGTCAAAGTACCTCTTGGCCAGCAGGCGCGCCCTCTCGGCGTTGCGCCCCTCGCGCCCGACCACCAGGCCCTTTTTGCCCGGTACGACCACCACGACGGCGCGCTTTACGCCGTCCTCGCCCTTTTCGACCGAGACGTCGCGGATCATCTTGTCGTTGAGCGTGGAGCGCAGGAACTTGGCCGGATCCTCGTTGTACTCTACAAGATCCACCTGCTTTTTGATCTTTTCGCGCAGCGCCTTTACGTGCATGCCGCCCTTGCCTATGGCCAGGCCCATCTTGCCCGGCTCCACGACGAATATGACGCCCTCGTCCGAATCGATGCAGTCGCGCGCGCTGGTCTTTGCGATCCTTTCAAAGAGGGATAACAGGCGCAGCTGGTCGGCGGTTATCTTTATGGACGGCGTCATGGGGCGGGTGTACCTTCCGGCGGGGGCTGGCCCGCCTCATTTAAACCGTTAGAGGCATTCTGATCCGGCTTGTTCACGGCGCCCGATTCTGCCACGATCGACGATACGCCGGCGTCGGGGATCTCCTTGAACGAGACGGCCGAGACGCGGAACTGCCGCCCGCACGCCTTGCCGAGCGCCACCGAGTTGCCCTCGAAGCGCACGGCCGTCACGCCGGCCGCCTCTGCGGCCGCCTCGGCGGCGTCGGAGGCCGGGCCCTTTGAGAGCACGATCAACTTTGCGTCCTTTATCCCGGAAGAGACCTCTTTTGCGCCAAAGACGCAGCGCGACTCCTTGGCACCGTCCTTTAGGGCCTTCTCGAGCACTTTTGCGGGCACGCAGGCGCGGCCCCCCGGTTCCCTTATAGGTCTATGTTTTGGGGCCGCGCATCCGGGGCGCCCGTTCTTGGAATGCTTATAACCCGACCGCCCGGCCCGGGCCGTGCAGTTCCCGAAAAAGACCAACTACGAGTTCCACGAGATGTTCATGAACATCATCAAAAAAGCCGGCAAGAACAACACGTACAAGTTCGCGCTGGCCCTGTTTTTGCTCGAGCACAGCAGGTCCGACCCCGACCACTGCGAAGTCCCGTACGAAGAGATCGCCAGGTCTTTCCTGAGGTACTATTGGTCGCACGTGTGCAAGTCAAAGCTGCGTCAGGGCCCGGAAAACCAGGTTCCGCTGGTGGTGAGCATAATACGGAGCGAGTTCGACAAGGACGTCTATCCTATGGATTTCTCCGACCTCGAAGAGACGGAGCCGGACAAGGTGAAAAACTGCACAGACAGGATCACCAAAAAGTGCTTCAAGGACGTGGTGCCGCGCTTCCAGTGGGTCGACGGGCGCAACCGGTGCGTCTTTTACAGGTACTGGTCCAAGGAATACCACGACTCGGCCCGCAACGAAAAACTGTACCTTGACAGGCCGATGCAGCTCAACCCAAAGGCGGTCGATTTTTTCAGGAGGAACTTCGCCCCGCTGTACAACAGCGTCATCCTGGAATGGGTAAAGTTCCTAGAGTCCATAAACTTCGGTGCGCCCAACCTCGCAAAGAAGGTCGAGGCCCGGGTCAGGGGCCCGCGCGACCAGCGCAAGTTCGTCAAGATGCTCGAGCCTCTATCAAAGGCGTGCTTTTACTGCGGCGAAGATCTAAAGTTCGACGGGACAACGCACGTCGATCACGTCATACCGTACGACTACGTGGGCGAGACGGAGCTTTGGAACGCCGTGCTGGCGTGCCAGCAGTGCAACTGCGCAAAGCTGGACAGGCTGCCGCCCAAAAGATTCGTAGACGCCCTGATAGAGCAGAACCGCGAGTACTATCCAAAGATCAAGGACCTGCGCGATTCTGTCGCGCGCCTCCACCGCGGCTACCTCGAGGAAGACAAGATCTCGCAGGACGCCGTCGAATCCATCAGAAAGAACCTCAACTGGCACTACCGGAGCGCCGCCGGCTTTGGCTACCCCCGGATGAACGCGTTCCCGTGCCGCAAAACGGCGCGGCCGCAAGCCCCGGCAAGCCTGCGTTAGGGCTGAGCGCGCTACGACTTTGACGGCTTTTTGGAGGCCTTTGGTCGCTTTCAGTACCACGGACGCGGAAAGGCTGAGCGCGCTACGACTTTGACGGCTTTTTGGAGGCCTGCATGTACAGGTCGACTGTCCCGCTGCCTATGGGTATGTTGCTGCCCACGATGACGTTCTCCGTTATGCCTTTCAGGCGCTCTATCTCGCCGCCGAGCGCCGCGTGGGCTATGGTGGGCACCGTTATCTCGAAAGCGGCCCGTGCAAGCACGCTGTTCTTGGTGCCGGCGATGCCGTGCCTGCCTATCTGCTGCATGTAGCCGCGCGAGCACATGAGGTCGGATACGAGCATGATGTAGCGCAGGTCGACTTCGAGGCCCTGGTCTTCGAGCGTGGCGCGCAGCTCCCGTATGAGGGCGTTGCGCGCGGCCTCTATGCCGAGGGTGGCCGCGATCTCCGAGACGTTGTTGGTGCCCACCTTTTTGCGGTCGATGCCGGCGACGCCTAGCACGCGCGGCAGGTTCGAGCCGGTAGTCTGCACCACCCACTGGTCGTCCTTTTGCACGAGGGTCACGCGCTTGACGTCGGGCACGCCCTTTACGGTCGTGTTGAGCACCTTGTTGCGTATGGCGATGACCGACTGCGCGTCGCCCTCTTCTGCCAGCTTTAGGACCGCGGTCTTGCCGAGTATCTCGGCCTCGAACTTTTTGTTCGGGAGCAGCGCGGCGTCGACGTCCTCCATGGTGCAGCCGCGGTCGCGCAGCGCGGCCTCGCTCATGTGCAGCGTGATCTGCGTGCTGTAGTCTGTCTCGGTGCTGGCTATGAGGGCCGAGACCTTCGTCTCGAGCACGTTGCGGGCCACCTCGATGGCCTTGTCGCGCGATTCGGCGTGCTCGCGATCCAGGTATATGTCCATGGTCGGGGTGGCCGGCTTTTTGCGCGCGTCGACCAGCTCTATGAGGCGCGGCAGGCCGAGGGTGACGTCGCGCTCCATGATGCCTGCAAAGTGGAAGGTGCGCAGCGTCATCTGCGTGCCCGGCTCGCCTATGGACTGCGCGGTCACTATGCCGACGGCCTGGCCCGGCTCTGCTTTCGCGTTGTCGTACAGCGTCAGGCCCCTGCGGCCGACCTTTTCGATGCCGGCCTTGCTCAGGCGCGACTTTTGGAGGGCCTCGGTGACGGTGCGGCGCAGGCGCGGGTTGAAAGTGCCGGCGTACTTTTCGGCTATCTTTGCTATCTCCTCCTTTGTCGCGCGCGCCCCCGAATCCACTATGCGCTCGGATTCGATGAGGCGGTCCACGTTGAACGCCTCGCCGTGGTCGCTCTTTGCCACGTCTATGCCGTCCTCGCCGTACAGGAACTGTATGATGTGCCCGTGCGGATCGCGCACGGTCCCGTCGTATTCCAGCCGTATGTGCTCGAGGGCGTTGATCAGGCGGCGCTGCATGTACCCGCTCTGCTGCGTGCGCACGGCCGTGTCCACCAGGCCCTCCCTGCCGCCCATGGCGTGGAAAAAGAACTCCAGCGCGGTCAGCCCCTCGCGGTAGTTTGTCTTTACGAAGCCGTGCGCGTCAGGATCGTTGTCGTGCTCGCGGTAGTGCGGCAGGGCGCGGTTGGCGTAGCCGGACAGCAGGCGCGCCCCGCGCCTGGACTGCTGGCCGAGGGCGCCGGCCATCTGGCCTATGTTGAGCGCCGAGCCGCGCGCGCCGGTCGTGGCCATGATGCGCGCCGAGTTGGACTCGTCGAGCGACTGGTCTGCCTCGTTGCCGGCGCGGTCGCGCGCCTTTGAGAGCTCGTTTACGATGTAAGCCTCGAGGGCCTCTTCGGGCGAGAGCCCGCGCGTCAGTTTCAGCGTGCCCTTTTTGGACTGCGAGACCAGCTCGTCGACCCTGTCGTAGCTCTCGCGCAGGCCCGCCAGTATGGCCTGCTTTTTGTTCTCCGGAAGATCCAGGTCCCCGTAGCCGTAGCTGAACCCGTAGTGGGTGATGAACTGCTTTGCGACCACCAGGACAGAGTTTAGGAACTTTTTGGCGCGCGCGTTGCCGTAGTCCTTCGCCACGCGGTGCAGCACGCTCTCGGGCTCTTCTGCGCCTATGGCGGACTTGTCGATGACGCCGCTGATGAGCTCGCCGTTCTTTATGACCACATCGTTGCGCTTGCCCGAGGTCCCCTTGGCCCACTTTGAGGTGATGACGTAGTTGAAGTCGTCCGGGAGGAACAGCGAGAACATCTGCTTGCCGGTGTACATGTCCTTGGCGCCCGGCTCGGGCATGGCCCCATCGTGGCCGCCGAGCATCGCCAGGTTGGCGAACTCCTGCGGGGTCAGGCGCGTGTCGTCCTTTGTGAGCAGGTACGAGCCGGTGATAAAGTCGCGCAGGCCGCCGATTATGGGGCCGCCGTAGCGCGGCGATATCATCTGATCCTGCACGCGCATGAGCAGTATGGCCTCGGCGCGCGCCTCCTCGCTCTGCGGCACGTGCAGGTTCATCTCGTCGCCGTCAAAGTCGGCGTTGTAGGGGGGGCAGACCGACGGGTGCAGCCGGAACGTCTTGCCGGGCAGCACCTTGACGTAGTGGGCCATTATCGACATCTGGTGGAGCGAGGGCTGGCGGTTGAACATGACGATGTCCCCGTCGGACAGGTGCCTCTCGACCAGGTAGCCGGTCTCGAGGGTCTCGGCTATGGTGGAGCGGTCCTCTACGAAGTCCAGGCGTATCTTCACGCCGTCGGGCCTCATGATGTAGTTGACGCCGGGGTACGTCGAGGGCCCGTTGAGGACCAGCTTGCGCATGCGCTCGACGTTCCAGGCGGTGACTATCTCGGGTATCGTGAGTTTGGTGGCGACGGTCTCGGGCACGCCCACCTCGGAAAGATCTAGGTTGGGGTCGGGGGATATGACCGTGCGGCTCGAAAAGTCCACGCGCTTGCCCGACAGCGAGCCGCGGAAGCGGCCCTCCTTGCCCTTGAGCCTCTGCGTGAGGGTCTTGAGCGGCCTCCCGGAGCGGTGGTGCGCCTGGGGTATCCCCGAGACCTCGTTGTCGAAGTATGTGGTGGTGTGGTACTGGAGCAGGTCCACCAGGTCCTGCACGATGAGGGGCGGGGTGCCGGCCTCCTTGCTCTCCTTCAGGCGCTGGTTGACGCGTATTATATCGACCATCTTGTGGGTCAGGTCGTCCTCTGACCTTATGCCCGTCTCGAGTATTATGGAGGGGCGCACGGTGACCGGCGGGACGGGCAGCGCCTGCAGCACGAACCACTCGGGCCTGGCCGTGTTGTAGTCGTAGGACAGCAGATCCAGGTCCTCGTCGAGTATCTGCGCGAACCGCTCGCGTATGGTGATGGGCAGCAGGCGGTGCTCGCCGACCTCGGTCTTTTCGACGAATATGGTCGGCTTTGTGAATATGAGCTCGTACTGCTCCTTGCCGCAGTGGGGGCACGTCTTTGCCTTGCGCGCCTTTTCGAGTATCTGCTCGGGTATGCGCTTCTGCGATATGATGGTGTAGGCGGCCTCGCGCTTTTTCACGCGGGCGAACTCCTCGAGGTCCTCCTGCGGCACCTTGAGGCGCGAGCACGAGCGGCACGTCGAGAGGAGCAGCTTGTGTATGTTGTCGATGAACGCGATGTGTAGCACCGGCTCTGCCAGCTCCATGTGGCCGAAATGCCCGGGGCAGCGCGCCGCGGTGTTGCCGCACGTCAGGCACTTTTGGCCCGGCTCGAGCGTGCCCAGCCTGCCGTCCATCAGGCCCCCCTGCACGGCCAGGCCGTCCTCGTCGTAGGTCTCGGGGGCGGTGATCTCGGCGACCGAGTACCTGCGGATCTCGCTTGGCGACCATATGGAGAACCGTATGCCGTCTATGGCCTTTACGGTCTGCACCGACATTCTCAGATCCTCTCCTTTATGAGCAGGCGCGGGGCCACGTTGAGGCTCTGCATCTCCTGCAGCAGCAGCTTGAAGGCGTAGGCCACCGAGACCTCGGATATCTTGGCCTTGTCGCCGCAGACCCTGCAGACGTACTTGCGCTGCTTTGCGTCCTTGTACGCTACCAGGCCGCACCTCTCGCAGACCAGAATGTCGGACTTGTCCGATTCGTCGAGCAGCCTGTCCTTGAGTATCATCGAGGCGCCGTAGGCTATCAGGCAGTCGCGCTCCATCTCGCCGAAGCGCAGGCCGCCCCCGCGCGCCCTGCCCTCGGTGGGCTGCTTCGTGAGCATCTGCACCTGCCCGCGGGCGCGCGCGTGTATCTTGTCGGCTACCATGTGGTGGAGCTTTTGGTAGTACACCACGCCGATGAAGACCTCGGCGGGGAACTTTTTGCCGGTGCGCCCGTCGTACATCTCCTCCTTGCCCGAGTACTGGAAGCCGCGGGCCTCCATGGCCTGCCTGACTTCGTCCATCTTTTCGCCCACGAACGCCGAGCCGTCGAACTTGCTCCCGCGGAGCGCCGCGGACTTGCCGCATATCGATTCCATGAACATGCCGACCGTCATCCTCGAGGGGAACGCGTGCGGGTTTATGAGCACGTCGGGCGTGACCCCGTCGGCCGTGTACGGCAGGTCCTCGTTGTTGGCCAGTATCCCGAGCACGCCCTTTTGGCCGTGGCGCGAGGCGAACTTGTCGCCTATCTCGGGTATGCGCGCGTCGCGCACGCGTATCTTGTACATCTTGCCGCCCTCGCTCGACTGCGTCATCACTATGGTGTCCACCACGCCGTTCTCCGAGGGCCTCACGCCGATGGACGTGTCGCGCCTGTACGGCCCCGAGGCGTCGAACTCGCGGAACTCCTCCATGAACCGGGGCGGGCTGGTCTTGCCTATCAGCACATCGCCGCCCTCGACGGCGGCCTCGGTCGATATGACCCCGTCGTCGTCTAGCAGCCTGTAGGCCTTGTCGCCCTTGTAGGCGCGTATGTTGGAGTCGGGGTCGGGTATCTCGAACTGGTCGCGCGCGCCGCCGGGGTACTGCTTTGATTCGGCGTCGTATATGCGGTAAAAGAACGTCCTGCCGAGGCCCCTGTCCACCGACGACTTGCTGACCACTATGGCGTCCTCTATGTTGTAGCCGTCGAAGGGTAGCACGGCCACCACGCAGTTCTGCCCCGCCGGCCTGTCCTCGAGGCCTAGCAGGCTCATGGCCTTGGTGTTGACGATGGGCGTCTGCGGGTACAGCATGAAGTGCTGGCGCACGTACGTGCTGGTGTTCATCATGGGCGTCGAGAACCCAAGGCTCTGCTTGGCCATGGCCGATTCGTACGTGTTGCGCGGCGACTGGTTGTGCTCGGGGTACGGGATTATCGAGGCGCCCGCGCCCAGTATCGCCGACGGGAATATCTCCATGTGCGTGTGCTTTTTGGCGCTGCGCTCGTCGAGGGCCACGTAGCAGTTTTCTTCCTCGTTGGCGTCGACCAGCTCTATGACCCCCATGCGGAGCAGATCCTGCCAAGAGAGCAGCTTTTTGCCGACCTTTTCGAGCAGCTCGGCGGTCAGGAGCGACCTGCCGTCGCGCACCACGATGAGCGGGCGCAGCACCCTGCCGGCGTTGCAGCTTACGTATATGCGGTGCGTGGCGCCCTCGCGGGCCGGCGCGTGGTACGAGACGCCGATGTGCGCGTGTATCTTGTAGCTGCGGCGCAGCTGGCGCAGCTTTTCGACCAGCTGGTCGCCGCCCGCGTAGTAGCCGACGAAGCGGCCGTCGACGAAGATGCGCGCGCCCTCGCCCTTTGCGCGCTCGTCGGCCTCGCCGGCCGGGACGGCGCCGAGGTCGTACATCTTTTCGACGATCTCCTCGGAGGGCACGTTGACCGATATTATGGCCGAAAGCGCCAGGTTCTTGACCAGGCCGCAGTTGGACCCCTCGGGCGTCTCGCTGGGGCAGATGCGGCCGAAGTGGGTGGCGTGCAGGTCGCGCGCCTCGAAGTTGGGCTGCGTGCGGCTCAGCGGGGACTGGACCCTGCGCAGGTGGCTGATGGTCGAAAGGTAGTTGGTGCGGTCTAGCAGCTGCGTGACGCCCACGCGGCCCCTGCCCCAGTTGCCCGTGGCGATGGCGTTGTTGAGCTTGTCGGTGATTATGCCCGGGCGTATGGCCGCCGCGACCGCGTTGATGCCGCGCTTCTGCCCCGAGCGCTCCAGCTGGTACTTCATGTCCCTTATCAGGTTGCGGAAGGCGGTGCGGAACAGGTCTGCCAGCATCTGGCCGGCGAACTTCACCACCTTGTTGCCGTAGTGGTCCTTGTCGTCGGCGTCTATCCAGCCCATCTTTAGCTCGAGCAGCTTGCAGGCGGCCTCGCCGAGGAACTGCGTCTTTTCGCGGCGGTTCTCGGGGTGCTTGCCCAGGTGCGGCAGCAGGCTCCAGTCGAGCAGCGTCTCGGCCCTCTTTATCTGGAACTCTTCGAGCATGCCCGGCGCTATCCTCTTGCTGATGTACACTATGGCGTCCTTTGAAGTCTGCACGTCGCCGGACTTTTCGAAAGAGCCCTCCAGCTCGTCCTGCACCTGCTCGACCAGCGAGACCAGGCCGGCTATGTCCTTGTCCGATTCCACGCCGAGCGCGCGCATCAGCGTGACCACCGGTATGTCCACGGGCGATCCGGGTATGCGCGCCACCATGAGCCCGTCGTTCTTCATTATGAGCTCCAGCTTTGCGCGGTACCCCACTATGGAAGAGTACACCTTGGCCTTGTACACGGGGTTGCCCGCGACGGTCTCCCTGTCCACTATTATCTTGTTGTACGACAGGTCCTCGAGCCCCACCACGACGCGCTCGGATCCGTGTATGATGAAGTAGCCGCCCGGATCGTTGGGATCCTCGCCGTGCTCTACGAGCTTTTGCGAAGAGTAGTTGTTCAGTATGCACGCGGTGGATTTCGTCATCACCGGCACGTCGCCGATGTGGACGAACTTTGATTCGAGCACTTTGCCGTCCTCTATCACGCTCGCCTCCATCATGACGGGGGCCGCGTACGAGACGTTGCGCAGGCGCGCCTCGGCCGGAGTCACGTGGGTTATGGAGCCGTCCAGCTCCATCATGCGCGGGCGCTGCAGCTTTATCTTGCCCAGCTGTATCCTGTAGGGGTACTCTGCGTTGTCTATCTCTATCTGGCCGGCCTCGTCTATGATGCTCTGCAGGCCGTGCTTGAGGAACTCGTCGAACGAGTTGAGGTGCTGCCTGGCGATCCCTTCGCGCCGCAGTATATCCTGAACGACGGGCCAGCGCTTGATGGAAGGATCCGCCACTATGCCTCCACCACGTACCTGTAGTATTCGGATTCGCCGGCCGTCGCGCTCTGGCGGGTTATCCGTATCATGTCGCCCGGCTTTATGCCGAGGCCGACTATGGCCGGATCGGTGGCGAATATGAGGGGCAGGTCGGTGGGCTGGCAGTGGAACCTGTCTAGCACCTCCTGCGCCTCCTGGCGGGTCATGATCTCGTGCTTTGGAACCAGGTCGTGGTCGGGCACCAGTATGGCCTTTTTCTTGGCGGCCACTCAGGGGCACCCCCGGATATGGCGACCTAGAGCGACAGAACCCAAGCGTGCCGCCCCTCAGAGGCGTTAATATATATCTACTCGGGGATCGTGGACGGAAATTACACCGCGCCGCTAAATAATTTTGTTTGGCAAACTTAAATAGCCTCACGCCAAGACCGCGGGCAATGAGGATTCACCTGTACGTAATGCTGCTGTCCGCGGCGATCGTCGCGGGCGCTGCAACGCAGGCCTTTGCGCAGATAGCAGAGCCCATCTCTGTCTCCACCGACAAGAGCTCGTACTCGGACGGCGACGCCGTCATGATAACCGGAGAGGTGGCAAACCGCATCAGCGGGATGTCGGTCACGTACCAGATCATCTCGCCCAACGGCAACAACGTCGTGGGCGCGGGCCAGACCACCGTCGACGACGACCGGACGTTCAGCTTTAACGAGCTGACCGCCGGCGGCATCCTCTGGACCGCGGCCGGCGACTACACCGTGCGCGTCCAGTACGGCGCCAACCGGGTAGCGGAGACTACGTTCGCCTTCGGCGGATCGGAGCCTGGAATGACCAGGCCGCCGACCGACGCGGGTACCACGATGTTCACGCTGCAGGCTGGCGAAGCCGGGGCGTTCGACATCGGCTATTCGATAACCGGCGGCAGCGTGACGGGCATGTCGATAAGCGGCGAGTACAGCTCGCTGACAGTCAACATCGCGCCGACCGACGACGGGGAGCTGTCGCTGACGCTGCCGCGCGACGTCATAGACGCCAAGATGAGCGGGTGCGAAGGGGACGACGACCAGTTCATCGTGATAGTCGACCGCGAAGAGCAAGAGTTCCGCGAGGCCGTAAGCTCGGACTCGCGCACGCTGACCATCGGGTTCTTTGCAGACTCTGAAGAGATCGAGATCATTGGAACTTGCGCGGTTCCCGAGTTCGGGGCCGTGGCGGTGGTGGTGCTCGCGGCCGCCGTGATCGCAATAGTCGCGGTCACTGCAAGGTCAAGGCTCAGCCTCGCGCCAAGGTACTAGACCTCTTTCTACTTTTTTTGCCACGCGGCCGGCGCCCGCCGGCGCGCATAAATACGCGCGCCGCCGCGCTTCGGCGTGCTGGTACTGCTCGTCGCCGCCCTGGCCGCCTCGGCGCCGGCCGCCGAGGCCGGCATGACGCTGACCGTGTGGGCCGGCGAGGGCTCGCGCTCCGTGCACGTGTACGGCACGACCTCGAGGCAGCACGACGTGACCGTCGTGGTGGTATCGCCGTCCGGCGCGCTCGTCGACGCCTACCAGGCGACGCCGGGCCCCGGCGGCGGGTTCGAAAAAGAGTTCCGTATATCGGAGCTGTGGCGCGAGGACGGCGTGTACTCTGTGCGGGCAAACCAGGGCGCGCCGCTGTACTCGGCCTCGGCCGGCGTGCGCGTCTCGGACGGCAGGGCGCACCAGACCGAGGAGGCGCAGTCTACGTTCGAAAAGATCGCAGAGCCGGCCGAGCCGGGCGGCGTTTTGGAGCTGCGCGCCGACGGCGAGCCCGGATCCGACCTGGTCGAGGTGTCGGGGACGGCGGCCACGCTGGATCTGCCTGTGCGCGTGGAGGTGCGGGGGCCCGGCGGCCAAGTCGTAGCCGTCGCCGCGCTCGAGCCGCTGGCCGACGGCTCGTTCTCGGCCCCGCTCCAGACGGGGGGCCGGCTGTGGGAGCGCGACGGGCTCTACACGGTGCATGCCAGCCAGGGCCCGCGCGAGGCCAGCGCGCAGATCGAGATATCCGGCGGGGTGGTGGTGCCCGAGTTCGGCTCGGCCGCCGCGCTCGCGGCCGCCGGCTTTGCCGCGGCGGTGGCCGCCGGGAGGCGCCTGGGCCGCGCGTAACGGCCCCGCCCGGCGCCGAAACCGGGCCCGGCCGGGAGGGGCCCTCGGCGCGGATCCCACCGCATTATATAAATAGAGACTTGGAAGGCGTGCCGGCAAGATGAAGAGTCACATACTGGTAGCTGTCCTGGCCTTGGCGGGCGCGGCGGCCGCATCCCCGGCGTTCGGGGACGACCACTCTCCCAGCGAGGCAGACAGGCTTCTGACGGCAAGCGTACCGATCACGATCACCACCGACAAGGGCTCGTACGACCACGACTCGTCCATCATGGTGAGCGGTACTGTGGCAAACGCCAGCCGCGGCACAGATGTGACGTTGCAGGTCATCAGCCCGACAGGCAACATCGTCTCGTTCGCGCAGCTCAAGGTGTCCGAGGAAGGAACGTACGGCACCGAGCTCAGCACGGCGGGCGAGTTCTGGAAGTACGACGGCACGTACACCATACGCGTCCAGTACGGCGCCCAGAGCGTCAACAACAAGACGCTCGTGGAGCTGACCGGAGGCGTGCCGACCATGATCGGAAGGACGCCGGCCGAAACCGCAGAGTGCTCGGCAGACGAGCTCTCGTTCGGCGAGTACTGCGTGCCATACACCATCACCGGCTCTGCCGTGACCGGCACGATGCTGGATGAGGGCAAGGCCCTGATCGTGATGGTCGATCCGTTCAGAGCGGGCACGCTGACGCTGAGCCCGACGCCCGAAGTCTTTAGGGACTTCACGTCGGCGCTGGTGGACGGCGAGATGTGGGACGACGTGGACGTGTCGGGCAACGACATTACAGTCTCGTTCCCCGCGGGCACCGAAAAGATCGAGTTTTACGGAGGGTTCGTAATACCAGAGTTTGGCGCAGTCGCCTTGGTGGTTCTGGCAGTGGCCGTAGTGGCCATAGTCGCGACCACGAGATCCCGGCTCTCGCCGGTTCCAAGGTACTAGGCCTTCTCTTTTTTTCATTTTTTGCCCGCGCGCGATCCGCGCGCTTTCGGATCGGCCGCGCGCCGCCGGAAAGCCGCGGCCTTGCCGGGAGCCGGGGCCGCCTCCGGCGCGCACGAATCCACAGTAAAAGAGATATAGAATGCTCCGCCCGCAACCGCGTGAATGCAGCAGCTGCGATACTGGCCGCGCTCGCCGTGGCCGCGCTCGGCGCGGCCCCGTACGCCGCCTCGCAGCAGGGCGTCACGCTGAGCCTCTCGCAGGAAGAGTACACCGCCGGCGAGGTGGTGGTCATATCGGGCAAGGTGGGCGTGCGCTTGGACGACACGCCCGTGATAATCCAGATATTCCACGGCGCCGACGACCTGCGCGAGGTGCACCAAGAGCTGCCCGCCGAGGACGGCACGTACCTTTACACGCTGCTGGCGAGCGGGCCGCTGTGGCAAAAAGAGGGCACCTACACCGTAAAGGTCTCCTACGGGGGGGTCAGCTCCACCGAGAGGCAGTTCGGCTTCAAGCCCGACGCCGACGTCGTGCCGGTGACGGACATATACGAGGTGATCATGCCCGATCCGCTCTCCTCGTTCGGCGTCGGCTACACGGTGGCCGGCGGCGCGGTGGACTCGATGTCCGTAGACGAGCAGGGCCTCTCGCTGAAGGTGGGCATCTCGTCGCCCTCCGACGGCACGCTCCGCCTCGAGCTGCCGAGGCGGTCGATAGACGCGCGCATCAGCGGCAGCGAATCGGGGACGGGCGGGTGCGACGGGCCCGACGACACCTACATCGTGCGCGTGGACGGCGAGCAGGTGCAGCACCGGCAGCTGGAATCCACGCCGACGCACCGCACCGTCGAGGCCGACTTTGAGCGCGGCGCCCAGGAAGTAGAGGTGATAGGAACCTGCGTGGTGCCCGAGTTCGGCGCGGCCGGGGCGATCCTCGCGGCCTCGGCGCTGCCGGCGGCCGCCGCGCGCCTCAGAACCCGTACTTTGCGCGCAGCGGCGAGACGCGCCGCAGCTCTGATACGGCGCGCTTGACCGCCTCGACCGCCTCGTCGGCCTCGGCGTCGCTCGTCTGCGCGCCCGGCGTGAGCCGCAGCGATCCGGCGACCATCTCGCGGCCCAGCCCCATGGCCAGCAGCACGTGGGATTCGGACTGCCGGTTGACGGCGCACGCCGAGCCGGTCGAGGCGGCCACGCCGTACTCGTCCAGCTTTACCACCAAGTCCTCGCCCTCGACGCCCGGGAAGGAAAAGTGCATGTTCCCGGGCACGCGCCGCCCGGCGTCGCCGTTGAGCACAGAGAGGGGCACCTCGGAGAGTATGCGCCCGGACATGCGGGCCCGCACCCGATCGCACCCCGCGACCCTCGCGTCCATCTCCTGGCGGCAGATCCTGCACGCGGCCCCCAGGCCGACTATGGCCGGCACGTTCTCCGTGCCGGAGCGCAGCCCTCCCTCCTGGCCGCCGCCTTCGAGCAGCGGCGCGGCCCGGGCGCCCCTCCTCACGTAGAGGGCGCCGCACCCCTTGGGCCCGTTGAGCTTGTGGCCCGAAAGCGAGAGCATGTCGACTCCGAGCTCCCGCACGTCGACGGGCATCCTGCCGACGGCCTGCACCGCGTCGGTGTGCAAGAGGGCGCCGGCCTCCTTGCAGACGCGCGATATCTGGGCCATGGGCTGGACCGTGCCGACCTCGTTGTTCGCCAGCATTATGCTGACAAGCGCGGCGCCGGGCGCCTCGCGGCGCAGCGCCCCCATGTCCACCATTCCGGCGCCGTCGACGGGCAGGTACGAGACTTTTGCGCCCTCGGACTCGAGGCGCCTGCAGGCGGCCAAGACCGCCTCGTGCTCTATCTGGGAGGTGACTATTTTGCCGCGCGCCGAGCGCAGGGCGGTGTTGTCCGATTCGGTGCCGCCGGACGTGAACACTATCTCGGAGGGATCGGCGTTTATCAGTTCTGCCACCTCCCTGCGCGCCGCGCCGACGGCCCTTGCGGCCTGGCGGCCCATGCGGTGGACCGACGAGGGGTTGCCGAACTGCCCGGACATGTACGGCGCCATCTCTTCGAGCACGCGCGGATCCACCGGCGTGGAGGCCGCGCTGTCCATGTAGATCAAGCGTTGGCGCCCCCCGGCGAGTACCCGCGCGGGTCGACTTCGAGCGACGAAAAACCCAGCGCGGCGAACCCGTTTTCCAGCGCGCTGCGCCCGGCGCTCACGCGCTCCACGTCGGGGGGCATCACCTCTATGCGCGCCCGCCCGCCCGCGTCCCGCACGCGCACCTGCCGCAGGCCGAACTTTTCGCGCACCATCCGCTCGCCGAGCTCCACGCGCAGCAGGCGCTCTGCGGTCACGCGCCGCCCCCAGGGTATCCGGGAGGCCAGGCAAGAGTTGGACGGGCGGTCGTGCACCTCGAGGCCAGCCTCCCTCGCCATCCTGCGCACCTGCGGCTTTGCGATGCCGAGCTCGGCGAGCGGGCTGCGCACGCC
The DNA here is from genome assembly GCA_965203465.1 of Nitrosopumilaceae archaeon. Taxonomy (GTDB): domain Archaea; phylum Thermoproteota; class Nitrososphaeria; order Nitrososphaerales; family Nitrosopumilaceae; genus JAWVZS01. Next base: position 583,828 of record CBDBCR010000003.1, on the reverse strand, counting down.
GGCGCCGCGCATCGCCTCGATGCCGGGCCGGTACTCGCCCTCGTCGCCCGCGTGCGTGCCGTCCACCACGGTACCGATGCCGCGGCCCGCGGCCATCTCCAGCAGCCGCCCGCCGAGGGCCGTCCTGCAGTGGAAGCACCTGTCCTTGCCGTTGCGCGCAAACACCTCGTCTTCCAGCTCGCTGTACCGGACGACCTGGTGCTCTATGCCTATCTGCCCTGCCACCTGCCGGGCCGAGGCCAGCTCCTCGGAGGCCAGCGTCTGGTAGTCGGCCGTGACGGCCAGTGCCCCGCCGCCTAGCGCAGAGCGCGCCGCGTGCGCGACGAGGGCGCTGTCCACGCCGCCCGAAAGGGCCACCAAGACCCGCCCCCTCCCCTCGAACCACGACCGGAGGCTCAAGCCCGGCCCCCCAGCGCAGCGCGCACCGCCGCGTCCGCCTCGCGCAGCGTCAGGCCGCACTCTTCGGAGACGCGCCGCACGTCCTCGAACTCGGGCTTTACTATCTCCCCGCCCGCGCCGGACTTGAACCGCACGTCGAACTCTTTTCCGCGCACGCGCACCCTTTCGGACTTTTCAGAGCGCGCGTATTCCATGCGCTCGGTCCTGCGCGCCCTGACGCCCAGCGTCCCCGTGGACGCGTGCAGAACGCCGGCCGCGCGCTGAGCGTCTTGGTGCTCGCAGACTATCCAGACGCAGTACGACGGGCGGTTCTTTTTGGAGACGGCCGGGACCACCGAGACGTCGAGCACCGTGCCCTGCAGCTTTTCTATCATGGCGCCGACCTGCTCGCCGGTGGCGTCGTCTATGCTGGTCTCGAGCACCGTCACCGATCCTCCCCGCCACGACGGCCGGCCGCGCACCACGCGCAGCACGTTCGCAAACTCCACAAAGTCGCGCGCGCCGCCGCCGTACCCGACCGCCTCTGCGGACACGGGCGGGTAGAACCTGGAGCTGGATTCCACCAGCCCCGCGAGCAGCGCCGCGCCGGTCGGCGTGGCAAGCTCGGCGCGCGCCGGCGTCCCGTGCGACTCTATGCCGGTGCCTTTCAGTATCTCGAGCACCGCGTAGGCGGGGCACGGCGAGGTGCCGTGGGAAAACTCGACCGTGCCGGAGCCGAGCGCCACGGGCATGCACGCTATCTCGTCTTCGAACGCGCCCAGCTGTTCGAGCGCAAAGGCGCACCCCACTATGTCGACGAGCGTGTCGGCGCCGGCGGCCTCGTGCAGGTGGGCGCTCTGGCCCCCGTGCACGCCGGCCTCGGCGCGCGCGAGCCTCTCGGCGCACGAGACCGCGTACGCGGCGGGCCTTTCGGTCAGGATCTTTTCCGAAGCTTGGCGCACCGCCGCGACCACCTCGGAGGCCGGGCGCGCTACGCCGTCCTCGTCTATCTTCAGTTCAATGCAGGTGCACGCCACGCCGCGCCTCGAGGACTTTACGAACCCCACCTCCGCCGAGCGGGTGCCGGGCAGGCAGAGGGCCGCCTGCGAGCACGCCTCGGAGACGGCGCCCGCGCCGGCGCCCGCGTCCACAAGGGCGCAGAGCAGCATGTCCCCCGAGACGCCTGCCACCGACGGGTCTATGACGATCACCACGCGGAGGCGCGCCCTGAAATGGATATAAGTTGCGCCGGAGGGTGCGAGCTTGGCTAGCCGAATCCCGTTTTGCCGCGCACGAGATCCGATCGCTAGGCGCGGCCGGTCTGGAAGGGGCGAGCGCACGCGTCCGTTTGGCCCAAAAATTCGGCCTACGGGCGGACGGTTCCCGATCGCAAACGCTGCCGGGCTGGGCGCAACGGCCTCGCTCGCCAGGCGGCCGGCCCCGTCCTGCGCGCAGCCCCCGGCCGGGGCCAGCGCCGCCGCCCGGTTCGGGCTGCCGCAGCGTCCCCACCCGTCTTGGGCGCCGGCCCGGCCGCCCCGCCCGCTTTTCTTTTTCGAGGGATCATCCGTACGCCCTGGCGCATTTTCTGACCCTTGTCACTGGCAGAAGTTGCTGGTCGTGGATAACATCTGCGACGACGCGGCAATCTCCCACCCTGTACTTGTACGGGGAGTTTGTCAGTTTTTCCAAATTTTTGGCAGGCTCTTCCAAGACGTATTCGGTGCTTTGCAGAATGCGGTCAACGTCGCGGCTCGCAATCTGGCCAATCTCTTTGAGTGCTTTTTAGTCCACCGTACATTCCAAGTTATGATCCGTACATTCGCTTGACTTCCTCGTGCGAGACGCACCGGCCTTCCGCTAGATCTTTTCTCGCCTCTTTCGCATCCAGAATATACTGCTCTGCCGATCTCTCGTCCTCGGCGTCGTCGAGCACCCTGTTGATCATCTGCTCCACCGTTTCCCCCGGACGCCTGTTGGACTCCCACCTCCCCATAGATTCTTCGGACACGTGTATTGTTGCCAACGGCGCCGCCTCGCATTCTGCATTAAATAGCCTTCTGGAAGCACGCGGGTAAGCGGCCGGGCCGTCGATAGGCGCCGGCAGAACTCGCCGTGGACGTTCAGGCCCCGCTTGCGCCGGGTCGGCGCGCAGGCCATGATCGCGCTGAACGCGCCCGTCCCCTCGGCCACGTGGCGCTTCCCGATCAGGCGCTGGATCGCGATGGGGCGGAGCGTCCTTTCGGCCTCGCTCGTAGGGCGCAGTTCCGGATGCGCACGTAGAGGCACGGCGCCGCGTTTTCCGGCCCCGTGTCCGGCTTGCCCTCCCCAGGCGAGCCGCATCCTGACGCGATCGCCTCGTCCTCCATCCGGCGCGCCAGATCCGCGCCGGGCGGCGCGCGTTCGGCCCTGCGGGGAAGCCCCGCGGACCGGCCGCGCAGCGCCGTGCCGGCCCGCGCCGCTTCGCCGCGCCTCGCGCGCCCGGCACCCCCGCCGGACGTCGGGGGCGCCTCGAAGAACGGAAAGAACACGTCCAGGATCGCGGCGCTCCTAGCGGCCGCCGCCCGATCTAGGTTTAATTAACAAACGGCCGCGGGGCGCCCAGTTGATAACCATAGTCGGCTCCGGCAAGGTGGGCGGGGACGCGGCGCTCTTTACGGCGCTCAAGCGCCTCGACGATCAGGTGCTGCTGCTCGACATAGCCGAGGGGCTCCCGCAGGGCGAGGCCATGGACATCGGCCACGCGCTCTCCGAGCTCGGCATCGACGTGGAGGTGCGCGGCTCCAACGACTACGGGCAGATGCGCGGCTCCGACATAGTGGTCGTCGTGGCCGGCTCGGGGCGCAAGCCGGGCATGACCCGCATGGACCTGCTAAAGACCAACTCGGGCGTGGTAAAGTCGGTCGCCGAGCAGGTCAAGAGGCACGCGCCCGACGCCGTGCTGATCCCTGTCACCAACCCGCTAGACCCCATGACGCACGTCGCGCAGAAGGTCTCCGGCTTTGAGAGGTCGCGCGTGCTCGGGATGGGCGGCATGCTGGACCTGTCGCGGTTCGTGCAGTTCATACACGAGGCCACCGGGCACTCGCGCGGCTCGATAAGGGCGATGGTGATAGGCGAGCACGGCGAGCACATGGTGCCGCTGCCGCGCTTTTCGTCGGTCTCGGGCATACCTCTCGTCTCGCTGCTGCCGCCCGAGAGCCTCGACGGGCTGGTGCGCGACACAAAGCAGGCGGCAGCCAAGGTCATAGAGCGCAAGGGGGCCACGGTGCACGCGCCGGGCAACGCGATATCGTCGATGATAGCGGCCGTAAAGCGCGACGAAAAGAGCGTCATGCCCGTCTCGACGCTCCTGGACGGCGAGTACGGCCACTCCGGCGTGACAGTCGGCGTGCCGGCGGTCGTGGGCAGGGGCGGCGTGCGCAAGATAATAGAACTGGATCTGGACGGCCCCGAAAAGGAGGCCTTCGACAAGGCCGCGGCCAGCGTCAGGGAAGCAGTATCGGGCCTTGGCTAGCCGGGGCGGGCCGCTCGACGAGATACTGCGCGAGCTCTCGTCGGGCAGCATCGGCGTGGACGAGGCCAAAAAGCGCATAAACCTGCATTCGATAGACCGGATACAGGAGATGGCAAAGCTTGACACGGGCAGGCAGAACCGCAGCGGCGCGCCCGAGGTGGTGTACGCAGAGTCGAAGGAGCTGCCCGACACGCTGTCGATAATGTCGCGCGTCGTGGAGGCCTGCGGCTCGGCGGTCGTCTCCCGGATACGGCCCGAGCACATGGACGAGGCGGTCTCGCACGCGCGCACGCTGGGCCGCGTCGAGACGGGCCTGCGCTGCTCGACCATACACGTGCGCTCGGGCGAGCCGCCGAGCCCGCGCGGCACCGTCGGGATACTGGCGGCGGGCACCTCGGACGTGGGGGTGGCAGAGGAGGCGCGCCTGATGGCCGGCGCCATGGGGTGCGCCTGCCTGACCTCGTACGACGTGGGCGTGGCCGGCCTGCACCGCCTGCTGCCCGAGCTCAAAAAGTTCGTCGAGGGCGGCGCCTCGGCCGTCGTGGCGGCGGCAGGCATGGAGGGGGCCCTGGCGACCGTGACGGCCTCCCTGGTGGACGTGCCGGTCATAGGCCTGCCCGTCTCGGTGGGCTACGGGCACGGCGGCGGCGGCGAGGGGGCCCTTTCGTCCATGCTGCAGAGCTGCTCGCTGGGCCTGGCCGTGGTCAACATAGACAACGGGATAGCGGCCGGCGCCGTCGCGGCCTCCATCGCGAGGTCGGCGGCGTGACGGCACGTTTTTTTACGAGTGCGCGAGGGGGGCGCTCCGTGAAGCTCTTGGCGTGCGCGGCCCTGTGCGCGATGGCGGCCGCGTCCCCGGCGTGGGCCCACACGGGCAGCGTCCACGTGTCGGGGGCCTCGGTCAGCGGGCCCAACGAGATCACCGTGACGTACTCGGGGCTGTTCGGGGCCGACCAGGGCTGCTCTGACTGCGCCGGGGCGTCCTATTCGGATCTGGTGCTCTTTCCGGGCGGCGCGAGGAGCGTCGTGTCAGTCTCCGAAAGCGGAAACTCCCACACCGTCTCGTTCGACGGCCCGGCCGCGGCAGTCGACGCCGAGGCGCGGTTCCACGTGTACGAGGCGGCCTGGACCGGCGGCGGGCACGAGCACCGCATGCAGGACGCGTCCGCGTCGGCCGGCGACGGGCAGCCGCCCTCGCTGCTGTCGGCGCACCTGGACTTGGACGCGGGGACCGCGCTGCTAAAGTTCGACGAGGCGGTCGGAAGGCTGGACGCGCCGCTCGTAAAGGCGGCCGGGATCGCGCTGTCGGGCCGGCCGGCCCTGGACGGCGGCGAGGCGCGCCTGGATCTCGGGGAGCAGGCGCGCTCGAAACTGTCCGCGCTGCGCGAGATCTCGATCGCCGCAGAGGCGGGCGCGTTCCAAGACGCGGCGGGCAACGCGTCGGCCCGCGCGCAGCTGGGCGCTGGCGTGACGCCGGACCGCACTCCCCCGGAGGCGGCCTGGTCCGAATCGGCGCTGGATCTGGGGGCCGGCACGCTGACGCTGGTATTCAGCGAATACATAGACGCCTCTTCAATCGATCCGGCGGCCGTGTCCGTCGGAGACGAAGAGGGCGCCCGGAAGGTGAGCCTGGAGGGGGCCTCGGTGGACGCGGACGGGTACGCGAACCGCGTCGTGCTGGAGCTTACCGGGCCGCAAAAGGCGGCGGCCACCGATCCAGACTTTGGCGAGGCGCGCCTGCGGCCCGTCTCTGCGTTCGAGCGCCCCTCGGCGGGCCAAGTACTGGACACGGTCCGCATCGATTCGGGCGCGCGCGACGCGGCGGGCCTCGGCATCGCCGGCGGCGCGCAGGGCGGCAAGGTGCGGGTCGTGCCCGACGCGGCGCCCCCCGGCGTGCTCGGGGCGCCGGTGCTGGATCTTGGCGACGGCAGCCTGAGGATAAAGTTCGACGAGCACATCGACGCGTACGGCGCCGACGTCGGCGGCATGCGCCTGAGCTCGGGCGAGTGGGGCGCGGACCTTTCGGCGGAGATCCCCGGCTCGGACGGCTACGACTTGGTCGTCTTTGTGGGAGAGGCGCGCCTCTCGGCGCCGGGCTCGGGCTTCGAGCTGGGCATCGGGGAAGGCGCCGTCTCGGACCTGTCGGGCAACCCGCTGCCCGCACAGTCCCTCCAAGTCGAGGCGCGCCCGGACGCGCAGCCCCCGCGCCTGGTACACGCGTACATCAACGCGGCGAGCGGCGTGCTGACCGCCGAGTTCGACGAGCCGGTCGGCCGGCTGGCCCCCGCCTACCTTTCGCTGCTCGAGGAGGGCCACTCGTCCCACCGCGTGCGGATGTACGCCTCGGCCCCCTACGAGATCGAGGGCAACTCCGCCCGGATAACGCTCACGCAGCCGCAGAAACTGGACGTCTCGTCGTTCCGGACCGCGGCCGTGCTGGAGATGTCGGCCGGCGCCGCGCGCGACCTTGCCGGCAACGCCAGCGAGCGCGGCTCGGTGCGGGCCTCGGTCTCGGGCGACAGCCGGCCGCCCGAGCCGAGCTCGGCCTCGCTCGACGCGGGGACCGGCCTTTTGGCGATATCGTTCGACGAGCCGATGGATCCCTCGCCGGGCAGCGTGGACCTGGAGGCGCTCTCGCTGCGGTCGGGCGGGGCGGCCATACCGCTAAAGACGCCTAGCGTCAGCGCGTCGGTCTCTGCCATAAACGGCCACGACGTGTCGATAAGGCTGGACGAGCGTCAGCGGCAGTGGGTGATATCGCACGGGGCGCCGCTCTGGCTGAAACTGGATCCGGGCTCGGCGCGCGACGCCTCGGCAAACCCCGTGGGGGGCCAGCACGTGCTGGGCGTCGAGACCGACGCGGCCGACGTGCTCGGCCCGTCGCTCGAATCGGCCTCGCTGGATCTGGGCAGCGGGCTGCTCACCATCGAGTTCACCGAGCGGGTGGAGGAGCTGGACGCGTCGGGGCTGGCGCTGCTCGGGCCCTCCGGTTCTGAACAAAACCTTTCGGGCGCGCAGGCGCTCCCCGCCGACGGCGCCTCGTCGCCCGTCCAGCTGACACTAAAGCAGCGCAGCGCCATCTCGGACTGGCACGAGCTGTCGCTGCGCGCAGACGCAGGCGCGGCGGAGGACACCTCGGGCAACGCGTCGCCCGCCGGCACGGCGCAGGTCGAGCGGCTGCGCGACAGGGTGCCCCCGTACATGGCGTCCGCGTCCATATCGGGCCCCGACCGGATATCGGTGCAGTTCAGCGAGGACCTGCACGATCCGTCCGTGTCGGCCTCGGACTTTGAGGTGGGCGGCAGCGGCGTGGCCGGCGCGTCCGAGGACGGCGGGACCGTGACGCTGACAGTGCAGGAGCGCATACGCTCGTCGGACGGCAAGTCGCTGCGCGTGGAGCTGGTCGGCAACGTGGCAGACGAGAACGGCAACCTGGCTCGCACCAGCGGCGAGCCGCCGTACGTCGACGCGCCAAACGACCTTTTGTTCGCCGGCGCCGAATCGTTCACCATCGAGTCGGACAACGCGCTGTCCCCAGAGTACGCGAGATCGGGCGACACGATAACGGTAAAGATGAAGACCGACGCGGCCATAGATTCGGCATCGGTCACGGTCAACTCCAACGAGGCCCGGGTGGAGTCGGGCTCGCGCAGCCTGGTCGCAAAGTACACGGTGTCGAGCTCCGACGAGGACGGGCCGGCCGACGTCTCAGTGACCATACACTCCGCCGGCGAGCGGGGAGGGGCCTCCTCGTTCGGCCCCTCGGACGCCTCCGGCTCGGTCTCCATAGACAACGCCGCGCCAGAATACGTCTCCGCCTCGCTGGCGGGCAGCAACTCGCTGTACGTGCACTATTCGGAGCCGGTCAGGACCGAGGAGACCCAGTACACGGGCATCGCGGTGGGCGACGGGGGCGCGGGGCCGGCCGTGTACGTGGCAGGCTCGGGCACCCCGGACATACTGGTGGAGTGGGAGGGCGAGCGGGCGGGGCCCAACTCGCCGGACGTATCGTTCGAGATAGACGACAGCGTCTCTGACCTTGCGGGCAACCTGCTGTCCAACCCCGGCGAGCAGTCCATGACGCCCCCGTCGAGCGCCGGGGCGCTAGCGCTGCTCCGGGTCTCGGGGGACGGGCGGGTGGCGCTGGCGCACGACACGTTCGTAGAGACGGTCTCGGCGCCGGGCGGCGCGGCCGTGGACGTGGCCGACTTTGGCCCGCCGGCGCTGGCCGACCCGGCGGTGGACGCGGCCGGGGGCTCGGCCGTGCAGTTCCCGCCTAGGCCCCTGGTCATAGACACGGACAAGAGCCGCGTGACGTTCCCGCCCGGCGTGCAGGCCGGCGGCTTTTCGGGCGACCCCGTGATCGTGGCCCGGGGCTCGGGCGCCGAGCCGGACGAAGAGTTTATCCTGGCCAACCCCGGAATCAAGCCCGAGGCGGCCGTGGTGCTCGAGTTCGGCGGCCCCGGCGAGGACATCGAGCTGAGCCTGCCGGCGTTCATAGAGTTCAAGGATCTGATAGAAGAAGAGTCGGTGGTCTTTTCCATAGACGCCGACGGGCACACGCGCGAGCTGCTCGGCTGCTCGGCCTCGGTGAACCCGGACACGGCGGCAGGCTACATCGCCTCGGACGTGAGGCCGCTCGGCTCCGGCAAGGTGGAGGCCGGCGCCTGCGTGGACAAGGAGGCCGGCGCCGTGTGGGCCCTGAGCCTGGTGTCTTTCGGCGCCGCGGTGCCGGCCGCGGCCGCCCCCGACTGCGACGGCGACTGCACCCCGCCGACGTTCGGGGTGAGCGCTTCGGGCACCAGGATAGTCTCGGACGGCTTTGCGTACAACGGGCACGCGACGGACGTGGATCTGTTCTTCACGCCGTCGCCGGCCTCGACGGCCGAGGTGGGCCACACCAACACGGCGGTGCTCAAGATATACGACGACTCGGGGCCCGACGCCATAGAGCACGTGGGCCTGGCGTTCGGGCTGCGCGAGGGGCAGTCCATATCCGAGAGCCTGGTGGAGATATCGTGGGACAGGGACAGGACGGGCAGGGCGCAGACCACGCTCTTCGATCCGGCCGGCGTGCTGGATCCCGACTCGGTGGGCGCCGACGCCTCGGAGGTGCCCTGCTCGCCGGGCTCGTCGGACACTTGCCTGCGGCTGGAGATACTCCACTCGTTCCAGTCCTCGCCAGAGTTCGACATGGTGGGGACCGACGCGTGGGACTGGGCCGGCAACGAGTGGCAGAACTTTTACAACCACGCCGTGCACGTCGAGGGGGATCCGGGCGACCCCGACGGGATATCGGTCAACGGCGGCGCCCTGGTGCTGTACAGGATCGGTGCCGGCACCGACGTGCTGTCGGACCGCGCGGGGTTCCTGTACAAGCTCTCGCCGGACGGCGCGTACATGCCGCTGACCAACTCGTCCTCGCTGTACCGGGAGATAGACGACTCGTGGAGGGCGCACGAGGGCCACGAGGACAGGCGCGAGGACGCCTTCCGCGACGCGGTCGAGGCGCAGGCGCTCGCCGCGCAGGCCATCGCCGACCGGATAACGGGCGGCTCGATCTCCAACCCCGAGTTCGGGGCGGCCGCGGCCGTGCAGTTCTTCGAGGAGCACCACGGCTCGCGCGCCGACGACGCGGCCCTGCAGGAGGCGCTGCTCTCCGAGCAGCAGAGGGCCGCCGAGCTTGCGCGGCTGCTGTTCGGCGACACCGGGTAGGGCGGCGCGGCTGGCACGTCCCGGCTCTTGGCGGCTCGCGGCATTCCAGAGTGGACGGTTTTAGCTACCGCGTCAGATCTTTGACTGGTAGGGATCGCCTTTCGTGTATTTGTCGAGGCCGTCGCTGCTCGGCTCCCATTCGGGGCTGGGCTCGAACTCTTTGGGCAGCGTGTTGATTATGCGCTCGGACTCTAGGCCTACGTGGACGGCCCGCTCTATGACGGCCACGATGTCCGTGCCTGTGCACGGATCGTTGACGATCTCCTTTTCATCGTGTATTTCTTTCTTGTATCTGTCTTTGATCCATTCGAGTGGGGTGCGGCCGTCGACGCGATATGTAGTTTCTGGTATTTTGTCAAATAGTACAGCACCATTTACACGAATGATGGTATGATTTTCTTTAGATCTCTTTCTTCCAAAGGACAGTCTTGTAAACTCTGCGGGGTTCAATTTTGGTTTGCCAAGATTGTGCCGCTCACAAGTCTCAAAGTTGAGGTGTAGATCTGAAAGAGCCTTACCAACATTACGGAACGTTGCAAAGTCTGGTGCCATTGGGATGCGGGGTAGCTCACGTGTCAGGTTGTTTGCGAATTTTTCCTTATAATTTGGATGATGCAGAAATGCATAAACATAATAAAATATGTCATTTTTGGTTATTCTGATATCGTTGTAGTGTTTCCTGTACTCGAAGAGAATTTGATCTGTAATGTTTTCTTTCTTGGTGCCGTTGTCGTAGATGTATAGTGGAAAACATTGGTTAGCTGCAATTATGTGCAGATCTGGCGTGTTATTGGTTATGAAAACTGACAATTCTCCCCTAAACTTGTAAGGCACGCATATGGTGGGGTTTTTTGTGTTGTTGTTGGGAAAAAATCTTGGTATCTGATATTGCGACTCGTTATAAACGCGGTCAAAATATAGATGTTGTTTAAAAAATGGCTTGCGTAACGCAATGCGAATCTTGTCTTCGGCAAAGGATGGTTTTGAGCGTCGCAGTCTTTCTGAAAGCGTGCCGGTCCACTTCGCTCGCTTGTGATCAATGATCGGCTTGTCTAAATTCTGTGAATTGCAGTAGTTTATGTGCCGTTTCATGTTTTTTGTTAATTCTTTCGTTGACGAGTTGTACGCCCATTCATCACGATGTGTTTTAATCCCTGCAGAATACATTCTAAAAATAACGCGATTGTCCTTGCCCAACTTCGCGGCTTTGGTTCCAATAGGCGTATATTTTGTAAAACTATCTCCACGCTGTTCCAACCAGTCGTGATATTTGTCGGGCTTTATGATCGTCCACCTCTCTACACCGTTTATCGCTCTTGCATCGTTTACGATCTCCAGCTTTTGTTCGCGGCTCAAGCAATCACCAATGTCCTTGTATCGTATGACACAACTTTTCTTTTTCGGGTTCTTTACAAGAAAAGTAATAGCCACGGCGGCTCGAGAACCGGAACCGAATATCTTTCCTCCTTCCTGCCTGGATGTTTCTCCATGTGTTCTCTGGTCGCCGCGCAGATCAAAGCACCAGATCTCATTGAACTCTTCAGCTAAAGAGGCGCGTATTCCTGACCCAGCATCAGATCTCAAAAAACGTGAGTTGGTGATTATCGCGATAATTCCGGAGTCTCCGATCCTGTCACTGGCCCAGCGGAGAGCTCGTATGTAGGAATCGTAGAGCGACACTTTGTTGGCCGTATTGCTCCTTTTCATGTATGTGTCCTTTATTCTGGTGTTCGACTCCGGGTAATCAATGTTTTGATTCTCGTCGTTGTAGTTGCTCTGGCCAGCCGAGTAGGGCGGGTTCCCCATTATCACGTGCACATGGGATCCTCGTTGCTGCCTGATCCTTTCGTGCGCCGCTCTGAACTGGCTGTCTATCATGGATTGCTCATGTCTGTGCCGTGCTTTTTCGCGGTACTGCGGGTTGATCCGCAGCGTGTCCGTGTAGCTGATCCCTTTGAACGGAACGTACCTGCCACCCCTGCGTAGGCTCGAATACGTGGTTTCTATGTTCACCGTGGCTATGTAGTAGGCCAGCAGGATCAGCTCGTCTGCGAACAGGTCTTTTTCGTATTTCTCGTAGAGGTTGTCATCTATCAGACCAGATTCCAGCAATCTAGTCAGAAACGTACCGGTTCCTGCGAACGGATCGAGCACTTTGACGGCCCTGTCGTTAAAGCGCACGCCAAAGTGCTTCCTGAGCAGTACGTCAACGCTGTTTATGATGAAATCGATCACTTCGATGGGAGTGTAGACTATACCGTGTCGCTCGGCACCCTTTTTGTCGGCGCTCTCGAAGAAATTACCATATATCTTTTTGATAAAGTTTTGCCGCTCTTCTCTGGTCTCTATCCTGTCCAGCTCGTAGTGTACATCTTCGTAGAATCCAGCCAGATCGCGCAGCTCTTCCTGCATGCCGATCTTTTTGGTTACCACATCTAGAACTTTGGCTATAGGATTGTGCGCAGTAAACTGTCCAGAGAAAAGCTGATCAAAGACGCGTGAGAGTACGATGTGCTGGGCTATGATCTGCACGGTAGCATTAAATGTGACAGCATCTCCAACCATTTCTTTCAGGTCGGCATGAATCTTTTCTACCTCTATCTTGGCTCGTGTGTTGGTTTTTATCCGATTTTGGATGCGTGCTTCGATAGTGTTAGCAGCTGTGCCTAGCTTTTCCCCATACTTGTCGTAATAGTTGATGTCTCCCACCTTTTGAATAATCTTGGACGTGATCCCGTTGATCATCTTGGGTTCTGGCATCTCAGCAGAGCGCAAGCCGTGGCTGTACGCGTGCCGTATGATGATGCGGTTGGTTACTTCGCTATCTGTGTGCGACTCTGTCAACACAAGCTTGTTTATTTCGCTGGCAAGATTCGGATCATGCGAACGTAGTGCATTGAGCACCTGCCACACTACTTTGAAGTGTTTGCTGTCGTCTAGCGCTTGCCCTATGTCGACTCCTGCAGGTATTGCGACCGGCAATATGACGTAACCGTATTCCTTGCCGTCTGACTGGCGCATGACTCGGCCCACCGCTTGAACCACGTCGACCACGGAGCGCCTGGGATTCATGAACACGACCCCGTCAAGCGCCGGCACGTCTACCCCTTCCGAAAGGCAGCGCGCATTGGACAGTATCCTGCATACGTGCGGATCGTCTTCGCTGGTCTTTAGCCATTCGAGCCGCCCCCGCCTCGCCTGAGCACTGTCTCCTCCGTCGACGTGTTTTGTTTCGGGCTTGGTGCCGTCTTTGTTGCCCATTACCTTTTGCACGTGCTTTACCACGTTCTCAAACGATCTCTGCTTGTCTATCTCGCGCGTCTTTTCAAACTGCTCGGGATCTTCGCGTATGTCTTTCCTGTAGTTTATCTGCTCGCCGGCGACGATCTTCGACGAGTTTATCATGTCGCAGAACATGATGACCCGCTGGAGCATACCCTTGCTGTCGTCAGCGCCCGGATGCCGTATGGCGTGCCAGACCGAGGCCATCAGGGTCTTTTCGTCGAGCGGCATGATGGCCTCGTCGCCGGCCTGTGCCTTCTGTACCAGCCTGTCCATTGTGTTGCCGTCCATGACGGCCACCCTCACCTTGAAGTCGCACAGCGCCTTGTACTTGTGCACCGCGTCGTAGAACGAAAGGTTGTGGAACTCGGGGCCGTATATGGACTCGTCGTCCATCGATATCGTGATCTTCTCCAACTGCTCTGCCTTGCCCTTTATCCTTTCTGTGTATATGCGGGGCGTGGCGGTAACGTAGAGCCTCTTGGCGGCCCTGATGTTTCGGTCGTAGTGGATCCGAGTATAGTACGACTCAAAGCCTGGCTCGTCGACGCCGGCCGTGCGATGCGCCTCGTCGCAAAACACTACGTCTATCTCCCGGCCATCCAGAGCCTTTTGGACCACCTCCACGGAATGATATGTGGAAAATATCACGTTGAGAGAGTCCTTGCTGATCTTGGAGATTCGTTCCCTCAGCGTTGGCGGATCCGTGGACGCGGGTGCTTCCAGCTCGGTCAGGGTTCCCTGCTCCGAGTTGCGCACCGTCTTGTCAGAACAGACGGCCATGTAGTAGTGTGGCATGCGCGCATTCTCTGACCACTCCCGCATGCTCTGCATGATCAAAGAAATTGAAGGGACGAGGTACAACGCGAGTCCGCCCTTGCCTGCCTGCTTTTCGGCCACGCGCAGCGAAACCAGCGTCTTGCCGGTGCCGCACGCCATTATCATCTTGCCCCTATCGCTTTTGCGGAAGCCCTTGACGACATCATCGAACGCGGCGCGTTGATAGTCTCGGAGTTCCTTGGGGGGCGGCCTCACTATCTTGCGCGGGTATTGTTTCCAGTCCAGCCTGTAGCGCAGATCGTCCTTGGTCATCATCTGGCACTTTACGCCGAGCAGCTTTGCCCGCGCGTTGGAATTTACGGGCCCCGTGCACGCCAAGATGTAGTTTTTCATTCCGTACGACGTTCCGGCCGAGATGAAGCTGTTCACCGGCCCCATCTCGAGTATCGTGTCGTCAGAATAGCATTTGCACTGGATGGCGCACAATTCGCCCCCGGCCCTCTCTCTTGCGACGATGTCTATTCCCAAATCATGTCCGGTGCCGTGCTTTTCAGAGATGCCGTTATTCGCGGCCCATTCAGACCACATCCACACGCCGTCGAATCTGTTTGTGTACAACGGATCGTTTTTCAAAACATCGAGGATGATGCGTTCGAACCTGTCGCCCAGTTCACGCGTCGTCTTTGACTTCGCCCTGATATCGCGTAAAACTTCGTCGAACGTGCTGGGCCGAGGCATTCATGCCCCCTCCGGCCGCTCATGCGCTCGATTCCCTACAGGGTGGTCTTCATGTACAGAGCTGTACAGAGCTGTACAGAGCTAACCTGCAACATTCAACCCGTCATCCGTTCGGGTATATTTCTAGTTTCACAGCGGGTTTGGCTTCGGACAGCCGATCGATGCCTGCACGGAACCGATGCCCTGCCTTGCAGGTTGCCGTGCGTCTGGAGGTTCTCCGTCTGCCTGAACAGCCCGTTTTCCAGACCTGTCCGAGCTTGGGCGGGCCCGACCGCCAAGGCCGGCTAGGAAGCGATATATAACATCGGCCGGGCACGCCAAGAGAGTTGTCAGGAAAGAGGATAGTGCTCACCGCGGACAGGAGCCTGATGACCAACTACCGCGGCAACTTCCTGTACGGGTTCATCGCCTGCGGCCCCTACGAGGTGCTGCCAGAGTGGGTCTTCGACAAGGTCTTCTGCCCGGCGGTCGAGACCGACAAGGCCACCGGCGAGGTAAAGGTCGCGCAGGTGGGCCTGCGCCGGGTCGAGGGCGCGCTGCGCCAGGGGTACTCGAGCGACGAGATATTCATGGCGAATCCGGACATGCTCGAAAAGTCGGTCGGCCCGGACACGCGCGTGGTCGGCATCAACGTGATGGATCCGCTCGGCATGGCGCCGGTGACGACCACCATGTCGCCCGAAAAGCTCTCGTACGTGGCCATGAAGTTCAAACGCATGTGCGCAAAGATAATCCAGCTGAAGAAAAAGTACGACTTTCACGTCGTGGTGGGCGGCAACGGGGCGTGGGAGCTCGCAAAGCACGACCGCATGAAGATACACGGCATAGACACCGTGGTGGTCGGCGAGGCCGACGAGCTGGCCCTTGACCTGTTCCACGACCTGGAAAAGGGGGACGCGCCCGAGATCATGCACTGCTTCGTGAAGAACATACAGAACATACCGGAGATACGCGGCCCGACGGTCAACTCGCTCATCGAGGCCATGCGCGGGTGCGGGCGCGGGTGCGACTTTTGCGACGTAAACAAGAGGTCGAAAAAGGATCTCCCCGTCGACCGCCTGCAGCGCGAGGCCAAGATAAACCTAGACTACGGCTTCGACTCCATATGGCTGCACTCCGACGAGATGCTGCTGTACGGGTGCGACAACCGCGACTTTATACCAAACAGGGACGCCATCACCGACCTGTGGTCGGGGCTGAAGGGCCTCGGGGCCAACTTCGTCGGCACGACGCACATGACATTCTCGGCGGTCGCCTCCGATCCGGAACTGATGCGCCAGATATCTACGATAAACAGGCAGCACGAGACGGGCAGGTGGCTCGCCACCAACCTCGGGATAGAGACGGTGGCGCCAAAGATGGTCAAAAAGCACCTGGGCGTAAAGACAAAGCCGTTCGCCCCCGAGGAGTGGGGCAGCGTGGTGCGCGAGGGCGCCCGCATACTGAACCAAAACCACTGGTTCCCCGCGGCCACCATCATCATCGGGTGGCCCGACGAGACGCCCGAGGACGTGCAGGACACCATAGACATGATGGCCGACTTTAGGGCGATGGACTTTAGGGGGCTGGTGGCCCCGCTGCTCTACCAGGACTTTGGCGAAAAGAACTCGATGCACTTTGGCAACCTCAACGAGGCGCAGTTCACGCTCTTTTGGAAGTGCTGGGAGAACAACCTGCGCGTCATAAACGACATCATACCCATCATACTGCGCAACAAGACGTACGGCCCGCCGATGAAGGTGTTCATGTACGGGATCATAAAGGCGGGCAGCTGGGCCATAATGAGGTACCTGCGCGGGCTCTGCAAGGACCTGTTCAACGGCAGGCTGCCCGACGAGATCGTCGAAAAGTACGCGAGGAGCCGCTCGGTCTCGGCGCCGAGCATAGCCACCAAAAAGCTCTAGATCTTTGCCATGGCCTCGTCGGCAATGGTGTTGCGCTTTGGGGCCACGCACACAAAGTAGGTCTTGTCTGCGCGCTCCACGGCATCGACCTTTCTGTACTCCATGCTACTGATGTCGAACTCGTAGACGCCCGGCTCCAGCGAGCCCTTTGCGAAGAACATCAGGTACACCTCGGCGCTCGAGCCGAGCGGCACGATGGACGAGACGTGGCCCTTGTACGCGTTGACCGGGAACGTGTTCTTCATGGGGGGCGCCACGGCGGCAAGGTACGCGAACAAGTCCTGCACGTTCTCAAACTCTTCGTACTCTACCTTCACGGCCTTTCTGCGGGGCCCCCCGTATAATAACATGGCGCGGGCGCGGCTTTGTTCGGTAATTCCGCGATCCGTGCCTGAACGGAGCCGTTTTTTGGCCGATCCGGCTACTGCGCAGGCACGAAAATACGAATTGCCGAACAAAGCCGCGGGCGCGGGCCCCAGCGGCAGGCTAGGGCCCGCCGGGGGCGTATTCCCGCGGGCTCCGGCCGAACGGCCGCGCGCCGGCCCGGGCGTTCTTTACAGCGCCCTGGCAGATCCGAGCCGTCCGGTGACTCGCTTCTTGCGCGCCATTCGCTGCCCCTGTACATCGACCCGGCCGGAGAATCGCAAACTGCAAATGCGGGCCCGCTAAAACCGCTCAGCGCCTGCGCGCGGCCGCCACGGCGCCGGCAGGAACCCCGACGTACATGCCCAGGTTGAGGGCTATGACGGCGAGGCCGTACCCGAGGACCTGCTGCTCCGAGCCGGGCTCCGCTAGCGACATTATGCCCAGCGAGGCGAGCATCGGGGAGAGCGCCAGGCGCACGGCCTCCTTGAAGAGCGGGTGCTCCCTCTCTAGGTCGGCCACGGCCGGCGAGAACGCATAGTATATCTCGTTAAAGCCGGACATGAACGAGGCGCCCGCCTCGGTCGAGTACAGCGTGCCGTCGCGCACCTCGCGCAGGGCCTGCACCTGCGGGGCGAATTCGCTGCCGTAGGCCGCCGTGGCCACGAGGCAGCCGGACCTGTTGTCCTGCTGTATCAGCTGGCAGACGCCGTCCGCGTCGGCCACCGTGCCCTCTCCGCACACCGGCTTTTCGGGCATCTCCGGCTTTTCGGGCTCGGGGGGCGTAGTAACAACTGGCTTTGGCGGGGGAAGCGTCACCCTGTCGGCCGACAGGCCCGTCTTTGCCGGATCCACCTTGAAATCGGCGCCGTCGGCCGCCGGGCCGAGTATGGAGGTGGGATCGATGAGGCCCAGCTGATCGGCGGAGACCACGTAAGAGCCGTCGTCCAAGACCTCCTTTACGGCGAGCTTTTCGAGGACCGGCTTTGGCGGCGGAACCTCTATCCTGTCGTCGGCAAGGCCGAGCGCCTTCGGATCCACCTTGTAGTCGGTGCCGTTATCGGCAAGGCCGCGTATCGAGGTGGCCGGAACCAAGTCCAGCTGCTCTTCGGATATGACGTACATGCCGTCGGCTAGAACCTCCTTTACGACGAGCTTTTCCTCCACGGCCGGGGGCGGGGGATCGGTGCCGTCGTCGCCGTTTTCGCCGCCGTCAGCGGGGGGAACAACCTCGCCCAAGTTGGAGGCGCCGCCTACGTCGCTGCCGGTGAACGCAAACGTGATCTCGGACTTGTCGGTGCCGTACGAGGCGCTGACCTTGTAGTCTCCCTCGGCCTTCCATTTGGGACCTATGGGCTTTACGGTGATCTCGAACGCGCCGGGTATCGACCGCGGATTGGTGTCGGTGCCGATGTTGGCGGTGGTGGACTTTACGGGGTTTGCCTGGGCAAAGTGGGCGATGTTGCCGGCTGGGTCGCGTATTATGACAGTCACCGCGCTCTTTTCGGTGAACGAGCTGACGGTCCCTTTCAGCACAATGACGTCGCCGTCGTCGAATATCCTGTCCGTCTCTGCTGCAGACTGGCGGCACTTTGCGCCCTCGTCGCCGGACGCGCACGCGTCGGCGTCCTTTACGGTCTTTTCGACGGAGAGGTTCATCGTGTTGGCGCTTTCCCTGACGGCCGGCACGCACTGCCCGCCTGACATGACCTCGCCGGCCCGGCAGTTCTGGGCGTGGGATTCCTGGGCGAGCCCGGCGGCGAGCACGAGGGCCGCCGCAAACGCCGCGACCGCCAGAGCCTTCATCAGGCCGGCCTCCCCATGCGAGTATTTATGTCTTAAATATCAGCCGCGCCCCCGGGCGCGGGTTGCCCGCGCTCTCCGGCCGCTCCAAGGTGCTAAAGATCTCGTTTCTGGCCATAATCTCGGCATTTGCCGTAGAGCTCGTATTCGGCCTCCTTTCGGGCAGCCTGGCCCTGATAACCGACAGCGCCCACGCCCTGCTCGACGCGTTCGTCACGCTCATGCTGCTGCTGGCCGTGAAGCTGGCCGCCCGGCCGCCCGACGCCGAGCACACCTACGGGCACGGCAAGATGGAGTCGCTCGGCTCCCTGTTCGGGGGGCTGGCGCTGCTGGCAGCCGCCGCGTTCTTCGCCTACGGGGCCCTTTCGGGCCTGCGCGGACCGCCCGCGCCGGTCGGCCTGCTGGGCCTTGCAGGCGGCGGGTACGCCATGTGCGTGGACGTCTTCCGCATGGTCTTGCTGCGCCGGCACGCGGGCAGCCCCGCCGTGCGGGCCGACTTTTACCACGCGGCGGCGGATCTGGGCTCGACGGGCCTTGCCGTGGCCGGCGTGGCGCTTGCATCGTCGGGCGTGGCCGGCGCCGACTCTGCGGCCGCGCTGGTGCTCTCGGGCCTGCTGGCCGCCCTGAGCGTCTCGCTCGTGCGGAGGGCGGCCCTGGAACTGACCGACGCGATACCGCCGGAGCTGGTGGCCCGGGCGCGCGCGGCGGCGCTCTCGACGCCGGGCGTATCGGGGGCCGGCCGGATACTGATGCGCCGCTCCGGCGAGGCCGTCTTCGTCGACGCGACCGTCTCGGTGCGCGGCAGCGAGAGTTTCGAAAAAGCGCACGAGATCGGCGACGCGGTCGCAGAATCGATAGCCTCGCGCGTGCCGGGCGCCTCGGTCACCGTGCATTTCGAGCCGGCCTGGGAGGGCGTGCCGGCAGGCGAGCTGCTCGAGCGCGCCGCGCTCGGAGTCGACGGGGTGCTCGGCGTGCACAACGCCTCGGTGTACAGGGCCGGGCCGGCGGTGCTTGCCAACCTGCACGTCATGGTGGACGGCTCCAAGGACCTGGAGGCGGCGCACCGGATATCAGACGCGGTCGAGCGTCGGGTATTGGGGAGCGTGGGCGGCATCGACCGGATAACCGTCCACCTGGAGCCGTACGTGCGGATACCGGAGGGCATGGCCGAGGCCTCGGATTCGGAGCCGCAGATACGCAGGGCCGCCGGGGGCCACCCGGCGGTGCTCGGCGTGGGGCGCGTGGTCTGCCTGCGGATGGGCGGGGCGCTAAAGGTGGACATGACGTGCTCGTTCCGGGGATCGATGCCGCTGTCCGAGGTCCACGACGCCATGTCAGATCTGGAGGGCAGGCTGCGCTCGATGTTCCCCGGCTCGGTGGTGACGATACACCCGGAGCCGGGCTAGCCTGCCAGCAGGCCCGTGGCGTACATTACGACCATGCCAGAGGCGAAACCCGCCGCGGCCGGCGCCGACGAGAGCGACCCCTGCGAGCGGAGCTGCCTTGCCACGATGACTGCCACCTGCAGGGCAGCGCCGGCCCCGACCGACAAAAACACCACCGAGGCCAGCGGCCAGTAGGCGAACCCGCCGGCCCAGGCCCCCGGTATGGCAGGCACGCCGGCGAGCAGGCCGAGCAGCACCAGCCGAATTGTTCCGGTCCGCGCGCGCAGGGACGCGGCCGCGATGGCCACGCCCTCGGTGACGTTGTGGAGGGCAAAGCCTGCCACCAAAAAGGCCCCGAACGCGACGGCGCCCATGCCCAGGGCCCCGCCTATGGCGAGGCCCTCGCCCATGTTGTGCAGGCCTATGCTGCCCGCCAGCATGAGGGCTGCCGCGGCCGGGCCCCTGCCGCCGGCCGACGCGCGCGCGCCCGCGTAGTGGAGGGCGGCGAACGAGACCGACACCGAGACTGCCACCAGCATCACCCCGTTGAACGCGGGCGCCAGCCACTCTGCGGATATGCCGAGGGATTCTTCTATAGAATCGAGCCCCAGAAAGAGCAGCAGGCCGGCGGTCAGCGAGAGGAAAAAGACCTGCCACGCCTGCGAGGTCCTGCGCATGAACGGCAGCCAGAGCAGCCCTATCATCACGGGGACGATGCCCACGTACGCGCCGACCAGAGCCAGTAGGCCGGCGAGGCCGGGGCCCGGCGAGGGGGCAGCCGAGCCGATGTCCCTGGAAAAGCGCGTGCCGTCCGAGACCGTTATGCCGATCTGGTAGGGCTCGCCCTCGTTCCACTCGAACGGTATCCTGACCAGGGCCGCCTCGAGCCTGCCCAAATCTCCGTCCGGCTCCACGGCGGCCGGCTGGATGCGGTCGTTGACGTCGGCCATGACTATCCGGACCGGCTCGGGCCCGGTGTTGCGGACCGTGGCGAGCACCTCCGTGCCGGAAAACTCCACCCTCTCTATGGAAAGCTCGGGCAGCGGCACGCCCGACTGGAGCACCTGCGCGCCGGGCCCGAGCACGTAGGCCATCAGCAGCACCACCAGCGCCAGCGGGGCCGCGCCGGCCGCCGCGGTGCGCGCCCTCATGTCTCCCTTACCAGGAACAGGCCCACCCACCCTTTTTCCGAAAACTCCACCTTGTGGGCGTGGAAGAGGTATCTGCCGGGGTGCTCGTACGAAAACTCCATTATGCCGCGCTCGGTCTGCGAAAGGGTTATCATGTCGGTGAACTCGGACGGGACGGTGTCGGTGCCGGTCGGGTAATAGTGGTACAGGTTGCCGTGCAGGTGGAAGTTGTTTATGGGATCGAACTCTACCATGTTGGCCACGTATATCCTGATCAGCCGATCCTTTTCTATCTCGATGGGGTGGTGCTGGTAGTAGAACGGGACGGTGTTGGCCGCGTACAGGTTGTTCTCTGCGTCAAAGTCGGTGTCGAAGCCGTTCAGTACCATGACCATCTCGTCTGCCGGCGCCCTGCCCTCCTTGGGGTCCACGATGAACATGCCGTACAGGCCGTGTATGATGTGCTCCTCGAGGGGCATGACGTGGCAGTGGTACGGGTGCACGCCGACCGGCCCTGCCTCGAACTCGTAGGTGAAGCGGCCCCCTCCGCCGCCGACGACCTCGAAGACGCCGTCCATGGCGGCCGGGTGCGTGCCGTGGAAGTGGATGGTGTGCTCTTTCGATCCCTCGTTGACAAAGTGCACCCGCACCACGTCGCCCTCGGTGGCGCGTATGGTCGGGCCCGGCACCGCCCCGTTGTACGTCCAGACGTTGTAATAGACGCCCGGCGAGATCTCCATGATCCGGTCGTCCTCTGCCGTTATGCGGTACTCGCGCAGGGTGCGCCCGTCGGGCAGCTGCGAGACCTCGCCGTAGTCGAACTCGCGCAGGTACTCCATGGGGTCGAACTCGACTGTCTGCGCAGAGTAGAGCGGATCGAGTATATCGCCGGACGTGGAAACCACCCTGCCCGAGTGAGTCACGAACGTCGTCTTTTCGCGCTGCGCGTCGATAGCCTCGGGTATCGCCACGTACAGCGCCAGGGCGCACGAGAGGGCCAGCACCGCCAGCCCTACCTTCGACCTCACGGATTTTGGCCCCGCGGCGCCGTATTAAAAGTTAGCATGGGCTAAATTTGTTAGCCTGGGCTAACTTTGGCCCGGGGGTGGGGGGCGGATCCTTGCACGGCAGTGCTACAGTACCGTGACATGAACTCGTTGACGGCTTGGCGCCATTGGCCGGATTTCGATAGGGCACACATCAATCTATAAAAAAGACCGAATTCAGGCCCAAGTAACAATGGCCCTACACCCAAACCACAAAATCACCTCTGAACAAGGCTCCCTACTGACGAGTGAAACCTCGTTCTACCTCGTTCTACCTCGTTCTACCTCGTTCTACCTCGTTCTACCTATTACTCAGGTACTGATCTTGGCCAGCCGGCCCTTGGGCTTTGACCCACTCGGAGGCCGGACTGCTGGCCGCCGTGGGGGTAAACCCGGACGATCGGCACGAAACCGATCTGCACGAAACGTGGGTCTCGTACGGCTTTAGGCGGGCCGGCTCCAAGAAACCACCCATTCCCGTAATACTGATCGAAAAGGGTCCAAAGAATATATCTGAAGTCAAGAAAGCGGTGCGTGGCATTCCCGAGTGCATCATCTTGGTGTCACCTCATAACACAATCGTGTTAAAAGCAGCCAAACTGTCGGATACCGCAAGAGTCGGATCTAGCATCGAGCGCGAGCGCGTCGCCGCTGTTCTGTCATCCTGTGGTTTTGCTACCGCTACTACCAAGATTAGGGCGCTGGTGGCCATGAAGGAAGCAATCCATGCACTCCAGACGGCTACCAAGGACTTTGACAATCGAGGTCTCTTCGAGAACCACTACCTGAAAGAGCGCATATGGAATGATACTAGGATGGACGCAAACAAGGTCGCTGAAAGCGTCTTGGCAGCTGGGAATGTGTGGGATGCACTAAAGAAACTGGGCTGGAATATAAAACCCGAACACGGTACGCAAAAGATAGACGACACGGTATCCATAACGGTTACTCCGCGTGACGATCTCAACGTGCGCAAGAGCGACACCGAGGTGGCACCGAGCTACTTGGCAGTCGATGCGCTAAAACATAGCACGTGGTCGATACTGACCAACGGCACGGACTGGCGCCTGTACTCCACCAAGATGTCTGCATCTACCACCAACTATTTTGCCGCTTTCTTGGATCCGAACAGGAAATCTGCTGCAAAGTACCTTGCAGCAATATTTGGATCAAGCGCGTACGCAGTGGTAGAAGGAAGGCGCGACATTGAAGCATTCTTCGCAAACAGTAGGGAATACGCGAGAGATTTAGAAGACAATATGGCTTCGCGAATAATGAGTGCTAACGGCACTTTCCTGGATATCGTAAAGGGCATATTGGATCACGACATGAAAAAGACGTTTTCGGCCGCAGAGTTGGAGGCAGGTCGAAGAGCAGCACTCGCCATAATGTACCGTATCTGGTTTATTTTGTACGCCGAGTCTAGGAATTTGTTACCTGCCAAAGATGAAAAGTACCGACCAATATCTCTACAGGCAATCCGAAACAGTCTAGACGATTCCGAGTCTAGGCCGGATGATATGGATTGCTGGAATAAACTTCTAAATCTTTTCCGTGGGATCAGGTGTGGTAGCAAGGAACATAATCTGCCGCAGTATGGTGGCGACCTATTTAGGAACATGCCGCAGATCGACAACCGCTGTGTCAGGAACGAACACATAGTGCGAGCGTTGCGTGGATTATTGGAGAGGGATGGATCTGCTATCGATTATGCCAGTTTAAACGTGCGGCATTTGGGTAGCGTCTACGAGACGCTTATGGAGTATGGAGTTCGACAGGCTAAGAAAGACATTATGTTGTTAGAAGATAATGGAAAAGTCCGTGAGATAAAGACTAAGCAATCAGGCGCATACTCATACAAAAAGAACGATCTATACTTGGCTTCCAAAGGAGGCATAGCACTACGCAAATCTACCGCTAGCTACTACACGCCAGATGAAATGGTTAGGTTTTTGGTGCGACAGGGCCTAGAGCCCATACTCGCCGAGCGTGAAGTTCTCATCGCAGAAGATCTAGAAGCATACCACAAGAATCCTAGCGAAACTAACCGGTGCGTTTGCACAGATAGGCTACTTGATGTACAAGTACTGGATCCGGCTATGGGGAGTGGACATTTCTTAGTTGAGGCGCTCAGCAGAATAACTGAGTGGGCTACTCGGATGTTGAAGAAACATGCTGGACATCCACTCTTGGCTGAGATCGACGACGATCGCAGGTTGGTGGTTCAAGAGCAACAGAACCGAGGAGTTACAATAAATCCGTCTCTGTTGTCAGACGATGTGTTGCTAAAACGACGCGTTATGAAGCGTTGTATATTTGGCGTTGATTTGAATCCTCTAGCCGTAGATTTGTGCAAACTGTCGTTGTGGTTGGACTCGTTTGCCATAGGGGTTCCGTTGACTTATCTTAACCATCACATCAAGCATGGCGACTCCACGATTGGCATGTGGCGATCCGACATGGGGTCAAAACATGACACAGATCTGGATGTATATATGAAAACTGAGAAAGCAGGATCTATTCTAGGAGACATTAGTCGCAATGCGGATGTTACGGTCGATGCTGTGCGTTCTAGTGAAGATGCATATGCAGAATATGAAAAAAGAATGACTCCGCATAGAACTGAGCTTGATGCACTAACTGCATTTGTAATCGATAAAAGCTTGCTCCCTAAACGGACGCCCAAATTGTTCGCAAGAGCTTTGGGAAAAATTTCAGAAGGTTCTACAAAACCCGATGTGCCAACAAATCGGATCCGAAACACGATCAACGAACTTAGAAATAAATATTCATTCTTCCATTGGGATCTAGAAATGATGGATGCTTTTACTGATAAAAAGAAAGGATTTGATCTAGTAATCGGAAATCCTCCATGGGATAAAGTCAAACCATATATGGATGAGTTTTTCATTCAACATGATCCCGTGTTTGCTAGTCTCAGCACCCATAAAGAAAAAGAAAAACGTGTTGTGGAAATTTACGCAGAACGTAAAGAAATAAAGGAAGAATACCAAACATACATAAAATCCTTTAATGATAGAAACACATTTTATAAAACCTACAAACTACAGAGTGTGGGAGATCGAGATATATGGAAAATTATGCTTGAGCGTATGTTGAATTTAGTATCTGAAAACGGTTTAATTTCTATATTGATTCCATCTCAAATTCTAACAAGTGTTGGTACAGTAAATTTACGTAAAAAATGTCTAGAACTGGATATTCGCCAAATCTATGTATATGAAAACAAACACAAAATCTTCCCCATACATCGCGAATTCCGATTTGTACTTTTAACTATAAGAAACACAAAAGGCTCTGACCAAATCCCTTCTGGCTTCTACCTTCACCAATTAGCGACACTGGAAAACAAAGCAACTGAAAAAGAAAAATTTACTATGCGCTCAAAACAGCGCATACGAAACACATCTCCAACCGATCTTATAATTACAGAGGTAAATCACGAGACTGCTCTTTTGTTAGAAAAACTCTCAAAGCACAACGCTCTTGGTTTAGGCGTCGACGGTTGGGATGTTGGGTTGGCTAGTGGATTACATAGAGTGAAAGATGCTGATCTGTTAAAGACTGATGGTAATGGCCGCCCAGTCTTGGAAGGTAAACACACATCGCAGTTTGACAGTAACTTTGCTACACACAAGTTTACCGTATCTGAATCAGACGGACTGGCAAGACTGTCGTCCAAACGAGTGTACAAAAAACACTATAGGGATTTTTTCAATGCATATCAATTGACATTTCATCGTGTTTCTACGTCTACTGTGACACGAACTACTATTGCGGCTATAATACCGCCCCGCACATTTCATACAGATACTCTGCAGTCGATTATAATTACACATAACGGCAAAGTAGAACTAACTGATAAATATAACCAAAACATCGCATATTTGTCAGGTGTATTAAATTCTATGACGTTTGATTTTATTATGCGCTCAAAAATACGGCTAGACGTTCCCACCATTATCAAGAATACCCCTATTCCGAAAACACACAATACTGAAATTGCAAATCTTGCAGCAAGATTGTCTGTAGGTTCACCTGAGTTTGATGCATTTGCAGAATCACTCCGGATTAAGAATGCCGTACTCGCTCCACCAGATAGAATACAAGTGTGTGCAAAACTTGATGCACTCGTCGCTAAAGAATATGGACTATCAAAGCAAGATTATCGTCGTATATTGGATTCTTTCAAGTTTGACGAAGATCGATCCTTATTGGCAGCAGATGCGGCAGATTGGAAAAACCGGAAGGTCTTGCGCGGATTTTACGGCGAAGTGAGAAAGATGGCCCCGGCGTACTATGACGAGATATCAGGTAGGGCGACATGACTGACCGGTCGATGATCAAGGCACAGATCATAGACAACACGAAGGGTGGACTTACCATGGCCCGGATACTAAATTCCACCATTCCGCACGCGGCAAAGATGGACGTATCGACGGGCTACTTTAGCGTGGGAGGGTACGGCCTGCTGCGCGAATCTTTGGAAAACTCGGGGATCGGCGTGCGGTTGATGATGGGCAGAGAGACTATGATTCCGGCCGACTATTCATTCGAGGCGTACGCACGGATGCACGGCTCTGAACCGGATGCGGCAGCTGCACTCTCCACAAAGTCGGATCTGGACGAGAGCGACTTGACCGCCAAGACACTGGACGACACTGCTGGCCTGCTCCGACTTTTGCGGCGTGACGATGTTTTGGTTCGTATGGGCAACCGCAGGTTTAACCATTCAAAGTGCTACGTGCTAGGGGAGACTGCTGTCTTTATAGGATCCAGCAACCTTACCAGAGGTGGACTCACAGGCAACTACGAGCTCAACTCGGTTAGGTACGATCCTGATCCAATACGCGACACGCAGGAATGGTTCGACCGCATGTGGGGAGAAGCAGAGGACGCAAAGGACAAACTCGTTTCGGTCTTGGAACAGTCCAAGTTCGGCGTGCCGCCCAGCCCTTACGACGTCTACATAAAGATGCTCTTTGAGCGGTACAAGCACATCCTCGAGGCAGATCCCGAAGACGAAAAGTCCTCCAGCCATCTGGCGCCATTCCAGCGCGAGGCAGTGAACAACTGCATGGCCTTCATGTCCGAGTTCGGCGGCGCCTTGGTGGCCGACGCCACGGGGCTGGGCAAGACCGAGATCGCTCTAGAGGTGATGGGAAGGAAAGCGGTGCGCGAGAACCGCAAGCACATACTCCTAATTGCGCCGGCTCAGGTGCTGAGGGGCATGTGGGACGCTCGGCTCAAGGAAGCGCACGTCAACGTGCAGTACAGGCTGAGCGCCGAAGAACTGGGCAGAGATTCGATACTGGAGAATCTGCACGATTACGCCAAGGTGGACATGGTGGTGATTGACGAGAGCCAAAGCTTCCGCTCCAAGAGCGCCAAAAGGAGAAAGAATCTGATGAAACTGCTCGCTCACACCAGCGGCCGGAAAAAGCATGTCCTGCTGCTATCTGCCACCCCTGTTAACAACTCGTTGATGGACCTGTACTACCAGCTCCGCATCATCACGCGCGGCGTCGACGACTACTTTTACAGGACGATCGGTATCCCGAGCCTATACAATCACATGCGGGACGCCGCGGACAGAGATGGCCTACAGCAGGGGCTGGCCAAGATCGAGCAATTGTTGGCAGGCATAATGGTGCGCCGCACGCGATCGTATATCAAGGATGTCTATCCGGACGACGAAATCAACGGCAGAAAGATACGTTTCCCACAGCACAGCTACGCACCGATCCGGTATAGCCTGAGCGGCGTATTCGGAGATGTGTTCCGCACTCTGGCAGAAGGACTGTCCTCTCTGACGATGGCACCGTACGGGATAGATCTGTACAATCGCGATCTTGACGAAAGCGAACAGAAGAAGCACAGGGTGCTGGCGCACCTCCAAGCCATACTGCTGCTCAAGAGGTTCGAGAGTAGCAAGGAGGCAGTCCAAAAGAGCCTAGAAAACAAGATACGCCTGTACGAGTACGTGCGCCGTGCGGTCGAGGACGGCAAGATACTGCGCGTCAAAGAATTCAACCGCATAGCGGTGAAGCAGAGCGAGGCAGAAGGGGGCGATCCCGATCTCGACGCGGAAGAGCTGGTCGGAGACGGCTTTATGCGGCAGATCCAGTCTGTGAACCTTGAAGAGTTGGGCAGAAACTACGACGCAGGGTCTATGAAAAGGGACATAGATGCAGATCTTGTCATCCTGAAGCGCCTGCTGTCCGAGGTCAACGGGATAACCATGGACACAAAACTAGACGAGGTAACGAAGACTGTGTTGTCCGACATGAACTCAAAAGGGATCGCTAAGGCGATCATATTCACTGAATATACGGACACTGCCAAGTACGTCGCGAGCCACCTGCGGGAGAAACTGGCCCCCCGGACGGTCAGGTACATAACGGGCGACACCGAGAAAAAAAGGAGGGCGCAGTACATCAAAAGGTTCGCGCCCAAGGCCAACCCGTCCGGAGACGAGCTCCCAGACAAGAAAGAGATCGACGTGCTGGTGTCTACCGAGGTGCTTTCGGAGGGACAGAACCTTCAGGACTGCAACTATGTCGTAAACTACGACTTGCCGTGGAACCCGATGCGGATAGTGCAACGGATAGGAAGAGTCGACAGGCTCACCAGCGACCACGACACCGTATACT
Organism: Nitrosopumilaceae archaeon; assembly: GCA_965203465.1. GTDB lineage: Archaea > Thermoproteota > Nitrososphaeria > Nitrososphaerales > Nitrosopumilaceae > JAWVZS01. Next base: position 555,116 of record CBDBCR010000003.1, on the reverse strand, counting down.
CGCGGGCGTGCTATCCTGACGACCAGCTCAACGAGCTACTCAAACTCATGGCGACGCTGGTGGGCAAGATCGATCTGGTCAACAAGCTAGGATTGCTCGAAACCGAACTACTGGAGGAGATCCCCACTCCAAAGCAGTTCGAAGGCAACATCGCCGGCCGCATACGGACGCTGGCCGCCGGCCCGGGCTCCGAATCTGTGATCGAGGATCTGGAACGCGAGTCGGACTTGATGCCGGGCACATCCCCCCTCAACGAGCTATACCGGTACATGAAGCAGCAGAGCATAGAATACATGCGGCAGATCCCAATAGGGCGTAGGAGCGGCAAGGCGGGCGAGGGGCAGAAAGCGGTCTTGATGTACGTCGAGTCGCCAGCAAAGCGACCACACTTCGTGGTCTACGACTACAAGGACAACAAGGCGCGCATCCCGGTAGAGGACGAGGCGATGCGGCTGGCCTCGTGCAGGGTGGACGAGCCGCGGCACCTGCCTATGGACGGCCAGGACTGGCAAGAGTCGTTCTATCAGCTTCTGCACATCGACGGCAAGGCTAGGGAGGCCGTGCTCAAAAAGATCAACGATCCGGTAGGGGACACGGTGACCCGGCAAGGGCGGCGCCCCGACAACCACGTCAAAAACGTAGAAGACATTACCGAGATCATGACAGAAGTCGTCTCCTGCGGGCAAGTTTCTGAAGAGGCCGCCGAGAAAATACTGCAGATAATCGGATCCCAAGACATACGGGCGTGGGACGACGACATCAAGAATCTAGTATCCGAGTACCGGCAGGAAGGCAAGATCGAGGTACTGTTGGACAGCATTCAGAACATAGGCAAGCGCTTGGGAACTGAAGCGCGGCCTGTCGAGAGCGACACCGGGCGAGCCGATCCGTCGCTGAGGCTGATCGGCGCCATGTTCGTGACCGGCAGCAAGTTCGACCCGGATCTTGCGAACAAGGGCCTCAAAAAGCACTCTTGACTCGTGACCGTTTGCCGCCTACTCGCGCAGGCCCGATTCGGGTCGAGTGGTTTCACGGCATCAGGCCAAAACGTCCGTCTTGAAAGCTGCCGTCCAGCGCGCCTGCCAAGGTATAAGACCTGCATTTTCGGCAACGTGACCGTGAAGTCCAGCATCACGGGCGGCAGGGTGCGCCGCGACGTGAAAAAAGAGTGGTTTACCGGCCCGACGGTGCTGCGCGACGTGGGAGGGCCCGCGGGCTACGCGGACCACGGCATATACCACGTCACGTTCCGTGGCTCGCGCACGAAACTGCACCGCCACGGCGGGAGCCAGATACTCATAGGAACCGGCGGCAGGGGCAGCCTGGAGACCTACGAGCGCCTGGCCAGGAGGGGCCGGGGGTTTTCCATGCGGAAGACCGGCGCCCAAAAACTCTCAAAGGGCGACATCGTCCACATACCGGCCGGCACGCTCCACGCGCACGGCTCGTCCGGCAAGGGGGACTTTTCGCACATCGCCCTGAACGTCTCGGGCAGGCCCGGGGCCCCCTACAGGACGTGGTGGTACGAATCCGACTTTGAATCCCTCGCCACGGGCCTCATTTCCTGAAAGACTGCGCAAAGCGCTCGGACGCCGAAGCCAGCCGCTTTGCGTCCGCCTCCGAGTGGGCCGCCGAAAAGGATCCCATCTTGCCGGGCAGGCAGAATATGCCGTCTTTTGCTATCATCTCAAAGTGGTATCTTTTCTGCAGGTTTTGATCGCAGGCCGCCGCGTCGGCCGCGCTCTTTACCGGCCCCTCGCCGAAATGGACCGCGAACAGCGAGCCCGCGCCGGTCACCGCCGCCTCGCCCGAGAACGCCGAGGCCAGTCTCTTCCTCGCCGCGACGCCGAGCCTGTTCAAAGCGGCGTGCCTGCCCTTCAGCTCCGAGAGCGTCTCGTACCCGCAGACCATCGACGCCGGGTTGGCCGAGAAGGTGCCGCCGCCGACGTACGCCCTCTTTTTCCTGGGGCACGAGCGCGCGTCGGCAAGCTTCATCACCTCGTCGATCCCGCAGATGGCGCCGACCGGCATGCCGCCCCCGACTATCTTGCCTAGCGCGACGATGTCGGGCGACAGCCCCATGGGCTGGTACGCGCACCCGTACCTCAGCCGGAACCCGGTGACTATCTCGTCGAGTATCAAAAGAGCCCCGCGCTTTTGCGCAAACTCCTGCAGGCCCTTCAGGTAGTCGGGCTCGGCCGGTATCCCGCCGCCCCCGCCGAGCAGCGGCTCTGCCACGACGCACGCGAGGCTCTTTGTCTTGCGCAGCGCGTCCAAGGAGCCCTCCAGGTCGTTGTACGGAAGCGAGACGGTATTTTCCTCGCCGGACATGCCGGCGCCCTCCGGTACATCGAACGGCGCGTTGACCGACCTTACCAGGCCGGGCCCGTACCCGTGCCACCCGCCCTCTATCTTGGCAGCCGTCTTTTTCCCGGTCGCCGCGCGCGCCAGCCGCACAGAGTACGCGACCGCCTCGGTCCCCGAGGCCGTGTACCGTATCTTTTCGGCGGCCGGCACCGCCCTCCGTATCAGCTCCGAGAGCCTCAGGGTCGGCTCGTTGGACGTACCGTGCATCCAGCCCTTTCCGAGCTGGGCGGCCAGGGCCGAGCGCACCCGGGGGGGCGAGTGGCCCAGGACGAGGCTCCAGTGGCCCATCCAGTAGTCGGTGTACCGGTTGCCGTCAGCGTCTTCGATGCGGCTCCCCGAGGCGGACACGGAGACGAAGGGGTACGGCTCGAAGTACCGTATGTTGTGGCTGACCCCGCCCGGGTGCAGGCGCTCCGATCTGGCGAAGAGCCGGGCGGACAGGGGCGTCTTTCTCCTGTAGAGGGCCTCGGCGTCCACCGGCGGGCCCGTCGGGGCCCGATGGTTTATATGTATTCGAGCGGGACGGGGGTGCACATACGGAACGCAAGAGCGGCGCTTGCAGCGAGGGGTGGCGGTACGCCACACTGTGACCTGCGGGCCTCCAGTTTCGGATACATGGATGAGGTTCTGATCGCGAGGTCAGTTCTGATGCGTGAAAGACATGTGCGCATCCGTCAAATTCCAATACGTACGACCAAAACCATACGACATCGAATCCCGTTGATCCTGCGGGACCTGACTGCTATCGGATTGATACTAAGCCATGCGAGTCTTTGCAGCAATGCAAGGCAGACGGCTCAGTAACGCGTAGTCAACCTGCCCTGCAGACGGGGATAACCTCGGGAAACTGAGAATAATACCCGATGGGCCACCGTGCCTGGAACGGCCGGCGGCTGAAACGATTCGTCGCTGCAGGATGGGACTGCGACCTATCAGTTTGTTGGCGGGGTAATGGCCCACCAAGACTATTACAGGTACGGGCTCTGAGAGGAGAAGCCCGGAGATGGGTACTGAGACACGGACCCAGGCCCTATGGGGCGCAGCAGGCGAGAAAACTTTGCAATGTGCGAAAGCACGACAAGGTTAATCCGAGTGTTTTCTGCTAAAGAAATCTTTTGCCAGTCGTAGAACCACTGGTGAATAAGGGGTGGGCAAGTTCTGGTGTCAGCCGCCGCGGTAAAACCAGCACCTCAAGTGGTCAGGATGGTTATTGGGCCTAAAGCATCCGTAGCCGGCCGCGCAAGTCCTCGGTTAAATCCGTGCGCTCAACGCACGGGCCGCCGGGGATACTGCGCGGCTAGGGAGTGGGAGAGGTAGACGGTACTCGGTAGGAAGGGGTAAAATCCTTTGATCTATCGATGACCACCTGTGGCGAAGGCGGTCTACTAGAACACGTCCGACGGTGAGGGATGAAAGCTGGGGGAGCAAACCGGATTAGATACCCGGGTAGTCCCAGCTGTAAACTATGCAAACTCAGTGATGCGTTGGATTGTGTCCAACGCAGTGTTGCAGGGAAGCCGTTAAGTTTGCCGCCTGGGAAGTACGTACGCAAGTATGAAACTTAAAGGAATTGGCGGGGGAGCACCACAAGGGGTGAAGCCTGCGGTTCAATTGGAGTCAACGCCAGAAATCTTACCCGGAGAGACAGCAGGATGAAGGTCAGGCTGAAGACTTTACCAGACAAGCTGAGAGGTGGTGCATGGCCGTCGCCAGCTCGTGCCGTGAGATGTCCTGTTAAGTCAGGTAACGAGCGAGATCCTTGCCTCTAGTTGCCACCGTTGCTCCCCGGAGCAGCGGGGCGAATTAGCGGGACTGCCGTAGTTAATACGGAGGAAGGAAAGGGCCACGGCAGGTCAGTATGCCCCGAAACTCTGGGGCCACACGCGGGCTGCAATGGTAACGACAATGGGCCCCGAATCCGAGAGGAGGAGGCAATCCTCAAACGTTACCACAGTTATGACTGAGGGCTGCAACTCGCCCTCACGAATATGGAATCCCTAGTAACTGCGTGTCACTATCGCGCGGTGAATACGTCCCTGCTCCTTGCACACACCGCCCGTCGTTTCATTGAAGTTTGCCTTTAGCGAGGTGACGTCCTGTTGGCGTTATCGAACTTGAGGTAAGTGACAAGGGAAAAGTCGTAACAAGGTGACCGTAGGGGAACCTGCGGTCGGATCACCTCCTTAGGAACACAAGCGGGTGCGCGCATGTCTTTCCGCGAACCATCGGTGCAATGCGCCACGAAAGTGGCGGATGAAGGATGTAGCGGGGAGGCCCGGCAGGGCCCCTTGCGATGATCGTCGCGCATAGTCGTGTAATATGTGGCTGTACTGCCAGTGTAAAGACGCCAATAGGAGGATTGCTAGGCTTGAGGAGAGAAGAAGGACGTGACAAGCTGCGATAAGCTCGGGGGAGGCGCACGTAACCCGCGATCCCGAGATTTCCGAATGAGTATCTTGCGCTCCGGCGCGCTCCGCCGCGCTTGCGGCGGAGGTCGAACCGTGGGAATTGAAGCATCTTAGTACCACGAGGAAGAGAAATCAACAGAGATTTCCCAAGTAGTGGCGAACGAAAAGGAAACAGCCCAAACCGAATCTGCCGCGGCGACGCGGCAGAGATGTGGGGTTTGGTCCGGCATGACGGCCTCGGGACATAGCCGAAACTATCCTGAAATGTTTTGGCAGAGAGGGTGATACCCCCGTAGGCGAAATGAAACGAGGCCGGGCCGGCAACCAGAGTAGCTGTCCTTGACAGTGGGCAGCGAATGCGGGTGAAAGTAGCATCCGAGGCTAAATATCTCTCAAGACCGATAGTGCACTAGTACCGTGAGGGAAAGCTGAAAAGTACCCCGGAAGGGGATTGAAAAGTGCATGAAACCTATTGGTTACAGACGTGCATGGCGCGAAAGGCGGCTTTCGGAGGCGGAGGATCCGGCAACGGAACTGAGGCCGACGAACACAAGCCGCCGGCGTCATGCGTTCCGTCTCGAAACACGGGCCAGGGAGCTGATCTTCATGGCAAGCCTAAGCCAGTCAACGGCGGAGGCGAAGGGAAACCGAGATCCCGCAGCGAAAGCGAGGGGATGCGTGTGAAAGTGCGTAGAGTCATGGGGGTCAGGCTAGAAGCCAGTCGATCTATTCTTGGGCAAGATGAAGGCGGGCGAAAGCCCGCTGGAGGTCTGCAGGGGTTCTGACGTGCAAATCGTTCCTGTGACCTGAGAATAGGGGTCAAAAACCAATCTAGACTGGCGCTCGCTAGTTCCAACCGAAGCGTCTCGCAGGGCGTGCTCGGCGGAGATGGCGTTTCCGGTAGAGCACCGATAGGGCGGCGCGGGGAGTAAAATCCTCACCGCCCATTCAAACTCCGAACGGATGCGCATCGCAGAAGCCGGGACACGGGTTCGTGTGGCGTAAGGCTCACGACCGAGAGGGGTTTAACCCAGACTGGAGTTAAGGTCCCCAAATTTCTGCTAAGTGTCAAGCTAAAGGGCGTGTTCTCGCCAAGACAGCAGGGAGGTAAGCTCAGAAGCAGCTATCCTTTAAAAAGTGTGTAACAACTTACCTGCCGAGCGCGGGCGCCCCAAAAATGGACGGGGCTAAAGCAGAGTACCGATACTTCAGACGGCCGCCTGAAAGGCGGTCCGTGGTAGGTTGGCGTGGGGATCGGGCCGAAGCAGGGCGGTGACGTCCTGTGGACCGTTTCCCATTGCAGATCCTGGCGGCAGTAACAGCATAGTATGGTGAGAACCCATACCACCGCAAGCGCAAGGGTTTCCAGGCAATGCGCTATCAGCCTGGAGTTAGTCGATCCTAAGGGCCGCCTCAACAGAGCGGCTCGAATGGGAAACCTGTTAATATTCAGGTACCTTGCGGGAGGTGTCCGAGCCGCATGGCCTTCTTCGAGATAGGGGAAGCACGATCGTCGTCGTGTCTAACCGTTGGAGGTCCGGGGAGTGTCGTAATGACGAGAACCGGGCCGAGGCGGGAACGGCCCCGCGTTAGCGGGGTTTTCCCGAGTCCCGGAGACCGTGAACAGCCGTGCGGTTAGCCGACCGCGAGATCGTACCCAGATCCGACACAGGTGCGCTGGTTTAGTAAACTAAGGTGCTACGGGTATACCGTATGGCGAGGGAATTCGGCAAATTAGTCCTGTAGCTTTGGTAGAAGGGATGCCTGCGGCCTTCATGAGGAATGGGGGCCGCAGGTTGCAATTACAAGGGGGTTTCGACTGTTTAATAAAAACACAGGCGACTGCTAGTCCGAAAGGATTTGTATAGTCGCTGAATCCTGGCCGGTGCCGGTACCTAAAACTTGGGTCCAACCGAGCTAAGGGCCGGTTAACGCCGGGAGTAACTCTGACTCTCTTAAGGTAGCCAAATGCCTTGTCGGGTAAGTTCCGACGCGCATGAATGGAACAACGAGAGCCCCACTGTCCCCGCCTACAACCCGGTGAAGCCACATAAGGTGGACGAACAGTCCATCGCCTTCCATTGGGGAGAGAAGACCCCGTGGAGTTTTACTGCAGCTTGTGCTTGTGGTATAGTAAGGATTGCACAGGGTATCTGGGAGCCATGCCTGGCGCTCTCCGGGGCGCCAGGAAGCGACGATGTAACACCAGACTCTTCTTGCAGTACCACTCATCCGGCGAGAGCCGGAGACACGTGCAGGTGGGCAGTTCGGCTGGGGCGGCACCCCTTTGAAAAGATATCAAAGGGGCCCAAAGTTTAGTTCAGACGGGTCAGAAATCCGTTGAAGAGGGCAAAGCCAAAAACTAGACTGAATGGGTTTCCAAACGCACGGAATCCATAGGCGAAAGCCTGGCTTAGCGATCCTTCGTGTGCCCGCTATTGGGGCCCGGAGGTGACAGAAAAATTACCCCAGGGATAACAGGCTCGTCGCGGGCGAGAGCTCCTATCGACCCCGCGGTTTGGTACCTCGATGTCGGCTTTTCCTATCCTGGTCCTGCAGCAGGGGCCAAGGGTGAGGCTGCTCGCCTATTAAAAGGGAACATGAGCTGGGTTTAGACCGTCGTGAGACAGGTCGGTCTCTGCCTAATGGAAGCGCGAATGTCTGAGGGGAAGTTGCTCCTAGTACGAGAGGAACAGAGCAGCGCGGCCACTGGTCTACCGGTTGTCCGACAGGGCAGGCCGGGCAGCTAAGCCGTTTAGGCTAAGTGCTGAAAGCATCTAAGCACGAATCCTATCCCGAGACAAGACATTCATCCGGAAGGAAAAGGTCCGCAGCAGAAGACTGCGTTGATAGGAAGGCGGTGTAGATCACAAGCTTCGGCAAGTGGTGAGCCGGCCTTTACTAACCGACCAAGACACTGGTGCAGCCACACACATAGAGACTATGCGCGACGGTCCATTTTTTACGGGCCCTAGCGGACGCTGTACACGACTCTGCGTTTTCCGGCCGTGCCGGTTCTTGATCCGGAGGCCGCCACTTCGCGCCTGCCCCGCGGCTCTGCCGCCGGCTCGGGGAACCCGATTAAGCGGATCCCAGATTCGCTTAATCCGGCCGGAATCCGTCAAGCTCTGGGTCTACTTGACCCTATCCGATTAAGCGAAACTGGATCCGCTCAACGAGCTGACAATATAACGCAGGACGGCGGATCCAGACGGTGGCGGCCAGGCTACAGGAAAGCAAACCCGGCGACCTGGACTGGGACAGGAGCGGCTTCACCAACCCGGCCGGAGCTTTCGTGCCAAACATGCTCAACCAGCGCACGTTCGTGCCCGCGGGCCTTCCCCCCTCGCTGGACTGCGACCGCGAGACGGCCGCGCTCCTGTCCGGGGCCGAGAGCAGGGTGGCGGAGCTGCGCGGCAAGGCGGGCGCCGCGCCCAACGCGCGCGCCCTGGCCCGCTCGTTCCTAAAGAGGGAGGCGGTCTCGAGCTCCCGAATCGAGGGGACGTCTGCGTCGCTGGCGGATCTGAACTTGCGCGAGGCGACCGGCGGCGCGTGGGCGGGGGGCGGCGGCGCGCGGCTGGGCGAGGTGATCAGCTGCGCCTCGGCGCTCGAGGGCGCGCTGGGCGAGCTGGAGGGCGGCCGCAGAATAGATCCGGACCTGATCCGAGGGGCGCACCGGATCCTGATGTACGGCGTGCGCGGCTGGGTCAAATCGCCCGGAGATCTGCGCGACGGGCAGAACTGGATAGGCAAGGGCGGCAGGATAATCTACATGCCCCCCGACGCCAGATTCGTGCCCGGCCTGCTAGACGACTTGTGCGGGTTCGTCCGGACGGACGCCGTCGCGTCCGTGCTGGTGCGGTGCGCCGTGGCGCACTACCAGTTCGAGGCGATACACCCGTTCTTCGACGGGAACGGCCGGGTAGGCAGGATGCTGCTTTCGCTGATGCTCCACGAAAAAGGGGCCGCGCCCATGCTGCACCTCAGCGCGTACTTTGAGGGGCATCTTGCAGAATACTACGACGGACTGCTTTCTGTGAGCCAGACTAGCTCTTGGAACGAATGGATCGCGTTCTTTCTGCGCGCCTTCGAAGAGCGGGCGGACGCGGCGATCAAAGGAATCGGCAGGCTCGCCTCGGTGCGCGACGGGTACGCCGGCGCTCTCGAGAAGCGCGGCGCCGGGGGCCGCGCCGTGCGCCTGATGGAGAGCCTCTTTGCGAACCCGTACGTGACGATACCGGCGGCGCGCGGCATCCTCGACGCGTCGTATCCGGGGGCAAAGAGCGCGGTGGAAGAGCTGGTGCAGGCGGGAATACTGGCGCGTGCGGACGCGCCGCACAGATCCAAAGTCTTCGTGGCCGAGGAAATAGGAGCCACCGCGTGAGCGGGCAAAGCGCGCGCCGGAACGGGGACGCGGACGTGCACGGCAAGCGCCGAAAGACGGGCCGGCGCCGGGCCCGCCGGATCGGGCCCCGTGGCGCGCTTTGCGGCGCCCGGACCCGGCGCGGCCGCCGCGGGCCGGCAAACCGCGCGCGCCGGGCCGATCTAAAGCTTTATCATCTAGGGTACGTCGCCCGGGGCCAATGGAGACAGCAGCCATAGCCAAGAGCCTGCTAAAGCTGGGAAACGGCGTCCGCATGGTCAGCATATGCGACATGAAGGGCAAGCTGATATACCACGCCCGCAGCCCCTCTGTGCGCAACAAGCTCTCGGCCAAGGAAAGCACCGCGTCGCTAAAGATGGCGGCCGGCCAGTGGGCCAAGCGCAAAAAGCTGGCCACGAAGCTGGGCAAGTGCAAATACGCGATGGCAGAATACGAGGAGGTCAAGCGCATAACGATGCCGGCGGGGCGCTCGTACCTCCTGTACGTGACCACCACCAAGCGGTTCGACCACACCAAGGTCATCCGCAAAGTCGGCACGTTCAGGTAGGGCCCCTCCAACCCCCTTTTTATCGACAGGCTAGGTTTTTATGCCGATCCCCGTTTTTCGGGACATGGCCCGGTACCCGGACTACGGCCCAAAGTGCGCCCGGCTCCTCAAGGAAAAGGACGTGCGCTTCGCCGGGATAATAGACGCCGACGGCCGCCTCGTCTCGGGCGGCCAGCGCGAGGGGCTGCCGCGCCTCGAAGAAAACGACAGGCAGCTGAGCTCGTTCATGGAGTTCGTCTCAAAGATAACCGTCCGCAAGGAATACGACGCGAGCCTCGGCCCGATAAACTACCTGGCCGCCCGGCGCGACAAGGCGGTGCTCATCAGCTTCCCGTTCCCCGTCTCGGGGATCATACTGCTCATATCGGCAGAGCCGTCCGTCGACATAGAGAGCATGGCCAGGCTCGTAGTCGACGTCTTTTCGGGGGTGCGCTAGACGGCCTCGTTCGCCACCTCGATACAGTGCATCGACGGGCGCGTGCAGGCGCCCGTGCGCGAATGGATACGCTCCGAGCTCGGCGTCGATCACGTCGACACGATAACGGAGCCGGGCTGCGACCTCGCGCTGCACGAAAAGGACAGGCCCGACCTGAGATCCAAGGCGGAGATATCGGTCCGGGCGCACGGCTCCCGGATCATATTCGTCTCGGGCCACCACGACTGCGCGGCCAACCCGGTGGACGCGGCCGCGCACGCGGAGCACGTGCGCGCGGCCGTCGAGCGCGTGCGCGGGTGGGGCCTGCCGGTGAGCGTGCAGGGGCTCTTGGTGGGCCCGGACTGGAGCGTGAAAAAGATAGCATGAAGGCCACGTTCGCCGCCGGGTGCTTTTGGCACGTTGAGGAGGTGTTCCGCAGGACCGAGGGGGTAGTCTCGACGAGGGTGGGGTACACGGGCGGCGGCGCGCAAAACCCGACCTACGAGCAGGTCTGCACCGGCCGCACCGGCCACGCCGAGGCAGTCGAGGTAACGTACGATCCGGCGCGCGTCTCGTACGAGCGCCTGCTGGATGTGTTTTGGTCGTGCCACGATCCGACCACGCGCGACAGGCAGGGGCCGGACGTGGGCAGCCAGTACCGCTCGGCGGTCTTCTGCCACGGCCCGGATCAGATGGGCTCTGCATCAAAGTCGGCCGCCGCGCTCTCGGCCTCTGGCAGGCTGCGCGCGCCGGCGGTCACCGAAATAGCCGAGGCCGGCCCGTTCTACGAGGCAGAAGAGTACCACCAGCAGTACATACGCAAGGCCGCGTCGGGGTAAAGCCCCGCCGCCCGGGGCTACTTTACGATCAGCACGGGCACCCTGGAGGCGTGCACGACGTAGTTTGCCGTGCTGCCGAAGAACATCTCCCTCACCAGGCTCCTGCCGCGCGAGCCTATCACGACCATGTCGACCTTCCTCGAGTTGGCCACCTTTACGACGTTGTGGCCGACGTTGCCCGCGATGATCCTCTTTGTGTACTCTACGTGGGCCTTTTCCAGGTACGACTCGGCCCTCGACATCATCTTTTGTATCTCGGCGCCGCGCTCCCGGCTCATCCCGGATCCGCCCCCCGTCTCGCTGCGCGAGGGCTCGTAGACCGAGTGCATGAGTATTATCGACGCGCCCGCCTTGGCGGCGATGCTGGCGGCCGCCTCCAGCCCGCGGAAGGAGTTGGCCGAGCCGTCTATGGGCACCAGTATCTTGGAGAGCCTCAACGGGGGGGCGGCGCGGCGGCCCACATAAAAACGGTGCCTATTCCTGCATGATCTTGCGCAGGCCCGCGCACCTGTTGCGTATGGTGACCTCGGTGACGCCCGAGGCCAGCGATATGTCCTTCTGCGACTTTGACTCGCCGGTGCTTATGCAGGCGAGGTACAGGGCCGCCGCCGCTATCCCCATGGGATCCTTGCCGGCCACCATGCCTATCTCCTTGGCGCGGTTGAGTATCGTCACGGCCCTGCGCTTGGAGCGCTCGCTCAGCTTTGCGATGCTGGCTATCCGCGAGACGCCCTTTACGGGATCGACTACGGGCATCTTCAGCTCCAGCTCCCTGTATATGAGGCGGTAGCAGCGGGCCACGTCCTTGCGCCTGATGTTTATGCCGTCGGCTATGTCGTCGAGGGTGCGCGGCGTCTCGGTGTTGCGGCACGACGCGTACAGGCAGGCGGCCACCAGCCCCTGTATCGACCTGCCCCTGACCAGCTTTTTGTCCATGGCCTTGCGGTATATGTAGGCGGCCTTTTCTATGACCGGATCGGTCAGGCCCAGCTTGTCCTTGAGCTTGTCCATCTCGTTGAGCGCCTGCCTCAGGTTGCGGTCCGCCGACGAGTGCGCCTGCGTCCTGCTGTCCCAGGTGCGCAGCCTGTCTATGGACCTCTTTACGTTGGTCGAGAGCGGCTTGCCCGTCGAATCCCTGTTGGTCTGCCCTATTATGGTCGAGAGGCCCATGTCGTGCATGGCCAGCGACGAGCCGGGCCCGGCCCTGGCCCTGCTGTTGTCCTCGCTGGAAAAGGCGCGCCACTCTGCCCCCATGTCCTCGGTCTTGTCCGAGGCCACCAGGCCGCAGTTGGCGCAGAACACCTCGCCGGAGCTCTGGTCGGTGACCAGCTTTTTCTTGCCGCAAACGTCGCATTTTGCCATGAAGGTGCTCAACGGGCCACCGATCGGGCACTGCCTTATTACGCTTTTTACGATTTTTCAGCCGGTGATTCGTGGGCTAGTCCAGCAGGCAGTACGCGTAGGACGGCGAGGCCGTCGGGTACATCACGTCGGCCGGATCGGGCGAGTGGCGCAGCCCTATCGAGTGGCCCAGCTCGTGCCTCATGACGTGGCCCACCGATTCCACGTCGTACAGCTGGAAACTGCCGTCGCACGCATAGTCGCCCAGGGCCACCTCGACTACGCCCTTGCCCAGGTGCGCGTGGCCCAGGACGCCCTCGCCTATGTCGCGCACCACCCACGTCACCCAGACGCTGGCGCCCTGCCTCGAGGGGACCAGCTCGAACTCGACGCTGGCGTCCCTGCCCCCCTCGGAGAGGCGCCGCTGCTCCCAGTACGAGGCGGCCTCCACCAGGGTGGGCACGTGGTCGAGCGGGAGGCCGTGGGGCTGGTCGTTTACGTACACCCTGTACTTTACCACCGTGGAGCCGGGCCCGCGCTCGACGACGGGGTCGGGAAACTGCGTCGATGCGCCGGCTATCTCCTGCTCGAAATTCCACCGCGCGTAGTCGCGCAGGAACTTCTTTATGACGTCGGGGCTGGGGTTGGGAAACTCGACGTACCTCTTTTCGGAGGCGGCCGCCGCCTCGACGGCCCTTGCGTACCTCGCGAACTCCGAGGCCTGCCGGTCGCGGTACGCGTCCCTTTCGGCCGGCCCGCGCGGCATGTCGACCGACGCGATGCCGGCGTTGGCCATGTACTCCAGGCCGGCGGCGAACTCGCCCAGGGTTATCAGGCCCGAGGCCAAAAGCGAGCCGTTGGCGCGGGCCCAGCCGGGAAAGTCGGTGCCCCCGGCGTCGCGCTCTATGGACAGCAGGCCGGCCCTTTCCATGTACTCTACGTACGGGACGAACTCGTAGTTTGCCATCCTGCCCTCGCCCCACCTGCCCGCGGCTTCTGCGAGCCACGTCTGCCCGGGCGAATGCGGCTCGGACATGCGCACCCAGTCCGGCTTTGCGACCGGCTCGTGCGGGTACTTTGCGACGGTGGCCTCCATGCGCTCGGCGTAGTTTGCGGCCACCGCGCTCTGCGGGCTCGCCGCGCGCGCCCTCTGCGCGTACTCTAGCGCCTGGCCGTACTCGCCCAGGTTCCCCATGCCTACCACCAGGCCCGCCAGCGCGCGCCACTGCCCGGGCCTTTCCTGCAGCACCGCAAAGAACGAGCTCATCGCCTCTGCGTGCATGCCCGAGTTCTGCTCTGCCACGCCCTTCATCAAAAGCGCGCGCGCGTCGCGCGGCGACTCTTGGAGGACCAGTTCGTAGCCGCGCACCGCCTCTGCGTACCTGCCCTCGAGGAGAAGCTGGTCGGGGGACTGCGCAAGGGCGAGGGGGTGAGCAAAGAGGGCAACCGCGCACGCTGCGGCCCACGCCGGGTTCACGCGGGCGGCGGCCCCGCCAAGGATTAAATACCAAACTGCGGGATCGAGCGCGTGTCCCGGCTCGCAGAGCTCTCCTCGAGCCCGGTGTCCGACGTTCTGGAGGCCTCGCTTTCCGGCTCGCGCCCGTCGGAGCGGGACTGCCTGCGCCTGCTCGAATCCGGCTCGGGCCACCAGATAGGGGCCGTCGGCGGCGAGCTTGCGCGCAGGCGGTTCGGCAGGCGCGCCTCCTTCGTGAACAACATCATACTGAACTACACGAACGTGTGCGTGACGGACTGCCGCTTCTGCGCCTTTTACCGGCCGCCCGGCGCGCCCGACTCGTACGCCCTGTCGATCGAGCAGATACGCTCCAGGGTGCGCGCGGCCTGGGAGTCGTTCGGCATAAGGCAGGCGCTCATACAGGGCGGGCACAACCCCGACCTGGGCATAGAGTACTACGAGGAGGCCTTTTCCATGATCCGATCGGAGTTCCCCAAGGTGGGCGTGCACGGCCTGTCGGCCTCGGAGATAGACATGATAGCTCGCGTGGAGCGCTGCTCGACGCGCGAGGTCGTCTCGCGCCTCAAAAAGGCCGGCCTGCAGTCGGTGCCCGGCGCCGGCGCCGAGGTGCTCTCCGACAGGGTCAAGCGCATAATCAGCCCCAAAAAGATACCCAGCTCGGAGTGGCTGCGCATAATGCGCGAGGCGCACCTGGAGGGCCTGCCCACGTCGGCCACCATGATGTACGGGCACGTCGAGACGGGCGCCGAGCTGGCCGCGCACTTTGCGGCCGTGCGCCGGCTCCAGGAGGAGACGCGCGGGTTCATGGCGTTCATACCGTGGAACTTCGAGCCCAACAACACGCCCATGCAGAGGGACGGCGAGGCGCCCGGCGCCGGCGGCGGGGCCGGGCTGCTGCGGATGATAGCCGTCTCGCGCATGATGTTCGACGGCCTGATAAACCACGTGCAGTCCTCGTGGCTGACCAACGGCGTGGGCATGGCGCAGCTGGCCCTGGCCCACGGGGCCGACGACTTTGGCGGCACGCTCATCGGCGAGGAGGTCGTATCGTGCACGGGCGCGCGCTCGACGGAGCTCGACGACGGGCGCATAGTCGGCGCCATAAGGCAGATGGGGTACGCGCCCGACGAGCGCGACAACTTTTACCGCGTGGTGCGGCAGCGCTAGAGCCCGTACGAGGCCCAGCGGCCGTCGACCAGCTTGCGTGTCTCTTCGTCGGCGGCCACCGGCTCCTGCACCTGCCGCGCGTACCCCTCGCCGGCGGTCTTTTGCGTCGCGTCTATGCCCATCTTGGAGCCGTAGTCTACGAGCGGCGAGGCCGGATCCAGCGTGTCGGTCGGCGCGCCGGGCACTAGCAGCGTGTCGCGCACCGGGTCGGCGCGGGTGGTCACGGCCCAGACCACGTCCGAGGCGCTGTGCACGTCCACGTCCGAGTCCACCACGACGATTATCTTGGTCAGCGAGAGCTGGCCGGTCCCCCACATGCCCATCATGACCTTTTTGGCCTGGCCCGGGTACCTCTTTTTTATCGAGACGACGGCCATGCCCTGGAACCAGCCCGAGGCCGGCATGGCGTAGTCGGTTATCTCCGGCTGCAGCATCTGCAGCAGCGGCAAAAACGACCTCCCTATGGCCCTGCCTATGTGGGCGTCCTCGAGGGCCGGCCTGCCGACCACGGTGGCCAGGTACACGGGCTCGCGCCGGCGCATCATCGAGGTGGCCGTAAAGACTGGGTACTTTTCGACCGGCGTATAGTAGCCGGTGTGGTCGCCAAAGGGCCCCTCGTCGCGCAGGTCTTCGGTGTCCACGTGGCCCTCCACGACGATCTCGGCGTTCGCCGGCACGTCCAGGTCTACGGTCTTGCAGCGCACGGTCTGTATGCCAGACTTGCGCACGATGCCGGCGAACAGGTACTTGTCCATGCCCTCCGGGACCGGCGCCACGCCGGCGAAGACCGAGGCCGGCTCGCCCCCTATCACGATGGCCGCCTCTATCTTGCCGCCCTTTTGCTGCCCGTGCAGCGCGCCCCTCTTGTGCCTCTGCCAGTGGACGATGACGCGCCGCCCGTCGAGCACCTGCATGCGGTACACGCCCAGGTTGCGCACGCCGGTCTCGGGGTGGCGCGTGGCCACCATGCCGAACGTGATGAATTTTCCGGCGTCGCCGGGCCAGGTCTTGAGCACCGGCATGGAGCAAAAGTCGGGCTCTTGGACTAGCTCGGCGACCGGCCCCGAGCGCACCGGCTTTGGGAACGCGTCGGCCATCTTTGACATCTCGGGCAGCTTGCGCAGCTTGCCGAGCAGGCCGGCCGGCATGTCCATGCTGGCCATGCCGGATATGCGCCTGCCGATGTCCGCAAAGTCGTCCGTCTCCAGGGCTATGGACATGCGCCGCGCCGAGCCGAAAAGATTCCCGAGCACCGGCATCGAGTGGCCCCTCACGTTCTCGAACAGCACGGCCGGGCCGCCCGAGTACATGACCCTGCGCAGTATCTCGGGTATCTCCAGATCGGCGTCGGCCTCGGCAGAGACGCGGCGCAGCTCGCCGGCGTCCTCGACGGCCTTTGCCGTCTCGCGCAGGTCGCGGAGGGGCACGGCCCGGTTCGCGCGCGATTCTGTATAAAGGTTCACGACAGCTGCTATACTTTAATTCGCGCGCCGCGCCGGCCGGCGCGTGTCAAAGTGCGCGGTGTGCGGGGGCGGGGGCAGGGTGGAGCTGCTCGGCTCGCAGTGCACGTTCTGCAACGGAACCGGCGAGGGGACGCGGTCCGCCGAGGCCTACATGAGGAGCCACGTCTGCCAGTGCGTGCTGCTCGACCGCAAGACCTGCCCGCTGTGCGGCAAAAAGTGCCACCACGACACGCCCAACAGGCCAAAGGTGCTCGTCAGCCCGTCCTAGGGGTTTATGGGGGGCAGCTCGCTCTTTCTGCCGTAGCCGCCGGATCCGAACTTGCAGTAAAAGCACAGGTCCGACTGCATGTGGGTGAGGTGCTCTATCTTTATGGCGCCGAGCTTTATGGCGATCTTTGTCATGACGCGGTACTTTAGGGGCATGCCGGGTATGACCTCCTTCGAGTACACGCGGTAGTGGTCGGGGCAGAAGCGCAGGGTCACCTTTTGGGCCTCGCCGCCGGACTTGTTGACCTGGTTTGCGAAGCTTATCTGCTCGCGTATGTACTCGTGCTTGGGGCAGGGGCAGTCCTTGCCGCCGGGGTGCTTGTAGGCTGGGGTGTTTTTCCAGTCAAAGTCCGGATAGTCCTTTTCAAAGTCGTCCAACCCGGGCGCTCCCTGTTGGCCGCTGTATAAAACCTGATCCCGCGGTTAGGCCGAGCTAACCGGCCCGATCACAATCTAAATAAACCATGGCCCGCGGGGGCGGGGCATGGCTACAAAGAAGCCGACAAAGAAACCGACGCAGAGACCGACAAAGAAGGATCTAGAGGCAAAGATCGCGGAGCTGGAGAAGAAACTGTCCGATCTGGCATCGGCGGTGGACGAGCCCAAAAAGCCCGAGCCAAAGGCGCAGCCAAAGCCGGCGGCCAAGCCAAAGGGCACGCTGCCAAAGGGGTTCGAGGCCAAAAAGCCCGAGCCCAAGCCGGAAGCAAAGCCGGCGCCCAAGCCCGAGCCGAAACCGGAGCCAAGGCCGGAGGCCAAGCCCAAAGGATCCCTCCCGAAGGGATTCGAGGCAAAGCCGGCGCCCAAGCCCGAGCCGAAACCGGAGCCGCAGCAGGCCAAGGTCGCCCCGTCCAGCACGGCCGAGGCGCTCGAGCAGGCCTACTACGAGGCTCCCATGACCGACTTCCACCAGTACCGCGCCACGGTCACCGGATATTCGCCGGCGCCCAACAGGTACTTTGTGAGGAGGACGGCCCCGGTGGGGACCGTCGCCACTTCGGACTGGAACCGGCAAAAGGTCGCGGTCACCGGGTACACGCAGCCCTCCAACCAGTACTTTGCTACCAGGTCCAGGCTGGCGTACCACCCGCCCGACAAGACGTTCGGAGGCTACGGCCTGCAGATCAACGGCAGCGCCGGATCCAAGCCGGAACCAAAGCCGGAGCCCAAACCCGAGCCCAAGCAGACGCTTCCGAAGGGGTTCGAGGCCAAAAAGCCCGAGCCCAAGCCGGAGGCAAAGCCGGCGCCCAAGCCGGAACCAAAGCCGGAGCCCAAACCCGAGGCCAAGCCCAAGCCAAAGGGCGCCCTGCCGAAGGGGTTCGAGGCCAAAAAGCCGGAACCGAAACCCGAGGCAAAGCCCGAGCCAAAGCCGGCGCCCAAAAAGCAGCGCGGAACCCTCCCGAAGGGCTTTTGATATTTTTTACTTGAACTCCTGCAGGACCTGCAGGGCGTGCCCCCTCGGCCTCACGCTGCGGAACGCCTTGAAGACGGTGCCCTTTTCGTCCACCAGGAACGTGCTCCGGATGACGCCGTCGTACTCTTTTCCCATGAACTTCTTCCTGCCCCAGGCTCCGAACGCCTTGGCCATCTTTTTTTCCGGATCCGAGAGCAGGGCGTACTTTGCGCCCGTCTTCGCGCAGAACCTCTTGTGGGAGTCGGGCGGGTCGGGGCTGACCCCGATTATGGAGACGCCCGCGCGCTTGAACTTTGCGTACTCTGCCGAGAATTCGTCGGCCTCCGTCGTGCAGCCGGGCGTAAAGTCCTTCGGGTAAAAGTAGATCACGTGCCTCCTGCCCGCGTAGTCGGATCCCTTTCTGGCGACGCCGTCCTGGTCGGGCGCCTCGAACGGCGGGACGGGGCCGCCCTCTTGTAGCACGGGGCGCGCCGCGCCCGGGCGGGTAATAGACCTTGCGCGGTTGGCAGGATTCCGACAAATCCTCGCGAGCTGGGGCCCGATGCCCGGGGTGTCCGTCCTCAGCGATCGGGTGTTTTTGCGCCGGCGCTGCCGGATCCGGCCCCCGAGGATCCGCGGGTCCCCGGCCACATGCCGTTGTCGCGGACAAAACGCGCGTCCGCGCGGCCGGTTTTCGCGCCGCCGGGCCGCCGCGCAGCCGGCCGTCAGCAGAGACGAACGGGACCGAATCGACGGCCGGCAACAGGGACGGAAGAGGCCCGGCGCCCAGTCCTGGATCGGCGCCTTGACCGGCGGGGCCCGGAACGTGTGCGCGCCGCCCGAAAGGCGCAGGCTCCACCAGGGCGAACGCGGCAGGCTGACAGTCCAAGCCGCGGAAAATGCGAACCCGCCGAGCTCACGGCTGGCCGTACCGGCTCGACGGCTTTATTTCTATCTGGATCGACGGCGCGATTCTGTATATGGGATCCCCTTTCGCGTTGCGCAGTCGGGTCCTGTCGATGTTCGTGATGTTCGTGTAGATCTTGATCTTGGTCCCGTCGTCTAGGACGTATTCGTTAAATTCCTGGGACAGCGTGTCGTACCTCAGGTCTTTTCTTTCCACCGCTTCTGCGATCTCCCGGGATGTGTGCCGCTCTGTGCTAGGCTCGCCTTTCAGGGACGGCTCGGCGCTGAGGACTGTCAGCGTCCGGGAATTTATGCTGAACTCGGGCTTGTCGCCTTTCATCACGCGCTCTACCTCGGTCAGTATTATGCGGGTCTTCAAGACCGAACCGTCGGAGATCTGGTACTTGTTCCAAGGTTCCTTGATTATCTCAAAGTCAATAAACCGCGCGTCAGGCATTTTCGGCCTGCCTTACCGGCGTGCTCTTTAAATCACTTGCGTTGTCCGACGCGCTCAGCACCACCTTGATGGTGAACTCGTTGGCTCTGTCGGTCTGCCACGCCTCCACTGGCCGCGCCCTTATGGTCACTGTGTCTTCGCCCTGCGTCGTGACGCTTGCGTCTTCCACGG
Organism: Nitrosopumilaceae archaeon; assembly: GCA_965203465.1. GTDB lineage: Archaea > Thermoproteota > Nitrososphaeria > Nitrososphaerales > Nitrosopumilaceae > JAWVZS01. The sequence goes on along the minus strand of CBDBCR010000003.1, from coordinate 535,517 downwards.
GGGCCTGCCGGCTTTGCGCATTATTAAGATTACGGAACAATGCTGTACCGTACTCTTGTCCAGGTGCTGGCGGCCTGAACGCCGGCGCTGGCACGTCTGGCGGCCGCACAGACGTGCCTGGCACACCCGGATCCGTCGCGCGCGGATCCGGCTTTGAGCGAAGCGACACCGGCGCGGGCCGCCGCGCAGCCGGCCGGATCTTACTTGCCGTACATCCGGCTTGCGTGCTGGATCAGCGTCTTCCACTCGGCCCCGTTCACCGTGATGCCGGCCGCCTCGCCCGGCGTCATGCCGACGAAAAGTAATGCATATTAAGCTCCTATGCGGAAAACCCGCGATGTCCGGCACGCGGCAGGCATACAATCCGTTCATGTGCCTTCCGGACGACGAGACGGATGTCATACGGGGGTATTTTCTAAAGTCCAAATTCGCCGGCACGATGGACTTTGAGCGCTACCTGCATTTGTTGCACGAGGACGATCTCGTTCCCGAAGAAGTGCTAGACATCATCGTGTCACATAATTCTACAGACGACAAGACGCATTCGTCCGTGGAAGATCTGCTGGCGAGCCTGAAAGGAGGGTGAGGCACACGGTTCGTTGCAAGGCGTTCTTTGCTCGTGCCCATAGACGAGATGGGCAAGTGGAAGATTGTAGAAAAGTCCTTGTTCACGCGCCAGTACAAAAATATGGGCCATCTACGGCAAGCTAGGGTAGATCTTGCGATCAAGGATCTTCTGGCTTCAGACGACCCAACAGACATGGGCCGCTACAAAAATACGGTAGAGGCGTTCGCGTACGAAATCGGCCGGTCAGACAGACTGATCTACAGGGTTGAGAATGAACGGCTAGAGATAATCCTGATGTGCGTCGGCGATCACAAGGCAGTCTACCGCAAAGACTAGGCCGGCCCCCAAAGACGAGACTGCGCGCCACGCCCAACTGCGGCAGGCAACCGGATTCCGCGTGCGGGTTAGCGGTCGGCAAAACTGGATTTGCGCGCAGAACTTGGTCATGGTCGGGCGCCTGCGCGCCGGGGGCGAGCGCCGATCTTTTTTGTATAGTCCAGGTCGCCGGATTGGCGGCGCGCCCGGCAGCGCGCGAGGGCGCGCATCGGCGCGGCCGGACCGGTCGGGCGGCGCAGTCCGTCCCGCGCCGGGCAGCGGGCGCGTCAGGCTTGCGCCGAATCCGGCTCCGTGCCGCCCGTTATGCGCCGCCCGCGCGGCAGAGGCGTCCCTGCGATCCGCGCCTGCCTTTTTTTGCGCGCGCCGCGAACGGGGGCCGTTTTCCAGCCGCAGCCTGGCCGATCCGCCGTTTCGCCGCGCGGCCGCCGGCCCCCGAGGTTATCTCTTTATTTGCGCGCCCGGGGCACCCGGGCATGGGCAGGCCGTACTCTAAAGAACTGGACACGGTGCCCCTGACGTACGCGTGGGCAAGCCGCGCCCCGATGGGCGATCTCGCGGAGCTGGTGCGAAAATGCGCGGGGCGCCCGCTGTATGCGGTCGGCTCCGGCGGTTCCTTCACCGCCGCGACGCTCGCCTCGGCGCTGCACCAGCAGGGGGCAGGATGTCCAGGTGCATGACGCCGCTGGAGTTCGTCTGGCAGCCGCGCCTCGACGGCGAGGCCTGCGTGGCCCTGGTCACGGCCGGCGGCAGCAACAGGGACATACTGGCCTCCTTCGACAGGGCGGCCGCGTGCGCGCCGCTGATCGGCATAGTATCTACGAGCCCCGGGAGCAGGCTGGCCGGCAGGGCCGCCGGCGCCGGCAACGCGCTGGTCCACGCCGCGCGCCCGCCCTCCGGCAGGGACGGGTTTCTTGCGACCAACTCGCTGGTAGCCGCGATGCTCTGGCTGTCCCGCGCGTACGTCGAGGGGCTCTCGCTACCGTACGAGATCCCCAAGTTCGAGAGGCTGTCCCCCAGCGGGCCCGGCGCGTTCGAAGGGGCGCGCGGCAAAAGGACGCTGCTCGTGCTGCACGACGACTGGGGCAAGGCGGCCGCGGTCGACGCCGAATCAAAAATGTCCGAAGCCGGCCTGGCCAACGTCCAGCTTTCGGACTATTGCAACTTTGCCCACGGCAGGCACAACTGGCTGGACAAGGCTTCGGGCGAGACCTGCGTCGTGGCGATGATCACGCCGCGGTGCCTCGGGCTGGCTGACAGGACGCTGGGACTGCTCCCGGCCGGCGTGCCGGTCGTCCGCCTGGAGACGGGCCTGGACGGCCCGGCGGCGGCCATAGACCTGACCCTGCAGGTGTTCCGCCTGGTGGAGTTTTTCGGCGCCGAGCGCGGGATAGATCCGGGCCGGCCCGGCGTCAGGGACTTTGGGCGCCGGCTCTACGGCATCGGCGTGCCGAACTTGTGCGAGGACGGCCTGTCAGACTTTGAGAGGCTGGCGCTGCGCCGCAAGTTCGGCAGCGCCGTGCCCAGAGCCAAATCGCGCCAAAATTCGCTCCGCCGGTTCGTCTCCAGGATGCTCCGGCAGGAGTTCGGGGCGGTGGTATTCAGCTACGGGGCGCTCTGCGACGACGACCGGCGGCCCGAGGGGCCCGCCCCCGAGATCGGCTCCATGCTGGCGGGGCTGGTCGGGCGCGGGGTGTCCGTTGGGGTGGCTACCGGCCGGGGGGACCAGGCCCGCGCGCAGCTGGCAAGGCTGCTCCCCGGCAGGTGCCGCGCGGGCGTGCTGGTCGGGTACCGCGACGGCGCCGGGACGGGCAGCCTTTCGGACCGCGCTGCGGATCCGGGCGCGCCCGGCTCCCTGCTAGGCCTCATCGGGGAGCGGCTGCCCGCGGGCCGCACGATCCTGTGCATCGGGGGCGGGCGGCCCGGCGAGGGCGAGCTGCTCGGGGCAGAGTACTCTTTGAGCGTCGACGAGGCGTCCGGGGATCCGTCCAGGTGCTGGAACCTGCTCCCGGCCGGAAAGCGCGGCGCGGCCGGGACGCTGCACTACATGGGGTGGTTTGGGGCGCGCGACGGATTCGTAAAGCTGGAAAGGGATCCGGCCGGGGCGCGCGGCCCGGGGCGGTGACCGGCGCGCCGGGGCCGGCGATGTCCGCGGCCCGGAGGCCCCGATCGCGCGCGGCCCGGCCGAAAAGCGCGCCCCGTACGCGGTGTGGCCCGGGCGCCGTGAGCCGCGCGGCCAGGCCCGCGTGCGTCGGGGCCGGACTGGTGGTGCTCGACGCGATTTACGGCGCGCGCGACGCGGGCCCCGAGTTTTTGGCGGGCGGCTCGTGCGCCAACGTGCTCACGATACTGTCGTACTTGGGGTGGGATTCGTACCCGGCGGCCCGGCTCGGGCGCGATCCGGAGGGCAGGCGCGTGATCGAGGACATGGAGTCGTGGGGCGTGCGCGCCGAGTTCGTGCGGACCGAGGCCGGGCTGGACACCCCGCGCATCATAGAGCGGGCACCGGGAGGGGGCCGGGCGCACGGGTTCAGTTTCACGTGCGCCCACGGCCGCCGGCTCCCCCGCAGGAGGCCGTACACACTCCGGGCGGCCGGCGAGGCGCTGGCCCGGCTGCCGGCCGCCGGCGTGTTTTACTTTGACCGGGCGGACCGGGGCGCGCTGAGGATGGCCATGCGCATGAAGGCCGGCGGGGCGGCCGTGTTCTTCGAGCCCCACAAGCCCTCCGGCGGCGCCGTCTTCGAAAGGTGCCTGCGGGCGGCCGATGTCGTCAAGAGCTGCGGCGTGGCCGCCGGCCCGCGGGCCCCGCTGGAGGTACAGACGCTGGGAGCCGACGGGCTGCGGTACAGGACGCGCGGGGCCGGCTGGGCGCGCATGCGGGCCTTTCCCGTCCGCGGCTTGGCGGATGCGGCCGGGTCGGGCGACTGGCTGTCGGCCGGCCTGATCCACCGCATGTTCGGCGGCTCGTCCGCTATTCCGGCCCGGCGCGGCATCGAGTCGGCGCTGCGGTTCGGCTCCGCGCTGGCCGCCGCGAACTGCAACTTTGTGGGCGCGCGCGGCATGATGTATTCGCTGACGCGGGGCCGGGCGCTCGCGCTGGCCGAAAAGATAGCGTCCGGCCGGAGGGCGCAGCTAGGCCCGGCAGCTTTGGCCCAAACAGCTCGGCCGGAAACACGCCGGCGCGCCGAGGCTCGATCCAGATCAAGCGCGCGATCCGGCGTTCTGCCCAAAGTCGCGCGCAATCCTCGGGTCTCTCGCGCGGCGGGCCGCGCGCAGCGGATCGAAACCCCAACGCGATCCGGGCCCCCGCGGCCGCGGCCAGATCCTGACTACCGCCGGTTTTGGTGTGTCTGGAGGCCAGGTTCACGCGGCGGCTACTCGGCGGCGCACCGGATCCGGTTCAGCGCGCACACGTTCCACGCTATGGCGAGCAGCAGGCCGAACCTCTCCTGCGTCTCTTTTTTTCTGTACCTGCACAGCAGGCGGTGGTTGTCGCTCCCCTCCGCGCCGAATATCCCCTCGATCATCTTGCGATCCTCGTGGCGCACCGGATCGAACATCTCGGCGGCCCTGCGCCTGAACCGCTTGCCGGCGTTGCGCCTGTTGCCGCCGTTCTCCCTGCTCTTTCTCCGATCGATGTTGGGGCGCATGCCCGTGCCGAAGACGGCCTCGCAGTTCCGGTCCGAGTCGTGTCCCTTGTCGGCGTGGAACCACCAGCCGGCGAAGCTGCGCCCCGGTTTTTTCGATTTTTCGAGAAGCGGCCGCAGCATGTCGGTGTCGGCCGCGCTGCTCGGCGTCATGGCGCATGCGAGGATCACCTGCAGCCCGACCGCCGCGAAAACGTGCCATTTTAGGTACGATTTTACGCGCACGACTGTCTCTTTGCCGGTCTTTTTGTTCAGCCTGACGCTGTCTTCGTACCTGTCAGTCTCGGACCCGGTGCTGTCCGCCGCCGAATCGTGCTTGTCGACTCCGGCTTGTTTCAGGCACGCCTCGGCGGTCAGGGCCACCATCTTTTCGAGCCACTCCGCGTCGAGATCTCCGTGCGCCCTCGAGACGGTCGAATGATCCGGGACGCGCCCGCCCAGATCCAGTTCCCACCACTCTACCGTGTTCTCGGTTTTGCGGGACGAGAGGTTGAACAAGTTCATCAAGATGCACACGATGGCCATTTCGGCCAGAGAGTACACCCGCGGCCGCCCGCGTCCGCTCTTGCGCGCCGGCTCGGGCGGCGGGTTATCCCTCACCAGATCCTTGATGTGTCCGATGGCGAAATCTTTTTTTGAGGCGCAGGATTCGTGGTACTCGGCCCAGTAGCCGTCTCGCCGTTGCCGTTTCAACGGCAAGACGGCTCTGGCCGTGATCAATAAGCATAGCGGTTGGAAAAAATTGACCGTTTGTCGGAAAAACTGATCTGCGCTACCCCTTCAGGCGTCAGGCTCCAGATGCGACGGAATCCGTCATTCTGGGGGAATTATGCGACAACCCCCGTGAATCCGGCAGGTTTTTATCTGGCTCTGTGCGAGCCTACACGGTGCTAACAGGTGGGCTCTGAATCCGACATGGCTTACTTGGGCGATGCGGAGTCCCCGCACGTAAAACGGGCCAAAGAGCTGATAGGCGAAAACTACGACAAGATACGCAGCGATCTTGCCAGATTCAGTGCAGATATGGGGTGGGTGGCGGACAACAGCGAGGCTCTGAAGAGGGACTACGGCGACATGTACGTAGCCGTCTTCGATCAAAAAGTCCGCGCCAGCCACGCGGACTTTACAAAGCTTCTCGAAGAGATCGACGAAAAAGGCATCGACAGAGGAACCGTGTTCATAGAACGCATCTACAAGCAAGACGTGGATCTGCTGTTCTAGCGCAGTTTGCAAACTCTTATACGCGGGCAACAATCGGAACGCACGTGAAAATAGCAACGAAAGTCAAGGGCACGTCGATCTGGATCAGCGGCGCGATTGTCAACCCGTTGATACGCGAATACAACTCCTGCCAGATCCACTTCCTGGTAGACACGGGAGCCGTCCACACGACCCTGCTACAGGGAGCGGCCCAAAAACTCGGAATCGACTTTGCGTCGCTAGAAAAACACCCAACCGACGTGCTGGGGATAAGCGGACGGCAGGACGTGTACGTGATGAAGAACACGCTGCTGGTGTTTTCAGACGAGCAGACGGGCGAGCCTGTCATGAGGAACGTCGACATGAAGGTCCTGAGGCCGGATTCGGACAGCGGGGACGAATCCGCCTTTGCGCTGTTCGGCACGGATCTGCTCAGCAGCTTTCGTTTCGAGTACGACCTGCCCTACGCGGCTCTGGAGACGGATATCTGGCTAGCGGGGCAGGCTCCGGATCGGCCTTGACGCGCGCGGCCGCCTCCGCGGCCCTGCCGGGCTCCGATCCGCACTCGACGTTTAGCCGATCCTGCACGGCGGCCGCGGGGGAAGGCGGCGGGGGGAGGGTGCGTGTAATACACGTCGTCGAGGAATTTTCCAGAGCAAAAAAGAACCGCGGATTCACCGCAAAGGCCGCCCGCGCCGGGCGGCGCTATCCTGGAGCATTGGCGTGCGCGTTGCGCAGCAGCGTGATCCGCCTGCATTCGATGCCTGCCGCCCCTGCCGGCGTCCTGCCGCCGAGGCCCGAGTGCCCGTGGAAAAAGTTGCAGAACAGGCGGGCGCGCCCGGCCGTGGCGACGGCCGCCCGCTCCGAGACGAACGGCGCGCCGCGCAGGCGCCCGCCGAGCTCGCGGTTCAGCGATTCCATCATGTTGTTGTTCATGTTGCCGTCGATGTGGATCATGGCCGCGTGATCGGTGTATTTCTGGTTCCTCCCGTCGGGCCGGTAGCACGACTCCCACGCCGCGTGGAACGACGGCGCCCCGTCCGAGACCGGCAGGTGCGGGATCTTGCCGGCCCGCTCGGCGCCGGCCAGGTACATGGGAGCGACGTCGTCCTCGCCCTTCCTGGGGGTCAGCTGCACCGACAGGAGCAGCCGCGTCCCTGCGTCCATCAGGCCGTGCAGGTACAGTTTGCCGCCGGCCACCATGACCAGCTTCTCGTCGGTCCTCCACAACTCGGACACGGCCGGCCACAGCCGGGCGCAGTAATCGATCAGGATTTTGGAGAAGCGGCGGACTATTGCACACGGTTTTTACGCACACGTCCACGCCCTCTCCGGCCAGGCACTTTGCTATCTTTGGGTACGGCATGCCGGAAGAGGCCATCTCCATCACCCGCACCACGAGTACGGGGGGAAGCACGGTGTCCCCGAGCCCGGCGTTTGCGGAAAAGTGCCTGCCGCAGGCGAGGCACTTGTATTTCCAGTTCTTGTAATTCTTGTTCTTGCGCACGCCGTCCGTTTTTGAGTTGGCCGAGCCGCATTTGGGGCACGTGCAGACCCACGGGCCGCCCGCGTTCAGCACCGTGTATTTTTCCCCGGAACCGAGTAGGATCGCACCGAATAGCAGCACCGGCCGTGCCGCACCGCCCGTCCGCGGGCGGCCGGTATCCGCCTTTTCTGAGCGCGAGCAGACGATTCACGCCTTCAGGCGCGGGCGACTGGTATATAACCACGTGAACAAAATATTTTTAACAAAATGCGTGCCCAGAATTGACATGACCAAGTGGCAAAAGGACGCAACCGAGTTCACGGTCAGCGTCACCTACCACGAGGCGCGCGGCTGCCAGGGGTACCTCCCGAAGCCCATCACGGAGAGGCTGGGCCGCCCCTCCCGCATCACGTACAGGATCGTGCGCGGGAAAATAGAGGTGACCGCGGCCAAGGGTTAGCGAAAGGCAAAACGACGTATATTACATGCACCCGTTTTGAGTACGAAACTCGGATAACCGATGCGACTGAGGGGCCAGTATTGAAGCAAGTCATGCTTGACACCGACAACACATTCACAGAACGATTGCAGCCAGACATAAGAACACTGGAAGACGCAGGAACGAAAGTATCGGCGTTTAGTCTGAGGTTTGGGGCTATGCGGTGATCTCGCTCTCTTGCGGTTCGCCGTCCGCAAGCACGGCGGCCATGGCCTCTTTGAGTTCTTTGTCGCTCAGAAATTTGGTCGGCGTCTTGTACTCTAGCGGGCCGCCGGCGGCAAGCACCGCTTCCTCGGCTTCTTTGCGGGTCAGATTCGTCCAGCGCAGTATTGCATCCGCGGCATTTGGGCCATAGATCTCGACCACCGATCTTGCGTCAAAGCCCATGCCGTGTATATCGGCGTGCCATTATTTGTACCCTTTGGTCTAGATTAGAGGCGGGCGGCCAGGCCAGGCATGATTCGATGCGTATCCTTGCCGTTTTCGGAAGCGTGTATTCGTCCGCTAGACTGGCTACGCGGGATCTGACCGGGCGGATTGGGCGCAAGATCGTCCCGAGGATGCCGCCATGATCCAGAAAACCGCGCGCCGCGCGGATCGGCCCGGACGCGTCCGAGATCGGCATGTGGGGTACCTTGCCGGCCCGCACGGCCAGCAGGCGAAATGATTCCGGGACCAGAGATTCCGGGACTGGAGCGAAACGCCGAAAAAAGCGCGCCGCAAACCCCCGCGAAAAACGGGCGGGATCCGAGGCGCCGCTCTGGCGGCGGGTCCGGACTCTGGCGGCAAGGGCCCCGGCGAGGTCTCCGGCCCCGTGGAAAATACGGGGGTCCCGACTTCCCGTCCGGGGACGCGGCGGACGCGCTCGAGGGGTACGTCGGGGACGACCCGCCGGAACGCTCCAAGACGGCGCCCGGCCTCGGCCGGCCCCCGCATCCGGCGCGGCCCGTTTTCGGGCCTGCGCGGGGCCGTCAGGGACGGCGAGCGCAGGGGCGGCGCGCCGCCCCCGATCGAGGGCGCCGTGCCCCGGTTGGGGCAGAAGCGCGCACGGCCGGCCGAGCCGGCTCCAGGAACGGAGCCTGCGGCCTGCTCTGCTGCCCCCGGTCCGGCCGGCGGATTCAAGGAAGACTCGGCGGGCTGCGGCCTGAGAAAAGAGGCGCGGGGCGTCCTGGAGGATAGGCTCGGCCGGCGGGGAATACGGAGAATATCCGGGCAGGACCGGAGCGCCGGGCATGCCCTTAAGCCTCAACGGCGCGCCGTTCCGCGCGGCATGCCGCCACGCCTCGTGGCGCAGGACGCACGACGAAAGCCCGGCCCCGGCGCCGGAGGCGAGGCGGATCTTTGAGCAGTACCCGGGCGGCGACTGCCACGCGGCTTCCCGCCGCGCGGTCCCGGGAATCTTCCTGCCCGGCCTTTGCCGCCCGGACCGAGCGGGCAAGGCGCCTGCCCGAAAGAGTACGGTCGTCCGAAAGGGCCAAGATCGCGTTCCGGTACGTGCACGCCTCGGGGAAGCAGACGTACTCGTACGCGTTGGAGGATCTTGCGGGGTACGGCGAATTCGTGGACGGGCCCGCCGCGCAGAATCCGGATCTGGCCCGGATGCGCGAGGCCGCCGCGGGGCGCGCCGTGCAGGCGCACTTTTACGATCTCGGGCGCGCGGACGGCATCGCGGGGCGGGTTTTGAGAAAAAGCGATCCGGGGGCGCGTGCTGGCCCCGTCCCGCTCGGGCCTCGGGCCGCAAGAGTCGCCGCGCGAGGCGCTCAGCACGCTGTACGGCAGCGTCCCGCCCGGCGCGGTCTCGGGCTCGGCTGTCCACGTCCTCGGCGACGGCGTGCCGGCCGGCATGATGAGGATTCTGTCCGAGGCGGGGCGCGGCGCCGGCAGCAGCGCTGCCACCGTGGTCGAGGCAGGCACCGGCCGCTCGGGCATAGCGCTGCTCTCCGGCGTGCAGAGCGTCGCCAAGTTCGACGCGTACGACCCGCTCGGCGCCATCCCCGCCTCCGAGACGCTCGACTGGGACGTGCCCGACAGCAGCCGCGACTGGGGCCTGAAAGGCTACCAGCTGGAAAGATAATTTTTCGGCTCTACGGTTCAGGCATCGCCCGGATCCAGGATGTTGAACGACATGTGGGCAAAGTCTGGATCGCCGCCTAGTTGGCCGAACGAGCCGTCCGTGGTGTAAAAGTCGGATGTTTTAGCCCGGCGGGCAAGATAGGCGTGTTCGATGTCTGCAGGCCCCAGACTCGAGTATTGGTATCTTTTGGAGCCAGTTTTCATCCGGACGGGCTGCGTGATGATCTTTGACATGATTTGTCGGTGGTGTTTGTTCAAAGTCAATTCTGGCGCATAGAATTGAAGTTTACCGCGTTTTCCCAGATCTGAAAGGTGTCTTATGAATGTAGCGACGACAGTTTTGCACTTCGACTCGGCGTAGAATTGAGTTTCGGCCCCAAAAGTCTTATCCATCATCCCGACGGTTTTCCTTCGCAACACATGCACGGTTTCAATCAGTGTAGGGTAGGATACGATCACGGTGGCGTCGGTTGAATTCAGTCTGTCGAATAGTCTCTCAGACGGTCTGAAGAACCTGTCGTTTTCTAGCATGCGTGCGATCCAAACACCAGTGTCGTAGTATTCACGGCGCGGATCAGTCGCCATGTCGGATGGAGCGGACGATGTCCAAGGAATCCTCGTCCTCTGTTGCATAATCTTTTATCAAACCAACTATGGTCTCCGGCGCGTCTCCGTCGTCGTCTATGCCCAGCAGATCCATGATGTGGTGCAACTCGTCATTGGAACTTTGTGGTAGGCTTTGTGCGTGCGGGCGATCTTTGGGATCTGTAGTTTCGTCTGGTTTGTGTTCAAGTTTTTGGAAAAGATCGCGCAAGTGAAGTTCTGCGCCTTCCATCTCGTGCAACTTCAGCATAATCGTGTCCCTCTCAAGCGTGACTACAAGTGTTGCGGGTGCAGCCAGCCCCAGCTGTTTTATCACAATCTTCGGTATCTGCACCCGGCCTTCCTTGTCCATAATCGCCGTCTGTAGCTGAGGCATCCTTCCTGCTACCGCGTGGCTACTTAATATCTATTTGCTCGCGCGGTTCGTGTAGACTCAGGTCGATTTGACTGACGTGCCTAGGACGCTCCGGCTAGGCGTGCGCGGCGCCGTTGAGCGCGGGCTCGGGCTCCGCTGCGCGGCGAAAAGGCGTTCAGATCCGCCGTCCGGCGGCGGATCGGCCCAACTGCGACCGGGCCGGAGAACGGCCCCTGTTTGCGGCGCGCGTTCGCGCCGTGGGCGGATGCGGGTCAAGCGGCGGCGCCCGAAAAGACTGCCGGGCGCCGGGCCTGCGAGCCAAGGGGCGGCCCGGGGCCGTCTGCGTGCGCGAACATGTCCCAGTTTCGGTCGCGCGCCGTCATCCGCACGACGGTGGACGGCCAGACGCCGAGGTTCTCGGCCGTGCGGAACACCGTCGAAAAGACCGACATGCGCCTCATTCCGCCGTGGTTCTTCAGCTGCCGCCGCACCCGCCTCTCCCTGGCCGGCCCGGCGTGCAGCTCCTGCTCGGCGCGGTTGTTGTGGGGCGGCATGCCCGGGTGCTTTAGGAAAGTGAACATTGTCGGCAGCGATTTCGTCAGGGCGGTGCTGATCTCGTGGCCCTCCCCGTACATGTCGGCTATCGCCCGCACCTGCCCCTCCAGTTTGGCTATGGCCTCGGGGGGCGCGGTGTCCATGTACTTTATGTTGAAGTATATGCCGAGCAGGAGCAGGTACGGGATCAGGTCAGACCACTTGCCGGACCGCACGGCGCATTTCTCGGCGCGGCGCAGTATGTGGATCAGGCACGACTGCCTCACCGGCAGGTACGCGTACGCGGCGTACTCGTCGGTTATGGACGGGATGTCGTGCATGCCGGAAAAAAAGACGTCCAGGACGGCCCGCGCCCTGCTGCCGGCCACGACGATAAAGACGGCCGGCCCCCAGCAGACCAGCCACACGTACCCGATCTTGCCGGCGATTATGATGGGCGTCTCGTCGCGGTGAACGTATGTGGCGTGCTTGATTATGTAGTCGCGCACGAGCAGCGCCAGCTTTTCCAAGAGCTCGGTCAGCGCCGTGCGCGCCGAGAGCGCGGAGTTGGGGCAGGCGCGCAGGCCGTGCAGCCTCTCCAGACGAGGCGCAGGTACGGCACCTTCGGGGCCTCTCTGGAGGGCAGGGAGCGGGTGCTGTGCTGGCTGGTGGCCCGCAAGCACAGGCTGGACATCGTCTATGCCAAGAGCGGCGCCGTGCGCGAGTCGGTGTTCGTAAAGGACGTCTCGGGCGTGAGGCGCCTTGGCAGCGGCGACTACAAGTCCGAGCTGCGCACCCAAGACGACGCGGACGCGGCGGTCCGGCTCTTGGAACTGATCTGCAAGGGGCAGGCCCGGCAGCATCGGGGGCGCGGAAGCCGGTCGGGGGCTCCGCCGGCTGCCCGGATCGCCGCATTCCGGCGCGCGCGGTAGCCTCCGGGAGTCAGAACTTCCAGCCTTCCCTGTCGAAAATCCCGGTCATCCGGTCGCTCTCCACCCCGAACGACTTGGCTACAGACGGAATCTTGTTGAGTTTGTGGGGATCTTCGTGCGTTATTATCAGGGGCTCGTTGCCTGACAGCGATCCCTTTAGAGCGACTGCCAGCGCGACTATGAACGGGTCGGCCTGCGATCCGGGCGTGTCGGACTCGACCAATTTCGGGAATTTTTGCGTGACCCGGCGCGCCATGTCCCAAGCATCCCTCGTGAAAGGAAGGAACATTGTCCTGTTGTCGACGCACCATTCGCGCAGAAACTCGGGCCGGCGCACCTCCTCGAACACCTGCGGGGGCGCCACGGCGCGCTTGGCCCCTGCCAAGCGGCTCAGCCTCTCCCAGACTCCCCCGAATGCGGGTTCGGGGTAAGAATCGGCCATGTCGATTAGCGCGCTGGTGTCTATAACGTACGTCCACGCCATTTTTTAGGACAGTCTCTCCTGCAGCGCCTTGGTGTGTGTAAGATCCGTGCCCAGATAGACGGCAGCGTCCCTGCTGCTTATAGTCCGGGCCCGCCTCGATTCCAGCACGAGCGAGACGAACTTGCGCCCCCTCTCGCTGATGCACTTTACCGGCGGCGAGGGCCCTCCGCCGCTCTTCTGGGTGGGCGCGTCTCTGTGTTTCAGGGCGCGGTTCACCATTGCCTGCGTGCCCAGCCCCAGATCCAGGGCGTGTATGGCAGCTGCCGTCCTGCTGGTGGCAAACTTGCGCGACAGCGCGGCTATCGTCCCTTCTCCGTCGGCGCCCGCGGACTTTTGCCTTTCGTATTCATCGCGGAACTCGGCCCTGGGCATGAGGGCGAACCCAGCAAACCGGTTGCACCACGATTCGACGCTCCGCGCGTCCAGCGGCGCGCCGCCGGGCCCCGCGCACATGCCGCCCTTTCTGAGCAGTATGTGGCCGTATTCGTGCATCAGCGTGAACCTGCGGGCCGCCGGCGAATCCCTCGAGTTGATCAGGATGGCGCAGGGGCGGCCGTCGGACAAAGACAGCCCGCGCATCTCCTCGAGATTCGCGCCCTGCTGAAAGACCAAGACGTTGAGGGATTCGACGGCCTCGCGCAGGGCGTTGAACCGGCGCCTCGTGTCCCCCGGAGCGGCGGCGCGCTCCGCGTCCAGGCCCAGCCTGCCCCTTTCCCGCAGGGCGGTCGTTTCCGGCGAGTGCCGGGTCGTGACGCCCGGGCCCACGTCCGGCGCCAGATCTTGCCCGCGCATGCGCATCATCTCGCCGGCCGCCCCCTGCAGGTAGCGCGCCAGCCTGATCGCAAAGGCCGCGTCCCGCGTGATTTTTGACCTGGACGACGGGAGCTTGCGATAGTCCGTAGGCGTCTGCCGGGCGGGGGGGCGCGCCAGCAGAAACACGGCCAGCGGTCGCCTCGCGTACGCCGAGAGTTTTTCCAGCTTTGCCACGCTGATCTTGCGCCTTTCCCGCATCCAGCCGCGCACGGCCGATTCGGGCACCCCGAGCCTGTCGGCTACGTCGGAGATCTCCAGCCCGCCGTCCTCTATCACCCATTTCATGACCGCCGGGCTGATATCGACTTCGAGCGACTTTGCCAACGCGGCCGGCGCGCCGTCCCCTACAATAACCCTACCGGCAGACCCTGCGCAGGCACGGCCGGCGCCTGGCCGCGGCTGCGCGGGAGGGCCCGAACGCCCGGCGCGTTCGAAATCCGAATGTTGTTTTTGGGCCCCTTTGCAGAGCAGCGGCGCCTGCCCGCCGCGCGGGTCGGCACGAGTTCGCGTAGCCGTCCGCGCGGAGTTTTGAGAACCCGGGCGCGCCGGCCGAGAGCGCGGACTTGCCGAAAATCCGGGTTCCGCCGGGTCAACAAGAAATACCGGAACCGGAAAAAGAGACGCTATGGGTTCGTTTCCCGGCCGGATCGGCATATGGCCACGCGAACAAAACATCCTTAACAAAACGCGTGCCCGGAATTGGCATGACCGGGTGGCAAAAGGACGCAAGTTCACGGTCAGCGTCGCCTGCCGCGAGACGCGCGGCTGCCGGGGGTACCTTCCGAAGCCGATCATGGAGGGGCCGGGCCGCCCCTCCCGCATAACGTACGGGATCGTGCGCGGGGAAATCGAGGTGACAGCCGCCAAGGGCCAGCGCTAGGCACAGCCGACGTATGCTGCATGCTTCCTGCGCGAGGCCGTCGACGACGGCTAGCGCAGGGCGGGGCGGCGTGCTGTGATCAAGGGCGTCGTGCTCCGGTTCGAGCAGGACCGCGCCCGGCTGGGCGGGTCGGCGCCCGAAACGGAGTCTGCGGCCGGCGCTGCCGCCCCTGTCCTAGCTGGCGGATTCAAGGGAAACTCGGTGGACTAGGGCCTGAGAAACGATGCGCGGGGAGTCTTGGATCCGGCGAGGATCGGCTCGGCCGACGGGGAACACGAATACCCGGGCAGGACCGGAGCGCCGGGCACGTCCATCGACGGAGCGTCGTTCCGCGCGCTCTACCGCTACCTCGTGGCGCAGGACGCGCGACGAAAGCCCGGCCCCGGCGCAGGAGGCGAGACGGATCTTTAAGCGGTACCCGGACGGCGGCTGCCGCGCGGCTTCCCGCCGCGCGGTCCTGGGAATCTTCCTGCCCGGCCTTTACTACCCGGACCGAGAGCGGGCGAGGCGCCTGCCCGAAAGAATGCCGTCGTCCGAAAGGGCAAAGATCGCGTTCTGGGACGGGTACGTCTCTGGAAAGATGTACTCGCACGCGCTCGAGGATCTTGCGGGGTGCGACGAATTCATGGACTGGCCCGTCGCGCAAAATCCGGATCTGGCCCGAACGCAAGAGGCCGCGGCGGGGCACGCCATGCTGGCGTATTTTTGCGATCTCGCGCACGCGGACGGCATCGTGGAGCGGGTCTTGCAGAAAAACGATCAGGGGGCGGCGGGGCTCCGTGCGGGCCGGCCCCGCCCTGGCCGGCAAGCGCGACGATCCGGACTTCAAGTCAAAGCTGGCCGGCCTGTGGAAGCACCCCTCCCTGAAAAGCCACAACTGGACGCGTGGCTCAAGCACCCCGCCGGGCGACGCGGCCACAACCCTGTACCGGGACCACATGACGCAGTATCCGGGCATGATCAACGCGGCGTACGGCCCCGTGTACAAACTCGCCGGATATGCCGGGGGCTTCCCGCTGCAAGTAGCCGGGTGCCTGGCCTTCCTCATGCCCAAGCACGCCGGCAGCGCCGTGCCGGACGAGGCGTGCGAGATCTGGGAGGCGCTGCGCGGATCAAAGGATCCCCGGATCGGAGCCCTTTGCAAAAAAATAAAGCCGATGTTGAAGGCGTCCTGCCGGCACGGCGCGGGGCCGGCCGCCTGATCCGGGTTCCTGCCTGTTCGAGAGCGGGCCGGAAGCCGGCCGCGGGCCCGCGCGGTTCTTGGATCCGCAGCATACGCATGATCTCCAGATCAGATTCGCGCGCGCCGCGGCACGAACCGCCAGATCCGGTGCTTGTTCCGAGGTTGATTGTTCCAAAGACTGCAAGCCGCGCGCCGGGCGTTTCCGGCCGGCCTCGCCCGAGTCGTCCCGCGCGCTCGACGCCGCCCTGACTCGCCGGCCTTGTCCGCCCCCGCCGGGCGCGCCTGCCCCGCAGCCGGGACTGCGGCCCGCCCCGGCCTTGCGCGCCTTTCCCCGCCGTGCGGGCGGCGGCCCGGGATCGCGCCTTCCCGCCCGGGGCGCGCGATCCGAGATCCGCCGGCTGCGATCCTTCGGCCGTCCGGCTTTTGCCCGGCCGTTTTGATCCACCCGCCCGCGGGATCGAAAAACCCCCGGCCGGCAGATGCGGCGTTGCGCCGCGGCCGGGGCGCCGGGGACGCGCGGTATCGGCCCGGACCGCGCGAAACCGGCCCGCCCTCCCCCGCCCGGCGGCCCCGCGGCGGTCGCCGGCGCCGCCCCGGGCGTGCCTGAAACGCGCGGCGCTGATCCGTTGGCTTTATTACACGGGGGGGGGGGGGGGCGGCATGTTGGCGCGGCTAGGATCGGGGCGCATTGCGGGCGAAAAAACGGCAAAGTTCGCGGTCTTGGCGCTCTTGCCTCTCTTGGCGCTGGCGCCGCTCTTGGCGGCGCTGCCCCACCAAGAGGCCGACGCGACTCACGCCGGAAACGTGGGGCTAAGCCACGCCACTCTCAACAAAGAGACCGGATTGCTCACCCTCCAACTTATCACTGAGTCAAGACTCGGCGATGCGGACGTAAAGCAGGAAAACATATGGCTCGGCACAACAGATTTTGGGGCAACTTATGGAGTAACGCTATCAGTCAATCTGGCGGGCGCCGAGGTGGTCTCTTCGGGCACCGGTTTTGGTCCCATACTTATACAGCTTACCGAGGCCCAGCGCAAAGCGATGCTGCCGGTCACTTTTAGCGGGTACGCGTCTCCCAAAGAAGACACGTTCCGTCAGGCTAATGGCCACGGAATGTGGAGCGGCTGGTCCGCTAACAACCAGGGCCGAACTTTCACCACCATCGACGACACCAATGCCCCGACCATACCCGGACAGTCCGTCATCGACGACGGCGCCAAGATACTGACCATGACGTTCAGCGAATCGGTAAAGGAGGGGGCCGACGTCGACTTGGCGCAGGTATTCGTCAGCGACGGCACCTACACTTCGGGCTCGACGCCCTCGGCGACCGGCAACCTGTCGCTCTCCACCGTGACGTCCACCGTCGATACGGATCCCTACGTCTCTATATTGCTGAGCCAGACCGACTACGACAGGATCGCCGGATACTCTACCCCCCACCTGTACTTTGGCGCGGGGGCGATAAAGGATCTGTCGGACAACGCGCTGCTGGCGACCACCTCGTCGACGGCCGTCATATCCAGCGCCGCGTTCAAGTCGGCGGCCGTCGACCTGAACAACTTCGAGGGCAGCGCAGGCGACCGTAGCGCGGGCAAGATCGTGATTTACTTTACCGAGGACGTGCAGGCGCGCACTAGCAACACGGACGCGCTCTCGAGGATAACCGTGCAGACGCGCGACGGCTCGTCCAACATCACGCTGGGCTCCGGCGCCTCCGTCTCCATCAGTTCCAACACGGTCACGATAGGCCTGAGCCCTGAGCAGAAAGAGACAATCAAGGGCATGGCGGACCTGGCGATACTGGTTGATCACGGCGCGTTCGCGCAGTCGGGCGGCGCCACCCCCGTAGCTTCCTCGGGCGTAACGGAGGTGCCCGCCGCGACGGCCGATACCACCGGACCCGTGGTGACCGCGGTGTCGCTGAACGAGGGGCTCGACGGCCCGCTCGCGATCACGTTCGACGAGTACGTGGACGTGTCCGGCGCCAACGGCGCCGCCTTTTACCTGCGCGAGAGCACGCCGGCGGCCCTCGGCTCCACCGGCGAGGTCACGCTGTCCGCCGGCGAGATAAAGGCCGGCCAGACCGACGGCGCCACCTTCGAATTCGAACTCGACGAGGACAGCCGCCAGGCCGCCATAGCCTTGAGCGATCCGTACCTGTACGTGGCGGCAGGCGCCATAGACGACACGGCGGCCAACGGCATAGCCGCAAAGGCGGAAGGCACCGACGTTTCACAGGTCTTCGACACGGCCGCGCCGCAGGTCTTGACGGCGGCCATCGACGAGGGCACCGGGATACTGACGATCACGTTCGACGAGACCGTCGACGTGTCCAGCGCGAGCAGCAGCGGCGCCAGCTTCGAAATACGCAACAACGCCAACGCCGCGGACGGCTCTCCCGGCGAGGTCACCCTGTCGAATTCGGAGATACGGGCGAGCCAGTCCGACGGTCTCACGTTCGTCTTCGATCTGGACGAGGACAGCCGGCAGGCCGTCATCGCCCTGTCGAATCCCCACCTGTACGTCGCGGCCGGCGCCATAAACGACGCGATCAGCCTGGCCAACAGCAACGTTGGACCCAACGGAATAGCCGCAAAGACGGCCGGCACCGCCATCTCGCAGACGCCCGACAACGATCCGCCGACGGTCTCGTCCGCGGCCCTCAACGAGGAGACCGGCCTGCTCACGATAACGTTCAGCGAGACCGTCGACGTGTCGAGCGCGAGCAGCAACGGCGCCAGCTTCGAAATACGCAACAACGCAAGCGCGCCCAGCAACCAAGCGGGCAATGTCGTCCTGTCCAACGCGGAGATACAGGCCAGCCAGAACGACGGCCTGACGCTAAAGTTCGAGCTCGACGAGGACAGCAGGAGGGACGCCATAGCGCTGAGCAACCCCTACCTGTACGTCGCGGCCGGCGCCATCACCGACACGTCGTCCGTCGGCATCGCGGCCCTCGCGGCCGGCGCCTCCATCTCGGATACCGCGGACACCACCGCGCCGACGCTCGTGGCGTCGGGACAGAACGCGCCGGCCCTCGACGAGGCCACCGGCGTGCTGACTCTCACGTTCAGCGAATCGGTAAAGGAGGGCGCCAACGTCGACTTGGCCAAGATCTTCATAAACGACGGCTCGTTCGCCTCCCCCGCCGGCACCGCGCTGACCGGCTCGACGGTGACCTCGACTGCCGATACGGACGCCGAGATCACCGTGGAACTGACAGAGGCGCTCCGGCAGACGGCCATCGGCTACACGGCGCCGTACGTGCGCCTAGATGCCGGAGCGGTGAAGGATCTCTCCGACCAGAACGTCGCCGCCGCCGTCGCCGAAATAACGGACACGCCAGACACGACCGCCCCGCGGCTCGTGGCCACGGGGCAGAACGGGCCCGCGCTCAACGAAGAGACCGGAATACTGACGCTGACCTTCGACGAGACCGTAAAGGCGTCGGATTCGGACGTCGACCAGTCGAAGATCCTCATAAACGACGGCTCGTTCACCTCCGGCGGCGAGCCCCTGACCGGCGCGACGGTCACCTCGACGGGCAACGGCGCGACCGTGACGGTGGATCTTACCGAGGCGCAGCGCAAGGCCGCCATCGGCTACGCGACGCCGCACGTGCGCCTCGCACAAGGCGCCGTGAAGGACTTTTCGAACCAGGACGTAGCCGCCTCGGCCAGCGCCGAAATCACGGACACAGCCGACACCGCGGCCCCGCAGCTCAGCTCCACCACCGCGCCCGTGTTCCACGTGCCCACCGGGAGGCTGACCATCGTGTTCAACGAATCGGTAAACGACGGCACCGTGGATCTGACCAAAGTCTTCATCCGCGACGGCTCGGGCACCTCCGGCGGCACGGCGCTGACCGGCACCGGCTTTAGCGTGTCTTCCACCGACGACACCGACCCGGAGATCGAGATAACCGTATCCGAGACGCTCAGGGCCGCCGTGGCCGCCCAGGCGTACGTGCCACACCTGTACTTTACCTCGGGCGCCGTGGTGGATCTTTCAAACCAGACCCTGGCCGCCTCGGCCACCAGCACGGCGATCACCAAAGTATACGACAGCATACCGCCGGTGGTCTCTTCTGCTGCCCTCAACGAGGAGACCGGCCTGCTCACCATAACGTTCAACGAGGACGTGGACGTGGATCCGGCGCGCGTAAACGGCGCGGGCTTTGAGCTGCGCGAGGGCGCCAGCGCGGCCGACGGCTCCGCCGGCGAGGTCACGCTGTCCAACGCGGAGAGAAAGTCCGGCCAGTCCGACGGCCTGACCTTCGAGTTCGAGCTGAGCCCGGACAGCAGGCTGGGCGCCATAGCCTTGTCGGATCCCTACCTGTACATCGCGGCCGGCGCCATAGAAGACACGGCCCTCAACGACATAGCGGCCAACGCGGCCGGCACCGACATCTCCCAGATACTGGACACCAACGCCCCGGCGCTAGTGGCTACGGGCAACGACAGGCCGGCCCTCGACGAGGGCACCGGAATATTGACCCTGACGTTCAACGAGGACGTAAAGGACGGCGCCGGCGTCGACCTCTCGAGGATCTTCATCCGCGACGGGCCCGGATCCGGCGGCGCCGCGCTGACCGGCTCTTCGGTGACGTCCGAAGACACGGACAAGGAGATAACCGTGGACTTGAGCGAGGCCCTGCGGCAGTCGGCCATCGGCTATACGACGCCGTACGTGCGCTTGGACGCGGGCGCGGTGCGGGACCTTTCGGACGTGCCCGTGGCCGCCGCGACGGCCGAAATCGCGGACACGCCCGACGCCGTGCGGCCGTCGGTCTCCTCCGCAGAGCTGGACGAGGCCTCGGGGGTGCTGACGCTTACCTTCGACGAGTGGGTCAAGGATTCTGCCGATCTGGCAAAGATCTTCATGGCCGACGGCTCCTTTACGACGGGAGGCACCGCGCTGACCGGCTCGCAGATTACGTCGTCGGGAGATTCGGACGCCCGCATCACGGTACAGCTTTCAGAGACGCTCGCGCAGGCCGGCGCAGTGTACGCGGCCCCGCACCTGCGCTTCGAGCGGAGCGCCGTGGAGGACCTGTCCGACTTGAGCGTCGATCCGGTCGCGCTGGAAATAGCCGACACGCCCGACCCGTCGGTGCTGCCCGCCATAATGTCCGCAGAGTCGGTCTCGCCGCACACCGTGCGGATATACTTCAACATGCCCATGACCGGCGCCGGCTCGGCCGAGGCATGGTCGGCCGGCGGCAGCGGAGCTATATCCGTGCGGGTGCCCCAGGAGCGCGTGATAACCCAGGACATACCGCCCCCGCCGCGCCCCGACTGGCCCGCCCTGCTGTGGCCGGTGCCTGCCAGCTGGACCACCGAATACCTGGATCCGACCGCGGTGATCTCGGCGTACATCACGTTCCGCGACCCGGTCATGTCGGGCCAGTCGCTGTCGTACGCGCCCGGAGACGTGCAGGACTTTCACGATCGCGCCGTGGCCGCCCAGTCCGTGCAGATCTCGGCGCGCTCTGCGTACGCGCCCGTGGACACGGCCGCGGTGCTCGCCTCGGCGATAACGGACGGGCAGGCGTCCGGCCGCCCGGTATCGCCCGGCGATCCGTACAGGACCGTCAAAAACTTCGATCCGGGGTACGTCTTCAACATACCGTCTATAACGCACTACCACAGCCTGGGCGGCGCGGCCGACGTGGACGTGTACACCGTGGACGGGGAAGAGCTGGCGCGCACCCTGTATTCGGGCACGTGGAGTACCGTGCGCTACGATCCGGCCACCGAGCAGGCTCACCTGTCCGGCAGGATCGGCTCGCCGGAGGCGCCGGCAGAAACGGTCAGCCTGCGCGGCTCTGCCGGCACGTTCGCCGTGGTGGCATCGGCGGACGACAACGGCCTGCAGATAGTGGACATTTCGGATCCGTACTCTCCGCGCTCTGTCTCGTACATGGCCGACGGCCGCTCGCCGATGTACGGCTGCGCCGATCCCAACCAGTACACCGGGCAGCAGCTGCACTGCATCACGCCGACGACCGACCTTGCCGCCGACCCGCTGCGCCGGCTGGCCGAGCTGGACGGGACCGACGCCGTAGAGATAGTCAAGATAGGCGACCGCACGTACGCCGTCGCGGTCTCGCCGGGCGCCCCGTACCAGGTGGGCGGGTTCCAGATGGTGGACATTACGGATCCGGGCAACCCCAACAGCGGGTACTCGGTCAACAACGGCGCCTGGGCCACCAACATCGACGCGCTGCTGACAATCTCGGACCTGGCCGTCTTTGAGACCGGCGGCAAGACCTACGTCGCGTTCGCCTCGCAGTACGGCGGAACCTACAGCCAGTACCAGGGCGCCGTGACGATACTGGACATTTCAAATCCGGCCGCCATCCGGCAGATATCGTTCGCCGTGGCCGGCGAGAGGGACGCCGACGGCCGCCTCTTCGATTCGCTGTACAACCCGGTCGGCATAGACACCTTCGAGTCCGGCGGCTCGACGTACGCGGTGGTATCTTCCTTGGACGACTGGTATTACGGCAACGACGGCGAGGGCTCCGTCCAGATACTGGATCTTTCGGATCCTGCGAATCCAAAGCGCGCGGCCTCCATAACGCCGGGCCTGCTGGACAGGGACGGGCGCGCGTTCGGCGACATCTACTCGCCCGGGCAGGTGCTCGCATTCGAGCTGGGCGGCGTGCCGCACGCGGCCATAGTGGCCAGCGACGACCCTGACGAATACAGCGGCGAATTCATCCAGATAGTGAACCTGAAGGATCCGTCCGCGCCCCGCTCGGCCGGCGTCATCGGCCCGTACCTGGACGGCCACCCGCTGGCGTCCTTCGACAGCATAGAGCGGATCGACGTGTCCGAGGCCGGCGGGCGCACCGTGCTGGCCGCCACGGTCGATCAGCCCGACGGGCTGTTTCTGATAGACGTCACGGATCCCGCGTCGCCGCAGCGCCTCGCGTACGCGCGCGACGGCCACAACGATCCGGCCGGCGAGCGCGTCGGCCTGGACGACCCGCTGGGCGTCTCGCTCAGGACCGTCGACGGGCGGCTGTACGCGGCCGTCGCCTCGTCCAACGCGGCGGTGACCGGCCTGAACAACACGCGCGGCGGGCTGACCGTCCTGGACCTTACGGAGACGGCGGGCCTTGGCGACTTGCACACGGTCACGATCGGCGCGCTCGTGCCGCTGACCGGCCCGGTCTCGTCGCTCGGCGAGCACTGGGAAGCCGCCATGCAGGTCGGGGTGAAAGACCTCAACGAGCGCCTCGAGCAGACCGACTCGGACTGGCGCGTCTCGCTGGACATACGCGATTCGCGGGCCGAGCCGGACACGGCGCTGGCGCGGCTGAGCGACCTAAACTCGGCGGGCATAAAGGCGGTAATCGGCCCGGCCACGTCGGGCGGCGTGACGCGCGTGCAGGACTATGCGGCGGCCAACGGCGTGACCGTCCTCAGCTACGGCTCGACTGCCGCCTCGCTGGCAAAGCAGGACGGCATATTCAGGCTGATACCGCCCGACACGCTCATGGGCCCGTTCATCGCGGAGCAGCTGCTCAACGCGGGCATAAAGCACGCCACCATAGCGTACAGGGACGACGCGTGGGGGAGAGGCCTGGCCGAATCCGTAAAGTCAAGATTCGATCTGGGCTCGGGCTACACCACGGCGCTGGTGCCGTTCGTCTCGTCGACCGACGGGGCCCCGCTCGATTCGGCGGCGCTCGTATCGCAGATGTCCGCCACGCACGTGGCCTCGGACTCGGCCGTCCTCTTGTTCGATTTCAGCACCGACACGGTCGAAATAATGGCCGCCGCCGACGCGGCCTCGTCCGCGCCGGGCGCCCCGCCGGGGGCGGCCGCGCTGGGCACCTCGCAGTGGTTCGGCACGTCGATACTGGACACCATACTGTCCCACACGGACCAGGTGCGCGACTTTGCCTCGCAGGTTCGGTACACGAGCGTGGACGCCGTGTTCGACCGCGACCACCCGCAGTTCGATCGCGTCACGCGCGAGATATCTGCCAGGCTGCCCGACGGGCACCGCGACTTTGGCATCTATACGTACGCCGCCTACGATTCGGTCCACCTGATGGGCAGGGCGGTGCTGCTCGGCGACTCGGCGGCCGCCTCTGCCCTGCTGGAAAACATCCCGGCGGCCGCGCGCGGGCACGCGGGCCTGATAGGGGACACCACGCTCGATATCAACGGGGACTTGGCCGGCACCGAGTTCCAGCTCTTGCAGGTGCGCGGCGGGCAGGCCGTACCGATACCAAAGTACGAGGTGCCGCTGACCGTCACGGAGTTCACGGTGACTTCGCGCCACCCCTCGGGCATGGCCACGGGCGGGGACTCTTACGAGCCGACCGGCACCCTGGTGCTGCAGGGCGGCCAGCGCGTCCTGACATCCGGGGAGGGCGTGTGCGTCCCGGAGGGGGACAGGCCCAGGACCTTGGTGGACATTTCGTTCCGGGCCGAAGAGACGTTCACCATGGGCGAGTTCGACGTACTGATAAACGGCAGGAGCGCGTCCCTGCAGCCCCCGCTCCCCAACCCGGAAAGCTCGGTCGAAGAGACGACCCCGCCGGCCAAGCAGTTCGCCGCAGAGTGGGCCGCCTGCGGGACCGACCCCGACGGCCCGCTGGACATCAGCATAGAGGTGATGATCGACGGGGTGCCAGTCACCTTCGGAGAGGAGAGGCTGACCGGCCCCAACGTCCTGGTGGACAACACGGCCCCGCAGCTAGATCAGATATCGCTTGTCGGCCAGCGCTCCGTAGCGCTCTTTTACTCCGAGCCGGTGGTGACCGCGGCTGCGGACTATACGCTCTTCGAGTACGGCGCCTCTTCGGTGCCGGCAGCCTCTTTCGTGCACGGCTCGGGCACCGCCTCTGTACTCGCCATGCTGGCCCAGAGCGACGCCGAGCTGATGTCCAGCACCCGCATCGACTTCCAAGTCTCCGGGGTCACCGACAGGGTGGGCAACGCGCTGCTCAACGGCGGCGCAAAGTCGCTGGTCCCGGCGGACGCGCGCGACGGGGCGGTCGTATTGCGCGACACGGCCAGGGACGGTCGCACGGAGCTGGTGCTGCCGCCCGACTCGATCGTAAGCACCGTCGTGGCCCGGCAGCCGGTGGCCATCGACGCCTCGCTGCTGCCCGATCCGGCCTCGCCGGCCGCCAGCGTGGCCTCGGCCGGAGGGCAGACCGCCGAGTTCAGCTCCGGGCTGACCGTCATGTTCGCCTCTGCCACCGTGGTGCTGCCCGCCGGCCTGCAGGTAGGCGGGTTGCCCGCGGATCAGACGCTGCCAATGTCGGCCACCAGTTCCACCGTGCCGTCCGACGACTACGCGTTCTCGTACAGGCTGGACACCTCGCAGTCGGCGACCCTGATAGAGGTGGGCGATCCGGCCGGGCGCGTCGAGCTGTCGCTGCCGGCACGCATAGAGTTTTCGACGCCTCTCCAAGAGCTGGTCTTCGTGGTGACCGGCGGGCAGACCCTCGCTGTACAAGAGTGCCCCGAGGATCTGACCGGCTCCTCGACGCACGCCGAGGCTGCCGGGCACTTGGCCTCCCTCGAGGGGCAGGACGGGACCGACGCGGGCTCGTGCTACGTGCGGGAGAGCTCGACTGTCTGGACCAGCCACTTTTCGGCATGGGGGACCGGGCCCGCGCTGCCGCCGAGCGGCGGCTCGGAGTGCGACGACTGCACCCCGCCGACGCTCGGCTACGACGAGTACGGCGCCAAACTCGTCGACGGCGGCTTTGCGTACAACGGACTGTCGTCCGACGTGGCGTACTTTTTCACCCCGTACCCGCTGATCGAATCCGAAGTCGGCAAGCAAAACACCGTGGTGCTAAAGATGTACGAAAACCAGGGGCCGGGCAACGTAGAGCACGTCTCGCTGGCCTTCGGGCTGCGCTCCGGCGAGGTCATATCGGAGAGCAGGGCGGTCGTAAACTACGACATTTCGTTCGACGACATCGGGACCGTCTCTGTCATAGATCCGGACGGCGCCATCGACCTGGACACGCTGTCCGCCTCGCACGACGTGGTGGAATGCTCGGCGGGATCTTCGCTCGAGTGCCTCTCGGTGACCATAACCCACACGTTCCGGGCGCCGCTCGAGTTCGACATCGTGGGGACCGACGTCTGGGACAGGGAGAGGAACTCGTGGCAAAACTACTACAACCACGGCATACGGGTATCGGGCGAGCCGATGGACCCGCAGCCGGGGATCGAGGTGGACGGGATGCTGCTGTACCGCGTGTCGTCGGGCGAGGACGTGCTCGTCGACGGCGACGGGCACCTGTTCAAGCTCTCGCCGGAAGGCGAGTACCTGCCGCTGTACAACCAGTCGCGGCTGTACCACGACATCGACGAGTCCATGTACATCTACGACGGCATCCCCAAGCAGGGCTACGACCGCGGCGACCCGGAGTTCCGCGACCACCTGTACGCGCAGGTGATGGCCGCCCAAAAGGTGCTCGATTCCATGATGCCGGCACCGGAGCCGGACGCGCCGGCGCCGGCCCCGCAGCTGCCCGACCTGGAGGCCGACGAGCGGCGCCTCCGCGAGGCGGTACTGGCAGAGCAGCACCGGGCCGCGCTGCTCTTCGAGGAGCTGTTCGGGCACAGGAACATAAACGCGCAGAATTAGCCCGGCTTTAGTGCCTTATCAGGAACGGAAACCGTGCGGAGCCGTGGAGATAGATCTTTCTTCCATGGAGGGGGCGGCCTGCTCGGACGTGGATCCGGCGGGCAGCGACGTGAAAGTACGGCGGAACGGGCGCATGTTTTAAATGGGCACCTCGGGGCGCGGCCGCCGATGGCAAATCCGAGGGCGTGGGTAGCCGAGGGGATCTCGACGTTCGCCCTCGTCTTTTTCGGCGTGCTCTCTATAATAGTGGCCGTCGCCTCGTTCGGCGAGGATCTCTCGACGATCTCGGTGCTGTTCATATCGCTGGCGCACGGCGGCGCCGTCGGCCTGATGATATACGCGTTCGGCCACGTCTCGGGCGCTCACATCAACCCCGCCGTGACCATACCGATGATGGTCACGAGGCAGATAGGGGTGCGCGACGGCGCGATGTACGTAGTCTCGCAGCTGGCGGGCGCGGTCGTGGCCGCGGCCGCGCTGCGCTCCATCCTGCCCGACCTGGCAGAGCGCGTCAACTTGGGCACGCAGCCGGGCCCGAGCGAGATCCTGTCGGGCTCGGCGGCGTCCGGCTTCGCGGTCGAGGCGATACTGACGTTCTTTCTGGTCACGGTCATATTCATGACCGCCGTCCACAAAAAGGCGGCCCCCGGCTGGGCCGGCTTCGCCATAGGCGGCATGGTGTTCCTGATACACCTGGTGGCCATACCGCTGACCGGCGCCTCGGTCAACCCCGCGCGCACGTTCGGGCCCGCGCTCCTGTCCGGGTACTGGGACTTTCACTGGATGTACTGGGCCGCGCCGCTGGCCGGCGGCATAATCGCCGCGCTGGCCATGTACTACATCTTCGTGGCCAAGGCCAATAGTAATTAAGGCACGGGGGGCCGCCGCGCACGGGCTCGTTGCATAGCATGGATAGTGCGAACGCTTGCGGAGCGTTAGGTCGGGGGTTCGAATCCCTTCGGGCCCGTGGGGCGCGCCTGCCGGCGCGCCCGGCCTCTGTTTTTATACGGGGCCGCCGGCTTTGGGCGTGGACTTTTTCCTGGACATCGAGACGGTGCCCGACTTTGAGCCGGGGCAGTACCTAGAGCTGCGCGCGAGGGAGCGGGAGGGCGGGCTCACCGAGGCCGACGGCTCGCTGTACTGGAAGTACAAGCTGGGGGCCCTCTCGCCGTTCGACGGGCGCGTCGCTCTCGTGACGTACCAGGCCGGCGGCGCCCCGCCGGTGCGCCTCAAGGAGTGGGAGCGCGGCGAGCGCGCCGTGCTGCAAGAGCTCTACGGGGTCGTCTCGGACCTGCAGAAGCGCGGAGGCAGGCTCAACATCGTCGGGCACAACGTGCTCTCGTTCGACATCCCGTTCCTGTACCAGAGGATGCTGGCCAGCTCCGTCAACGAGCCCAGGTGGGTGCACCACTACATGGTCAGGAAGCCGGCGGTCGCGGACCTGCTCCAGCTGCACCTGCCGGTCAACGGGTACTCGGCCAAGGGCCTGAAGCACGACGTGCTCGCGCGCGCCTACGGGCTGGAGGCCAAGGCCACGTCGGGCGCAGACGAGGTGCTCCACTATTTCGAGGGCAGGTACGACCTGATACTACAGTACTCTGAAAGGGAGTTCGTGTACCCGGAGATGTTCGCGCGCATGAGGCGCGGCGGCATCGCGACGGCCGAAAAGATCCGCGAGTCCGTAGAGCAGTACGAGCGCAGCCTCGGCTAGGCCCACGCGGGCTGGCCCTTCAGCCAGGCGACCATCGACGAGTACGTGCCGCTGCACGAGACGTTGACCACGCCTATCTCGACGTTGGTCGACGACTTTACGGTCCGGCTGAACTCGGGGTGCTTTGCGAAGACTATGCGGTCGACGTACGTCTCGCCGGCGATCTCTTTTTTCGCAAGCTCGTCCGATTCGGCCACCGCAAAGACGGCAAAGAGGACGCCGTCGCACCAGTACGCGCTGACCGGCTCGAGGGCCGATATCATGCTGATCAGGTCGTCGAGCGACAGCCTCAGGACGTCGCGCACGTGGACGGTCCTGTACGGCTCGTGGACGAATTCTGTCAACGCCGCCGCGCGCGGCGGCCCATATTTATTCAAAAGTCCGCGCCATCCCGGCGGGGCGCCCCGGAGATGCGGGGCGCCCCGGATCGGGAGCCGCGCGAGCCGGAAAGTTGAGTTTTTATACTATCATCGGGGGGGGGGGGGGGTGCTCAAGCGCAACCCGTGCGGGTTCACCCGAAAACCTTTCAGCGCGTCCGCGGTTTTGATCCTTGCAGCGGCCTCTGCGGCCGCCCTGTCGGCCGGCGATCCGTGCTCCGGTTGCGCGGCGTTTCCGGTAGCGTACGCGCAGAGCGCCGTGACGATCACCACCAGCAACACCCCCGACGAGGTGCGGGCCGCATTCGGCGGCTTGGACAGCGGGGGCGTCGTGACGTTTTCTTCGGGAACGCACGCCAACTTGGGGCTTTTGAGCCTCACCAAGTCCATGACGGTGACTGGCGAGCCGGGCGCCGTGCTGTCGGGATGGGTCAGGATGCTGGCCTCTAGCAGCGACATCACTATCCAGAACCTGACGTTCAACGAGATCACGCAGACTTGGGCGGCTCTAGAGGTGGGAACGCTGGCGGGCGGGGATGTGGCCAACGTCACGCTGTCAAACAACACGATGAGCAACACCCGCGGCAACGGCACGGTCATACGCGATGTAGCGCAGAGCACCATCACCAACCTGCGCATAACCGACAGCGTGTACAGAAACATAGGAACGTTCTATCCGCCCGGGTTCACCGAGGAGCAAAAGGCGGGCAGCCTGTTCACAGCCATCCGCACGATCGAGCAGGGCCTGCTCCGGGATCTGTTCATATCGGACAACGTCTTTGACACCGCGACGTTCGCCGGAATCAACCTGGGCAAGTCCGGCGTCATCAACGGCCACGTAAACGGCAACGCCATGTCCAACATGCCTGCGTCCGCGATCCAAAAGGTGGTAGAGCGCACGCACGACGAGGGGACGCCCAACGAGCGCAAGCTGTCGGGCCCCGACGCGGGCCTTCAAATATACGGCAACACGATCACGGGCGTAAACACGGCGGGGGCCGACAACGCCGAAAGAACCACGTCGTACACCCTGCGGGCCCCCATCACAGTGCGGGCAGAGGGCCTCGTAAACACGCGCATCTACGACAACACCATAAGCGACAGCCACCACGGAATACTTTTGTGCGTGGTGACCTGCAGGCAGCCGGACGGAAGCGGAGAAGACTCTGGAGCCTTCCGTACGTCGGACGCGCCGCTGGACAGCCCCCTGATCGCGTTCAGGAACTCGTTCGCGGGGAACACCGGATTCGACGTGATCAACCTGGCGCCTAGCCGCATGTTCGCCCCGTTCAACTATTGGGGGGCGAGCCCAGCGGAACGGATAAGCGGCGACGTGACGTATTCGCCCTACTATACCGACGCGGCCCAGACTGCCACCGCCGAGATCTCGCGGCAGCAGTCCGGCATCACGCCGCAGCAGCCTGCCTGCTCGGTCTCGGCCGGCGAGGCGCTCGGATTCGACCTGGTGACGGGCGGAGAGTCCTCAGCGGTCACGCGGACCGTGACCAACGCCGGTACCGCGGCCGTCGCCGGGCTGCGGCTGCAGGTGGACTCGTGGACCGACCGGACGGACAACGAATACCGGACGCTGACCACGCAGGTAAAGGTGGGCGGGGAATTCGTAGATCTCGTGCCCGGCCAGCCGCTCGATGTCGGATCCCCACTGTCGTCCCCCGGAACCGCCGAGCTGGAGTTCAAGGTTGTCCACTCCGGCCGCGTGCTGCCCACCGGGGAAGGCTCCCTCTCGCAGGCGATGACGTTGTTCGCAAGTTGTGGATAAGATGCCCCGCACGCTCCTGACCGCGACGCTGCTGGCCGCGGCCGTGGCGGCCGCTGCGGCGCCGCAGGCGTTCGGCCTCGGCTACGATCCGGTCTATTCGTTCGACCAAGAGATCGAAATACCGGCAGGCGAGCAGCGCGTACTGGTGCTGCGCGTCACCTCGCCGGTGGCCACCGGCGCGTCGTTCGAAGTGCGGGACGGGGACGGCCTGTCCGTGCAGCTGTCGCCGCAGCGGGCGCAGATGCCGGCCGGCGGCACGCTGGACGTGGAGATGACCGTGGCGGTGCCGGCCGACGCCCGGGTCGGCGCGACTTACGGCCCGTCCCTGTACGCGACGCCGACGGCCGCGGGGCAGGCGGGGGTGTTCCGGGAACTGAGCATAACGGCGGTCGCGGCTCCGGCAGCCCCGGCCGAGATCGAGACGGTCCGGGTGGGCGCCCTGGTCTCGCGCACCGGCTCGCTCGACAGCCTGGGAGACCCGGTGGAGGCGGCGCTCGTACGGGGCGTGGCGGATCTGAACGCGAGGTTTGCGGACACCGGCTCAAAGTGGCGGCTAGATCTGGACGCGCGCGACACCGCGTCCCTGCCGGCGACGGCCCTTTCCGAACTTCAGAGCGTGAACTCTCTGGGCACGAAGATAGCGCTGGGGCCGATAAGCTCCTCGGAGCTGGCAGGCGTGCGCCAGTACGCCGACGACAACGGCATGATGCTGCTGAGCTGCTGCTCGGTATCGTCGGCGCTCGCCCTCGAAGACAACATATTCAGGTTCCTCTCGCCCACGGCGAACCAGGGCGCGTTCTTCATAGACAGGCTCTCCGGGCAGGGCGTGCAGACCGTCGTGGTGGCACACCGCGCAGGCGACCCGTGGGGCATGTCGCTTTTGGAATCGGTGCGGAGCAACGCCCCCGGGATAAACGTGGCCCCCGTCGCCTACGATCCCGCCGCCATAACCGCGCTGGGTAGCGGCACGCCGGTCACGGCAGACATCGCGAGCGCCGTCTCGGGCAAGACCGTGGTGCTGCTAGCTTCGTACCAGGACGACGGCGACCTGATAGTGGGGGCAGCTGCCGCCAACGCCGGGCTTGCAGGGCTCGACTGGTTCGGATCGCAGTTCTGGCCCACCATAAACGACGGCGTTTCGCAGTTCGTCACGCAGCGCTTTACGGTCATAGACGACGCGCCCGACCGAAGCCACACGTCGTTCCAAGCTGTGACGGAGGCGATACAGGACAGGCTCGGCATCACTGACCGGCAGGCGCGCGTCTATTCTGGCGCGTACGCCGCCTACGATTCGGTGCAGGTGCTGGGCAAGGCCATAGTGCTGTCCGATTCCACGAGGGTGACGGGAGAGGGCGGCTTGGGCGACGCGGTGCCCGCCGCGGCCCTCGGGCACCGCGGGCTGATGGGCAGCGCGCAGCTCGACGCCAGGGGCGACTTGGCCTCTGCGGCCTACGAGACGCTCAGGTACATCGACGGCAGGTGGCAGGTCTCGTACACCACGCAGACCGCGCCGCCAGCCGCCCCTGCGGAGCGCGCGACCCTCGATGTCGCGGCGCCCCCGCAGAGAACCGCAGCCAGCGGCGGAGGCGGTGGCGGCGGAGGAGGGGGCGGCAGCGCCCGGGTCTCGGGAACGACGCTGGACGGGGGCGCGGGAACAGAAGCGGTCTATATCAGGTCTGCCTCGTGGGACTGCGAGGCTGGCACCGTGACGGTGGTCGCCGGCCCGTCGTCGGGCTCTCTGGACGTGACGCTCCGCATGCCGGTGGCCGGCGTGGTCCGCATGACGCAGTCCGGAGAAGTCGGCGGGTACGGCGAATTCACCGCGCCGTTCGGCTCGTCGGAGTCGTTCGCGAGGATCTCTGCCACGCTCGTCTCCAACCGCACCATAGCGTCGGACACCGAATCGGTAAACATCGACTCTTGCACCGGGACGAGGACCTTCGACGTGCCCGAGCCGAGGGCGGCCTCGCAGCACTTCGAGGTGCAGGAGCCCGAGCGGCAAGAGGCCGAGCGCCAAGAACCGGAGCCGGCCGCAGCGCCGCCGGCAGAGCCGCCCGCCGAGCCGGCGACGCCGGCAGCCGAGCCGCCCGAGGCTCCGGCGCCGCCTGCACCCGAGCCGGAGCCCGCAGCGCCGATCACGCAGGAGCCGATCACCGACGAGCCAGACGCGGAGCCGGTCTGCGGGCCGGGCACGTTCCTCGCAGACGACGGGACGTGCACGCCGGTTCCGGCAGACGAGGGCGGCGGCTGCCTCATAGCTACTGCCGCGTACGGAACCGAGACGGCCGAGCAGGTGCAGAAACTGCGCGAAGTCCGCGACGGCGCGCTCTCGACGGGTGCCGGCTCTGCGTTCGTGTCCGGTTTCAACCAGTTCTATTACGCGTTCTCGCCGGCCGTCGCCGACCTCGAGAGGTCCAGCCCGGCCTTCAAGGAGGCCGTCCGGGTGTCCTTGCAGCCGGCGCTCTGGTCGCTGGGAATCATGGAATTGGCAGAATCCGAGGCCCAGACGGTCATGCTCGGCTCGCTGGTGATAATGTTCAACGCCTCGCTTCTGGGCTCGCCGGCCGCCGCCGTTCTGGCGTACCGCCGGCTGTCGCGCCGCGGGCAGCCCGGGGCCGCCTGATCCGCGGCAGATCGGTAGCGCCACCGCGACGGCGACCGCCGGGCGGCACGGTGCCTTTGGCCCCATGCTTGGGATTAAACCGGCCCAATTTCTGCACAACAAACGCGCCGCCAGTCGCGATCAGCACTTATTGGAGAACATGCGGCCAACGTGCTATGCAGATCCCAAAGATCGACGCCAAACGCATGATGAAGGATCCGGTTCACGGGTACGTACCGATGACCGATGCAGAATACCGCCTGGTACAGCTGCCTCTTTTCATGCGACTCCACAGGGTGCGGCAGAACTCGATGGCCTACCTGACGTATCCGGGAGCCCTTGCGAGCAGGTTCGAGCACGTGGTGGGCGCCATGTTCGTGGGATCAAAGATAGCGACTCAGGTGCTGGCCGAGATGACGCCTGCAGATTTCGAGGCGCTGTTTCCGGGACTCGACGCGGGTCGAGACGTTGGCCTGCTGATAAAGTCGACTAGACTGGCATGCCTCTTTCACGATGTCGGACACGGGCCGTTCTCGCACGCGAGTGAGGACATCATGGCGTCTGCCACGCCGGGCGCAGAGGTTAGGGAGGCCGAATCGGTGCTGGGCCCAGAGCCTGCCATCCACGAATATTTTTCTTACAAGCTGATCCAGACCGACGGGGTAGGGGCCGTCCTGGAGCGCGAAAATCCCGTTTTGGCAGAGGCCGCCGCGTCCCTTCTGGTAGAACCCGGCAAGCCCGATGGCCCGGGAGAACGGGGCGGGGTTTGGCGTCTTTAGAAAGATCGTCTCGGGCCAGCTAGACGCGGACAGGGCGGACTATCTGGCACGTGATTCACTGATGGCGGGGGTGGCTTACGGGAGGATCGACTTTGACAGGATCGTAAACAACATGGCCGCGGTTCCTGACCGGCAGGGGCGGTACGAGCTTGCCGTGCACCATCGGGCCTTGGGCGCGGTGGAGGAGATGCTGGAAGCCCGATACAAGATGTACAGGTGGGTTTACAGGCACCATTCAGTCGGAGCGGCAGACATGCTGGTGGAAGACGCCATAAAGCACATGGTCGACAACGGCGTGCTTGACAAGGATCTGCTGCACTGGAAGTCGTTCGAGACGGGGCATGGTAGTGACGACCATGTTCTGGACACGCTGATGCGCGAATGGGGCAGGGAACAAGAAAAGTACGCGAATTACCGCGGGTTGTGGGACAGAAGACACTTTCCAGTCTCGCTTCTAAAATACCCGGCCGACTATTCAGAGTTTGCAAAGCAGGCGATCGAATTGACCAAACGCAACATGGCAGACAGCGCGATAGTGACAAAGATCTTGAAATTTACGTCATCTCCGGACATCGAAAAACACATGACGGATGCACTGTCGTCGCTAGGCGAGCCCTTGCGCAATACCTACACGCTGATCAAATTCGGAGGCAGTATGCCGTACAAGCCGATAGATCCGTCGGACACCATATGGCTGTACACTGACGATGACGGGAGCGCACGGTTGCACGAGTTGACGAAGCAGTCAGCGTACGCCAACTACATAAGCGAAGAGTGGAGGCACCACCCCTCCATGTACATAGCCTGCATAGTTCCGGGCCTCTGCAAGGACGAAGTCACGCACGACATGAAAGCGGCAGTAAAAGACGCTGTTATAAGGGCCATATTTGGGTAAACAAAAAAGAGGCGGCTATTTGCCGCCAGACTCGGCCTTTTCCGGCTCGGCGTCGGGATCCGAATCCACGTCGGGATAGTCCAGTCCGAGCTGCTTGGCTATCCGGCTTGCCGGAAAGTTGGCGTCCCGTGGATCCCCGAAGAAAGTCACGCGCTTCATGACCCCTAGTGCCTGCCTGCTATTCTTAAACCGTGCGTTTTTGCGCCCGATGCGGCTAGCCTGCCAAGAGCGCCCGTCTAGAACCGGGCGCGGCCCGATCCTTCCCCTCGACTAGCCGGGCCCGCGCCGTCCGGCCTCCGGCGGGGCGCCTCGAAGATGCGGCGCGCCCCGAATCGGGATCTGCGGGAACCGTGCAAACCGGGATTCCGACAAATCCGCGTGAGCTAGGCGTGGCTCAGGCACGAGCCTGCCGAGTTTACAGAGATCGCTTGTCGAATGTTTTTGGTTCGTCCGGTTAAATGGTAAGCGCGCGAACCGTGCCTGATCAGGTTGGAAAAAGGCACGGCAGCGCGCCAGGCGGTAGTGGCCGAGAGCGGATTTAGCCGACTCCTGCGCCGCCACCGTGAGCGCTGGGAAGGCCACAGGATAGAAAACCTGGGCAAAAACACGTACGCCGTGCGCTCGCCCGGATCCGAGCGCAGGCGCACCGTGAAGCTGTCCAAGCACGGCCGGTCGTGCAAGCGCCCGTACGCCACGCACCGCAAGTTGCACTGCAAGCACACAGGCCGTCGAGGCCGCCTGCCTGCTGCCAGAGCCGGAGCAGAGGGCGTCCGCGGTGCTCGATCCGATCCAGGAGAACGCGTGCCCGAGCTGCGGCGCGGACGGCGCCACGAAGGCGGGCGTGCGCAAGAGCAAAAACCACCGCAACCAGATCTACAAGTGCCGCAGCTGCAAGAAGAGGTTCTCGGCCAACTCCGGATTCGAGAGGCTGTCCGGCCCCCCGACGATCGTGTGCAGGGCGATCGACGACTTTTTTTTCCGGCAAGTCTGCCGGAAAAATCGCGCGCGGGCTCGAGGACGAGATGGAGCACGCTCCAAAGCAGCAGACCGTCAGCAACTAGATCAGGCGGTATTCCGCCGCGCTCGGATTCTTCACCAGCAGCCTGAAACCGCGCCTGGGGGACAAGTGCAGGTCCGACGGGATGCTCGTCAAGGTGCGCGGCAGGCAGCGGTACCTGCACATGACGATCGACTCGTTCGCGCGCTTTTGGACGGCGTACGCGACCACGCCGGACAAGGCAGCCGACGACGTCTCCTGCCTGCTCAGGGCATCGGCGCGCGTCTCCGGCAAAACCCCGCTGCTGCTTGTCACCGACTACGACAAGGCGTACCACAAGGCGTGGCTCAGAGTTCCGGTTCGACGAAGACGGAAAGCAGGCGTACCGCCACCGCCACGTGCATGCCCACCGGGACGTCAACAAGATGGAGCGGCTCAACGGGACGATGCGCGACTTTCTGCGCGGCCTGCAGGAAGACTATTCGCCGCTGCTCGAAGGCCTTCGCGTCTACAATCGCGTCCGCCCGCACGAGGGGATCGGCGAGGGGGCCTACGAGATGACGCCGGGCGAGGCGGCCGGCATCACGGTGAACGGGCCCAAGTGGAAGACGCTGATCCAGCACGCCATGCGGTTCCGGAAAAAGTACGGATAGATCGGATCCGGCGCGGGCGGCCCTCGCCGGCGCGGGGCGCGGCCGCGCGCTTTTTCCGCAACAGCCGGGCGCGGTCCGGGATCCGCAGATCCTCGGGGGCCGGATCCGGCCGCGACCGGCGCAGAAACACCCGATCGCTACAGACGGGCACCTGTGGCGTCGGGCCTCGGCTCGCGAGGATTTGTCGGAATCGCGGGCCTTTGCAAAAAATTATTACCTGTCTTGTGGGGCCCCGGGCCCGTGAAGCGGGTAGCGGTCATCGGCGCGACCGGATCGGTGGGCCAAGAGTTCGTCCAGTCCCTGGAAAACCACCCCTGGTTCGAGCTCGCCCAGATGGCGGCCTCTGAGCGCTCGGCGGGCAAAAAATACACCGACGCCCTGCGCGACCCCTCCGGCATAGTATCGTGGGACGCGGGCGGGGAGGTGCCCGTGTACGCGCGGGACATGGAGGTGCGCCGGGTCTCGGAGCTGGACACGGGCAGCCTCGATCTGGTCTTTTCGGCCGTGGAATCGGAGGCGGCGCGCAGCATCGAGACAAAGATGGCAGAGCTGCTGCCGGTCATATCGACCAGCTCCGCGTACAGGTACGAAGACGACGTGCCGATACTGATACCGGGTGTCAACGACGAGCAGGCAGACCTGCTGGACCGGCAGCGCGAGCGCGGCTGGAAGGGGTGGGTCGCGCCCCTGCCCAACTGCACCACGACGGGCCTCGCCATAACGCTAAAGCCGCTGCTCGACGAGTACGGCGTCAAAAAAGTCATGATGACGTCGATGCAGGCCATATCCGGCGGCGGCAAGTCGGGCGTCTCCGCGATGGGCATAACCGACAACATACTGCCCTTCATACCAAAGGAGGAGGGCAAGGTCAGGCGCGAGACGCGCAAGATACTCGGCAGGCTCAGGGACGGCCGCATAGAGGAGGCGGACATACGGATCAGCTGCACCTGCACCCGGGTGCCGGTCATCGACGGGCACACCGAGTCGGTCTTCGTCGAGACGAAGGAGGAGGTGGACCCGTCCTCGGCGCGCCGGACGTACGAAGAATCGAACGGGCAGGTCTCGGTGGCCGGCCTGCCTTCGGCGCCCGAAAAGTACTACGCGTTCCACGAGGATCCGACCCGGCCGCAGCCGCGCATGGAGCGCGAGGTGGGCGGCGGCATGACCACCACCATCGGCAGGGTGGAGAGGGAGGATCTGTTCGACAACGGCCTAAAGTACGTGCTGTTTTCGCACAACAAAAAGATGGGCTCGGCCAAGGGGGCCGTGCTGCTGGCCGAGATGCTCTACAAGCGCGGCAAGATCTAGCGTTTATAATGCCTAGGGGGGCCTTGCGCGCCGTGGACAGGCTCGACGAGGCCGTGCTAGCGGAGCTGGCGCGCAACTCGCGCGTCTCGGTGCCAAAGCTGGCCGAGCAGCTGGGCGAAAAGCCCTCCCGGATATACTCGCGCATAGACCGGATGGTCGGCAACGGGCTGATCGAAAAGTTCACCGTGGTGGTCAACCACGCGCGCCTGGGCTACGATGTAAAGTCGATAATGGGCGTAAAGATGGACTCGCGCAAGCGCGACGGCATCCTCAAGGAGCTCTTTTCGACGCCGGGCGTCGGCGAGATAGCCGAGGTGACGGGCCGCTTCGACATACTGATTACGATCTACGCTAGGAACCTGGACGAGATGCACGTGCTCGTCTCGGAAAAGATAGGCCGGATAGAGGGCATACTCTCCTCGGAGAGCTTTGTCGAGATGAAGACACACCGCAAGGACGTGCTGCAGGCGGGTGCCGACTAGATGCAGGAGCAGAGGTCGAGGCCCCGGCTGGCCGTGTACTACGAGCTCACAA
Organism: Nitrosopumilaceae archaeon; assembly: GCA_965203465.1. Taxonomy (GTDB): domain Archaea; phylum Thermoproteota; class Nitrososphaeria; order Nitrososphaerales; family Nitrosopumilaceae; genus JAWVZS01. The sequence continues at coordinate 497,650 of CBDBCR010000003.1, read as the reverse complement.
AGCCCAAGATATGGTACCTTTTGGTGTTCACCGCGCTCGCGGCCACGCTGACGGCCTCGCAGATATACGACGTCGAGGTCTCGCCGGCCACCTGGGTGCTGGTGCTGCTCTCGGTCGCGGCCGGCTCGGCCGCCGCCAACACGCTGACAAACTACCACGACCGCGACATCGACGCGGTGATGGAGAGGACCAAGGGCAGGCCGCTCCCGTCCGGCCGCATAAGCCCGGCGACAAAGGCGCGCAACTTCGGCCTCGTCCTCGCCGGCGCATCGCTCGTGCTCGCCTACGGCATATCGCACACGGCCGGATTCGAGCAGGGCCTGGCGGCGACCGGCTTCATCGCGTTCGGCCTCGCCAACAACGTGCTGGTGTACTCTTACGCCCTGAAGCGCCGCTCGCAGTCCAACATCCTGCTGGGCGGGCTGTGCGGGGGCTCGCCGCCGCTGATAGGCTGGGCCGCGGCCACGCTTTCGGATCTGTGGACGATGGGCCTCGTCATGGCGGGCCTCGTCTTCGTCTGGATCCCGCTGCACATATGGAGCCTGACGCTGCACTTCCGCGAAGACTACAACCGGGTGGGCGTGCCCATGCTGACGTCGGTGCAGACCGAGCAGGCCTCGGCGCGCATCGTGGCCGCGGCCACCGTGGCCATGGTGGCTTTCAGCCTCGCGCCGGCCCTGCTGGCGGCGGGCCCGGACGGGCTGCCCATGGTCGGGCCCGTGTACCTGTGGACCGCGGCGGCCTCGGGGGCGCTGATGGTCGCGCTGTCCGGCTGGGTGGCGGCCAGGCCCACCGAAAAGGCCTCGTGGGTGCTGTTCAAGTTTTCGAGCCCGTACCTGGCCGTGCTGTTCGTAGCCCTGATGGTCGACTCGGGCCTGAGGCCCTAGCGCGCGCCGGCTAGGGCCTGTAAAAGACGCCCAGCGCCCTGCGCGCCGGCGGCGCGTCGGGGGGCAGCGGCGCGTCGGGCGACCAGAACGCGCCGGCCCGCCCGGGCCCGACACCGGACTCGAGGAAGGGTATCGTGGGAGTGGGCCTCTCGACCAGTATCCCCTGCGGCCTGTACAGCAGCACGGCCAGCAGTATGGCCCCGAGCAGCAGAAAGTCCAGCCACACCACGTCGAACGGGAGGAACCCCTCGAACGAATCCTTGAAGAAGGTGATCAGTTTCCGCACGATGACGAAGATGAACGTGCCGACCAGCACCCCCTTGTTGTTGGCCAGCCCCCCTATCAGTATCATCAAAAACGGCCAGAAAGTCCAGCTGGCCCGGTCGTAGGCGAACGCTATGGTGCTGCCCACGTAGAAAGAGTACAGCGCCCCGCCGATGGCCGCCAGCGCGGCCGAGACTATGATCACCTTCATGCGGATGCGGGCCGTGTCCTTGCCGACCGCCTCGGCGGCTATCTCGTTGTCGCGCACCGCGCGCAGCAGCCTGCCCAGCGGCGAGCGCACCATCTTTTCGCTGTAGGCGAACACGGCGATGGCGATGAGCACCAGCCCGAGGGTGGCCACGGGGAAGCGCAGGCCGTCCGGCAAAAACGAGAGGGGGTCGGGCACCTCGACGCCCAGCGTGCCGCCGGCTATGGGCACGAAGTTGTTGCCGATTATGCGTATGCCCTCGCCGAAGGCCAGCAGCGTGATGGCAAGATAGTCGCCGCGCAGGCGTATGGCCGGGTACGAGGTCAGCCAGCCGAGCGCGCCGCCCACGGCGGCCGCTATGCCGAGGGTCAGGAAGAACACGGCGAAGCCTATGCCGACGTTGTCTGCCAGCCACACGTTGACCTGCGATATTATGGCCAGGTTGTCGCCGATATAGTCGCCGCCCACGCCGGCCATCGAGGCGAATATCCTGCCGGGGACGGCGGCGACCACGAAGGCGCCGGCGCCGACTGCCAGCACCTTGCCGAAGTTGGGCACGCCGCCGTACCCGAACTCCATGTTGAGGCTCAGGTTCACGATGGCATAGACCGCGAATATGGCCATCAGGTCCGTCGCGAATATGAAAAAGGACTCCAGGGCCATCTCAGCTCGCCCCCCGCCTGAGCAGGCGGCCCCACGCCACGCCGGCCAGGCCCTGCGGGGCCAGCAGCAGCGTCACGGCTATGAAGATCAGCGGTATGAGGGGCCTGTAGGCCACCATCCACGCGCCGAACTCGCCGGCGAGGAAGCGCGTGCCGAGCACCTCGGTCATGCCGACCAGTATCCCCCCGGCGATCGCCCCGTAGATGCTGAAGAACCCGCCCACTATGCTGGCCGCGAAGACGCTCGGTATCACCTGCGGCCCGAAGTTGGGATCGCCCTGGAACCACAGCGCCATGAGGGCGCCGGCGACGCCCGCCAGGCCGCCGCCCAGCACCCACGAGACCCCGTAGACCATCTTTACGTTGATGCCGACCGTCTCTGCCAGGTCGGGGTTCTCGGTAGAGGCCCTCATGGCTATGCCGAACTTTGTCTTTTTCAGTATCACGTGGAGGCTCAGCGCCAGAATTCCGATGGCGGCCGGCGCCGCTATGACCAGCAGCGGCATGTCGAACACCTGCGCGTCGTAGCTGCGCAGCGTGAATTCCCTGGACGTGACTTGGAACGTCCTGACGATATAGTCGGCGAATATGTTGAGCACCGCTATCAGTATCAGGTCGAAGGCCAGCGTGGCTATCATCTGTATGGCGAACGAGGCGCCCTTGCGTATGAGCGGCTTCAGTATGAACGTGTACAGGGCCAGGGCCGCCGCGCCGGCTATGGCGAACGCTATGGGCAGCGCCACGTACGGGCTCGTCTCCCAGACGCGCGAGGCCACGAGGGCCATGTATATCCCGATGGTGGCGAACGACGCGTGCGCGAAGTTGGGCACGCGCGTGGTCAGGTACGTCAGCGTCAGGCCTATGCAGAGGAGGGCCAGCAGGCTGCTGAATATGAGGGCGTCTGAGAATATGGGGTCTATCTGCACCGCGGACGGGCGCGGATAAATGCTTAAATACTTTTTGGCGGCCCCAACCCGTGTTTGGGGATTCTGCAGGTATCCGGCGTCGAGAAGCACTTTGGGGGCAACGAGGTCCTAAAGGGGATAGACATGGAGATAAAGGAGGGCCGCATATACCAGCTGATAGGGCCCAACGGGTGCGGCAAGACCACGCTCATCAACGTCATATCGGGCATGTACCCGCCCGACGCGGGAACCGTGACTTTCGAGGGGACCGACATCTCCAGGATGGGCCTGTACGAGACGTACAGGCTGGGCTTGGCTAGGACGTGGCAGATACCCAAGCCGTTCTCCACGATGAACACCGGCGAGAACATGCTGGCAGCCGGCGCGTGCAACTCGGGCGAGCAGTTCCTGTACGCGCCGGTAAAGTCGCGGTGGGCCGCCGACGAGAGGCGCGTCATGGACAGGGCCAAGGCCATGATGGACATGACGACGCTGGCCGAAAAGCGCGAGGTCGAGAGCCAGGACCTGAGCGGCGGGCAGCAAAAACTGCTCGAGCTGGGGCGCGTGATGATGTCCGGCGCGCGCGTCATACTGATGGACGAGCCCATAGCCGGCGTGAACCCGACGCTGGCGCACGCCATATTCGACAAGATAACCAGCATATGCAGGGAGCAGGGCCTCACGTTCCTGATAGTGGAGCACCGGCTCGACATCGCCCTGCAGTACGTAGAGCAGGTCTTCGCGATGGACGTGGGGCGCATCATCGCGTCGGGGACGCCCGACGAGGTCACCAAGGATCCGCGGGTGGTCGAGTCGTACCTGGGTGGTTAGGTTGGCCGGATCGGTGGTACAGACGAGCGACCTGCACGCGGGGTACGGCCACGCGCACATACTGTTCGGGGTCGACTTTGAGGCGCGCGAGCGCGAGCTCACCCTCATCATAGGGCCCAACGGCTCGGGCAAGAGCACCCTGCTCAAGAGCCTCTTCGGCCTGTGCACGGTGTACTCGGGGAGCATACGCGCCGGCGGCGAGGAGCTGACGCACATGGCGCCCCACGACATCGCGCGCAAAAAGATAGCCTACCTGCCTCAGACCAACAACGTCTTCGGCAACCTGACCGTCATGGAGAACCTGATCATGGCCAGCTACATGCTCGATTCGCACGACACCGCCGAGCGCATATCGGACGCCATGGAGTCGCTGCCCGTGCTGCGCGAGAAGCGGGGGGCAAAGGCCATGACGCTCAGCGGCGGGCAGAGGCAGATGCTCGGCATGGGCATGGCGCTGGTCCGCAAGCCGACCATAATGCTGTTCGACGAGCCGACCGCGAGCCTCTCGCCAAAGCTGGCGGACGACGTGCTGACAAAGATAGGCCAGATACGCGACGAGATGGGGATCACGTGCATCCTGGTAGAGCAGAACGTAAAGCGCGCCCTGTCGATGGGCGACACGGTGTACCTGCTGGCCAACGGCAAGAACGTATTCGACGGCAAGCCCGACGCGCTGCTGGCCGAGCCGGACTTGGGCCGCATGTACCTGGGGCTGGGCTAGGCGCGAAGCCGCAAGCCTGTGGGGCGGACGGCGCCGATCCGGAACGCGAGCGCCCGGGCCGGCGAAGCGCGCGCCCAAATGCGGGACTTGGCGGCGGATCCGCACATACGCAGAACGGCGCTACGATGCGGGCGTCTTTTTGCACTTTTTGTAAATGGGCTCAAAGTACGGGTGGGGGAGTTTCATGACGCGCAGATACTTGCTCGTCTTATCTTCGGGCATTCGATTGTGTTTTTCGATCATTACCTTGCCCATGTCCGGATGCGCGAAATAAAGGTATCCGTCGGAGTCGGTATTGGATTGCGTGTATCCCAGTATCTCCAGAACCTGCTTGAAATGGTGCCAATTAGGCTTCAAGCAAGTCCACCTTGCGCATTTTGCCGTCTTGGAAAAACTCGTTCTTGTCTTCGGGGAACGCGTAAACGTATCCTGTGATGGCGGCATTTAGGTTCTTTCGTATGCCGGCCTTGCTGGCGCCCGTCACTATGATGGCGGGATTGTCCAAACACTGGGCGATGAATCCACCCTCCTTCTTTTCTACCTTGACTCTGATCGGATGCACGAGGGGGAGGTACGGAGACTACTATTTATTCCCTGCGGCGGGGATCGGGCCAGATGGCGGCGCGGCCGACGCTGCGCCGGGCAGGCCAGCCACGCCCGTGGCAGGGCTCGGCAATCTCAGCTATCCAGACCGCGGCTGGCGATTTTTCGCGCCATCGGTGCGCTTGGTGCCGTACGATGCATGCCGTCGCCAGAGAACCGGACCGTGGCCCTACCATACCTTTAATGCCCAGCGCGGGCGGGGCGCGCCGTGCTGTCCGAAGAGCAGTTGCGCGACGTGCTGGCTATAAAGGAGCGAATCGCCGGCAGGATGGAAAAGTGCCAGGAAGAGCTGAACGCGCTGGAAAGGGAGGCCGCCGTCCTGGACGACATACTGCGGCAGTCCAGCTTTACAAAAGCCTCGTCGCTGCCCCCCTCGAAGCCTGTAGAGCGCGGGGCCGGCCGGGCGGAACCGGAAGAGGCCGGACCGGAAGAGGCAGAACCTGCGCAAGAGGCCGGCCCGGAGCCCGAGATCGTAAAGCTGGTCTGGAAGCAGAGGCAGTCAGAGATAGGCAGCGCGGCGGTGCGGCCCGGCAGCATATCGATAACGCTGGACGGCCAGGTGAGCCTTGATGCGGACACGCCGCCGCTAAAGTCGTTCTTCGTGGGCAAGGTGATAGGCGGCATGCGCAAAAAGGACCTCGAGGACGGGCTGGAGCCCATCGACTGCTCCGTGCTCGCCGACGGGCGGCAGCTGAGGGGCATCACGGTAACGGGGTACCGGGACGCCTCGCGCGTGCGCGAGATAATAAACACCGCGGAGTGGTCGCTCAACAGGATGCTGGAGAGGGCCGCCGAGTGACCGACCGCATAGCCGTGCTGGACTTTGGATCCCAGTACAGCCACCTCATATGCAGGAGGATAAGGGAGATGGGCGTGTGCGCCGACCTCGTCCGGCACGACGCGCCGGCCTCCGAGGTGGCATCGCCGGGCACGCGCGGCATCGTGCTGTCGGGCGGGCCGGCCAGCGTGTACGAGGACGGCGCGCCGCGGCCCGACGGGGGCGTCTTCGAGGCGGGCCTGCCAGTGCTGGGAATATGCTACGGCCACCAGCTCATCGTGGACAGGTACGGCGGGACGGTAAAGAGAGCCAGGAAAGAGTACGGCTCGTCCATACTCTCCATAGACGGCGGCTCGGACCTGCTCGCCGGCATGGGCGGATCGGTGAGGGCGTGGATGAGCCACGGCGACGCGGCCGAAAAGGTGCCGGACGGGTTCCGGACCGTGGGGCGCACCGAGGGCTCCGGCTCGGCGGCCATAGAGATGCCCGGCTCCCGGGTGTACGGAATACAGTTCCACCCCGAGGTGGCCCACACCGAAAACGGCTCCAGGATACTGTCCAACTTTGCGCTGGGCATATGCGGCGCGTCCAAGGACTGGACGATGGAGGGGTTCGTCGCGGAGTCCCAAAAGAGGCTCGCCTCGGCGGAGGGCCGCATACTGTGCGGGGTCAGCGGCGGCGTGGATTCCACGGTGGCGGCCGTGCTGCTGCACCGCGCCGCCGGCGAGCGCCTGCGCTGCGTCTTCATAGACAACGGCCTGCTGCGCGAGGGCGAGGCCGGCGAGGTGCAGGCCATGTTCGCCGACCTGGGCATAGAGGTCGAGCGCGTGGACGCGGGCGCGCGGTTCCTCTCTAGGCTGGAGGGCGTGGGGGACCCGGAGGAGAAGCGCAGGATAGTCGGCGACGAGTTCGCAAAGGTCTTCGTCGAGCGCGCGGCGGAGTCGGGCCCGTTCGAGTGGCTGGCGCAGGGCACGCTGTACCCCGACGTGATAGAGAGCGGGGTGTCGGGCGGGCCGGCCGACGTGATAAAGTCCCACCACAACGTCGGCGGGCTGCCCGAAAAGCTGGGCCTCAAGGTGCTCGAGCCGCTGCGCGAGCTGTACAAGGACGAGGTCAGGCGGATAGGGCGGATACTGGGGATACCCGACGAGGCGCTCGATAGGCACCCGTTCCCAGGGCCCGGCTTGGCGGTGCGCATCATGGGCGAGGTCACGCCCGAAAAGCTGCGCATATGCAGGGCCGCCAGCCTCATAGTGGAGCAGGAGCTGCGCTCGAGCGGCTCGTACCGGAGGATATGGCAGGCGTACGCGTCGGTCGGCGACGACAGGGCCGTCGGCGTGGTGGGCGACCGGCGCCGCTACGGCCGCGTCGTGACCGTCAGGGCCGTCGATTCGGACGACGCCATGACGGCCGACTGGACGCGCCTCTCGCACGGCGAGCTGGAACGGATAAGCACCCGCATAACCAACGAGATAGAGGAGGTCACGTGGGTCTCTTACGCGGTGTCAAGCAAGCCGCCGGCCACCATCGAGCCCCAGTAGCATGCACGCGCCGAGCGAGCCCGCGGAATCCCCCAGCATGTTCTGGAGCACCGGGGGCCTCGCGCCCTCGGGCAGGCGGGCGTGCGCGGCGCTCTGGCCCTCCGAGTACAGGAACGGCGCGTTGGAGACGCCGCCGCCGAGCACCACCACGTCCGGATCCAGTATGGACACGGCGTTGGCCAGGCCCTCGCCAAAGTCCTCGACGAACCTGCGCCGCCACGCGTCCGCCTCGGGGCCCTCCATGGCGCACAACTGCTTCAGCGGGGCGGGGCGGCCCGTCCAGGCGCGCTCCAGGGCCGGCCCGCTCAGGTAAGCTTCGGCGCACCCGCGCCTGCCGCAGTAGCACTCGAGGCCGCCGCTGTGCAGCGCGTGGTGGCCCCACTCGCCGGCGGACCCCGAGGCGCCGCGCTGTATGCGCCCGCCCTCGACTATGCCGCCTCCGACGCCGGTGCCCATTATGACGCCGAAGACCCTGCCGTACCCGGCGCCGGCGCCGGCGCGCGCCTCGGCCAGCGCAAAGCAGTTGGCGTCGTTTTCCATGGCTATCCTGGAGCCGACGGCGGCCTCCAGGTCGGCGCGCAGGGGCATGCCCTCCAGGCACCCGGTGTTGCTGAGGCGGACGAGGCCGCCGCGCTCGGCGCCCGGGGCGGCCACGCCTACGGGGCACCCGGGACCGAGCTCCGCCGCCAGGCCGGCCACGGCCGAGACTATCTTTTCGTATCTGCGCGGGGTGGGCACGCGCTTTTTGGACACGACGCGCGAGCCGTCCGCGCGGACGGCCTCTATCTTTGTGCCGCCAAGATCTATGCCGATCGAGTCCACGGCCTACATTCCGCCCGGAGGCGGGGGGGGCGAGGAGCCCTTTTCGCCGGGCGCGCCCGAGACGGCGATGACGTCGTCGATGCGCAGCACCATCGAGGCGGTCTCGGTGGCCGACTTTATGATCTGCTCCTTTACGGCCAGCGGCTCCACCACGTTTATCGAGAGCATGTCGGCTATCTTTGTGTTGCGCGCGTCTATCCCCGTCCACTGCTTGCCCTGGCTCTGCTTGGCGCGCAGGTTGGCCATGGTGTCTATGGGATCCATGCCGGCGTTCTCGGCTATCGTCAGCGGTATGACCTCGAGCGCCTCGGCGTACCTCTTTATGGCGAGCTGCTCCCTGCCGTCGAACGTGTCTGCCCACTCTTTGAGCCTAGACGCCACGTACGCCTCGGGGGCGCCGCCGCCGGCCACGATGGACGGCTCTTCTATCACGTCCTTTACCACCATGAGCGCGTCGTGTATGGAGCGGTCGACTTCGTCCACGACGCGCTGCGAGCCGCCGCGTATCAGCACGCTGACCGACTGGGGGTTCTTGCAGCCCTCGACGAAGACCCACTTGTCCGATTCCACCTTTTTCTGGTGGACCAAGTTCGCAGAGCCCAGGTCGTCGGCGGCGATGTCGTCGACGTTGGTCGAGACGCGCCCGCCGGTCGCCTTTGCCAGCTTTGTCATGTCGCTCTCCTTGACGCGGCGCACCGCCAAAATGCCGGCCTTTGCGAGGTAGTGCTGGGCTATGTCGTCTATGCCCTTTTGGCAAATGACGACGTTGGCGCCCGCGTCGCGTATCTTGTCCACCAAGTCCTTCAGCATGCGGTTCTCCTCTTCTAGGAACATCTGCATCTGGGTGGGATCGGTTATGCGTATCTCGGCGCTGACCTCGGTCTTTTCGACCTCGAGGGCCGTGTTGAGCAGGGCGATCGAGGCCTTTTCGACCTTGGTCGGCATGCCCGAATGGACGACCTCCTTGTCGAGCACTATGCCCTTTATCATGCGGGTGTCCTGTATGGAGCCGCCCGACTTTTTCTCCACCTTCAGGTTGTCCAAGTCCACCCTGTAGGCGTCGCCGTCCTTGGAAGCCACGGCCAGCACGGCGTCTACGACCACCGGGGTCAGCTTGTCGCTGTCGTCCGAGACCAGTTTAGACTGCATGCTGGTCGTCGAGACCTGCTCTAGGGATTCCTTGTCGTCGGGCTTTACCTTTTTGGACATCTGTTCCATGATCTCGAGCGTCTTTGCGGCGGCCTGCTGGTACCCCTCTATGATCACGGACGAATGGACGTCCTTTTTGAGCAGATCGCTGGCCTTGTCGAGCAGGGCCCCCGCGAAGACCACCGAGGACGTGGTGCCGTCGCCCACCTCGTTGTCTATGGTCTTTGAAATCTCGACCATCATCTTTGCGGCCGGGTGCTGCACGTCCAGCTCTTTGAGTATGGTGGCGCCGTCGTTGGTTATGGTCACGTCGCCCAGCGAGTCCACGAGCATCTTGTCCAGGCCGCGCGGGCCCAGGCTGGTCCGGACCAGCTCGGCGACCAGCTTCGCCGCCGCGATGTTGTTCTCCTGGGCGTCGCGCCCTTTTTGCTGGAGGGCGCTCTCCTTCAGGACTAGGACGGGGCCGTTGGGCGTCTGTTGTATCGAAGCCATGCTTCTGGCGGGGGGCCTGAGAATGCCCTTTTTTAATATTACGAGTTTTCCGGCGCCCGGGCGCGGGGGGCCCGGGCCGCGGCCCCGTTCTACAAAGATGGAACGCGGGCGCCTAGGGGGCGGCTCTGCGCCATTCGCGCACGCCGCCCGGGACGGTCACCCTCACGGGATCGGAGTCGCTGAGCGATATGCGCCCCTCCGAGATGGCCTGCTTGTCGAGGCGCAGGTACGCCCTGCCCTCCCCGGAGCCGAGGGCCCGCTCCAGCAGCTCCGCGGGCACCGCCCCGGCTATGGCGGCCGCGGCCCCCGGGGCCGGCCCCGCCGAGATCTCTATGGGGTTTCCGTGGTGGCCCTCGGAGGCCTCCACCCCGAGTTTTTCGGCGCCGAGCAGCCGGCGCAGGTTGGAGCGCACGCGCTCGGAATCCTCGGTGGCGTGCGTTATCGCGCTGACCGAGATCATGCCTCGAGCAGGACGGTCCTGGCCTCGGCGGTGCGCACCAGTTTGACCTTTTCGAGCCCCGCGTGCCTTATCTTTATCATCTTTTTGGCCGCGGCCATGATGTCGGCGCTTATCTTGCCGTAGCAGGCGGCCTGCACGAACTGGTCGAGGGTCATGGCGGGCACCGATTCCTGGATTATCCTCCTGGCTATGAGGCGCAGCGCGTGCTTTCTGGACGTGTTGAGCTGGCGGTACGTCAGTATGATTATCTTTACGCGGAAGACGCTGCCGTCGGAGGTCTGCGTGTCCATTATGAAGTTTATCTTGGACGAGCCGCGCCTGACCAGGCTGCGCAGGAACTCTTTGGAATACTCGTACCTCTTGAATATGGAGGTGGCCGTGTCGCCCTCGATGCTGTCTATCTGAAAGTACACCTTGTACTGGTGCTGGGAGGGGTCGGCTTTGAGTATGTCGTAGAGGGTGACCTCGACGACCCTGCCCCTGGCGTTCTTTTCGTCGGTTATGGGTATGGACGCGACCGGCTCGGAGCCGCCGCCCGCAAGCGCCGCGGGGGCAGCTACGCTCACCCAGCGCTTTTCGCGCCACTTGTCCTTGACCCGGGCCTTGCGCCTCGCCAACGTGGCCCGCGCCCCGGGGCGGCGATATAAGCGGATCGGGGCCGACAAAGGCTTATAACGAAACGGCCGGCCCGCGTCGGGGGGATTTTGAAATTCAAGAGGGGGCTGACGTTCGACGACGTGCTGCTGGTGCCGAAATATTCGGAGATCACCAGCAGGGCCGACGCCGACCTTTCCACCCGGCTCTCGCGCAACATATCTCTCAACATACCGCTGGTCAGCGCCAACATGGACACGGTCACCGAGTCGGCCATGGCCGTGGCCATGGCCAAGCACGGCGGCATGGGGGTCATACACCGGTTCCTGACGATACCGGAGCAGGTCTCCGAGGTGCTCAGGGTAAAGAGGTCGGGGGGCGTGATGATAGAGAACCCGTATACGGTCGGCGCCGGCCAGACCGTCGGGGAGGCAGCCGATCGCTCGCAGGAGACCGGCGCCTCGGGCCTGCTGGTCACCGACGGGGGAAAACTGGTGGGGATACTGACCGCGCGCGACCTGCTCTTCGAGGCCGACGCCTCGAGGCCGCTGCGAGACGTGATGACAAAGGACATGGTCACGGCCCCGCCCGACATAGGGCTGGAGGACGCCAAAAAACTGCTCCACGAGCACAGGATAGAAAAGCTGCCCCTCGTCGACGGCTCGGGCGCGGTGCGCGGCCTGATCACCAGCAAGGACATACGGGGCATCGAGGACTTTCCGAGCGCCGTAAAGGACGGCAAGGGCAGGCCGCTGGTCGGGGCCGCCGTCGGCGTAAAGGGGGATTTCATGGAGAGGGCCGAGGCGCTGCTGGAGGCGGGCGCCGACGCGCTCGTAGTCGACATAGCACACGGGCACAGCTCCAACGCGCTGCGCACCGTAAAGAACATCAAAAAGGCTTTTCCGGACTGCGAGCTGGTCGCCGGTAACGTCGCCACCGGCGACGGCGCGCAGGACCTGATACGGGCGGGAGTGGACGCGGTCAAGGTGGGCGTGGGCTCCGGCTCGATATGCATAACGCGCGTCATCACCGGCTCGGGGGTGCCGCAGCTGAGCGCGGTACTGGAATGCGCCAAGGTGGCGGCCGACCACGGGGTGCCGGTCATATCGGACGGGGGCACGCGCACCTCGGGCGACGCGACGAAGGCCTTGGCGGCCGGCGCCTCGTCGGTCATGGTGGGCAGCATGCTGGGCGGAACCGACGAGTCGCCCGGCACGGTGCTCACGAAGAACGGCAAGCGCTACAAGGTGTACAGGGGCATGGCCTCGCTGGCGGCCTCGCTGGGGCGCCGCTCCAAGGAGGGGCGCGACGACGAGGATCTAAACGACTACGTGGCAGAGGGCGTCGAGGCCATGGTGCCCTACAAGGGCTCGGTGGTCGAGATACTGGCTCAGCTCGGCGGCGGGATACGCTCGGGCCTCAGCTACTGCGGGGCGCGCACGATACCGCAGATGCAGAAAAACGCCGAGTTCGTCAAGATGTCAGGCGCCGGGTTCGCCGAGAGCGGGGCCCACGACGTGTCGGTGCTGTGATCCATTTAATACCGGCGGCCCCCCGGCCGGCGCAGTGTTCACGAAGCGGACAGTCATCGGGCTCGCCGTCGGCTCCGCCATAGCCGGCATCGGCATCGCGGCGCTCGCAGGCTCGTTCGGCCTGCAGGAGGTCTCGGGGACCGACCTGCTGTCCGAGGGCCGCTCCGCCGCCTTTTCGCTGACCGCGCCTGCCGGCACCGAGCAGTCCGTGCTCGTCTCGGGGGCGAAGTTCGACCTGGAGCTGGACAACCCGGCCGGCATGAGCGTGCCGCGCGAAACCTACGAGGGCTCGCACGCCGTCACGTGGCTGCACGTATCGGACGGCACGGCCCTGCTCAACGTGAGGAACACGGGCGAGGGCGAGGTGAGCGTAGAGTACGACTTTTCGGTGGTCACCGACCCGGTGCTCTTTGCGTACCACTTTGTGGTGATCACCGCCGGCGTGATAATAATCGGGTTCAGCATGGGCTTTAGCGTCCGCAAGCCCCGCGGGTTTTAGCCGACCTGTACGATCCGAGGCTCTTGAAAAAGACCGCCTCTTTTCTGACGCCCCCGAGGGCCTCGTCCACGTTGTCCTGCCCCTCGCTGCCCTCAAAGTCGACGTAAAAGTTGTACTCCCAGGCGGCCGACCTGGTGGGCCGCGATTCTATGCGGGTCAGGTTTATACCAGAACTGTTAAAGCACGAGACGGCCCTGAACAGCGCCCCGCGCTCGTGCCTCAGGGAGAATATGACCGACGTCTTGTCGGCGTCCGGCGGGCGCGCGGCCCCGTCGGCCAGCACCAGAAACCTGGTGCGGTTGTCCTGCCTGTCGGCTATGCCCTCCGATATCACGGGCAGGCCGTGCGTCCTTGCGGCCTGCCTGCTCGCGATGCACGCCGCCTCGCCCATGCCGAGCTCGCGCACTATCTGCACGCTGCCGGCCGTGTCGTAGGTGGGTATGGTCTTGAGGCCCCTTGATTCGATGAACTTCCTGCACTGCCCGAGCGCCTGCGGGTGCGAATAGACCGTCTTGACGCCGTCGAGGCCGCCGCTGCCGATGAGGCAGTGCTCTATGTGGTGGTATATCTCGCCGACCGCCGAGAGCCCGGACACGGCGAGCAGGTCGTGCACCTCGCCGACGCTGCCCTCTATGGAGTTTTCGACGGGGAGCACGGCGCGCTCGGCCCTGCCCGATTCCACGGCCCCCGCGGCGTCGGCGAACGAGGCCGACGGCAGCGTGCTCGCCCCGTCGCCGAAAAACTCCCTGGCGGCCCCCTCGCTGTACGCGCCCCTTGTTCCCTGGAATGCCACTATCATCGCATGAACGCAGCCTTTCCGAACTGGCTTGAGAGCTTGCGGTCGTCTATCCAGCCGCATTCCTTGCACTTTACGGCGTCCCTGTACTGCATGACGGCCTGGCCGCACTTGCGGCACTTTGTGAACAAAACTCCCAGCTCCGGCTCCGAGACGGTCGCGTGCAGGGCCCCGTTCCTGAGGCTCAGTATCTTGAGCGAGACCACGTCGCCGGTCAGGGCCAGGATCCTCTTGCGCATGTTCCTCGTAGAGCAGATGCACTCCACGCCGGCGCTGGTGCGCACGCCGTTTACGTAGTCTATGCGGACCGCTATCATGAAGGCCATGGTGGCCGCCACGGTGCCGACCACCGTGTCGCCGGCGCGCGCGATCAGCGGCCTCTTGGTCCAGGAGACGGCAGCGGTCCTGTTGCCCCTGTCCATCAGCACCTCGCCGGCCACGGCCGAGCGCACCGAATCCCCGTCGTCGAACGTGTTGTCGCCGGCCTCGTACTCTTCTATGGACGCTATCTTTTGCCCCGGGATCGCCTGCTCCACGCGGGAGAGCCGGGCGCGGCGATTATAATTGTTTTCTGGCGGCTTCGGCGTTACATAATCCTCACACGAATCGTCCAAAGCGACGGTTTCAGTCATTTTCTAGGGTTCGGTGGCAGAGGCTGACGCGTCCGGATCCGGCTGGCGGCCGGTTTTGGCACACGGTTCAGCATCCGTCTTGCCGTTGCCGCTTTAACGACAGGATGGCGCTGGCCGTGATCAACAATCATGGCGGTCGGAAAAATTGATCGTTGGTCGGAAAAAACTGATCTAAGCGGCCCCTTCAGACGTCAGGCCTCAGATGCGACGGAATCCGTCGTTCTGGGGAATTATGCGACAACCCCCAGACGACAAGAATGCTTATTAGGCCCACATGCGGCATGGGATCGGTGAGCAAGGCGGCCGCCGATGACGCGCAGACGTTTGAGCAGTTCGCGGGCAGCCCCGCGTTCGAGCGGGAGGCGGCTCGTGAAAAAAGATCTCGCCCGGGCGAAAACACAAAGGCTGCCATCGAACAAAAAATAGTGGAGACGATCTCGCCCCTGCCGTACGTCCAGTCCTTACGTTACATCGAAGAGCGCGACGGCTGGATCTTGGCGGTGCGGCACAACAACGAAAGCACGGGAAACGCCGTACGCGAGCTAGTGCAAAAAATCATACAAGTGGAAGATTTGTTTGAATGCTATCTGGAACCACACATCTCCCACGTATCTAGCGAACCGTACGATACAGAGTACGACAAACTCCTCTTCGAAAGGCGGAAGAAATGACGGATCTGGATCGGTCTCTACAACGCGGACTACGGGGCTACAAGGATCCGGCCGCTTTTCTAAACCGCGGCGCGTGAGTCCAGGACTCGCCTTCCGCGCCTAGCCGAAACGTCAAACTCCACCAGATCTTTTTTCGAGTTGCGTTTGCGTATGGCACTACAGCGGACGCCTGCGAACCCCAGCCGTTCGAGCATCGCCGCGTATACCTTTTCGACCGGCAAGAGCACCCCGAAGAACGCGGAGTTTCCCACGATGTAGTGAATCTCCGCGTCGCGGTTAAGCACTCTGGAGAGCGAGTTGAAATGCGCCCACATGTCGTCGAAATACTTGGCCACGTAGTTGGCAAGTATCGCTCCGCTCTTGTTGCCGGAATGCGCAATCCCGCCCAGCGCGGAGTCTAGGAGGGGGTGCCTGAACGAGCGCTCGGAGCGCTTCCAGCCGCTCAGCCTGCTGGTGGCCACGCCCCACGTGCCCCCGATCGACGACCAGTCGAGGTCCCCGGCGTCGCGCCCGTTGTCTAAAAAATCCAACCAATACATGTACGGTCGAAGCTCGCGTATGTAGGACATCCGGTTTGCGTACGGCGGGGAAGTGACCACGAAATCGAACCGGCCGTCGACTGAATCCCGCAGCCGCCTCGCGTCGCCGTACGCTATCCTGCCGTTCCTTGCGGGGTTTTTCCCGGCTCCCTCTAGGACGAAGCGCAGATCGTCGCCGAACATCTTGGCCATGCCGGCGCGGGTTCGCGCGTGCGGTTGCGCGCATCCGTTGAAAGACATGGACTGGTGGTTGAACGCCGCGTTCGAAAGCCCGATCAGTGTCCTGCAAAAAGCGACTAGAAGCAGGCTGCGCTCGGCCGAATCAGAGTCGCTCTCGGCTTTTATGCAGAACTTCAACGAGCGCAAAAAACCCAGCGCCTCTTGGCTCCACCACCTCTCGACGTTGTGGATTGGGGGGGCCTCTGCCTGCTCGGCCTTGCCCCGCTTTACCGAGCGTGTTATCCTGCAGCACGCGTCGCGCGTCGATGTTATCTCGGCGTCCGAATACTTGGCTATCTTTGCCCGGCCGAGCCAGACAAGAAAAGGGTTGATGTCGATCGTTGTGCTGTCGTGCCCTCTGTACGACGCGCACAGCGCCGTCGTCGCGGTTCCGCAGAACGGATCGAGTATGCGCGCGGGCCTTTTCAGACCGCTCAGCAGACCGTCGACTATCTTTACAGAGTAGGCCGGCGTCAGGCGCAGCCACCCGTGCCGCCCCGTCTTTGAATTGAACTTGTGCGTATAGTCTGCTCTCTGGCGAAGGCTTTTTTCTACGGCTGCCACAAAGACCACCAGCTTCGAAGGGCCTCCAGAACGCGTTGCAGTTCTCTGCGCAACATGGGACTGCTGCGTTCAAAAAAGGCAGCCAAATCGTAGCCTATGACATCCTTCATGAAATCATAAGTGGAAGACAACGGGCTGTTTTCGCCCACGGTTCCGGTTATGACCGTCCACCGTTCATCACGATACCGTGCAAGTACGTCTTGGTCTATCTGGGTGGACATGATCATCGCACACGGAAGGTATCCTTTAGTATACGCCATCGCGGCGTTGGCGATATCGGAGTTTTGTCGTTTGGAATCCTTGCTCTTGTACCCTTGCCGTACCTCAAAAACCGCACCGGCCAAACTACCAAACACTTTCTGGTCGATACCGATCATGTCCGCAGAATCGCGCATCCAGTTGTAAAACCGATCGCGTTTCTCGGCGTCTCTGATCTTCCCAAACTGCACGCGCGCATCTAAAAACAACGTCCTATCTCTATTACCCATATCTGTCATTTGATACGACCATTTTACGTCTTCTGACAATCCGAGCTCATCTTTTAGAATCTTGCGGAATAGCCTTTCGCTACCCATGCCGATCTGTCTGTATATGCTTGTCATGCTGCAGGATGCTTTGTGCATAGCATACATGTATTGTGTGTCCAAGCCCATCCAATTGTAAAACACATCTCGACTATACAAATCTTGAAATTGTTCGAGTGTAATGCCGTCCTTCCCTTTGCCAAATTTTGGCTTGTATGTAGCGCAGACATGTATCGCGTCTAGCATGATCTGCATGTATTCGCCATCCATGTCTATGCTTCCATTCCTACCCGGTGCCAAAACCCGACCATATTAAACCATCCACCGCCAGCGCGGCCGTGTCGTACCGGCCGCAGCGCACTGTCCGCCCCGCCTCGCAACTTTTTCGCCCGCCCGTCAGCAGCGTCTTCGCCCAGAAGCGACATGTTGCAAACGCTTGGGCGGGGGCCTCCAGCTCGCCCGGGATGGGCAAGCCGGCCGCGCGCAGGCCACGTATATTAGAGACGCCCGGCCGCGCAGGGCCGTGAGGGCCCTCGTCTACGACAGGTACTGCCGCGACGACGACTTTGAGTCCGTGCTAGAGGTGCGCCAGATACCCGATCCGGTGCCGGGCCCCGGCGAGGTCGTGTTCCGCGTGCGCGCCGCGGCGCTAAACTACGACGACATATGGGGCATGCGGGGCAGGCCGCTGGCGGTCCCGCTGCCGCACGTCTCGGGCACCGACGCTGCCGGGGACGTCGTCTCGGTCGGCGAGGGGGTGCGCAGCGTGGCGCCGGGCGACCGCGTAGTCTCGCACGGCAACCTCTCCTGCAGGGTCTGCGGCCCGTGCACTTCGGGGAGGGAGTACGACTGCCGGCGCCGCCGCATATGGGGGTTCCAGACCGGGCCGCTGTGGGGCGGCTACTGCGAGATTGCCCGGCTGCCCGAGGCCAACGCGGTGCCCGTACCCGACGGCATGTCGTACGAGCAGGCCGCGGCGGCCTCGATGACGCTGCTGACCTCGTGGCACATGCTGGCGGGCAGGGCCAGGATACGGCCCGGCCAGACGGTCCTGGTGATGGGGGGCGCCTCGGGGGTGGGCAGCTTTGGCGTGCAGATAGCAAAGCTGCACGGCTGCACGGTCATATCGACGGCGAGCCGCGCAAAGCTCGGCAGGCTGCTGGACATGGGCGCCGACTACGCGGTGGACCACCGCGACCCGTCGTGGCCCGAGCGCGTGCGCCGCATATGCGGCTCGCTGGGGGAGCCCGGCGTCGACGTCGTATTCGAGCACGTTGGCGGCTCGCACTGGAACGCGGCGCTAGGGCTGGCGCGCAGGGGCGGCACGGTGGTCACCACCGGGGCCACGACCGGCTACGAGGCGCCCACCGACCTGAGGCTCATACACGAGGGGGGCCTCTCCGTCCTCGGCTCCACGCAGGGCACGCGCGCAGAGCTGGAGCGCGGGCTGTACTGGATGTCGCGCGGCCGCATACGCTCGCACATCGATTCGGAATACCCGCTGGAGCGGGCGGCCGAGGCGCACCGGCGCATGCTCAAAGGCGGCGTCTTCGGCAAGATGCTGCTGAGGCCCTAGAGCCAGTGCGGCGCCTGCAGGTACCTTCCCGGGTCCTGGCCGCGCAGCACGCGCACCAGCGCCCTCGCCTGCGGCATCGAGAGGACGGGCACGTCGAACCTGTTGTCCGTCGATATGCGCGGGCAGGCCGACTGCACGAACGCGTCTATGCCGCGCAGGCACCGCAGCCTCTCGTTGGTGATGTCGGTCATGGCGAACAGCTGCACTTTTTTGCCCGCTTTCTCGAGCTCGCGCTTTACGGAGAGCGCGGCGGTCTTTGAGATCTGGCCCTCCTTGAGGCCCACGATGACGCCGAACACCGACGCCTCGGCGGCCGCGTACACCTGCGCCGAGGCCCTCTTTTCGAGCTTGCGCGCAAACTCGGTCACGTCGCGCACCTCGTCAAAGTACGGGTCGAGCATGTACGTGGGCCTGCCCGTCGAGGCGGCCATGCCGGCCGCGTGGAACTGGCTCTGGCCCATGAAGACGTTGACGTCGGCCGGCGGGCAGTCGGTGGCGGGGTAGAACTCGCACCCGAAGATCTGCCCGTCGCCAAGCTGGCCCTTTCCGGGGCCGACCGTCACGCGCGCGCCGCCCTCCTCGAGGATCTTCCTGACGCGGCCCAGCTCCCGCAGGTGCTGGCTGTCGGTGGCCAGGCATACGGCCTTTCCGGAGACGAGCGGGGCGCACTTTGAGGCCGCCTTTTCAAAGCCGGCGTCGTCGAACGCGTCTATCATGCAGGTGCCCTCGAAGCGCATCCCGGATCCGACTGTGTGGCCCACGTTGAAGAGCACCTCGGCCCCGAGCACCTTGGCGCCGTTGGTGTTGAGATCGCACGTGCCCCAGGTGGCATCGGCCAGCACGTAGGCGGGTATGCCGAACTTTTCGGCGACGGCAAGGGCCGCGCTCTGCACCTGCGGCAGCATGCCGTCGGGCCCGTTGATGGCCACCGAGGCGGGCGCCTTTTCCTCGATCACGCGGTGCATGGCTTCTTCGTCTATCCTTATCAGGCCGCGGGCGCGCGCGGTTTTGAATTTAAACCACGCGAAGCCACAAATTCCGGCTTTTGCGGGGCCGGGCGTGGCGCTGCTGCACGTGGGGATGGACGACACCGATTCGGTCAGGGGCATGTGCACCACGTACCTTGCGTACTCGCTGGCGCGGCGCCTGCGAAAGGCCGGCGCCGAATTCCGCGACTATCCGCGGCTGGTGCGCCTCAACCCCAACGTGCCGTGGAAGACGCGCGGCAACGGGGCCGTCTCCATCACCGTCGATGCGGACCCCGGGGCCGTGTGGGAGGCGGCCTCGGCGGAGCTGGAGCTCCGCTCGGACCTGGAAAACGGGGCCAGCCCGGGCCTTGCCATGTGCGAGGGGCCGAGGCCGCCGGAGCTGGAGGGGCTCGCGCGGCGCGCGCTGCACGGGCTGGTGAATGCGTCCGAGGCGGAGCGGCTGGCCTCGGGGTGCGGGGCGCGCACGCTGGCGCTTGGCGGCGGGCGCGGGCTGGTCGGGGCGCTCTCGTGCATCGGGTACCGGTTCGGCGACTGCACCGCCGAGCTTGTCTGCTACCGCAGGCCGGAGATGGCCGGCACGCCGCGGCGGATATCGGCCGAGAGCGTGAGGGCCGTGCAGGAGGGGCACGCGTCTACTTTCAGCAGCTTTGACGAAAAGCGGAAACGGCAGATAATATCGCCGCGCGGGCCGGATCCCGTCCTGTACGGGCTGCGCGGCGAGAGCCCGCGCGAGCTGTGCCGCGCGCGCGCGGGCCTCGAGACGGGCGAGGAGCCGCTGGGCCACATGGTGTTCCGAACCAACCAGGGGACCGGCGACCACATGCGGCGCGCGCTCGGCCCGCGCAGCGAGCCGTACTCGTCGGGCGTGCTAGAGGGCCGGGTCTGCGCGGCGCCGCGCACCGGCAGGGGCGGCCACGTGTTCTTCGCGGTGAGCTCGGGGGGCGGCCGCACGGAGTGCGCCGCCTACAAGCCCGGCGGCCTGGGCGGCCCCGCCTCCATGCTGCTGCCCGGCGACGTGGTGCGCGTCGGCGGCGGCGTGCGCCCGCCCTCGGGCCTGGGGCGCGTGCTCAACGCCGAGTTCATCGAGGCGGTCCGGCTGGCCCCCGACGTGCACGAGGCAAACCCGTCCTGCGGCGCGTGCGGCAAGAGCATGAAGTCCAAGGGGCGCGGGCAGGGCTTTGCGTGCGGCAGGTGCGCCACCTCGTCGCCCTCCAGGGTGCGCGCGAGCCGGCCGCGCGGGCTGTCGGCCGGCACGTACCTCCCGTTCGTCTCGGCGCAGCGGCACCTGACGCGGCCGGCAAAGCGCGCCGGCCTGTACAACCGGTTCGGGTTCGACCGGTCGCTGCCGTGGATTGTTTGATAGCGGGGAGCAGATTTGAACTACTGATCTGCGGGTTATGAGCCCGCCGGGATGACCTAGCCCGAAGCGACTGACTTCCCCACCCCGCTGTGCTCCGGCCGAAGGCCGCCGTATATAGAACTTCTGATCCGGCCTACAGGAGCAGCATCGCCGCGGCGCCGCTAAAGACGGCGGCCGCCACGGCCCAGCGCAGCGGGCCCTCGCCCACCCGGCGCGACATGCGCGCGCCTGCAAGGCCGCCCGCAAAGGCGCCCGCCGCCAGGTACAGCGCCGGGCCCGGATCGGCGTGGCCCAGGGCGTAGTGCGCGGCAGCGCCCGCCGACGACGAGAACAGCAGTATCATCTGCGAGGTCGGCGCGGCCCTCTTTACGTCCATGCCCAGCACTATGACCAGCAGCGGCATGAAGACTATGCCGCCGCCGATGCCGAACAGCCCGGACATGATGCCGGTCGCAAAGCTGAGCGCGGCTGCCAGCACTACCGACGCGCGGCCCGGCGCCTTGGCGGACTTTCTGCCCAGCCTGGACTTTAGCACGACGTATACGCCGGAGCCGGCAAGCACCACGGCGAACATCGTGTGGAATTCGGCCGGCGCGGCCTTTTCGGTTATGAGCGAGCCCAGCACGGCCCCCGGCACGCTCAGCGCGCCGAGCAGGACGCCGTGCCTGTAGGCTATCCTGCGCTGCCGGGCGTACGAGGAGGTGGAGGCGACCGCGTTGGCGAGCACCGCCGATATGCTGCTCGAGGCGACCGCCGTGGGCGGCACGCCAAGCGCCGAAAGAACCGGCACGATGATGGTCCCGCCCCCCAGCCCTATCATGGATCCCACGACGCCGACGGCCGCGCCGAACGCCAGCATCCATACCTCCACGCCCGGGGGCTTTCTGACGCATTAATGAGTGGATCAGGCCCTGCCCGCGGCGCGCGCCGCCCCGGCGGAATGGGGGCGACGGCCGAGTACCGCCGCGACCACGATCGCGCCCGCGCGCGGATCGGCCCCCGGCAGGCGCCCGTACATGGCGGATGCGCGCCGCGTTCGAGCCCCCCGCAGGCCCGGCTTTGGCCTCGGGGGGCAGGGCATACTTTTTGTACACCAGAGCAAACCGGGCCCGCCGACAGGGTTTTTATCTAGGATCCGGGGCGGCTTGGCGCTTGAGCGCGCAGGAATACCGGCACATCGTGCGGATAGTGGGCAACGACATACCGGGCCACAGGAACGCCTTGGTGGGCCTCACCCAGGTGCGCGGGATAGGCCAGATGTTTTCCAGCGCGATCCTCCGTTCCTTGGACATCAGGCCCAACTCGAACATCGGGGATCTCACCGAAGAGCAGGTCTCAAAGATAGAGCGGATAATCACGGATCCGGCGGCGGCAGGGTTCCCCGCCTGGTTCCTCAACCGGCGCAAGGACGTCGAGACGGGCAGCGACAAGCACATCATAACTTCGGACATCGAATTCACCGTGCGCAACGACGTGGAGCGCGAGAGGATCACGGGCAGCTGGCGCGGGTACCGCCACATGTTCGGACTGAAGGTCAGGGGGCAGTGCACGCGCACGTCCGGCCGCAAGGGCGGCGCCGTCGGGGTGGCAAAGGGCGGCAAGGCCATGCCGCAAAAGAGCTCGCCGCAGCCGGCAGCGCCGGCCGCAAAGTCGGAGCCGGCGGCAGCGCCGGCCAAGGAGTAGGGGCATGGGCGATCCAAAGTACCCGCGCAGGGTCTGGAAAAAGCCAAAGCGCCCCCTAAACTACGACCTAAAGATGGAGGAGCTGCAGACGCTCGGCAAGTTCGGGCTAAAGACAAAGAGGGAGCTGTGGAAGGCGCGCACCGAGCTGTCGCGCGTCAGGCACCAGGCGCGCTCGCTGCTGGCCCTCGGCAGGGAGGTGCGCAGGGAAAAGGAGCCCATACTGCTGCGCTCGCTCTCGCGCACCGGCCTGGTGGGCGCCGAATCCACGCTCGACGACATACTCAGCCTGCAGGTGACGGATCTGCTCGCGCGCCGGCTGCAGACGGTCGTGATGAAAAAGTTCGGATTCAGGACGCCGTACCAGGCGAGGCAGGCCGTCGTGCACGGGCACGTGATGATAGGGGAGCGCAGGGTGGACATACCGTCGTACGTAGTCACGCTCGAGGAAGAGCCGCAGATATCGCTGCGGCCCGGCTCGGGATTCCAAAAGGCCGTGCGCGACAGATCCGACGCGGACAAGAGCGGCGCCGGGGAGGCCGCCGGCGCGGCGCCGGACGGGGACGTGGCAGGCGCCGAGGCGGCGCCCGCCGGTTCCAGAACCGAGGCCGATCCGCCTGCCGGCTCCGGCCGCGCGGCCGGCGCGGCGCCCGCCGGTTCCAACGGCGGCGCCGCGCCCGACGCGCAAGCCCCCGGCGCCGGGGGCGCAGATACGGCCGAGGGCAGATGAGCGCGCCTAGCGCGCAGGGGCGGTCGCGTCCATGTGCTCCATAATCGGCTTTAGCGGCGCGGCGCCCGCCGCGCCCGTGCTGGTAAAGGGGCTGCGCCGCATGGAGTACCGCGGGTACGACAGCGTCGGCGTGGCGACCGCGAGCGGCGGCTCGATCTCGCTTCGGAAGGGCGTGGGCAAGGTGGACGAGGTCGAGGCCTCGGCCGACCTGGGCGGGCTGGAGGGCGGCGCCGGCATCGGCCACACGCGCTGGGCCTCGCACGGGGGCATCACCGAGGCCAACGCGCACCCGCACGTGAGCGGGCAGGTGGCCGTGGTGCACAACGGGATAATAGAGAACTTTGAGCAGCTGCGCTCGGAGCTGCGGGGGCGCGGGTGCGAGTTTTCGAGCGAGACGGACACCGAGACCATATCGCACCTTTTGCAGCTGCACTACTCGGAGTCGGGCGACGAGCGCGAGGCGATGGTCTCCACGCTGGCACGCCTGCGCGGCCACTACGCGTTCGCGGCGCTGTTCTCCAACGGCACGCTGGCGGCGGCGCGCTTCCACGAGCCCATGATAGTGGGGGTGGGCAGGTCGGGCGAGCACTACCTGTCGAGCGACGTGCTCGGGTTCATCGAGGGGACCGACGAGGCGGTCTACATCGACAACGGAAGCTTTGTGCTGGTGCGCGGCGGGCTCGAGGCGTTCGGCTTCGACGGGAGGCCGGCGCCGGTGCGCGCCACGCGCGTATCGCGCGAGTTCGCCGACGTGTACAAGGGCGACTACGCCCACTACACGATAAAGGAGATATCCGAGCAGCCCCGGACGCTGTCTGCGGCCGGCGCGGATCTGGGGCGGGCGGCGGCCATGGTGCGCTCCGCCTCGCGCGTGCTGCTCACGGGCAGCGGCTCGAGCTACAACGCGGCGCTGGTCGCGAGGCACATGCTGGCGCGCCACGCGGGCGTCTCGGCCGAGGCGGTCGTGTCCAGCGAGCTGCCCCACGATCCGGCGCAGGCCGGCCCCGGCTCGCTGCTGCTGGCCTTTTCGCAGAGCGGCGAGAGCGCCGACGTGCTGCACGCGGCGCGCATGGCGCGCAAGTCCGGCGCCCGGGTGCTCTCGCTGGTGAACCTGATGATGTCCTCGCTCGCGCACGAATCGGACGCCACGGTGCCGCTCGGCTGCGGCCCCGAGATAGGGGTGGCGGCCACCAAGAGCTTTACGGCGCAGCTTGCGGCCGTGGCGCGCATGTCCGAGATTCTTTCGGGCGGCGCGTTCCGGCCGGACCTGGCCGGCGCGGCCGCCGCCGCCTCTAAGATTCTGGGGGACCACTCCAAGGCGCGCTCGGTGGCGGGGCTGCTGGCCGGCGCCTCGGACGTGTACGTGCTGGGCCGCGGCGTGCACTATCCGACGGCCTCGGAGTCGGCCCTGAAACTAAAGGAGCTTACGTACATACACGCAGAGGGCGTGCCCGGCGGCGAGCTAAAGCACGGCCCGCTGGCGCTGGTCCAGGACGGCACCCCCGTGATCGCGATCAACCCGTCCGATTCGACGTACCAGGACACCATGACGAGCGTGCGCGAGATACGCGCGCGCGGCGCGCGCATCGTGGGGATATCGGACCGCCCCAGCGACGCGTACGACCACTGGGTGCCGATACCGGCGGTGCAGGAAGAGATGTACCCGATAGTCGAGGTGGTGCCCGTGCAGCTGGTGGCCTACTATACGGCGCTGGAGCGCGACGCCGATCCGGACTATCCGCGCAACCTGGCAAAGTCGGTCACGGTCCGCTGAACGCGCGCCTGTATTCGGCCTCGGCGGCCTCCCTCATCTTTTCAGAGCTTACGCCCGCGCGCAGGTGGGCCGCCGCGCAGCAGCCGCCGGCGCCGGCGCCCTCCTTGGCGAACCCCTCCGAAAAGGCGCGCAGGCCGGCCACCCCGGACGAGGCGAGGCCCGGATCCGAGACTATCAGGGGCGCGCCGGACACCCGCGAGACGGTCTCTGCCAGGTTGGCCGAGGCGTCCTCGGCGACGTACCGGGTGGCCGCCACGGCCGCGCGCCTTTCGTCGTAGCCCAGCCTGCCGGCGAGGGCCAGCACGGCGGCCATCTGCGTGCCGCCGGCGAGCATCACGCGCGTGACGGCCGAGGCGGCCCCCAGCATGCCTGCCACGAACAGGATCATGGGGTCGCCGGCCTGCGCTGCCACCTCCATGGGATCCTCCGATTTCGTCCTCGCGAGGGCCGCGCGCGCCGCCCCCTCCTTCAGGCTCGAGGGGTTGCGCGGCATGCTCGAGCTGACGCGCGCGGAACCGTACCCTAGCCCGCGCAGCACCGCGAGCGCCGTGGTGGTGCCGCCCGGCACGCTCTCGCCCACCACGAGGCAGTCGGCCAGCGGGGCGAGCATCCTGCCTACGGTCCTGCCGGCGTCGAGGGCGCGCACCGCCTCGGCCTCGGACATGGCCGGCCCGTCGAGTATGTTGCCGCCCGGGAGCAGGCCCGTCCACACGTGGGGGAGCCGGGGGGGCGAGGCGCAGCCCGCGTCGACTGCCACGTGCGGTATGCTGGCGGATTCGAGGGCGGCCTTTGTGAGCAGGGCCGGGGTGGGCTTGCCGTCCGGCGTGGCGGGCACCGACTCGGCCGAGAGGCACTGGCCGTAGTGGATGAACTCGGCGTCCGCCGGCGGCGTGAGCCTGACCAGCTCGGGCGAGGCGCCGGCCGCCGTGATCCCGGGTATGGAGGAGGTCTCTGTGTGCGAGAGCACCAGCGAGAACAAAAACCTGCCGCCGCGCACCGCCTCGACGAACTCCTCGCCGAGCCGCCCGGCGCAGAGGACCCGGTTCATCGCAGCATCGCGACGAACTCGTCCTCGGTGCGCTTTTGGAGGACGGGGTTGGTGGCCTTTTCCCTGCCCAGCGTAGAGGACGGGGAGGGGCCGTAGTCGTGGCCCGGCAGCACCTCCAGGGAATCGTCGAGGTTGTACAGCACGCCGAACAGGCTGCGGTACAGCTCGCGCGCGCTGCCCCCCTCCAGGTCGGTCCTGCCGCAGCTGCCCACGAAGAGCGTGTCGCCGGAGAACAGCCTGCCGTCCCCGACCAGGCAGATGCTGTCGCGCGAGTGGCCCGGCGTGTGGTACACGCGCAGCGAAGAGCCGCCGAACCGTACCTGCCCGCCGTCGGACACGGACACGTCGTGGGGCAGCGGGGACTCTTCGTGCTGCACGACGGGCACCTTGAGGTAGCGGGCAAGCTCGGCGTTGCCGGTGGTGTGGTCGAAGTGGTGGTGCGTGTTGACTATCTTGGAGGGCCTCATGCCATTGAGGGATATGGCCTCCTTTACCTTGTGGAGGTCCCAGGACGGATCGAGGATCAGGCACTCGGAGGTGGCCTCGTCTTCCAGCACGTACGTCAAGTTCTGCATGCCGCCCACCGGCACCGGGTACACGTTCACAGTATCCCCTCTTGGGCCTCGGGCGGTATCCCTATGCGCTCGACGTAGACGGCGCCGGTCAGGTCGGGCCTTGCGGGTATGCCCTCCTTCATGCGGTGGAACGTGACCGTCATGTCGCAGCGGGCGACCGGATCGGCGGCCTGGCCGGTCTGGGGGTCGAGGCCGGAGGGCACGTCTACTGCCACCTTTAGGCACGAGCTGCCGTTGAGGTGCGAGATCGCCGACGCGTACGGCTCGCGCACGGCGCCGGATATGCCGGTGCCGAGCATCGCGTCTATGATGATGTCCGGCGCGCTCGACGCGTAGCTCTTTTCCAGCTCGACCGACTTCATGCGCTCCAGCAGCGACCAGTTCCAGCGCGACTCTTCGGTGCGCAGGTCCTTGGGATCGCCCATCAGCGAGAGCGAGACCCCGGCGCCGTGGCCGGCAAGGTGGCGCGCCATGACCATGCCGTCGCCGCCGTTGTTGCCCATGCCGCACAGCACCTGGATCTTCCTGCCCTCGACGGGGGCGCGCTCCGTCAGGCGGCGGACGGCAGCGGCGCCGGCGTTTTCCATCATGAACTTTTTGTGGAAGCCCATGGCGTGGCCGGCCTCCTCTATGCGGTACATCTGATCGACGCTGATCGGGCCCACGGATCGCGGGGGCCGGGGGCCGGAATTAAGAGTTGCGCCGGACAGGCCGCGTGCCTGGTGCCGCGGCGGAGGCGCGGGGCCCGCGCCGCCCAAGACGGCCGCGGCGATCGGGCATCCTTTGGGCTGGGACGACAAATAACCTATTTATGCGCTAGGCTCGACCAGCGGGGGTATGAAGGACGCCCATGTTTCATTCGAGGAGTCTTTGCAGAGCATGATGGACCTTTCAGGCAGGCGCAACTTTAGGGGGTGCTTTACAGTCGCCGCAAACATGACTCGTCTGTCCGCGCTGTTGGACTTTAAGCGCGGCGTTTTTATCGCCGAGGTGCTCGAGGGCGTCTTTTCACAAATCGGCCCGCTGTTTGACACCTACGCGGTTCCTTCGGACGACGCGACTGGGCTGGTCGACAACGTGACCAAGAACTTGCGTGCGCTGCTGTCTGATTACAAAGGCGACAAGGCCCGGCTGTATGATATTCTCGAAGACATGAGATCCACGGCCACGGCGTTTCAGATAAAATGCACATCCGATGCCTTTCCAAAGGACGGCGCTACGCAGGACGGGAGTTGATACGCAGTGTTGTTCTCATACAACCAGAAAAAGAAAGGATATGCAGCAGACGCAAAGCCTGTCCGGGAAGAATTCGTTCGCGAATCGACAGTAAAACGCTTGGCCGGTTTTGGGGAGCCTGACTCTCGTGCGCAATTTGATCCAAAACCCGCATTCAAGACGGGGCTTTTGCGTACCTCGAACCTTGAACTGTTGGAACAAAAGGTCGCGCGTTTGCAAGGCGAGCTCAGAGCGCAGAAGATCAGCCACGACGCAGCGAAACGCCAGAACGCGTCGTTGAAAGCGGATCTCGAGACACACAAAAGGCGCGAGTCCGTGCTATTGGAAATGCTCGAGCACGAACGCGACGACAGCCGCCCAACCGTCCCAAAGCCGCGCGAAGTCGATCCGGCCGACTTGGAGCGGGTTAGGCGCACGTTCGCGCCAAGACTCAGCGGGGAAGACATCGTAAAGATGGTGCGATCAGTCCGCGACGACGAGTAGCATGGATCGACTCTACGACGCTAGCGCGTTTTTGAACATACTGATCCGCGGATCCGACCAGCATGTTCGTTTTCAAGGGCAGGCGGTGCTGGATCTTACGAGGTACGAGCTTGGCAACGCACTGTGGAAAAAGCCCAGAGGCGATTACGGCGAGACGGTGTCTCTACTCCGCACATGCCTGGATTTTTTATCCCAAATGCGCTCGCTAAAAGTGATCGGCATGGAAGAAGACGTAGCTGACACGCTAGTCCGCAACGGGCTGACGTTTTATGATTCCGCATACGTCGTAATGGCAAAGCACCACGGGCTGGAGCTGGTCACTGACGACAAAAAGATGCTGAAAGCGGCACGCCAATCGGGAATAGCCTCTGTCAGGTCGGGCGTGGATCTGGGTGCGTGATTCCATGCCTGCGCCTCCGGCCAACCCAAGGCGCATAAAGCCCGTCCGGGGGCCCCTTCACATCTGCGCCAAGGCATCGTCCGGGACGGGCGTTTTCGGATCTTTCGGCGGGCCCGTTCTGGCCACTTTCGGGCTGACTGCGATCTTCAAGAAAAATTAAATATTTGCCGCGAGCCGGCGGGCCACGACGGCGAGCAAGGCTGACAAAACCGACACCGGGAGCGCTCTGGATCTGGAAATCCGCAATTTCGGCCCCATCGTGTCCGGCAAGGTCTCGATCAAGCCGATCACGGTGCTGGTGGGGCCCAACAATTCGGGCAAGTCGTACGTAGCGCTGATGGTGCATTCTATATTGAATCCGGCGGCGCGTCCGCCCGCGCCTCCGCCCAGAATCGAGAAACTGGTCGGCGGTTTGTTGGGCAAGGAAATGCCCTTGGTGCTGGAAAAGCGCGCGGCGCTGGACATCTCGAAGCACTTGGCGTCCGAGATCGTCGGGGAAGCCTATGAGAGGATCGGGCGGTTCTTTTCCCGCGATTTGGGATCTCTGGTCAGGGCGGGGGCCAAAAAATGCACGTTGAAAATACGCACCGGTTATTTTTCGGCCAGCATCGCCCTTCCAGACGACCGCCGGCGCAGGATACTCCCCTCTGATTTCCGCGTCGAATTCGCGCACAGAGCCGGCAAGGCGGTGCCCGGAACCGTGACGGCGCTCGTTGCGCGTTCTGACGACTGTGGCAATGCGCCGCGCCGCCGTCCCGCGCCTTCCGAGAGCAGCATAGCCGGCACGCTCCGGTCGATGCGATCACAAATGCAACCCTTGGCGTCGTTTTACCTGCCCGCTTCCAGATCCGGCATACTGCGGGGACAGCGCGCACTGTCCGACAGCATCGTCCTGCACTCTCCGGGCGCGGGCCCGCGCGAGGTTGACGCGCCGAATCTTTCCGGCGCCGTGTCGGATTTTGTTGCAGACGTGCTGGAAATCCACGGGCGCCCCTCCGGCAGGCTCCCCTTCCACGACGTCGCCTCCGACATGGAGCGCGAGATACTCGGCGGACGGGTCGAACTCGCGCGCGGCATTTCGCCGCAGGTAAAGTTCTACAGCGGAAAGCGAGCTTTTCCGCTGGATCTGGCGTCGTCTGCCGTGTCGGGGGCGGCGCCGCTGGTGCTGTACCTAAAGCACGTCATTACAAAACCGGGCTTGCTCATACTGGAAGAGCCTGAAGCGCACCTGCATCCGCGCGCGCAGGCCGCGCTGGCCAAGTTCCTGGCGAGGCTGGTGCGCCGCGGCATGAAAGTATTGATCACAACCCATAGCCCATTCGTGGTGGAGCAGTTGAGCAATTTGATTCAGACCGGCGCCGCGTTGGATGGTGGCCGCGGCTTTCCCGACGATCTCAAAAAGGACTTTCTCATGCCCCAAGAAGTGGGCGCGTACTCGTTCAAGCCCGTGCCTTCCGGGTACGACATACGCGAACTGCGGGTGTCCGAAGAGGAGGGCCTGTCGTCGGAAGAGTTTGTGGCGGTGACCGCAAGACTGTATGACGACTTTCTAGCGATACAGGATCGCATGGACGGCTCACGCTAACGCGATCGCGCCAAGGCGCCGGTCTTGGCGGGCCGGTTCGCGCTGGGTAAAGGGCGCGGTGCCTGCGCGAGACGTCCGGTTTCCGGCAGGCCGGCGCCCGCCTTGCCGGCTTTGGCCAGGCGGGAATCCGCGCAGCCCGCACTTTTGCCCGGCGCCGGTTTTACGTCCTTGAAACGGGGCGCGCCCGAAGCCAAGGTTTAAAGCGAATCCGTGGGCGCCCGGGCTACCATGGGCTCCCCCAAGATAGTGCTCACGGCCGACCGCACGCTCATGTCGCCCTACCGCAAGCTCTCGCTTGCCACCTTCTTCGGCTGCGCGCCGGCAATCGACCCCCACCGGGACAAGAAGAGCTTTTGGTACAAGGTGCTCGGCAACCAGGTCACCCCCAAGGTGCTGTTCGACTTTATCTGCAACTACATCCCGCACACCAACGGCGTGGCCGACTACGCGCCCTACGGCCTCCGCAAGGTAGAGGCGGGCCTGCTGCGCGACGGGTACGGGAGGGAGGACGTGGTGGTGGCCCACCCAGACCACATCGAGAAGTTCATCGGCCCCGAGACCGAGGTGGTCGGCACCTACGAGATGGACCCGCTCGGGATGGGGCCGGTCACCATGACGTTCACCTACGGCCGCAAGCAGATATCGTACGACGAGTTCTACAACGCAGAGCTGCACCGCCGCATCAACGCGGCCAAAAAGAGGACGGGCAGCCGGGCCAAGGTCATAGCCGGCGCCTCGGGCACGTGGCAGTACAACTACGCCCCCGAAAAGATAGGCGAGTACGGCCTGTACGCGATACTGGAGGGCGAGCTGGGCGGCATCGCCCCCGAGATAGACGGGCACGCGGGGCGCTTCTTCGACTACCTGATAAAAGGGGACTTTGAGAACATGGATCCGTTCCGCAAGCGCAGCGACTTCAAGGTCAACATCAAGGAGTTCGACCGCGGCGGCGAAAAGATCCACGGCAGGTTCGTCAACTTTTGGGACCGGCCCGACATCGACGAGATACCAGAGATCGTCGAGCCGAGCATGCACGGCATGATAGAGGTCATGCGCGGGTGCGGGCGCGGGTGCAAGTTCTGCGACGTCACGCTGCGCTCCCTGCGGTACTATCCTCCGGAAAAGGTAAAGCGCGAGATCGAGGTCAACCTAAAGAAGGGAGGCTCCACCTCGGCCTGGGTGCACAGCGACGACATATTCGTCTACGGCCTCGATCCGACCACCACGAAGGGCATGGAGCCAAACCGCGAGGCGCTCGAGGAGCTGTTCACGGCCATAATGTCCACGGGCATAAGGCACACCAACCCAACGCACGGCACGCTGGCCGGCGCCATCGCCGACGAAAAGCTCATCCCCAACCTGTCGCGCATAATAAATTCGGGGCCGGACAACATGACCGGCATACAGTGCGGCTTCGAGACGGGCAGCCTGCGCCTGATAGAAAAGTACGCCGACCGCAAGCTCGCCCCATACAGGCCCGACGAGTGGCACTGGGTCGTAAAAGAGGGCGTAAAGACGCTCAACGAGAACTACTGGGTGCCCGCGTTCACGCTGATAATGGGCCTCGACAACGACGAGACGCCCGAGGATTCCTGGGAGACCATCCGCATAATACACGAGCTGGAGCAGGAGCAGCCCGACTCCATGTTCACCACCACGCCGCTCACATTCGTGCCCATAGGCCTGCTGGAAAAGTCGGACTTTTTCAACATCGGCAACGAGATGGATCCGGCGCAGCTGGGCGTCATGTACAAGACGTGGCAGCACAACTTCAAGTACGGCATACGCAAGTTCATGACCAAGACGGGCGGCAAGGGCCCGCAGCGGTACCTGTTCAACCTGATAGCGCGCTCGCTGGGCGGCGTGCCGCTGGGAGCCATGGAGAGGTACGCGCGCAAAAAGGGGCGCGAGCACGAGCGCGTCATCGAGAAGGTAAAGGCGCGCTACTACTAGGGGTACCTGCGCGTGGCCCGCGCGTACTGGGCGAACCTGTGCCCCGCGGGCCTGGACTTCCTGTCGGTCCAGTTCCGGCAGGGCCGGCAGGCCCGGAGCCCGACGGGCATTTCAAGCTCGCCCGCCCCGAGCCCCTCGGCAAGGACCGGATCCGACGCGGAATAGACGTTGATCAGCCCGCGCCTGCACACGCGCCGCAGCGCCGGGCACGCCGCGCGCGCCTCGGCGGCCTCGAGCGAGGCGCCGAACAGGTGGACCGACTCCAGCGCGCCGCGCCCGCCCGCCAGCTTGCCCAGCCTGCGCACCGCCGAGAGGGCCACCACCGAGCCTAGCGAGTGGCCCAGCAGCCGCACGCGCGCCCCCTTACCGCGCATGTCCAGCACGAAGCGGGCCAGGTTGGTCCCGTTGCGCGCGGCTATCTTTTGGGCCACGCGTAGCTGGCCGGGCCCCTCGGGCACGTCGGCGTCGTAGCTGAACCCGACCGCGCCGTGCCGGTACCCGCAGCGCTTGAGCATCCTGCCGGCGCTCTCGAACTTTTTGAGCGCGCCGCGCGCGTCGTTGCGCATCCCGTGTATCATCACGGCCATCTCGGGGCCGGGATCGTCGAAAAAGTACCGCGGGTACGCGCGGTACCCGCGCTCGATCACGCCGGCGGTGCGCAGGTCGTAGAATCCGCGCGTCGAGACGCGCGGCACGCGCCTCATTTCGGCACCACCGGCTCGAAGACCGGCGCCACGCTGCCGAGCTGGTGGCCGGCCCCGACCGCGAAGCCGCCGGCCCCGTCCCACGGCGCCTCTGGGGATCCGTCCAGGTTGAGCTGCCCCCAGACGGCGCGCGCCGAGTGCGGGATGAACGGGTTTGCGCACACCGCCAGCGAGCGCACCGAGTTGACCGCCACGTACACGCACGTGGCAGATTCGGGCCCGCCCTTCCAGGGCTCGCAGCGCTGAAAGTACCCGTTGACCGACGAGGAAAAGTCCATCAGCCTGTGCAGGGCCCTGTCGGTGTGGCCCGCCTCCAAGAGATCCCCGACGGCGCCCGGCATCCCTGCGGCCGCCTCGCGCGCCCGCTCGTCCTCCTCGGAGAACTTTCCGGGCTCGGGCACCCCGCCGAACTTTTTTGACGCGAACCCCAGCGCGCGGTTGACCAGGTTGCCGAAGTTCCCTATCAGCTCCGAGTTGACCCTGGTCGCAAAGTCGCCCCAGTCGAAGTTGAGGTCGTCCTGCGAGTACGGCCCTATGGCCAGCAGGTAGTACCTCAGGTAGTCGGGCCTGTACTCCGACAGGAACTGCCGCAGGCCGATGTACCAGCCGCGGCTCTTGGAGATCTTGCGCCCCTCGAGGGTCAGGTGGCCCCGGGTGGGTATCCGGTCGGGCAGCTTGTACTCTTTTCCGATGCCCATGCGCACGGCCGGCACCAGCAGGTAGTGGTGGTAGGCGATGTCCTTGCCGATAAAGTGGTATATGCGCGACGAGTTCCAGAACTCCCTGCCGTCGATGCCCCTCTGCTCGAGCATGCCGGTGGCCGCCGAAATGTACGCGAGGTGGTTGTCGAACCAGCCGTAAAAGACGCTGCCCTCCGAGTCGGGCACCGGCACGCCCCACGATATGTCGCGCGTGATGTCCCAGTCCTCGAGGCCCTTTTCTATCCACCCCGAGACGTACCTCTTGACGTCCTCCTGCAGGGGCGCCCCGTCGAGCCACTCCTTGAGCCTGCCCGAAAAGTCGCTCAGCCTGAAGAACTTGTGCTCGGTCGAACGCCGGACCGGCTCGGCGCCGCATATGGCGCAGCGCGGGTCCAGTATCCTTTCTGGCACGGTGCCGCAGCTCTCGCACAGGTCCGAGTACTGGTCGGCGGCCCCGCACGAGGGGCACGTCCCTTTCACGTACCTGTCGGGCAGGAACTTTCCGTCCCTCTCGCAGTACGGGCGCACGACGCTCTTTTCGTAGATGTGGCCGGCTTTCTTCAGCTTTTCGTACACCTCCTGGACGAACCTCACGTTCCTTGCAGAGCT
Organism: Nitrosopumilaceae archaeon; assembly: GCA_965203465.1. Lineage (GTDB taxonomy): Archaea > Thermoproteota > Nitrososphaeria > Nitrososphaerales > Nitrosopumilaceae > JAWVZS01. Next base: position 463,354 of record CBDBCR010000003.1, on the reverse strand, counting down.
GGTCCCGGAGAACGCGTCGAACCTTATGCCCAGGGATTCAAAGTCCTCCCTGTCGCGCCTGTTCCAGTGGGCCACGTACTCTTGTGGGCTCTTGCCCTCCTTTTCGGCCTGCACCAGTATGGGCGTGCCAAAGTCGTCCGAGGCGCAGACGTGGTATGCCTCGGCGCCGCGCTGGCGCAGAAACCTGGCGGTCACGTCGGCCGGCAGGTACGTCGAGGCCACGTGCCCCAGGTGTATCTCGCCGTTGGCGTACGGCAGCGCGCTGGTTATTATCGCCCTGTCCACGGCGCGCGAATCCGGCCGCTCCGTTAAGAACCTTGGGCCCGGCCCGAAAGGAACGCCGCCGCGCCGCGCCCGTACCCCGTGGCCGAGACGTACCTGGTCCTGCCGACCTTTTCGACCTCGACGAACCCCCACCCGAGCAGCGGCTGTATGATGTTCTTGTCGAGGCTCGCGAACCTGGCCTGCGGCGCGTTTTTTTCGGAGTTGACCTTGATCAGGCCCGCATCCTCGGCCGACGCGGCCAGGTCCTTCTTGGTCATGCGCCCGCCCGATTCGATGATGCGCTCCAGGGCCGAGACGAGGCGGGCGTCGGGTACGCGTATCTCGTAGGAGGGCAGATCCTTTATCTCCCGGATGCCGCTCGATATGGCGCCGCTACCGTGGTACGTCTCGGCTTCCGCGTAGAACGGGTACACGTTGCGGCCCGAGTTGAACATCATGCAGGCCATCATGCACCCTATGGCCTGTATCTTGGAGCCCGAGGCCAGGTTCACGTAGACGTGGTTGCCGCGCTCCTCGCCTATGACGTTCTTTACGGCCCGGATTATCCCGAACAGGTCGAGGCGGTCGTGGCTCTCGGTCCTGACCTCTATCTTTGCCTCTTCGAGGCCGGCGCGCACCTCTTCCACAAAGCCCAGCGCCCTGTCCTCGGCGGGGTTGTCGTGCACCAAAAGCCAGACCCTGTCGGCCCTGCGCTCCGATGCGGGCATGACGACGCGGTCTATCTCGAAGCCTATGGGGGCCACGTGGACGCGCAGATTTTCGTTATTCACAGTAAGCATAGTAAGCTGATGGTGTTTAATACCTTGCGCGCGGCCTCCCGTATCCGTGGCATACGTCGAGCCCAAGCGCCGGGGGTACCGGCTGATCCGCGACTTTGAGACCGAAGAGCCGATGATGTACGGCTGAGCCTACCAGCTCGAGGCGTACCTTTTCTGCTCGGCGGACAGGCGGTCTATCCTTATCTCCATGGCCGCCAGCGCGTCCCTGGCCACCTGGACGTCGATCTGCTCGGGGACCGGCACGGTCTTGTTGGGCATCTTTTTGTGGTTCTTGAGGATGTACAGTATCGAGAGCAGCTGGTTGGAGAACGACTGGGCCATGACCTCGGGCGGGTGGCCCTCGGCGGCGACCAGGTTGGCCAGCCTGCCCTTGCCGACCAGGTAGATCTTTTTCCCGCCGCGCAGCACGCACTCGTCCAGGTTGGGGCGCACCTCCCTGACTGACTTTGACTTTTTGAGCAGGAAGTCGGTGTCTATCTCGACGTCAAAGTGCCCGACGTTGCCGAGTATGGCCCCGTCGGGCATGGCCTCCATGTGCTCCCTGCGTACGACGCCGGCCATGCCCGTGCAGGTGACGAACATCTGGCCCGTCCTGCACGCGCGCGACATGGGGAGCACTTCGTAGCCGTCCATGTGGGCCTCGAGCGCCCTGACCGGATCCACCTCGGTGACGCAGACGCGCGCGCCCATGCCGGCGAACCTCGAGGCCACGCCCTTGCCCACCCACCCGTAGCCGGCGACGACCACGCGCTTTGCGGCTATGAGCAGGTTGGTGGCGCGCAAAAACCCGTCGATGGTGCTCTGACCGGTGCCGTACCTGTTGTCGAACATGTGCTTGGTGTGCGCGTCGTTGACCAGTATCACGGGGTAGCGCAGGCGGCCCTGCTTTTCGATGGCGCGTATGCGGGTGACCCCCGCGGTGGTCTCCTCGGTGGCGCCCATGACGGGAAGCTTTGAGAATCTCTTGTCAAAGTGCGCCTTTACGTTCATGTCGGCCCCGTCGTCGGTCAGTATGGACGGGCGGTGCCCGAGCACCTGCGATATGCACCAGTCGTAGTCTTTGGCGCTCTGGCCCGACCAGGCGTACGTGTGTATCTTTTGGGACGCAAGAAAGGCGGCCACGTCGTCCTGCGTGGTCAGCGGGTTGCCGCCGCACGCGGCCACCTCGGCGCCGAGCTCGCGCGCGCCCATCAGCAGCACGGACGTCTCTTTCGTCACGTGCAGGCAAAAGCCGAGCGTGACCCCCTTTAGGGGCTTTTTGGGTTTCAGGCGGGATATCGTGTTGTCCAGTATCTCCATGTGCGAGCGCGCCCACTCGTAGGCCAGCCTGCCCTTCGGGGCGAGCCTGCCGTCCTTTACCCTGCTCAACGCGGGCGGGGCCGGCGCGTGTCTATAAAACCGTTGAGCGCGCGCGGCGGACTTGCCGCCCCGGACGCGCGAGCGCGGGTTCAGGTCAGGGCGCGCGCCGGGCGGAGGGCGAGCCGGGGCCGTTGCGCAATTCTCCGGTGACGTATTTGGGCGCGTCTGAAGGACGAGCCGGATCCGGCGCGCCGCGCAAACGGCCGCTGTGCCGGCAGCTGCGCAGACTGCAAGACGCTGGGCCCGGACTGGCCGGAACCATGCCTCTAGAATCCGTCCCCGCACTTGCCGCCGAAACCGGAAAACGACAGCACTCGCCAGACGATTCACGGGGGAATCCTGCAACAGCCCCGTCAGCAGATACCGTTAAAAACAGAACCTGTGGGCGCTCCGCATGGGAACCTCCCGCGCGTACCTTGACTCGTACTATTTGCTGGCCGTGGTGTTTGGGAGACACAATAAAGCGGCTGCCGAGCACCTCTTGTACACGCTAAGCAGGGGCGGTTTCGAGGTACTCGTGCCTCAGACGGTCCTGGGCGAGACCGTCTCCAAGATACTCGCGCGGGACGGGCACGAAGGCATGCTGGACAAACTCGACCGCACGCTCCAAAAGTACGGGATCGACGCGCGCAGATCCCTGCCTCCGGCGCCCAAGGGGGCGTTCGCGATCATGGAGGATCTGAGGAAGAGGGACGAGCGCCTCGACGCCACGGACACCATGATACTGGCCCAGATGATGGCAGATCCCTATTCGAAATTCCTCTTTACGAAAGACACAAAAATGCTTTACAGCAAGGTGATTAAAGAACACGAACAAAAACTTAGATCTAGAGGCCTTCGTAACGAAAAATTACAGATCATTGGCTACATTCGATCAAGTTAGCGCTTTCCAAGTCGCGCAGGGTGCCGTCTACGAATTCCCGCGTGATGCCCATGTTGATACTTTCGGTGTTTTCCACGAGATCGTCCCTTTTCGAGATGTATTCCCTCATATCCAGCAGCGTGGTGGCTATCTGTAGCCAGTCGTTGCTCCTGCCCCGGACGAAGTCGAGGAACTCGTCGTTGCGGAACTCTTGCGGCAGCTCTGGCCGGGCCCCGTCGTACCGATCCCTGTTTTCCGCCAAGTCCCAGCACTCGTCCCCCATGATCTGGGAATACGGCCCCCACAGGCAAATGTCGTGCTCGTACGGCAAGTCCAGCCCGAAGCGCTTTGCGAGAAACGCGTACTTTTGGATCTTGAACCAGTTCCACAAGCAGGAATCGCCGTCCCCGAGTATGTCGAACTCGGCCAAGTTCTCCCTTTCCAGGTACTTTATGAACCGGGGTAGCACGGGCGTTTCGGCCGCAAGCGTGGCGCTCATAGGCTGACGTGCAGATGGGGCGGTTAAATTCCTTGCCCCGCGGCGCGCCCCCGGGCGCTCCGGGGCCGTTGCGCAATTCCCCGGAATGGCGGATTTGGGCGCATCCGAGGCCTGGCGCCTACGGGGGCCGGCGGCTCGGTTTTTTTCGGCAAACGGCCGATTTATTCCAACCGCCGCGCTTACTGATCGCGGCCAGCGCTATCCTGCAACTGAAGCACCAACGGCAAGACGGCTACCGGGTCGGGTGCCGCGTAGCGCGCGCCTCGGAAAAAGATTCCGTCATCGGCTGCAAATACATGGCGAGGAAAGAACCGCCGCCCGAGCCCGCGCGCAAGAGACTGAGGCAGGTGATCCACGCATGCGCCGTGACGCCGAGCAACGTGGCCGACACCGGCATGCCGCCCTCGCTTGAAAAAATCAAGACGGGGCGCAAGTTTCGCCGTACGGCGGCTGCACGCCGACAGGGAATACGGCTCGGATCGGAACCGCAAGGCCGTCTTGGACACCGGCATGCGCCCAACATAGAGCAGAGCGGGGAGAACCGCGGCAACAGGCGCAACGCCGGCAAGCGCTTCCGGCGCAGAGCGATCACCGGCTGCTCTGCAGGTACGGGAAAAAGGGGCCCGGGAGAGGCCCGGCGCGCTGCTAGCGGCAACGTGGAACGTGCGCGCGCTGAACCGGAATCAGGCGCGCCGCCGAGGCGCAAACCGGGCCCTCGGACGGGCAAAAAACGACGCCAGACCGGGGACTTTCTGAATGCTTTTTAAATCGGCCCGGACGGCGCGCGGCACGTGGCAACGTACGCGCTCATCGGCGATCCGGTCGGCCGGTCGCTCTCGCCGGCCATGCACAACGCCGCGTTCCGCGAGCTGGGCATGGATTCTGCGTACATCGCCTACCGCGTGCCGCCCGGCGGCCTCGACGAGGCCGTCCCGGCGCTGCGCGAGGCGCGCATAGCCGGCTACAACGTGACCATACCGCACAAGGTCGGCATCATGGAATACCTGGACAAGACCGACGAGGCGTGCAGCCTGATAGGGGCGGCCAACACCGTCTCGGATACGGAAGGCACGATGCGCGGCTACAACACCGACATGGACGGGTTTCTGGAGCCGCTGCTCTCGCGCGGCCTGGATCTGGGCGGAACGTCGGCGCTCGTGGTCGGCACCGGCGGGGCCGCGCGCGCGGCAGTCGCCGGCCTCGCAAAAGAGGGCGCGGGCAGGATAACCATATCGTCGCGCAGCGCGCAGAACGGCAGGGACATGGCAAGGTTCGCCGGCAGGCTCGGCCAGGAGGCAGAGGCGGCCGGGCCCATGCCCGACGTCTCGGGGCACGACCTGGTGGTCAACGCCACGCCGGCCGGCGCGGGGGGCGGGCCGCCGGCCGTCAAGACCGGCGGGCTGACCTCCGGGATGACCGTATACGACATGGTGTACTCTCCTGCCCGCACGCAGCTGCTGCGGGCCGCGCGCGGGGCCGGCGCCGAGCCCGTATACGGACACGAGATGCTGCTGGCCGCAGGCGGTGCGCTCGTTTCAGATATGGCACGGTAGGGACGATGCGCGCGCCCACATGAAAAAGGCGCTGGTGGGGCCTTGAAGGCGAAAGCGACCGTCCACGGGGCCGTCTCGATAGTCAACGCCATCGCCAACGGCAAGGGCGCCACGCTGGGCACCGACATGCAGGTGAGCGTGACCGTCGAGGACGCGCCGGGCAGGGGCGTGGTCCTGCGCCACCGCGGCGGCACGCCCAGCTCGCGGCTGGTCAACGCGACGGTGCGCCGCTCCGTGCCCCGCCGCATGCTCTCGCGCAGGCGCATAGTGGTATCGCTGGAAAGCTCGATACCGACCGGCTACGGCCTAAAGAGCTCCAGCGCCATATCGACGGCGGTCGCGATGGCCTGCTCGCGGCTGGCCGGCGACGGGGCCGGCGACAGGGACGTGCTGCTTGCCGGCGTGGAGGCCTCGATCGAGGCCAAGGTCAGCATCACCGGCGCCTACGACGACGCGTGCGCCTGCTACTACGGGGGGTTCAACGTGACGGACAACCGCAAGAGGAGGCGCGTGCTACACCGCGAGTATTCGGGCGACGCGTCGGTGGCCATATTCGTGCCGCGCTCGCGCAGGCGGGGCAACGTGCGGCGGCTCTCGTCGATGCGCGGCGCGTTCGGCGCGGCATGGCAGCTGGCCCGGGACGGCAGGTACTGGGAGGCCATGACCATCAACGGGCTGGCCGCCGCCGCCGTGCTCGGCTCCGATCCGCGCCTCGTGCCGGGCCTCATGGAGCGCGGCGCGCTAGCCGCGTCGGTCTCGGGCAACGGGCCGTCGGTGGCCGCCGTCGCGCGCAGGCCCGACATGCCGGCCGTGGTGAAGTTCCTCAAAGAGCACGACGGCCGCGTGATAGAGGGCGGGCATCAGCAACAAAAAGGCGGACGCGCATGTGGTGCAGGGTTGAGCGCTCCGAGCTGTCGGGAAGGGCGCGCTGCCCCCCGAGCAAGAGCTACACGCACAGGGCCGTCTTCGCGGCGGCGCTGGCCGGCGGGGGGCGGGTGCGCGGCCCGCTGCATTCGGCCGACACGCGCGCCAGCATCGAGGCGTGCCGCGCCATGGGGGCCTCGGTAGAATCGGACGGGGACGTGCGCGTCTGCTCCCCCATAGACCATTCCCGCGGCCCCGCCCGCATAGACGCGGGCAACTCGGGCACGACCATCCGCATAGCAGCCGGCGTGGCGGCCCTGTCCGGCTCCCGGACCGTCCTTACGGGCGACGGGAGCCTGCGCTCCAGGCCGGTGGGGCCGCTGCTCGATGCGCTCTCTTCGCTCGGCGCCTCGTGCGAGTCAGATTCGGGCAGGCCGCCGTTCTCGGTGAGGGGCCCGCTGCGGCCCGGCACCGTGGACGTGCCGGGGGACGTGTCGAGCCAGTTTGTCACATCGCTGCTGATGTGCGCGCCGCCGGCCGGCGGCGTAACCGTGCGGGCCCCCGGCCTGGTGTCGCGGCCGTACGTCGAGGCCACCGTGGCGGTGATGCGCAGGTTCGGCGCCGAGGCCTCGGCCGACGGCGACGTGTACCGGGCCTCGGGCCGGTACGCGCCGGCGGACTTTGAGGTGCCGTCGGACTATTCTGCCATGGCGCTGGCGCTCGCGGCAGCCGCGCTGTGCGGCGGCGCGACGGTCGAGGCGCGCGGGGGCGGCCTGCCGCAGGGCGACTCTGCGTTTCTGGGCATGCTAGAGGGGATGGGCGCGCGCGTGCGATCCGATTCCTCGTCGGTGACAGTAGAGTCGCCCGGCAGGCTGAGCGGAGGCAAGTTCGACCTGTCCGGATCACCCGACCTGCTTCCTCCCCTCGCGGCGCTCTCGGTGGGGTGCTCGGGGCCGCTGAGGATAACCGGCGTGGCCCACGCGCGCCACAAGGAGACGGACAGGATATCGCTGATATGCTCGGAGCTCGCAAAGGCCGGCGTGCGGGCGCAAGAGCTGCCCGACGGCGCGGTGCTCGACGGCAGCGGCGAGCTGCGCGGCGCAGACCTCGATCCGCGCGGCGACCACCGCCTGTTCATGGCGTTCTGCGCGGCCGGCATGCGGGTGGGCGGGTTCCGGGTGGCGGATCCAGAGTCCGCGGCCGTCTCGTGGCCCGGGTTCGTCGAGCAGATGCGGGGCCTGGGGGCGCGCATCGACGAGCTGCCCGGCGGCGCGCCTTCGGACGGGTTTTAAGTGACGCGCGCGAAAAGCGCGCGTGTCGGGCAGGCTTTCGGACAGGCGCCTGTGGGTGCTGATCCCGGTGGCGCTGTGCGCCTACACCCACATGTGGAACCCGGCGGGGTTTCCGGATCTGTACGACGACGAGTCGGCGTACATCTCGCGCAGCCTCGGGGCGCTGGACGGCGACGTGCTGCACGGCTACGACCACCCGTTCTTCGGGCAGGTGGCCATCGCCGGGTTCATGGCGGCCGCGGGCTATCCGGACGTCGGCGAGGGCGCCGATCCCGAGCAGCTGGAAAAGTTCTACGCGGTGCCGCGCACGTTCATGGGCCTGCTGGCAGTGGCCGGCGCGTTCCTGGTGTACCGGATAGCCGACGAGCGGTACGGGCCGCGCGCCGCCCTGCTGGCCTCGGTGATGTTTGCGGTGATGCCCGTCTCGCTGGTGCTGCGCCACGTCCTGCTGGATTCGGTGATGCTACCCCTCGTGCTCTTGTCCGTCTTTCTTGCGATGCGCGCGGGAAGGTGCCCCCCGAGCCGCCGCGCGCCGCTGCTGGCCGCGGCCGGCGCCTGCATGGGGCTGGCACTGCTGACCAAGGTGCCGTCGCTGGCGGCGCTGCCGCTGGCCGCGGGGCTGGCCTACGCGGCGCGCCGGCAGGCATCGCACGCGGTCTTGTACGTCGCGCCGGCCGCCCTGACGGCGTCGGCTTGGCCTGCCGTTGCCGCCCTTGCCGGGCAGCTGCCCGCGTGGCTCGACGCCGTGCTGTGGCAGGCCGGCCGGGCCAACGCGGGCCTGCCGTCGGCCCTGGCGGTGCTGTTCATGACCGATCCGGTCATGACGGCGCTGGGCGCGTGCGGGCTGGCCTACGCGCTGGCAACGCGGGACAGGTTCCTGCTGCTGTGGATGCTGCCCGTCCTGGTTTTTTTCGGCCTGCTCGGGTACGTGGTGTACTATCACCTCGTGCTGCTGCTGCCGGCCGCGTGCGTGGCGGCCGCCGCCATGATCGACAAGCTGGCCTGCCGGGCCGCGCCCCCGCCTCGGAGGGCGCGCGGCGATGGCAGCCGTCGCGGCCCTGGCCGCCTTTGGCCTCTCCGTGAGCGGCACGGTGATACACGCCGACGCGACCGAGGCGCAGCTGGCCGCCATGTCGTGGGTGCTGCAAAACCACGACGGCGCGTCCCCGCTCGTCTCAAACCAGACGTACGGGTGGCTCCCGTCGCACCTGCGCGGCGCCGAGTTTGTCCCCTACGGCGAGCTGCCAGACGAGCCGCAGGAGGGGATGGTCTTGGTGGCCGGATCCTGGATGATGGAGAACGGCGGCAGGCTGGCCGAATTCCGCGACGGCTCGCGCTCGCTGGCCTACTTCGAGGGGCCGGGCCTGGGCGGGCCGTGGCAGCGGTGGTACGCAGGCGAGCTCTACGCGGATCTGCGCAGGGCGCTGGATCCCCAGACGGGCCAGTCGCCGTTCTTCGAGCACGGCCGGTGGGCCGCGCGCGGCGCCTCGGTGGAAGTTCTGCAGTACGGCGGATGATCTGGTCGTATCGGGCAGCTTGGCGCAAATTGGGATCCGTCGGGTGCTTCAAGCGCGGCGGGCCGTCTGCGGATCCGGTTTCAGGCCCAGCCGCCCGTCCTGCGGTTTCGGCATCCGCTTGCCCGCACGGAAACTGCTGCCACAAGACTACGGTAGGCGCAACTCGCCAAGTTGTCCGGATCCGGCACGAAACTCAGATATACGACATTGTGGAAATTCCGGGGGTGCATGTATCCGGGTTTGAAATAACCTGTCCCAAGTGGGCGTTGCCTAGGGAAGAGATTCCGGTGCACGTCAAGATAAACAAGGCTGTCACGCACAAGATCGACTGCGTGCGAATATTCCTGGACGAGCGCCTCAAACTAGCAGACACGATCAACATATCGGAATACGAAAACGGCCAGACCATAACGGTCAGGGAGATAGGAAAATCGGCCCGCAGCGACTATGACTATTTCGGCATCGCGGTCGCCACAAAGGCGCTACCCGATTCCCTCAAGACGCAGATCCCGATCCCCATCGACGTGGTGTACCGGGACGGCACCAAAGACCGCCATTTCGCACACGCGCGAATATTCAGGCCCCGCGTAGAGTTTGCCCGCATGCAGGAAAAACTGGTTTTGTCTGACGCCAAGGGCGGGCCGGCCGTGCCGATCAGTCTCAAGTTTCTCGGCTTCGGAGAGATCCGCCTGCGCGCAGAATGCAAGACGGGCGGCAGAATCATATCCGAAAGCTCGCCGCTGACGGGCGACACTCTGCTCAGAGCAGTCGGCGAAGGCGTGTCCTCGGGCGCGGACGACTACGTGCGGGCTCTTTACGAGTTGATCCACAACGACGGACAAAAAGCGGCAGACGCGGCCCGCCGTGCTGTAGAATCGTGCCTTTCGCAGATCGTCTCTGAAGCGCTGGGGCGCCACTTGGGCGCCAATTCTCGTCTGGAATCGCCGACCAGGATGCGGTATTCGCGCCGAGCGCCGTCTCCGAGCTCGGCAGGCGACAGTCCGCAAGAACCACGAGCCGGGACGGCGCCGGCGCGGCCGCCTAGCGCAGAAGTGCGAGTGCGATTTTTTTACAAGGACAACATGGAAAACGAATACGAGCCGATCGAAAGGACGATCTCCATAGTGGACAAGCGCGCCGAGCATGCCGGATCGGAAGTCGCAATACCCATACGCGTGGACGTTGACGAGAGCGAAGCGTACGAAAACGTAGGGGGCATGAGCATCGGATCATAGCACCGCCGCGGGAACGGAAGGTTCCACGCCTTGCCCGCGCGGAAAAGTCCGGCCGTTTTTCGAGGACTTTCGAAGCCGAAAGCGCGACCGTGAACTTTTCACTGCAAGCGCGCTGCCTTGGGAGTCGCACATGCGCAGTGCGCAACGCCGTCGCCTCGGCAAGCCGGGCGCGGGCAGCGCCGGCCGAGTCGGCTGCGCCCCGCCGCGGCCGCTCAAGTTATAAGCACCGCGGGGGCGGCAAGGGCGTTGCCGGGCAACTCGATGGGAAGCAGGCTGGTGCTCTCGAGCTTTGGCGAGAGCCACGGCAAGTGCGTCGGGGCGATGCTAGACGGCTGCCCCGCCGGGCTGGCGCTGGACGAAGGCGACATACAGCCGATGCTCGACGTGCGGCGGCCGGGGCAGTCCTCCATATCGACGCAGCGCCGCGAATCCGACAGGGTCGAGATACTCTCCGGCACGTTCCGCGGCAAGACCACCGGCGCGCCCGTGGCCATGGTGATACGCAACGCCGACGCGCGCTCGTCCGACTACGAGGAACTGTTCCGCAGGCCGAGGCCGGGCCATTCGGACTATGCGGCGACGGTAAAGTACGCCGGCCACAACGACGTGCGCGGCGGCGGCAGGTTCTCCGGCAGGCTGACGGCGGCGCACGTGATGGGCGGCGCGGTCGCGCGCAAGCTGCTCTCCGAGTGCCTCGGCGTAAAGACTCACTCGTACACGCACAGCATAGGAACCGTGTCGATGCGCGGCAGGTACTCGGGCAAGCCCGATCTCGCGTATTCGAACGACGTGCGGTGCCCCGACGCCGGGGCCGCAAAGCTGATGCGCGCGGCCATAGTCGGGGCGCGCAAGCGCGGCGATTCGCTAGGCGGCGTGGTGGAGTCGATCACCGAGGGCGTGCCGGCCGGCGTGGGCGAGCCGGTCTTTGCGTCCGTAGAATCGGAGATGAGCCGGGCCTTCTTTTCCATACCGTCCGTAAAGGGCGTCGAGTTCGGCTCCGGCTTTGCCGGCGCGCGCAGGACAGGCTCGCAGAACAACGACGAGTACGCCTACAGGGGCGGCCGGGTGGTCACGCGCACCAACCGCTCCGGCGGCATACTCGGCGGCATATCCAACGGCATGCCGATAACGGCGCGCATAGCCTTCAAGCCGGTCTCGTCGATAGCCTCTCCGCAGAAGACAGTGGACCTGGAGTCGGGCACCGAGGAGACGCTGCGGGTCAAGGGCAGGCACGACCCGTGCGTGGTCCCGCGCGCCCCGCCCGTAGTCGACGCGCTCGCCTCGCTGGTCTTGGCCGACCTTGCCCTGCAGGGGGGCTTTATCGGGGCGGTGCTCAAATGATGGACGAGCTGCGCGCCCGCATGGAGCGGGTCACCCTCGAGATGACGCGCCTGATGGCAGAAAGGACGCGCCTCGCGCGGCAGATAGGCGAGGCCAAGCGCGAGCTGGGCGTGGCCGTCGAGGACGCGCGGCGCGAGGCGCAGCTGCGCGAGGCGGTCCTGCGCGAGGCCGACCGCGAGGGCCTCGGGAGGGGGACAGCGTCCAGGCTGCTCAGCGTGCTGCTGCGCGAATCGCACTCGGTGCAAAGATCCGCCCGGCAGGCGCGCGGCGCGGACGGGTGCTCGTGCTGCGGATCCCAGACGCCGACCTCGGTGCTCGCGCGCGCGCGCGAGCTGGAAAAGGGGGGCAGGAAGATAATGCACATGGAGATAGGCGAGCTCGACCTGCCGCCGCCGCCCGAGGCCGGAAGGGCCTTGGCGCGCGCCGTGCAGGACGGCCACTGGAAGTACGGCGCGCCGGAGGGCGACGAGGATCTGCGCGCGGCGATAGCGCGAAAAGAGGGCGCCGAGCCGGCAAGGGTGCTGGTCACCGCCGGCGCCAGGTTCGCGGTATTTGCGTCCATGACGGCCCTGCTTGATCCGGGCGACGAAGTGATCGTGATCGAGCCGGCGTGGCCTGCGTACAAAGACTGCGCCGCGCGCGCGGGCGCCAAGGCCAGGACAGTGCGCACCGATCTGGAAGGCGGCTGGGTGCCGGATCCGGCCGCCGTCTCCGAGGCCGTATCTTCCAACACGCGCATGCTCGTGCTAAACTACCCCAACAACCCGACCGGCGCCGTGCTGCCCGAAAAGACGCAGGACGAGCTGGTCGGCATCGCCTCGGACGCGGGCCTGTACGTTCTCGCAGACGAGATATACAGGCCGTACTCGCGCGTGCGGACAAAGCCGGTCTCGGAGTACGGGTACGAAAAGTCGATATCTGTCCAGTCGCTCTCAAAGTCGCACGCCATGACGGGGTTCCGGGCGGGGTACGCGGTGGCCGAGCCCGGCATCGTCTCTGCGATGGCGCGCGTGCAGGCCGACGCCATGACCTGCGTGCCGGCCCCGGTGCAGCGCGCCGCGCTGGCCGCCCTAGAGGCGGACGTCTCGGGCAACGCGCGCATCGTCGAGTCGCGCATGCGCGCCCTAGAGTCGGCCGCCTCGGAGGCGGGGCTGGAGTTCGCAAAGCCGGACGGGGCGTTCTACCTCTTCGTCCGGACCGGCGCGGACGGCGCCGGGGTCTGCTCGCGGGCCCTCGGGGAGGGCCTGGCCGTCTCGCCGGGCGAGGCGTTCGGGGATTATAAGGAGTTCGTGAGGCTCTGCGCCTGCCTGGACGAAAAAATACTAAAGGAGGCAGTCGGGAGGCTGGCCAGGGTGCTGTGATGGCGAAAAAGCGCATAACGGTGATTGGGGCCGGCGGCCGGATGGGCCGCTGGTTCTGCAGGCACTTTGCCGACCTGGGCTTCGAGGTGACCGGCCACGATCCGGAAAACCCCGTCTCGGCCAAGGGCATAAAGGTCTCCGATTCGCTGGTCGGCTCCATACTGAACACCGAGTACGTGATGCTCTGCACCCCCACGCGCCGGACCCCCGAGATCATCAGGCTGATAGCAAAGGAGATGAAAAAGGGCACGCACCTCATAGACATCTCGTCGGAAAAGACAAAGACCGTCTCGGCGCTCTCAAAGATGCCCGCCAAGATAAGCCCCGTCTGCATACACCCCATGTTCGGGCCCGGCACGCGCCGCCTCAAGAACAAGAACGTCATATCGGTGCCGGTGCGCGACGCCAAAAAAGAGCTGGCCGTCGCAAAGTCGCTGCTGCCCGGCGCCAGCTTCGTCACCATGGACGCGGCCGAGCACGACAAGCGCATAGCGGTGGTGCTGGGCCTCACGCACCTGTCCAACCTGGTCTTCGCCAGCATCATATCAAAGGACGAAAAGACGGGCCTCACCGACAAGATGGCCGGCACCACGTTCAAGGTGCAGCGCGCGCTCGCCGAAAGCATACTCACCGAATCCCCAGACCTCATAGAGACGATAATCTCCAACCCGGAGCTGCGCAAGGTGGCAGAAGAGTTCTGGAAGGACGTGGGCAGGCTGCTCACGGCCGTCCAGGAATCAAAGACCGAGGAGGTCGTAGAGTACGTAAAGGCCTGCCAGGAGAGGCTGGCGGCCGTCTCGGATCCGGCTACCTCGTACAAGCGCGTCACCTCGATGGTCTCGGTTCTGGAAAGGTAGGGACTGGCGGTTTTTTTCAGTCGGCGCGCGCGGCCTGCGCCCCGCCGGGCGTGGCCTCGGGCCGTTCGGCGTACTTGCGCTGCTGGGGCAGCATGATGTACACGCACGCGCCCCCGCACATGGTGCACGGCACGTTGTTGCCCGGGTGCTGTCCGGTGCGCGAGTGTATGCGGGCCGCCTCCTCGGGGTCTATCGAGAGGGCTATCTGCCTCTCCCAGTCGAGGCTCCTGCGCGCCTCGGTCATCTGCTCGTCCCACTTTATCGCCTTTTCGCGCATCTTTACCAGGTCGCCCGCGTGCGCCGCGATGCGGTACGCTATGAGGCCGGCGCGCACCTCGCCGGCGTCGGGCAGCGCCAGGTGCTCCGAGGGGGTCAGGTAGCAGAGCAGGTCCACGCCCTCGGCGGCCGAGACGGCCGCGCCTATGGCGCTGGCTATGTGGTCGTGCCCCGAGGCCACGTCGGTGACCAGCGGCCCGAGCACGTAGTAGGGGACGTCGCCTATGAGCGACTTTGCCAGGCGCACGTTGGCGGCCACCTGGTCCAGCGGGACGTGGCCGGGCCCCTCGACCATCACCTGCACGTCCTGCGCGTGGGCCCTCTTTGTCAGCCTGGCTATGTTGATCATCTCCTGCACCTGCAGCTCGTCGTGGGAATCGAGTATGGAGCCGGGCCGCAGCGCGTCGCCCAGGCTGAACGTGACGTCGTGCTTGCGCGCCACCTCGAGCAGGTAGTCAAAGTGCGAGTGGTACGGGTTTTCCTTTTCGTGCTTTAGCATCCAGGCGGCCGTTATCGTGCCGCCCTTGCTGACCACGCCGCCCCTCCTCTTTACGGACATTATGCGCCGCGCTATGTCGAGGGTTATCCCCGAGTGTATGGTCACGTAGTCGACGCCGTCGCGCACGTTGTCCTCGAACGCGCCGATAAAGTCGTCCTCGGTCAGGTCCGTGGGGTTCTTGCGCGCCACGCCGGCGTTGTACGCCTGGTATATGGGGACCGTCCCGAACGTGATGCGCGCCTCGTCCAGGAGCGCCCTGCGCACCGAGGCCACGTCGCCGCCGTCGCTCAGGTCCATTATCGTGTCGGCGTGGTACTTTACGGCCACCCTGGCCTTTTCCCTCTCGGCCTCGAGGTCGGCGCTGAGCGTGGACGTGCCGATGTTGACGTTGACCTTCGTCTTCAGGCCCCTGCCTATGCCGACGCGGTGGGCCTTTTGCCTGCGCCCGGTGTTGGCCGGTATTATGACAGAGCCGGACGCTATCCTCGGGGCGAGCCACTCCGGTTCCACGCCCTCGTCGCGCGCGACCTGGCGCATCTCGTCGGTGACTTCGCCGCTCCTGGCGCGGCTCATCTGCGTGGGCATGGGGCGCCGGCGCGGGCGGCCTGATTTAAAGAGTACTTGCAGCCCGGGCGCCGATCGGCGGGCCCGTCCGGGGGGCTTTCCGCCCCCGCTCCGGCGCCGGAACGGTTTGGGGATCGGGCGGGCAACAACCACAAATACAGCCCGCGCCGCGGGCCCGGCGTTGGCCCGTAGAGTCTCCCCGAGCGGCGCGCGCAAAAGGCCGCCGGGGCGCAAGAGGCGGATCGCGCGGGGCGCCCGCGACGAGGGGCTCGAAAAACTCCGCCGCGGGGACGCGGCCGGCGCGCTGGAGAGCTTCGGGGCGGCGCTGAGGGGGGGCGAGACGGCCGACGCGCGCATGGGGATGGGCGAGGCGTACGGCATGCTGGGAATGGACGACGAGGCCATGGCGTGCTACCGCGAGGCGCTGGCCGGGCGGCCGGATCTTGCAGAGGCGCACGTCAAAATGGCCGGCATACACGACAGCTGGGGGAGGTACGCGGACGCGGAAAAAAGCGCCGACGAGGCGCTGCGGCTCCGCCCGGGATCGGTAGAGGCAAAGCTCGCCAAAGGCTCGGCGCTGCTCAACTCCGGCAAGCCCAAAGAGGCCGTCCGCATCCTCGAGGAGGCGGCGCGCGGCGGGGCCGCGCCGGCCAGGCTCCGCGCGCGCCTGGGCGAGGCGCTCCTGGCCGCCGGGGACGCGGAGGGGGCGTCGCGATGCTTTGGGGACGCGGCGGGCGCCGATCCGTCGGATCCGCAGGCCCGCTACAAAAGGGGCCTGGCGCTCTCGGAGCTGGGGGATCACGGCGGAGCCTACAGGGCGTACGCCGAAGCGGCGGAGCTGGAGCCGGACGCTGCCGCGTACGCGGGCATGGCCGCGTCGCTCGCCGGCATGCACGAGGGGCAGGACATCGGGGGATGGCACGCCGAGGCGCTGGTCCTGGCCGACCGGGCCATCGGCAACCAGCCGGGCCACGCGCACGCGCACTTCGTAAAGGCGCGCCTGCTGGAGATGGCCGGCATGGACTCGAAGGAGCACAGGGGCGCGGCCGCGCGCCTAGACCCAGAGCACGGGGGCGAGCGGCCCGGCGCGCCGGACCGCACGAAAGATCCGCTGCGCGTCCAGCTCGCGAGGGGGATGCGCCTGCTAAAAGACGGCAACGCGGCCGGCGCGCTGTCGCACTTTGGGGCCATGGTCAGGGACGCGCCCGACTACGGGAACGCGCACGCGGCATTCGGCACCGCCCTCGGGATGTCTGGCGCCTTTGACTCGTCGATCAAGGAATTCAACAAGGCCCTAGAGCTGGGCGCCAGCCGCGCGGCCACGTACTCCAACATGGGCAACGTGTACGACGCGATGGGCAGGAAAAAAGAGGCCGAAGAGTGCTACCGCAAGTCGTCCTCGGCGGGCTCGGCGCAGACGGTCGGCAAGCTCAACCTCGCAAAAATCTACCTGCAGCAGGGCAGGAGCGCCGAGGCGCTAAGGGCTGCCGACGGGGCGCTGCGCGTCCAGCCGGGCGATCCGCTGGCCAACATCGCAAAGGGCGAGGCGCTGGCCGGCATGGGCAGGTTCTCCGAATCCGCGCGGGTGCTGAGGGAGGCCGCGCGCGCCCTGCCAGAGTCGCCCGAGGCGTACGTGCGCCTGGGCGAATCGCTCCTGGCAGCCGACGACGCGCGCGGGGCGCTAGAATGCTTCGATGCGGCGCTGCTGATCGCGCCCGACGACGCCGAGGCGCACTACGGCAGGGCCACCGCGCTGTCTAACTTGGACAGATACGGGGAGGCGTACGACTCTTACGCGAGATCCGCCGAGATCGCGCCGCAGCCCCAGTCCTACGCCAACATGGCCACGTCGCTCTCGAACGCGCACGCAGAAGAGCGGGCGAGGGGGGCGCCGGCCGCCGGGACAGAGTGGTACGCGAGGGCGCTGGCGCTGGCCGACAAGGCGGTCGGGATGGACGAGGGGTACGCGTACGCCTACTTTGTAAAGGCGCGCCTGCTCTTCCTGTCCGGCAGGGACGACGAGGCCGGAGAGCAGCTCTTGCACGCCCAGATGCTGGATCACGACTTTGTCTGGGACCAGGACGCCTCGCACCTGCACACGGGCAGCGCGCTCAGGCGGGCCGGGCCGCCCGCCCGGAAGCCGCGCGGGCCGGGGCGCCGCCGCCCGGTTCGATAGCAATAAATGGCGAGCGGGCCGGGCCGGGCCAATGAAGCACCAACTTCCCTCCGTGCCGTACGCGTACGACGCGCTAGAGCCGCACATAGACGCGCGCACCATGGAGATACACCACACAAAGCACCACCAGGCCTACACCGACAAGCTCAACGCGGCGCTCGAAAAGTGCCCAGCGGACCTGCAGGAACTGCAGGTGCCGCAGCTGCTCGCCAAGCTCGGCTCCGTGCCGGACGGCGTCCGGGGCGCGGTCAACTTCAACGGGGGCGGCTACGACAACCACCGCCTGTTCTGGGAGTCGATGAAGCCGGGCGGCGGAGGCGCCCCCGGGGGATCCGTCGCCGACGCCATATCGTCGGCGTTCGGGGGGTTCGACCAGTTCAAGGAAAAGTTCTCGTCGACTACCGCCGTCATCCAGGGTAGCGGGTGGGGGTGGCTCGTCTACGATCCGTCCTCCTCCAAGGTGGCCTACAAGTCGATGCCGAACCAGACCAGCCCGCGCACCGAGGGCCTCGTGCCGCTGCTCGGCTGCGACGTGTGGGAGCACGCCTACTACCTAAAGTACCAGAACCGGCGCCCCGACTACGTCGCGGCGTGGTGGAACACCGTAAACTGGGACGAGGTAGAATCCAGGTTCTCAAAGGCCCGCTAGGCCGGCCTTTTCTTTTTTGCAAGTTCCGCGCCCGCGCAGGGGCCCGCGCGCGGGGAGCGGCAGCCGCCCAGTTAACCCAAAAGCACCTTGCCAAGGCCGGAAAAGCGATCGCCGGCAGGGCCCACCGAAAGATCCAAAAACGGCCGTCCCTGGACGACGCCTCAACAGGAATGGAAAGGAACCGCCCGGGACGAGCTCGCAGGGACGATCGTCCCACACATGAACGGATGATGGACGGGTTCACCGAGGCCGTGGGCCGCCTGGGGTTGCTCCGTGCAGGGACCGGAGCCGGCGATGCTGTTCGTACTGCAGTCCGGACCCGGGCCGCCCGGCTGATCCGACAAGACGGCCCGGGGCGGGCGGGGACGCTGCGCCCCCCCGTGGCCCGGTCCGCGCCGCCTCCCGGATCCGGGCGCAGGCGCCGGCGCCGGCCGGCTCGGGCCGCGCGCAGGACAGAGCTGGACGCGCCAGTCTTTTGGATGCTGCCGCCGTTTTGCCCAGTTTTGGCCGATTCGCGATCGGAAACCGTCCGCCCGTCGGCGGAACTTTTGGGTTAACTGCCGACGCCGAAACACGGTTTATAACCGCCGCGCGGGGCCGGCGGGCCATGAGCCAGGAGCAAGGCATGCGCTTGGTGGCAGAGGCCGAGCAGCTGGCCGGCGCCGAGCAGGCCCTGTCGCAGCACTTGGCCGCCATCGACGGGGCCATGCGCAACACGCACGCGGCCATCGAGGCCGTGCGGGCGGCCTCGGGCGAGGCTCTCATGCCGGTCGGCGCCGGCGTCTTCGTCCGGGCCCGGGTGGAGCCGGACAGCGCCGTGGTGGTCTCTGTGGGCTCGGGCGTGGCGGTCGAAAAGGGCCGCGACCAGGCGATGCTGTACCTGGAGGCGCGCTCCAAGGAACTGGAGGCCGCCGCCGCCCAGGCGTCGGCCAGGCTGGGGGAGACGCGGCAGCGCCTGGAGAGGGCGCGCGCCGAGCTAGACGCGCTTGCAAGCAAGATGCAGGCGGGCGGGAATGTTTGAGCGGCTAAAGGGGGCGTTCTCTGCCGCCTCGAAGCGCCTCGGCGAGCGGGCGCTGGGGGCCGGCGAGGTGGACGGGGCGCTCGAGGAGCTGGAGATGGCGCTTTTGCAGTCGGACGTCTCGGTGGAGGTGGCCTCTGCCATACGCGGGCGCGCGCGCGAAAGCTTGGTGGGCGCCGTGGTGGAGAAAAAGTCGGCGCAGGAGGCCATACGCGCCGCGCTGGTCGGGGCCGTCTCGTCGGTGCTCGACGGCGCCGGGAGCGTGGACCTGCTGTCCCGGGTGTCCGGCTCGGAGGGGCCGTGCGTGGTCGTGTTCGTCGGCATAAACGGCACGGGCAAGACCACCACGCTGGCCAAAGTGGCCCACATGCTGCGCGCCTCGGGGCACTCGGTGGTCATAGCCGCCGCCGACACGTTCCGCGCGGGGGCCATCGAGCAGCTCAAAGAGCACGCAAAGAGGCTCAACGTCAAGATAGTGGCGCAGAACTACGGATCGGATCCGGCCGCGGTGGCGCGCGACGCGGTCCTGTACGCGAAGTCGCACGGCACCGACTGCGTCCTGGTGGACACGGCCGGCCGCATGCAGACAAGCTCCAACCTCATGGAGCAGATATCCAAGATAACGCGCGTGGTCAAGCCGGACCTCAAGATATTCGTCGGCGACTCGCTGGCCGGCAACGACACGCTCAGCCAGGCGGGCGAGTTCTACAGGCACACCGAGTTCGACGCGGCCATGCTCACAAAGGCCGACGCGGACGCGCGCGGCGGCGCGGCGCTCTCGATAGCGCACGCTACCGGCAGGCCGGTCATATTCGTCGGCACGGGGCAGGAGTACGGCGACCTGAGGCCGTTCGACAAGGACCTGTTCATGGAGGCCGTCTTCGGATCGCAGGCCTCCCCGGCGATCGATCCGGCGCCCGGGCCCGCGGAACCGCGTGCGGAACCCGCAGAGGCACCCGAACCCGAACCGAAACCTGCGCCGGAACCAGCGCCGCCGGAACCGGCAGAGCCCGGGCCCGCGGAACCGCGTGCGGAACCCGCAGAGGCGCCCGAACCCGAACCGAAACCTGCGCCGGAACCGCGGGCAGAGCAGGCAGAATCCGATCCGTTCGCCGGCATCGAGGACGCGGACATTTCCGAATACGCAAAGCTGCACGACATGCCGCCTCCCGAGTCCGACTCCGAGGCGGCCGCGGCGGCCGAGCGCATCAGGGAGTGGATAGCGCAGGGGCGGCCCGGTTCAAAGAAAAAGCGCGGGTTTTCGAGGTTCTTCAAATGAAGGACTTTCTGGCTGTCTCGGATCTGGGCAGGAAAGAGTTCTCCTACCTGGTGAGGCGGGCCGTCTCGATTAAAAAGCGCGGCGCGCGCGGGCAGCCGCTGAAGGGAAAGACGATGGCGATGATCTTCTGCAAGCCGTCCACGCGCACGCGGGCAAGCTTCGAGGCCGGCATGGCGCAGCTCGGAGGGCACGCGCTCAACCTGGATCAGCAATCCATGCAGACATCGCGCGGAGAGTCGGCGGCCGACACCGCCCGGACGCTCTCGCGGTACGTAGACTGCATCATGGCGCGCGTCTATGCGCACTCGGAGGTCGAGGAGCTGGCCCGCCACTCTTCGGTGCCGGTCATCAACGGCCTGTCCAACACGCACCACCCGTGCCAGGCGCTGGCCGACTTTGCCACCATGCTGGACCGCAAGGGCAGGACGGACAAGCTCGAGATCGCCTGGATAGGGGACGGCTCCAACGTGTGCAACTCACTCATAGAGGCGTGCGCGCTGGCCGGATCCCGGATGCGGGTGGCCACGCCGGCGGGCCTCGAGCCGGACGGCGGGGTGGTCGAGGCGGCCGGCGGCGCCGTGGAACTGTTGCGCGATCCGGCCGAGGCGGCGGCGGGGGCCGACGTGGTGGCCACCGACACGTTCAGTTCCATGCACGGCGGGACGGGCAGGATCAAGAAACTGTCCCCAAAGTACCGCGTCACCGAGGCCCTCATGAATGCGTCGGCCGGCGACTCGGTGTTCCTGCACTGCCTGCCGGCGAAGCGCGGGGTAGAGGTGGACGCCTCGGTCATAGACGGCCCTCGCTCGGCGGTCTGGGACGAGGCCGAGTACCGGCTGCACGCGCAAAAGGCGCTGCTGCTTGCGATGCTCGGGCGCAGGTGATGCGCGCCCCGGCCCGGCGCGGGCGCCGATCTCTTCACGCGGGCGGCGTTGACGGGAATCTGCGGCCCCGCGCGTACTTGCGGCCCGGCGCGGCCTAGCGGATATTTAACCCGCGACGGTTATGGTTATAAGAGCCGGGGGGGGGGGGCGAGATGCAAAGCAGGCTGTGCGCGGGATCGCTTGCGGCGGCGGTCCTCTGCTTGGCGGCGGCCGGCGCCGTATCGGAGGCGCACGCCACGACGCCTTCGGTGTCCAGCGTGGCCTTGGACACCAACAACGACGGCACGTGGGCCGGCGTCCTGACCATAACCCTCAACACCCCGATGGAATGGCAGACCAGCGAAGAGGACGCGCTGGGCAAGATAGTGCTCAAGAGGGGCTACTCTTCCTCCAGCGAAATCCGCAGCGCGACCGGCTCTTCCATGGAATTCGAAGGGAACACGGTAAAGGTGTACTATCTGCCGTATGCCGGAGAAATCATACGCAGGATTACCGCAGGTGCTATGTCCCTTTACATAGACGGCTCGGCGCTGCGGTCAGCAGACACCCAGACGGCCCTCCCGCAGTACGGAGTGCCCGGCCAGGACGGGCGGCACGGGCCGCGTGTGCCGGTATCACACGACGACGCCAAGCCGGAGATCGTCACCCTCACGCTGGACAGGGCAAGCGGGGTGCTGTCCATAGTCGCGGACGAGGCCCTGACTTATGGGAATTACCTCAACGGCGCCAGTTTTCCTGACAACCTATACAACACGCACGGAGACAACTCCACAAAATTCCACATACGCGACGGCTCGACGGCCTCGACCGGGGGCATCACCATGAACAAGGACGACAACACCCCCAGCGTGCACCGCTGGCCTCCGCACGAGATACGGTTCGTTCTCACCTCGACCCAGGTCAACACGGTCGTCGCGTACGCGCACCCGCACCTGCACGTCGACGCCAAGGCGTTTTCTGGCGTGAACAACAATTTCAGCTCTACTGTGCAACAGGACAACGCCGTCATGCAAAAGGCGATAAACTTCCTGCCGCGGCCCACCGTGGCGGATCTTTTACCCTCCACGCGCGCCCTGTCGGTCACGTTCGACGAGGCGGTCACGAGGGAGAACGGCGCGTTCTACATACGCGGAAGCGCCTCGGGCGACTACGACCTGGCCACCGACGTGGCCGGCGTCCTGGCCATATCCGGCACGGTCGGCACCTCGACGCTCACGTCGGGCGGGGTGGCAAAGGTGCAGGCCATGCAGACGCCGCACCTGCACCTCGAGGCCGGGGCCGTCAAAGACTCGGAGGGCGCGGCCAACGGCAAGGCGGTCGTGTCGCTGACGGTCGGCGAGCCGCCCCCGCGCCTGTCGGCCGCCACGATAGACCGGGCCTCGGGGGCGGCCGTGCTCACGTTCGACAAGTCCGTCACGAAGGGGACCGGCAACATCGACATACGCGACGGCCCCGGCGCCGCGCACGACGCCGCGACGGACGTGCGGGTGGCCGCAAGCCACAGCGCGGTCTCAGCATCCGGCTCCGCGCTCACGTTCACGTGGGCTTCGAGCGCCCTGACCAAGATCAACGCCATGTCCAGCCCGTACGTGTACCTGGGCGCCTCGGCGGCAGTCGATTCGGGCGGCACAGGCAACGACGCGCTGACCTCGGGGCAGGACGTGGTCCTCTCGCCGCGGCTTGCCTCCGCCCACTTGGCGCCGTCGAGCCTGACGCTGTCGGCCACGTTCAGCGAGCGGGTCGCCGCGCCGCCTATCCCGGGCAGGGTGTACGTGGGGCCCGCCGGGGACGACGCGTTCACGCCGGGCACCGACGTACATCTGACGCTGTCCGGCACGGCGGTCACACACTCTGCAAAGCTGACGGCCGCCGAGTACGCGCGGGTGGCGGCCATGAACACGCCGACGATGTACGCCGAGGCCAACGCGGCCACCGTCTCGGGCCTCTCGAACGCGGCGCAGTCAGTGCCCCTGACCATCGAGCCCCCGCGCGTAACCCACACGCATTTCAACTTCAACCCCAATCCGGGCGTCGTGACGATAACGTTCTCCTACGACGTGACGCGGGGCGCCGGCAGCATCGACATGCTCGACAGCGTCGGGGCCACGTACAACGCGGCCACGCACGTGCGGCTTTCGGTGGCAGACGCCACCGTCTCCGGCAAAAATCTGATCTTCACCCTGACGGATGCGCAGCGCCAAAAGGGGCTGGCTCAGGCGACCGCGCTGAACGTCGTGCGCCTGCCGTCCGGGGCGGTCAGCGGCCTGGGCGGTAACAACCCCGCCGATACCCGGACGGTGGACACGCGAACCCTTGACGGGACGCCGCCCACGCTCGTCTCGGCCTCGCTCGACGACGCAACCGGCGTCCTGACACTCACGTTCAACGAGGCTATGGACGCTTCGAGCCTCCGCCTTCAGCACGTGCGCCTGCAAGACGGCGCCGCCGCCTCGGGCGGCACCGCGCTGAGCGGGGCGACCGTCCAGTCTGTCGACGGCGTGTCCATAACGGTAACGCTGACCTCGGGGCAGCGGACGGCCGCGGCCGGGTACGCCGACCTGCACGTCAGGTTTGTCATAGTCGATGCGATACGGGATATGAGTAGCAACCCGCTCCACGCCGTGACCAAGGCCGTGTCGACCACAAACGACACCACCGCGCCTACACTCTCGTCGGCCGCGCTCGACGAGGGCACCGGGATACTGACGCTCACGTTCAGCGAGACAGTAGACGTGTCGAGCGCCAGCGACGGCACGCAGTTCGAGATACGCGGGGGCGCCAGCGCGGCCGACGGCTCCGCCGGCGAGGTGACCCTGTCCACGGCCGAGATCCAGTCGGGCCAGTCGGACGGCACCGCGTTCAAGTTCGTTCTAAACGAGACGAGCCGACAGGCCGTCATATCTTTGAGCGATCCGCACATGTACATCGCCGCCGGCGCCATAACCGACACGGCCACGCCGACGGCCAACTCCATAGCTGCAAAGGCCGCCGGCACCGACATCTCGCAGACCTTCGACGACGACGCCCCGTCAGTCTCGTCTGCGGACATGCACGAGGATACCGGAATACTGACCGTCACGTTCGACGAGACCGTCGACGTCTCCAGCGCGGACGGAGCAAAGTTCGAGATACGCGACGGCGCAAGCGCGACGGACAACCTCGCCGGCGAGGTAGTACTGTCCACCGCGGAGATCCAGCCGGGGCAGTCGGACGGGCTGGAGCTAAAGTTCAAGCTCAGCGAGACCAGCCGCCAGGGCGTCATCGCCTTGGCCGATCCGCACCTGTACGCGGTGGCCGGCGCCATAAACGACGCCATAACGATGGCCAACAGCGGCAGGGCGCCCAACGCCAACGATGCCGACGCGGACGGCACCGACATGGACCAGACCTTCGACACCTCGCCCCCGGAGGTCTCTTCTGTAGCGCTAGACGAGGGCACCGGAATATTGACCATCACGTTCGACGAGACCGTCGACGTCTCCAGCGCGAACGGCGCGCAGTTCGAGCTGCGCGACGGCGCCAGCGCGACGGACAACCTCGCAGGCGAGGTAGTACTGTCCACCGCGGAGATCCAGTCGGGGCAGCAGGACGGCGCCGAGTTCAAGTTCGAGCTGACCGAGGACAGCAGGCAGGGCGCCATCGCCATGACCGCCCCGCACCTGTACGTCGCGGCCGGCGCCATAAACGACGCCATAACTATGACAAACAGCGGCGTGCCGCCCAACGCCATCGCGGCAAACACGGACGGCACGGTGATCGGCCTCACGCCCGACGGCGTGGCCCCCACGATCGTGTCCGCAGAGGCTACGGCGCTGAACAAGATAACGGTGACTTTCAGCGAAAAGGCCAAGACAACACACACGGGCGGCGAGGGCTGGTCCGTATCGGGGACCGACGCGGGAACTCTGCATGTGACCCAAAACTCGGACATCTCGTCGGGCGCGACCGAGGTGGTATTGACGCTCTCGGGGAACCTGCCCGACACGAATCCGGACATCGCGCTGCGCTACGAAATATCTGGCACGGACGTGGGATCCGACGCCGGCTCGGGCTCCGGGGCGGTCGCGGACACCTCGAACAACGCGCTGGCAGCGCGCTCGAACATCGCGGTATCGGACGGCATAAAGCCCGAGATAACGTCCGCCCGGATAACGGGCCCCAACGAGATAACCATAACGTACAGCGAGGCGGTCACGGCGGCCCAGTCCGACTATGCGTCCGCCTTGGTAGGGACCGCGCGCACCATATCGACGCTGTCCGGCGGCACCACCGACACGCACACCCTGACGTTCTCCGGGGCGGCTGCCGGCTCGGACGCGACCGGCTCCGTGACGCTGGACGCCACGCAGATACAGGACGCGGCAGGCAACGCGCTGGGCACCAGCGCGTCCCTTTCGCGCAACTTGGCCGACGGCCAGACGTCGGACATTTCCTCGGCGGTACTGGACATGCAGTTCGACAACCCGCGGCTCGTACTGTCGTTCGACGGGCCCGTCGACCAGGCCAGTTTCGATCCCACCAAGATATTCGTGACCAACAGCACCCCGCAAAAGACGCGCGGCTCGGTGGACCTGTCGCTGGCCCCGACTTTTTCGGGCAACGATGTCACCATCGGCATAAAAAATAACGCCACCGGGCAATCGTCCCTTACCGATATAGAGAACGAGTTCGACGGGATAATCAGGCTGGTCTCGGGGTACAGGATGGAGGCGCGCGCGGGCGCGTGGGAAGAGCCGGGCGGCGCCTCCAACGCCGCCGGCATGTACAGCGTAGAGTACAGGACCAGCACCAGCACCTCGCTGACGAGCTTTGAGCCCCGCAAGTCCTTCACCGCGGCGCTGGGCGCCAACGACCGGTTCGCGGTGACGGCCGACGACGGCGAGAGCGGCGAGGGGTACCAGTCGCGTCCGGGCTCCAGCGCCTGGACGGGGCACGTATTCCTCATACAGGACGGGGCGGTGGTGGCCGACAAGCGGGAGTCCGGCAGCACCGCGCTTGTAGGCGGCACGCACCCGTTCAACACGCTGATCGCGACCGCCGCGTTCGACGTCTCGGTATTGGACAGGACGAAGGACACGACGGTGCGCGTCGAATACCATCCGTCTTCGTGGAGCTGCACTGCTGGCGTCACCTGCGGTCACGTAGGCTCCGGCGCGGGGTACGTGTACGAAAAGACGGTGGGGTACCAGGAGATATCTATACCCCAGCTGCAGTCGGCCCGGATCGGCGACGGCATGCTGGTGCTGGGTTTCGACGTGGACATGGACGTGGAGCTGTCCGACCTGACAAAGGCGTCGGTGCGCGAAAAGGGCACCACGTCGCCCGTGGTGGAGCTGGCAAACTCCACCCTGACGGCCGGCGCCTCCGATTCTACGATACTGGTGGATCTGGGAACGAATCTGGACGGCGTCCAGTCCATGACGCAGCCCGAACTGGTGCTCCAGTCCGCAGCTTTCAGCGCCGGGCCGTCCCGGGAGACGGAGGCGGCCACCATGGACGTAGCAAAGGACGCGACGGCCCCGTCCGTCTCGTCCGCCACGGTCGCCTCGCGCAATACCATAGAAGTGCAGTTTTCCGAGCGCGTCGGGCTGGCAAATACAGGCACGGCGCCGTTCGGCTGGACGATATCGGGCGCCGACGCGGAAAGCAGGCAGGTATCGTCCATATCGGGAATCACGACGGGCAGCGTCGCCTATTCTGCAACACTGACGCTGGACGGCGACATCGCGGACAGCACCAAGCCGAGGATCAACGTGGCGTACTCGGGCGGCAACATAGAGGACATGGCGGGCAACGCCCTTGCGGCCCGTCCGGCGACTGCGGCAGGCGACGGCATAGCCCCGACCTTCACCGCAAAGGCGACGGCCCCCGACGAGATAACGGTCACGTTCAGCGAAGACCTCTCGGTATCGGACGAGACCGGCCAAGGCTGGTCCATATCGGGCACCGACGCGCCCAGCCACACGGTCGACTCGAGCACCCCCGTATCGGAGGGCAGCTCCGTGGTACTGACGCTCAGCTCCGACTTGGCAGACACCAGGCCCGACGGCGTGGTACTGCGCTACGAGACGTCGGGTACCGACGTGCCAGGCGATGCCGGCTCGGGATCCGGAACGATACAGGATCCCTCGTCCAACGCCATGGAGCCGGCGACCGCCACCGTGTCGGACGGCGTCGCGCCGACGGTCTCGTCTTCGAAATACGTCTCGCGCACCTCGGTGGAAGTCACGTTCAGCGAGCCGGTCCGGCTCGCCTCCGGTTCCGTGCCGTCCGGCTGGCACGTCTCGGGCACCGACAGGGGCGACGCGACGGGGGCCTCGGCGGCGGCCGGATTTCCGACTTCGGATTCCGCCCCGACGGCAACGCTTACGCTCGACAACAACTTGGCGGACAAGACCAATCTTGATTTCACGCTCTCGTACGCGTCAAGCGGCAACCTCGAGGACGTCGGCGGCAACGCGCTCGCCTCCTACTCTGCTAGCCCGTCGGACGGCATCGCCCCCACGATAGTCTCGGCAGAGTCGCGAGCTCTCAACGAGATCACCGTCACATTCAGCGAGGCGGTCAGCGCCACTTCCACGGGCGCCTCGGCCACCTGGCAGCTCTCGGGCTCCGGGCTGCCCGCCGGCGTGACGGTCAGCGGCAACCCGGCCATATCGTCCTCCAGCACCGTGCTGACGCTGAGCGGCAACCTCAGCACGCCGATCGGCGTCGTAGAACTCGCCTACGTAGCGAGCGCAGGGGATATCCGGGACGGCTCTAGCAACGCCCTCGCCGCCCAGTCCGTGTCGGTCTCGCAGAACCTGCCCCCGACGATCTCCTCGGCGAAAATAACCGGGCCCAACCGGGCCACGATAACGTACAGCGAGCCGGTCACCGCGTCGGCAGGGGCGTACTCGGGCCTGACCGTGGGCACGGCCCGCTCCATAACCTCGTACACCCAGACCTCGGCCGCCGCGCACGTGCTGGTCTTCGGCGGCCCGGCGGCCGGAACCGGGGCCGCCGGCACCCTGACGATAGACCAGTCGAAAATATCCGACGGCGTCCTGAACCTGGGCACGTCTTCGGTGCAGCGGAATTTGACGGACGGCCAGGCGCCCACGTTCTCGGCCGGCGTCACCGACTCCCGGACGGTACTGGTCGCGTTCAGCGAGCAGGTGAGCAGCTCGGACAACGACAAATCGCACTGGACGCTCTCGGGCGCCGACGCGCAGGCCGTATCGTCGGTCTCTGCCCTGTCCAACTCGGGCACGATGACGATCGCGGTCGGCGCGGACTTTGCGGCCAACGTGGCGGATCTAAAGATATCGTACTCGGCGGCCGGCACCGTCTCGGATTCGGCCGGCAACGTGCTGGCCTCGGTCTCGAACGCTGCCGTCTCGGACGAGCAGCGCCCGAGCATCGACTCGGCTGTGGCAGGAACCGACAATTCCATAACGGTCACGCTCACCCGGAATTCGGCGGGCTCTGCCACCGACGCGGGCACCACTTGGACGCTTTCCGGGACGGACGCGACGGGGCTGTCCGTCTCGGGGTACCCGGGAATCTCGTCGGACACGGTAATTCTGGCGCTCTCGGGGAACTTGCCCGACACGGCGCCGGATCTCTCCATTTCGTACAACGCCAGCGTGGGCGACATAGCAGACTCGGCGGGCAAGCAGATGACAGATCAGACCGTGCCGGTATCGGACGGCCTCAAACCCCGCATAGACGGCGCGGCGCTCAACGAGGGCACCGGGGTGTTGACCGTCACGTTCACCGAGCGGGTGACGGTTACCTCCGGCCTGCACCTGCGCGAGTCCGGCTCGGCCGGCGGCATACCGCTGCCGTCCGCATCCGGAACGGTGCTTTCGTTCACCCTCTCCGAGGCGCAGCGCCAGCAGGCCGTCGCCTTCGAGACCCCGTCGCTGCGCATGGACGCCGGCGCGGCGGCCGACGGCGCCGGGCTCTCCTCGGAGGCGGCCGACGTGCGGGTGTCGGCGACGGCAGACGCGGTGCCGCCCGTCGCCGGCTCGGCTTTCCTGGATCTGGGCACCGGCATCTTGGTAATATCGTTCGACGAGAACCTGGGCCCGGCCGCGGATCCGTCGCCGCTCTCCATATCCGGCTCCCTGGCCGGAGCCCAAGTCTCGGTATCGGGCTCCACGGCGACGGTCACGCTCACCGAGCAGCAGAGGCAGGCCGCCATAGGGCAGCCCTCGCCCTCGCTGGTATTGGGCGCGGGCGCGTTTCGGGACGTCTCGGGGACGGGCAGCGCGCCGGCCACGCTGCCGCTGCGGACGGTGCCTGACGACGACAGGCCGGGGCTGGTCACCGCCGCGCTCAACACAGACACCTCCGTCCTAGTGCTCGAATTCGACGAGACCATGGACGCATCGGCGTTTAGCGCGCAGCTCCCGCACGTCCGCGTCACGGGCGGCGCGCAAGAGATCCCCGTCTCGGGCACGGTGTCTTTGGACGGGGTCAAGGTGCGCGTGCAGGTGGATCGGTCCACGCTGAACGCGGTGCTGGACAGCATATCTGCCAGCCTGCGCCTCGAGACGCGCGGCGCGCAGTTCGAGGACACGTCGGGCAACGCGGCCCCGCAGGCCGACGTAGAGCTTGCCATCGGAGACGACTCGCCTCCGAGGCTGGTCTCTGCCAGCGTGATATCGCCGGACACGGTGCTCGCCATATTCCACGAGGATCTGGACGGCTCGACGGTGGCGCCGTCGGACTTTGACGTGGGCGGCCTGGTGCCCGTATCCGCATCGGAAGAGCGCGGGACCGTAACGCTGAAACTGGACGCGGAATACGACGAGCGCTCCGCGCCGACAGTCTCGCTGGCCGGCCCCGTCTCGGACCTGTTCGGCAATACGCAAAACTCGGGATCCGTGCAGTCGGTGAACAACATCGTGCGCGTCGCGATATCCCAATTCACGGTGTCGGCCTCGGGCGGCCTGGCCGTGGCAGGCGAGCAGATATCTATATCGTTCAGGGCGACCGAACAGGTGCAAAACCCGGCGCTGTCGATAAACGGGGACTCGGTACCCGTGATGCCTGCCGAGAACGGCTTCACGGCCTCGTACGCCGTGCCGCCCGGCTCGCCACAGGGCCCGCTGTCCGTCTCGCTGACAGTAGAATCGAGGACCGGCACGCCGGCCTCGTTCACGGAGAGGGATCTGACCGGCCCCAACGTCTCGGTGGACACGGTGCCGCCGGAGATACTCTCGGCCTCGGCGAGCGGCACGGATTCGGCCACGATCCGGTACTCCGAGCCCGTGCTGGCCGGCGCCTCGGGCGCCTCGGTCGAGGTCAGCTCCGTCACGTATGCGGCATCGGTCTCCGGGTCGGGCAGCGAAACTATACTGGTGTACTGGGACGGCGCGGGAGAGGTGCCCCCGTCCGCAATACTGCGCGGCCTGGCAGTGCGCGACATCGCCGGCAACCCCGGCCCGTCGGGCCCGGTCAGCGCAGGCGCGTCCTCGGATGCGGCCTCGCCGGGCCCGACCGGCGTGCTGCCGATAGCAAAGGGCACCACCCTGCGGACCGTCACCGTTCCGGCCGGCATAGAGCCGGCGCTGGATCTGTCTTCGGCCTCGGCCACCGACCCGAGGGTGCTGTCCGCCGGCGGCCGGACGGCCGAGTTGGAAAACCCGCTCAGCGTGATCACGCGCGAGCCGGGCCTGCCCGACCTGTTCTTCCAGGCCGGGACAGAGGTGGGAGGCCTTGCCGGGCTGACTGTGGCAGACGTCAGCCTGGAGGCGGCGGTGCTGGTCTCCCCGTCCGACTACGAGGTGCCGTCAGGCTCGCCCGCGCTGGACGCGTACCCGGAATTGCGCAACCCGGCGACCGCGGTGCTGGTGGGCAGCCCCGTATCCGATATAGCGTTCAGCAAGCCGGTCCGCATCGAATTCGACGTGCCGCTCTCGGGGCTGGTCTTTACCGTAAACGCGGCAGGAGACGTGCTGCCGATACCCGCGTGCGCCGAAGGCTACGGGGGCGCCGTGCCCCTGCTGCAGGAGGCGCCGGACCTGTGGCCGCCGGAGACCTACGATCCGCTCGCGTGCGTCTCGGAAGACTCGGTCTGGACGCTGCACTTTTCGGTGTTCGGCGTGGCCTACCGCGTCTCGGGCGGCTCGGAATGCGACGACTGCACCCCGCCGACGCTCGGCTACGACGCGTACGGGGCCAGGCTGGTGGACGGCGGCTTTGCCTACAACGGCCTTGCCTCGGACGTGGAATACTTTTTCACCCCGTACCCGCTCATCGAATCCGAGGTGGGAAAGCAAAACACCGTCTCCCTAAAGATATACGAGAACGAGGGGCCGCAGAACGTACAGCGCGTCTCGATAGCGTTCGGCCTGCGCTCCGGCGAGGTCATATCGGAGAGCAAGGCCGTCATAAACTACGACATTCTGCACGACGGCACCGGCGCCCTTTCGGTCATAGACCCGGAGAACGCCATAGGCGATTCCCCGTCGGCCTCGCACGAGGTGGTCGAGTGCGCCGCCGGCTCGGCCCTGGAGTGCCTGTCCGTGACAGTAAACCACTCGTTCCGCGCCCCGCTGGAATTCGACATCGTGGGCACCGACGTGTGGGATTCGCAGCGCAACTCGTGGCAGAACTACTTCAACCACGGCCTGCGGATAACCGGCGAATCCATGAACCCGGTGCCCGGCGTGGCCGTCAACGGGGGCTCCCTGGTACTGCACCCCATAGCGGAGGGCTCCAACAACGTCGAGGTCATGGCCGGCGAGGACGGCGCGTTGTACCGGCTCTCGCCGGGCGGCCTATACGAGCCGCTGCGCAACATTTCGTCGCTGTTCCACAGCATAGACGAGTCGATGTACACGTACCGCGGGACCCCCATGCAGGGCTACGACAGGTCGGACCCCGAATTCGCCGGCATGCTGGAGGAGCAGATAGAGCTGGCCAAGGCGGTCCTCGAGAGGATGAACCTCGGGAGGCAGGGCTGGCACGAGGGCTTTGAAGAATCGGAGCAGTCGGTCCACGCGGCCATCGACAGGATGGAGCGGCTCCAGGAGAGCCTGCAGTCCGAGCGCGAGCGCGCCGAGCGGATCTTTTTGGACAGGTACGGGCAGATGGACCGGCCCGAATAGGCCCGCGCGCCGCTTTGCGAAAACGCCCCGGGGCGGAAAAGATTCGCCGCGGGCGCGCGGGCCCGATCGCTGTCGTAATATATGGCCGCGCCCCGGCGCGCCCCGTGTACCGGCGCGGCGCCGAGGCGGATCTGCACGAGGCCATGTGGGACGGAAGGCCCGCGCTGCTAAAGGCGCGCCCCCGGAAAAAGTACAGGCACCCCGAGCTCGACGCGCGCCTGCGCCGCCAGCGCACCGTCCGCGAGGCGCAGGCGCTCGCTCGCGCCCGCTCGCTGGGCGTGCGCACGCCGCTGGTGTACGCGGTGGACCAGAAAAGATGCGAGATACTGATGCAGCGCCTGCGCGGCGCGACGCTGGCAGGATCGCGCGGGAAAGAGCTCGCGCGCGGGTGCCGGCAGGCCGGCGCCATGGCGGCCGCGCTGCATTCGGGCGGCATGGCGCACGGGGACCTGACCACGTCGAACCTGATCGTGTCAAAAGGCCTGCTGTTCGTCGTCGATTTCGGGCTGGCCTCGTTCACGCACAGGCCCGAAGACCACGCCGTGGACATGCGCCTCTTCAAGGAGGTGCTCGGCAGCGCGCACGCGGCGGACATGGACTGCGCGTGGCGCGCGTTCGTCTCGGGGTACCGCTCGCGCGCGGGCGCCGAAAAGACCGCCGAGGCGCTGCGCACGGTCTCGGACATAGAGGCGCGCGGGAGGTACGCCGATGTCGTTTGAGATCACGTTCGTGACGTCCAACGGGCACAAGTACGAAGAAGCGCGCAGGATACTGGGCGGCCTCGGCGTGGGCGTGCGCATGCTGTCGGTGTCGCTGGCGGAGCTGCAGACGGACAGCACGAGCATGATAGCCGGGCACAAGGCGCGCTCGGCAGAGCCACTCTGCGACGGGCCGTTCTTCGTCGAGGACGACGCGCTGGAGATAGCGTCGCTGAACCGGTTTCCGGGCACGTACTCTTCGTACGTGCTCGAGACGATCGGGCTGGACGGGATACTGCGGCTGCTGGAGGGGCGCCGCAGGCTGGCCCGGTTCCACGCCTCGGTCTGGTACCGGCCGGGCGGGCCCGGCGTGCGGCTAAAGTCGCTCAACGTCTCGGCGCCCGGCTCCATAGCGCGCGAGGCGCGCGGCGAGGGGTGGGGCTACGATCCCGTATTCGTGCCGCGCGGCGGCCAGCTCACCTTCGCACAGATGGAGGACAAGGATTCGGCTTCCCACCGGGGCGCGGCGATGCGCAAGCTCGCAGAGCGGCTGTTCGAGCCGCCGGCCCGGCGCCCGCGCGCCCCGGGATCGCCTCCGGGCGGGAGCGATCGCGCGGCCGGCCGGCTCCCCGGCCGCCACTCGCCGGAACGCAGACCAATTTAACGCGAGGTTTAATAACGCCCGTCTGGCAGACAGGCCGCATAATGATGCGGTTGGAGGCCCTCGGTTTGCTGGCGCTCGCGGCAGCCGCGCTCGGATCGGCCTCGGCCGGCGCGGAGGGGGACTTGGACAGGGACGGAATACCGGACGGTTCGGATCTGTGCCCCAACCTCGCAGAAGACTACTTTTCGGACGCCGACGACGGGTGCCCGTCGGACTTTGTGCCTTGGTACGACGAGGACTATGACGGGATACAGGATCACCTCGACGAGTGCCCCGCCGTGCGCGAGACGTACAACGGCGTGGACGACGAGGACGGCTGCCCCGACAGCGCGCAGCCGTCGGCCGGCGCCCCGCAGCCGGACAGCGACTCCGACGGGTTCATAGACATATTCGACAGGTGCCCCACGCAGCCCGAGACGTTCAACGGGATACAGGATACGGACGGCTGCCCCGACGCGTTCACCTCGGGCGCCGACTCGGACAGGGACGGCGTGCCGGATCAGATCGACGAGTGCCCGCTGCGCGCCGAGATATACAACCGGGTGGACGACGCCGACGGCTGCCCCGACTCGGCGCAGCCCGACTTTGCGGACTCCGACAACGACGGCGTCGAAGACCGGCTCGACGACTGCCCCGCCGTGCCCGAGACGTTCAACGGGTATCTGGACGAGGACGGCTGCCCCGACCGGCGGCCG
The DNA here is from genome assembly GCA_965203465.1 of Nitrosopumilaceae archaeon. Taxonomy (GTDB): domain Archaea; phylum Thermoproteota; class Nitrososphaeria; order Nitrososphaerales; family Nitrosopumilaceae; genus JAWVZS01. The sequence goes on along the minus strand of CBDBCR010000003.1, from coordinate 429,046 downwards.
GCAGCCGAGTCGGCGGATTCGGACGGCGACGGGATATCCGACGAGTTCGACCTGTGCCCGTCCGACAAGGAGACCCAGAACCGCTTCGCCGACTATGACGGCTGCCCGGACGCGGCGCCGTCCGCCTCTGCCGGCCCGCTCGACGGCGACGGCGACGGGATACCCGACGGCGACGACGAGTGCCCGCTGGCGCCGGAAAGGCACAACGGCTTCGAGGACGAGGACGGCTGCCCGGACATACCGCCGTACTCGGTCGAGCGCGACTCTGACCGCGACGGGATACCGGACGGCTCGGACAGCTGCCCCGCCGTGCGCGAGACGTACAACAAGATAGCGGACCAGGACGGCTGCCCGGACGCCGCAGGCGGCACCTGGTCGAATCCGGACACCGACGGCGACCGGATACTGGACATCTCCGACATGTGCCCCACGCAGCCGGAGACGTACAACGGGTACCTCGACGCCGACGGCTGCCCCGACGGCACGGCTTCGGCGGATTCGGACCGCGACGGGATACCCGACGCGTCCGACCGGTGCCCGCTCGCGCCGGAGCGCTACAACGGCCTCGACGATCAGGACGGCTGCCCCGACGAGGCCCCGCAGGCGCCGATGGCCGACAACGACGGCGACGGCGTGCCGGACCTCTCCGATTCCTGCCCGCTCGAGCCCGAGACGCGCAACGGCTACCTGGATCAGGACGGCTGCCCCGACGCGCCCATTGAAGATTCGGACGGCGACGGCGTGGCCGACGCGGCCGACGCGTGCCCCGATTCGGCCGAGACGTGGAACCTCTACTACGACTACGACGGCTGCCCCGACGATCCGCGCGCGCTCGACGCCGACGGCGACCGGATACCTGACGCCTCCGACGAGTGCCCGACAGAGCCGGAGCGCTACAACGGGCTCGACGACGACGACGGCTGCCCGGACATACCCCGCTACACCTCCGAGCGCGACTCCGACGCCGACGGCATAGCCGACGGCGACGACGAGTGCCCCGAGGCGGCCGAGACGTACAACATGTTCATGGATGCGGACGGCTGCCCCGACGTGCGCGCCGGCTCGCAGACGGAAGCCGACTCGGACGGCGACGGGATCCGCGACCTGCTGGACTTGTGCCCGACGCAGCCCGAGACGTACAACCAGTTCCTCGACACGGACGGCTGCCCCGACAGGGTCGGCTCCGAGGACACCGACCGCGACGGCGTGCCCGACGGTACCGACGAGTGCGAGACGGTCCCCGAGACGTACAACCGCTACCAGGACGCCGACGGCTGCCCCGACTCGCTGGCCGGCGCCCCGGCGCCGGACGCCGACTCTGACGGGATACCCGACGCCCAGGACGAGTGCCGCACCGAGGCCGAGACGTACAACGGCATAGAGGATCAGGACGGATGCCCCGACATGACCGCATCCATCGACGACGCCGACGGCGACGGCGTGGCCGACGCGACCGACATTTGCCCCGACGCGTCCGAGACGTACAACCGCTACTACGACTACGACGGCTGCCCCGACGCGGTGCCGGACTTTCCGCAGAGGACAGACACCGACGGCGACCTGTTCTACGACGCCGACGACGCGTGCCCGACCGAGCCCGAGACGTGGAACAAGTACCAGGATACGGACGGATGCCCCGACACGGTGCCCGAGCAGTCCCGCTACAAGCACGACGCCGACCTCGACGGAATAGTCAACGATTCGGACGTGTGCCCGCTAGAGCCGGAGGACTTTGACGGCGACATGGACGCGGACGGGTGTCCGGATGCCTGACGGCGCGCGCGCGGCGTGCCTGCTGGCGCTCATAGCTGCGGCGGTCGGGTCGGGGACCGCGTACGCGCAGGCGCCCGACATCGATTCGGACGGGGTGCCGGATTCGGCCGACCTGTGCCCGCGCCTGGCGGAAGACTACGATCCGCAGTACGGGACGATAGACGGCTGCCCGGCAGGCTTCGTCCCGTGGTACGACGCCGACTACGACGGGATACAGGATCACCTCGATTCGTGCCCGACTGTGCGCGAGACGTACAACCGCTACCAGGACACGGACGGCTGCCCGGACGTCTCGCCGTCGGGCGGGCCGGCCAACACCGACGCCGACGGGGACTCTGTGATGGACGTGCGCGACGCGTGCCCCTCTGCCCCGGAGACGTACAACGGGTACCGGGACACGGACGGCTGCCCGGACAGCACGTCCGACGCGCCCGACTCTGATTCGGACGGCGTGCGCGACGACGCGGACAGGTGCCCCGCCGAACCGGAAACGTACAACCGCTACCAGGACGCCGACGGCTGCCCGGATTCGGCGCCCAGCGGGGGCTCTTCCTTCCAGTTTCCGGACTCTGATCTCGACGGCATAATCGACCGGCTAGACGCGTGCCCCGACGAGGCCGAAAACTTCGACGGCTACCTAGATCGGGACGGCTGCCCCGAGACGCCGGCGCGCGACGGCGACGGCATACCGGACGAAGACGGCGACGGGATACCCGACGCCTCCGACGAGTGCCCGCAAGAGCCGGAAAACTACAACCGCTACCAGGACGCCGACGGCTGCCCCGACTCTGCAGAGTACGAGTTCGTGGGGGATCTTGACGCCGACGGCGTCCCCGACGACCAGGACGCGTGCCTCTTTTCGCCCGAGACCTACAACATGTACCTCGATACGGACGGCTGCCCCGACTTTGCAGGCAGGGCCGGCGGCGGCGTGCAGGATTCGGACGGCGACGGGTACATCGACCTGGCCGACCGCTGCCCCACGCAGCCAGAGACGTTCAACGGGATACAGGACACGGACGGCTGCCCGGACGCGGGTATGGGCGAGGCCGACTCTGATTCGGACGCCGTACCAGATTCGGCCGACCGGTGCCCCGACGAGCCCGAGACCTACAACAGGTACATGGATTCGGACGGCTGCCCGGATTCCACGCTCCGGGACCGCCCCGTCTTCGAGTTTCCCGATTCTGACGGCGACGGCATAATCGACAGGTTCGACTCTTGCCCCGGCGTGGCCGAGAACATCGACGGGTACCTCGATCGGGACGGCTGCCCAGAGACGCCGGCAAAAGACGCGACCCAGCTGGCAGACTCGGACTACGACGCCATACCGGATTCGGCCGACGCGTGCCCGACCGAGCCGGAGCGCTACAACGGCTACCGGGATTCGGACGGCTGCCCCGACTCTGTCCAGTACGGGTTCGTGGGCGATTCTGACGGCGACGGCTTTGCCGACGACCTCGACGCCTGCCCGCTCGCCGGCGAGACGTTCAACATGTATCTGGATTCGGACGGCTGCCCCGACACCGTCTCGGAAGAGGCCACGCCGGGCGACTCGGACTCTGACGGGATACTCGACAGGCGCGACGCGTGCCCCTCGCAGCCCGAGACGTACAACGGCTACCGGGATACGGACGGCTGCCCGGACGGCACGTCCGACGCGCCCGACTCTGATTCGGACGGCGTGCGCGACGACGCGGACAGGTGCCCCGCCGAACCCGAGACGTACAACCGCTACTTGGATTCGGACGGCTGCCCCGACTCCGTAACGTCCGGATTTGCCGGGTTCGGGCAGCCCGACTCGGACGGCGACGGCGACGGCGTCGACGACAGGCGCGACGCGTGCCCCTCCAGATCGGAGACGCCCAACGGGTACCTCGACTGGGACGGCTGCCCCGACCAGATCCCCGACGGCGCCGAGGCGGCCGGGTACCCCGACGCGGACCTGGACGGCTTTGCCGATTCGGAGGATTCGTGCCCCAACAGCCCCGAGACGTGGAACAAGTACCTCGATCAGGACGGCTGCCCCGACTCGTTCCCCGAGCAGTCGCGGTTCGTCCACGACACCGACCTCGACGGGATACTCAACGACCTCGACGCCTGCCCGGCCGAGCCGGAAGACTACGACGGCGTCGAGGACGCCGACGGCTGCCCCGACGCATGAGAATCCTCCTCGTGTACACGCGCGCAAAGCGCGCCCAGCTCGAGCCGCTCGTCTCTTCCATGCGCGCGCGCGGGGCAGAGTGCTCCGCGGTCTGCCGCGACGAGTTCCTCGACGGCTTCGCGCGCGGGGCGCTGCCGCTCGGCCGGCGCGCGGGCCGGCTCGGCAGGCTGATAGATTCGACGCGGCCCGACGCGCTGCTGCTAGACTCCCCGAGCGCGCTGTGGAGGCAGGCCGCCGGCAGGGGGGTGCCGTTCGCCGTGTTTTTCTGGGACTACGAGCTGGACTCGAGGCTGGAGGCGGCCGAGCGCGGCTCGGCGCGCGCCCGGCTGGCCGGCCCGCGCAGGCGCAGGATCGTGCGCGAGTGCGTCGAGGCCGCCTCTGCGGTGCTGGCCGAGAACGGGGCCATGGCCTCGGCCATACGGGCGAGCTACCCGTCGTGCCGCGTCGAGACGGTCATGTACTCCAGCATAGACGCGGGGTACTGGAGGAGGGGCGGCGGACAAAGCCTGCGGCGGCCGGCCGTCGGATTTCTGCAGGACGCGCGCAGGTGGCGCAAGGTGGACGAGCTGGCCGAGGTGATGCCGCGCGTGGCAGACGCGCTGCCGCACGTCCGGTTCTACTGGGCCGGCGACGGCAGGTTCGCTGGCAGGGTGGCGCGGGCCATCGGGGGGCGCGCCAACTTCGAGTGGCTCGGCAGGCTCGAGTACCCGGGGCCGGTGCGCGAATTCCTGGGCTCGCTGGACGTGTACGGCCTCGCGTGCAGCATGGACATGTCGCCGTACTCGCTAAAGGCCGCGCAGTCCATGGAGCTGCCCGTGGTGGCCACCGCGGCCGGTGGCATACCCGACACGATGCGCGACGGGGAGACGGGGCTGCTGGTCGGGCGCGGCGACGCGGAGGGATGGATACGGGCCATATCCGGGCTGCTGGGCGATCCGGGCCGGGCGCGCCAGATGGGCAGGCGCGGCCGCGAGTTTGCCGCCTCGGAGGCGGACAGCGGGGCCGTCTCTGGCAGGCTGCTGGAGATCCTGGGGGGGCTGCGGTGAGCGGGCCGTGCCCGGCCTGCGGGGGGGCCGGCAGGGTGGCGGGGCGCTTTTGGAAGCGGTACCGGCACCCGCGCGTGCGCTGGCTGGGCGGCCCGCACAAGCTCCGCAAGGCCACCGCGTTCCTGCGGCCGGCGCCCGACTTTGCGATCATCGGGGCGCCAAAGTGCGGCACCACGTCGCTGTACTCGTTCCTGTGCTCGCAGCCGGGAGTGGAGCCGGCGCTGACAAAAGAGATCCACTACTTTGACGAGGCCCAAAAGTACGAGCTGGGGGATCTGTGGTACCGGCACAACTTTCCCGTCCGCGGGCGGGGCATCACCGGCGAGGCGACCACCACGTACCTGCTCCACCCGCTGGCGCCCGAGAGGATGAGCAGGTCGGCGCCGGACGCCAAGGTGATAGCGATGCTGCGCGATCCGGCCGAGCGCGCGTACTCGGACTACCAGATGCAGCTTCGCGCCGGCATGGAGTACATGTCGTTCGAGGACGCGCTCGAGGCCGAAGAGGCGCGCACATCGGCCGAAAGGAGGGCCGTCGGCTCGGATCCGAAAAAGCGGTGGTTCTACGTGCCAAACTACTCGTACGCTGCAAAGGGCGAGTACGCGGAGCAGCTGGAAAGGTGGGAGAGGCACTACGGGGGCCGCATCCTGGTAGAGACGCTCGAGGAGATGGCCCGGGATCCGGGCGGCGTGGCCAGCAGGGTGGCCGAGTTTCTGGGCCTCGGGCCTTGCGGCGGCGGGCCGCCCAAACTAAACGAGGGGATCTATCCCCCCATGAGGCCGTCCACGCGCCGCATGCTCGCGGGCAGGTTCGCCGAGCACAACTCAAAACTGTACAGGATGCTCGGCCGCGACCTTGGCTGGGCCTAGAGCTTTTCGAGCAGGGCCGCAAACTCGGCTGCCCGCTTCTGCATGGAGTAGTTTTCCAGCACGAACCTGCGGCCCTCCGATCCCATCGAGCGGCGCAGCTTTTCGTCCTCCAGGACGCGCGATATCTTTTCGGGCCAGCCGGCCCCCTCTTTTACGAGCAGGCCTGTCCTGCCCTCCTCGAGGCATTCGGGCACGCCGCACACGCCCGACGCTATCACCGGCTTTGATGCAAGCTGCGCCTCGAGCAGGCTCGCCGGCAGCATGTCGAGGCCGCTGGGCAGGCAGTACGCGTCTATGGATCTCATGAACCTCTTGTAGTCCGTCCTGTAGTCGAGCGATCCGAGCCAGCAAAAGTTGGGGTATTTTTTCAGGCGCGAGAGCACCATGTCCCTGTGCGGGCCGTCGCCGGCCCAGTAAAACGTGACGCGCGGCATGGACTTTACGGCCTCTTCGATCGCGAGCATGCCGCGCGTCTTGCCGTGCAGCACCGCGCTCTGCACCATCCCGACGCACGGGTGGCGCAGCTCCATGGCGCCGGCCCCGTCCCAGCCCTCCGTGTCGATGCCGATGTACGAGGGCACGACCCTCTTGCCCGGGCAGCGGCGCTCCGCTATGCCGGCCAGGTACTTCGAGACGGCCAGTATCGCGCGCGCCCCCGCAAAGCACTCTTTCCCTATCCTCTGCCACTGCCACAGCGCCAGCCTCATGTGCGGGGCCCTGTACAGCGTCCGCGCGTCGGCCCTGCGCTCCTCCCACCAGTCGCCCTTTAGGTACACGAGCAGGGGCAGCTTTTCGCGCGCCGCGGCCGCGCCGAAATGCCCGGGCCTGTCGGTCAGCACAAAGTCGGGCTTGTACTGCGAGGCCAGCTTTCTGAACTTGGACCTGGTGCGCAGCCAGTCCGACGGGCGCCTGCTCGGAAAAGCGCGGTACACCGCGTCGTCCCTGACGAGCCTGCACCCGACGCCGGCCTTGCGGAGCTCTTGGCAGAACCGGGCCAGCTTTAGCAGCTTTGTGCTGGATCCGCCCACCAACACCTTCAACTCCGGCGCGCCGGGCCGGCCGGAATAAACGTCATGCGCCTAGGTTTATTAGCGCGCCCGCCCCGCCCCGCCCCGTGAGGTACTGGTGGCTCGGCATGGCGCTCTCCGGCGGCCTCGTCTGGTACGGCATAAACTACCTGCTGCCGTGGAAGTAGCCGGGCCCGCCCGCTTGGCCGCGCCTCGAAGCCCGCTTTTCGTTTAAATACCGCAGACAAATCCGTCCACTAGATGAGCAGGCATGACGCGGGAGCGGGCGCGCTCCAGCCCGAGCTTCGGCACCCGCATGCAGCGGGCCGCTCCGGGGGGGGGGGGGTAGCGCTTGGGCACGCCTAGCCGACTGGTAGCGGCGATCGCCGTATCTGCCGCCCTCGCGCTCGCGGTTCCGCTGGCAGAGGCCACTACGCCCACCATACTCAGCGCGACGGCTACTGCCCCCAACGAGATCACGGTAAAGTTCAGCGAGCCGGTCAAGACCGCACAGAACGCGCGCACCGGGTGGAGCGCGGCCGGCGGGGATCTGGGCACGCTGCGCATATCCATCGGAACTTCACTGAATCTGAATTCCGGGACCGACACCGTCGTCTTTACGCTCAACGGAAACCTGCCGGACACGACGCCGGACGGCATAACAGTCGCATATTCGACGACCGGCGCGGGGTGCATCCGCGACACGGCCAGGTGGGGCATATTCGCGCAGTACGAGTGCGGCCCCAACCTGATTCCGGCCGGCGACATCGCGGATCTTGCGGGCAACAAGCTGGCCGACAGCTCCGGCATACCTGTATCGGACGGCATCGGCCCCACGTTCACGGCGCGCGCGACCTCGCTCGACAGCATAACACTGACGTTCAGCGAGATCATCCGCATGGGCGGCGACGCGACGGGCACATGGACGCTGTCCGGCAGCGACGCCGGCACGCGGACGATCTCGTCGCAGGGGAACGCCCCGACGGCCCTGACTATATCGGCCAACCTGGCGAACCGCAACCCCGACCTGCTGCTCACGTACAACCGGGGCCCGGGCGACTTGGCCGATTCTGCCGGCAACGAGCCGGGCGGCACGGTTCGCGTCCTCGACCGCATCGCGCCGCCCGCGCCCGCCGTCACCAACGCGGCCAGCCTCCAGACCACGCCGTACCTCGACGTGAAGGGGACGGCCGAGGCCAACTCCAGGATGGCCGTGTACATCGGCGGCGAGGCCGTGCGCGGCACGGTCATGGCAGATGCGGCCGGCGCGTGGTCAAAGACGGTGCGCCTCGCCCCCGGAGACAACGCCATAACGGCGAAGGCGACGGACAGGTCGGGCAACACGTCGCCAGCTTCGGCCGCCGTCACGATAAGGTACGATCCGCCCGGCACGGTGATCACCACTCAGCCGGGCACGTTCACGGCGGCCACGCAGACCATACGGGGCACGGCCCCCGCCGCTTCTTCGGTGAGTCTGTACCGTGACGGCGACGGGAGCGTGGCGCTGGCGACCGGCAGCGCGCATGCGACCACCGGCGCGTGGAGCATCGATGTGGTGCTGAAGGCCGGCCCCAACAGCATACGGGCCGTATCCACAAAGAACACGGTCACGCAAGCGTCGGCTTACGTGGAATTCACACTCAACACCATCGTCTCACAGGGCAACCCGAGTGCAATCTCTTCGGCGCACGACGGGCAGGGCATATTCACCACGCTGGGAGGGCCGCGCGACGTAAAGCTGCTAGAGCAGGGCGGAAAGACGTACGCCTTGGTGGCTTCGGGCTCCGAGGACGGCCTGCAGCTCATAGACATCGGCGATCCGCACAACTCCGCGCCCGTGTCCTCCCACGCCACCTCTGGCGTACCGTACGACATGGAAATCGCCGATGTGGGCTCCAAAAAGTTCGCCTTGGTCGCGACTCACCGCAGCGGCGCCGTCGACATATTCGACATAACGAACATAACCGACATTCAAAAGGTCAGGACCGTAAGGCACGACGCGCTGGATCCGGCAGGGGGAGCCTTTTCGCAGCTGCGCGGCGCCAAAGATCTGGACTACTTTACCGTCAACTCGAAGCACTACGTCATAGTGGCCTCGGACGCGGGCAAGACGACGCTGTTCCCGGGCGGATTCCTGATAATGGAGTTCAACGAAAACGTGGCGGCCGACGGGACCGCCTCTGCGCCCAACTTCAGGTCCGTGTATTCCAACCAGCAAAAGCAGACCGACTCGCAGGGCAGGGAGGTGCTCTACGCGCAGGGCAGGGGAGGGTACGGCCAGGCCACGTTCGATCCGTTCGCCTACTTTGACAGTGCAGGGGATCCGATCCCGGTGACGAGGAGCGAGCCCATCCGGGGATACGACACCAAGTTCGAGGTGCCGCTGGGCGGGGTCTCCATAAACACGTGGGTGCTGGTAGTGGACAAGGGATCCGACTGGGCGGATCCTGCAAACCGCGCGACCGCTTGGAAGTCGCTCACGGACAGCCGGGGCAACGCCAGAACCACCGACGCCAACGGGCATCCGGTCCAGATAGACAGAATCGAGACGGCGCCCAGCAGGCTTTTGGTGATGAACGACAACGACACCCCCGGCCTCAAGTCCGACGACTGGCTCGAGGCGTCCTTCGGGTACGGCTATTCCAAAGGGAGCATATTCCGCAGCCCCATATCGGAGAGGCAGACGCCCAACGACGGCGACAGCAAACTGCTGTCGGTAGACGCCTCCGGGGATCCGTTCACGCGGCGCGGCCAGGATTCGGCAGGCACGGCATTCGCGGCGCTGGAGGGGGCAGCTTCTGTGGACACGTTCGCCGTAACGAAGAACGGCGCCACGAAAACGTACGCGGCCATAGCGGCCGAGGTCTCCGACGGCGTGCAGATAATAGACGTCTCGAATCCGGAGGATCCGCTGGCGGTCAAGGCCGTGCTGGACGGGGACCTCGACCCGGGCGACAGGACGTTTGCGGAGCTGGACGGGGCGACCGGAATAGAGACGGTCACGGTCGGCGCAAAAGTGTACGCGATCGTGGCCTCCTACGACGACGACGGCTTCCAGATAATCGACCTTTCGGATCCGGCCTCGCCGCAGGCTACGTCTTCGCGCTCGGACGCGCCGGGGCGGGGGCAGGGCCGGTTCTCGACGCTCGACGGGGCCACCGGCGTGCACACCTTCTCCAGGACCGTGGCCGGCGCCGACAAGACGTACGCCATGATCACGGCGACCGGCTACGACGAGGATCGTGGGGGCGGCGGGTTCCAGCTGGTAGACATTACGGATCCGGCGCGCCCGGTGCCCGCTGGCAACGGCCGCGACGGCGAGCGGTGCTCGACCGCGTCTCGGTACAACGCGCTGGGCGGAGCCACATCGGCGGACACGGCGGTGATAGGCGGCAAGCTGTATTCTGTAGTGACGGGGATGTTCGACGACGGCATCCAGCTGGTGCAGATGGATCTGTCGCGGCGCGGCTCCACGCTGACGGTAGTAGACGCCATCACGGACGACTCGGGCGGCTACTTTGCGCTAGGCTCGCCGCGAAGCTCCACGGTGGCGCAGATAAACGGCAGGACGTACGTGTTCGCCGGCTCGTACAAGGAGGCGCTCGACGAGGACGCCGGGCGCATAGTCGGAGATGGCGGCGGCGTGCAGATAATCGACGTGACTAACCCGGAGCGCCCGCGCCCGGTGGCCGGCCTGGTGGACACGGACAACACGCAGTTCGATCTGCTAAAGGGCGTGGGGGACATCGACATATTCGAGCGGGGCGGCCGCACGTACGCCATCGTCACCGCGCAGGGCGAGTACGGGTACGAGTCGGCGACCAAGCGCGAGGGGCTCGGCGCGTTCATGATACTGGACGTGACGAACCCGGAGAATCCGCGGCGCGCGGCCGGCATCTTGGGCGGGCAGCCCTACAGCGACAGCGATCCCGCCTACGACGGCCCGGACAAGTTCAACCTGACCGGGCCCATCGGGGTCGACACGACCGAGATCGGCGGCCGCACGTACGCCGTGATCGCGTCAAACTACGAACTGAAAAACGTCTCAAAGGAAGGCGTCTCCATAGTGGATGTCACAAACCCCGTAAGCCCAAAGCCGGTCTCGTGGATAGAGCGCGATTCTGCCGATAGCAAACGCGCCCCATTCGACATGTTGACACGGCCGTTCGACGTGGAAACGTTCAAGATCGGCTCAAAGACGTACGCCGTAGTGAGCGCCGTCCAAGGCAGAGGCGATGGCCTCGGCGGCCTGCAGATCATAGACATCACGAACCCCGCACTTCCGGAGAGGGCAAGCTCGTACACTAACTATCTGCTGCAAAAAGTGCGAGGCCTGAGCACGATCAACATAAACAACTCCCACACTGGCAACGCCGAAAAGACGTACGTGGCAGTGGCGGTTCCCGAGGCTATTGGGCGCCTGTTCCTCTTGGACGTTTCGGATCCCTCTTCTCCCAGTTTTACAAACGGAATCTCGACGCACTACTACACGCGGCAGCCCGGGGACACGCGCGCCCGGGCGGCGTCTGCGTACAGCGTCGATACGTACCACCTGGGGGAAAAGGCGTACGCGGCGCTCACGTGCAACGGGACTTTATCAAACACCGGCCACCATTGCCGCGGGGCGAGCATCTTTGAGATCACCGCCCCGCACTACATAGCGCAGCGCGGATACGTAGAAGACACCGACGCCGACGACGTCAGGCTGGCCGATCCGCGCGGCATCGACACGTTCGTGTCGGGAACTACGGCCTACGGCGCCGTGGCCTCGTTCGGGGACAGCGGCGTGCAGATAATACGGCTGGGCACCGTCGCCGACACAAAAAAGCCGGCCATACGGGAGGTCGGCTTCAACCCGGACAGGGGCATACTGGAGATAACATTCGACGAGCTCGTGCGCACGGGATCCGCCCACGTGTTCCTCGATCGACTGGCGGTGAACTCGGAGGCGGGCGCCGACGCCGACGGCAGGCTGTCTGGCGCCGAGCTGATCACGGCCTCGGACGACACCAAGATGCAGATATCGCTCTCGGACGCGCAAAAGACCGAGTTTGCAGCCGCGTTTGAATCGACGCCCTACCCGGAATTGGACGTGTCCGCGGGCGCGTTCGACGACCAGGCCGGTAACGACATCGCCGCGCGGGACGACATCGAGATAAAGCGCGTGACGACCTCGCCGATGCTGCAGCATTCGGTGCTGGAACTGGGCCCCGGCCTGGTGCGGATCTTTTTCAGCGAGGCGGTGGACGCCACGCCGGCCTCCCGCGTGGATCTTTCGAAGTTCAAGGTGTACAAACTGGAGGCGCCGGGCCAAAAGATCTCGCTATCTTCGTCCAGCCTGGTCACCGGATCGGACGACAGGACGCTGGTGGTAAAGCTGGACGAGGCGGACCGCCGGCGCATCGCGTCCCTCAACGACATACCCGTCATGGATCTGGAGGCAGGCGCGGTGCGCAGCTCGGAGGGCGGGCACGGCTCGGAGGCATCTAGCGCCAACGCGTTCACGCGGGTGTACGGGGACAGCACGCCGCCGCAGCTGGTCTCTGCCGTGCGCAGCGCCGGCACGCTCGTGCTGACGTTCACCGAACAGGTAAAGGTAGAGCCGGAAAACTTCGACCTGGATCAGATGCTGTTCTACAGGCAGGGAGACAGCGCCAACCCGACGTACCTGGACGACGGCACCGACGGCACGCCGGACGCGTCCATAGCCACCACTTTGGACTCCGACGCGGTCACCATAACGCTGACGCCCGCGCAGGCTGCGGCCATGGGGAGCCACAAGGACCTGGTGCTCGCGATGGTGCTCGACGGGGGCCTGAGCGCCGTGACTGACCTGTTCGGCTACGGCATAGGGGAGGCGAGCGCGCCGCTGCGCAACCCCGACGGGACGGGGCCCGCCCTCGACTCTTCCGAGGCGCCCGTATTCGGAAGCGTCGGCGGCACGCTGACCGTGACCTTTTCGGAGGGGCTGTGGGCCGCCCGGACAGACCCGTCAAAGTTCCACGTGCGCGACGGGGCCGGCAACTCGGATGCGGCAGGCCAGATCACGCCGACGCCGGCCGAGCTGAGGGCCGGCACCGAAGGGGGCGACTCCGTAAAGTTCCACCTCTCGGAGGAATCGGCGGCCGCGATCGTGGCCATGTCCGATCCGCACCTGTACCTGGACGCGGGCGCCGTGAGGGGCGCCGACTCGGATCCGTCAGCGGCGGCCTCTGCAGGCAGGGACGTATCCGAGCCGTCCCAGGTGCGGCCGTCCATCTCGTCGGCCTCGGCCCAGAACCCGGGCGCTATCCGCATAGACTTCACAAAGCCGGTAAAGAGCGGGGCCTCCGCGCAGCAGCTGCTCGGGGCGTGGAGCCTCTCGGGGCCCGACTCCGTGCAGGACGACCTGCCGCTGACGGTGCTTTCGACCACCACGCTCTCTTCTGCCACCGAATCGCTAGTGCTGACCCTCCAGGGCCGCCTGCCGTCCCTCTCGCCGGACGCCTCGGTGGTCTACGACGCCGAAAAGGCCCCGATAGCAGACGCGGCAGACTCCGCGCTGACCCTCTCGTCGGCCACCGTGGCCATAAGCGCCGCGCCCACAACAGACGCGCCCACCTTCACGGCGGAGGCCACTGCCCTCGACCAGATAACGGTCACGTTCAGCGAGCGCGTCACGGCGACGGGCACCTCGGGCGGCGGCGGCTGGTCTATATCGGGCGGCGACTGGAACTCGCTGACCGTCTTGTCGCGCTCGGACATATCGGGGGGCTCGACGACGCTGCTGCTGAACCTCAGCGGCGACCTGCCCGACACAAAGCCGGACGGCGTCCTGCTGGGGTACGATCCGGCCGGCGGCGACGTGGAGGACGGCGACGGCAACGAGGTGTCCGGGGGGCAGATCCCCGTATCGGACGGCATCGCGCCGGAAGTCTCGGCAGAGTACGTCTCGCGCAATTCCGTCGTCCTGACGTTCGGCGAGCCGGTAAAGCTCTCCTCTGCCGGCGCCCCGACCGGCTGGACCGTCTCGGGCGCCGACAGGGGCGCCGCGACGGGCGCCGGCGCCGGCCAGGGCGACATCGCGCCGCTCACCGATCAGGTCTCGGCCTCTTCGGCGACGCTCACGCTCAACGGGAACCTGGCCGACAAGACCGTCCTGGACTTTACGCTCTCGTACTCTAACGGCAACATAGTGGACGCGGCCGGCAACGCGCTGGGGCCGTACTCGGAAAAGCCGTCGGACGGCATAAGGCCCGAGATCGAATCGGCCGTGGCCGGCACGCTCAATTCCATCACCGTGGTGTTCAGCGAGCCGGTGCTGGCCACCTCGACGGCGCCCTCGGAGACGTGGACGCTGGGAGGCTCCGGCCGGCCCGCCTCCGTCGCGGTCAACGACAACCCGCCCATACCGACCGCCGCTACCCGCACCACCCTGGGGCTCAGCGGGAACCTCAACGATCCGCTGGGGACCGTCACGCTGGCCTACGACGGCGGCACCGGCGACGTGAGGGACGAGTCGGGCAACGACCTTGCCTCGTACACGGCCCTGGTCGTGCTGGACATGCCCCCGAGCGTATCGTCGGCGAGGGTCGACGGCCCCGACCGCGTGGTGATACAGTACAGCGAGCCGGTCACCGCCGCGCAGTCCGACTATCCGTCGCTCGCCGTCGGCGGGCAGGCCCGCACCGTGTCGGGCCTGTTGGGCGGCACGACCGCTACCCACACCATATCGTTCAGGGGAGGGGACCCGTTCGGCACCGACGCGACGGGCTCTGTATCCATAAACGCGCCCAACATAACGGACGCGACCGGCAACGCACTGGGCGCGGGCGTCATACAGCAGCCCCTCTCGGACGGGCAGTCCCCGACCGTATCGGCAGAGTACACCGCGCGCAACTCGGTGGCGCTGACATTCAGCGAGCCTGTAAGGCTGTCCTCGGGCTCCGTGCCGGCCGGCTGGACGGTATCGGGGACCGACAAGGGCGCCGCCACGGGGGCCTCGTCCGTCTCGGTGATCACCACGTCGGTCACGTCCACTTCGGCGACGCTCACGCTCAACGGAAACCTGGCGGACAAGACCCTCCTGGACTTTACGCTCTCGTACTCTGGCGGCAACATCGAGGACGACGACGGCAACGCTCTGGCGCCGTATTCGGCCACGCCGGACGACGGCATCGCGCCGACGGTATCCTCCGCAAAGTACACCTCGCGCAACATGGTGGACTTGGAGTTCAGCGAGCCGGTCAGGCTGTCCTCGGGCGGCGCGCCGACCGACTGGACCGTCTCGGGGACCGACAAGGGCGCCGCCACGGCGGCCTCGTCCGTCTCGGTCATAACGACCTCGGTCACGTCCACTTCGACCACCCTGACGCTGGACGGGAACCTGGCAGACAAGACCGTTCTGGACTTTACCCTCGCGTACGCCGCAACGGGCAACATCGAGGATCAGAGCGGCAACGCCCTGGCCGCCTATTCGGCCACGCCGGACGACGGCATCGCGCCGAAAATAACGTCGGCAAAGGTCACCGGCCCCAACCAGATAACGATCGCGTACAGCGAGATCGTGAGCTCGTTCGGCACCAATTACCAGACGATCACGGTGGACGGCGCCGCGCGCGGCCAGTCCGGCTCCCTGGCCGGCTCGCTTGCCACAGTCACCATAGACTTCGACGGCCCGGCGGCGGGCACCGACGCGGTCGGCTCCATAAGAATCGATTCCACGCAGATCGACGACCTGGCGGGCAACGTCCTGGGCACGCAGACCGAGCTCCCGGTTGTTTTGACGGACGGCCAGAGCCCGACGATAACGTCGGCAGAGGCGACCGCCAAAAACAAGATAACCGTGGAGTTCAGCGAAGACATCGCCTCGTACGGCACAAACGCGCAGGGTTGGTCTATTTCGGGCGGCGACGCGGCCGGCCGCACCGTGGCGTCCGGCTCCGGCTCGGGATCGAGCTTGGTGCTCACGCTCAGCTCGGATCTGGACGATACGAAGCCGGACGGCGTGCTGCTCCGGTACAAGACCTCGTCCGGCGACGTGGGCAGCGACGCGAGCTCGGGCTCTGGCGTACTTGCCGACTCTGCGTCCAACGCCGTGGCCGCGCGCTCTTCCATACTCGTATCGGACGGTGTCTCACCCGAGGTCTCGTCTAGCAAGTACACCGCGCGCAACTCCGTGGAACTGACCTTCAGCGAGCCTGTCAGGCTGTCTTCGGCCGGCGCGCCGACCGGATGGTCGGCATCGGGGGCCGACGTGCCCGCCACCACGGCCGGCTCTGCCATATCGGTATTGACCACCTCGGCCACGGCCACCTCGGCGACGCTGACGCTCGACAACAATTTGGCCGACAAGACGAGCCTGGACTTTACTCTCTCGTACGACGAGGCTGCCGGCAACATCGAGGACGAAAGCGACAACGCCCTGGCGCGGTATTCGGAAAAGCCCGACGACGGCCTCGCCCCGCGGATAACCTCGGCAAAGGCCACCGGCTTGGACGAGATAACCGTCACGTTCAGCGAAAACATGAACATATCGGACACGACCGCGCAGGGGTGGTCCGTATCGGGGACGGACGCGACGGGGCGCACCGTCGATTCGAGCACCGCCGTCTCGAACGGCGACACCGTGGTGCTCACGCTCGGCTCGGACATGGAGGATACGAAGCCGGACGGCGTGCTGCTCCAGTACAAGACCTCTCCGGGCGACGTGGGCAGCGACCCCGGCTCGGGCTCCGGCGCGATAGCCGACCCGTCGTCCAACGCCCTGGCGGCCCGCCAAAGCATACCGGTATCGGACGGCATAGCGCCGACGGCCACCGCCGAGGCCACGGCGCTCGACCGGATAACCGTCACGTTCAGCGAGCCGGTCTCGGTGCCGGCCAACGCGCAAGGGTGGTCTATCTCGGGGACCGACGCTGCCGGCCTGGACGTGACGGCGAGCACGTCCACCTCGAGCGGCCTCTCGACGGTGCTTACGCTCTCCGGGAACCTGGCCGATACGAACCCGGACAACGCGGTGCTGCGCTACAAGACCTCGGCGGGGAACGTGGGCAGCGACGCGGATTCGGGCTCGGGCGCCATCGAAGATCCCGACTCCAACGCGCTGGCCGCGCGCCAGAACATGCCGGTATCGGACGGCCTGGCCCCGACGGCCTCGTTCGCCTTGACGGACGACCGCGCCATCACGGTGTCGTTCAGCGAACCGGTATCCAGCCCGGACAACGACGCCTCGTACTGGACTCTGTCCGGGGCCGACGCGGCCGGCCTGGCGATATCGTCGGTCTCGTCGCTCACCTCGGCTGCCGGCTCCATGACCGTCGCGCTGGACGGCGACGTGCCGGCACCGTCAACGGATCTCAAACTTGCGTACTCGGCCGGCGGTACCATACAGGACGGCGCAAATCTGGCTTTGGCGGCCGTGCCGGCGACGGCCGTCTCGGACGACAGGAGGCCGTCCATACTGTCGGCGACGGCCGTCAACCCGGCCGCCACGGGCCCGTCGACGATCGTGGTCGTATTTACCAGGGATGCTTCCAGCTCGAACACCCCGGCCCAGATCGCCGCGGCCTGGTCGGTCTCCGGCACCGACGCGACTGTCAACGGCAGCGCGCTGTCCGTGTCGGGCGCGTCCTCGCTCTCGGTATCGACAAAGACGCTCACGCTCACGCTCGACGGCCGCCTACCGGACACCCGGCCGGATCTGGACATCGCGTACGACTCGACCCCCGCTTCGGGAACGGCCGTTTCCATAACCGACGCCAACTCCAGGGCCATGGCCGACGCCTCCGTAGCGGTAGCCGACGGCATCGCGCCGGCCGTGGAAAAGGCCGAGATCACGGGGCCGACCACGATAACGATAACGTACAGCGAGGCCGTCACCGCCGGCCAGACCGCCTATTCGCCGGCGACCGTGGACAACCAGTTCCGTCAGATATCGAACGTCTCGGGCAGCGGTACCGCGGTGCACACCCTGACGTTCACGAACCCGGCGGGCACCGGGGCCACCGGCTCGGTGAACATCGCCGAAGCAGAGATAGCCGACGCGTCGGGCAACGCCATGACGAGGACGACGGGCGCGCTGACGCAGCCTCTGGCCGACGGGCAAAAGCCGACCATAACGTCGGCAAAGGCCACCAAACTGAACGAGATAACGGTGACGTTCAGCGAAAACGTAAAGGCGACCGGCACCGCCGGGACGGGCGGCTGGTCGATATCGGGCGGCGACTGGAATTCGCGCGTGGTGGACACGCGCACTGGCATTTCGTCGACCGCCTCGGACACGCTGGTGTTGACCCTCGACGGCAACCTGACGGATACAAAGCCGGAGGGCGTAAAGCTGGCGTACGATTCCTCGTCCGGCGACGTGGCGGACGATGCGGGGACCGCGAACGAATTGGACTCCGCCACCAACATCGACGTCTCGGACGGCGTAAAGCCCGAAATAGAGTCCGCCAAGGTCACCGGACCCCGCCAGATAACGATCGCGTACAGCGAGACGGTGACGCACAACCTGGCCCACTACAACAACATCAACGTGGGAGGGGGCCGCTTCGCGTCGGGCTTTGCGGGCGCCAACACGGACACCGCCGTCCTGAGCTTCGCCGGGAGCAACACGGGCACCGACGCGACCGGAACCGTGCAAATCAATTTCGGGGCGATCAGGGACGGCTCGAACAACGCCCTGGGCTCCGGCCACGTCACGCAGACTCTTACGGACGGGCAGGCGCCGACGTTCACCGCAAAGGCGACCGAACTGGACAAGATAACGGTCACGTTCAGCGAGAACCTTTCGATATTGGACACGACCGCGCAGGGCTGGTCCGTATCCGGGACCGACGCTGCCGGCCGCACAGTCGATTCGAGCACCGCCGTCTCGAACGGCCGTTCCGTGGTGCTCACGCTCAGCTCGGACATGGAGGACACCAAGCCGGACGGCGTGGTTCTGCGGTACAAGACCTCGTCGGGCGACGTGACCGGCGACGCGAATTCGGGCTCGGGGGCCATAGCGGATCCCGCGTCCAACGCGCTGGAGGCAAAACAGAGCACGGCCGTATCGGACGGCATAAAGCCCGAAATAGAGTCCGCAAAGGTCACCGGGCCGGGCCAGTTCACGATAACGTACAGCGAGGCCGTCACTGCCTCGCAGTCCCACTACGGCAGCGCCTCGGTGGGCGGGCAGACGGCGACCATATCGTCGATATCCGGACAGACGACCGCGACGCACGTGGTTTCGTTCACCGCCCCCAATCCGGTGGGCACCGGCGCGGAGGGCTCGGTGCAGATAGACTCCACGCAGGTAAAGGACGGATCGAACAACGCGCTCGGAACCTCGACCGCGCTGTCGCAGGACTTGAAGGACGGCCAGAACCCCTCGGTCGCCTCGGCGACGGTGGCCGACCGCCGCACGATACAGGTGGCATTTTCGGAGAGCGTGAGGCTGTCGGGCGCCGGCACAGCGCCGTTCGGCTGGGCCATATCGGGTACCGACGCAAACAGCGCCGAGGTAGATTCGATATCGGACATATCCGAGTCGGTCTCCGGGACGAGCGCCACGCTCACACTGGACAGGGACATCGCCGACACCACGAGCCCGTCTGTCACCGTGGCGTACTCGGGCGGCAACATCGAGGATACCTCGGACAACGACCTTGCCGCCTATGCCGCCGCCGCGGCGGACGACGGCATCGCGCCCCGGATAGAGTCGGCCGCGGCCACCTCGCTTACCACCGTAGAGGTCGCCTTCAGCGAGCCGGTGTCCGTGCCGGCCAACGCGCAAGGGTGGTCTATCTCGGGGACCGACGCTGCCGGCCTGGACGTGACGGCTAGCACGGCCACCTCTAGCGGCCTCTCGACGGTCTTGACGCTCTCGGGCAACCTGGCCGATACGAACCCGGACAACGCGGTGCTGCTCTACAAGACCTCGCCGGGGAACGTGGGCAGCGACGCGAGCTCGGGCTCGGGCGACATTGCAGACCTTGCCTCCAACGCCCTCGAGGCGCGCGCGAGCATACCGGTATCTGACGGCATCGCCCCGACTGCCTCGTTCGCGCTGACCGACGACAGCACCATCACGGTATCGTTCAGCGAGGCCGTGTCCAGCTCGTCCAACGCCGCCTCGAACTGGGCGGTGTCGGGCACCGACGCGGCGGGCCGGGCGATATCGTCGGTCTCGGCGATAGCCGGCTCCGCCATGACGATACAGCTGGGCGGCGCCGCGCTGCCCGTGCCGTTCACGGACCTGAAACTGGCCTACGACGGCGGCGGCGCGATAACGGACGGCGCCTCGCTCGTTCTGGCGGCCGTACCGGCCGCGCAGGTCTCCGACGAGCGGCGCCCCGCCGTAACGTCGGCAGAGGCCACCGGCCCGAGGACGATCGTGGTGACGTTCTCGAGGGACGTGAGCAGCTCCGCTTCGGCGCAGGACCTGCTCTCGGCCTGGTCGGTGTCGGGAGGCGACGCGGACAGCCCGGCCCGCCTGCGCGTATCGGGCCTGTCGCCGCTGGGATCGGAGACGCGCAGCATGACCGTCACGCTCGACGGCGACCTGCCCGACACGAAGCCGGACGGCGTCGTGCTGGCGTTCGACGCCACGCCTAGCCCGGGCACGACCGTGGAGATATCGGATTCCTCGTCGAGGAGCCTGGCCGACGCCTCGGTGACGGTAAGCGACGGCATCGCCCCGGAGGTCGAATCGGCCGAGGCGACGGGCCCGCGCACGATAGTGGCTACGTTCTCGGAGGGCGTGAAGCTGTCCGGCGCCGGCACCGCCCCGTTCGGCTGGGCCATATCGGGTACCGACGCAAACAGCGCCGAGGTCGCTTCGATACAGGGCATATCCGAATCCGTATCCGGCACCAGCGCCACCCTGAACCTGGACAGGGACATAGCCGGCACCACGAGCCCGTCTATCACCGTGGCGTACTCGGGAGGCAACATCGAGGACGCGTCGGGCAACGACCTTGCCGCGTACGCGGCGACCGCGGCGGACGACGGCATCGCGCCTACGGTGACCTCCGTTACGGCCACGTCGCGCAACACGATAGCGGTGGCGTTTTCCGAACCGGTCCGGCTCGACCCGGCCGGCGCCCCGACCGGCTGGACCTTGTCGGGCACCGACGCGGCGAGCAGGGCGGTCTCGACCATCGCGTTCGGCTCCCCGGCCAGCACCGCCACCCTGACCCTGGACGGCGACATCGCCGACAAGACCAACCCGGCCGTCACCGTGGCGTACTCGGGCGGCAACATCGAGGACGCGTCGGGCAACGACTTGGCGGCCTACGCGGCCGCGGCGGACGACGGCATCGCGCCTACGTTTACCGCCCGGGCCACCGCCCTGGACAAGATAGCCGTCACCTTCAGCGAGAGCGTCACGGCCACCGGGACCGCCGGCGCCGGCTGGTCCATATCGGGCGGCGACTGGAACTCGCGCACCGTGCTCAGCAGCTCGGACATATCTTCCGGATCCACCTCGCTGGTGCTCACGCTGAGCGGCGACTTGGTTGACACGAAGCCGGACGGCGTGGTGTTGCGCTACGATCCGGCCGCCGGCGACGCGGCGGACGCGGCGGGCAACGAGACGTCGGGCACCGCCGCCGTGTCCGACGGCATCGAGCCGACCATCGCCTCGGCAGAATCGCGCGAGGCCGACAAGATCACGGTCACCTTTTCGGAGCCCGTATCTGGCACGGCCACCGCGCCGGGCACGACCTGGACGCTCTCGGGGGCCGGCGCGGGCGGCCGCACGGTAACCGTCTACGGCGCGTTCTCCGGAACCTCGGTAGAGCTGACAGTCTCGTCGGCGTTCCCCGATCCGATAGGCGCGGTGACCCTGACGTACGCGAGCCCGCCGGGCGACATCAAGGACGACGCGGACTTGGCGCTTGCCGGCGCCGGCGAGGCGGTCACGCAGAACTTGGCGCCCTTTATCTCGTCGGCCGAGGCCACCTCCCTCAACGCGATCACGGTCACCTTTTCGGAGGCTGTCCGCGGGACGGCCACCAACCCGTCGGACACTTGGAAACTGGGCGGGGCCGACGCGGGAACCATCACAGTGTCCCGGTACCCGGCCCCGTCCGGCACCTCCCTGGTGCTGGGCCTGTCCGGTAATCTGCCCGACACCGACCCCGACCTGAGCCTCCAGTACGTGCGCGCTGCAGGAGACGTCGAGGATCTGACCGGCACGCCGCTCGAATCCACGCAGTCGCCGCACGTTGCAGTATCGGACGGCCTCGCGCCGGCCCTCTCGTCGGCAGCGCTCAACGAGGGCACCGGGGTATTGACGCTTACTTTCACAGAGACGGTAGACGTCTCGGAGATGAACGAATCTTCGATATCGATACGCGAGCAGGGCGCCTCTTCGGGCGGCGTGGCGCTGTCGGCTTCAGTGCGCACCACTGCCGCAGATTCGGCGACCGTCTCGTTCGAGCTGTCCGAACAAGACAGGCAGGCTGTCATCGCCATGACGACCCCGCAGCTTGACCTGGGCACCGGCGCGGCCAGCGACTCGAGCTCCAACTCTTCGTCCGCCGCCTCCGACAGGCCGATAGCCGCCGAGCCGGACACCGTGCGTCCGCAGCTCCAGTCCGCTTCCCTTGACGAGGGCGCCGGCACCATCGTGCTCACGTTCGACGAAAAGATGGCGACGCCGACCGCGGCGCAGGCGGCCCGCGTCGAGATCGGGACTTCGGGCGCCAACATTGTATTCGCCGAGGCCGACATAACCTCGGCCGTCCTGGACAGCGCGGGAACCACGGCAACCATGACCGTATCGGAGGCAAAGCGCCAGGAGATAATAGCGGCAGAGCCTGCCGACATAGACCTGCTGTCCGGCGGCCTGCGCGACGTCTCGGGTACAGAGGCGTCCTCTTCGGGGACCGCGTTGACGGCCACGCCCGACACGACAAGGCCCGCGCTGGCCTCGGCGGTGCTCAATACAGACGACGGCGTGCTGGTGCTCAGTTTCAGCGAGACGATGGACGCCTCGTCGTTCGCGGGCGAGCTTGCCAAGGTCTCGGTGAACACGCCGGGCGACCCGGTGCGGCTTGCGGGGACCGCGCGCGCCGACGGCACCAACGTCATAGTGACGCTCGAGCCCGCCGTGCTCCGGTCGCTGCTGGCCGTCATATCGGCCGCGCCCAACGCCGGCGCGCCCGGCCTGCTCTCGCTGGCGGTGCCGGGAGCCGCGCCGCAGTTCGCCGACACGTCGGGCAACGCCGTCACGGCCGTATCGGGCAATATTTTGATAGAGGACGGCCGGCCGCCATCGATGGTGTCGGCTTCCGTGACGAGCTCGGACACCATCGTGGTGCGGTTCAGCGAAGACCTGGCCGACGGCACGGTGCAGACGTCGGACTTTTCGGTTCCCGGGTACGACGTATCGTCGGTCTCCGAGCTGTCCGGGACCGTCACGATCACCATGGCCAACCCGGACACGTTCACCATGCGCGACGCGCCGGGCGTCAGGACGGCCGGGCCCGTCTCGGACCTGTTCGGCAACACGCTGGAGCCGGGCGCCCGTATACAGTCGGTCAACGCGATAATGCCCGTCATGATATCGCAGTTTACGGTCTCGCACGACGGGCCGGCAAAGGCGGGCGACCGGATACAGATAACCTTCCGCGCCCAGGGCACGGTGGCCATGGACGCGGCGCTGCGCGTCAACGGCCAGGCGGTGGCGACTGTCTCGGCAGAGAACGGCTTCGACGCGACCTACACGGTTCCGGCCGGCGCCCCGCAGGGCCCGCTAAAACTGTACGTCGAGATAGTCTCGGGCACCGGCACGCCGACCGAATTCTCGGAAAGGGACCTTACGGGGCCCAACGCGGTCGTGGACACCGTGCCGCCCTCGGTCGTGTACGCGTCGATAGCCGGGATCGACTCGGTTACCGTCATTTACAGCGAGCCGGTGACCGCCTCTGCCTCCGACTATGCGGGCATCGAGGCCGACGGCGCCTCCCCCGTGCCCGCCTCGGGCGTGCTCGGCTCGGGGTCCAAGTCGATACTGGTCTCGTGGTCAGGGGGCGGCGCCACGCCGTCGTCCGTGAGGCTGACGGCCGGCGCGGTCACCGACGCTGCGGGCAACGCGGCGGCCCCCTCGCAGGTAACCGCCGCGGCGGCGCGAACCGAAGTCACGCTCGAAGAGCCGGGCATACCGCTGGCCCGCGGCACCGTGGTCGGGACGGTCACGGCGCCCTCTGGGATAGAGCCGGTGGTCGACGTGTCCTCGTTCACGGGGACCGTCACGGATCCGGCCGTGATCGGCGCCGGCGGCGGCTCGGCCGTATTCGAGTCCGAGCTGCGCATCGTGACCCGCACGTTCGGGCTGCCGGACGCCACGTTCCCGGCCGGCACGCAGGCCGGCGGCCTCGGGCCCCTGGCGTCGGGCGGCGCGGCGTTCGGCGAGGCCATCGCCATATCTTCCAGCTCGTCGACGGCGCACCTGTCCGAAGACCAGCGCGAAGCGTACCCTCTGCTCTTCGACGGCATAACCACGACGGTCCAGGTGGGCCACCCCGGCCGCGACATTATATTCGACAGGCCGGTGCTCCTGGAGTTCGACATACCGCTGCGCGGCGCGCTGGTCTTTTCTGTCGGCACCCTCGGCGTGCCGCTGCCGATACCTGCCTGCGATCCGTCCTGGGACACCTCGGCGCTGCCCGTGGGCCAGTCGGTACCCGAGGGCTGGCCGCCGGGCACGTACGATACGAACGCGTGCGTCGACGAGGATTCCGATTCGGTCTGGACCGGGCATTTCAGCCTCTTCGGGGTATCGCAGCCGCCCCCGCGCGGCGGCTCGGAGTGCGACGACTGCACCCCGCCGACGCTCGGCTACGACCAGTACGGCGCAAAGCTGGTTGATGCGGGATTTGCGTACAACGGGCTGGCCTCGGACGTGGAGTACTTTTTCACCCCGTACCCGCTCATAGAGTCCGAGGTGGGCAGGGAGAACACCGTCGTGCTCCGGATATACGAAAACGAGGGGCCGCAGAACGTCTCGCACGCGGCCCTTGCGTTCGGCCTGCGCTCCGGCGAGGTGATATCGGAGAGCAGGGCGGTCATAAACTACGACATTTCGTTCGACGGCACCGGCGAGGTATCGGCCATAGATCCGGACGGGGCCATCGACCTGGACACTTTGGCCGCAGAGCACGAGACGGTCCAGTGCTCGCCCGGCTCTGAGCTGGAGTGCCTGCAGGTGACCATAAAGCACGCGTTCCGCGCGCCGCTAGAGTTCGACATCGTGGGGACCGACGTGTGGGATTCGCAGCGCAACTCGTGGCAAAACTACTACAACCACGGCATAAAAATATCGGGCGAGCCGCTAGACGGGCGGCCCGGAATCGAGGTCAACGGCGGGGAACTGGTGCTGCATCCCATATCGCCCGATTCGACAAACAGGGACGTCATGATCTCCTCGGACGGGCACCTGTTCAAGCTCTCGCCGGAAGGCCGGTACGAGCCGCTCTCCAACCAGTCGCGGCTGTACCACGACATCGACGAGTCCATGTACTTTGCAGACGGCGTCCCGATGCAGGGCTACGACCGGGAGGATCCGGAGTTCCGCGACCGGCTCTACGAGCAGGTGGCCCAAGCGCAGCGCGTGCTCGATTCCATGATGCCCGCGCCCGAAGCAGAGGATTCGGTGTCGGCGCCGGCCCCGCCGGACAGGCAGGCAGAAGAGGAGCGCCTGCGCGCGGCCGTCGCCGCCGAGCAGGAGAGGGCTAGGCTGCTCTTCGAGGTGCTGTTCGGGTACCTCGAGATCAACGGGCAGAATTAGCCCGGCTTTAGTGCCTTATCAGGAACGGAAACCGTGCGGAGCCGTGGAGATAGATCTTTCTTCCATGGAGGGGACGGCCTACTCGGACATGATGGAGTCGGTGGGCAGCGACGTGACAAAGTACGTGTACAAGAACAGCCTGGCAGCGTTCATGGCGGCGGTGCCCGACGGCGTCTTTGAAAAATACGCCGGGATCCGGCCAAAGTCGCGCGGCATCGAGGACATGTGCGAGGCGTTCGTGGGGCTGGCCAGGTCGAACCCGGACGCGGCCAAGGCGGCCGTGCGCAGCTACGTAAAGGGCCTCAAGGAGCTGGTCGGAAAGGGCAGGCTGAGCCCCAACACCGTCCCCAACAAGATAAAGCCGGTAAAGGCGCTGCTGGCAGCGGCCGAGATAGACCTGTCCTGGAGGGCGATCAAGACGCCGCCGGTCAAGAGCCGCGACCGCGCGTACCCGCGCGACGAGCTGCGGGCCGTGCTGGCCGCCTTTCGGCCCCGGGCGAACCCGTGCGGCCGGCTAGGCGCGCCTCGGGCCGTGCCGTTCCCGACCAGAGCCCAGACAGAAAGGCCGGCGGCTCTAGTGGCAGCCGGGGCGCGGGAACCACGCGCCCAGATAGCCCGCAGTCCGGTCTCGGCGCTGGTACCGACGATCCGCGCTGCACGCCTGGCCGGGCTGGTGGCGGACGCTGCGCTCTGCGGCGGACCCGCCTGCGCCCATATCCGGGTGCCGGCCGCACAAGACGCGCGGAACCGGGCGCCCGCCTGCCGGATCCGGCAGTTTTGTCCCGCATCGTCTGCGGTCAACTGCCCGCCCGTCGCCTGAACTGAGTCGGCCGGACTTTTGGGCCCGCACGGCGGCTTGGGGCCCGCGCTAGGATCGGGGCGGCCTGCGGGCAGTCGAACCAGCCTTATAAGCGGCGGCGCGCGGGACGGACTCGTTGGAGCCGAAAGATCGGGAGCTGTTGCGGCGCAGACTGGCCAACCAGCTGTCAAAACACTCCCAGATTGCTGCGGAGTCTTACCGAGGGGCGCTGCACGTGCTGAAACAAGAAGAATACCCGGACAAGTTTGTGCATTTGGCGCAGTCCATGAGGGAGGCGATAGATCAACTGGCCCGATTCGACGAGGAACCAAAGCGCAAGGGAAAGTCGATCAAGGAAAGGAGAGAATGCCTCCAAAAGAAGTTCAAGCTCGAGGAACGATGGTCCGTGGTCCATCTGCTCGACATGATGGCAAGGACGTACGACCGTCTCAGCAGGGTGTGCCATCACCGCGAGGGAATGTCCGATGCCCAAGCGCTAGACATCATGTTCAAAGTAGAAGAGGCGCTGGATAAGTCGATCAACTTTCCGCGCGTGCCGAGCCCGAAACTGAACAAGGTGCTGATAGGGCACAAGTCCCCGGCTTCTGCGCGAAGGATCGCGGCCTTGCTACGGCAAGCGTCCAACGCCTACCTGATCGACGGAGTGCAGACTGGCTGGCTTTTGCCCCTCAAAAAGGCCGGTTTTTTTGAAAGTCTCCCGCCTTCGACCGGCGGCCGGCCTAGGAGTTACGAGCGGTGGGCGCCGGCGATATACCTTGAAAAATGCGCGCGGGATCGCGGCGACGACGTAGCCGGCATCATCCTGTCGTGCGAGTTCTCGGAGGGGACAGACCCCTCGGTCTACACGGACTTTCTCAGATGCGCCGTCCTGCTCGCCACGGTAAACGCTGAAAAGGTGGGCAGAAAGGCGCTGCGGGAGGGGTGGGATCGCTTCATGGGGCAGGATCAGTTTCGGGCCTGCTACCTAGAAGTCGCCGAAAAACTCGTCCAAGACTCCAAGTACGACGTAGCTGCCCGCATGATGAGCCGCGCGCTAAACCGGGAGATATTAGAGACCCGCCCCGCCGCTAGCGGAGGCACCGGGCACTCCGAGCCCACAGATCCGTTCATGTTTGAAAGGATCCTGGACAAAATGCCCAAGCGGGCCAAAAGAGAACCGCTGCCCGTGATAAAGCTGCTGGACGGCCTCCTACACGAATCGCTCGCGCACGACGGGCGGGGCGGGAAAACGGGCAAAGGGCGCAGGAAATGCTGCTTTTCGGATGTCGCAGAGACGGGCCTGCGCGCAGAGACGACATCGTCGCTGTTCATCTGCATGCGAGACTGCATCGTCAATGCCGTGCGGCGCAAAGACGGCGCGGAGGCCATGAAAGTCCTGTACGGAAGGGATCACTGCATGTACCGCAGACTCGAGCTGCACGCCTATGCCGAGTTTCCGGACATGTTCAGGCGCGAGGCGGCGCTTTCCGTGCTGTGGCACTCTGAGACCATGCGCGAATGCCCGGAATACCTGCGCCTCTCGAAGACGGCGTCCCCCGCGCCGGGCGACGGCGCAAGGCGGAAAACGGGCTAGCTCGTCTCCACGGGCGCGATCCGGGCGCGCAAGCCCCTTTCCGAGGCGGGCACGCGGTGCCGGGGCAGGCGCCGTAATCTTGGCGCCTCGCACAGGGCACCCGGATCCCGCAACGCTAAAAAAGCGTGCCGGAATCTCTACAACAAATGGACGGGACTCGAGGCGCCGCCTTGGTGGCGGATCTGGACTTTGACGGCAAGAGCCCCGGCGATGTCTTTGACCTCGTGAAAGAATACGAGCCTCCCGACCCTTTCCTGTCCAAAGACATGGCAGAGGCGTTCGAGGAATACGTGAGGGACAACCCGTCGGAATGCTCCAAGAGGGCGCTCGGCCTCGGCTCGGCCCACCCCCACATCCAGCGCGGCCTGTTTTTGGGCCTGCGCGAGGCCGCCAGGGACGGCGGACGCATAGAGTGGGGCGGCGTGTTGCATCTGATCAAAGGTGTTGTGCGACGGTTCGAGCAGAACCGCGCACGGCTGGGCGAGTCGGCGCCCGAAAAGGAGTCTCTGCGGTCGGCGCTGCTGCCCCTGTTCTGGCTGGTGGAGGGCGGATTCAAGGAAAACTCGGTGGACTACGGCCTGAGAAACGAGGCGCGGGGAGTCTTGGAGGATTTGGTGAGAATCGGCGCCGCCGACAGGGAATACGAATATCCGGGCAGGACCGGCGCGCTGGACATGTCCCTAAACAATCTCAACGGGACATCGTTCCACGCGGTGTATCATTACGCCTCGTGGTGCAAGACGCACGACGAAAGCCTGGCCCTGGTGCCGGAGGCAAAACTGATCTTTGACGAGTACTTGGACGGCGACGACCACACGGCTTCCCGCCACGCGGTTCTGGGAATCTTCCTGCCCGGTCTTTACTACCCTGGATCAAGAGTGGGCGAGGCGCCTGCCCCCGAGGATAACGCCGCGCGCAAAGACAAAGATGGCGTTCTGGGACGGATACGTCTCGGGAAATCAAATGTACTCGTACGCGTTTGAGGATCTCGCGGGGTGGTACGGCGAATTCATGGACGGGCCCGTCCTGCAAAACCCGGATCTGGCCCGAATGCAAGAGGCGACAGCGGGGCACGTCATGCTGGCGTATTTTTTACGATCTC
Organism: Nitrosopumilaceae archaeon; assembly: GCA_965203465.1. Taxonomy (GTDB): domain Archaea; phylum Thermoproteota; class Nitrososphaeria; order Nitrososphaerales; family Nitrosopumilaceae; genus JAWVZS01. The sequence continues at coordinate 399,935 of CBDBCR010000003.1, read as the reverse complement.
GAGCACGCGGACGCCATCGTGGAGCGAATCTTGCAAAAAAACGATCCAGCGGCGGTGGGGCTCTGCGTGCAGCAGGCCGGCCCCGTCTTGGCGGGCAAGCGCGACGATCCCGACTTCAACAGGGCGAGGCTGGCCGGCCTGTGGCGCCACCCCTCTCTGAAAAGCCACAACCTGGACGCGTGGTTCACAAGCACTCCGCTGGACGACGAGGAGGCCATAACACTGTACCGCGACCACATAACGCAGTATCCGGGCAAGATCAACACGGCGTACGACCCTGTGTACAAGCTCGCCGAGTACGCCGAGGGCTTCCCGCTGCAAGTCGCCGAGTGCCTGGCCGTCCTCATACCCAAGCACGAGGGCAGCGTCGTGCCGGACGAGGCGTGCGAGATCTGGGAGACGCTGCGCAGATCAAAAGATCCCAGGGTCGAAGCCCTTTGCAAGAGAATAAAGCCGATGTTGAGGATGTCCTACCCGCACTGGAACGGCGCGGGGCCGGCCGCACGGGCGTCCTGACAAACCGGCGCAGGCACGGATGCGCGGAACCGCCGGACAGGGCCGCCGGCGCGCGATCGCTTTAAATTTGAACATGCGGGCCGCGGCCCCGTGAAGCCGGGGATCACAAAGCGACTGCTCGCGGGGCGCAGGCACCACAGCGAGCCGCCGGTGGCGCGGCGCACCGAGGTGATCGAGGGCGAGCGGTTCTCGTGGACCGACATGCAGAACCCCGACAGGCGCGACGTAGAGGAGATGGCGGCCCGCCACGGGCTCAACGAGCTCAACGTCGAGGACTGCCTCACGAAATTCGAGCTGCCCAAGCTCGACGGGTACGGCGACCACTTTTTCGTGATACTCCACTTTCCGCCGCTGGCCTCCAAGAGCTCGCAGCGCTACAGCCAGCTGTCCGTCTTCATGGGCGCCGGGTTCCTCGTCACCATACACCAGGGGGACCTGCGGCCGCTAGTCGATCTCATCTCGGCGTGCAAGGGCTCGGCCGACCCCGAGCGCGGGCGGCGCCTGATGGGCGGCTCGCCGGCCATCCTGCTCCACGAGATAATCGACGTGCTCGTAGACGACCTGCTCCACACCTCGCGCCGCATAATCGCCAACCTCGACGACATCGAGGACGGCGTCTTTGACGAGTCAAAGTCGTCGGCGCGGAGCATATCGATACTGCGGCGCGAGATCAACATGCTGCGCCGCATAGTCAACCCGCTCAAGCGGTTCGTCGTGGAGATGGGCCAGCGCGCGCAGGAGTTCTCCGGCTCGGGCGAAAAGGACCTGGGCCCGTATTTCGACGACGTCATAGACCACATAGACAAGGTAATAGAATCCCTCGAAGAGTCGCGCGAGACCATGGAGATATACAAGGACACCGACTTTATGCTCAGCACCGAAAAGACCAACAAGGTGCTAGCGGCCCTGACGATAATCTTCACGCTTGCCATACCCTCCACGGTCATAGGCACGTTCTACGGCATGAACGTCAGCCTGCCGGGGGCCTCGGGGGGCGGGCCGCTCGGCGAGCACCAGGCGTTCGTGTCCATACTGCTCGCCTCGGCGGTGCCGGCGGCCGTCATGTTCGCCTTTTTCAGGCGCGTGGGCTGGATAGGCCGCTAGGGTACCTCGCGCAGGTTCACGGTTATCTTTGCCAGCGCGCGGCCCGTCGAGTCGGGCACCGAGACGAGCAGCCCGCCGCCCGAGACGCCCTCGCACACGCCGCTGTAGCTGATGCGCGCCTCGGCCGAGCACCCCTCGTAGGCGTCCGGGACGGGCGCGCCGCGCGCGGCCTCCTCGAGGCCCTCCCCGCTGCGCGCAAAGACCACGTCGACGGGCGCGGACGGATCGTCGGTCCGGACGCTGTACTCGTACGAGGGGCCGCCGCCGCAGACCGGCACGTACTGCACGTACCTTGCCTGCGCGCCCGGCGGTGAGCCGGGCACGTCGGGGTACATGAGCGCGTACGGGTGCGCGGCCGAGGCGCCGCCGGCGGCCTCGTAGGCGTTGCGCACCGTGTCGAGGGCGTACCTGTACAGTATGGGCTGCCAGCTGGCCCTGCAGTCGCTGAAGCGGTGCTTCAGTTCGACGAACTCCCGCCCGCCCACGTCGCCGACCCTGTTGTAGTTGTGCTCCTCGAGGGGCGGCGGCTGGCCCGACTCGTAGTACAGGTCGACGCCCTCGCCGCCCCACACGTCGGTCACCTCGAAGAGCAGGCTGCCGGGGTGGCTCGCCCACCCCTCGCGCAGGTGGACGTACACCGAGTACTTTGCGATGGCCTCGGGGTGCGAGGCCCCGAACACGGAGTGGCCGTACAGCGCGTTTGCCAGTATCAGCAGGAAGGCGGCGGCCGGGGCCGCGGCGTACAGCACCTTCATTCGGGGCAGCCGTCGGCGTCCCCGACGCCGTCGTAGTCTTCGGGCTCCGCGGGGCACAGATCCGCGTCGTTGAGTATCCCGTCCAGATCAGTATCGTGGACGAAGCGCGACTGCTCGGGGAACGAGTCGGGGCAGCCGTCCGTGTCTAGGTACTTGTTCCACGTCTCGGGGCTGTTGGGGCACGAATCGTCTGTGTCGGGTATCCCGTCGCCGTCGGCGTCCCTCGAGACGGGCGGGCCCGCGTCAGAGGCCGGCTCGTCGGGGCAGCCGTCCGTGTCCAGGTACCCGTTGGGCGTCTCGGCGGCGCCGGGGCAAGAGTCGAACCTGTCGATTATCCCGTCCCCGTCGCCGTCCGGAAACTCAAAGACGGGGCGGTCGCGCAGCGTAGAGTCGGGGCACCCGTCCGCGTCCTGGTGGCGGTTGTAGTTTTCGGGCTCGAGCGGGCACGCGTCGTCCGGATCCGGTATCCCGTCAGAGTCGGAGTCGCGGCCGCCCTGCAGCGAGTCGGGGCACCCGTCGGCATCCTGGAACCCGTTGTACGTCTCGGGTGCGCCGGGGCACAGGTCCCTCGCGTCGATTGTCCCGTCGCCGTCGGTGTCGGGCACCCACGGGCCGCCCTCCGCGGAGTCGGGGCACCCGTCGGCATCCTGGAACCTGTTGTACGTCTCCCTGGCCAGCGGGCAGGCGTCGGCGCCGTCGGGCACGCCGTCGTAGTCGGCGTCGCCCAGCGACGGCGCCGAACCGCGGTCCGGGCACCCGTCCGCGTCTTGGAAGCCGTTGAAGTTCTCGGCGACCAGCGGGCAGACGTCTGCCGAATCCGGTATCGTGTCATAGTCGGCGTCCGACGGGCTGGGCACGACTATCCCGTCCTTTTCGGGGCACCCGTCCAGATCGAAGACCCCGTCGGCGTCCTCTGCCTCGCCGGGGCAGCTGTCCCAGCGGTCGTCTATCCCGTCGCCGTCGCCGTCGGGGAACTCGTACGAAGAGGCCGCCGCCTCCAGCTCGTCGGGGCACCCGTCCGCGTCCTGGTGGCGGTTGTACGTCTCGGGCTCGAGCGGGCACGCGTCGGCCGAGTTGGGGACGCCGTCAAAGTCCGAATCGCCGAGCAGCGCGTACTCGTCGGGGCACCCGTCGGCATCCTGGAACCCGTTGTACGCCTCGGCGGCGCCGGGGCACAGATCCATCGCGTCGATTATCCCGTCGCCGTCGGTGTCGGGGCTGCCCGGGCTGCCGCCCACCTGGTCGGGGCACCCGTCGCCGTCGAGGTAGCGGTTGTACGTCTCGGGGCTGTTGGGGCACACGTCGCCTGCGCCTATCCCGTCGCCGTCGGTGTCGCTGTCGGTGGAGACGTCCGGCGCGTCGGGGCACCCGTCCTGATCCTGGTACTTGTTGTAGTTTTCAGGCTCGTCGGGGCACCGATCGGACGAGTCGGGTATGGCGTCGTAGTCCGAATCCTGCGGCACGCCGGTGGCAAGGGCCGCCTCCTCGGGGCACCCGTCGTAGTCCAGGTACCCGTCGAGGTTTTCGGCGACGCCCGGGCAAGAATCGAACCTGTCGATTATCCCGTCGCCGTCCGAATCGGGAAACTCGAACGCGGCGCCCTCGAGGGGCGCGCTGTCGGGGCACCCGTCCGCGTCCTGGAAGCGGTTGTGCGTCTCGGGCGCCTCGGGGCACGCGTCGGCCCCGTCGGATATCCCGTCGCGGTCAGAGTCGCCGAGCGAGACCTGGTCGGGGCACCCGTCGGAATCGTCCAGGCCGTTGAATGTCTCGGGCGCCGAGGGGCACGCGTCCAGCGTGTCTATGAAGCCGTCGCCGTCGCGGTCCGGCAGCCCGGAGCTTCCGCCGCCGGGCGCCGTGTCGGGGCACCCGTCCTGATCCATGTAGCGGTTGTAGTTTTCGCGCACCGTCGGGCACGAGTCGCGGTGATCCTGTATGCCGTCATAGTCGGCGTCGTACCACGGGACGAACCCGCCGGGGCACCCGTCGTCCACCGAGCCGTACTGCGGGTCGTAGTCCTCGGGCAGGTTGGGGCACAGGTCTGCCCCGTCGCGTATCCCGTCGCCGTCGCTGTCCCAGGCCGCGCCGTACGCGGCCGGCAGGGCGAGGGCCAGCAGGGCGATCGGTACAAAGTGCCGCAATCCGGCGGGTAGGCGGGGGGACTGGCATTTTAACCCTTGTCAAAAAATGCCGAATTTGCTCGATTCCATGCGCTCCTTTACGTCCATCTTGAAGCGCGGCGAGCCGGCCTTGGCCTGGCCGTGGAGCCACGAGATGAACTTGTCCTCGACGGTCTTGCCCTTTAGCCTGTCAAAGTCGGGCCCCATCTGCTCGGCCAGGCCCCACACCAAGTCCCTGCGCACGCTGACCACGAAAAAGTGCCACCCGAAGGCGAACTCGGAGTCCGTGGCCGCAAAGGCGTCCTCGGCGCGCACCCTCTGCTCGAGCAGGGAGAGCACCTTGGAGAGCGCCGCGCGCGTCTTTTCGTAGTCGACGGCCGAGACGTTGATGTTGAGCCTGCCTTCCAACGGGGGCCGTTGGGCCGCTGGCGATAAAAGGCTTGGCCCGGCATAGTGGGCAGGCCGGCGGCAGACGCCGCGCGAATGCGCCGAAACGCCCGGGGCGGATTTCTGCGCTTTCGGAACTCGGGGAACGGATCCGCCGTCCCGCCCGTCCGGTGCCCGCGTTTCGCAGAGCCGGCTGCGGCCGGCACGCCGGGCCTCCGCCGTGTCTTTTTTGACGCGCCGGTCGATTCCGCGCCTCCCGACGCTCGATCAGCCGACGCACGTCGCGCGCTGGATCAACCGCGGCCGCGGCGCCTCGGGAACGGCCGCCGGCGCCGCTTTACGATCTATGCGCGGTGCTGAAGATCCGCACGCGATGCGGCCTTTGCACCCGATCCGCCTCGCACCGCCCGCCGGATTTCTGGGCCGCATTCCGCGGTTTTGCCCCCGATCCTTCGCCGAGTCTACGTCTAGCGTAGCCGGAACACTGCTTGGCAGCCCGCGCGGCCTGGGGCCGCAAACCCTTGACGGGACGGGGCTAGCGCACGCGTGGATCTGCGCGCTTTCCCGTGCCCGCAAAACCGATCGGCCGGGCCGCGCGCAGCCGAGTCGAAACGGCGCCGCCAGTCTACGGCTCGAGCAGGTGGTCCACGTCTATGCCGAAGTGGTGCCGGAGTATCTGCGAGTACGCCCTGACCGGCTCGGGCATCTGCTCGCTGCAGGCCAGGCCCATGTTGCTAGCGTTTATCCACATCAGCACCGACTGCATTATGGTCAGGAAGCGGTCGGCGCCGCCCGAGACGGCCTTGGAGTACCTCTCGGCGTGCTCCCACGCGGTGACAAAGTCCATGCACCGCGCCCCGAAGACCGCCTCGAACTGCTCGCGCAGCGAGGCCGGCGCCAGCGGCGTCCTGTGGAGTATGTACGGGTATTCGACCTTTTCGGGCATCGCGCCGGGCAGCGGCTCTGCGAGCGTGACTATGCGCGAGCCGGCCGGCAGGCGCGCGGCCATCTCTGCCGCCGCGCGCACGACGCCCTGATCCGAAAACCAGAGCAGCACGACGTCCGGCCCGGGCCACCTGTACGAGGCCGCGTCGGCGCAGGCCCACCGCGCCTCGCACGAGCCGCGCGCGGCCTCTATCTTGGCGGGATCCGAATCGACGCCCAAGCCGCGCGCGCCGTACTCCGAGACGGCCAGCCGCACGCCGCGCCCGCGCCCGCACCCGAGGTGGCAGAACAGCTCGCCCCGGGCCAAGCCGGCCAGCTCGAAGGCGTCCCTGTACGCCGAATCGGGGAGGTCGGCATCGTCGCCGCTCAGCGCGCCGGGCGGGAGCGAGCCGAGGTACTCTTCTATCTTCACGGGCCTATTCCCTGATTCCCTCGAGCCTCGAGACCGTCTGCCACAGCTGCGTCCTGATGTACGACGGCATGTTGGGGTCCTGCGTGATGTCGTCCAGCACGCTTATGGCGTTTGCCGCCCTCACCGAGACCGAGTACTCGCCGCCCTTGAGGTCGGCCACGAGGCTGGCTATGGCCTTCTTTACGGTCTTTGGGGTGGACGGGCCCGCCTCTATCTGGCCCAGCGTCTGGATCGCCTCCATCAGCGTCCTCTTGTTGCGCTCATCGTCTGCCATGGGCGGGGGCCCGGAGGGGAGGTATTTTTTCTTATGCCCCAAACTGGCCGTTCCGGACGGCGGGGCGCGGCCGCCAAAGGCGGGCGCAGGCGCGGCCCCGTTCGGCCTGAAGACTGCCGTATTCGGGCGCGGGCCGGGGCCCAACGATGCGGCCGGCTTTTCTTTATAAACTCGGGCGGCCCGTGCGGGTACGCATGCCTGCGTTGATTCGCCGGCATCCCTTGACGCAGAGGTATGTTTTTTTGGGTGCGTGTTCGAATATGGGCCATGCGTAGCAAGGTCGCCAATGGATTCGCCGCCGACGCCGTAAAGATCGACATACGGGACTTTGGGCCTATACGCCGCGGTAGCATGGTTCTCATGCCAATGACGGTTCTCCTCGGGCCCAACAATTCGGGCAAATCGTACGCGGCTCTGCTTGTCCGTTCCATGTTCGGCAGCAAGCGCGGATCGGCGCCGTCGGGGCGTGTGCACAAAGCAGAGTACATCGCCACGACACCAAAGCCGACCATAGACGGCAGCACGCCGGTACGGGACGATGTTGTGGAAGATTTAGTGGGCGAGTTTTGCAACCACTTTCAAGAGAGAATTCTGGGCAGCGTCAAGGGTGCTTTTCTGGACGACTTTGCGTCGCTGATCCGGTTTGGCGCTGAAAAGTGCACCATCAGAATGCAGACAAACCGCATAACCGCCAGGATGCGCATCTCCAACAAGCGCTCCGCATGCAAAGTCGTGCTTTCCGCCAAACCTAGCATTTCGCTGAACAGGGCCCGCAACGGCGATTTGACGTACCGGGTAGAGGGCAACTCCATCTTCATCAACGCGCCAAGATCAAACCGTGATCTAGAATCGATCGTGTTTGACTCCATGTACGATTACTTAGAACCGGATGCGGCGTTTTACCTTCCGGCCGCTAGATCGGGCATACTCCAAGGACACAAGGCCATCTCTGCAAATATAATCCGACACGCTCCGTACGCGAGGCTCGGAAAAGCCGAGTTCGCCAATCTGTCCGGGGCGGTCGCGGATTTCATAGGCGACATTATAGAAATGCCGCCCAAACGTGGACCGTTTTACGATGTCGCCTCGGAGCTGGAAAAAGAAGTACTGCAAGGGCAGATAGAGATAGAACGCAGGCTCAACACATCCGACATCAAATACATACACAAGCGACACTCTATACCAATCCACCGCGTATCCTCAACGGTGTCCGAGATGGCGCCGTTTATACTGTATCTGAAGCACATGATCAGCAAAAAATCCACGCTGATCATAGAAGAACCCGAAGCCCACCTACACCCGCACAACCAAGCCGTATTCGCCAAGTACCTAGTCAGGCTAGTCAGGCTGGGGCTCAGAGTCGTCCTTACCACGCACAGCCCTTTCATACTGGATCAACTGAGCAACCTGATACAGGTAGGAAGCATCGCGGCCCGGCAGGCCGGTGCCGGCTTGTCCGCCAAAAACGGCTCGTCGTCCAATCTGAACCTCGGACCCAACGACTACCTCAACGCGGCCGAGGTGGCGGCGTACGAGTTCAGGCACTCGCAAGGCGCATATGACATACGCCGTCTGCAAGTGGACGACGAGGGAATACCGGCAGACGAATTCGTGAAGACGAGCGACGAATTGCACGTAGAGTATCTGGCTATACAGGATCGTGCGATCAATGGGATCTAGGCTGAGTGCCATCGAATCCGGGTATGCGCATGCAGCCGTCCCCAAGTGCCGCGAGCACGATTGCCGGATCGATCTGGCCGGGCTGCCCCGGCACGTGATACTAAAGGGCGAAATTCTCGCAGGACGGGGAGTTGCGGCATGCGACTGCATAATCTTTGATGTGGGCAACGGGTTGACCGCCTCGCTGATCGAAGTCAAGAGCTCTTCCCTAAACACGGACCGCATAAAAAGGCAGTTTGAAGCCGGGGGCAAAAAAGTGCTCGAGATGACGGCGAGCCTCGGACAGGCGGAACCCGAGCTGGTCGTTGCACTGATCGCGAAAAGGTATTCTCGATGGTTCCAACACAACAAACTACGACGCATGAGAGTCCAGATAGGACAGAAAAAATACCCGGTAATGCTATGCGCGTGCGGCGCTAGGCTCGTCGATATACAGCGGCGCTTTCCGGCTTTGCGCAAACCCGGTAGCGGGAACGCTGGCAAGAGGCCCAGAATGCGCAAATAGCCAGACTTGAATGCCGAGCCCGCCGCCGATTCCGCCTGCCCACACCCGGGCCGCGTTGCCGGAGCAGGCCGAGGAGAGCCTGCAATTCAACTGCGCCCGGATCCGGGCGGCGGCTCCGGCCCGCCAGAGACGGGCGCGACTTGGATCCTGCCGCCCCGCCCGCGATCAGGCAGTCAGTCCGCTGGCGGATCTTTTGCGACCTCGACTGTCACCACGCCGGCCTCGACCGAGACGGGGTAAGAGGACAGGTCGGCTATCTTTGCGGGAAACTTTGCAAGTTTCCCGTCGCACTCGAACTCGGCGCCGTGCCAGCCGCACACCAGCCTGCACCCGTCCAGGCGCCCCTCCGAGAGGCTCGCGCCCGCGTGGGTGCACGTGTCGTCGAGCGCGCAGTACCCAGAGCCTGTGTTGAACACGGCTATCTCCGAGGTGCCGGCCTCCACCTTCCTGACCGAGCCGGGGGGCAGCTCTGCCTCCTTGCACACTGTCACCTTCAACGCCCGGGCCGCCGGCCGGCCCCGCTAAAACCGTTGCGGCCGCGCGCGCACCGTGTTGCAGATGCTGCCCAGCCCCTCGATCTCCATCTCTATCCGGTCGCCGTCGGAGAGGAACACGGCGCCGGGCTTGTTGAGCATGGCGCCGGCCGGCGTGCCGGTCGATATGATGTCGCCCTTTTCGACCGTCATGCACCTGCTTATCTTGGAGATGATCTCTGGTATCTTTATGTGCATGTTGCAGGTGGTCGAATCCTGCCGCACCTCGCCGTTGACCCTCGTGGTGAGCCTCAGGTCGTGGGGATCGGGGATCTCGTCGCGCGTGGTTATCCACGGGCCGCACGGGGCGAACGTGTCGAAGCCCTTGGCCCTGGTGAACTGCTTGTCGGCGGCCTGTATGTCCCTGGCCGAGACGTCGTTGAAGACCATGTATCCGAAGACGTACCCCATGGCCTCGCCCTCCGGTATGTCCCTGCCGGTCTTTCCCATAACCAGGGCCATCTCTATCTCGTAGTCCAGCTTTGAGACGAACTCTGGGTACAGTATGTCCGAGCCGGTGCCCGACAGGGCGGTGCGCGGCTTCATCACCAGCGCGGGATCCTCCGGCGGGGTCAGGTTCTGCTCGCGGGCGTGGTCAGTATAGTTGAAGGCCAGGCATATTATCTTGGGCGGGTTGGGTATGGGGCAGAGCATCCTCAGATCCGAAACGGCGCGGCCGTACTCCAGCGAGCCTATCTTGGAGGCCGACTCTTGCAGCCAGCCGTCGAACATGAACTCCTTGACGCTCTCCGGGAAGGGTATGCCGGTCTCGTAGACCATGTCCTCGCGCGCGGCCGCCATGCCGCCGCTGACAAGGCCGTACGTCTCCTTATCCCCGTCCATGAACCTGGCTATCTTCACGCCGGCGCCGCGCCGGCACGGGGTTAAAAAGTCATTTGTGGGTGAACACCGCCTGCATCTGCGAATCCTTGCGGCAGTACCCGTACCTGACGAACTGTATGTGGTCGCCGTCTGCCATCTGCCGGTAGTGCGGCTCGGTCCAGGCCGACCTCTCCGACAGGCTCTCTTCGCTGTACTGCCCGCCCTCGAAGAGCGGGCCGGGCACGATTATCTTCAGCTGCACCGCGCCCCGGGCGGGCACCCACCTAAGCTTCGGTATATCCGGCTCCTGCCCGCCGAGGTACCGCGCCTCGAGCGCGCGCCCGGCGCCGGTCACCTCGACGTCGCCCAGGCCCATCAGGCGCGCCCTCGCGCCCGGCTCCAGGCCGGCGCACTCTGACTTTTCGAGCAGCACCTCTTCGGAAAGCGCGACCTCGCGCCGCCCCATGCCGCCGCCCGGATGGTTCTGCACCTCGAGGCTGGGCGGCAGGCCCTCCACGCGCGCCTCGCGCGCCTCGAAGACGGCCTGCAGCCGCGCGCTCTTGCCGTCGATGGCGCGGCGGTTGAACGCCTCGAGCGCCTCGAAGGGGGCGTGCGTGTCCGACTTTGTAAAGCCGAGCGACTCTACGAACTCCCTGACCGCGCCGGGCGCCACGCCCCTCCTCCTCATGCCCTCTATGGTGGGCAGCCGCGGATCGTCGTACCAGGGTATCTTTCCGGACTCGACCAGGGGGCCTATCAGCCTCTTGGATACGGGCATGTCGCTGAAGGCCAGGCGCGAAAAGGCGCCTATCCGCGGCGCCCGCATGCCGAGCGCGCCGAGTATCGCGCGGTACAGCTCGTCGCGCAGCTCGTATTCCTTGGATCTGAGCGCGTGCGTGACCCCGTCGAGGCTGTCCTCGACGGCTACGGCCAGGTCGTAGCCGGGCCAGACCCGGTGCCGGTCGCCGAGCAGCGGGTGCTGCGCCTCGACCACGCGCATGATGGCAGGATCCCTCATGGCCGTGTTCTCCGAGGACATGTCGCCTGCGAACCTGACGGCGGCCTCGCCGGGCTTGAACCTGCCGAACATCCTGTCCCACCTTTCCATGGCGTCCTCGCGCGCGCGGGCCCTGCACTTGCAGTTGCGCCCCTCGGCCCTGTCCCTGCTGACCTTGTCGCGCTTGCACGTGCAGACGTACGCCCTGCCGGCCTCTATCAGCTGCGCGCACTTTCCGTGTATCGTCTCGATGTCGTCGGACGTGTTTTTTACCGCGTCCGGCTTTATCCCGAGCCACTCCAGGCCCACCTTTATGGCAGCGTAGTACTCGAGCCGCTCGGCCTCGGGGTTGGTGTCGTCCATGCGCAGTATCATCCTGCCGCCGTACATCCTCGCGTACCCGTCGTTTATGATGGCCGCCTTGGCGTGGCCGATGTGGGGGTAGCCGCTCGGCTCGGGCGGAAAGCGCGTCACGACGCCGTCTGTCGCGCCCTCGAGCGGCGGCAAAAACCCGCGCCCGGCGCGCGCCTTGGCCTTTTTTTCGCCCCCCTCTGCCCTCTGCCGCTCCGGGCTCATTGCGTTGACCTCCGATACGATGCGGGCGATGTCGGGCCCGATCTCCCTCGCCCGGGGCCGCAGCTCGGCCACGGCGCCGAGCGCCTTTGCGAGAACCACCTTTTCGGTCGTGCGCCCGCCGTGCTCGGCCGCGTTGGCCGCCGCGATGCCGCGTATTTTGGCCTCGATCTCCGGCTCCACGCGGCGCGGCCGGGCGCGGCTTTTTTTATACCGAGCGGCGCCCCTTTTCCGTGCGGGGGCCGGCACGCGGGGCGCCCGCCGACGGCCCGATCGACGGGCGCCCGGGGGTTGCATAATTTACCAGAATGGCGGATTCTGTCGCATCTGAGGCCTGGCGCCCGCAGGGGGGCCGCGCAGATCGGTTTTTCCCGACAAACGGCCAATTTTTTCCAACCGCCGTGCTTATTGATCGCGGCCAGCGCCCACGAGACGCTGCTGGAACCGACCGGGCGCGGGTTGGCCGCCCTGCCGGCCCGCAGTATCTGGCTCTTCGAGGCAGCTTCTATGCGCGACTGCACGCGCCTGAGGGCCGCGGTGCGCATGAGGAGCCCGAGCAGCCGGGCCAGCGCCGTGTAGCGTCGCACGCGCGCCAAGGCGGCGCCGGATAAAACGGGCGCCCCGCCGTATCTTGATATTCGGCGCGGCCGGGCGCCGGCGCGCTGGACTCGACGGGCGCCGCGCCGTGGCGCGGGGAGATAGCGCGCATATGCGGGCACGTGGAACGGGAGCGATCCTTCCCGGAAGACCGGGACGCGATCGACTTCCTGAAGCGGATCGACATCATACCGACCCGTCTGATTCTAGATTACGAAGACATGCCAGCGGAGCGCGTCGGTGCCATGATCAGTCAGGTGGACGCGCTTACGGACGAGTACGTAAAAAGCGCCCCTTGGGCCGTGCGGCGCGGGTGGGAAGCGCGCGCAGCCCTATCTGTAGGATACAACGCGTCGATGGAGCGCCTCCACTCGTCGAACGCCAGGGTGTACCGGGCCGTGTCTTTGCGTGAGTTTGAAGTGCTAAAACGCCGTCGCACCTTCCACCGAGAGGGGGCATACGGAGGCGCACCCGATCATGGAACCCGGGCGCAGCGGGAGGAATGCTCGCTCTCGTTCACGTTCAATCCAGGCCACAAATACATGAAGAACGATGGAGTCGTACGCATAGAACTGGACTCGCGTGATCTACCCCTGGAGGTTCTGCAAGCCACGCCTTATGCAAGAAAACTACACAAGTCGCTGCGGTATGGCCAAGGGCTGTTTCTTGGCGGACTCCGGCAGCTGGAAATGAGGTTGCGGGTGGCAGAACCGGTGCCCGTCCCTCGTAGTATGAAGGCGTACTACCCGAACGAACATGAGATGGGGGCGCGCGATCTGTGGAGAGAATGAGCCAAGCCGCAGATCAAGACGCAACGCGCGGCGCGGGCGACGATTGGCTGATCTCAACGCTCACGAGTAGCGGCATTTCTGCACTAGCATCAAGTGGCAAGAACTGCAAAATTTAGCCTGCCGCTATGCTGCATGTGCCTACGATCGTCTCCCTGAAGAGCGCACGGCCACGCACGAACCTAAACCCCCCGATTGATTCCGAGAGCGTATGTGCACTGACCAGAATCCGAACAAGACGGGGCGACTCCTCTTGCCCGCAGCAAATCGTTTAGAACACGAAAAGTGACATTTATTACGTCCCGTGGCGTTGCCAGTGCATGGCGCTTGAGTCTGATACGCGTTCCCGCGCGCAGGCAGGCGAGACCGGAGCCTTGGGTACATCGATACTGGATCTGACATTGGAGCTCTGCTTTGAGAACCCCTTTACGCGCGAGACCGGCGTGACGCGCTACGAGGTCATAGAGCACGTCCAGACGTGGATGTGGAGCGACGAGATCATAAAGGCCAGGCGCGGCTTTGACGAGTACGTCAGGACGGGCAGGCTCGTCCAAGTCGGGCAAGACATACACAGCAAGCCGCTCTACAAGCTGGCAGAGCATCTTGACTCCCCGCAGGGCGACGAATCTGCTACCCGTGCTTGATCCGGAACGCCGCCGATCCCATGTTGCCGGAGCCTTTTCCCGGGCAGGCGATCTCGCTACCGTTATTGCGCGCCGTTGCCCGGACATGGCACTCGGCCCGGGTGCTCGCTCCCGCGCACCGGAAGGCAAACCCGGAGTCTCGGGGAAGTCGATACTGGATCTGACCCCGGATCTCTGCTTTGAGAACCACTTTACGCGCGAGACCGGCCTCTTGCGGCCCTCGCCGTCCGGCCGCACCGGCCTGTCCGAGCCGGACACGTCGCTTCCGCGCGCCCCGTGCTTTTTGCGGTACTTGTTGCGCCTGTGGTCGAACTGCGACTTTGTTGACGACGGGGCGTTGGGGCCCTCGTACTGGGCCAGCCTGGCCTTGTACTTCTCTGCCCTCTCCGAGGCCACCTGCTCCTCCAGTACCACGATCTGGTTGTCCCGGTCGAAGATCGTGATGTGGGCAGCGACCAGTTCTCCGCGCAGCGGCACAGCTTCGGACGCCATGGGCGCGGCCCGAAAGACCCCGGATCTAAAGGTCTCGATCAATTTTTGTTGACTTTTTGTTCATTCTGCGTTGACGGCCGGAGGGCGGACAGGCCCCGGTCGGGGCGGCCCGGACGGGCGCGCGCCGTTACTACAGGCCGGCGGGTGTCCAACCATGGGTTCCCCCGCCCCCGCAGTACGCCAGACTGGGCGTTTCGTGCCTACGGGCCGGGGGAGAGGGGTGAGTGCATACGTGATCCCTGGCCGATGGATATTATAGGACGGCCCGCCGCGGCGCGCCGTGCCGGTGCGGCTTGCTATACCCAAGGGCAGCCTCGAAGAGGCCACGTTCAGTCTCCTGGAAAGGTCGTGGACCCGCGTGCGCCGCAAGGACCGTACATACAGGGTGTACCTCGACGATCCCGACATCGTCGTAAAGATGCTGCGCCCGCAGGAGATACCCACGCTCGTGGCCGAGGGCCTGTACGACGCGGGCATAACTGGCAGCGACTGGGTGGGCGAGTCGCGCGCGGACGTCGAAGTTCTGCTGGACTTGGAGTACGGCCGCATACGGCTGGTGGCCGCCATGCCGGACGGGGCGCGCTACAAGAATCTCGATTCCATGGTCTCCGACTATGCGCGCCGCAAAAAGATCCTGCGCGTATCGTCAGAGTACCTGACCACCGCGTCTGCGTACATAAAGTCGCTCCCCTCGTACCGCAAGAGGTTCGGCAAAAAGAGCCCGCTCATAGTCACGCCCTGGGTGCGCGTCGGCTCCAACGAGATGATCCACGTCGTGCTCTCGTTCGGCGCCACCGAGGCAAAGCCCCCCGAGGACGTCGACGCCATAATAGACGTGACCGAGACGGGCACGACGCTGCGCCAGAACGGCCTGCGCATATCCGAGCAGCTGCTCGAATCGAGCGCGCGGCTGGTGGCCAACAAGTCCTCGCTGGCCGATCCCGAAAAGCGCGCCAAACTCTACGACATCGTGACGCTGATGCGCGGCGCCGTGGAGGGCAGAAAGTACCTGCACGTGTACGTAAACGTAAAGGAGGCCAACCTGGAAAAACTGCTCTCCGAGGTGCCGTCGCTCAAGCGCCCGACGGTCAGCCCCCTGAGCCAGAAGGGCTGGTACGGGGTCAACACGGTGGTGCGCAAGTCCGACTTTCACAAGATGGTGCCGCGCCTGCGCCGCACGGCCCAGGGCATAGTGGTGCACGAGCCGCGCCAGATACTCGAGCTCGAAGAGGTAAAGAGGGACGAGGAGGGATGAGGGTGCTGCGCACCGGCGATCCGGCAAAGATGATGGAAGGCATACGCAGGGGGCCCGGCGAGGAGGCGATGCGCGAGGCGGCCAAGATAATCCAGGACGTGCGCGCGCGGGGCGACGAGGCGCTGCTCGAGCACGAGCGCCGGTTCGGGGGCGGGGCCAAGCCCCTGAAAATGTCCGGAAAGGAGGTCGAGGAGGCATACGAATACGTGGACCGGGATCAGGTGCGTGCCATAGAAAGCGCCCAGACGCGCCTGGAGCGCGCCGAGGGGCGCTTCGGCCCCGACCTGGAAGACGGCTTCGATCCGGCGGCCGGCTGCAGGGTGGTAAAGCGGTACGAGCCGGTCGAGAGCGCCGGCTGCTACGTGCCCGGCGGCCTCGCGCGGTACCCGAGCTCGGCGGTCATGTCCGTGACCGCCGCTGCGGCTGCCGAGGTGGGCCGGATAGCGGTGGTCTCGCCGCCGGGCCCGTCCGGCGACATCGACCCGCTCACGGTGGTGGCCGCCGACGCGTGCGGGGCCACAGAGATCTACAGGGCCGGCGGCGCGCAGGCAGTGGCGGCCCTGGCGTACGGGACCGAGACGATACGCCGCGTGGCAAAGGTGGTCGGGCCGGGGGGCCCGTACGTGGCCGCGGCCAAGCGGCTGGTCTCGGGCGACGTGGAGACGGACATGACCGCCGGCCCGACCGAGCTGGGGGTGATACTGACCTCCAGGGACGACGCCGAATTCGCCGCGCTCGACATCGTATCGCAGGCGGAGCACGGCCCCGGCACGCTCTGCTTCGCGCTGACCACCTCGGAGAGCGTGGCCAAGCTTTTGCGCGAGCGCGTGGAGCACCTCGCCGGCGCGGCAGAGCGCCGCCGGGAGGTGGAGCAGGGCCTCTCTTCGAGCTTTGTGGCCGTCTGCCGCGACAAGGGCCAGATGATCCGGGCGGCCAACGAGATAGCCCCCGAGCACCTGCAGATATTCGGCGAGGGCGACTGGGACGACGTGACGGGCCCGGGCCTGATACTGCTGGACGGCACCCCGTCGGCCGCCAGCGACTACCTGCTCGGCTCCAACCACATACTGCCCACTTCGGGGACGGCCCGCGCGAGGGGGCCGCTCTCGCCGCGCGACTTTGTAAAGCAGGTCACGCGCGTGCGGGCCGGCAGCGAGGCGCTGCGCCGCATACGCAAGGATCTGGACACGCTCGCGGGCGCCGAGGGGCTGCCTGGACACGCGGCGGCCGTGAGGGCGAGGCCGCGGTGAGCCGCTGGTTCGAGCCGCTCCTCGCAAGGTACGCGGCCCTGGACGGGTACGTGCAGCCGGAGGACACCGGCGGGCAGCGCATGGATTCGAACGAGAACTTCGCGGTGCCGCGCGGCTACCAGGACGAGGCGCTCGGCGCTGCCACGCCCGTCGACGTAAGATCGTACCCGGCGGGGGGGACGGACAGGCTAGCGCGCGCGCTGGCCAAAAAACTGCGCGTGCCGGAGCGGTGCGTCTGCGTGGGCAGCGGCTCGGACCAACTGCTCGACATGATGTTGGGCTTTTTTGCCGGCCCCAGGACGCGCCTGGTCATGCCCGATCCGGCGTTTTCGTTCTTCGAGGCGCGGTGCAGGCTCCACCGGGTGCCGCTCGCGCGCGTGCGCTTCTCGGACGACATGACGCTCGACGGGGATCTGCTCCGCTCGAAGATGGCCGGCTCCAAGATGCTGTACCTCGATTCGCCCAACAACCCGACCGGGTTCCAGTTCCCGCCGGCCCGCATCGAGTCGCTCCTGGACGGGTACGGGGGGCTCGCCGTCATAGACGAGGCCTACGCGATGTTCGGCCGCCCGTCGGCGGTACGGCTGGCCGCAAAGTCGGACAACGTGGTGGTCACCGGCACGCTCTCAAAGTCGCACGGCCTCGCGGGCCTGCGCGTGGGGTACATGGTCGCGCCGCCGGCGCTGGCAGGCGTGTTCCGGAGGGTCATCCAGTACCCGTACCCCGTATCGTCGCTCTCGCTGGCCTCGGCGCTGGCCGCCGTCGAGAACCCGGGGCCGGCCGAGGAGGCGGCCAGGCAGGTGCGCTCCGAGCGGGCCCGCATGGTGCGCGAGCTGCGCCGCCACCCCGCGTTCGAGGTCTTTGACTCGCAGGGGAATTTCGTGCTCTTCGACGCGGGCGGCGCGGCCGCGCGCATATATGCGGCGCTGCTGGAGCAGGGCATATCGGTGCGCCGGATGGGCAGGATCGGCTCGCGCCGGGGGTGCATGCGCGTGAGCGTGGGCACGCGCGAGATGAACTCGCGGTTTCTGCTGGCCGTGCGGGATCTGCTGGTCTGACATGTACGACGCGGCCGTCTTCGACTGCGACGGGGTCCTGGTGGACATTTCCGAATCGTACGACGCGGTGGTGGACCTTGCGTGCAGGCACGTGCTGCGCGAGCACGCGGGGGTCGAATCGGCCCGCATAGACAAGCAGGTGATAGACCGGTTCAAGGCGTGCGGGGGGTTCAACGACGAGGTGGACCTGACGTACGCGTGCGTGCTGTGCTGCTACGCGGCGCACGCCGAGGGCAGGGACGCGCGCGCCGTGCTGCTCGAGACGGCGGACGCGGCCGACCGGACCGGCATAGAATCCGTGCTGGAGCGCCTGCGCGGCGTGGCCGGGATGGGCGATCTGGTCTCGAGGCTGGGCGAGCTGGGCGACAGGCGCGCCAACCCGGTGTACTCGGTGTTCGACCAGATCTTTTACGGCCCGGACCTGTACCGCCGGATGTTCGGAAAAGAGTCCGCCTTCGAGGGGCCCGGCATGATAGAAAACGACAGGCTGATACTGTCCGGCGAGCTGCTCGACTGGCTGCGCGGCGCGTTCGGGCGGCGCATGGCCATAGTTACCGGCAGGGGGCTCGAATCGATACGGCACTCGCTGGGGCCGATGCTCGCCTCGTTCGACCTCGACAGCTCTGCGTTTCTGGAGGACGAGCCGCGCGAGCTCGCAAAGCCGAACCCGGCCCCGCTGATCCGGGCCGCCGAATCCATGGGATCGCGCAACTGCCTGTACGTGGGCGACTCCATGGAGGACCTCATGATGTCGAGGGCCGCATCGTCTTCGGGGCGCAGGATCTCGTTTTGCGGCGTGGTAGATTCGACGCCGGATCCGCAGGGGAGGCGGGCCATGTTCGAAGTGGCCGGCGCCGAGATGGTGCTCGGATCGGTGCTGGACCTGCCCGGCAGGCTCGGCCCGGACTAGGCGGATCCACGCAAGGCGCATCGTCGTGTCGAGTGTGCAGAGGCGGACGGCCTCAAGACCGGAGCTAGAAAATATAAGTGAGCAGGGGCGCGCCCTCCGCCATGAAGCACGCCGAGATCGCGGTAACCGGCTTGGTGCAGGGCGTGGGGTTCCGCTACCACGTCAGGGCGCTTGCCGTCAGGTTGCACTTGGCGGGGCACGTCAAAAACTTGGACGACGGCACGGTGGAGATTGCGTGCGAGGGAGCCCAGGCCGACATAGACGCGCTGCTTGACGGCATACGCTCCATGAAGCCGCCGGTCGTGGCTGAAGACGTGAGCGTAGAGTACTCTGAGGCGAAGGGGTTTAAAAAATTCGAGATAATTCTCGGCGACCAACTCCAAGAAATGGCCGAGGGGTTTGGAACGGGCGCCGCGTATATGGCCATGCTGATGGAAAAGCAGGATCAGATGCTCGGCAAGCAGGATCAGATGCTCGGCAAGCAGGATCAGACCATCGCCGAGATAAGGGGCCTCCCGTCGTCGCTCGCAGAGATGATCGATTCCAGGCTCATG
Source organism: Nitrosopumilaceae archaeon (assembly GCA_965203465.1). Lineage (GTDB taxonomy): Archaea > Thermoproteota > Nitrososphaeria > Nitrososphaerales > Nitrosopumilaceae > JAWVZS01. The sequence goes on along the minus strand of CBDBCR010000003.1, from coordinate 380,767 downwards.
AAACTCGAAAAAGAAGTGTCCCAGATAAAAGCCAGGCTCCCGAACTGACCTGCCCGGGCAGGATTTTTACGTGCCCCCGGGCGCCCGGCCCCGGTGTCGAAGATCTTCGTGCTCTGCGTGGCCGGCGGCGTGCTGATCTCTGCGGGGCTGGGCGCCTCGACGTGGGGAAGCCAGATCGTCTTTGAGGAGTTCGAGGTGGCGCAGGGGCGCGTGGGGCCGGGCCAGGACGTGTCCGCCTCCAGGCACATGGAGGCAGGCGAGCGCGGCGTGTACGCCGTGGAGGTGCCCGAGCTGGCATCAGTGCGGGCGGTGCTGTCCGGACCGGGCGGCGTCATCGCCGACGAATACCACGGCAGCGGCGCCTCGGAGGGCCTCTTCGTGGCGGACGCGTCCGGGCGGTACGTGCTGCAGGTGTACAACGAGGACGGCAAGGAGGGCTTTGTGGCCGGCTACGTCGGGCCGGAGCCGGACGCCGCCAAGAGGACGATAGCGTTCGTCTCGATATACGTGCTGGTGGCCGGAATCGGGATGCTCGCCGGCGGCGCCGTGTACGCGTTCAGGCGCCGCGTCAGTTGAGGTACCCGTCCATCTTTGTCAGCCCGTCGGTCACGCCGTCGAATCTGGCAGCGTCGGACTCCAGCACCTCGTCGAGCCTCGCCCTGTCCACGCGCAGGGCCCCGCCCTCCGAGCGCAGCACGCCCGACTCTATCAGGGGCGCGATCTTTTCGAGCAGAGCCTGCGGTTCGGCGCCGGCCGCAGATGCGATCTCTGCTATCTGCCTTGGCCCGTCCTCCAGCTGCGCCATGACAGAGGCGCCCGGCTCCCCAAAGAGGCACTCCGATGCCTCGCCGTAGTCCACGCCCGCGCCGGAGCCTGGCCGCATTAAAGTCATTGGCCGGCCCGGCGGGCGCGGAAAATCTTGGCGGCCTCGGCGTGCGAGCACGTGGGGGCGGTCCCCGGATGGCGCTGCGGATACTCTGCAAACCCCCTGCACCCGCACTTCATGCCCGCCGAGACCGTGTACTTTTTGGACGGATCTGTGAGGGACGGGACGCTGAAAGAGCCGTCCGCGTTGCGGCTCGCGAGGGAGGCGAGCTTTTCGGCCTTTTCGGCCATCGCGCGGCTCACTACCGGCGCGCCCTCGCCGGCGGGCTGCTCTTCGTCCCCCGCGTCCTCCCCGTGCGGGTCGCGCCTGGCGTCCTTGGCGGGCCCGAACCGGGGGCCCACCTCGAAACCCTTGTGCGGGCAGAGGGCCCTAAAGTCGCACGCGCCGCACTTTTCCCTCTCGGGCGAGGGCTCGAACTTTCTGGCGGCGACGAGCCCGATCCTGCGGCGGGCCTCGGCGGCGGCCTCCTCCAGCTCCGCGTCGCCCACGCCCACCTCTTCTACACCTTGATCGTCGAGGACGTGTATGGCGGCCGACCCGGGCCTGTACCCGAGCGAGGCGCGCGCGGCGCACGCGTACAGCCGCACCTGCTCGGCGCGCTCGTCGCGCGCACGGCCGCTTTCGCCCACCTTAAAGTCCACTATCCGGGGGCCGCGCTCGTCGCGCACCACCTGGTCTATGCTGCCCGAGACCAGCGCGCCGCCCAGCCGGAACTCGAACCTCTTTTCTGCGTCCAGCATCTTTTCAAAATCCCTGCCGCATCTGAGCACGTAGCCTGCCACCATTCCGATCCCCTTTTTCTTCATGGCCTCGTTCTGCGCCTTCGGGGCGAACCTGAGGTGGAACATGCCGTCGAACGCGCGCCTTATGTCGGCCTCGCCGGGCACGCCTCCCCCGCCGAGGAACTCGGCGTGCAGGTAGTTGAGTATGTTGTGTATGCACGTGCCGTAGTTGAACACGCTGGGGACGCCGGGGTTGAACCCCATGACGTGCCTGAGCCTGTACTCGTGCGGGCACCTGCCGTACGAGGCCAGCTTGCCGTACGAGGACTGCATGAGGCCGCCTGGCGCGGCGGGCGCGCCGGACGTCGCCTTGGGCGCGTCGATCGGGGCGGCCGGCGAAAACTCCGGCCCGGCAAGCTCGGAGGCGAACCGGTGCGGCCGCCTCGCGTTCTTGGGGGGCTCCCTGTTGACCCCTATCTCCCTGCGCGCCGCGCTGGTCAGGAACAGGTACTTTTGCGAGCGCGTCACGGCCACGTAGTAGGCGCGCCGCTCGTCCTCCTCGCCGCCGGCGTACCTGCCGCTCTCGTACAGGTGATCGCCTATGAACACGGGCTGCGGGGGAGGGGGGCGCCTGTCGTCGAACGAGGGCACGAAGACGGCCGGAAACTCCAGGCCCTTGGCCTTCCAGATGGTCAGCACGTGGACCGCGTCGGCCCCGCCCGGATCCGCGTGCGCCGGATCCGGGTACTCGCGGGCCGCCACTTGGGATATGAACCAGCGCAGGCCCGCCACGTGGCCTGCCCGCAGGAACCTGTACACGTACTCGTAGTCCGACACGGCCCTGCTCAGCACGGCCAGGCCGTACATGTCCGCATCGGACAGCGCGCCCTTTTCGGCCCCCATCGCCGAGAGCACCCGCTGGTAAAACTCCTGCAGGCCCAGATCGGGTAGCCAGCCGCCCTCCTTGGCCCTGACCGCGTCGCCCATCTCCCTGACCTGCCGCATGCCCAGGGCGAACGCCCCCTCGTCCCCGCCGGGCACGGCCTCTGCGTACCTGCGCGCCAGGCCGCCCAGATCCGGCTTGTCGTCGGTCCCGTACCCGTACTCGTCGAACGCGTACATTATGCAGTCGGTGGCGAGCGAGACTGCCGGGCGCTCGAAGACGCTGGTGCCGCTCTCCGCGGCGCACTCTATGCCCCTGCCGGACAGAAACTTGACCGTCCTTGCAGCGTCCTCGTTGGTCCTTACTATCACGGCCATGTCGCGGTACGAGAGGGCGCGCGCGCCCCCGCTGCCGGCGAACTCGGCGCCGCGCAGGCCCTCCATCGCGTCGCAGACGAAGCCGAACTCTTCGGCGTCGGTCTCGAAGTGCTGGTGGACCATGTCGCCGCGCTCGAAAGCGCCGGCCCGGTCCGGGTGCGCCTCCATGTCCTTTGGGACGCGGCCCCTGTTGCCGGAGATGAGCCTCGCGGCCGCGCTCACCAGGGCGCCGGTGGCCCGGTAGTTGGTGCCGAGCGTCTCGGTGGACGCGCCGTACTTTGAGGGGAACTGGAGTATGTGCGCTATGTTGCTGCCCCTCCACTGGAATATGTTCTGGTCGTCGTCCCCGACCACGCACACGGAGAGGGCGCCTGCCGAGAGCGCCTCGAGCAGCCTCTCCTGCAGCCCGTTCACGTCCTGGTACTCGTCGAACACGACGTGCTTTACCTCCGAGCCCAGCTTTTTCAGGGCGCCCGGATCGCGCAGGGATTCGAGCAGCGTGTCCGTGACGGACACAAAGTCGAAGAACCTCTCCTCGCGCAGCTTTTCGGCGTATTTTTCAAAGCATTCGGCAAACTCGGCGCCCGCGCGGGAGACGTCTATCTGCTCGGTGACGGCCAAGTCCGCGCTCCTGGCGAACTCGTCTATGACGCTCCACCTGCCCCGGCCACCGTCGAGCTTGTCCAGCCGCAGGGTCCTGTACCACCTGTTCAGGAAGGCTGCGCGCTTGGCGCCGTCGAGTATCTCGAAGGATCTGTACTCGGGCCTGATCTTTTTGAGCATGTACAGGCAGAACGCGTCTATCGTCCCCACGTACATGTCGCCCAGATCCGGGCGCCCCTCCAGCATGCCGCGTATCCTGGACTTGAGGCCGTCTGCGGCCTTTCTTGTGAACGTAAAGGCCACGATGCCGGAGGGCGCGGCGCCCTTTCTGACCAGCTCGGCGACGCGCCTGCTGACCGTCTCGGTCTTGCCGGATCCGGGGCAGGCGACTATGCGCAGGTGCCCCCTGTCGTGGCTTATGGCGCGCTTTTGGCTCTCCGACAGGACGAGGTCTGCCACGGGCGGGAATCTTTGCGCGCCGGATATAAACGCCTGTGAAAGCGCGCGCCGCGAACGCGGGGCCCCACCCAATCCTTAATTACTCGTAGTTTCGGTCAGCGGCATGGGCCTGACGCTTGCCGGCACGGTGCTTGTAGTGGCCGCCACGGCCGCGATCTCGGTCATGGCCACATTGGCGGTAGTGGACACGGGGGCGCCGGCCGAGCCCGCGGTGGACGCGAGGCCCAGCGCGGATCCGAACCCCGGCGTCGCGACCGCGCTGACCGGCCAGATAACCATAGGGCAGCTTACCCCGCTGACCGGCGACATATCGTACATGGGCACGCAGACCGACGCGGCCTCCGAGCTCGCAGTAGAGGACTTTAACCGGTACCTGGAGGAGCGCGGCGAGCGGTGGCGCCTCAACATGCTCACCGAGGACACGGCCACCAACCCGGTGCAGGCGCTCGAAAAGGTCCAAGCGCTCCATTCGAGGGACGTGAGCATAGTCAACGGCCCGCTCACCAGCTCCAACATACGCAACATCAAGGGGTACACGGAGGCCAACGACATGCTGATCTTCGGGTGCTGCTCGACGGCGCCGTCCCTCGCCGTTCCCGGAGACAGCATATTCAGGCTCGTCCCCAACGAGCGCACGCAGATGGGAATCGCCGCGCGGGTGGCAGTCTCGGACGGCATCGAGGCCCTGATTCCCGTATGGCGCGGCGACGCGTGGGGCGACGGGCTCGAGGCCGCCATCCGGTACCACTTTGCGGAGCTGGGAGGCGAGGTCGACGAGGGCATAAGGTACAACCCGGAATCCGCCGAAATGTCCGCGTCCGCGTCGCTGCTCGCGGACAAGGTGGAGGCGCTGTCCGCAGAGCACGGGGCCGACAGGGTGGCCGTGCTGCTCGCAAGCTTTGAATCCGACGGCCTGCAGCTGATACAGGCCGCAAGCCAGCACGAAAACACGTCCTCGGTGCGCTGGTACGGCACCGACGGCAGCGCCCTCTCCGAGGCAATCGTCGGCGACGAGATCGCCGGCGCGTTCGTAAACAAGGTCGGGTTCCTCTCCTCGCTGCCGGCCATACCGGACAACGAACAGAGCGCCGACCTAAAGGCGCGCCTCTCAGAAAGGATAGGCTCGGATCCGATAGTCTATGCGTATTCTGCCTACGACGTCGTCTGGCTGCTGGGCCTTTCCATACTGGAGGCCGGCAGCGGGGACGCCCAGGCAGTAAGGGCGGTGCTGCCGTCCGTGGCGGAAGGCCACTCCGGCGCCATCGGCAGCACGGCCCTCAACGCGGCCGGGGATCTGGCGGGAGGCAACATCGCGTTCTGGAACGTAGTCGACGGCAAGTGGAGGCTGTCGGTCGTCTACGACCAGGCCACCGACAAGATCACCAGCGTGGCGAGCAGGGATCCGGGCGGCGTCTCGGATATATCCGGCGAGATAACCATAGGGCAGCTCACCCCGCTGACCGGCGACATATCGTACATGGGCACGCAGACCGACGCGGCCTCCGAGCTCGCAGTAGAGGACTTTAACAGGTACCTCGAGGAGCGCGGCGAGCAGTGGACCCTGAACATGCTCACCGAGGACACGGCCACCAACCCGGTGCAGGCCCTGGAGAAACTGCAGGCCCTCTATTCGCGCGACGTCGGAATAGTCAGCGGCCCGCTCACCAGCTCCAACATACGCAACATCAAGGGTTACGCCGAGGCAAACGACATGATAATCTTCGGGTGCTGCTCGACGGCGCCGTCCCTGGCGGTTCCCGGCGACAACGTCTTCAGGCTCGTCCCCAACGAGCGCACGCAGATGGGCGTGGCCGCCCGCCTGGCCGTCTCGGACGGCATCGAGGCCCTGATTCCGGTCTGGCGCGGCGACGCGTGGGGCGACGGGCTGGAGGCGGCCATCCGCGAACACTTTACGTCCCTGGGCGGCACAGTCGACGACGGGATACGGTACAACCCCGAATCCGCCGAGTTTTCGGTGTCCGCCTCGCTGCTCTCCGACAGGATAGCAGAACTGTCGGCGGAACGCGGGCCGGAAAAAGTGGCGGTCCTGCTGGCAAGCTTTGAATCCGACGGCCTGCAGCTGATACAGGCCGCGGACCAGCACGAAAACACGTCCTCGGTGCGCTGGTACGGCACCGACGGCAGCGCCCTCTCGGAGGCCATCGTAGGCGACGAGATCGCAGGCGCGTTCGTAAACAAGGTCGGCTTCCTCTCCTCGCTGCCGTCCATACCGGACAACGAAAAGAGCGACAGCCTAAAGTCGCGCCTCTCCGAATCGCTGGGCATAGACCCGATAGTGTACGCGTACACCGCATACGATGTGGTCTGGCTGCTGGGCCTTTCGATACTCGAGGCGGGCGGCGACGATCCAAACGCCGTAAAGGCGGCGCTGCCGTCGGTGGCCGAAAACTATTCGGGCGCCATAGGCAGCACGGCACTCAACAACGCGGGCGATCTGGCCGGCGGCGACATCGCGTTCTGGGGAGTGGAGGACGGCAAGTGGGTGACGGCGGCCACTTACGATCAGGCAACCGACACCATTATCAGATCGGGCAGTCCGTCGGGCATCACCGGCCAGATAACCATAGGGCAGCTCACCCCGCTGACAGGGGACATATCATACATGGGCACGCAGACCGACGCGGCATCCGAGCTCGCAGTCGAGGACTTTAACCGGTACCTCGAGGAGCGCGGCGAGCAGTGGACCCTGAACATGCTCACCGAGGACACGGCCACCAACCCGGTGCAGGCCCTGGAGAAACTGCAGGCCCTCTATTCCCGGGACGTCGGAATAGTCAGCGGGCCGCTCACCAGCTCCAACATACGCAACATCAAGGGTTACGCCGAGGCAAACGACATGCTGATCTTCGGGTGCTGCTCGACGGCGCCGTCCCTGGCGGTTCCCGGCGACAACGTCTTCAGGCTCGTCCCCAACGAGCGCACGCAGATGGGCGTGGCCGCCCGCCTGGCCGTCTCGGACGGCATCGAGGCCCTGATTCCGGTCTGGCGCGGCGACGCGTGGGGCGACGGGCTCGAGGCGGCCATCCGCGAACACTTTACGTCCCTGGGCGGCACAGTCGACGACGGGATACGGTACAACCCAGAGTCCGCCGAGTTTTCGGTGTCCGCCTCGCTGCTCTCCGACAGGATAGCAGAACTGTCGGCGGAACGCGGGCCGGAAAAAGTGGCGGTCCTGCTGGCAAGCTTTGAATCCGACGGCCTGCAGCTGATACAGGCCGCAAGCCAGCACGAAAACACGTCCTCGGTGCGCTGGTACGGCACCGACGGCAGCGCACTCTCCGAGGCAATCGTCGGCGACGAGATCGCCGGCGCGTTCGTGAACGAGGTCGGGTTCGTCTCATCGCTGCCGGCCATACCGGACAACGAAAAGAGCGACAGCCTAAAGGCGCGCCTGTCTGACGAACTGGGCATAGATCCGATAGTCTATGCATATACGGCCTACGACGTCGTCTGGCTGCTGGGCCTCTCGATACTGGAGGCCGGCGGCGACGATCCCGGCGCCGTAAAGGCGGCGCTGCCGTCGGTGGCCGAAAACTATTCGGGCGCCATCGGCGGCACGGCGCTCAACGACGCGGGCGATCTGGCGGGGGGCAACATCGCGTTCTGGGGAGTAGAGGACGGCAAGTGGAAGCTGTCCGCAACGTACGACCGGGCCGCCGACGCCATAAGCGCGGCGGGCTAGCCGCGCAGGCCCGCGCCCCGCAGCACTGCGCCTATCTCCTCGCGGCGTATCCTGACGGTTCCGGCCGTGCCGGCCGTAGAGTACAGCGTCCTGCGCGAGCCGAGCCACTCGATCAGGCGCTCCGCCTCGCGCAGTTTTGCAATCTTGGCGGGCCTCTCGCGCGCCGGCGTGCGCGAGCACCCCCCTATCCGGGATCCAAAGTCCATGCCGAGCATCACTATGTCCGAAGCGCCGAGCGCGTCGGCCATGAACGCGGCCCTGTCCCCGTCGGTAAAGCCGCCAAAGTTGTACAGCCCGGGCGGGGGCCTGCACTGGCACGTGCCCACGAGCCTCGGGAACCCGGCGGCCCGGCCGAGCAGATCCGCGTTGTCGCCGTGCGCGTGCACCACCATGAACGATCGGCGCGCCGCCTCGTCCAGCCGCGGCCCGTCCAGGTCCGTGACCACCGCGTGCGGGCGCGCGCCAACGTCTGCCATGTAGTGCGCCGCGCTGTCCGCCGCGATCCTGGCCACGCGCCTGTGCCGCGCCAGCACCTCGGCGTCGGCCGGCAGCGAGGGCCCGGCGCCCACCACGAAGACGGGCCTGCCGCGCACCGTCCGCTCCAGCTCTGCGAGGCGCGCCCCGCCCCCTACTATGCGGGCAAGCAGGCGCGCCGACCGCAGATCGGCCGCTCCGCTGTATCCGGTCCTTGCAAGTATCCGGCGGTACCTGGGGTACCATCCGCGAGGCGCCACACGACTAAAATTTGCGCGCCTCTCATAAACGTCGTGAACCGGCTCGGCTCCGCGCGCGTGGGCGGCGGGCGCACCCTGATCATGGGGATACTTAACGCCAGCCCAGAATCGTTCTACGCCGGCTCGGTCAGGTCGCGCGGCATCGGCCCCGCGGCGCGCAGGCTCGCCGAACAGGGCGCCGACGTGATCGACGTGGGGGGCATGTCCAGCGCGCCGTACCTTGGCACGCGCGTTTCGGCCGAAACCGAGCGGAGGCGGGTGGTGCGAGCGGTGCGCGCCTCGCTAGGCGCCGGCCTGCCGGTCTCGGCGGACACCGCGCGCGCCTCGGTGGCCCGCGCGGCCCTCGAGGCGGGCGCCACCATAATCAACGACGTCTCGGGGCTGAAGCACGACCCCCTCATGCGCGAGGTCGTCTCGTCGTACTCGCCGTCGCTGGTGCTCTGCGCCCACGGCCACCGCGCGCCGCCCGGCGATCCGGTGCTCGCCGCCAGAAGACTGCTCGAACAGAGCGTCTCGATCGCGGTCGACGCGGGGGCGCGCCGGGACCGCGTGGTGCTCGACCCGTCGATAGGGTTCTTTCGGAGGTCGGGGCGCGGCCGCCTCCACACCAGGACGGGCGGCGGCTGGTTCGAGCGCGACCTGGAGGTGATCAGGCGCATCGGCGGGGTGGGGTTCCCCGTCATGGCCTCGGTCTCGCGCAAGTCGGTGGTCGGAAGGATGTTCGGCATACGCGATCCGGCCGAGCGCGGCGAGGCCTCGGCGGCCCTCGAGGCCGCGTGCGTGCTGGGAGGGGCGGACGCGCTGCGCACGCACGATCCGGCGCGCGCCGCGCGCGCGGCCTCTGTCAGCCTATCCGCTCTGAGCCGACGTACTTTTGCAGGACGGGCGGCACGCTGATGCTGCCGCCGGACATCTCCATCATGCACGCCATGACGCGCGTGGTGGCCACCATCGTGCCGTTGAGCGTGTGCACGTGGGAGGTCGGATCCGACGTGCGGTCGCGGAACCGCACGCCCAGCCTCCTGGCCTGGTAGTCGAGGCAGTTGGAGCACGAGACCACCTCCCTGTACGACCGCTGCCCGGCCATCCACGCCTCGATGTCCCACGTCTTTGCCGAGACCTTGCCCATGTCGCCGCTGGAGAGAAGCACCACCCTGTGCGGTATCTCGAGGCTCTTGTAGAACTCTTCGGAGATGGCCAGCATCCTGCGGTGCTCCGCCTCGGAGTCCTCGGGGCGCGCAAAGACGAACTGCTCGACCTTGTCGAACTGGTGCACCCTGAATATCCCCTTTTGGTCCCTGCCGTGCGCGCCGGCCTCCTTCCTGAAGCACGGGCTCACGCCGGCGTACCGCAGCGGGAGCTTTCCGCCCTCGAGTATCTCGCCCGAATGCATCGCGGCCATGGCGTGCTCGGAGGTGCCGATCAGGAAAAGGTCGTGCCCGTCTATCTTGTAGATGACGTCCTCAAAGTCCTCGGCGATGACGGCCCCCTCCATCGCGGCGCGCCCTATCATGTAGGGGGGCTGCACCTCGGTGTACCCCCTGGCGGCCAGAAAGTCGAGGGCGTACATCGCCAGCGCCTGGTTGAGCCTGACGAGCCCCCCGCGCAGGTAGTAGAACCGCGCGCCCGAGACCTTGGCAGCGCGGGCCGTGTCGCCCAGCCCCGTCCTTTCCATAAAGTCCACGTGGCTGAGGCCGGAGGCCGGCGGGCTCCCCCACGCGCGCTCGACCCTGTTGGCCTCCTCGCCGCCGACCGGCACCGACGGGTCGAGCATGTTGGGCGCCGACGAGGCGAGCTCTGCGTACCGCCTCTCGGCGCCGGCCCTCTTCTGCTCCAGCGATTCCAGGCGCTCGGACGCCTCCTTTATGCGCGCTATCAGATCCGCAGCGTCGCCCCCCTTTTTTTTGGCGGCCGAGACCTCCGACGAGGCGCGGTTGCGCTCGGTGCGGAGCGCGTCGCTCTCCTGTATGAGCGCGCGCCTCGCGCTGTCCGCCTCGAGCAGCGCGCCGAGGTCGAACTCTACGCCGCGCGCGCGCAGCATCTCCCTCACGTCGCCGGGCCTCTCGCGCAGGACTCTGGGGTCTAGCATCTTGTCGCCCCCAGCGAGGCCTGCACGTGCGAGAGCACCTCGTCTATGGTGGAAGCGAGCGAGGCGATGCTGCCGTCCGCGCTGAAGTCGATCTCGAGCGAGTCTTGTCCTGCGCGCACCTCCATGGACTGGCCGGGCGGAAAGCCCACGTTGTCCGCCTCGAGCGCCTCCGAGGCGGCGCGCGCGGCGCCGTCGGGCAGGCCCGGCAGCCTGACCTCAACCCTGCACCTTGACATTGCCCTCGACGTACCTCAGAAAGTCGTCTAATCTGTCTTTGGATATGCGCGCCGCGGCCGAGGCGCGCCTGCCGCCGCCGGACCCGTCGCACCGCCTGGCGCCCTCGCGCATCAGCTCGTGCAGATCCGGCTCGGGCCCGCAGCCGGGCGCCTTCCTGGACGAGAACTTGACTTCTTCGCCGTCCTGCGTGCGCAGCAGCACCACCTTGCCGGAGCTGCGCGCCGAGCCGGCTATCACCGCAGAGACCGCGCCGGTCATCTCTTCGGGCACCACGCCGTCGCCGTTGACCATGACGAGGGGGCCGCTGCCGTCTATCCTCCACCTCTCGCCGCGCAGCGCGGCGATGTGATCCCTCACCTGGGCGCGGTGGCGCTCCAGCGCGCCGGACGCCTCTTCGAGCGCGCCGCTTCTCTGTCCCATGCACAGCGAGACGGCCGCGCCCGGCGCGCGCGTGCCGCACGCCGACAGCAGGGCCGCGAACTCGCGCGCGTCCCTCAGCGGGCCGCGCGGATCCTCGGACGGCAGCACGTACGCGGCGCCCGAATCCGGGCCGACGCCGGCGCGCTTTCGCACCTCGTCGTACAGGGCCGACTGCTCCTGCCCGGACATGTCGGCGGGCACGCGCATGCGGCCCCCCTCGGACTTTTCGACGCCCGCGTGCCGCACTATCTTGGCGCACTCTTGCTCGTTCCACGTCACGCCCTCCATGAACGGCCTGGTGGTGCACGCGAGGGCCTCGGCTATGGGCCTGGTGCCGCGGCCCGAGAGCAGCATGCCGCGCTCTTTGCGCACCGCGCCCGACTCTTCCGCCTTTGCGGCGATCTCCCCGTCGGCGCCGCCAAGCTCGCGGCCCTCGCCCGAATCGTGCCCGTCGCCGAGCGCCGCCACGACGGCGGCCCACTCGGCGCCGCCGAAGTCCAGCGCCCCCGCGGCCATGCAGGCTATGCTGCCCGAGCACGCGCTGGATCCGTCCGCCCCCTCCCTGCGCGGGTTGGCCACGCGCGGGCAGTCCATCTCGGATTCGGGGATCTCGTGGTGGTCCACGACTGCCCACGAGTCGCCCAGTTTCGAATCGAGCTCGGCGGACATGCCGGCCCCCAGGTCGGCCAGGACGGCTACGGGGCCGCAGATGTCTCCCGGCTCCAGGCGGCGCACGGCGCGCACCGTCACGCCGGCGCCCGCGCGGGAGGCCGCCGCGCCGAGCACCGCGCCGGCGGCGAGCCCGTCGCAGTCGGCGTGGGCCAGCACGCACACGTGCTTGGAGGATCTGGCAGAATCGAGGACTAGGTCGCGCAGCGCCGCGACCGGCTCTTCGAGCATGTCACTCCAGCTGGGCCACGACCGACTTGTATTTCCAGTTTTGCGGTATGCGGCCTATGCGCTTGTAGTAGACTGCGAGCCTGTGCACCTTGGCCTCTATGAGCTCCAGCGATCTTACGTTGCGGTGATCGCCCCTGTTGGCCTTTAGGTGGCGCTGGAGCCCGACGGCCTTTCTTACGATGTTGTCCAGGTCCTCGGGCATCTCGGATTCCATCTTGTGCTTGCGCAGTATCTCCGACATGGTCTTGCCGTGGACCGGCTTTACGAGGGGGACGGCGTGCTGGTCGCGCAGCTTTACGCCTATCTGGCTGGGCGTCATGCCGTCCTTTGCGTACTTTACTATCAGGGCTTCTATCTCTTCGGGGGACTGCTTCACCCACGACAGCTTCAAACCGAGCAGGGGGATCCCGTCCCGCACCGCTTTTCTCTCTTCGGGGGACTGACCGATCGACAGCGCGTCTGGATTCACAGGCCTTATCGAGTGCGACTTGCCGTGCCTGTGGCTGTGTAGCCTTCCCACGCGCGCGCGCCCCGATCTGCCGAATTAAACCTTGGGATCGGGGCGCGGCCCCGCGCGATCGGGCCTGATCTGCCCAAGGGTTAAATAGGAGCCGGCCGGGATCCGGCCCGATGGCTATGACCAGATCTGTACTGCTTGGCGGCTTGGTGGCCGCCACGCTGGCGGCGAGCATGGGCTTTGCGGGGGTCGCGCACGCGCAGTACCTCGGCAACGTCGGCTCGCAGGGAGAGACGGGGCAAAACACGCTCGAAGAGGCCCTAGAGCTTCAGAGCAGGCGCGTCACGCTCGCGATGGAAAACCCAGAGACCGGTTCGGGCACGCCGTACCTTGACGCCAACGGCGTCGTGGGCGCGTCCATCATATCCGGGGCTATCTTCGGGGGCATAGCGGCAGCGTTCTTCATAAGGTCGCGCTCCGGCAAGTACGCCGCGATGGGAAGGGGCTAGTCCCCAAACCACTTATTTTTGCGCGCTTCGGCGGGGGCCCTGCGCGCGGCCCGATGGGTTAATCAAACGGGGCCGGCTGGCGCTGCGCGTGGACTCTACGGACAGGCGGATACTGGCGCGCCTGTACGTGGCGGCACTTGAGGGGCGCGATCCCGAGCCGGCGCTGCGCGCGATGCCCGACGCCGACGGCGTGCGCGAGAGGCTCGTGTACATGGCGCGCGACGGCCTCGTTGGCCCCGACAGGCGGCCGACCGAAAAGGGCTCCTCAAAGATCAAGGTTGTCCTGGCAGGCGGCGTGTTCGACATCATACACCCCGGCCACATACACACGCTCCGCGAGGCGGCCGGCCTAGGCGACGTGCTGGTGGTCGTCATCGCCACCGACAAGACGGCCGTCAAGATGAAGCGCCGCAGGCCGCTGCACAGCCAGGAGCAGCGGCGCGATCTGGTGGGGGCCCTCCGGCTGGCCGACGCGGCCGTGGTCGGCGACGACGAGGACATATTCAGGACCGTCGCGCGCATACGGCCGCAGATAATCGCGCTCGGGTACGACCAGGTCCACCAGGAGCGCGCAATCATAGACGGGTGCAAAAAGCTAAAGCTGGGCGTGACCGTCGCGCGCCTCCAGTCGCCCATGCCGGACGTGTCGAGCTCGTCCATAGAGGGCACGTACGGCGATTCGATACACGGCACCTAGTAGGCGTAGATGTACGGGGTGTCGCGCGCCCTGTCCATGGTCCACGACGTGGGAAGCTCCAGGACTGACTTTGCCGCCAGCCCGGCCTTTTCCAAGAGGCCGTCCCACGAGCCGCCCGGGCCCAGGGCCCTGCGCTCGCGGCTGCCCATCAGCACGAACACGGGGCGGTCCAGCCCGAGGCCGAGGACCGACTCCACGACGGCCTCGGCCAGGCCCTCCCCCATCTGCGGCAGCCCGCCTATGAACACGGCCGGCCGGCGCAGGCCCAGCGCCGAATAGTCGAACGAGGCCGCGTCGGCGCAGTGCACGCCGAACCCCACGCCGGTGCCCTCCGAGACGGACTTTTGCAGGGCGCACAGCCCTGGGTCCAGCTCCACGCCGTGCGACTCCATGCCGGCCAGCGCGCACGCGTAGGCCACCCTGCCGTCGCCCGATCCCACGTCGACGGACTGGCGCGCGCCGAGGCGCGCGGCCTCGGCGGCCGCGAGGTACGCCGAGAGGATCCAGGTGGGGTAGAACGGCTGGGCGCTCGCGTCGTGCTTTGTGCTGTCTATCCAGTGCCCGCTGATGTCGCCCTCGTAGGCGGTGCAGGGCACGCCAAGATCCATCGCGAACGAGTTGTGGTAGATGGGCGAGGCGCGCGCGAACTCGTGGAGCATCTCCAGGCGGCCGGCCGGCGCGCCCGGATACTCGTGGGGCACGGCCTCGCGCAGGTGGGCGCTGCCCCCGTAGGCGGCCGCGAACCTCGCCTTTATGGAGCGCGCGTCGGTCATGGCAGGTTGTGCATGGCGCGCAGGTCCGCCGCCACGCCCCGGAGCTCGTGGGGCACCTCCACGTCTATCCGGTCCTTGAGGGACAGGCCGCGCTCCTTTTTGGCGTTCCACACAGACGAGTTGAACGCGTAGATGCGCTCTCCCGAGACCGGGGGGCCGGGGTTGCCCGACGGCGAGGGCAGCTCTTGCAGGTGCACGCTTTCGCCGTCAGAGTACAGCTCTTGCCAGAGGTGCTCGGTTATGAACGGGGCGATGGGGGCGAGCAGCTTTAGCACCGCGGAGAGCACGCGGTGCATAGTCTCGACGGCCGCGTCGCGCCCCCCTTCGGAGCCCTCGCCGTACGCGCGCTTTTTGACCATCTCTAGGTAGTGGGCCGCGAACACGTTCCAGACGAACTCGCGCACGGCCACGGCCGGCACGAAAAAGTTGTACTCTGAATACCCCTTCCTGCACTCGGCCACCAGGCGGTCCAGCTCGGCCAGTATCCACCTGTCCGCGTCCTGCAACTCGCCGGGGCCGCGCCGCTCGAAGCCCGAGACCAGGCGCGCCACGTTCCACAGCTTGCTGAGGAACTTTTTGGTGGACTCTATCTTTTGCTCGTTGCACCTAAAGTCCGAGCCGTGGCCTATCTCGCCTGCGCTCCAGAAGCGGAACGTGTCGGCGCCCATCTTCTCTATCAGCGGCAGGGGGTCGATGGCGTTGCCGCGGCTCTTGCTCATCTTGAGCCCGCGCTCGTCGAGGCCGTACCCCATTATCCACGCCTCCGACCACGGGACGCGGCCGGTAAGCTCGGTGCAGCGCAGCAGCGTGTAGTAAAGCCACGTGCGCACGATGTCCTTGGCCTGGGGGCGCAGCGAGGCGGGGTACGTGGCCCTGAAAAACTCCTCGTCCACGCCGTACCTGGAAACGAAGAGGGGCGAGACGCTCGAATCCATCCACGTGTCGAACGTGCGCTCCTCGCCGCGGAACTCCGAGCCGCCGCATTCGGGGCACCTTTCCGCCGGGCACTCTTCCCTCCAGGGCTGGTAGTACCTCCCAGGCTCGGGCACGTGCGGCTCGCCGCACCCCGTGCAGTACCAGACGGGTATCTCGGTGCCGTAGTACCTGCGCCTCGAGACGGGCCAGTCTATGGCTATCGAGTCCAGCCAGTTGTGCAGTATCTGCCTGTGCCTCTCGGGGAAGAACGATACCAGATCGGAGACGGAGCGCATCTGCTCTACGCGGTCGGTCTGCCTGACATAGTACTCTTCGAGGGGCACTATCTCGACGGGCGTCTTTGTCCTCTCCGAGACGGGCGTGCGGTGGGTTATCTGCTCCGTCTTTTCCACGAGGCCGGCCTCCTCCAGGTCGGCGATGACGGCCTCCCTGGCCTTTTTGGGGCGCATCCCCGAGTACTTGCCGGCCGCGTCCGTCATCCTGCCGTCGGTGCCGACGGCGCGCACCTCCTCCAGGCCCATCTCGCGGAACAGGGCCACGTCGTGCTGGTCGCCGTAGCTGCATATCATCACGGCGCCGGATCCAAAGTCCCGTTTTGCCGAGCTGTGCGCGCGCACGGGGACCTCGGCTCCCGTGAGCGGGACCCTGACGGCGCGCCCCACCGCGCCAGAGTACCTCTCGTCCTCGGGGTTGACGATGACGGCCCTGCACGCGCAGAGCAGCTCCGGCCTGGTGCTGGCCACCGTGACGCTGCCCCCCTCGTGCTCGAACCTCATGTGGACAAGCTTGGAGGGCAGCTCGAGGTAGGATATCTCGGCGTCGGCTATCGTGGTGCCCGAGACCCAGTCGTAGTTGGTGGGCCGCGTGGCAGAGTACACCCTCTTGTCCTTCCACAGTCTTATGAACGTGGCCTGCGTGAGGGCCCGGTACTCTCTGGAGTCGGTGCGGTAGTGCCCGTCCAGATCCCCGCTCAGGCCGAGGTTCCTCATCGTCAGTATCATCTCTTCCTCCAGGTCGTCTAGCGCCTCCCTGCACAGCTCCAAGAACCTGCCCCTCTCGGTCTCCTGCATGCGTATGCCGTGCTTCTTTTCGGTGTACAGCTCTACGGGCAGGCCGTTGCGGTCGATGCCCACCGGAAAGTACACGTTCTTGCCGGACATGCGGGCGGTCCTCGCTATCATGTCTATCTGGGCGTAGTGCGCCGCGGCCCCGATGTGCCAGGGCCTGCCCGACGGGTACGGCGGCGGGGTGTCTATGGTGTAGTTTTTCGCCCCCGGCTCGAACCTGTACGTGCCCTCTTTGCGCCACTTTTCGAGCACGGCCTTTTCGAGGCCCGGGTTCCACGCCTTTTCCCGTATCGTTGCCTATCCGCCCCTTGCCACGCTCGATATGATGTGCGAGCCCTTGTTGTGCCCCTCGTAAATGTACACGCCGACGGCCTCTATGTTGCCGGGCAGCATCGGGGTCAGTATCCGCACCAGCTCCGAGGAGAGGTTCTCGACGGTGGCCTCGCCCCGCAGGAGGTAGGCGGTGTCGGCCGGGACGGTCAGGTCGAACGCGCCGCGCGGGCCGTCAAAGGCCACGCGGTAGTGGCCACCCTCGCTGGACTTTAGGTACTTTTCGTTGATGAAGAACTTGTGGTCGAACCGGGCGACGGCCGAGCGTATCATCTTTTTGGCCTCGCCGAAGTCCATCACGAGGTTGTCGGTCATGCGGCCCGCAAGCTCCACCATTATCGAGGACGTGTGGCCGTGCAGTATGGAGCACTTTTCGACCAGGGGGAGTATGTGGGCGTAGTCGAACGCGAACGAGGGGTCCTCGATGAATATGGAGCCGGACTCCGGCTCGTCCTCGTAGAACGATATCTCGCGCAGATCCCCGGCCTTGGCGCCGTGCCGCGGGCGCCCGACCGCGGCCACGCGCCCCCCGGGCAGCTCGGCCTTTATGCGCCGGTACTTTTCGGCGTCCTCTTCGGAGTCGACGACCTCGATGAGGCCCCTGCCTGTCGAAAAGTCGGCGCGCAGCCCCGAGCCGCCGACCGGCGCGTCGTACTCGTACTCTATCCCCAGAAAGGACAGCATCCGCGCCACGGCCAGCTCCGCGCGCGAGCGCATGACGTTGCCCCTGCCGTCTACGTACGCAAAGTCCGAATCCATCCTGGACGCCATGCGGCCGGCACGCGCGCGTTGCCATATAAATTCTGGACAGGGCGGGGCGCGGCGCCGTTTCCGGCCCGGGGGCCGCACGGCGATGCCCCGCCCCGGGAACGGGCGCGGCGGGTAGCGGCAAGAGCCCGGCGGTCGGGTGCGCCCGTCTCGGTTCGGGCTGCCGGGGACCGGCCGGGTCGATTTTCGGCACTTGGCTGTAGTTTTTTTGACCGGCTGTGTTTGTTGATCTCCGGATCCGGCGCAGGCCCGTGCCGGAGACCGCCAGTGCGCAGGGATCTCGTCGGGGTCTCGCCCGAGAACGAGCAGCTCGGAAGCACGGTTCCTGGGATACGAGCGCGAGATCTCGGAGCTAAATCTCGAGGCGGCAGCGCAGAACGCCGGCTCGCCCCCGCCGCGCGGGCGGCTGGGGCAAAGACGCGCGGCAGAGCTGGGCCGGCGCCCCAACGGCGCCGCGCGCGCCTAGCCGAAGCGGACTAGGCGCGGCCTCAATCGACCCGAGTCCGCGGTTCAAATATGGGTGCCGGGAAAGGCAACCGTTGGAAGGAACGGACAGGATAGTCTTTCTCATCAACCAGGCCCCATAAGGGGCAGAACACGGCTGCAGAAATACGGCTTTCTTGCATACCAGCTATACCGGGCCGATCTCAAGCCTCTGGGGTTCTATTCGGATTGGGAGGCGTACCACTACGGTCCGTACAGCATGGATCTTACATGCGATCTACAGGAAGCTGAAAAGACGGGGTTGCTCAAGATCGAATCCAGAGAGTTTGGCGGCCGCGCGATGGACTTTTACAGCCTTGCGCCAAAGGGCGCCAAGAGGCTGTCGTCGTTGCTGCACGACCACGGAGATCTCGTCGGTCGAATTTACGAGACGTTTACCAACCTGAACAAAAAATCACTGGACAAGCTAATCGGAGAAATATGTGCAGACTATCCGCAATATGCCAAGAACAGCCGGATAAAGGACAGAGTGACTGATGAAGGTCCAGAGGATGTACGTTTCAGTCCTGAAATTGAACGCATGATACAAGAGATCGAATCAGAAAACGCAAACTGGGAGGGGCACTCTATAGAAGAACATATACAATACATTGATCGCTTGATGAAGGAATGACTCTGGAATATGGAACTTTCAAGCGACGCAAAGAAAAATATCAAAAAACACAAATCTAGTCAAGTAATAAAGAAGTATCGTGCGTTTATTGACGAGATAAGAAACACCAACAATCCAACACATATGGGTGAACAAAAGACTGGCAGATACAAAAACTGTTTTGGACACCGCCTAACGAAGTCAACCCGCGTCATCTACAAAGTATCGTACGACAACAGCACCATACACATCTTGAAAATCGGCGATCACGAAGAACTGTACATGCGCGACAACCGTCCGTGATCGCACACGAGAAGGCTGGAGATGACGTATGCGGGCATCTGATTTTGGACGCGAACCCCGGCACGTCCGGCTGCGCGGCGCTCGTGCAAGCCGCGGTGTCGGCGCGGATTGGATGGAACCGCGACGCATATGCCGAGCGCCCGTCCGCGCCGCCCCTGACTTTCTGCCGGATCCGGACGTCGATCCACCGGCCGATACCGCCCGCACCGCGCGCTCCGCCCCGGACGCCCGTCCGGACCGCGGCGCAGACCATGCGTTTTTTTCCGCTGCACGCGCCCCCGGCGGCCGTACCTGCCTGCAAACCCGCAGTTAATTACGGCCCGCCCGGGCCCCCCGGCGTTGCGCAGGATAGGGCTGCTCGGGTGCGGCGCGATGGGCACGGCCATAGCCGAGGCCGTCTCGGCCGGCCGCGTCCCCGGGGCCGAGCTGGACAGCGTGTACGACGCGGACGCCTCGCGCTCAAAGCTGCTGGCAGAAAAGCTGCCCGGCGTGAAGGTGGCCGGCAACGCCCACCTGCTCTCCTCGAGGCCCGTCGACTTGGTGGTCGAGGCGGCCTCGCAGGAGGCCGTCAGGAACGCGGGCCTGAGCGTGCTGCAGAACCGCTCGGATCTGGTGGTGATGAGCGTCGGGGCGCTGCTCGACGAGGCGGTGCGCGAGGTGCTCTGCGGGGCCTGCTCGGACTTTTCGCGCAGCGTCTACGTGCCGTCCGGCGCCGTGGCCGGCCTCGACGCCCTGGGGGCCGTGCGCGCCGAGGCCGACTCGGTGACGCTGACCACCACAAAGCCGCCGGCCGCGCTGCGCGGCGCCCCGTTCTTCGGGGGAAAAGAGCCGGAGCTGGACGGGCCGGCGACGGTCTTTGAGGGGACCGCCGCCGAGGCCGTGAAACTGTTCCCGGCCAACGTCAACGTGGCAGCCTCTGTCGCGCTGGCCTCGGCAGGCGGGGAGCGCACGCGGGTGAGGCTGGTCGCCGATCCGGGCGCCTCGCGCAACACGCACGTGGTCGAGGCCGAAGGCAGGTTCGGCAGGCTCCGCGTGGAGGTGGAAAACGTGCCCTCGGAGAACCCGCGCACCAGCCGGCTCGCGGCGCTTTCGTGCGTGGAGGCGCTGCGGCGCATATGCTCGCCGGGCCTGCGCGTGGGCGCCTGAGCGGGGGCAATAATTGCCGCCGGCGCGCCCGCCCGGCGCGCTGGGTGCATGCATCCCTGGCCTTAAATCGCCCCCCCGGCAAGCAGGCCCGTGTCGTACCGAGACGAGATACTCCGGCTGAAGGAGCAAAAGGACGCGCTGATACTGGCGCACAACTACCAGGTGCCCGAGGTCCAGGATATAGCGGACTATGTGGGCGATTCGCTGGGGCTTTCGCGCATGGCCGGCAAAGACGGGCGCTCGCGGATACTGTTCTGCGGCGTGCACTTTATGGCAGAGACGGCGGCCATCATCAGCCCGCAAAAGCGCGTCTTCATCCCGACGCTCGAGGCGGGCTGCTCGCTGTCCGATTCGATCACGGCAGAAGAGGTCGCCGAGTGGAAAAAAGAGCACCCCGGCGCCGTGGCCGTCGGGTACGTAAACACCGCCGCGAGCGTAAAGGCCGAGCTGGACTACTGCTGCACGTCGTCCAACGCGGTCGCCGTCGTGAACGCGATACCGCGCGAAAAGGAGATACTGTTCCTGCCGGACATGTTCCTCGGCGCGTACGTGGCGCGCCAGACGGGCCGCTCCAACGTCCGGGTGTGGGCCGGCGAGTGCCACGTGCACGCGGGGATAAGGCCCGAGGAGGTGGCCGCCAAGATGGACGCGATGCGCGGCGCCGAGCTGCTCGTGCACCCCGAGTGCGGATGCACCACGCCGCTGCTCTACGACGCGGCCTCGGGGGGGTACGGCTCGCGGACAGTCTCGATACTGTCCACCGAGGGCATGATGGGGCGCGCGGCCTCTGGGCCGGGCCCGTTCGTGGTGGCCACCGAGACGGGCATACTGCACCGCATGCGCAAGCAGAACCCGGGCAAAAAGTTCGTGCCCGCCTCGGAAAAGGCCGAGTGCCAGTACATGAAGACGATAAACATGCGCAACGTGCGCGACGCCCTGGCCGAGGACAGGTACGAGGTGCGCGTGCCGCGCGAGGTGGCAGACCGCGCGCGCCTGGCCATAGAGCGCATGATATCGATAGGCTAGGCCCGATCCGGGGCCGATGCAAAATTTTAATACCGGGTGCCCGGAGCCGGGGCCGTGAGGTACGGGCCGCGCAAGGTGATAGTGCTGGGCGCCATACAGGGCGAGGCCAAAAAGTTCGACAAGATACGCCGCCTCTCCAACCTAGAGCCGGAAGAGCTCAACTCCATACTCGAAGAGCTGGAGAGGGACGGCATGATAGAGGTGGTCGAGAAAAAGGGGCTGTTCGGCAAAAAAGTCCAGATACGCAACACGCCGGCGGGCCAGCGCGAGCTCCAGGAGGGCCTGCGCGAGGCCGAGTCAAAGTGGGGCGAGATGAAGATGCTCTACGAGCGCAAGGACAAGGCCGGCCTAAAGGGGTTCATGGACGACAACCGCTCGTTCCTGCCCATGATGATGTTCTTCGGGGTCATGGACATGATGATGTTCTCCATGATGTTCTCCATGATGGGCGCCTCGATGGGCAGCTACGTGCCGGCCGAGGACATGCCCGCCGACGGGTCGGGCGGCGACGGGGACGCGGGGGACGCCGGCGGGCAGGACTACAGCGATCCGGGCCTCGACGGCGGCTTCGACCTCGGCTTTTAGATGATACTCGGCCCCTCCGACGAGGTGCCCGCGAGGCTCGCCGCCGCGCTGCGGGGCGGCCCGGTCGGGCGGCCCGAGATCGAGGGGATCTGCGGGGGCAGGCGCGCCGCGCTAATGGAACTGGGCAGGCTCAAGAGCCTGGGGTACGTAATAGAGGGCGGGCGCGTTCTTTCGTCGCCGGACCTGCCGCTGCCGTGGCTCGTCTCGGAGGGCAGGCGCTCGGGCTCGGTGGGCAGCTTGGCCGCGTACATCGACGTGTGCGCGTCCACGCAGGACGAGGCCGCGCGGATGGGGGCCGACGGCGCTGCCGTGTTCGCCTCGAGGCAGACGCGCGGGCGCGGCAGGTCGGGGCGCGCGTGGGAGTCCCCTGAGGGTGGCCTGTGGATGTCGGCGTTTGTGCGCTCGCACGTCTCGCGCGCCCGCCGCCCGTCGCTCGTACCGGCCGCGGCCTCGCTGGCCGTGCACGACGCGGTGAAGACGCTGGGCGCCGAGCCACGCCTGCGCTGGCCCAACGACGTGGAGCTGGGCGGCAAGAAACTCGCCGGCGTCGCCGTCGAGGCGTCGCTCGGCGCCGAGCCGAGCGCGGTCATAGGGATAGGGCTCAACTTCGACGTGGACGCGGCGGCTCTCGAGGCGCGCCTGTCCGGCACGCCGGGGTTCAGGGGGGCCGCCTCGCTCGCGGACAGCGCGCCGTCGGCCACGATGGTCGGCGCGGCGCGCCTGGTATGCGACCGGCTCGAGGCGCGCCTCTCCGAGCTTGCGGGCGGGGGCCGCACGGTCTCGGACTGGACTGCCGCCTCGTCGACGATAGGCTCGCGCGTGCGCGCGGGATCCGTCGAGGGGACGGCCGTGCGGATGGACGAGGACGGCTCGCTGGTGATAGACGCCGGCGGCGAGGTCTCGGTCAGCGCCGGCGACGTGGAGCGGATTTCCTGACGCGGGCCGGCTTTGCCCTGCCGGCCTTGGCCTTTCCGGCCTTTTTCGGCCCTGCCGGCCTTTTGGTTCCGGCCGGCTTTGCCCGCGCTTTCTTGGCCGGCTTTGCCCTGCCGGCCTTTTTCGGCCTGGCCATGGAGGATATCTGGCGCTGCGCCTCTGCCACCTCGCGCAGGGCGCGCTCTAGCATCCCCGTATATTCGGCGTACGCGGATATGGCCTCCGACTTTACGCGATCCGACTTTTCGAGGTGGTCTGCCTGCCTGCGCAGGTTGGCCGAGTCGATCATCGTGGTCACGCCGCCGGGCGCCGCGCCGAGCCCGCCGACGGCCTCCATCAGATCCGATACCTTCCGGCGCGCCTCGGCTATGCGGGCTCCCGATGCCATGCCCCGCGTGGAAATGGGCACGGTTAAAGATTTACCGAAGGGCGGCGGCCGGCGGCGGCCCGCGACCCTGACGTTTTTAGGCGCGGCAAGTGGGGCGCGCCCGTGGACGCGGGATGGCGCAGGTGAGCGGGCGCGACGCGCTGCTCTCGCTGGCCCGGGCGCAGGGCGAAAGGGACGTGGACCGGATACTGGGCGGCCCCTTTTTCAGGGACGCCGGGTGGAAGCCGCTTGGCGGCACCGAGAACAACTACGCCATAGTCTCAAACCAGCAGTCCTCGCCGGTCAATTCCCTGTGCGAAAAGCCGGTCAACTCCATCGACCACGTGCTCATAAAGCACTGCCTGATGGCGGGGGACAGGCCGGCGGGCCGCGGCGCCCCGTCTAGCATGGCCGAGGCGCTCGAGAGGTACATGGGCGTGCCCGGCGGCGACATTTCGAAACTGGACGGGCCAAAGATGCTGAAACTGGCGCAGAACGTGCGCGTGATGGCGGACGGCGCGAAAACCTCGAGCCCCAACATAGTCGTGGCCGACAGGGGCGAGGGGCAGGAGCCGGAAAAGTTCGAGACCACGCTGCTCTCGCTCCAAAAGGGCAACAAAAAGAGGATAAAGTTCGTGCAGGGCAAGTACAACATGGGCGGAACCGGCGTGCTGCCGTTCTGCGGCGAGCGGGGCTACCAGCTGATCGCGGCGCGGCGCAGCGCGGAACTGGCGCCCGGCTCCGAGTGGGGGTTTACGCTGGTGCGCGAGACGCCCAACGCCTCGGACGACGACAAGACGACGTGGTACGAGTACTTTGTGGGGCCGGACGGGCGCATCTGCACCGTCCCGGGCGGCCCGCTGGAGATCCTGCCCGGCGGCGGGCGGCTGGAGGACGGGTGCATGGTCAAGATGTTCGACTACGACATACCGAAAAACCACATCGCCAAAAAGCTGTGGTCGGACATGAACAGCGTGCTCTATTCGCCGCCCCTGCCGATCACGGTGGAGGACGCGAGGCACCCGGGCTCGGCGCAGAACCCGCACGTCATGTACGGGAGCCGCAACCTGCTCGAGCGCGAGTTCCGGCCGCACGTGTACCGGAGCTTTTCCATAAGGTCCAAACTGCGCGTATTATATAGCTTTTGCCCGGGATCGCGCGTGAAACCGCGCGCAAAAGTCGCGCCGGGGCGCTTTTTGGCGGCCTTGCCATACAGTGACAGACAAAAATTTTTTTATCAAAACGCGGCGCCCGGACGGGGGTTTTCCAGCGCCGTGGACGCGATCGCGCGCCTCCGGCCGATCGGCCGGCCAAGTTTAAATCAGAGCGGGTTGGGGGCCACACCATGCCGGTGTACCTAGACTACAACGCCACGACCCCTGCGGCAGGTGTAGTCGTAGAGGCGATGATGCCCGCGTTGGCCGAAAACTTCGGCAACCCTGCCAGTGTCCACGAGTCCGGCCAGGACGCTATGGATGCGGTCGAAGGGGCGCGCCAGAGAGTGGCCGCCGCGGTCGGCATGAGGCAGTCCGACGTCGTGTTCATGTCCGGCGCGACCGAGGCCAACAACGTAGTCTTTGCCTCGCTCGGGCTCGATCCAGGGCGCGAGCGCCGGGCTCTCTACTGCTCTACGGAGCACAAGTCCGTGATCAACCCGTGCGCGGCCATGGGGAATTTCGGGCTCAAGGCTGACGTGCTGCCGGTCGGCGCCGACGGGCTGGTGGACCTGGCCGATCTGGAAGCCCGTATGGACGACCGGACGGACTTGGTTTCGGTCGGGGCGGCCAACAGCGAGACGGGGGTCGTGCAGCCCATAGAGGATATAGCCGAGCTGGTTCACAGGCACGGGGCCCTGCTCCACAGCGACGCCACCCAGGCTGTAGGCAAGGTGCCGTTCGATGCAGGCAGGGCGGGAGTGGACATAGCCACGTTCAGCGCCCACAAGATATACGGCCCCAAGGGATGCGGTGCCCTGGTGGCCAACAAAGAGGCGCGCAAGATGCTAAGGGCCCAGATCCACGGCGGGGGCCAGGAGAGGGGCATGCGCAGCGGCACGCTCAACGTGCCAGGAATACTCGGCATGGCCGCCGCGTGCGAGCACGTGGTGCCGGTCATGGCGAACAAGGCCGGCGAGCACGCGGCCATGCGAGACGGGATGGAGAGGCGCCTTGTCTCGGAGCTTGGCGGCGTCTCTGTCAACGGGGGCGGGGCGCCGAGGCTGCCAAACACGTCCAACGTCCGGATAGAAGGCGCCATAGCCGATGCGGTCATTGTCAACGCGCGCAGGATAGAGATCTCGTCGGTCAGCGCATGCTCGTCGTCTGCGATGGAGCCGTCCCACGTGCTGACCGCCATGGGTCTCGGCAGGGACGCGGCCGACGAGTCGGTGCGCGTGTCGCTGGGCGTTCCTACAGAACAAAGCGACGTAGATCTGGCCGTAGCCGAATTGACGAACGCGGCCAGATTTGTGCGGGGCAAGACGGTGGAGGTGGCAGGGCAATGACCTCAGACGGCGATCGCGCCGGCCGCGTTGCAGCAAATCAGCGCTCGCGCAACTTCGCATACCGCGCTCGTACAGGCGAACTATTGGATTCAGGCCCACTGACACACCGCATTGGACTTAAAACATTTAAAGAACTATCCGGGTGCTTTTGACGTGTCTTACGAGGATTATGAGGTACACCGCAGGTCGATCGGTAGCCTGTTGGACGAAATCCACGCATACAAAATCCCGTCTTATCAGAGAAGTTACTCGTGGGACGTCGATAACGCCGTACGGCTGTTCGAGGATATAGCAAAGACGGCAGAAGCGCCTAGCGGCTCGCCTAGTTCAACCAACCTGCTCGGAGCTATGGTCGTCGTTCCACAAGAAAGCGGCTCGCCAAAGTTCGAAGTGGTCGACGGACAGCAGCGACTAGCCACCATCGCGCTGATACTGTGCGCTATTCGCTCGTGTCTATACAAATTCAAGGGCAACGAGCTGCCCGGCACGCGCCCTGCGCTAGATAACGCGGTGGCCACCATCGACAACATACTGAACATAAAGCCAGGAGAGCCACGAATCGAACTGGGAAACGACGATTCTGTTCTGTTTCGGGATATTATGTCCACAGATACGCACGATTACGTAGGCCGGTGCAGAGATCTGCTAGTCAAGTACAAGAACAGCAAAAAAAGAATACTTGATTCTAACGCGCTACTCATAAACAACTACCGCGTGTTGTCCGAACGGGCGGAAAAAATGCTCGCAAAGTTGGATAAATCTTTCGACAACAAGAAACCCGATGAGTTTTCAGAGGCGGCTAACGAATTGTCTAGACACATATCCCAAAACTTGGTAAAGCGTAACCACTTTGCGTTCATCGTAGTTTACAACAGGTACAGCGCCTACAAGATATTCGCCACCTTTAACTCTCAAGGACAAAAGCTAATGGATGCAGACCTGATAAAATCCCACCTGCTCAGCACCACAAAGTCTCAAGGCGCCCATGAGAGAATGGAACGTCGGTGGCGCGAGATATTCGACGAACGCTTGGAAGATCACGACCGGTTCCTATACGAATCCACATCTTCTCGGCATCCGTCGGGTCGCTACAACGACAAACCCATAACTACAGAAAACTTGTACGAGATAGTCGAGTCTGCGGTAAGGAATGCGAAAGAAGCAGAGAGATACATAGAGCACCTCAACGAAGACGCCAAAATTGTCAAGCAGATGGATTACCCGGAGGATCTGCCAGAGGACGAAAAGTACGAAAAAACCCAGAGTATTTTTTACCTGATGCAGCTTCTCGGCGCCAGATACATACGGGTTCCCATGCTCGCAGCTGGCCGGAAATGGAGCTTGGGCAGCTACGAATTTCAGACTTTGGCGGACTGCCTCTTGACGTTTTTCTTCAAGTTCAAATTCATCAACGATGGAACCGCAGAAGATGTCAGATCTATCGCCAATAGGGTCACAAAAAAACTAGAGGGCGACGCCAGCTTGTCAGAAATGATATACCTGATATTGGTAAACGAGGATGTAGCCGGTACCCCGCTTCCGCGTATTGCCGAAGCCAAGTTCGCAGAAAATTTTAAGGGTAAAATGTTCAAGCTTACCCCCAAGGCCGCCAAATACATCCTCTTGTCAATGGAAATATACCTGAACCGTGAAAAGCCCCACCCGTATCCAAAACACGCGTTCGAGTTGGAACACATACTGCCCAAAAACCACCAAAAGTGGGACGATTCGGCATTCCTTGGCGAAAACCCCGAGGACGAGGACATAAACAAGTACAAGAATCGCCTGGGCAACCTCACGCTCTTGCCAAGAAAATGGAACCGCGGCATGGGAGCAAAGCGTTTCGCAGAAAAACTGCAAGATCCGCGAGGATACGGCAGCTCCGACATCAAGCTCAACGAGCAATATCTAAACCAATATGGCGAATGGACCGCAGATGTGCTGGAAGAACGGGAGAACAGACTCTGCGACTTGGCATTGAAAACTCGGTCGCTCAGCCACCACGATCAACATCTACGCAAACACGGGTATCGGGGTGCTTAACATGCTCTCAAGTGCGGCAAATGGAAGCCTGGCCAAGCTGTCCGTTTTGCCACAAGACTCCGCGTGTTCGAATCGAGTTGCGGGAGGATCCAATACATGCGCCTAGAAGACTCTGCTCGTCAGATGTTTGGGCGCCACGAGACGTTCCACCCAAGGTACGGCTGGCTAAAGCAGGCATACGATCATGCCTCAGACGATCGGGACGTGTTCTCGCGCGACGACGCGCCTGTAGTACTAGGCGTGGGCAAGAACATGGTGCGGTCCATGAGGTTCTGGGCCTTGGCGGCCAAAGTTTTGGAGAACGGAACCGGTGCCAGAAAGGCCCGGGCAGCGCCCACGGTTCTGGGGAAAGCCATATTCCATGACCACGGCGGCCTCGATCCAGATCTTGACAGGCCAGAGACTGTATGGTTGATGCACTGGTCGCTGCTGGCGCCGCCGTGCTACCTTCCCACGTGGTGGGCCATAATGAACGGAGCCGGCACCGGGGTCTATTCTGCGGCGGATCTTTTGGAAGAGGCAGAGTCGACGGTGTATGCCGTCGACGGGTGGAAGCCAAGCAAGCATTCTGTAAAACGCGACACCGACGTGTTCCTGCATACGTACCTGTCCAAAAAAGACAAAGAACAGACGGAGGATTATCTAGACTGCCCGCTCAGGACGCTCGGATTGCTGAGGCGGAAGGACGGGGACGTGCGGTTCGTCTCGGGCAGGAAACCCGGCCTCTCGCCCCTAGTCGTGGCGTACGCGTGCCTGGACTTTGTGGACAGGGCGGAGATCCCGGGGCGCACCATATCGATCAACAGACTTGCCCTCGAAAACGGCGGGCCCGGAACAGCGTTCAAGCTGAGCGAGACGGACATGGCAGAAATGTTGTCCGAGGCGGCCGGTGCGTGCGGCGCCGTCTCGGTAAGCCACGCCAACGGCATGCCCAACATGACGTTCAAAGGCAGCGCGCGAGACGCCGCGTTCCAAGTGCTGTACGCAGCGTACGGCCGCAGAGCGCCGGGCACGCGCCGAACCGAGGAGGCTCTTGCATGACTAGACGGGCAAAGGCCGCTAGATCGAGAACGGCAGATTCCAAGAACATCCGGGTGGAGAGGGTTCATCTCTCTTGGATGGCGACTCTGTCGCTCAAAAAATACGCCGCTGTCAACGCTGAACACGATCGGGGTTCGGAAGCCCTGCGTGGATACATACCGGGGCCAGGCACGTTCGACGCGATCGCAAGGCTGGATCTGGG
The DNA here is from genome assembly GCA_965203465.1 of Nitrosopumilaceae archaeon. Classification (GTDB taxonomy): domain Archaea; phylum Thermoproteota; class Nitrososphaeria; order Nitrososphaerales; family Nitrosopumilaceae; genus JAWVZS01. The sequence goes on along the minus strand of CBDBCR010000003.1, from coordinate 351,972 downwards.
GATGCGGGGCGGCAAGCACGGCCGCGCCATATCGGTGACCGGGCCGTACGGCTCCGGCAAGTCAACTATGGCCGTGTTCTTGGACGCGCTGTACGCGCCCGGCAACAGCGCTGAATGGAAAAAGGCCCACGGCATCCTGCGCGACGCGGTGCCCGAACTGGCGTCTTCTGTGCACAACACTCGTAAAGATTTGAACGCGCACAAAAATGGACTGTTACGTTGCACCGTCACGGCAAGTCGCGAGCCGGTCGCGGCCACAATTGTGCGTGCGCTAGAAGACGGCGCGCGCCGGTATTTCGGCCGGCGCAGGTGGGCCTTTGACGGCGCCGACGCACTCAAGAGTATGAAGAACGGGCTGGACGGGGGCAAGATGCCCAACACCGCATCCATCCTGAACGTGATACGAGGCATGTGTGCCAAGGCGCCTATACTAGTAATCGTAGACGAGTTTGGCAAGAACATAGAATACTTTACCGACGAGCAGCGCGGGGAAGGCGATCTGTTCCTACTGCAGGCCATGGCGGAGCTGGCTGGAGGATCGGAGAGGATCCCGCTCTTTATCGTGACGCTCCAACACATGGCATTCGAAGAGTACGCCACCGGTGTGTCGACGGCGCAACGGCGAGAATGGTCCAAAGTACAGGGCCGCTTTGACGATCTGCCGTTCTCAAACTCCCCGGAACAGGCGCGCCTTCTAGTGGCCGGCGCGCTAAAGCCCGCCGAAACAGATCACGTCAAAAAAGAGTACCGGGAAGCGATCGACGCATGGGCCAAGGATCAAGCAGAGAAAGCACGAAATGCAGGATTGGGCCAAGACATAAGCGAGGGCCTGCTGTCATCGTGCTACCCGCTCCACCCGCTCGTCCTAGAGGTGCTGCCCGAAATGTGCTCCCGGTACGGGCAGAACGAGCGGACGCTGCTGTCCTTTGTCGCTGGCGGCGGGTCCCACACGGTTGCCAGGTTCATAGACGAAAAAGACTGGGACGGACTGGGCGAGCTGCCAGCGGTGGGCCTAGACGTACTGTACGACTACTTTGTGGCAGGCTCCGCGCTCGCACACGCCTCCTCGTCCAACGTCTCTAGGCTGATGGAGGTGTCCACCATAATACGCGACGCGCGCGGTCTGTCCGAAGAGGAATCGCGCGCGCTAAAGGCGATCGGGGTGTTGAACCTGCTGGGCAAGTCTGGCAGGCTCCGCGCGTCTCGCAGCATGGTCCGGTACGCGACGGGCGGCTCGTCCGACGCGGCTTTGCAGGTGCTTGAGAAAAAGTCGATCGTGACGTACCGCCGGCACGCCGACGAGTACAGGATCTGGCACGGATCGGACACCGACATAAGGGCGGCCCTGGAGACTGCGCGTACGCGCTGGTCTGACGCGCCGCTGGCAGACATGCTCAACAAGTTCATGCCGCTGGATCCGGTCGTAGCTGCCCGGCATTCACGCAAGACGGGGACTGTCCGGGTGTTCGAGAGGCGCTTTGCGGATCGGGGCCAAGGCGAGTGGGCAGAGCCTGAAGGGCGTGACGGAGCCATTACGTACGTCACGGGCAAGCCGGAGCGCAGCGAATCGCCGCCTAGGCGCCCGGTGCTTGCGGTAGAGGCAGCCGACCTGGGGCCATTGCGCGCGGCCGCGATCGAGGCAGCGTCCATACGAGATGTGTTGGAGAGCAAGCCGGAGATCACCGTCGACTGGGTGGCGCGCAAGGAGCTCAACGAGAGGCTAGAGGCCGCAGAGTCGGCCATGGTGCGCGGGTTTGATGCGGCGTTCGGCAAGGGCGCCAAGTGGCACCGCGCGGGAAAACCCGGCAAGCCTGCCAAGCAGAACAGCGCTGGCGAGGCTGCCTCCAAAGCGTGCGACGACGCGTACCCCGACGCGCCGCTCGTGTTCAACGTTATAGTAAACCGCAACGTCGTCTCGCCGCAGGGAACATCGGCCGTGAACAAGCTCTTGGGGGCCATGGTCAAAAACAGCGGGGCGCCCAGGTTGGGAATAGAGGGATGGGGGCCAGAGCGTGCCATATACGAGGCCCTGCTTGGCAGAACCGGCATACACCGCGGCAAGAACGCAAAGGTCGGACTTTACCCCCCGCGCGGCCTCGTAGCGAAAATGTGGAACCGCATGCATTTGATGATCAAGGAACGCGGGGGACGGGTGCGTGTCTCCGAGATCTACTCGGAGGCCGCCTCGCCGCCGTTCGGCGCAAGGGCCGGCATCATGCCGGTGCTGCTCACTGCGCTGATCCTGGCCAACCGCGACTCCATCGCCCTCTACGAGCACGGCACGTACTGCCCGACGGTCACCGCAGAGTCGCTAGAGCGCATGGTCAAAAACCCAGACCTCTTTGAGGTAAAGCACGTGGGAAGCGCCAAGGCCAACAGGCCCGCGCTAGAGCGCATCGCGCGCGAGCTACAGACGGGCAAGGCCGGATCCGGCAGGCTCGATATACTAGACGTCGTGTCCAGGCTGGTCAGGACGGTCAATTCGTTGCCCAAGTGCGTCAAGGAAACTGACACCGTAGGAAAAGACGCGTCCGCGGTACGCGAAGCCATAAGCAGGGCGACAGAGCCCGACACGCTCCTGTTCGAGTCGCTGCCGGCGGCGCTAGGGCTTGGCCATGTGCGCGGCGCCAGGGCGGAGGCCAGGCTGGACGAATTCGCGCTCAGGCTGGGCAGCGCCGTCAATGTACTAGAGTCGGCGTTCACCCGCATGCTGCAGGATCTGCGGACCGCGCTGCTAGACGAGATGGAGGCAGGCGACAGGGACAAGCTGTCAAAATCTGCGGCCGCCCTGCTGGAACACGCCGCCGACCGCCGGACTAGGGCGTTTCTGACCGCGCTGGCCGCCGACACGCTCAAAGACGACGAGTGGATAAAGTACGTGGCCATGTGCCTGACCGAAGTTCCGCCCGCGGACTGGACGGACGGGGATCGGCGCGCGTTCAAGGAAAATTTGGCCGACATGCGCGACAGGTTCACGCAACTGGGCGCACTGCACTTTGCAGACGTGTCCGGAATGTACGCTAGGCCTTCGTTCCAAGTCACCGTGGTGCACCGGGACGGGCGGACGGAGCGCGACGTGGTAAGCATGCCCGCACAACAGAAAAAAACCATGGAAAGAGTAGCCGACAAAGTCGCTCGGGACATGAAAGGTGGCGGGTTCTCGCCCAAAGATCTGCGGGCACTAGCGGCGTTGCTTATACACAAGTCGGAAGAGTGAGCATGTTGTTTATGGGTGTGGATGTTTCAGGAACTCCGGGGTCGGGCAACCACGGGCACATGGGCGTAGCAGCATGCACGCAAGAAGGCGCAGACAGGATGGCCAAGATGCTCGAGCGGCACGGCCTGGATCTGACATCAAGAAAGCAGGATGTGCGCAACGTGGTATTGAACGAGATAAACTTTGACATGCGGCAATACGCTGGGTTTTGTATAAGGCTGGAAAGAGGCGCCACGCTCGAAAAACTGACACCGCGGTTAGTACTGGGCAGGGGGTCCAACCCGGCCCTAAACAAAATCATACGCAGGTACCACAATCTCCATTTCGCATCCGTGCGCGATCCGCTGGAAGCGTTCCTGAGCGGCAACGGATACGCCTTGACGTCTATGGTTGTAGAGTCCGACACGGACAGCCGGGGGTTCGTGGCGGATATTGGACTGCGCTCTACCACGCCTAGCTACGCGCACACCCTAGCAGACGCGGTAGCTTGGGCGAACCACCGTGGCATAGAGCCGGATGGCGTGATTTCAGTCGATCGCGTGGACGAAATAGCAAGACGACTCAAGAGAAAATGAAGCCGTACCCACATGAGCCCAGGATCGCCGATACATCCCGTATCAGCCCCAGGATTCGGGCTACGGTGACTAGAGTGTCAGGCTACTAAAATAAATACTCTATGATTCATCTTTATAAAGAACTACCGAGACAAGCAGGCGTGCGTGAAAAAGTGGGCGCTAGGCCGTACGAGATCGCCAAGGTCGGCAACGCCTATACCATCAAGTTCTACCCGATGAAAGAAGGCGCCAAAGATCCCGATCGACTGCTGTTCTCCCTGACCGTCACCAAGAAAGAGTTCGAAAGCTTGGCCGCCAAGTTAAAGTAGAATTCCGACGGCTAGAGATCCTCGCCATACTTATAAACCGGGTACCGTACTTTTGCGCCATGCCGAGGCACATCTGCGGGATCTCCGGCGGCAAGGATTCTAGCGCCTTGGCTGTATATATGCGCGATCGGGTTCCGGACATGGAGTATTTTTTCTGCGACACGGGGGCCGAGCTTCCAGAGACGTACGCGTACCTACAAAAACTCGAAGTCGTCTTGGGCAAGCCGATAAACCGGCTCAACTCGACGCGCGGGTTCGACCACTATTTCGAGGTGTTCAGGGGCGCCCTACCGTCGCCGCAGATGCGCTGGTGCACCACCCACCTAAAGATAAAGCCGCTGGAGGACTGGGTCGGAGAGGACGACGTGGTCTCGTACGTGGCCATACGCGCGGACGAGAGCAATCGCAAGGGGTACGTATCTACAAAGCCCAACATCCGGGCCGAGTTTCCGTTCGTCGACGACGGAATAGACCACGACGGCGTGATGGGGATACTGCGCGAGGCCGGCTTGGATCTGCCCGAATACTATTCGTGGAGGACGCGCTCTGGGTGCTATTTCTGCTTCTTTCAGCGCAAGGCCGAGTGGGTGGGGCTTGCCGACAAGCACCCGGATCTGTTCGAAAAGGCCGTCGCCATCGAGAACAAGATGCTAAAGGACGCGGGCGTCTCGTTCGAGTCCAACGCCATGCGGGGAAGGCAGTACACGTGGTCGCCCGGCGAGACGCTGCCGCAGCTGCTGGCAAGGCGCGACGAGATAATGGAAAGACACGAAGAGGGCAAAAAACGCGCAAAGGCCAAGCGCGCCAACCTGCCGCTGGTCCAAGTGCTGGACGAAGCTTTGGACGAGGACGAGGAGTCGACTCCGTGCACGATGTGTCATTTGTAGGGGCGGGCAGTTTGGAGGTTGAACGGGCTCTACGCAACATGGGAACCGACAAGCTCCAGAACGTGTTTTTGAGCCGCGCCTGCATGGACGTGCTCAAGGCACTCGATCCCGCATCTGTCAACCCGGAAAATCTCCTAAAGCTGGTGATTGACAAGGTGTCGCGAACCGAGATGTTGCGAGACAGAAAAATGCGCCACGCTCTGTTGATGAGCCTTGGGCGCAACTCCATGACGAGGCTTGCCAAAATTCTGGACATAGAAGACCAAGACGAATATGCCGCTGTCACTAGGCAATCATTCAGAAAAAACTCTGATAAAGAAAAGGCGCTCTTTCGGTTCTTTGACGCAGAATGGTCAGAGTACACGGTTCCATCAAAGCCGCCTAGCTCCGACGCGGCGGCGGTGGCCCGGCCACTCTTCGACCACCAGATCGTGGCCATCGAAAAGATCGAACGCATACTGCAAGAACCGGAGGCGCGCGTGCTGCTCCACATGCCCACCGGCGCCGGCAAGACCAGGACCGCAATGAGGGTGGTAGCAGACCTGTTCTTGAAGGATCGCACCGCCTTGGTGATCTGGATGGCATACAGCGAAGAGCTGTGCGAACAGGCCATAGAAGAATTTAAGGCTGCCTGGCTACACGCAGGCAACAAGGCGGTTCCAATACATCGGTTCTTTGGATCCCATTCTCCGGATCTCTTGTCTCCCAACTGCAAAACTGGCCTCATCGTGGCGGGACTGGGCAAAATGTACAAGACAGCGCAGAAGAAAGATCTGTTTTTGACCACGCTGGCAGACAGGGTGTCGCTGGTGATCATAGACGAGGCGCACCAAGCGGTGGCCGAGACGTACCAATTCATCCTAAGCTATCTTGTAGAAAAACACGGCGCGGGATTGATGGGTCTGAGCGCCACCCCTGGAAGAACGTGGAGCGACGTGGGGGCCGACGAGGCGCTTGCTGAGTTTTTCAACAAGACAAAAGTTACCTTGGATGTGGGCATGCATCCGGTAAAGTTCCTGATCAAAGATGGCTTTATAGCGAAAGCGCGTATCAAACAGATATCGCACAACGGTCACTTGTCAGAAGCCGACAAGACGCGTATAGAAAAGGCACTGGAAATACCTGAGGACGTACTGGTGAAACTTGCAAGAGATGAGATTCGCAACGTGAAAATAGTTGATCAAGTCGAAGAGTTGATCAGAAGCAAGCACCGGCGCATAATCGTCTTTGCCGCAAGCATCTCCCACGCGCGCGATCTCTCCCTCATACTGCACACGCGCGGACACCGAGCTTTTTACGTAGATGCGGGCACGCCCCGGGACGTGCGGGATCAGATAATCGACCAGTACAAGGAGGACGGCGGGGAGCCTCGGATCATATGCAACTATGGGGTTCTGACCACCGGGTTCGACGCCCCCCGCACCACCGCGGTGGTCATCGCCAGGCCCACCAAGTCGCTAGTGCTGTACAGCCAGATGGTAGGCAGGGCCATACGTGGCCCCCGTGTGGGTGGCTCCAAATACTGCTCTGTAGTGACCGTGACAGATATAACGCTGCCAGGATTCGGCAGCGTGGTGGATGCGTTCAGCAACTGGGAGGATGTTTGGGAATGAGCGGCAGGCACGACATACTCGGCGGGGACGACTTTATAGATTCCATGAGGTACGGCGGGTACCGCAGCCCGGCGCACGCCTTGGCCGAACTCATCGACAATGCTTTCGAGGCAAACGCTTCAAAGATCGACGTGGTGTGCAAGGACAGCATAGACGATACCATGACGCGCAGGGTAGAGCGGCTACAGCATGTGGCGGTCGTAGACAACGGCGACGGCATGTCCAAGGACGTATTGTGGGACTCGCTCCGGTTCGGGATCGGCACGCGCAGATCTAGGAAAGGAATAGGCAGATTCGGCATGGGGCTGCCCTACTCTTCAATATCTCAGTGCCGGAAAGTGGAAGTGTACACTTGGCAGGAGCCGGGAAAGGTGATGTCGACGTATCTAGATCTTGACGAGATCAGAAAGCACAACATGCGCGAGGTGCCCGAACCTAAACCTGCCGAGATTCCGGAGATATTCAAGTCCAATTCCAAGATCTTCTTGAACGGATCGGGCACCATGGTTGTATGGTCCCAGCTTGACAGATGCATATGGAAAAAGTCGTCTACTCTGCTAAAGAGATCCGAAAATCTGGTAGGCAGGATATACCGCAAGTTCATAGACTCTGGCAAGCTAAAGATCCGCCTTGTGCCAATCGACAACCAAGACAAAACTGGGGACACTACATACGTGCGCCCCAACGATCCACTTTACCAGATGGTAAAGTCATCTACGCCGCCGCCGTGGGATTCAAAACCAATGTTCGCCCTAGACGGTGACGAGGCAGGGCACAAGGAAGAAATTCCAGTAGAAGATGCGGATGGAAATTCACACTTGGTTGTTATGCGCTTTGCATTTGCCAAGGGCGAAGCTAGGGAGTTGGTTGATGGTAGCCAGGCAGGGAGCCAACCGCACGGGCAACACGCCAACTTTAACTTGGGAGTTTCTGTGGTTAGAGGCGGGCGTGAGATCAACATGGATCAGAATCTGTGCCAAACGTATGATCCACTAGAGCGCTGGTGGGGAGCAGAGGTGGAATTTCCCCCTGCACTCGATGAGTTTTTCGGGATTACCAACAACAAACAGGAGGCGACCAATTTTTCGATCATGACCAAGAGATACGGGGTGGAGATACACGACAAACCGGCCGATGTAGAAGAATTGAACGAGGAGGACAAGATCATGGCCACCATCGTCAAGAGAATCCAGACGCGACTCAGAAACATGCGTACGCAGATCAAAAAACAAGGAAGGGGGAAGAAAGCACGTAAAGAACAAAGGCACGATCCTTTTAGCGAGAAAGCTCGGCAAAGGGAACAACAGGGGCATCCCAGCGTAACCGATGGGCAGATACAAGAACAGACCGATACGCAGAGGATAGAAAACATCAAACCGACGCTTGCAGACGTAGTGCCCAAGGAGCATATCGAAGAGGAAGCAATGGACATAGTGCGCAAAAAGATCCGGATCAAATTTGAAAAAGCCGACTGGAACAATTCGCAGTTTTTTGACGTGAGTCTGGACGGCGGTGTCGCAATAGTAAAGCTCAACACCAACCACCCAGCTTACAAGAATCTCCTCCTGCTAGTAGAAGATGTGTCGGACGACATCGGGCAGGCTGATGCACTGCAGCGCCTCAAAGACGCCAAACTTGGCCTCTTCCTTCTACTCGCATCATGGGCACGTCTTGAAGACGAAGAACCCAACGACAACAACAGAAAAATTTTGGCCAACAGCCGTTTCCACTGGGGAGAGATCATGGAGTCTTTCCTGAACAAATGACCGCCGAGTTTACGAGAGACATCGCGATCGAAGCTTTGAATCTGGTGGCTTGCCCACACGACTTTCCAACCCTGTAATGCAGACAGTCAAGACGCCCATTTTCCGAACCCGAATCCTCCACACATGGCGTAATGACCGCGCATCGTGCCTTCCCAGTCTCCGCCTAGCGAGAGCCGGGACAGGGACGTCCGCATGATCTGCATCGTCTTTGCGCATAGGTCGTTCCTCTCGATCAACCGGTCTACCAACTTTGCAGGTGCCAGCAAATCGCCCTTTGCGCGGTTGCATTCGCGGCACGCGGTGACGATGTTCCAGGCATGGTAGTCAAACATGTACGGCCACGGTATGAAATGATCCATGCGGGCGAATTTGGGCTCCAACCCGCGCTCACAATAGAAGCAGCGGAGTGACTCCCCTGCCCGCAGAAAGTCCGCCCTGTACTTGGCAGGCTCCGGGTTCGCATCCAGCCTAGACAGCTTTGAGATCAGCCGAGGGAGCCCGGGATTGGCGCGCTCCAAGTACGACGCCCATTCTGACACTAGCGCGCGCTCGAGCCAGACGTAATTCTGCCTCAGAAAAGCGTGGATGTCGGGCTTTAGCGTGATGGTCTTCTTCCCTTCATCGTTGTCGTAAATGTCTGTCCCGTCGTACATGCCGTCGCCCCTGCCGATTCTCTGGAATCTGTGCAGCACGTTCCCCTGGTAGCTGCTGGCTCTGGCAAACACCCTCCTGAGCATCGTCTGTCTGGCCTTCTCCACCTTTGCCTGGTCTAGCTCCTCGAACCTGCCGGGAGAATCTTCGCCAAAGACATCTTCCAGTATCTGGACGGCCACCGGTCCCCTGCCGTGCACGTGAAAGTCCTGCTTCATCTTGAACCTGTACTTTTGGTGCCAGTAGTGCCTCAGGAATTCGCCGGCCAGGTAATCGTAGGATATACTGTGTTTGCCGGATTCGGGGGCGTTGTCCCTACAGTAGTCAAGCAGTATTTTGCCTAGGACGAACTTGTACGTGTTGTCTTTGCTTGATTGGGAGACAATCGTCATGAACAGGGCTCCTGCGTCCAAGTCGGGGCGCGCAGGCGTGCCTGTTCGCGGCTTGGGTGTCGGCTGACGGCCGAAATCGGCTAGTCTGAAAAGCGAAGCCCGCTTGGAGTTCCAGACTGCGACGATCCCCTGTTTGCACAACTTGTCAATCGCTCTGCGCGTTTGGATTGGAAGGTTGTTGGTCTCTCTACTAGGACCGTGGAGCGACGGCGGCAAGCGCAGGGTCTTGGCCACTTGGTCGTCTATGCTACTCTTGGCGTGCCATACGGGCAGGCCTGTATGTTCTCTCTGTATCGGATCTCCTCGGGATGCCTTGCTTCCGAGATCGACTACGGTCCGTCCCTTGCCTCTCAGAATTTCGATTAACAGGTGCGGGAGCAGGGCTTTTTGATACGGGCTGAGAATCCTGTCCATGCGGTTCCGCCCCGGGCCCTCAAGATAAGAGTGCCGGTCGCGCTGTTCCTGCCGTGTATGAGGTTCGCGCCAAATACTCGCGGGACCGAGACCCTCTATCAGAGCCGCCTAATCCTCTGGGATCTCCTTCCGGGCACGTCCACTTGGTACCGGCCGGCCCCCAGTGCCACAAACCACTCCAGCAGGACCTGCACGTTGCCGGTCAGCTCCCTCCTGCTCGGGACGGGCACGTCGGTGCAGTTGTCCTGCACCCACTCTTTGATCCGCCCAAAGTACGCCTCGGGGTCTATGAACTCGTCTATCCGGCGTATGAACGGGTGGGCAAAGAACCGGACCGACAGCTCGGACAGAAACCCGCCTCCGTCCAGCCCGGACGGCACGCCGTAGTTTGCCAGGTCGTGAAAGATGCAGGCCGCCGTCTCGGGGTCGTCGGACGGCTGCCCGCCCTCGGCCATGCGGGCGTATCCTTCCGCCAAGTCGTCGATGTTGCGCGTCATGGGCAGAGCCGAGATCAAAAAATCGTCGGCGCCCGGCTCGGGCGCGATCTCGCCGAGCGACGGAGGCTCGGACATCTCGGCCGGGTTGGCTTCCAGCCACCCCTTGGCGGCTTCGTACACGGCGTCGTCCACCAGCCGCGCGCCGCGCCGTATGCCCTCTAGGAACAGCCGGTCGGCCGGAGTCAGCACCACGCGGACGGCCGCCTCGTAGTTGCCCCCGGGCAAAAGGCCGCGGCAAGAGACGTTGCCCGTGGCGAGCACGGCGTCGCCCAGTCCCACGGAATACGCTTTGAGGTGCAGATCGTCGTTGACGTACAGCGCGTACCCCTTCTCCCGACAGAACGGATACAGCTCGATGTCAGACGAGCCCGACCTCAGGTCGGCCGGATTCCAGGTGGTCACGATAACCACCCTGTTGCGTACCCCTTCCAAGAGCTTGCCGGCCACCCCCGCCCTGACGTACGGGGTGAACAGGAACGTCGTGTCGGTTCCGGTGTCGCCTGCCGCAAAATAGTCGGAGATGTGCCCGAACAGCGGGCTGTGTATCAGTCCGTCCATGTCCTTCACGCCTGCCTCCGGAACCGCTCGGAGATGTACCTAGCCATCTCATGGCCGTCCAGCCTCTCGGAGCGGGGCGCTGCGCCCCGGACGTAGAACTCCTTGCCCCGGGAGCCGTGAAGAAAGAGAGGCCTGTCCGACGGCAGGACCTGTATCGTCCAGACCGGGGCGCCTTCGACATACCGGAACTCTATGCGGAGCTTTGACAGGACGAACGCGTCGTCCCTGATCAGCGTCTTTAACGAGTCTGCCATGTGGTTTGCCATCGCGTCCTTGTAATCGGCGAAACCCCGCAGATCCAGGTCTTTTCGGAACCCGGCCGGCGTCCCGTCGTCTCGGACGCCCACGTATACGAAGCCCCCGTCCTTGTTGCCAATGGCGCAGATGGCCGCGGCCACCAGTTCCAGCGACGCCGTCTTTTTGGCCTCTACGGCCGCGTGCCGTTCGTTGCCTGCCAGCCCGCCCAGTTTTTCGGTCTCCCGGTCGTACTGGTAGGACTCTTTGAACCCGTTGCCGGAATCCTCGGTGGCCGGTATCTGCCTGGAGGCAAGATCCACAAACTGCATCCCTGCGGGAGCAGGCGGGCCTACCAGCGACTTTACCCTGCCGATATTGCCGTCCTGTAGCCTGACCTTTATCCCGTGCGGGTGATCTTCGCTGCTCGTAAGTACAGCCTCCACGACCCTCTCCGTTAGCCTTCCCGTTCCCTGGTCTGCCTTTGTCTCTACGCCTACCTTGTCTCCGACGGCTATGTCGCTCCTTTTGGGCACGCCCATGCCTCCGCGTGGAAGCGTGCCGATTTAAAGCCGCCTGTACAGTGTACGCGGGCGCCGGCCACGGCGGGTCAAGCAGGCGGCTGCTGGAACCGGCCACAAGGTTGATTACGGCGCGGCTCGTCCCGTACGCGTGTTCTTCAGGAGATCGAAGAGGAGCGTCATCAGGGACAACGCCGCCCAGGGCAGGTCCGGCGAGAGGCGCGTCCGGGACAAGTACGAGATGTCCGGATACAAGATGAAGCGTACGGGCCGCGGCCACGACTTCAAGGCCACGCGAAGCAACTGGCTGACGGGCAAAAAAGAGACGAGGTACGTGGAGGTAAAGACGGGCGGGGCAAAACTGTCTCCCCTGCAAAAGCGCAAAAAACGTAGCCTGGGCAAAAAGTACGTGGTAGAGAAGGGAGATCCGATGTTCTCGTTCGGCTCCCCCTCCAAGGGCCGCTCCAAAAAGTCGGCCGGCTCGGGGCTCTTCGGCTCCCCCTCCAAGGGCCGCTCCAAAAAGTCGGCCGGCTCGGGGCTCTTCGGCTCCCCCTCCAAGGGCCGCTCCAAAAAGTCGGCCGGCTCGGGGCTCTTCGGCTCCCCCTCCAAGGGCCGCTCCAAAAAGTCGGCCGGCTCGGGGCTCTTCGGCTCCCCCTCCAAGGGCCGCTCCAAAAAGTCGGCCGGCTCGGGGCTCTTCGGCTCCCCCTCCAAGGGCCGCTCCAAAAAGTCGGCCGGCTCGGGGCTCTTCGGCTCCACGAAGAGCCGCCGCTCCCGCTCTCCCAAGTGGACAATATGATCTAGCGATTCAACAGGATTGGGTTCGACGAAGCGTGTGTCTCTGCTGGCGATTTGGATTCATTTGTGCCATGGAGCCACGGGCCATGGAGCCACGGGCCATGGAGCCACGGGCCATGGAGCCACGGGCCATGGAGCCACGGGCCATGGAGCCACGGGCCATGGAGCCACGGGCCATGGAGCCACGGGCCATGGAGCCACGGGCCATGGAGCCACGGGCCATGGAGCCACGGGCCATGGAGCCACGGGCCATGGAGCCACGGGCCATGGAGCCACGGGCCATGGAGCCACGGGCCATGGAGCCACGGGCCATGGAGCCACGGGCCATGGAGCCACGGGCCATGGAGCCACGGGCCATGGAGCCACGGCGTACGCGAATCCAGAGCCGGAAGCGGAGCCAGATCAAGCCGGGTGCCGCGTACTTTGATTTCGTGCCGTCGTGTCGTGCGCGAATACAATCTGGAGGCGATCCTGGTCGGGGCCTGACCGGCCCGGGCGTACGGATACGGAACGGGCCGGGCCGGCCGTGACCGCGATCTCTGGGTTCGGCCGGTGTTCAGCCGGCCGAGACGGTCAGGGACATGGGCCGCCGACGGGCGGCCCGCTAAGGTCGGGAGGATTCGGGGGAGCCGTGCTCCTCCCGTGTCTGTTCGTTTGGTCGTTTTGTGGGTAAATGCGAGGGCGGCGCGGGCCTGCCCAAAGGCGCCTGCAGGTACAGCAAAAAGGCGCCCGCAAGCACAGCAAAAAGGCACCTGCAGGTACAGCAGGAATTTGAAAAGGCGCCCGCAAGCACAGCAAAAAGGCGCCTGCAGGTACAGCAGGTCGTAGCAAAGGCGCCTGCAGGTACAGCAAAAGGCGCGTGCAGGCGCCTTTCTGCCTTAAATCCGGCCGCCCGACGGAGGGCGTGGACAAGAGGCAGAGCCGGATGCTGCGCAAAAAAGACAGGACGTACATGTTGAGCGTGCCCACCCACATGGTCAGGAACCTGGGGTGGGAGGCCGGAGACGAGATAGCCATGGATGCCGTATCTGGGATGCTGGTGGTCAAGCGGCGGGACACCCTGAGCAAAAAGGACGCCAAGGCGGTAGACGACTACGTGTCCCAGGCGCGCAAGGCCATCGAAAAGACCATGAAGGGCGCGGCCGAAGAGCGCAGGACAGAGCCCGTCGACAAGCTGGATTTCGACCCGCTGGACAGGCTGGAGATCAAGTGAGCGCGGCCGGGGGGCAAAGTCGGGCAGACTCGGACGGGCCGATCAAGTGACCACGAGCTCGACCACTTTTTTGTCGCGCTCGTCCAGGGTGTCGTAGATCTCGCGCACCTTGGGGCTGGTGGACCACACGTGGCAGGTGCCGAAGCCCATCTTCCTCCACTTTACCATGTTGTACCGGACGTGCTCGCGGTGGCTGGACACCTCGCTGGCCGACTCTATCTCCACGCTGACCGGCACGCCCGTCTCGTAGTTGTAGGCCACGAGATCCGTCCTGTCCCTGCCCTTGGATATCTTCTGGCTGGCGACTGCCACGAACATGTCCCAGGCCATGTACGATTCGGCGGCCTTGCGGCACAGCGATTCGACGTCGCCGGCCGTGCCGACCCCGACAAAGTCCAGATCAAAGTAGGTGTTTTTCGCCTTGGAGGTCAGCCTGTACGGGGCCGTCCGGCCGCCGCCGGGCCGCTCCAGCAGGCCGCGCCCGACCATATCCTTTAGGACGGGCAGCACCTCTGTCCTGTTGGCCACGCGCAGAATATCGACTATCTGCGCCTGCTGTAGGCTCTGCCCCTGGCGGAGGGCCAGCATTATCTTCCACTCCATGCCGGAGGGTAGTTTGACGGTCACCTGCTCCATCCACCGCGTCTTTGCCTCCCTGGCCGCCGACTCTGCGCTGCCGACCACGCCGCGCCCGTACCTCTCCAGCTGGTCGGCGACGAACTCCTGGTACGCTGCCCCGCCCACCATCTGCTCGGGCGGGGAGCCCAGCCAGAACTGTATGGGGGGCGGCTGCTCCTTTCCGGGCGGCGCCTTTTCGCGCACGGTCCAGTGGAAGTATTCCTGGCTTGCCAGCTGCTGCTGGAGCTCGGTCTGGAACTGTGGATCCCAGATCTGGGCTATGCGCGAGGCGTCCTTGCCGTTGACCTTGCCGACCAGCTGGGTGCCCGCGTTGCCCGATATGATGCCCAGCTGCTTGTCGCTTATCTGCTCGGTGGTCTGGTGTGACAATACCAGCCCGAGGCCCAGCGAGCGGGCCTGCTCGAGCATCAGCTGCAGAACCTGCAGATCCTTTACTATCTGGAACTCGTCCAGCGCCAGAACGACCTGCGTGCGGTCTTTTTCGTCGGGCACCCGGTTGGCCCTCTCCTGTATGGTGAACCACAGTTTCAGTATGAAAGCCTGCATGGCCAGCGGCTGTACGTGCTGGGGCATGTTCAAGGGCGATATCCTGACCACCGTGTACGAGCCCGGCTTTATCAGGTCGGCAAAATCGACGGTGCCGCGTCTGACCGAGAACATCCTCTTGAGCACCGAGTCGGTGGCAAACTGCTCCACCCTGTTGAGCAGGGGCGTGAACGCCTCACCCTTTAGCGTGGCGATGCTCTCCAAGGCCCGCTCCATCTCGGGGTCCGGCTCGCCGAACGTCTCTATTATCTCCGGCAAAGCGTCTCCCTTGCGGTCCTGGAGCTTGAGTATCGTGTCGTGTATGTCCAGAAAGGTCGGGGCGTCGTGCCTCATGTACAGGTAGAACAGCAGGGCCCGGAAGATCCTCTCCATCTGCACGTAGCTGGCCGACTGCTGGTACCATTCCTCTATCGTTTTCATAAAGTACCCGACGTACCGCGAGACGGTCTCCTCCCTCTCTTCGGGCGCGTAGGCGGGCAGTTCCAGCGGGTTTATCGAGAACCGGGTCGATTGCGGATCCAGGAAATGGACCCTGCCCGAGGCCAGCGCCTCGGGCGAGCACTGCTTTACGAACTTGTGGGAGTCGTCCCCTTTCGGATCCACGTACACGAAGGCGTTGGGGAAGCCCGAACCGTTCCACGCCTCCAAATGCTTGGCCAGCAGCCGTATCAGCGAGGTCTTGCCCGAGCCCGACGCCCCCACGGCGTACAGGTGGGTGGCAAAGTCGGCCTCGGAGACGACGGCCGCGCCCACGTCCTTGGACCTGGCCGATACCCCCCACGCCTCGGACCAGTCGAAGCCGGAGGGGGCCGGCTGCCTGAAAAAGCCCACGTTGGCGCCCTCTTTTTCGGACGGCTTGGACGGTATCGAGACGCCGCGGGTCGTCTCGATGTTGGGGGTCGCCGGCGCCGGCAGGTGAACCAGCAGCGGGATCTCTGACAAGTTGAGCAGCAGAAAGGGCAGGGGCCTGCGCTCCCCGTACCCGAATATCCCCTTGTCGAAGTATCTTCCGACGGCCTTGTCCATGAACCTGGCCGGCTCCGGCAGCAGCCGGGAAGCGAACAGGTCCATCCGCGTTCCCCTTTCTTTGCCGATTTTCACGCGCGCCTTTTTCTCGTCGGCAAAGTCCGAGTGCTTGTACCCGAACTTCGTGAGGTGCTCGTGGCCCGAGTGTATGTTCTCCACGGGCATGGCCTCGATCTCGTCAAAGTGGAGATCCAGGTCGTCGCCGCCGCAGACGGCGCCGCGCGCGGACATGAGCACGTGGGCCCCCTGCATCTTGAGCGTGGCGTGCTTTTGGAGGCCGGCGTAGTTGTTCGTGTAGTCGTAGCCCAGCTCCGGGTGGTCGTGCGGCTTTTTGTCGGGGTGCATCAATATTTCCGTGTTGGACAGGTACTTGCCGCGCGATATCTCGCGGTTCTTGGCGTTGAGGCGCGTCACGTGCCTGCGCAGGAACCCGTTGAACGGGTGGAGCTTGAAGACGAACTGGATCCACGCCCTGCCGGAGAGCTGGACGGTGGCGGCCACCTGCGACATCAGCTGGTGGGCCCTGCCCTTGTCGAGCACCGAGGCGTAGTGGCCGTGGTAGGTGCCGACGTCGAAGAACCTGCACTCGGGGCCCGGCGGGAACCAGGACGGGACGGTGGCGGCCATGTCCGAAAAGGCCGCGTTGGGGTACATGTTGAGGAACGCCTGCCGGTAGGCAGGCAGGTCGCGCTTTTCGGCGGCCAGCACTATGTCGAGGCGCTTTTCGCGCCCGTCCCACCAGATCTCAAAACTGCGCGCGCTCTGGCTCGCCAAGCCGCCCGCAGCGAGGATGGCCGCCTTCGTATCCATCCGTATGGGGACCAAGACCGAGCAGGCGGCAAACTCGCCCGCGGGGGGCAGGAACCGGTCGGCGGAGCCTAGCTGCCCCGCCGGTTTCTTCCTGTTGGACAGCTGCCAGCGCTTGGAACCCATCTTACCTGACCAGCCTGTACAGCCCCTGGGCGTTGCTCATTACGGGGTCGTCGGGAACCAGAACGCCGAACCTCTTTTTGAGGCGGCCGGACAGGTCGTCGAGCATGCCGGGCAGCAGCAGCCCGCCGCCCGAGAGCGCGATGTCGTGCTTTTTGCCGCACCCGTCTGCCATGTCGAGCACTTCCGATTCCAAGTTCTCGGCCAGTATCCTCGAGTACTTTTTGCAAAGTTCCCTGTTGCGCTCCAGCAGCCCCGGGTCCAGGTGGGCCAGCTTGCCTATCTTGCGGGTCACAAAGTCCGAGGCCCACCGGGAGCTGTCCCCGTCTATGACCTCGTACTCTTCGACGACCACTATCTCGGTGGTGCCCTGCCCCACCGAGACGGATATGCCGCTCGGCTTTCCGAGGCAGACCAGCGTGCCGCACGCCTGGGCCACCACCCGGCACTTTTCGACGTCGGCGGTCCGCTTGACCAGCCGCACGAGAGCCTCTCGGTCGGCGAAGGCGTGGTAGGGCAGGCCCACCACCATGCTGATCTTTTCCGGCTCTTGGCTCTTGGCGTCCTTGGCGCACGACAGCCTCACCGCCTCGCGCACTAGGGCCTCGGCCTGCTTTGCGTACCGCGGCTCGGGCCGGCCCCTCGATATGGGCCGCACGACCGAGGAGCCCGAGGCGCCGGCCATCTCGGCCGCGCCGGCGCCGACGGCCTCGGCGTCCTTTTCGGACCACGCCCCGTGCACGCGCCTCACGCAGACCGACGGGAACCGGACGGCGCCGCGATCCGAGACGCACTTTACGAAGCCGGTGCCCAGATCCAGGCCCATTTTGAGCATGCGCGCGGTGGGCAGGGCGCATAAAAGGGGATCCGGGCATGCCGCCCGCCCGGGCGGCCGGTGGCGGCGCCGGGCGGGGAGGCCGGCCGGTTAAAAGGGGCCCCCGATCCGCGGGCGATGTACCACATAACGGGGACAAAAACGTCCCGGCTATGGGGTACATGTCCTCCTACAGCCGGTAGATGGTGTCTGGGACCGTCTGAAGTGGGCCGTACAACACGGCCGAGACCGGCGGGGGCGACCGGGCGCGTAAAAGGCGCCCTAGATCCGCGGGCGATGTGCCCAACAGTCGGGATCCTAGCGTCCCGGCTGCGGGGTATATGCTCCCCTACAGTCCGTCTGGGGGTCCGGCGCCGCCCGAAGGGGGGCCGTGCGCGGCGGCCGGAGATGGGCAGGGCGCATTCAAGGGGCCTGCTTGCTTGCGACGTGCCCTTTGCCCGGGACGCCGGCATCCAGGCTGCGGGGCGCGCCCCGGACCGTCTTTTATGCCGCAGAATCTGAAGGCCCGTGGACGAGCTGCGCAGGCCAGAGCCGTTCCGCGAGGAGCTGGCCCGGGCCATGCTGGACAGCCCGCGATACAGGCGCAGGGCTAGGGGCCGGGATTGACGCCCGTTTTTCAGAACGCCGGGTCGCGCCTCTGGCTCGCGTTGCAGCCTGCCGGTCCGCTTCGCACAGACATGCAACCCTGGGCCGGTTTGTGGATCCGAACCGCGGATTGGCACGGAGTCCGGCCTGCGATGCGGGGCGCTCCCGTGCGCCTCTGGATCAAATGCCCGTTGCCTACGAATTGGAAACAATCTTCAGCATGTTTCTATAATGTTCTATTTCTTCTACTGCCTCTTTTACGGCAGATATGAAGTCAGGTATTATGAGCGGAGCTACCAGATCGCCTTCGGAAGTGTACGTAAACTCGTAATTGACGGTGTCATGATCGCGTATGTCTATCTGTGTTGCGCGTTTGAAGCAACGGACGGCATACCCGTGCTTTACCAGCAGATCCACCATGTCCTTTTTGCGTTCCGGTTTTACCAATAACGCAGTATGCAAATGATAGAGCATAACTTGGACTTCAGGCAAGCCCATTCCGAATTCCCTACAGTACGCCTGCAACACGATCAACTCTGCTTCCCACGCTTCGATTTTGAATTCGGCTCCGTCGGGGTAATGTATAAACTTCAAACGCCAGCAAACGGCATCGCCTATGTTGTCCAGCCGCTCGAGGCCTTTTTTGAGCCTGCGCGTATTAACGGCAAGTCTGATTCTGGCCAGCAACGCGCGCGACAAACCGAACGTGCGATATTAACATTGTCTCCGGCGATTCTCGGCGGGCCAAGCAGCCAGTCCGACATGCCGGGCCTACGAATCCGCGGCATCTATCGGGTTCTCTTTCAGGAGGCGCCGCGCGCACGCCACGAGCCGCCTGTTCGAATGGTCTGCGAACGGCTCCGTGCAGGAAGGGCAGTCTGCCATGCGGCGCATGCGCGGCGCGCGTAAAAGGCCGCGATTTCAGCGCGCCCGCATCAGCCCGGGACGCCGCCGGAGCACTCGCCCTCGTGCGCCGCGCCGCACCTCGCGCACGGCCTGCCGCCCGGGGTCCTGCTCATGAACTCCTCGATCATCTCGAACACCCTGCCGCGCAGCTCGCGCTCGCCGACGGCTTGCTTTTTGAGGGAGCGTATCTTTTCCCTGCCTTCGGCCTCTTTTCTGCGCAGGGCCGTCAGCTCGTCTATCTTGGCCTGCTTTGCCGCCGCCTCGACCCTGAGCCGCTCCTCGTCCGAGACCGTCAGGAACGGTATGGCCTTTTTGTACTCGGGGAACCGCTCGAAATCCTCCTCGTTGTACCGCTCGTAGTGGGATTCGAGGCCCACCTTGTGGCCCATCATGTCCTCCTTGTCCAGGTAGTCCACCTTGGCGCGCCTCAGCATGGTGTTGAAGTACTTGCGGAAACCGTGATCCAGCTTCACCGCGTGCATCCTGCGCCCCTCCCCCGGCGGGCGGAGGCCGGCGCGCGCGACTATCTTCGTCACCCTCGCCTTCACGCCGCGCGCGTTGATCCGCACGGGCCTGTCGTACCTCACGGACGCGAGCAGCGGATCGCCCCCGCGCGGCTCGTCTCCGAACCTGTACTTCCACTCTTTGCGGTACAGGCCCATGGCCCCGTGGGCCTCGGGCGTCACGAACGTCCAGTATTCTTCGGGGTACCCGCGGTACACCCGCAGCGCGGCCCCCTCGGGCGGATCGCCCACCGGCACCATGTCCTCCCAGCAAAAGTAGTCCCACGCGCCGATGCGGAAGCCGCCCGACGAAAACAGCAAGACTATGACCTTGTCCGTCAAACTAGACGAGCCGGCCAGCATAGCCTGCAGCTCCTCGCGGGTGTAGGCGCGGTCGCGGCTCTTGACGGGCGGCGGCATCATCTTGTTGATCACCCTCCACGAGACGTCTATCTCGGACGCGGCCAGCAGCGCCTTTACGGGCTTTATCTTGTTGGGAACCGTGTTGGGGCTCATCTTGCCCCTTTCGACCAGCCCCTTCAGCCCCTTTACGTAGCTGCGAACGGCCGCCTTTGCGGCGTCGGGGTTGGACCGCGCCAGCCCCACGAACGCCTCGCACACGTCCTCTATGCCGCGCGACTTTGGAGGGGATCCGGCGTATTTTACAAAGACGCCGTCGGGCACGGCCGCCATGAAGGACGCCAGGTTGCCGCGGTACACGTACTTTGTGGCGTCGCTGCCGAGCGACTCCATCAGATCGGAGTAGGCAGTCCCCTCCATGGAGTCCACGTCTATCTCCACGGTCCCGTCTGGATTATGTTCCTGATAAGGCACTAAAGCGGGTCTGCGCTGCGCGGTTTCGGCACCAACCGGATAGACGTGGCCGTGCTCAGGCACGCCAGCCTCCACCCCGACAAAAAGAACGTCGCGAGGGAGCTGAGGCCAAAGTCGGCGGCCATACTGCTCACGCAGAACGGGCAGACGCACGCCTCGTTCAGGCAGTCGAGGCTCGACTCCGAGTCGGGCCTCTCCTCCCTGGCCGAGTACGCCATGGTCCACGTAGACCTGACCGACCTGCCTCCGCGCAAGGCCAAGATGTTCCTCGCCTCGCGCGACCGCATGCGCCAGTCGGCCGACTCCAAGAGGCTCGAGGAGAGGATACTGGAGGACGTGGGCGAGGACGAGCAGGTCCGGGCGCTAGAGTCCGAGTACAGGAAGCTCGACGAGCGGATATCCGTAAAGGATTCGTCCATGAACCGGGCCATACGGGACGCGGTCAGCAGGAACAAGACGATCTCGGAGATGCTCTCGCCGGGCAGCACGTCTGCAGAGAGCGGCAAGCCGTGGGAGGGAGACGGCGGCGATCCGGACGGCAAGGGCAGAAAGACTCGGCCTACGAGCTACGTGCCGACGTACCTGCGGTTCAGAAACGGCGCGGTCTCGGCGCACAGGCCCGTCCCCGCGGACGGCTCGGCCGCGTACGTGACGCTCGAGACCGACGCGCCCGACGACTACACGACGCGGGAGCGCGACGCAGGCTCGCTCGAAGCAAAGTTTCCGCCGGCCCTGGACGGCTCGCCCCACGGGCCGTTCGGCGGGCGCGTCAAGGTGAAGGTGCGCGGTACGGGGCGGCCGTCCGAGGACGCCGGCGACGTCGTCGTCACCCTCGCCCGGCCCGGCGACGGGCCGCTCTCGTGCGTCATACACGCCATATTCGTAGAGCCGGAGGAGAGGAAAAAGAGGTCCGGCGTCCGGCTCCAGTCGTTCAGGTGGGTGACGCGGGAGAACTGGGCCGAGATGGGGTGGGGCGCGACAAACGTGGCCCGGGCCAGCAAGTCCGAGGTGCTGGTCAACCGCAACTGCGAGTTTCTGGAAAAATTCCAAAAGGCGCGCCCGCGCGCGCAGCACGACGAGATCGCCGAGCGGTTCGGGCTGCACGTCTTTTTCGCGTCGGTGGGCCTGTCCGCCAACCACCGCGACGACGCCGACTACGACGGGATCTACGAAAAGTCGATAGAGGCGGTGGCGCGCTCGTGCCTGCCGGCCTCATACGGCAGCGCCCGCGCGCACAGACCCGGATAGATCGG
The DNA here is from genome assembly GCA_965203465.1 of Nitrosopumilaceae archaeon. Lineage (GTDB taxonomy): Archaea > Thermoproteota > Nitrososphaeria > Nitrososphaerales > Nitrosopumilaceae > JAWVZS01. Next base: position 330,274 of record CBDBCR010000003.1, on the reverse strand, counting down.
GGCGGGCAGCTCTGAGGGTGCCGGTCCGCAACGGGTGGTTTTGCGCGCAATCCGTCTGGGGCAGATCCCGCGTAGCCAGTCTGGCAGGCGGGGATTGCGCGTTTCAGATCAGGCGACCAACTCAAGAATCGATGACGGCCGTACCCACATGAGCCCAGAGGATCGCAGATACATCCCGTATCCGCCCACAGGATTCGGGCTACGGTTGCCCAGCGTATCCGGGTACTAGGATAAATACCGTGTGATTTCTCTACAGAACTGCCGCGACGGGGGGCCAAAGCTGAACGAACGGAGGCGGGCACGCACATGCGCCGAAAATGGCGGCAACCCAAGATCGCCGGCGGGAGAACGAACAGCGCGAAAGGCAGTGGGGCTACCGGGCGCGTCGTCGGGACGGGCCGGCTCGCCGGACTGCAAAAATAGAATTCCGTACCCACATGAGCCCAAGGACTCGCGGATGTTAACACATCCACCCAAGGGATTCGAGTACGGCCTTGCGCGAGGGTGCGCGACTGGGCCTAAAAAACCCTGCTATGCGGGTGCGCCAAATTCGCGCCCGCCGGGGGTCCCCGATAGCACAAGGGGCTGCAAGGCGCGGGCCCGCCCGGGGGGGGGGGGGGGCACGCGCCCGGCCGATCGCGGAAAGGCCGGGCGCCCGCCCCCGGCACGGTTTATAGCGAGCCTAGACGGGCCAAGTCCGTGGCCAGGGCGCGGTACTGGAAGCTGGAGCCGTCGGAGGTCTCTGAGCTCTCCTACGACGTCTCAAAGCTCCTAAACTGGGACATAAAACTGACGATCGGGCCCGAGGAGGACGCCTCGTTTGCAGGCGTGTTCATGTACCGCCACGGCACCCCGCGCGACTACGAGGCGGTCAGGGGCATAAGCTACTACCACAACAACGTGCCCAAGCGGGCGCGCGCGGATCTCACCAAGAGCCTGCGCTCGCGCTTCGGCGGCGACGAGACGGCAAAGGGCGAGAGGGTGATACTGGCCGGCTCGCGCGAGATTTATTCGGGCCCCGACGTCGCCTCGCTGGCCTCGGACCTGGAGGGGTTGCTGGGGGCCAAGGCCGTGATCACCCTGGAATTTTCTGACTTTGACGAGGAAGAGATGGCGTCGGCCGGCCTGCCGCCGGCAAAGCTGCTTCCGATCCCGACGAACTAGGGCATGGCGCTCGATTCGGAGGGGCCGTTTGCCGCCCACCTCGAAGAGCTGCGCAAGAGGCTGCTGAGGATAGTCGTGTGCGTCGGGGCCGTCACGGCCGCCATACTGGCCTTGCACCTCGAGCCTGCCGAGGTGTGGGGGCTGCGGCTGTACTATCCGGTCCCGGACCCGCTCGACAACATAGCCGCGCAGATAACCGTCGCCATGAAGGACGCGCTGGTGCCGCCGTCGGTCGACCTGATACAGACGGCGCCGGGCGAGGCGTTTTTCGCGCAGGTGTACATCGCGGCCCTCGCCGGCCTGCTCGTCTGCATGCCCGTCGCCGTGCGGGAGCTCGCAGGATTCGTCGCGCCGGCGCTGCGCGAGGCCGAGATCCGGGTGGGCCTGTCGGTGGTGGCGCCGGCCGTCGGCCTGTTCGCCGGCGGCGCGGCCTTTGCGTACCTGGCGGTCATTCCGAGCACGCTGGTGTTTTTGTACCAGTACGGGCAGTCCGCCGAGATACTGCAGTTCCTCAACGTCATCGACTTTGTGGCGTTCGTGCTCCAGTTCGTGCTGGCCTTCGGGCTGTCGTTCCAGCTGCCCATAATCATGTACGCGGCCACCGCCTCGGGCGCGCTGGACGGGCGGTTCTGGAGGCGCAACCTGAGGATAGCCGTGGTGGTCATGGTCGTGTTCGGGGCCGCCATCACGCCGGACGGCACCGGCATCACCATGTGGCTCATCGCGGGGCCCATGATGGGGCTGTACGCTGCGGGCATGCTGATAGCCGAGAGGCGGGCCGGCGGCCCGTAGGCCTGGCGCGGCTGGCGCGGATTCCGGCAACGGCGCGGAGCTTGCAGGCGTGTGCCGCGCGCTACCTGGGGGGCGATGCCGTTTTCGGCGCAACATGGACGGATTTTGCCTTAGGGCGGCAAGCACCTAGTCTCCCATATCAAATCTTCCCGGATTGACGGGCCACTGCAAACGAGTGTGTGCTCAGTCAGGCGGGCGGGCTTTGGCCGCCGCCGCTTTATACTTTCGCTGCACTAGATCCTTGTCCTGCGTCCGGTATTCGGCCATGTCGGTCAGTATGTGCCAGACTACCTCCGTCAGGCGGCGCGCGATGGCCACCTTCGCTTTCTTTTTGCCTATCCTTTTCGACAGCCGCTCGTAGGTCGAAGACATTCGAGCGTCGTAGCGCGCCGCGACGTTGGCCGCCTCCACCATGGCGTTCCTTAACCAGACGGACCCCTTTTTGGTTATGCCGCCGCCGCGCTTGGTCTCGCCGCTGTTCCGGTGGGACGGAGAAAGGCCCGCGTACGAGACGAGTTTTTCGGCCGTCCTGAATCTCTTTACGTCTACTATCTCTGCGATTATGGTCAGCGCGGTAACGTATCCTATTCCGGTGACCGTCATGACGAGCTTTGCCCTATCGTCGTCCATGCATTCGGAAGCTATCTCGCGCTCCAGCGTTTCCGTCTGTTTCTGCATCAGCTGCAGCGTGTCGAGGTACGAGTCCAGCGACAGCCTGTCCACTGGCGAGACGCTTACGGTTCGCATCCACTTCAAGTTGGTCTTTGAGAATTTCGTCTTTGTGGGAAGCTTGTGCTCGTATTTGGCCAGAAGCGCAGTTATCTTGTTTTTTTGCTCCGTCGCCGTGCGGACCCTGTCGAGCCGGGTTCTGGCCAGGTTGCGCAGGTTCCTGTAGCGCTCGTCAGGCACGAACGACTCGTAAACCATGTCTAGGAGCAGCAGATCCGCGAGCACCTCCGAGTCCACCCTGTCGTCTTTCAGTTTTGCCTCGGCTATGGCCTTGGTCTTGGCCGGGTGAGCCAAGATCGTGTCGATGCCGCAGTCCTCCAGCGTGTCGTGCAGTATCATCCAGTAATTGCCGGTCGCCTCGCAGACCGCCCTGGCGTTCTTGCCGTGCGTCTTCTTTACGTGTGCCGCGAACGCCTCTATGTCTTTTTTGCTGTTCTTGAATTCGGTCTGTTCTATTATATCCTTGCCGTTTCCTTTTATTGTCGCCACGCACATCTTTTTGTGCACGTCTATCCCAATGTTGATCAATGTGTCACCTCCTTCGAAGCCATTGGATTTGTGGATTTGCCCGATTGAGCGGAAAGCTCCCATTCACCCTCTGTGGGGTAGTACCCCGTCCGCCTATTGTTGTGAGTTAGTCTGCCGGTCACCCTCATGCGGGGTGAGAATAGTTCAACTCTCGGGCCCATCTCGGAGAGCCATGCTCCCCTCCCAGATAAGATTTGATACAGGGTCTGCCGGGCGTTGAAAATTTCGCCTCCCCCTCCACGCATCAGACAGGCGAGGGCGAAATCTTCCACGACCGGCAGAACGGACGGGCGTGACACGTAAACACGCACCGGATTTTTCGCAGCTAAAGTTAAACCGCATTATTCCGAGGTCTTAGACCATGATGCTGTACGGCTGGCCCGGGGGGGGGGGGGTACGCCTCGGGGCCGTCAGCCCGCGCCCCGCCGGCCGCGATGTCCTGCACCCTGTTCCAGAGGACTTTGGGCGTGTCTGTTGTTGTCCGCGTCGCTCGCGTGCGCGCCCGCGCTGTGGGCGCACGCGGCGCCGCCTACCGATCTCGCCAACCGCATAACCGTGCTGAACCAGCAGTCGCACCCGGAGGTGGGCGGGCTGTGGCAGGTGCGGTTCGAAGCGCGGGGAACGCACGACCTGACCGTCTCGGGCGCCGACGGCACCGCCCTCGGGGCGGATGTCTCGTTTGCGGAACTGCGCGACGCGGCGGGGCGGCCCGTCGCGCCCGAATCGGACGGCGGTAGCTTGGTCTTTGCAGGGTTCGAAGGGGGCGGCATCGCCACCCTCTCGGTCAGGGTAAATACGGCAGGCCCCCACGCGCTGCTGCTAGGCTTCGGGGGGGACGAGGCGGTGGCGCGCAACTACGCGTATCCTGACCTGACCACCGAGATCAACGGCCTGACTGCCAACGGGCCGCAGATTGCCTTCGGCGACCAATTCGGCTCCTCCCTTGCCGCAATGGGGGATCTTGACCGAGACGGGGTGCAGGATCTGGCCGTGGGGGCATGGAGCGACGACGGGGGCGGGAACCGGGCCGGCGCCGTCCACCTGCTGTTCCTCAACCAGGACGGCACGGTGAAGCGCACCGTCGAGATCAACGCCTCGACGGCCAACGGCCCGCAGCTCGCGGCCGGCGATCTGTTCGGCTCCTCCCTTGCCGCAATGGGGGATCTTGACCGAGACGGGGTGCCGGATCTGGCCGCAGGCGCGTGGGGCGACGACGCGGGGGCAGAGAACGCCGGCGCCGTCCACCTGCTGTTCCTCAACCAGGACGGCACGGTGAAGCGCACCGTCGAGATCAACGCCTCGACGGCCAACGGCCCGCAGCTTGAACGAGGCGACTTCTTCGGCTCGTCGGCGGCAGCCGTCGGGGATCTGGACAGAGACGGGACGCAGGATTTGGCAGTGGGGGCCAGCGAAGACGGCGCCAAGGCGACCGACGCGGGCACCGTCTACGTGATGTTCCTTAACTCGGACGGCACCGTGAAGCGCACAGCCCCGATAAACGCCTCGACGGCCAACGGCCCGCAGCTCGTGGCCGGCGACGAGTTCGGCCGGTCAGTGGCCCTGATGGGCGATCTAGACCGCGACGGGACGGGCGACATCGCAGTCGGCGCGGTGGGCGACGACGCGGGTGGCACGGACGCGGGCGCCGTCCACCTGCTGTACATGAACCCGGACGGCACCGTGAAAAGGACCGCCGAGATCAACGCCTCGACGGCCAACGGCCCGCGGCTCGCAGCGAGCGACTTTTTCGGCTCGTCGGCGGCAGCCGTGGGGGATCTGGACAGAGACGGCGTACCCGATCTGGCCGCGGGGGCGTGGGGCCGCTTGAGCGAGACCGGCGCCGTCCACCTGCTGTTCCTCAACCAGGACGGCACGGTGAAGCGCACCGCCGAGATCAACGCCTCGACGGCCAACGGCCCGCAGCTCGCGGCCGGCGACGAGTTCGGCCGGTCAGTGGCCCTGATGGGCGACCTGGACCTCGACGGGATCGAGGATCTGGCGGTGGGGGCGACGGGGGACGATGCGCGCTGGGCCAACGCGGGCACCGTGCACATCGTCCGCCTCGACGTCACGGCCCCGTCGGGGGACGGCACGATGCGCGCGGTCCTGAGGCTGAGCGGCGACAGCGGAGTGCTGCCTACGCTGGACAACATGGACAGATTTGGCGCCTCGGCCGCCGTGCTGGGCGACATCAACTCCGACGGCGTGCCGGACCTGGCGGTGGGCGCCGACAGGGACGACGCGGGGGGAACCGATCGGGGCGCGGTCTATGTGGCCCTGATGCACGCGGACGGCTCCATCGACGAGATTACAAAGATCGCGAGCGGAACAGGCGGCGGGCCGGCCCTGTCCGACATGGACTATTTCGGCTCGTCGGTGGCAGCGACGGGGGATCTGGACGGCGACGGGATACCGGACATGGCGGTGGGGGCGCACGGGACAGACACTGCCGTGGCGGCCCCGGCGGCGGGCGCTACCGGCGCCGACCGGGGCGCCCTGTACATCGTGCTGCTCAACTCCGACGGGACGGCAAAGAGCGCATCGAAGATAAACGACCGGACGGCGCGCGGCCCCGCGCTTGCCGACAACGACTGGTTCGGATATTCGGCCGCGGGCATAGGGGATCTGGACGGCGACGGCGTGGACGACCTGGCCGTGGGGGCCCCCGTCGACGGCGCCGTCCACGTGCTCTTCATGAACCAGGACAGGACGATAAAGGAGACGGCGAGGGTGACATCCGCTTTGTCCGACGTCTTCGACTATTTCGGATCTTCGGTGGCGGCCGCCGGGGATCTGGACGGCGACGGCGTGGCCGACCTGGCCGTGGGGGCCGTGCGCGACGCGCGCGCCCAGACCGTCCAACCGGGCCGCGTGGTGTCACATCCATACGGCGCCGTCCACGTGCTCTTGATGAACTCGGACGGCACGGCAAAGGGCTATTCCAAGATCGACAGGCAGACGCCCGGCGGCCCCGCCCTCTCGCTCGGCGCCGAATTCGGATCTTCGGTGGCAGCGGTGGGCGATCTGGACGGCGACGGGGTGCCCGACATCGCCGCCGGCGCCGAGTCCAACGACGGGCCGGGCAACAACTCTGGGATTTTACACCTGCTGATGCTCAACTCGGACGGCACCCTGAAAAGCTCGAGGGACATCGGCCGCGCGGCCGGTGGGGTTCCGGCGCCCGGCGCAGGCGACGAATTCGGCTCTTCGGTGGCGAGCCTGGGGGATCTGGACGGCGACGGCGTGGCCGACCTGGCCGTGGGGGCAAAGTCCGCGGGAACCGGCGGCGACGCGTACGTGCTTTTCATGGGCGTGGATTCTTCTGTAAGCAGGGCCGTCCGGATGAGCGAAAGCGGGCCGGACGTGTCACTGGCCGCCGGCGACATGTTCGGCTCGTCGGTGGCCGGCATCGGAGACCTGAACCGCGACGGGGTGGAAGATCTGGCCGTGGGGGCCGCGGGCGACCGCACCGGCGCAAGAAACGCGGGCGCCGTCCACCTGCTGTTCCTCGGCGCGGACGGAACCTCGGAGTCGCGCGCCATAAAAGCGGGCACGCCCAACGCGCCCGCGCTAGGGCGCGGCGACATGTTCGGCTCGTCGGTGGCAGAGATAGGGGATCTGGACCGCGACGGCGTGGCCGACCTGGCCGCGGGGGCATGGGGCGACCTAAACGAGACCGGCGCCGTCCACCTGCTGTACATGAATTCGGACGGCACCGTAAAGAGGACGGTCGAGATAGACGGCTCGGTGACCAACGGGCCATCGCTGAGGATAGGCGACCGCTTCGGCTCGTCGGTGGCCGGCATCGGCGACCTGGACCGCGACGGGGTGCCCGATCTGGCCGCGGGCGCCCCGCGCGACGGCGGCCTGGGCTCGGCGCACCTGATCTTCCTCAACTCGGACGGCACAGTCAAAAGCACGGCAAAGCTCGATTCTGCGGCCGCCAACATGCCGTCGGTGACCTTTGGCGACCTGTTCGGCTCGTCGGTGGCCGGCATCGGAGACCTGGACCGCGACGGCGTTCAGGACTTGGCGGTGGGATCGAGCGGGCGCGACGCGGGCGGCGCCAACCGCGGCGCCGTCCACCTGCTGTTCCTCAACTCCGACGGCACGCTAAAGCCAGGCGCCGTCGAACTGAGCAGCCTGACCTCGAACGGGCCGCCGCTGGCCGACGGCGACCGCTTCGGCTCGTCGGTGGCACGGGCCGGGGACGTCGACAGGGACGGGACGGAGGACTTGCTGGCGGGCGCGGACGGCTCGGCCTACCTGATGCTGCTCGGCCCCGACGGATACGTAAAGGAGACGCACTATACCGGCGCGGCCGCGGCGCCCGGGATCGCGGTCGGCGACCGCTTCGGGGCCTCGGTTGCCGCCGTCGGGGATCTGGACGGCGACGGATCGGCCGAATTCGCCGTCGGCGGGCCCGCGCACGACGACAGCGGCAACGACGACCGGGGCGCAACGTACGTCATGTCCGCGTTCCGGCCGCCTTTTGTGGAGGGCGTCGGCTCTACTACGCCCGACGGCCCGTACGGGCCGGGCAGCCGGATCGAAATAGAAGTGGAGTTTTCTGAGCCGGTCAGCGTGACCGGCTCGCCGGCGCTGCTGCTCGAGACCGGCGCGACGGACAGGCCCGCGGCGTACGCCTCTGGCTCAGGGACGGACACGCTGGCCTTCGGGTACACGGTACAGCAAGGCGACTGGTCGCCGGACTTGGAATACGTGGGGCGCTCTTCCCTGACGCTGCGGGGCGGCTCCGTCGAGGCGTCTAGCGACACGGCGGTGCTGGGCCTCCCCCGGCCCGGGTCGCTCGATTCGCTCTCGTTCTCAAAGGATCTGTCGATAGACGGGATCAGGCCGACGCTGGAGGCGACGCCGCGCCTTGATCTCGCCTTGGGGGCGCTGGAGCTGGATTTCGACGAGCCGATCGACGCCTCCGAGATCGATCCGGGCGGCGTCGCCGTGTTGGGCCTCGCCTCCAGCACGCAGCTTGGCGGGGCCGCGGCCCCCGCGCAGGATGCGGACGCGCTGGCGCTTCGGCTGACCGGAGAGCAGACGCGCGGCTTGGTGCTGGCTCACCTGCGCGACGGCCCGTTGCGCATCACCGTATCGGGCAGCGCGTTCGAGGACTTGGTGGGCAACGCTTTTGCGGGCACGACTGGCGCGCAGCTGGAGGTCGAACTGGCGCTGGCCCGCGACTCCCCGGCGTTCTCGGACTCTGCAAGGACGCACAAGTCCGGCTTTGCGCCGTCAAGCTCGCCGGGCCTTTCAAGCTCCGAGCGCGCGCACAAGTCCGGCTTTGTCGCGGCGGACACGCCGGCGTTCTCGGATCCCGCCCTGAACCTCAACGCGCTGGTGCGCGCGTCTGGCGACACCGCCGTCTTTTCCGACTCTGCCCGCTCGTACCAGTCCGCTTCTGTTTCCTCAGACACCGCCGCGCTTTCAGCCTCTGTCAGATCTCACAAGTCCAGCTTTGTCGAGCAGAATCTGGCCGCCTTTTCAGATTCCGCCGTGAGCACGAGCGCACTGGTCAGGGCTTCTTCGGACACCGCCGCGCTTTCAGACCTCGCCCTGAACCTCAACGCGCTGGTGCGCGCGTCTGGCGACACCGCCGTCTTTTCCGACTCTGTCCGGGCGTACAAGTCGTCCCTTGTCCCGTCAAGCTCGCCTGTTCTTACAAGCTCTGTGGCGGGCAAGCACGCGGCGATCCGCACATCTTCGGAAACTGTCGCATTCTCAGACTCCGCCCGCTCGTACAAGTCGGTCTTCCTTTCCTCCGACACGGCGGCCTTTTCGGACTCCGCCTCCCGGGCTGACATGAAGGTGTCGGTCTCCGCCGACACCGCCGCCTTTTCCGACTCCGCCCGCTCGTACAAGTCGGTCTTCCTTTCCTCCGACACGGCGGCCTTTTCGGACTCCGCCTCCCGGGCTGACATGAAGGTGTCGGTCTCCGCCGACACCGCCGCCTTTTCCGACTCCGCCCGCTCGTACAAGTCGGTCTTTCTTTCCTCCGACACCGCCGCCTTTTCGGACTCGGCCTCGGGCGCCAACATGGTGCTCAGCTCGCTGTCCGACACCGCCGCCTTTTCCGACTCCGCCCGCTCGTACAAGTCGGTCTTTCTTTCCTCCGACACCGCCGCCTTTTCGGACTCGGCCTCGGGCGCCAACATGGTGCTCAGCTCGCTGTCCGACACGGCGGCCTTTTCGGACACCGCGTCCGTTGCGAGCATGCGGCTCGCCGGACTGTCCGACGCCGCGACCGTCTCGGACTCTGCGCGCGCCTACAGGTCCGGCTTTGCGCAGTCGAGCTCGCCGGACTTTTCGGACTCTGCGGGGCGGGCGGGCATGCGGGTGGCCGTCTCTGCGGACACGGGCGTCTTTTCCGACTCCGCGGCCTCGTTCAAGTCGTCCGCGTCGGCCCGGGATTCGCTGTCGCCGTCCGACTCGGCCTCGTACGCGGGCCTGTTCGTGCAGGGGCCGTCCGACGGCGCCACGTTTTCCGACTCTGCGCGCGCCTACAGGTCCGGCTCCGCGCAGTCCAGCTCGCCGGCCCTCTCCGACTCTGCCTCCGGGCTGGCGGCCCTCTCCCGCCCCCTGTCCGACTCGCAGGCGCCTTCCGACTCTGCGCGGGCATACAAGTCGTCGTTTCCCGCGTCCAGCCTCCAGGCCCCGTTCGATTCGGCGCGCTGGGGGAGCGCGCGCAACGCCTCCGATTCGAGCTCGCCTACGATCGCAGACTCTGCGCTTGCGCGCGTCTCTTCCGTAGCAGAGTCGGACTCGCCCGTCCTGGCAGACTCTGCGCGCGCCGGCGCGTCTGCGATTCTGCTTTCAGATTCGCCGGTCCTGGGCGACGGCGCGGCGACCGGCTCGCGCGCGTCGGCCAACGCGGGCGACGCGCCTTCGGTGTCGGACGGCGCCGTCCACGGGGAGCCGGCGCCGGCCGAACCCGTCCCCGATCCGCCCGGCCCGGGCGCGGCGGGCCGGCCCGCCGACATCGCGAGGGGCCCGGGCGGGACGGGAATCGCGCTGGCGGTCATACACGCGGTCTCTTACGAGCGGTGCTCTGAGGTGCCGCACGCAAGGGTGGCGGCATCGCCGTCCCACGCCGCAGTGACGCTGGAGCAGGCCGGCGCCGTCACCGCGGCGCGCCCCGTCGGGCAGCCGTACGGCGCGCCGGATTCGGCGGTCTGGGAGGCGCCCATACTGCCCGACGCGGCGCTGCTGGAGATCAGGGCGGCGCACCGGGGCGGCCAGGCCGCCGGCGTTTCCCAGATCGTGGACACGGAATCGTGCTCGGGCTCGGTCCGGTTCACGGCGTTCGGCGCGCTGCCGGACGTGCGGGCGCCGGAGCCGGCCGCGCCCCCGGCCGCGGGGGCCGGGCCGCCCGAGCCCGAAGACGCGGGAGCCACGACCGACGCGCCTGGCCCTCGCGCCAGCTCTGCGCCGGCCGCAACTCCCAAAACCGGCTCGCCTCCGACGACGGCCCCGTCCGACGCCCCCGAATCCGCGGCTCCCGCGCCGGACGGGCCCGGGGATCTAGAGGCCGAGCCGCCCGCGCCGAAAACCGCGACCGCCCAAGACGCGCCGGTTCTTTTGCGCGAGCCGCGCGAACCGGGGCGAGCGGCGCCCGCGTTCGAGCTCTGGCACGCGGCTGTCGCAGCGGGTCTTGCGGCAGCCGCCCCGGCCGCGGCGCGTCTTGCAAGGAAGATCTGAGCGCCGCCGGCCCAGAGGCAGCTCTGCGGCGCCGGCGCACCGGAGGTTTTTTATATACAGTACCGTACTGTACCGCGTGAACAGCGACGAGCGCCGATCGGTCAGGCTCAACGCCCTGCTCCGGTTCTACGCGGCGAACCCGCAGCCGGCGGCCCTCTTTGAGAGGGCCAAGCAGATGGGGGTCACCGACGCGACGGCCCGCGACTACGCGAGGACGGTCATGGCCAGGGCCGGCGCGCGCGCCTCTGCCCGCGTCTCGGCCAGGCCGGACGCCTCGGGCATGTTCGTGCAGGCGAGCCGGCTGTAGGGGGGCGTTAAATCCGGATTCGGCCATCCATGCGCGTGGGGGCGGGGCGCCCCTTCCTGCATTGCGGGCCGGCCCGCCCCTCGGAAAATCTTAAACGTAGATCGGATCGCGTGCGCTCCGTGGCGAACACCCTGGCAGACACGGTCTCGGAGCTGCTTCTCAAGGGGATAGGCGATCGCGGCATGCTGGAGCAGGTGCTACGTGCCGCCGAGCGCCACGAGCCCATATCGCTCAACGAGCGCGAGTACGTCGAGCGCCTGCGCAGCGCGTACCTGGATCCGGTGCCGAAAAGGAGGGCCAAGCCGGCGCCGCCCCAGCCGCCGGCCGGGCAGGCCCTGGTGCCGCCCGCGCCTCCGCGGCGCAGGTTCGGCAGAAAGACGCTGGTGCTGGCCGGAGTGGTGGCCGCGCTGGCCGCCGCGGGGGCCTACTCTGCGCTGGCGGGGGTGAACATCTCGCCGCTGTCAGTCGGCCTGGACGCAGAATCGTACAGGACCGGCGACATCGTGGCGATCAGCGGAGAGTCCGCCGCCGCCGGGCAGGCCGTCGACGTGTACCTTTCGGACGAGACTGGCGCGGTGGTCTGGAGCGAAAAGGTCGCGCTGCTGCCGGACGGCTCGTTCTCGACGCTGGCCATCTCGGGCGGCCCCGGCTGGGCGGCGGGCACGTACCTCGTCACGGTCGCGCACGGCGGGCTGGTGGAGAGCGCCGAGTTTCGGTTCCTGGGCTAGGCCTTGTCGTAGACCATCAGGTTCTTTTCTTCGAGCAGGGCGTGCAGGTTGTGTACCGAGCGGTACACGTCGGATTCTTTTTTGGCGCCGGTGCACACGAGCTTGCCCGACGCGAAGATCAGTATGACGGTCTTTGGATCGAGCATCCTGTGTATCAGCCCGGGGAACTGCTCCGGCTCGTACATGCTCCTCGGCAGCACCCTGGCGGCCTTTTCCAGGTGTATCTTGCCGCCAAGGTTGATGGCGGCCACGATGTTCTGCACGACCACGACGGCGTCCTTTTTTATCCTGATCTTGCTCTTGCGCAGCTTTTGCACCACGGTCCGCACCGCCTTTACGGCCATCTCTTCGGACTTTGCGCCGGTGCAGACCATCTTGCCGGTCCGGAAGATCAGCGTGGCCGTGCGCGGGTATTCGAGCCGGAAGACCAGCCCTGGGAACTGCTCGGGGTGGTACTCGGTGGCGGGGAACTTTTTGGTCACCTCGTTGAGGTCTATCTTTTGGTCCACCGATGCCGAGGCCACCACGTTCTCTATGCTGACCAGCGGCTTTGTCTGCGTCACGGGCCCGCGTCTTATATACCTCCTAATATACCTGCCATGCGGCCCCGTGCCTAGCCCGCTCAGCCGGTCAGCGAGGGCGGCAGCAGGTGGACGGCCGGCGCGTCCCTGCCCGCTATGGACCGGGCCGAGGCCATGTCTCTCTTGCCGCGCCGGTTGTGGTTCTTCATGCGCGGGCTGGTGCCGCGCTCGTCTACGATCTCGAGGTCAAAGTCCGAGCAGTACCTCAGCCTCAGCCGGCGGGCGATGTCCGAGGCCGCGCCCCTGTCGCCGTCGCCGATCTTTACCTTTTTGGCCGTCGCGCGCAGGCCGGCCATGATCTCTATCATGTGCGAGACCAGCGACTCGGGCGAGGCGTGCATCGACGATTCTATCTCGCGGCCGTGGTACCATACGGAGAGGCCCGGCCTGGTGCCCGGATCCACCCCCATGACCAGGTGCGCCGCGCCGAACCCGCAGCCGAGCTCGCGCACGAGCGTGCCGTGGACCACGGTCGGGTGGGACGGCATCTGCTCGTCCAGTATGACGGCCACGCGCGGCTCGCGCGGGGCCTCGGCGGCCGTGGTGAGCACGGCGCTGCCGTCGTAGCGCTGGATCTGGGACGGGAGTATTGTATCGAAGCCGATGTCCAGCGCCCGCAGGGCCGAGCAGAACCGGTAGTACGCCCTCCCCTGCACGGTGGCCACGGCTATGCGGCGCGACCCGAGCGGGGCGCGCGCACCGCTACGCCTTGAGGACCGCCGCGACAGCCGCATCTACCGCCCGGGAAAAGTTCTGTTCCATGCTCGCCTTTGTCCGGGCGAGCTCCTCTTGGCCCTTTTCGGCTATGAGGGCCGCCTCTTTTTCGGCCTTGGCGCGCGCGGCCGCTACGGCCTCCTCGGCCTCGCGGGACGCGGCCTTGCGCGTCTCTTCGGCGAGCCGGGCGATCTCGGACTGGGCCTTGGCCGCTACGGCCTTTTCGGCCTCGCCTGTGCGGCCGTGGAGGGCGTCTATCCTGTCTTCGAGCTCTGACAGGGCCCCGACTATGCCTGCCACCTTTGACTCGCTCACGGCCGGCCGCCCGGCCCTCCCGCTATTAACCGTTCGGTGGCGGCCCTGCCCGGCACTGTTGCGAATTCGTGGGGTAGCCCCCGGCTAGGCATGGCGCGGCCAGAGGCCAGAAGCCCGGCTCTTAAATGGGCGCTCGGCGATCGCCGGCAGTGGAAGCGAAGTGGCGGCCACCCCTCCAGATTTTCCGCCGCCGCGTCTACGACGGGGAGCCGGTAAAGACGCTCACCGTGCACCGGGGCGACGGGACGGCCTGGAGGTACGAACGCGGCAAAGACGGCAAGCTGAAGCGCCGCGTCACGGTAAGGTCGGAATCCAATGAAATAAAGACGGACATGGTTTTTTGGTAGGGCGGCGCGCGGCCCGATGCACTGGTACGGCGTGGGCCTCGAAGAGGCCGTTGGGACGCTCAAGGCCGTCGGCGGCAGGGTGAGGCCGGCGTTCACGGACATGACGAAGCACGGGCCGGCCGACGCGCGCCTGCCCGAGTCCCGCACGGGAACCGGGACGCCCGTACCGACGTGCTAGAAGCGCGACGGTGCCGCTTCCAATTCGCGCCCCCGATCATCGGCGCGGCAGCCTACCCGTCCTTGTTGAGTATGTAAGCCGCCGGCCCGACGCGCTTGATTGCGCCGCTTTTGTGTAGGCCATGTACCCGGCTCCTGACGCGGTGGCGCACGGTGCCGTCGCTTACTTCGACCTCCGCCGCCTTCATCCTCGCCAGCACCGCCAGATACGCCTCCTCCAGCGTGTGTATCTCGCCGTCGCTGAACACGTTTCTTATCAGTTCGGATATGCCCACCATCATACCAACGCGCCTCCGGCTATCCTGTTCCATTCGGACTTGTGTTCGTACAGCACCGTGGGATCCTGGTTGAGCTGGTCGACGTACCGGCGCAGAAAGTCCGTCGGGTCGTCAAGCAGCCTCAGGTAGTACCTGAGCGTATGCATGACACCGTTGACGATCACCTGACACCCGGTGTTCCTGTGGATTTCCAGTATCTTGTCGGTCATATCATCAGATCCTTGATAGTCCTCGTGCGTGGTGAGAACGTAATACCGTTTTATACCCTCCGATCTGAACTTCTCGTAGGCGTTCTCGACCATTGCCAGCGTTATGGCCTGCCCGTGCTTGATTTCCAGCGCCTCGAACAGCCTGCCGCCCCCGTCCTCGACCTCTATGTCCCCCACGGTGCCGGTCTTGGCGTCTGCCGCCGTGTGGTGCTGCATGGGCCTCAGCTCGCACCCCTTGTAGCGGCGCAACTCTGCCATCATCTGCTCGTAGGCCGCGTATATGGCAAGCACCGGCAGGCGGGCGGCCCCGTGCGCGCCCCCGTAGTCGGCCGTGAAATGCCTGCCGAGCATGTCCACTATGTCGTTTATGCGCCTGCCCGCCGGAAGCGTGAGATCGACGCGCTCCCGCTCCCGTTTCTCGATCAGCCTCTCGGCGAAATATACTATGAGCGCGTCCGGATCAGCCCCGTCCTGCACCGCGTCCAAAATCCCGAGAAACGCCGCCTTGACCGGCGGCGGGTTGATCTTGCCGGGATAATCCAGCGTGTACGGCACGGCCTGCTCCAGCGAGCGCGTGAGCCAGCCGGAGCCCGAACGCATGGCCGGGAAATAGTGCCTTTTCAGCCACGGCGTCACGACCTTGCTGTCCAGCCCCCGCCCCGAATAGCCGCCCGGCATCTGGAATTGATGCATGCGGACATCCTGCCCCCGGTCGATCGATTTTTTCAACAGGGACGTGAGCGTGACGGCTAGGACGCCCGTGGCGTTGCCGGAATTGTCCACGACGATCCGCACCATCCCGGCCG
Source organism: Nitrosopumilaceae archaeon (assembly GCA_965203465.1). Taxonomy (GTDB): domain Archaea; phylum Thermoproteota; class Nitrososphaeria; order Nitrososphaerales; family Nitrosopumilaceae; genus JAWVZS01. The sequence continues at coordinate 314,886 of CBDBCR010000003.1, read as the reverse complement.
TCTCGTCGTCGATCGGCGCGCCTCCGTCCTTGGCCTTTTCCAGACAGCCTTCCAGTTTCTGCCTGTACGTGTCCAAGCCGTCGTTCACGCTTTGCCGATCCTCCTGTTGGCCGCCTCGCAGTATTCGGGGTTGATGTCTATCCCGGCCCACCGGCGCCCGGCGGTCTTGGCGGCCACGCCGGTCGTGCCGCTCCCCATATACGGATCGATCACTACGGCGCCTTCGGGCGTGAGCAGCTCTATCATGTCGCGTATTATTTTCTCTGGGTATATGGCCGGGTGGTCGTTCCACTTCAGGCTCTCGACCTTGTGAACCACGACATCGCGGGCCAGCGACTTGCCGGACAGCTTGATTATGGTGAATCCGTTTTTCTCAATCTGGATCTGCCTGCCCCCGGCTTGGCCGCCGAACGCCGGCGAGTGTATGCCCCGTATTTTCATGCGGAAGCTGTGTATCTTGCCCGACTTGACCTCTTGGACGGTCTCGGCCAGCGCGGCCAGGGCGAGCCGCTTCTGGCGCGGCGTCAGATCCGACTTTTTGACGAGATCCTTGTACCGGCCCCCGATCGTCGTGTTTTTTGGCGGCTTGCCGTCGCGCGCGTCCCCCCCCCCCCTTGAACGCGCCTATGTTGTAGAAATAGCCGTCCGATTTCACGAAGTGGAAAAACGGCTCCGTGCTGCTCACGAGCCTGCGCTGGAACTGGCGAGGCGTCGGGTTGGACTTCACCCACGTGATGTCGTTCACCAGTTTGACGCCCCCGCCGTCGGTTGCTTCTATGGCGAACCTGTACGGTACCAGCGCCAGACTGCCGTTGAGGTACTTGTCGCCCATGTTGAACACTATGCTGCCCGTGTCCTTGGTTATCCGGACGCACTGCTGGAATACCTCCATGACGGCGTCTATGTACCCGTCAACGCGCTTCTCTTCACCCGCTCCGCCCCAGCCGTACGCCCGCTGCTGGAAGTACGGCGGGGACGTGATCACCAGATCGACTGAATTGTCGGGGAACGACCTGAGCATCTGGGCGCTGTCGCCGCACTTTACCGTGTCCAAAAACGGCACTTGGCGGCGCGCCTGCTTTAAGAGGGACATTCGGCCGCCCTCACAGCCCGACCCTCCGGGAGCACGGCGCGGGCGGGCACTGAGTCGTTATTAAGTGTGGCCAAGCGTTATTAACAATTATAACACTTTCAAGATAACGGCGTTCACGGCATGGCCGCGATCACGCCTGATACCAGCGCAAGGCCCGCACCCGCCACGAAAATCAAGGTCAGGGCTATCTTGAGGCTCATTCCGGCCGCTTCCTGACCGTGGCGAACCACTCGCCGTCCACCTTGTCGAAATCCCACTTTACGCGATCGCCCTTTTTGAGGCCGAGCTTGTCGGCCACCGCGGCCGGCACGGTCGTGCGCAGCGTGGAGCTCTTTTCGACGGCCAGCGAGAGCGAGGTCACGTTGGTTCCTATTTTCATACAGGCAAGTAAATTGACCTCTTTATGAATTTGACCCGTTTTCCACATGGCAATTTACTTGGCAATGTTTTTATTACCACGGCCCGTACCCAGGGGCATGCAGAGATACGTAAAGACGGTAAAGAATTTCGACACGCCGACAAAGTGCAAGTACTGCAATTCCAGGCACATCTACAAGAACGGCATACGGCAGAACAAGTCCGGTATCACGCAACTGATGAAGTGCCGCGAATGCAACCGGGTGTTTTCGGCCCGGTTCGGGTTCAGGTACAGGCGGTACTCGCGGGCCGTGATCACCGAATGCCTGCGGCTCCACTTTTCCGGCCTCTCGGTGGGCAAGATTGCCGAGAACCTGGAGGCGCGGGGGCTCAAGATCGACAGGTCTGCGGTATTCAGGTGGGTGGAAAGATACGGCCCCGTGGCGGCCGCCTACATGGACAGGCAAAAGCCCGAGACAGGCAGCGACTACCGCGCCGACGAGCTCTACGTAAAGGTGGCCGGCGACCTCATGTATCTTTTCTCTTCGATGGACAACGATACCAGATATTGGCTGGCCTCGGACCTGGCCGACCGCAAGGAGGGCCACGACGCGACCAAGCTGTTTCAGGATACGCTGGAGCAAACAGGCAAGATACCGGCCAGGATGATAACCGACGGATTGAACTCGTACCGGGTGGCCGCCGAGGAGGTATTGCCGTTGACGGAGCACGTGCGGGAAATACACATCACCGGCGTCCGCAAGGGCAAGGACAACAACAACCGCATGGAACGGCTCAACGGTACGATACGGGACAGGGAAAAGACGTTCAGGGGCCTGCAAGGCAAGCACACCCGCGAGTTCTGCGGCATCCGCGTGAATTACAACCACGCCCGCAAGCACCAGACCTTGAAGCGGACGCCCGGCGAGGAAGCCGGGATCTTCATCGAGGGGGCCGACAAGTGGCGGACTATGATCCAGAACGGGAGCCGGTACCTCGCCCAGACGGGGAAGCGGGTCTAAGATCGCGCAGGCCGCGCCCGGCCAGTTCCGGCCGGCGCGCCTGCACGCTTGGATGGGCACCGCCCTGACTGGCGGCAAGGTCTCGAAAGCCTTTCGCGGGTTCGAATCCCGCGCTTGGCGGCTTTCTGGATTCGATATATGCCTAACCCGGCTCCGCGCCCTAGCCGGGGGCTACCCCACGAATTCGCAACAGTACCCCCTGCCCGCGCCCGGCGCCCGCCTGCGCCGGCTAGGCGGCGCGCAGACAGGGCCGCGGCTCGGGGATCTCGGCCCGCGGCGGTTCTGCCGCGTACGGCGCACGCGGCTATGCGCAGCCGGGCCGACGGCGTTGGAGAACTGCGCGGCGCCGGGCGCAGCCGGGGCGCCACCAGCCGCCGGCAGGCCCGTTCCGGGGCTCTTGCGGCCGCGATCAACGCCGCGGATGGGCCTGCCGGACTCATCCCGCGCGCGGCGGCTTTTTGCAGAAGCCCGCGTCTTTCGGGGCCGGACGCCGCTCCGCGCAGGCCCGCGGCGGATCGACGCGCTCCCGTATCGGCGCACAAGCCTCGACTCTTTTGCGGCGCTCCGGTCGGCCGCCGTTTCTTTCCAAGACGCGCGAACCGGGCGCAAGACCGCGCGCCCGGCCGCCCTTCGGATCCGCCAGCCGCTCCCCTGCACAAGAAAACGCTTTCGTCAGAATCGCGCGACGCGATGGCGTCGGGTACGTGCTCGGGCGAGATCGCCTCCGGAGCCAAACCGGGCGCCCCAGATCCGCGGCGCCGGCCAATTCTGGTTTTAGCTCCCCGATCTCTTGTCTTCTACAAGGCGAAGCGGCCGGACGCGCTGTCGGGTGGCTTGCGCCCGGAAATTCCAGGAGGGCCAAGATTCGCAAAGCCGCTCTCGGCGTTGAGAACCTGGTGGATCCTTGCGCGCGTCCGCGACTCGCCAAACCGGCCGCCGGAACGCGCGCCCGCTAGCCGGTCTTTAGCATGAGTATGGCTTGGGCCAGGTCGCCGCGCGTCTCGGAGAGGGCCTCGACGGCCTTCTGCCTGTCCGCGCCGGTCTGCGCGCACACGAGATCCACGTCCTCGTCGGGAAAGTCGATTACGTCGCGCTCGACCTCCTCGTAGTCCTTGCCCGTCACCGCAAAGACGCACGCGTCGGGGGTGCCGGCGATCTCTTGGACGGACGGCTCCGGTATGACGATCTCTTTTTTCGCGGTCCTGATTATGACCTCCTTTACGCCCTCTATCTCCTTCATGTTGGCGCTCATCTTGTCCATCATCCTGCGCATCTGGCGGTTGCCCCCACGCATCATGCCCTGTCCCGCCCGTCCTTCGTTTTTAAGCTATCCCTGACCCGCACGGCCACGCCCCTCGGGGCCCCCATCATCCGGGCGGGGATCGCGGCCCTGCCGACCGCGGCGACCCTGCCGCCGTAGATCACGGCCGCCTCGGAGCCGGGCCGTATGTTCCGGCCGCACCAGATCACGTGCTTTGCGAACACAGAGTACCCCTTTTCGGCGAACGGGCCGGCCTCGTCAGAGACGCCGAGGCAGTTGCCCGAAAAGGCCTCGGCGCCGCGGAGCATCTGCGCCAGCCTGACCGAGACGGCCAGCCCGCCGTCTATGCGCAGCGTCGCGAGCGGCCCCGAGGCGTCCGAGACGCCGCGGAGCCTGCCGTTGGAGGAGAACGTCATGTCCAGCTCCGGGGGCAGCGCGGCCGAGACGCCCGCGCCGAACAGGGCGTCTACCGTGCGTTCCAGCTTTGTGCGCGGATCCACCCGTCTTGGCCGCGCGCCATGCTCTATATAGTATGCACGCGCGCCCGGGCCGTGGAGGAGCGCGAGGAGACACGCAAGATACAGTTCACCGGCAAGTCCTCGTACATCGTCTCGCTCCCCAAGCGGTGGGTGACCGACCTCGGCCTGCGCCAGGGCGACCAGCTGGCGATGCAGAGGCGCGGCGCTGCCGGCCTGCACGTCACGCCGGTGAAGCACAGGGCCTCTGCGCGCCACAAGGACGACGCCTACGTCGAGATCTCGCCCGACGAGCAGATCCAGACCGTCGTGCGCAAGCTCATCTCGCTGTACTTTCTGGGGTTCAGGATGATACACGTGGTGCCGCGCGGCGGCAGGCTCGGGCCGCAGCAGCGCGCCGCCGTCAAGGGGTCCGTCAAGCGCATGCTGATGGGCTCGGAGATAATATCGGACTCGAGCGCCGGCATCACCGTGCAGGTGCTGGTCAACCTGATGGATCTGTCGGTCGAGGGGGCCCTCAAGCGGATGCTGCACCTCGCGCGCACCATGCTGACCGACGCGATGCTCTCCGTAAAAGAGTCCAACGCCGACCTGGCAGAGGAGGTCGTCAACACCGACGACGAGGTCGACAGGTTCGGGTTCTACATCATCCGGCAGATCAAGATAGCAGTGCAGAACGAGCACATGATGGAGGAGATGGGCCTGCGCGACGCGCGCCACTGCCTGGGGTACCGCATCGTGGCAAAGAGCATAGAGCGGGCCGCCGACCACGCCGCGCTCATAGCGCGCGACCTCGTGGAGTTCGGCGAGGGCGTGCGGCCCGACGCGTTCGCCGCGCTGCAGAAGATGAGCGCGTTCTCCATCGAGGTGCTCGACGAGGCGTGCCTCGCCCTGTTCAAGGAGGACTACGTGCAGGCCGAGCGCACGATACTGCGGTGCCTCGAGATCTCGCGCCACGAAAAGCGCGTGGCCGACCTGCGCGCGCGCGACGAGGAGACGGTGTTCCGGGCGCGGCGCATGTCGGGCAACCTGCGGCGCATATCAGAGTACGCCAGCGACATCGCCGAGATAGCCATAAACCTCAACATAGAAAAGGCGCTGCTAAAGGGCGGCAGGCCCCCGAGGTGAGCGTTGCCCGGCTCTGCCATACTGATAACGTACGGCCGCAGGGACGCCGTGGACGAGGCCGTCTCGCTGTGCCGCGCGGCCGGCTACCGGGTCGACTCCATAATCAGGCAGGAGTACCTGGACCGCCCAAAGTACGGCATAGGCGAGGAGACGGTGCGCAGGCTGGAGGACTCGGCCCGGCGCCTCGAGCCGGACGTCATCGTCTACGACGAGGTGCTCCGGCCCAGCCAGAACTACAACTTGGCCTCGCGCCTGCGCCGCAACATACTCGACCGCGAATCCCTGATACTCGAGATATTCGAGGGGCGCGCCTCGAGCGCCGAGTCAAAGCTGCAGGTGCGCCTCGGCAAGATGCGCTACGAGATGGCCCGCGCGCGCGAAAAGGTCAGGCTCTCCAAGATGGGCGAGCAGCCCGGGTTCATGGGGATAGGCAAGTTCGAGGCCGACGCGTACCGCGACGACATACGGCACCGCATGCAGGCGGTCTCGCGCAAGCTGGCAAAGGCCGGCAAGCAGCGCGAGCTCCACCGCCAGTCGAGGGCGCGGCAGGGGTTCAGGACCGTCTCGCTGGCGGGGTACACGTCGGCGGGCAAGACCACCCTGTTCAACGCGCTGACCGGCGAGTCGCGCCCCGAGTCGCCGGGCCTGTTCACGACGCTTTCGACCACGATGAGGCGCCTGCATGCGGGAGGCGAGACGTTCCTGCTCTCGGACACGGTCGGCTTCATCAGCGGCCTGCCCGCGTACATGGTGGACGCGTTCCGCTCGACGCTCGAGGAGCTGGTCCACTCGGCCGCGGTGGTGGTGGTGATAGACGTCAGCGATCCGCCGGAGCTGCTGCGCAAAAAGTTCCGCAGCTGCTCGCGCACGCTCGGCTCGCTCGGGGTCGAAAAGGGCAGGCTGGTGTACGCGCTCAACAAGTCCGATATCACGGGCGCCGGCGAGGCGCTGGAGCGCGCCGCCGCCCTGGGCATAGAGGGGGGCGTGCCCGTCTCTGCGCGCTCCGGCCGGGTGGAGGGCCTGGCCGGGCAGATAGCGGGGGCCGCCGGGCCGGGTGACGCGGGCTGGAAATAGAGGTGCTGCGCGTGGGCGGCAGGCTGGTGCGCGACGACCGGGTGACCACGCACGCGGCGCTCGTGGCGCGCGCGTTCGGCGCCTCGCGCATACACATGGACTGGGCGGGGGACGACCTGGACGGCACGCTCGGCTCGGTGCGCGAATCGTGGGGCGGCGGCTTTGAGCTGGTCCGCACGAACAGCTGGCGCTCCACGCTGCGGCAGAGGCGCGCCGCCGGCCTCTCGCCGGTGCACCTGACGATGTACGGCACGCCCGTCTCCGAGGCGGTCGGGGAGATACGCCGGGAGCGCGGGGTGCTGGCCGTCATCGGGGCCGGCAAGGTGCCCCGCGAGCTGTACGAGGAGTCAAAGTACAACGTGTCGGTGACCGGGCAGCCGCACTCGGAGATAGCCGCGCTCGCCGTGTTCCTCGACAGGCTCCAGGGCGGCGGGCAGTTCGGCATGGAGTTTGCCGGGGCGCGCCGCAGGATAGTGCCCAGCGCGCGCGGCAAGCGGGTGGACATGGCCTAGCGGCGCGGGTAACCGGCCAAGCCGGGCTTGCGTTTGGGCACGGCCCGATCCACGCGCATTACTTTTTCACGACCGGGCCATCCCCCGACTTGGCCGCTTACCGGCCCGGCCCGGCAACGGATTAATAGCGGCCGCTCGGCCCACGGGAAGGTTGGTTGACAAGTACGACGATCCGTTCGTCCGCATATCGTCCATGATCGGCGGCGACGAGTACCTCAAGGTGGCCCGCTCCCTGCTGAAGGCGGAGGACGCCACCGACGAGGAGATCGCAAGCTCTACGGGCCTGCGCATAAACATGGTCCGCAAGGTGCTCTACGACCTGTTCGGCAAGTCGCTCATCACCGGCATACGGGTCAAGGACGAGCGCAAGGGCTGGTTCGTGTACAGGTGGAGGACGCGCGGCGACGAGGTGGAGACGTTCATAGAAAACCAAAAGAAAAAGATCGCCGACCGGCTCCAGCAGCGCCTGGACTACGAAGAGTCGTCCGAGTTCTACCACTGCGGCAACCGCGACTGCCCGCGCGTCACCTTCGAGGCGGCCCTGGAGAACATGTTCAAGTGCGACTCGTGCGGCAGGGTGCTCAACGCAAAAAAGAACGACCGCTCAAAGCGCGCCTACCAGAAAAAGATAGCCGAGATCAGGGCCGACATGCGCCAGTTCTAGAGTACCTCAGGACGACCTCGTTGCCGTCCCTCCATACTTTTTCGAGAGACATGCCCGGCGCCGATCCGGGGCCGGCAGCGCCGGCGCCCTCCGCAAGCGACGTGCCGCCGCCGAGCACGACGGGGCAGACGGTCACCTGCAGCGCGTCGCACAGGCCCAGACGCACCAGCTCCCAGTTGAGGCGGCCGCCGCCCTCGGCGAGGACCGACCGCACGCCCCTCGCGTGGAGCGTCTCCAGCAGCCCGCGCAAGTCCACGCGGCCTTCGCCGACGCGCACCACCTCGGCTGGCGACAGGCGCGCCTCCGCGTCGGGCGGCGCCGAGCGCGAGACCGCCACCAGCGTGGGGACGTCCCGGGCTGTCCGGATCAGGTGCGAGCCGGGCGGCACGGCCCCGGCCGAATCCACCACCACCCTGAGCGGGCTGCGCCCGCCGGCCCTCCTCACGGTGAGCCGCGGATCGTCGAGGCGCGCCGTGTTGGCGCCGACCATGACCGCGTCGGAGCTCGCGCGCAGCCGGTGCAGCCTGTCCAGGTCGGCCCCCGACGAAAGGCGCGAGTCGCCCGACGCAGAAGCTATGCGGCCGTCTATGGAGACGGCCGCGCAGACTGTCACCTCGGGCCTAGAGCGAGCCATGCACTATCCTCCCCCCCACCATGACGGCCCGCACCGAAGCCTCCGAGGCGCGCCCCACCACGGCCGCGTGGAGGTCGTGGGCCGGGTGCAGCGCCGCGTCGTTCAGTTCCACGAAAAAGGCGTCGGCCCGCCTGCCCTCGGCTATGACCCCCGAGCCGTCGCCGAGTATCCTGCCCGCGTTGACCGTGGCCGCCTGCAGCACCCTGCGGGCCCCCAGGCCCGACGACTTTGCCGCGTAGTCCATCTCGCGCAGCATGTCCGGCGAGTTCACCATGACGTTGTCGGTCCCGAGCGCCACGTTGCAGCCCGACCTCATCATCGCGCCGATGTCCGGCGAGCCGGCGCCCAGCGCGGCGTTGGCGCGCGGGCAGGCCACGATGCCGCGCACCGCCCCCGCCGCGGCCGAAAGCTGGGCACGCGTGGCGTGGGTCATGTGTACAAGAAAGTGGGGCCTCATGGACAGCGCCCGCTCCACCTCGGACTTGCCGGTCCGCTCGACCGACACGCGCACGCTCGCCTCGGTCTCGGCCGCGTGTATGGCGCGCAGCTTTGGCGACCTCGAATACGCCGCAAGATCTGCGTCGCCGCACTCGTTGGCGCCGCTTATACCGATGCCGTCCGAGGCCTCCAGAACCTCGTCCAGCTCGGACTGGCCTCGCCCGGCCGTCCTGCCTAGCACCACGGCGCGCGCCGGCCCGCCGGCCCGCCTCAGGAGGCGGGCCCCCGCGGCGCCGCCCTCGCGAAAGTCCACAAAGCACGTGGCCCCGCAGCGGGCCATGGCCAGCGCCGAGGCGCGCATGTGCTCGGCCAGGCTGCCGGGCGGCGTCTCGGAGAGCACGCGGGCCTTTACGCCGAGGGCCGGGTGCGTGGCCGAATAGGTGTCCATGCCGGCGGCCACGTCCTTTGCTATCGAATCGCCCACGTGCGTGTGGCAGTTTATGAGCCCGGGCACCGCCAAGAGGCCGCGCCCGTCCAGGCCCTCGCCGCCCGCGCCGCCTATCCTGGAGAACGCGCCGCCCTCCACCGAAATGTCGAGCGGCCCGGACGGCTGCAGACGCTCGCCGAGCAACGCCCGGACGCCGCGTATCAGCATGGCATCTCGTAGACGGTGGGCGCGCCGCCCGCGTCCCTCATCTTGCGTATTGCGTCGAGCGAGCCCGTCGCCCGGGCGGCGGCCTCCCTGGCCTTGGCGGCCCTGCCTATCCCGCAGTTGATGGGAACGCCGCCCTCCCTTTCGAGGCCGACGAACTCGCGCGCGTCCGCGGACGGGTCGCCCTGCGTGGCTATCATGAAGTTGTCGCCGCCCATGAAGAACGCGAGCGAGCCCCTCTGCGCGAAGAACGAGGCCATCCTGTGGTACAGGCCGAAGACGCGCAGCGTCACGTCGTACGGCGTCATGGAACCCCCCGACGAGCCCTCTATGTCCATGTGCATTATGACCGCCTCGCTGTCCGGCGCCACGCTGCCGAGTATCTGGTGCGGCTCGTCCAGGTATTTTTTCGATTCCGCGCTGCGGTGGGCGTCCGCGTTGGCCTCGTAGGCGGTCTTGCCGCAGCCGACCGAGACCTGCAGGCGCGCCTCGGGGAACTTTGCGCAGAGGCGCTCCTGCGCCTCGACGTGCTCGGGCAGCGTGAGGCCGCTGGACAGAACCACGCACTCGTCGCACCTGTTCTGGAACGCGAGCGCCCCGCGCCCCGACATTATGGCCTGTATCTCGGAGTACAGCGACGACTGCAGCATCTGCAGCTCGTGCTCCCTGTCGGGGCCCAGCGTCAGGGTCCAGGGCCCGTAGCCGGTTATGCGCATGACGCTCAGCTGTATCATGGCTTTATCCTCGCAAGCTCGGCGTGCGAGCCTATCGCCGCGTCGACGGCCCTCTCCGCCACCGGCCTTATGCGGGCGTACGCCTGCCGCTCGTCCATGCCGGGGCCCGATATCCCGAGGCCGACGGGCTTGCCTCGCCGGACCGCCACGGCGCAGAGCTGCGAGGCCACCGCGTGGGCGATGACCTCGTCGTGGCGCGTGCGGCCCCTGATCACGGCGCCGAGCGCCACGACCGCGTCGACGTCCGGGCGCGCGAGCAGCGCGTCGGCGAGCGGCGGCACGTCGAACGCGCCGTGCGCGCGCGCCGTGCTGACTATGCGGGCGCCCGACGACGAGGCCCTCTCTTTTGCGGCCGACTCCATCCTCGAGGTTATCTTCTGGTTGAAATCAGAGACCACCAGAGCTATGTTCAACGTCAGTTCACCCGGGCGTACTCTAGCAGCTCGCGCCCGTCCAAGAACGGCACCCCGTTGTGCGCGGCAAACTCGCGCGCCTTTTTGGGCGAGAGCGCAGAGTACGTCTGCCCGTCCATCATCTCGCATATGGCCGTGACCGGGGCCAGCCCCGCCAGGCGCGCAAGGTACACTGACATCTCGGTGTGGCCCTGCCTGGAGCCGAGCAGGCCCTCCGAGGCCAGCAGCAGCGGCACGTGGCCGGGGGCCCGGAAGCCCGAGACGAACTCGGCGCGCGGATCCGGCGCGCCGTGCAGCGCGGCGATCTCGCGTATGGTGGTGGCCCTGTCGCGGTCGGTCACGCCGGTGTACGTGCGGCGGTGGTTCACGGAGACCGAAAATGTCGGCTTGTCCCCGTACGGCGAGGCGCCGCCCGCAAGCGGCGCCGCCCCCGGATCCGAGAGCAGCATGTCGTGCATGTACCGCAGCCCCAGCGTGCGGCCCATCGCGCCGTCGAGGGCCGCGCACAGTATCCCGCCGGCGTGCCGGCGCATGCGGGCCACATGCTCGGGCGCGGCGTGCTCGGCTGCGACTACCATGTCCACCTCGTTCTCCCTCGATTCGGAATCGTACAGGAGGACGAACTCGCCCCTCTTGAGCGAGTCCAGAGCGGGCGCCAGCGTCATGGGAGCAGTCGGGCGAACTCCGGTTATAAGCATTACCTGAAAAGTGGTAATTACCCGGAATCGCGTAGGACGTACTTGCCCAGAATGTCGGTCTCTATGTTCACCGCGTCGCCTTCTTTTCTGGCGCCGAGGGACGTGGACTTTACCGTGTGCGGTATGAGGCAGACCATCACCGTGTTGCGCGACTTTGAGGCGACCGTGAGGCTGACGCCGTCGACGGCTATCGAGCCCTTGCGGACCGTCTGGGCCGCCAAGGACCGGGGCAGCCTCACCCAGACGCGCACCTCGCCGGGCATCCTGCGCACGCGCGTCACGGTGCCTGTGCCGTCCACGTGACCGAGCACGAAGTGGCCCTCCAGGCGCGCGCCGGCCCTGAGGCTGCGTTCTATGTTGACGGCGTCCCCCTCGCGGAGCTTTCCCATGGCGGTCTTTGCCATGGTCTCGTCTATCACCTTGAACGTGCACCTGCCGCCCCTCACCGCCTCGGCGGTCAGGCAGGCGCCGTTGACCGAGACGCTCTGCCCCTTTTTGAGGCCGCGGGCGGCCGATCCAATCCGCACGGTGACGGCGCGGGCGCTGCGATCCTTGGACGCCGATATCTTTTCTACGCGCCCCGTGCCCTCGACTATGCCGGTGAACAACGCTCCGCGTTTAGCAGAGGCGTATTTTACTTGGCATTATGGATCTAGGAATATATAGTAGGGTTTTGGCGCACCCCGCAAGTGGCGTCAAAGAACACGATAATCATCGGTGCCGCGGTCGCAGCCGTCGCGATCGCAATAGCGGCGGCCGCTTCGGTCTCGATGGCGCCGCAGGAACCGGGCGCGATGGACGCCGGCACTGAATCCGGGCTGTCCGGCGAGATCACCATAGGGTACATCTTTCCGCTGACCGGCGAGCTTGCGAGCCACGGCGAAGAAAACATGGAGGCGGCAAAGCTGGGGGTGGCAGACTTTAACGAGTATTTGGAAGAGCAGGGCGAGCGGTGGAGCCTGAGGCTGATCGGTGAAGACTCTGCGACAAACCCCGTAATCGCGCTGGACAAACTGACGGCGCTCAACGCGCGCGGCGTGGACGTGATAATAGGGCCGGAGACCAGCTCCAACATACGCAACATGAGGGCGTACTCTGACGCCAACGACATGATGATGGTCTCGTGCTGCTCGACGGCGCCGGCCCTGGCCATAGAGGGCGACAGCGTGTTCCGGTTCACGACCAACGACGAAAACCAGGGAGTCGTTCTCGCAAAGCTGGCGCAAAAGTCCGGCATCGAAGTCATAGTTCCCATATACAGGGGCGACGCGTGGGGCGACGGCCTCGTGGCGGCCGTAAAGGAGAGCTTTGCCGGCACCGTCGACGAAGGGATACGCTACAACCCCGAGATCGCAGAATACTCTGCGTCCACCTCCATCCTCGGGGAGCGCGTGGGCGAGCGCATAGAAGAGGTGGGCGCGGGCAAGGTGGCCGTTCTGCTGACGAGCTTTGCAGAAGGGGTGCAGATACTCCAGTCCGCCGCCGGGCACCCGGAGCTTGCCATGGTGCAGTGGTACGGCTCGGACGGCAACTCGCAAGACCAGCAGATAACCGACGATCCGATAGCGGGCGAGTTTGCGGCTTCCGTCTCGTTCTCGGCGCCCATCATAGCGGTGGCGGACAACGAAAAGAACGCCGACGTCAGCAAGCGCCTCTCGGATCTGCTCGGAAGGGAGCCGATAACGTACGCGTACGGCTCTTACGACGCGGCCTGGGTGGTCGGCAAGGCCATCATGGAGGCGCAGAGCGCGTCCGCGTCGGACCTAAAGCCGATATTCATAGACGTGGCCAACGAGTACACCGGGGCGCTGGGCGACATACAGCTAAACGCGGCCGGCGACCTGGCGGTGGCAGACTACGAGGTATGGACTGTAAACGACAGGCAGTGGCTGATGACAGAATCGTACAGCTACGTCACGGGCGAGTTTAGGACCAAAACGTCGGCGCTCTCCGGCGAGATAACGATCGGCTCCATACTGCCGCTGACCGGCGAGCTTGCGAGCCACGGCGAGGAAAACATGGAGGCCACAAAGCTGGGAGTGGCCGACTTTAACGACTTTTTGGAGCAGTCCGGCGAGCAGTGGCGGCTAAAGCTGGTAAGCGAGGATTCGGCCACCAACCCGGTCACGGCGCTCGAGAAACTGACCGCCCTCAACGCGCGCGACATCGACATCGTGATAGGCCCCGAGACCAGCTCCAACATACGCAACATGCGGGCGTACTCGGACGCCAACGACATGATGCTCATATCGTGCTGCTCGACGGCCCCGGCCCTGGCCATAGAGGGCGACAGCGTCTTTAGGTTCACCACGAACGACGAAAACCAGGGCGTGGTGATGGCAAAGCTGGCGCAGGGGGCCGGCATCGAGACCTTGGTTCCCATATACCGGGGCGACGCGTGGGGCGACGGCCTCGTGGCGGCCATAGCGGACAGCTTTGCCGGCACCGTCGACGAGGGGATCAGGTACAACCCAGAGCTGCCCGAATTCTCGGCGTCGGCCTCGCTGCTCGCAGACCGCGTGGGCTCGTTCAGCGACGTCACGACGGCCGTGGTGCTGATCAGCTTTTCCGAAGGGGCCCAGATAATCCAGTCGGCGGCCCAGTACGACTCGCTAAAGCAGGTGCAGTGGTACGGATCCGACGGCAACGCAAAGGATCAAAAGATAAGCACGGATCCGATAGCGAGCGAGTTCGCCGAGGCCGTCTCGTTCTCGGCGCCCATCATCGCAGTGGACGACAACGAAGTCAACGCGGACCTGCGGCAGAGGCTCATGGATCTGCTGGGCCGCGAGCCGATAACATACACGTACGGCTCTTACGACGCGGCCTGGGTGGTCGGCAAGGCCGTCATGGAGGCGCAGAGCGGCTCGGCCTCCGACATAAAGCCGATATTCATGGACGTGGCCAACGCGCACAGCGGGGCGCTGGGCGACATACAGCTAAACGCGGCCGGCGATCTGGCGGTGGCGGACTACGAGGTCTGGACGGCGAGGGACGGCGGCTGGACTTCCACCGCAAAGTACAGCTATGCGACCGGCAAGCTGTCCAGCACCTCGGCGCTCTCCGGCGAGATATCGATCGGCTCCATACTGCCGCTGACAGGCGAGCTTGCGAGCCACGGCGAGGAAAACATGGAGGCCACAAAGCTGGGAGTGGCCGACTTTAACGACTTTTTGGAGCAGTCCGGCGAGCAGTGGCGGCTAAAGCTGGTAAGCGAGGATTCGGCCACCAACCCGGTCACGGCGCTCGAGAAACTGACAGCCCTCAACGCGCGCAACATCGACATCGTGATAGGACCCGAGACCAGCTCCAACATACGCAACATGCGGGCGTACTCGGACGCCAACGACATGATGCTCATATCTTGCTGCTCGACGGCGCCGGCACTCGCGATAGAGGGCGACAGCGTGTTCCGGTTCACGACCAACGACGAAAACCAGGGAGTGGTGATGGCAAAGCTGGCGCAGAGGGATCAGATAGAGACGCTCGTCCCCATATACCGGGGCGACGCGTGGGGCGACGGCCTCGTGGCGGCCATAACGGACAGCTTTGAGGGAACCGTGGACAGGGGGATACGTTACAACCCAGAGCTGCCAGAATTCTCGGCGTCGGCCTCGCTGCTCGCAAACGTGGTAAGCTCGATGGACTCCGAGACTACGGCCGTGGTGCTGATCAGCTTTTCCGAAGGGGCCCAGATAATCCAGTCGGCGGCCCAGTACGACTCGCTGAAGCAGGTGCAGTGGTACGGATCCGACGGCAACGCAAAGGATCAAAAGATAAGCACGGATCCGATAGCGAGCGAGTTCGCCGAGGCCGTCTCGTTCTCGGCGCCCATCATCGCCGTGGACGACAACGAAGTCAACGCGGACCTGCGGCAGAGGCTCATGGATCTGCTGGGCCGCGAGCCGATAACATACACGTACGGCTCTTACGACGCGGCCTGGGTGGTCGGCAAGGCCATCATGGAGGCGCAGAGCGGCTCGGCCTCCGACATAAAGCCGATATTCATGGACGTGGCCAACGCGCACAGCGGGGCGCTGGGCGACATACAGCTAAACGCGGCCGGCGACCTGGCGGTGGCGGACTACGAGGTCTGGACGGCGAGGGACGGCGGCTGGACTTCCACCGCAAAGTACAGCTACATGACAAACCAACTCAGCTAGAACCCCCGTGTTCGATCCTTCATCGGAGGCTTCACGCACTAGGGGCGGCCTGCCCCGGGACGGCCCTACCGCCCGAGCACGTAATAGACGACGGTGCGCACCGCCACAAAGCCAAAGATCAGCTGAAACACGGTGATGAGCGGGGACGGGATGCCGAAAAACTGGAGGAACTGCAGGAAATACGTGCCGGACAGCAGGCCGAGCAGGGTCCACACCGCCGCAAACCCGCTCTGCGAAAAATCAAGGACGCTCTCGAAAGGGCCGTCCGGCGGCTCGAGCGCCCCGCTGCCTGCCTCCGTAAACGCCGGGCTCGTGCTCTCGACGAACTCGCGCGGGCTTATGGCCGTGCCGTTGAGCGAGCGCACCTCTATGCCGGCAGGCGTCAGGAAGACCTCCTCGGCCAGGTAAAACCCCAGCGACATCATGTACATGAAGCCCACCATGACCACGGCGACGGGCCTCATGCCGGCGGGCCTCCGTGCGGCCTGCCGTCGGTCGGTTCGTTGGCGCGGCTCTGCAATCGCAGGCGCCTGACTTGCGCGCAAATTAAAGACTTGGCATCCGGGGCCGCGCCGGAACTAGGCCGGCGGGGCCGCGAACAGGTACGGGGTGCCCTCCGGCTCGCCGGCGGTCCACGCGGTGGGCAGGCGAAGCTCGGAGAGCACGCGCAGGCCGGCCCTCTCCAAAAAGCCGCCCCACCCGGCCGGCTCCTTGCCGCCGTACTTTGGGGCGCGGGTGCCCGACAGCACGAACCCCGCGTCGGGCCTCTGCTCCCGCGCAGGCTCGGCCATGCCAGAGGCGCCCATCTGCGCGAGGCCGCCTACCGCAAAGACGGGCCTCTGCATTTCCATCGAGTAGTCGAGCCGGGCAGCATCGGCGCAGACGACCTCGAACCGGCGGCCCGTCCGGGCCCGCAGCTCTTCCTGCGCGCGCGCAAGGCCGGGATCCACCTCCACGCTCCACGCCTTCATGCCCAGCAGCGATGCGCAAAAGGCCACGCGCCCGTCGCCCGATCCCACGTCGACCATCTCGCGGTAGCCGAGCTTTGATGCGCGCTCGGCGATGGCGAGCGCCGAGAGCAGCCACGTGGGCGAGAACGGCGCCAAGCTCCCGGCGTGCGAGGTGCTCTCCAGCCAGTGCGCGTTGATGTCGGCCTCGTACCAGCGGTATTTCCCGTCGTCGCGCAGAATCCTGTACATCGGGCTGCTCTCGGCGAACCCGCGCAGCGCCCCGGCCGCGCCGCCGGTGCCGTGCCAGGGCCCGCGCGGGACCGGCTCTTCCACAAAGCCCTCGCGGCGCGGCGCCGACCCCCTCGCGGCCCCCAGCTCGCGCGCCATGTCCGCGGAGCGGTCCCTGCACGCCTCGTACTGCCCGACGAACTCCAGCATGCTCGTGGCCGCGCGCAGCCGGTCGAAGGCGCCCGGGCCGCCGCGCCGCGCCTCGGCCCTCAGCCCGGCGACCCTTTCTTGGAGCATGGCTGTCACCTCGGGGTGGACTTTTTCGTCGAACTCTTCGGCGCCGCCGCCCAGCCCAGCCCTCATCGAGGCCGCCGCGCGCAGCGCCCCGTGGTACGCCTCCATTATCTGGGCGTCGTCCATGTCCGAGCTCAAAAGTCACGCCTTACCGCAAGATCGAGTGCCGCCAGCAGCGCCGATGCGCCCCTGCCGCTCCTGCCCGCCAGGCGCGCGCGCGCGGCGTCCGCGCAGCGCCCAGCCCTCGCGCGCATCTCCTCTTCTATCCCCATCTCGCGCATCGCCTCGACGGCCTCGCCTATCCTGGCGCGCGAGGCCCTGCGGTCGCCGAGGCACCCCGTTATGGCCCTCTTTTGCCGCCTGTCGGCCCTGCGCAGCGCGGCGATCACGGGCAGCGACTTTTTGCCCTCGCGCAGGTCGTTGCCGACCGGCTTGCCGGTCTTTTTCGGATCGCCCAGCACGCCTATCAAGTCGTCCGTTATCTGAAACGCCACGCCGAGGTTCCTGCCGAACGCGGCCATGTCCTCGGCGCCGCGCGCCCGCGCGCCGCCTGCTATGGCCCCGAGCGCGCACGAGACGTCGAAGAGGGCGGCGGTCTTTTTGCCCACCATCCCCAGGTACTGGTTCACGGAGGGCACGCGGGCCGACTCCGCCATGGCCATGTCGAGGGCCTGGCCCTCGCAGACCTCCACGCACGCGCGCGCGAGGCGGCGGGCCGACTCTGCGGCGCGCGCCGGCGTGCCGGCCGAAGCTATCTGCTCGAACGCCTTCGAAAACAGCACGTCGCCGGCCAGTATGGCGAGCGGCTGCCCGTACTTTTTGTGGACCGACGGCACGCCGTGCCGGCGCTCGTCGTTGTCCATGATGTCGTCGTGTATGAGCGTAAAGTTGTGGACCATCTCCACCGCCGCCGCCGCCTGCCGCGCGCTGCCGCCAAAGACCTGCGCGCTCGCCTCCGCCATGCGCGGGCGCAGCCTCTTGCCGCCGTGCCTGATCAGGTGCGCGGCCGCCCTGTACAGGCCCGGCGGGCTGCCCCTCAGGGCCGAGGCCATGCGGCCGTCCACGCTCATTGCGGCAGGCGCCTCCATCCGCCCATGTGGGCGCGCGCGGCCCTGCCGGCGGCCACGCGCACGGACGCGTCGGTCCACGGCGCCGGCACGCCGGGCGCCGGCTCCAGCAGGTGTATGGCCGCCAGCATCCACGGGCAGAACGCGCGCGGATCCTCGAGCTCGCCGACAAGCTGACCGGCGCCGACCCAGCGCAGCTCGCTAATCTCCGACGGAGACGGCGCCATGGAATCTGGCTCGGCCGTGCCGGCGAGCGTGGCGCAGATCTCGTTTTCAGATCCCACGTCCCCGTATCTTGCGTGGTACTCGAAGCGGAACAGCACGTCCATGCGGCAGGCCGGGCCCACCTCTTCTGGCATCCTCCTTGCGGCCGAGGCGGCGTAGGTCTCGCCGTCGCGCGGGTGGCTGGCGAACGTGCCGTCCCAAAAGCCGGGCCAGAGCATCTTCGATCCGCTGCGCCTGCCGAGGGCCAGCCTGCCGCCCCCGTCGAATATGAGCGCGGTGAAGGCGCGGTGCAGCCTGCCGTCCAAAAGGTGGCAGCGTTCCTTCTCCTCCAGGCCCAGCCTGTTGTCGTTCTCGTCGACTAGCACCACGTATTCCAACTCATCTTCCCCGGAAGAGCGTCCCATGCATCCGCGACCCGCGCGCGGCATATATCAGCCTATTCGGCCTTTCCCCGTTGGCTATCAGCACGTCGGCGCCCGAGCGCGCCATGCGGCGCGCCTCGGAGACCTTCCTCGCCATGCCGCCGGTCACGTCGCCGCGCACCGGCAGGGTCGCCGCGCGCCGCCCGCCCATCTCGGCGACGAGGCCCCCGTCCGGGCCGAGCACGCCGTCTACGTCGGTGGCGAACACGGCCAGCCTGGCCCCGACTGCCGGGGCCAGCATGCTCATGAGCCTGTCGCCGGACAGTATGTACGTCCTGCCGCCGCCGCACCAGAGCGCGTCGCCGTACGTGACCGGGATCATGCCGGCCTTTGCCACGCGCTCGGCCTCTTTTGCGCGCGCCGGCAGAAGCTTCTTTCCCGACACCAGCGACGAGGGCGGCATGCAGTACGGGGACAGGCCGGCCCCGTACATCGTGGCCAGCACCCTCGAATTGAGCTCGGCCATGGAGTTCTTGACGCGCGCCACGCCGCGCGCGCCGGTCATGCCGGGCTTGGTGTGCATGCCGTGCCTCACCGACCAGTAGTGGCCGTACGAGCCGCCCCCGTGCACCACGATGAGCGGCTCGCTTACGCGCGCCAGGGCGCGCGCCACGGCCGAGGCCGCGCGGGGCCTGTACTCTTCCTTTCCGGACTTTTCGGTTATCAGCGAGCCGCCCAGCTTTACCAGTATCACGGCCCGGCGCCGGGCAGGCCGGTTAAAAAACTTCCAGGCCGCGCGCGTCCATCCCCACGTCCATGGCGCCGGGCGCGCGCGCCGGCCCGTCCGAGACCGAGACGGCGCACCCTCCGCCGCCGGCGCCGGTCATCTTGCCGCCGCCCATCTGCTCCACGATGCCGTCCAGCTCCGGGTTGGAGACGCCAAGCTCGCGCAGGCAGGCGTGGTTCTGGAGCATCAGCGAGGCCAGGCCGCCGGCGTCGCCAGAGGCCAGCATGGGCTCGGCGCGCTCCATGATGGCCGAGACCGTGCGGCACAGCTCTTCGAACCTGGCCGGATCGGACTTTCGGAACCTGCCGGCTATCTCCACCATGCGGGCCGTGCGGTGCCTCGACGAGGAGGGCACCACCACCGGGCGCAGGCGGGGCGAGACTCGGAGGCGCCGCACGGCGCCGTCAAAGTAAATCGCGCCCCCGTGCGCGCAGGCCGCGTGGTCGGCCCCCGAGGCGGCGGGAAACTCGGATCGCTCCGCCTCGAGGGCCGCGCGCGCGACTTTTTCGGCCGACGGCCTGCCGTACAGCCCAAAGGCCGCGCCGGCCACGGCCACGCAGGCGGCCGACGAGGCACCCAGCCCCATGCCTCCGGGAATGTCCGACTCCAGCCTGACGCTCATGCCGTTCTCGTCGCAGTTCTCCTCCAGCGCCGCCTCCGCTGCGCGTACCAGCGGGCCCAGGCGCGAGCCGGCCCCGCCGCGCGCAACGGTCTCGGAGGCGTAGTGCGTCTCGACGCTTATCTGCGGCGCGCCGAGCGGGCGGGCGACGGCGCGCGCCCGCGGCGTTATGGCGGCCAGCACCGCGCCGGTCCCGTGCACCACAAAGTGCTCCCCGAACAGTATCACCTTGCCGGGCGCCGAGGCGCTACTCGTCCTCGTCGGTGATCTTTGCGGCAAAGTCGTCCACCGACTGCTCCATCTCGGCTCCCTCTTCCATCCTCTCCTGCTCTACGAGTATCTGGCGCGCCAGCATCCAATACACGGCTGCGATGGACCTGCGCCCCCTGTTGTTGGCGGGTATCACCAGGTCTACGTTGGACGTGATGTTGTCGGTGCTGGCCATGCCGATGACGGGTATGCCAGCGTTGGTGGCCTCCACGATGGCCTGCGTGTCTATCTGGGGATCCGATATCATCGCCAGCTTTGGCTCTATGTAGTAGGGGAGCGACGGGTTGGTCAGCGTGCCCGGCATGAACCTGCCCAGCAGCGCCTTTGCGCCGACGGCCTCTGCCATCATGCCGGCCGGCCTGTCCGCGTTCTGGCGCCCAGAGCACACTATCAAGTTGCCGGCGCCTATCCTGACCACCATTTTGGCGGCCGTCTTTATGCGGGCAAGCGTGGCGTCGGCGTCCATCATGTAGAACCCGCGCGAATCGGACTTTGTGACGAACTGCTCCATGAAGGTGGTCTTTACCTCGGTGCCCTTGTTGACCTCGGCTGCGAGTATCTCCCTGCGCATGTCGGGGATCTGGTGGCTCACCTTGCCACCGCCCGGAGGCTGTGTATTAAATCATGCTCCGAGAGGCGGAGCAGCTCGTTGGACTTGGCGACGCGCTCGCCGCCGACTATGCCCGACTTTAGCATCGCGGAGCCGGCGGCCACGCCCACGTGGACGATGTGGGGATCGCACGTCTCGCCGGAGCGGTGGGACGTGACGGTGCCCACGCCGAGCCTCCGGGCGGCCGAGGCGAACTCCATGGCGTCGTGCAGGCTGCCCGCCTGGTTGACCTTGAGTATGGCCCCGCTGCACGAGCCCGACGCCGCGGCCCTCTCGAGGATGGAGGCGCTGGTCACGGTCAGGTCGTCGCCTGCCACCATGGTGCGCGGCAGCCTCTTTGTGAGGCGAGCGGCGCCCTCGAAGTCCTCCTCGTGGACGGGGTCTTCCGCGTATATCAGCTTGAACTTTTCTGCCAGCCCGGCCACAAAATCCTCCTGCTCGCCCGCCGACCTGGTGGCGCCGTCGCGCGAGTACTCGTACGAGCCGGACTTCCACATCGTAGAGGCGGCAAAGTCTATGCCCAGCGAGACCTCCTCGCCCAGCGTGTACCCGAGCTTTTCTATCGCGCGCGCGGCGGCCTCCACCGCGTCCTCGCTGCGCATGCGCGGGGCCCAGCCGCCCTCGTCGCCCCTGCCGCCGGTAAACGACGGATCCTCCAGCAGCATCTTGCCCAGCTGCGCGTGGACCTGCGCGTTGGCATCGACCGCCTCGGCGGCCGTCTTTGCGCCCGTCGCGCACACCAGCACCTCCTGGATGTCCGGCGTGCCGGGGCCGGCGTGCGCGCCGCCCCCCAGCACGTTGCCGAGCGGGCGCGGCAGCTGCGGCTCTCGGTCGGACAGGACGCAAAAGAGCGGCTCGCCCAAAGCTTTGGCCGCCGCGTCGGCAGAGGCCAGCGTGACCGCAAACGCCACCCCGCCGCCGCACACCTCGTACTTTGGGGTGGGGTCCATCTCCCTGAGCGCGTCGTGCACTCCCTTTAGGCTGGACGGATCGGCGCCGACGAAGCGCGAGGCGTTCTTTTCGAGGACCGCGAGGCACGCCTCCGGCGAGCCCGGAAAGCCCGTGGCCTCGTGGATGCCGACGCTCGCGCCAGACGGCGCCGAGGCCCTGCCGGTGAACTTGCCGTCGGCCGTCACGTCGACCTCGACCGTCTTTGATCCGCGGCTGTCGCGCACCAGCCTGCCGCGCAGTTCAGTTATGGAGGGCAACCTACTCTAGCTCTGACTGGACTTCCTGGCGGCGCCTGTGCATTGCCTCGTAGAACGGTATTATCTGGCGCACCGTCTCCATGGACGTGAGCAGCATGCGCCTGCAGCAGTACCTCTTTGCGCCGACCGCGTCGAGCGCCGCGCCCGATTCGTCGCCGGCGGCGATGCGCTCCTTGTACTCTTTGTGCTTGTCGGCAATCAGGTTGCCGCACGTGAAACAGCGCACGGGAACCAGCATGCGTGCGGCCGCCGCCAAGGATTATAAAAACCATGCAAGGACCGCGCGGCGCGGGCGTCGCCCAGACTGGCCAAAGGCGCTAGCTTGAGGGGCTAGTCTCTCAGGAGTTCGTGGGTTCGAATCCCATCGCCCGCATTCAAATTTCCGGCGCGGGCAGAGCCGCCTGTAGACCTGCCTTTTCCAAAAAGCCGGGCCCGCTACCTGCCGGCGATGTGCGCCTGGACGAGCAGCACGCGGGCGTCTTCGAGCTGGATGCGCCCTACGTCCATCTTGCGGCGCGCCTCTTTCAGCACGCGGTCCATCGCGGCGAACGGGTACAGCATAGAGTACATTTCCTCCATCCTCTCGAACGCCCGGCGCGCGCGCGCCGCCTCGTTGCGCCTGAGCAGATCCACCACATGGCGCTTTATCTCGCCGAGCGAATCCATCATGCCCAGCACGTACCCCTCGTTGGAGACGCCGAGGGACGACGACGTGGGGATCTGCCTGCCGCGCGCCACGGCGAGCAGCGCGCTTGCCTCGACCATCTCCTGCTCGGAGGTGACTAGCAGGTACCGCAGGCCGGCCGGCGCCTTTTTCCTGTATTCCTCTATCATCCCCGACGCCGCGGCTATCATCTTTTCGGCCTCGCGGTAGTTTTCGCGGTGTATCTCCATTATGGCGCGGCCCGACGTCAGGACCGCCGTGCGCGTGTTGCGCAGAAGGAACTCGCGCGAATCGTGGGCCGACTGCAGGGCCTCTGCGGCGGCCTCTATGGACTTTCTGACCCTCTTTGAGCGATCGGCCTTGGGCGCCGCCTGCGCGCGCGGCCTGCCCCTCCGCCGCCTCATCATGGAGCCTCTTGCCACGGGCGGGGTCGAAAACTGCCTGCATAAATCAGTTGCGAAAACGGGGCTGTGTTCGACAATTCGCATTTTCGTGCCTGCGCCGTGGCCGGATCGGCCAAAAAACGGCTCCGCTCAGGCACGGATCGGGGAATTGCCGAACAAAACCGAAAACGGCCGCCGGCGCGCGGACTGCGCCGCCGGCCATGCGTCGGCCCCTGGCGGGAGCCTCCCGTCCGACCGCGCACGATTCGGCGGCGTGAAGCGCGTCCCGGCCTGTCCGCGATCTGGGCGGCCGATCCGGGGCGCATTTTCCAATCCTGCCCTCGGACGGCTTATTTGCCGCAAAAACCGCTCACTGGCGTGGCCGCGACCCGCACGTCTGACGAATCCGCTGCCATGGCGCAAGCCGAGAACCGGCCCGTAGAGGCAGATGTGGAACCGGTCTTGACGGGACGGGGGACGACGGATCAACATGGCGGGACATTCTTGGTGCCGAGCAAGAAAAGAGTTCGAGGAAGGTCGGTGCGTGCACCACGAGGCCAAGCGAGGATACGGGCATGACCTGGAGCAGAGTGGGCTGGCAGGGCGGGATCTAGGCGAAATTGCCCGCGGCGGGGGCGGGCGCATAGCTGGCGCGGCCCGGCGCGTTTTGGAAGATCCTGCGGGAAAATCGTCAGGTCGGCAAACTCTTGTTAGTACAAGTGCTGGGTTGGCAATTACCGCATCGTGGCAGATGCGGCCTTTGGCCGGCGCGCCGCTGCTCTTGATCCGGTGTCTTACAACACCACGCCGAGGCAATTTCCTTCCCGCCCTTCGGGCGCAGGCTGGGGTGGGGGAAATACGTCTGAGCGGTGTTATAGGTCGGCAGGATGCGTAAGGCGTTAGGATCGGCGCCGAAAGCCCGCAATCTGCCACCCGGCGATCTTGCGCGCGGTGCTTTTGGGAGACGGGGAGAAGAAACCGCGTCCATTGCATCGGATGTTTAAGTAGATCGAGACGACCATAAGTGCACCCAGTTGTCGTTTGTACGATCAACGCTACTTCAGAACCGTGCGTGGCAAGACGGAGTCTCCAAGCGCGGATTCGCACCAACATGCCTCGCAGCCGAGTGTGAAGATGACTGCAAGAACCTCGTGACCAATGTCGGGCTGCGTTCATGCATGTAAGACCGCGCCCACAAGATCGCAGACGCCATCGCTTGGGCCAGCAACGGGGGCAATGAGCCTCCGGGTATAATTCAGATCGATGAATGGGGGGCAGATAGCAGAGACGTTCGAGAGATTCAAGGGTGCCGTACTCACATGAGCCCAAGGCATAGCCGATACATCCCGTATCGGCCCAAGGGATTCAAGCACGGGTACCCGCGGTGGAACACCGCCCCGTATAAGGCATGCGATCCGTGGCCAAGCAACGGGCGGAGATCCTGTTCGTGCGAGATCTTGGGAGGGGGAGACCGCGCCGGGTCGCGCAACAGGCAAGTTCGCCGTGAAAAAGGATGCCGAATGTCTGGATCGCGCTCTCCTACCGTGGCCAAAACCGACGCGTGCAATTTGCGCCTGCTGGCCCTCGGCTAGCCCCAGGGATCGTCGCTTCTATCCTGCCTGCACAATCTGGCGCACGATGCGGACGGGAGGTTGGGCTTATCCGCGACTGGTTTGGGCTGGCGTTCTAGGCAGACGAACGTTGCGCGCGCCCCCAGCGGGGTGCCGCTACCGGGCGAGCATGGCCGCGCGGCACTCGGAGGCCATGGCCTCTACCACGCGCGAGGCGATCTCTTGGCCCTCGCCGGCGGTGGCCCCGCGCGGATCGCCCCACACGCCGCCGCCGGTCGCCTCCGGAAAGGACCTGGACGCGAGCCTCCTCGCCTTTTCCAGCCCAGCCCCGTCCAGGGATTCCTCGTCGAGCCCAGAGGGGGCGAGGTCCATGCGCACGCCGCCGCAGAGGGCCAGCATCAGCGATGTCTCGACGCGCCCGGCGTGGTCGAACTTTTCCGCGAACTTCCAGTAGTGGAGCACGCGCGCGCCGCGCGCGCGCGCCAGCGCTTGCACGTTGCCGTGGTGGCCGTTGACCACAAAGACCGGCCCGATGCCGTACGAGGAAACCGACCTGCACAGCCACTCCACTTGGGACGCCAGCACGCCGGGCGGCACGCTCGCCTGGAAGAGCGGCGCGTGCTCGAACGAGACGCCGTACTGCACGGCCGGCATCAGCAGGGCGCCTATCTTCTCTGCCAGCCGCGACGAGAGGGCCGATGCGATGTCGGTGTCAGTTGTTACCGGCAGGTGCGGCCCGTGCTGCTCGGTGGCGCCGACCGGCACGACCGCCGGCCTACCGGACATGGCGCGCACCTGCGGATCGGAGGGCGTCAGGACACGCGCACCTTTCTCCAGCGCACCTCGAGCCTCCCGGATATGTGGAGCCTGGCCGCCTTGAGCAGGGCCCGCGCCTCCAGCCTGCGCCCCCTCTCCTTTATCTTCTCTATGGTGTCGCCGGCGCCGATCCTGAACGATTCCTGGATTATTATCGGGCCCTGGTCGAGGTTCTCGGTGACGTAGTGGCACGTAACGCCGGCTATCTTTGTGCCGCGCTCGAAGGCCTGCCAGTACGCCAAGGCCCCGGGGAACGCCGGAAGCAGGGACGGGTGCACGTTGATTATGCGCTCGGGGTACCTCCAGACGAAGTTGGGCGTCAGTATCCTCATGTAGCGCGCCAAAAGTATCAAGTCCACTGAATACTTTTTGCACGCCCTTATGATCTGCTCCTCGGCGGACTTTTGATCCTTGGCAGAGACGCACACGAACGGCACGCCAGACTCCCTCGCCACGGGGCGCAGCGTCTCCTCGGTGCCGACCACCACCGAGATCCTGCCCGCGAGGCCCCGCTTTTCTGCCAGCAGCGCCCTGAGGCAGTGCGGCTCTTTGGTCACGAACACGGCTATGCTCCTTGCGCGCCTGCCCACGTGCACGTTGACGTCCATGCCGTGCTCGGCGGCCAGCCCCTCCAGCCCGCGCTCCACCCGGGCGCCGTACCTAGAGAACGCGGCCTGCATGTGCATGCCGAACACGCCGTCCATGACGTTCTGGTTTATTTTTTCGATGTTGCCGCCGTTTTCAAAGACAAAGCTGGTAAAGGCGGCTACGATGCCCTCCCTGTCTGGCCCGACGACCGTTATGCTCGCCTTAGTGGCCATGCGCGGCCCTGCGCGCATTTTTCCTTATTAACCTTCGACAGGCGGCCCGGTTTTTGATCGCCGCTGTCCAATATTTCGTCCGGGAGCGGGCTTTACGTGTACGCAGTGCGCGTTTCGTCCCGCCTGAAGCGCAGAATCGCGCTAAACGGCACGTTTTGGAGAAATTATGGGGATCCATCCTTATATACATAACTTTAGAATACGACAGCATGACGTGCAAGGGCATCTGCATCCGGTACAAGGCGCAAAAGCCGGTCGGCACCGGCAGGTACGCCTCGGGCCAGCGGCGTTGCCAGATATGCGAGATTTTCATAAAGTGGGAGGGGCTCTGGTGCCCCTGCTGCGGGTACCGCCTCCGCACAAAGCCGCGCAACCTAAAGTACAAGGCAAAGCTGCGCGCGCGCGTAGAGGCCGACTCCAAGGAGATCAAGACGACGCGCAAGAAACCGGCCGCCAAAAAACCGGCAGCCGCAAAGCCGGCAGCCGCAAAGCCGGCAGCCGCAAAGCCGGCAGCCGCAAAGCCGGCAGCCGCAAAGCCGGCAGCCGCAAAGCCGGCAGCCGCAAAGCCCGCGGCCCAAAAGCCGGCAACTGCGAAGCCGGCCGCCAAAAAGCCGGAGGCCAAGAAACCGGCGGCCAAAAAACCCGCCGCCAAAAAGGCGTGACATGTCCGGTTACGCGTCGCGCTCGGTCGAGTCCGGCGATCGCCGGTTTTTGGTCGAGGCAATAAGGTTCGGCAACGGAATCTTCGTTTCCGTCACGGAAGGCGGGCGCAGGCTCGGCGCGGTGGAGGCCTCGCTGCCGGGCGGCGCGGGGCCGGTCAGCACCACGGTGATACCGTCGCGCGCGGGATCGCCGTTCGTGCGCCTCGTCTCGGAAAAGGCGTGCAGGCAGACGGGGGGAATATCGATAGCGTCGGTGGGCACCGACGAGCTGGACGAGGCCTCGGCGCGCGCGGTCGCGTCGGCGGTCAAGGAGCTGGCGGGCAGTGGATGACCTGCGCTCGTACGTCAAGTCGCTGGGCCGCGGCCAGCTGAGGCGCGTAAAGTCGCCCGCCTCGCCGCGCTACGAGATAGCCGCCGCCACGGCGGCGGCCGACGGCGGCCCGGCGCTCCTGTTCGAAAAGGTGGGCAAGTTCCGCGTGGTCGCCAACCTCGTCGGCACTCGCGCAAGGTTCGCGCTGGCGGCAGGCTCGGCGGACGTCTATGCGCGGCTCTCGCGCGCGGTAGCCTCGGCGCGCGATCCGCGCGCGGCCCCCTCGGCCCCGTTCGAGTCCAACTCGTCGCGCAGCGCGTCGGGGCTGCCCGTCGTGCGCCACTTTTCCAAAGAGCCGGGCCCGTTCATAACGACCTCCATCATCTACGCCAAAAACCCGCAGACCGGCGCGCAGAACCTCTCGTTCCACCGCATGATGCCGCTCGACGGCAGGCACTTTACCGTGCGCATGGTCGAGGGCCGGCACCTGGACAGGTGCTTCGAGCACGCGCGCGCCGGCGGCGAGGATCTGCGCGTGGCCGTCACCGTCGGGGTGCACCCGGCGGTCTCGATAGCTGGCGCCTACCAGCACCGGTGGGGGCTGGGCGAGCTGGGCATCGCCAACCGGCTGCTGGGCGGCAGGCTGCGCGTGCGCCGCCTGCCGTACTCGGGGCTGTCGGTGCCGGACGGCTCCGAGATAGTCATGGAGGGGCGCATCCTCGAGGACAGGCGGGAGAGGGAGTGGATGGTCGAGATGCTGCGCACCTACGACCGGCCGCGCCGCCAGCCCGTCTTCGAGCTGGAGCGGATGTACTGGCGCGACCGGCCCATATACCACGACGTGCTCTCGGGCTATTCGGAGCACCGCCTGCTGATGGGCATGCCCGCCGAGTCAAAGCTCAACATAGAGCTCAAAAAGCGCCACCCGCAGGTGAGGCGGGCGGTCCTGACCGGCGGCGGCAGCAGGTGGATGCACGCGGTGGTGCAGGTGGGATCGGGGCGCGGAGCAAAGTCGGTGATACGCAGCGCGTTTGCCGTGCACCGATCGCTAAAGCAGGCGGTCGTGGTCGACGCGGACATCGACCCCGAGGATCCCTCATCGGTAGAGTACGCGGTGGCCACGCGCTTCCAGGCCGACCGGGACCTGGTGGTGCTGCGCGGCGTGCGCGGCTCGAGCCTCGATCCGTCCAGCGACCAAAAAAAACTGCTCACCGCCAAGATGGGGCTGGACGCGACGGTGCCGCCCGGGCGCAGGCCCGAAGGATTCGAGGTGGCCCGCATACCTAGAGCACGAGCACGGCCATAGAGGCCAGCCTGCCCATCTCGTTGGAGGCGCCCATGACGTCGCCGTTGACCCCGCCGGTGCGCCTCGACATGGCCAGTACCAGGGCGCACGCGGCGCCTGCCGCGCCTGCCGCGGCCAGCCCGTCGTAGCCGAAGACCAGCCACGCCGGGACCACCGCCGAGGCCGCGGCGGCCGCCAGGCGGCGGCGGTCGGCAAACTTCATGAACTCGGCGCCCGAGCCGGGCCCGGCGGGGCGGCCCAGCGCGGCGACCGCCACGATGCACGTCTTTGCGAGCATCTCCGAGACTGCCACCGCCGCGAGCAGCGCCAGGCCGCCTGCGGAAAACGAGAGCGCCGCCAGCGCGGCGACGGACAGCGAAGTTGCCACCGTCCCGGCGGTCCCCGTCGAGCTGTCGCGCATGGCCGCCAAAGCCCTCTTCGGCCCGGCCATGAGGCCGTCGGCAAAGTCGGCGAGCCCGTCGGCGTGGTGCAGGCCCGTAAGGACCATCACCGAGGCGACGACGCCGAGCCCCCCGATTATCGGGTCGACCAGCGAGAGGGCCGCGCCGAGCGCGCCGGCGACGGCGCCCACCAGCGCCCCGACGGCGGGAAACAGGTACATGTGCCTGGCGGCGCCCTCGAGCGTGCCGGGCGGCGCGGGCAGCACGGTCAGGAACGATACGACAGAGGCCGCGCTATGCATTGGCAAGCCACCACAAAAGGGCCATGGCCGGCGCGCCGACCGAGAGCAGGAACAGCCACGAGGCGGCCCTCATCATGCCGACGGCCTGGGGTATGTGGCGCGGCCCGGGCGCCGGCCCGGAGCCGAGGGCGTAGCAGCCCTCTTTTTCGAGGCGCACGCCGAGGGCCCCGGCCATGGCGGCCATGGGGTACCCCGCGTTGCGGCTCTGCACCGAGCCGCCCTCGGAGAGGGCGCACCGCAGGCAGCCCCTCCAGTCGCGGCCCAGCAGCAGGGCCGCAGCCGCAAGGGCGGGCACCGTCAGCCTCGCCGGAACGTAGTTGAGGGCGGTGTCGGCGCGCGCGGCGAACCACCCGAGATTCTTGAACATGGGCGTCCTGTACCCCATCATGGAATCCGCGGTGTTGACGGCCCTGTAGGCCAGCGCGCCGGGCAGGCCCAAGATGGCGAACCAGAACAGCGGGCCGGTCACGCCGTCCACCGTGTTTTCGGCGACGCTCTCGACCGCCCCCGAGGCCACGCGCCCGCCGTCGAGGCCGCCGGTCCTGCGCTTGACTATGGTGGCCAGGCCGGCGCGCGCGCCCTCGACGTCGCCGCGCGCAAGCAGCCCGTGCACGGCCATGGCGTGCCTGCCCATGCCGCGCACGGCCACCGTCGACTTTAGCAGCAGCACGCCGGCGACCGCCTCTGCCGCCGCGGCCCAGGGCAGCACGCCGAGCGCGGAGCCGAGCAGCGCGGCGCACGCGGCCGCCGAGCCGGCCACGGCCAGCACCGCGCAGGCGCCGGCCGCTCTCTGCGCGCGCGGGCCCGCGCCCGACGCGCGCCAGACCGGCGAGAGCGCCGAGCCCATCCACGCGGTAGGGTGGTACCTGTTTGGCGGATCGCCTAGGGCCATGTCGAGGCACAGCGCGCAGGCCGCCACGGCCAGCCCTATCAACGCGCCAGCTCCATGACGGCACCCGCGTCCACGCTGCCTTTTACGGCTTTTGCGAGCCCGTCTATGCTTCTTTCCAAGCCGCGCGCCGTGCGCGCCGCGCGCCCGCCCGAGCCGAGCGAATCCTCCTCGGGCAGCCCGACGCGGATGCTCGGCACCACGCCGAGCACGGGCACGCCGGTCATCCTTGATATGCGGCGCAGGCCCGGCTCCAGGATTTTCAGGTCGCCGCGGAACCGGTTCATGACCAGGCCGCGCACGCGGGCGCGGTCGCGCGCGGGCAGCAGCGCTAGGGTCCCGGCCACCGAGGCGAACGCGCCGCCCCTCTCCATGTCCGAGACGAGCAGCACGGGGGCGCGCGCCGCGCGCGCCGTGGCCATGTTTGCAATGTCGTATACGTTTATCTCGGCGGGCGAGCCGGCCCCCTCTATGACGAGCGCCTCGTTCTCCGAGGCCAGGCGCCGGAGCGAGGCGCGCACCATGCCCATGCCCCTTTCGGCGGCGAACCGGTAGTACTGGGCGGCGTCCATGGCGCCCAGGCTCTTGCCCATCGCGAAGACCTCGCTGGTGCTGTCGCCGCGCGGCTTTAGCAGTATGGGGTTCATGTCCTGCGAGGGGCGCGCGCGCGCCGCGCGCGCCTGGATCGCCTGCGCGCGCGATATCTCCAGGCCGCGCCCGCGGTGCGAGAACCGGGACATGTTCTGCGCCTTGAACGGGGCCGTCCTGTATCCCGCGTCCGAAAAGATCCTGCACAGCGCGGACACCATCGTGGTCTTGCCGGCACCCGACGAGGTGCCCTGCACCATTACTTTCACGCCTCGGCCCCCAGCGCGGCGAGCAGCTTCCTGTTGTCCGGCCTGGTCCGGACCGAGACGCGCACGTGGTGGCCGTCCAGGCCGTCAAAGTCCGAGCAGTCGCGCACCAGCACGCGCCGCGCCAGCAAGGCTTTCCTGAGCGCGCGCGAGCTGCGCCGCGAGCGCAGAAGCAGAAAGTTGGCCGACGACGGGTACGCCTCCAGCCCCGCTATGGCGCGCACGCCCCTTTCGATGTAGGCGCGCTCGCGCGCCACGGCCGCGCGCGTCATGGCAAGGTGCCCGGGGTCGGCGGCGGCTAGCGCGCCGGCTTTCTGCGCGAGCGCGTTGACGCTCCACGGAACGCGGGCCGACTCCAGGACGCGCGCTATGCGCCGCGGCGCGGCCGCGTAGCCCGCGCGCAGCCCCGCGAGGCCGAACGCCTTGGTCAGGGATCTGAGGACTATGAGGTTGGGGCGCGAGGCCGCCGAGCCGATCACGGATTCGGACGGCGCGTCGGACATTTCTATAAAGCACTCGTCCACCACCAGGATGCACGAGCGCGATTCGGCCTCTTTTGCGACGCGCAGAATTTGCCTTGCCGTCGCCATCGAGCCGGTCGGGTTGTTGGGGTTGCACAAAAACGCGCAGCCGCCGCGCGGGAGCCTCGAGGCGAACTCGCCAAGATCGCCGCCGTACTGGGAGAGGACGCGGCAGCCGGCCAGCCTGGCCGCCGAGGCGTACTCTGAGAAAGTGGGCGCCCAGACCAGGACGCGGCGGCCGGCCAGCAGCGAGCGGGCTATGCCGTGTATCAGCTCGACGGCGCCGCCGCCCGGCACTATGCTCGAGCGCGGCACGCGCACCGATTCTGCGAGGGCCGAGGCCAGGCCCGAGGCGGACGGATCGGGATAGTCTTCGGCCAGGCGGGCGGACTTTTTGAGCGCGGCGCGTATGCTGCGCGGCATGCGCAGCGGCCCTATGCTGGAGCTGAAGTCTATGGTGCCGGGCGGCATCCCAGGCGCCGAGGCCGGGCCGCCGTGGGGTGGCGGCCTGTGGCCCTGGGCTGGCTGCGCCCCGCGCGGCCACAGCTCGAAGACCATGGCGCGGGGGCGGGCGGGGCCGTATAGTATCTTTCGCGCGGGGCGGCCCGGGCGCGGTGGCCGGCAAAACCGTATAAGAAGGCGGGGCGCGGCGCGGCCCGTGGGGGAGCAGGAGGCATTGGAGCAAAACCGCAGGGGCGTAGAGCTTGCGCGCGCGGGGCGCCACGAGGAGGCGCTGGCATGCTTTGATCGCGCCATGGACATGGCGCGGGACGCCGGCGAGAGCCGGGACGCGGTTCTCCTTTCTGCGTGCATGCACAGGGGCTCTTCACTCGCAGCTCTGGGCATGCACCGGGCAGCGCTGGCCTGCTTTGAGGTGGCCCTAGATCTGGAGCCGGGCGACGTTTACGCCCATCTGGACAAGGGCTCTTCGCTCGCGGCGCTGGGCCTGCACCGGGAGGCGCTGGCCTGCTTCGAGAGGGCCATAACTCTGGCCACCGCGGACGGCGTCTCGTACCCGTACAGGATCCCGCATTTTGCATACATGCACAAGGGCAAACTGCTTGCGGACTTGGGGCGCGGCGAGGAGGCGGTGGAGTGCTTTGAGAAGGCCATAGCCACGGCGCCGGACGCGCCCGAAAGCAGGGAGAAGTTTACCTACCTTGCGTGCATGTACAAAGGGGGGCTGCTCGTGGGGCTGAACCGGCACGAAGAGGCCGCGTCGTGCTACGGCGAGGCGCTCGAAATAAAGCCCGGCGACGAGCGGGCGCTCCGCGAAAAGGCGGCCGCCCTGGCCCGGCTGGAAGAGTGATCGGGCCGAACATGCGGGTCGGAACGCCCGCGCCCTGCGCATTCCGCCGCGTCCGGCCCGCGGGATCGCGCCGTCCGGGACGGTTTTTCATCGGCGCACGGGGTTGTTGCATAATTCCCCAGAATGACGGATTCCGTCGCATCCGAGGCCGGGCGCCCGCAGGGGGGCCGCGCGGATCAGTTTTTTCCGGCAAACTGTCGATTTTTTCCAACCGCTACGCTTATTGATCGCGGCCAGCGCCACCCCGCCGTTGAAGCACCAACGGCGGGACGGCTACTTGCCCGGGTACCACAAAGCGCGCGCCTCAGAAAACGGTTTCGTCGTCGGCTACGTCAAGTATAGCGGTCGCGAAAAGTTTCTGCAAAATCCATCAATCTAAATCGAAATGTTTATAGGGGGTATGCTTTTCACGACGCGCGTGAAGGTGTCAAACGAAGAGCTCGTCATGCTTTACAAGAAAGAGACCAATGCAAAAAAGCGAGAAAGGTTTCTCGCCATGCTGCACCTCCAGATCAACAATAAGTCGATCACGGAAGTCGCCGAGATCTTCTGCAAGTCGTACAACACGGTCAAGTCGTGGCGCGGCCGGTTCCTAAAGCACGGCCCGGACGGCCTAGACGACAAGCCGCGCTCCGGCAGGCCGCCCAAGATAGAGAACCAGACGCTCGACAAGTTCATCAAAGAAGCCAACCCCATGATCCCGTCCCTTGTCGCAGAGAAGGCGACTAAGAAAACCGGAGTCAAATGCACCGCTGCCATGATCAGGTATCGCTTGAACAAGATGAAATGGACGCGCAAGGTCCCGATGCCGGTGTACTTTAGGCGCGCCATGATCGAGGCGGTGATAGCGTGGCAGAGATCCACGAAACGGTGGATTTTACGCCTGAGAAAGGACGGATTTCTGATGTACGTGGCGGATCAATCCAACCTCACGCTAGACTACGACAACAAACGTGGCCCGTGGTCTCCGCAGGGGCAGAGGGTCTACTCCCGGTACGACGGAAAGCACGACAAGATCGTGGTGACTGCGGCCCTCTCCCCCGACGGGCAGCCGGTGTGCTGGATCACGGACAGGTTCCGCGCTAAAGAGGCGGTGGACTTTCTCAAGGCCTTGATGAAGCGCGGCAAGATCGCCCTCATCCTGGACAAGTCCCCCGTACACCGGTCGTGCGCCGTCCAGAAGCTGATCAAAGACAACCCCGACCGGCTGCGCGTAAGGTACTTTCCGACGGGCTGGCCTGAATTGAACGCCGTCGAGAGATTCTGGAGCGTGCTGAAATCGAATCGATTCAACTTCATACATTACGAATCTGCAGACGACAGGATAACCGCGGTCGAGAACTTCTGCAACGAATATAGTTCTGGACGAAAATTCGTCGGTTTGTCAACAATTTTTTTCTCACGCACTTATTTACTACGGGATCAGGCTACACCCATGACTAACACGTCAACGGTGCTGAAAAAGGCACTCAAGAAGGAAAAGGACGCCCGGGTCAGCCTGCGCATAGTGGCCGTCAACATGGTGGCGGTGCAAGGACAGCGAGTCGACGATGTTGCGCAGAGCCTGATGATGTCCGACGACTGGGTGCGGCAGTGGGTGGACAGGTACGAGAGCGGCGGGCTGGACGCCCTCCGCGACCGTCCGCGTGCAGGAAGGCCGCCCAAGGTAAGGAAAGACAAACTCAACAAGATCATAGACGACGCGTCCCGGAAACGGGTGCGGCCGCACGAGGTCAGCGACGCGATAAAACGGAAGACCGGCGTGGGCTACAGCAGCAGGCATGTCCTGAGGCTCATGCGCGGCCGCAACCTCTCTCCCAAGAAAATACAGTACGTCCACGTAAACCACGCCAGCCCGGCCGCCGTGAGCAAGTGGCAGAAGCGCGAAAGGCGCGTTATTGCCTACCACAGGCGCAAAGGGCGCACCGTGGGGTGGGGGGATGAGTCGCACCACCGCAGGGACGACAAGTCCAACGCCTTGTTCTGGACGGAGCAAGGCACGCCGGTAAGCGGAACCTTCACCAACGACCCCCAAAAAGTGTCGGCGCACGGGCTGTTGCTGGAAGACACAAGACACATGGTCCGGCTGTACGACAGGGCCAACTCCGACACGTTCATCGATTTTCTCAAGGAAGCGCACAGGCGGTTCGGGCCGCTCCTCATATACGAAGACCGCGCGTCGTACCACCAATCGCGCAAGGTTCAGGAGTTTTTGCGCGACAACCCGGAGATCGTCTTGCGGTATACGCCCGTCGGTTCGCCGTACGTGAATCCGGCCGAGCACATGTGGCTAGTCAAGAGCAGATCGAGCGTCTCGTACAAGTACCACGCATCGTTCGAAGACTTTTGCAAAGACTTGTCGGAGCATTACAGGACCGTGCACTACAACATAGATCCGATCAAGTGCATGAACCAGCGCCCGAAAAGATACGCCAAGTTTTGACGGCGAACTTTTGTCCAGAACTATACCACTTCAACATAGACGTTGAAAAAGTCCTCTTTGCAAAACCCATTGCAAAAACTTTTTGATCTCGCTATAGACGGTGGGGGAAGACCCGCCGCCCGAGCCGGCGCGCAAGAGCCCGAGGCCGGAAAAGAGCGCACCCCCTTGCCGAAATGGCCGCCGTGTGCATCCTGATGAACCACTTCAGCATCTACCAGAAAGCCGAGAACGCGGCAGCGTCGTGGAACCTGGATCTGAACGGGCTCGTTCCCGACCACACGACCATTTTCAGGGCGCACGCGGCGCTCGACATGGAGTGGCTCGAAAGGGTGCTGGCGACGATCGCCAACGCGTGCCTGGAACGGGCCGGGATCGGCGGGGCGGGCGAGGTCGACACGGCGGCGGACAGCACCGGCGTGAAGACCGACAGGTACGAAGACAGGGTGAAACTGGACAAAAAGACCGGCAGAGACCATAGAGCACGTAAAATCGCACCTGAAATTGCACGTTTTCGCGGTGCTGAAGCGGCAGATAATACTCTCGTGCGCGATGACGCCCAGCAACGTGGCCGACACCGACATGCCGCCGTCGCTTTTTGAAAAGTCCAAGAAACTGGGGCGCGGTTTCGCCGGCTGGCGGTCCCACGCCGACAGGGGGTACGACTCGGACCGGAACTGCGAGGCCGCCTTCGACACGGACATGCGCCCCAACATCGATCAGAGCGGGGAGAACGGCGGCAACAGGCGCAACGTCGGCAAGCGGTTCCGCCGCAGGGCCGCGGCCCTGTTCGATCTGTGGCGCTACCGGAATCGCAGGATGGTCGAGGGCATATTCGGGGCGGAGGAGACGCGCGCCCACCGGCTGCTCTGCAGGTACAAGAAAAGAGACGCAGGAGAGGTTCGGCGTGCTGCTCGCGGCAACGTCGAACGTGCGCGCGCTCAACCGGATCCGGTGCGACGCGGAAACTGCCGCTGCGGGGTAATCGGCAAGAGCCCGGACGGGCCGGAAACGGCCCCTGGCAGAATCGGACCGCCTCGCCCGCCGCCGAGCCCCCAAAACGACGGAATCCGCCGCTTTGGGCGATTCGCGGGGGAATTGTGCAACAACCCCGTCCGGCACCAAAACCGTATAAGAAGGAAGGGCGCGGCGCTGCTCGATGTGGGAGTCCGAGGCCCTGAAGAGCCGCAACGCGGGCATAAAGCTTGCCAACATGGGCCGGCACGAGGAGGCGGTGGCCTGCTTCGAGAGGGCCATAGAACTGGCGCCGGACGACTACGTGCCGTACCATTTCAAGGGCACCCTGCTTGCCAAGATGGGCGACTACGAGGCCTCGGCGGCATGCTTTGGGAGGGCGGCGGATCTGGCGGTGGGGGGCGCGCTGCCGCACCTGGACAAGGGCGACCTACTGGCCAAGCTGGACAGGCACGAGGAGGCGGTGGCCTGCTTCGAGAGGGCCATGGAACTGGCGCCGGGCGGCGGCGAGCACGCGGACAAGATACTGCATCCTGCATACGAGCACAAGGGCGACTCGCTTGCCCGCCTGGGACGGCACGAGGAGGCGGTGGCCTGCTTTGAGAGGGCCATAGGGCTGGATCCCGAGCACCGCCGCGCGCACATCGACATGGGCAACTCGCTCGCGGAGCTGGGCCGGCCCGAGGAGGCGCTGGCCTGCTTTGAGAGGGCCACGGAGCCGGCGCGGGGCGGCCTCGGCGCGCCGCGGGATCCGGTTCCCTATTTTGCGCACATGCACAAGGGCAAACTGCTCGCGGAGCTGGACCGGCACGAAGAGGCGCTGGCCTGCTTCGACAGGGCCGTGGAGCTGGCGCCGGACGACGTCCACGCGCACCTAGACAAGGGCTCTTTGCTAGACGAGCTGAACCGGCACGAAGAGGCGCTGGCATGCTTCGACAAGGCTGTAGAGCTGGCCACGGCCGACGGCGGCGCGCCCGCGGACAAGGTTCCGCATTTTGCGCACATGCACCGGGGCAACCTGCTCGCCAAGTTGGGCCGGCACGAAGAGGCGGTGGCCTGCTTCGACAGGGTGCTGGAACTGGCGCCGGAGGACATACACGCGTACCGTGAACAGGTCCCGTATTTCGCGTACATGTACAAGAGCAACTCGCTTGCGGAACTGGGCCGGCACGAGGAGGCCGCGGCGTGCTACGACAAAGCACTGGAACTGAGCCCCGACGGGCAGGCCCGCGGCAAAGGCACCGTCCTAGGCCGCCTCAAAAAGTCGATTTTCTAGCCCGGACACGCCGGCCTGATCCGAGGTTTTTGCCGCGCGTCTTTTTCTCCGCCCGGCAGGCTCCGGGAAGGATCGCGCGGCCCGAGTCGGCAAGCGGCCAAGTCGTGGGATAGCCTAGTCACGGAAAAGCGCTACGCGTGGATCGGACGTGCTTGAATTCAGGCCCGACCGCTTACCCGAGTCGGAACATTGGGTTTTTATAGTATCCTCCGGGGGGGGGGGTGCTCAAGCGCAACCCGTGCGGGTTCATCCGACTCTCAGCGCCTGCCGTAGTTTTGGCCATTGCAGTCGCGGCCTTGTCTGTAGGCGATCCGTGCGCCGACTGCGCGGCGTTCCCGGCAGCATACGCGCAGAGCGCCATCACGATCACGGCGGGTAGCGCGACAAGCACAGTGCAGGCCGCTTTCAACGATGTCACCGCGGGGGGCACCGTGACGTTTTCCAGCGGCACGCACGCGAATTTGAGCCACAGCATCATCTCGAAGCCGATGACGGTGACCGGAGAGGCCGGCGCCGTCATAACGGGCGAGAGCTGGTTTCAGATCCGCGGCGACGACGTCACGATGCAGAACCTGGTGTTCAGGGACATCGCCCCGCTGAGCTATGGCCCCTCGGTGATCGAGATAGGCTGGGGAGACAGGACCAACGTAACGGTGTCAAACAACACGTTCTCCAACACGGGCAACCACGGACTCGGCCTAAACACCGCGACGCCCTGGCCGCATACGCCGCCCCAGAATCCACAGGCCGCTTTTACGAACCTGCGCGTGTCCGACAACCTGTTCCGCGACATCGGCATGCTGCATCCGGCCGGCTCCACGGTGGATCAGCAGTCGAGCCGCCTGTACACCGCCATCCGCCTGTCGGAGACGGGCCTGTACAAAGATCTGTTCATATCCAACAACACCATAGACACGGTCACGTTCGCGGGGATCAACCTGGCCAAAGCCGGCCTCGTGAACGCGCACGTGAACGGCAACACGATCTCCAACGTGCTGGCGTTCGGGGTGCAAAAGGCGACGGAGCAGACGTTCGACGACGTGGGCAAGCTGGCCGGCGCCGATTCGAGCCTCTCGATATACGACAACACATTCGTAAGCAACAACAACGCCCTGAGGTACCTGAACGGGACCCCGGAAACCGTGCCAGAAGCGGCCGTCGTGATCTGGGGAGGGGACGGCTCGAACGTGCGCATCTACGACAACGTCGTCCGGGACAGCCACAACGGGATACTGCTGTGCGCCGGCTCCGTCTGCGGCGTCCACCAGGACAACCTGGGCGAGCAGCTCGACATATTCCGCGTCGTGGACACCCCCATAGATCAGTTCCTCACGGTGTTCAGGAACTCGTTCATAGAAAACACCGGCTACGATCTGGTGAACCTGTCGGCGGCCCCGGTCTTCGCGCCGTTCAACTACTGGGACAGGGGCCCGGCCGAGAGGATCAGCGGCAGCGCCTCGTACTCGCCATACTATACGGACGCGGCCCGCACGGCCACCGCGCAGATCTCGCCGCAGCAGGCCGGCATAGCCCTGTCGCAGTCGGACTGCGCCGTCTCGATTGGCGACACCGTGTCGTTCGACTTGGTGACCGGCGGAGAGTCGCCGGCAGTCTCGCAGACGGTGACCAACGCCGGAAGCCCGACAGTCGAGAGCGTGCGGCTGCGGGTGGACGCGTGGACCGACTCGGGCGACAACGAGTACCGCACGCTGGCCACGTTCGTAAAGGCGGGCGGCGAGTTCGTAGAGCTGGCGCCCGGCCAGTTCGTCACCGTCGGATCCGACTTGGCGCCCTCCGGAAACTTCGAACTAGAGTTCAAGGTGGTTCACTCCGGCAGGGTGCTGCCCACCGGGGACGGCGCGCTTTCGCAGGCGATGACGTTCTTTGCAAGTTGTGGATAAAATGCACCGCACGCTCCTGACCGCTACCCTGTTGGCGGCGGCCGTTGCGGTGCCGCAGGCGTTCGGCCTCGGGTACGATCCGGTCTATTCCTCCGACAAAGAGATCGAAATGTACCCCGGCGAGCAGCGCGTGCTGGTGCTGCGCGTCACCTCGCCCGTAGCTACCGGGGTGGCGTTCGAAGTGCGGGGCGGGGACGCCTTGGCGGCGCAGCTGTCCGCGCGGAGCGCGCAGATGGCGGCGGGCGACACGCTGGACGTGGAGATGACCGTGGCGGTGCCGGCCGGCGCGGCGGTCGGCGCGACGTACTCTCCGAGCCTGTACGCCATGCCGACGGCGGCGGGGCAGGCGGGGGTGTTCCAAGAGTTCGCCGTGACGGTAGTGGCCGCCCCGGCGGCCCCGGCGCCGACCGAGACCGTCCGGGTGGGCGCCCTGGTGGCGCGGACCGGCGACCTTGCGGCCGACTACGGGCTTCCCGCAGAGGCCGCGCTCGTCAGGGGGGTGGCGGATCTCAACGCGAGGTTCGCGGATACTGGCTCAAAGTGGCGGTTGCAGATGGACGCGCGCGACACCGCGTCCCTGCCGGCGACGGCCCTTTCCGAACTCCAGGGCATGAACGCGCTGGGCACCAAGATAGTCTTCGGGCCGGTCAGCTCGTCAGAGCTTGCAGGCATGCGCCAATACGCGGGCGACAACGGCATGATGCTTCTGAGCTGCTGCTCGGTATCGTCGGCACTCGCGCTGCAAGACAACATATTCAGGTTCCTCTCGCCCACTGCGAACCAGGGCGAGTTCTTCATAGGCAGGCTAGCCGGGCAGGGAGTGCAGACCGTCGTGGTGGTCCACCGGGACGGCGAGCCGTGGGGAACTTCCCTGCTGGAATCGGTGCAGCGCAACGCCTCGGGCATACGCGTGGTGCCCGTCGCCTACGATCCTGCCGCCATAACCGCGCTGGGCAGCGGCGCGTCGGTCGCGTCGGAAATAGCGACCGCCGCCTCGGGGGGCAAGGCCGTCGTGCTGCTCGCGCCGTTCGCAACCGACGGCGCGCTCATCGTCGAGGCCGCCGCCGCGGATCCGGCGCTTGCGGCGCTGGACTGGTACGGGTCGCAGTTTTGGCCGGTCACCGACGGCGCGTCGGCCGGGGTGCTGGAGTTCGTAAAGAACAAGTTTACCGTAATCGACGACGCGCCAGACCGCAGCCACCCCTCGTTCCGGACGGTGACCGAGGCGATACAGGACGGGCTGAGCATAACCGATCGGCAGACGCGCGTCTATTCGGGCGCGTACGCCGCCTACGATTCGGTGCAGGTGCTGGGCAAGGCCATAGTGCTGTCCGATTCCACGAGGGTGACGGGAGAGGGCGGCTTGGGCGACGCTGTGCCGGCCGCGGCCCTCGGGCACCGCGGGCTGATGGGAAGCGCGCAGCTCGACGCCAGGGGCGACTTGGCCTCTGCGGCCTACGAGACGCTCAGGTACATCGACGGCAGGTGGCAGGTCTCGTACACCACGCAGACCGCGCCGCCAGCCGCCCCTGCAGAGCGCGCGACCCTCGATGTCGCGGCGCCCCCGCAGAGAACCGCAGCCAGCGGCGGAGGCGGTGGCGGCGGTGGCGGCGGAGGCGGGGGCGGCAGCGCCCGGGTCTCGGGAACGACGCTGGACGGGGGCGCGGGAACAGAAGCGGTCTATATCAGGTCTGCCTCGTGGGACTGCGAGGCTGGCACCGTGACGGTGGTCGCCGGCCCGTCGTCGGGCTCTCTGGACGTGACGCTCCGCATGCCGGTGGCCGGCGTGGTCCGCATGACGCAGTCTGGAGAAGTCGGCGGGTACGGCGAATTCACCGCGCCGTTCGGCTCGTCGGAGTCGTTCGCGAGGATCTCTGCCACGCTCGTATCGAACCGCACCATAGCGTCGGACACCGAATCGGTAAACATCGACTCTTGCACCGGGACGAGGACCTTCGACGTGCCCGAGCCGAGGGCGGCCTCGCAGCCCTTCGAGGTGCAGGAGCCCGAGCGGCAAGAGGCCGAGCGCCAAGAGCCGGCCGAGCAGCCCGCGCCGCCCGCCGAGCCTGTAGTAGAGCCGGCAGCTCCGGCCGCGCCGCCCGAGGATCCAGAGCCGCCTGCACCCGAGCCGGAGCCCGCAGCGCCGATCACGCAGGAGCCGATCACCGACGAGCCAGAGACCGCCGAGCCGGTCTGCGGGCCGGGCACGTTCCTCGCAGACGACGGAACCTGCACGCCGGTTCCGGCAGACGAGGGCGGCGGCTGCCTCATAGCTACTGCCGCGTACGGAACCGAGACGGCCGAGCAGGTGCAGCGGCTGCGCGAGATCCGAGACGGCGCGCTCTCGACGGGCGCCGGCTCTGCGTTCATGTCCGGTTTCAACCAGTTCTATTACGCGTTCTCGCCGGCCGTCGCCGACCTCGAGAGGTCCAGCCCGGCCTTCAAGGAGGCCGTCCGGGTGTCCTTGCAGCCGGCGCTCTGGTCGCTGGGAATCATGGAATTGGCAGAATCCGAGGCCCAGACGGTCATGCTCGGCTCGCTGGTGATAATGTTCAACGCCTCGCTTCTGGGATCGCCGGCAGCGGCCGTTCTGGCGTACAGGCGCCTGTCGCGCCGGCCGTAGCCTGCCTCGGACGGGCGCCCGCCGGCCGGGGGCGGGCCTTTGCAAAAATTATTACCTGCCTTGTGGGGCCCCGGGCCCGTGAAGCGGGCAGCGGTCATCGGCGCGACCGGATCGGTGGGCCAAGAGTTCGTCCAGTCCCTGGAAAACCATCCCTAGTTCGGGCTCACCCAGATGGCGGCCTCGGCGCTCGGCGGGCAAAAAATACACCGACGCCCTGCGCGACCCCTCCGGCATAGTCTCGTGGGACGCGGGCGGGGAGGTGCCCGTGTACCCGCGCCGGGCCAAAATCTATTTAATGCGAGCCGGGGGCCGCAAGCCGTGGTAAAGGATCACCAGGCTACGATAACGCACATACGGCTGCTGCGCGAGGATCTGA
Source organism: Nitrosopumilaceae archaeon (assembly GCA_965203465.1). Taxonomy (GTDB): domain Archaea; phylum Thermoproteota; class Nitrososphaeria; order Nitrososphaerales; family Nitrosopumilaceae; genus JAWVZS01. Next base: position 272,568 of record CBDBCR010000003.1, on the reverse strand, counting down.
TGATACTGCGCATGGTGCCCGACGAGGGCATGCCAGAATACACCACGGGCCAGTTCTTGACCCTGGCGCTGCCCGTCGTCTCGGAGGGCTACAAGGTGGTCCGGCGCGCCTACTCTATCGCCTCCCACCCGGAGAACCGCGACTACTTCGAGTTCGTGATCCGCTGGGTGCGCAAGCCGCTGCCCGGCAGGGTCACCACGATGCTCTTTTACGCGAGCGAGGGCGACAAGATAGGCTTCGGCATGCCGACGGGCAACGCGCTGACCATAGACGACGAGCTTCCCGGCGGCGGCCCCGACCGCAGGAGGATAGTCTGCGTGGGGGGAGGCACCGGCATAGCCCCGTTCGTGGCGTTCGCCAAGCACCTGCGCGCGGTCGGCGACACGCGCGAGATAGTGGTGCTCCACGGGGCAAGCTACGTAGACGAGCTCAGCTACAAGGAGGAGTTTTCCGACCTCGAGAACCAGTCGGGGGGCGGCTGGAACTTTAGGTACCGCGCGGCCATCAGCAGGCCCAAGGAGTGGTTCAACCGCTCATGGTCGGGCCACACAGGCAGGGTCGAATCGTTCTTCAAGTCGCCCGGCCCGGGCAAGCCCTCGCCCATCGACGAGATGGTCGGCGAGCAGATAACGCCGGACAACACCATGATCTACATATGCGGCTACCAGGGGACCATAGACGGCGTCATAGAGCACGTGAAGGACCGCGGGTTCGTGACGCTGCACGACAAGAAGCCGGACGGCAGCTATTCGATAAAGTACGAATCGTACGGCTAGTCCTTTTCGGGCGCGGCCACTATCTTCTTGACGACCGACCTCGTCAGGCCTTCTATTATCTTGACCTTTTCCTCGCCTATCTCGCCCAGCTGCTCGAGGGCGCGGCGCAGCTCGGCCTCGCGCATCTCGTCTATCTTGGCGAACACGTCCTTGCTCTGCCCGCCGCTCTTTACCATCCTGAGGGCCGCCTCGACCACCGGCGCCTCGGCGGCGACGGCCTTTTTGACTGCCGGCACGAGCGCCTCGGCCCGGCGGCGGAACTCGGCGTGCCGCTCGTCCACCTGGTCGCTGAACATCAGCTTCACGCCGGGGCTCTGAGAGACGTCCTCGCTGACCGCGCGCGGATCCGAGATGTCCAGTATCATGGTGCCCACGTTCTTGCCGTCCATCTGGCGCCGTATGCGGTCGTGCGAGAGGATAAAGTAGTCGGCCGTCGTGGCCACGAAGACCACGTCGAACTTGCCGAACTCGGACATGACGTCGCCGAATCCGGCCGGCTCGCCGCCGAACAGCTGGGCAAAGCCGGCGGCGCGCTCCTCCTGCATGCTGGCCACGGAGAACTTTGCCTCGCGCCTGTTGAGCGCCTTTGCCACGCGGGCTGCCCTCTCGCCGGTGCCCAGAAGCAGTATCTTCTTCTTGGCGTCGAGCCCGACGTTCTCGTCGGCCATCTTTACGGCGATGTCGCCTATCGACTTTACGCTGCCGCCCATGCCCGTCTCGGATCGTATGCGGGCCGAGACGCGCAGCGCCGTCTCGAAGAGCTTGTCGAGGACCGGCCCCGAGTGGCCCGCCTCCCTGGCCGCCGCCGCGGCGTCCTTTACCTGCCCCATTATCTCGTTCTTGCCGGTGACCACCGAGAGCAGGCCGGTGGCAAGCTCCAGCAAATTCTGGCACACCCTGCGGTCGGTGTACACCTCTATGGTCTGGTCGAAATGGTCCACGTCCCACTCGTCGAGGTCGGCGTTGTCGGCCCAGACCTCCTCTATGCTGCGCACCGTCGCGGACAGATCCGGGCCCGGGCCGGCCACCAGGTATATCTCGACCCTGCTGGTCGTCTGCACCACGGCGCACTCGGACACGCCGCTTATGGCCTTTAGGCCGTCGCAGACGGGGCCGGCGTCCTTGAAGCGGTACCTGCACATCTTGTGCATGGGCACGTTCTTGAAGGTGACCCTGGCGCTGATCAGGGTGTAGTCGGTGCCTTCCATCTCACTTCCTCAGCTTGTCCCTGCCGCCCTTGGCGGTGCGGAAGACGTTCATGCCCACGTGGTAGTTTTCGTACAGGGATCTCATCTTGGCTATCTCGCGCTCGGCGCGCTCTATGCTGCGGGGGTCGGCGCCCGGGTCGGCGCGCAGCCGCTCCAGCTCGGCCTCCAGCCGGCCGCGGAAGTCGCCCACGCCGCGCTCGTAGTTGGACATGCCGCCGAACTCGGGGCTGAGCACGTTTTCGGGCTCGTACTTTGGGGTCTGGTCGGCCGGTATCTCGACCCTGCGGGTTATCTCGTCGGCCTCTTCCTGCGAGAGGACGGGCCTGGGGGGCACTAGCGCCTCCTTTGTCAGCCAGAACTCGGGCTCGCCCATCTCGCGCCTGAATATCTGCTCGCCGGCGCGCTTGTTGGTGAACTTGTCGGCGGCCGACGCCCCCTGGGCGGTCTTTGCGGCCTCGGCGTACTCTTTTTCGGCGGTCGCGTCGGCGGCCGCCTTTGCGTCGGCCGCCTCCTTGGCGGCCCGCTCGGCGCGGGCCTCTGCAAGCTTTGCCAGATCGCCGGTGGTCAGCCCGTCGGACACGCCCGCGCCCCGGCCGGGCCAAATTTTAAGGTTTTATGGGCCCCTGCCGGGGCGGGCGCGTTGCGCTGCAGCTGGGCCCGGGCCCCTTCCGAGGTGCGGTACCACGACGAGGAGTGGGGCGTGCCGGAGCACGACGATCGGCGGCTGTTCGAGTTTCTGGTGCTCGAGGGCGCGCAGGCCGGCCTCTCGTGGAGGACTATACTGGAGAGGCGCGGGGGGTACCGCGCCGCCTTCGACGGCTTCGATCCGGCAAAGGTGGCCGGGTACGGGGCGCGCGACGAGGCGCGCCTGCTCTCCGATACGCGCATAGTGCGCAACCGGGCCAAGGTGCGCTCGGCGGTCAACAACGCGGCGCGGTTCCTTGAGGTCCGGGCGGAATTCGGCAGCTTTGACAGGTACCTGTGGCGCGGCAAGAGGCCCGTGGTCAACCGGTTCCGGAGCGAAAAGGAGGTGCCCGCCTCTACGCCGGCGTCGGAAAAGCTCAGCTCCGACCTGCGGCGGCGCGGGTTCACGTTCGCAGGGCCCGTCATATGCTACTCGTTGATGCAGGCCGTCGGGGTTGTGAACGACCACGTGACCGGCTGCTTCAGGCACCCTGATCGGGCGGATCGCCGGCCGGCGCGGCGGCCAAGATCTTGTCGATCTCGTTGATCGCCAGCTTGTCCCTGCCTATCAGGTCGAACTTTTGCAGGATGGCCTCGAACTTTTCCTCCTCTTCGGCCTGCTCGGTGACGAACCACTGCATGAAGGTGTACACGTGGTAGTTTTTGCGGCGCGCGGCCTCGTCGACTATCTTTGTCACGGCCGCCGAGACGGCCTGCTCGCTCTTTAGGGCGACCTTTAGGGCCGCCTCCAAGGATCTGAACGAGGTGGGCGGCTTTGTCGACGTGGGCACCTCGGCGTGCACCCCCAGCTTGTTCATGAAGTGGATTATCTTGAGCATGTGCCCGCGCTCCTCGTCGGACTGGTTGTAAAAGAACGATGCCGCGCCGTCGTAGCCGGTGTACTCTGCCCACGAGGCCACCGACAGGTACTTTCTGGCCGCGTCGGCCTCCATGCCTATCTGCTTGTTGAGCAGCCTGCGCAGCGACGCCTGCATCTTCACGGGGCGGGGGCGCGCAGGGTCGCTTAATTAACCTAGCTTTCCTGGGATCCGGCTCCACGGACGTGAAACAGGCGCCGTACACGGTTTAATACGCGCCCGGGCCGGCCCGCCCCCGTGCGCGCCGCGGTCGTGGGTATGGGGGTAGTGGGGCTCTCGCTCGCGGCCGTAATGGCCTCGCGCGGCGTGGGGGTCAACTGCGTCGAAAAGGACGCGGGCCTGCGCGCCAAGCTGGAGCGCGGGGAGGTGCCGTTCTTCGAGCCCGGGCTGCGGGAACTGATGCGCCGCGCGGGAAGCTCGATCTCTTTTTCGGCGGGGCTCGGGCCGGCCGACGCGCGCGCCGCGTGCATATTCCTGGCGGTCGGCACGCCGGGGAGACGCGGCCGCGCGGACCTGCGCGCCGTGGTGTCCGCCGCCGGCCAGGCCGGCTCGGCCATGCGCGGCGCCGGGGGCACGCTGGTGGCAGTAAAGAGCACCGTGCCGCCGGGCACGACTGGCGGGCCGATCAAGAGGGCGCTGGAAAAAAGCTCGGGCCTGAAGGCGGGGCGCGGCCTGCTGCTCGCGTGCATGCCGGAGTTTCTGCGCGAGGGCAGCGCGGTGCGCGACCAGCAGAGGCCTCACGCGGCGGTGGTGGGCACCGATGACCAGGCCTCGCGCAGGCGCGCCTCGGCGGTGCTGCGGCGCATCCTGCCGCCGGGCGTGCCCGTATTCCACGACACGCTGGCCGGCGCCGAGATGGCAAAGTACGCGAACAACGCCTTTCTTGCCACAAAGATCAGCTTCATCAACACGATAGCCGGCATGTGCGAGCGCGTGCCCGGCGCGCGCGTGGACTCCGTGGCGAGGTCCATCGGCGCCGATCCGCGCATCGGACCGCTCTTCCTGAACGCGGGGCCCGGCTTCGGGGGCTCGTGCCTGCCAAAGGACCTGGACTCGCTGATAGCAGAGTGCGGCAGGGCCGGCGCGGACGGCTCGCTGCTGCGCGGCGTGCGCGCCGCCAACAGGGCGCGCGCCGAATCGGTAGCAAGGTCGGTGCGCTCCCGGCTCCGGCGCGGCGCCCGGGTGGCGCTGCTGGGGCTCGCGTTCAAGGAAGGGTCGGGGGACGTGCGCGGATCCGTCTCGATAACGCTGGCGCGCGGGCTGGCGCGCGCGGGGTACCGCGTGCGCCTGCACGATCCGCTGGCGCTAGACGGCGCGCGCGCGGTCCTCGGCCCAGGCTTCGAGTACTGCCGCACCGTGTCCGAATGCCTCATCTTGGCAGACTGCGCCGTGGTGATGACCGCCTGGCAGGGGTACGCGCGCATCTCGGCGCGCCAGACCTCGCGCATGCGGCGCCGGCTGGTCATAGACACGCGCAGGATAGTGCGGCCCGGCGCGGCAGGCGAGTACGTGGCCCTCGGCGTGGGGCCGGATCCCGCGTAGCGCGCGATCCGCGCCAGCCGGGGCCATGCCCGAAGCGCGTGGCGGGCGGGCCAGGGTTGTCCGGGTGTCAGGCCCCCGTGCCGGTGTTCTTTACCACGCGCTCCAACAGCCTTGCTATGTTGTCTTGGGATTCTGATATCTTGTCCATCGACGCCGCTATCATCATTTGAGTCTCCTTCTGAGACGCCGCCATTCTGTCCATCGACGCCGCCATCTCCTTCTGAGACGCTGCCAGAGAGTCCATCGCCTCCCTGTTCTCCCTGCCCACCTCGCGGACCACCTCCTTTATTCCGGCGCCTATGTCGAACGTAGTCCACGACATGATGAGCCCTGCCACCCCTACCAACATAAAGGCTATGCCCTCGGCCACCAGGTAGCGGCCGGACAGCGGGCTTGCCAGCAAGAGGCCGATGCCGATCGCGAGCATGAGCAAGAAGATGGCCTGCTGTTTTCGTATCAGGTTCGTCCTTATCCTGTTCTTTTTGGATTCCATGCAAGAAAACGCGCGAACCGCGTTATGAGTGTTGGCGTGGGCGTCGCGCAAGAGGCCGGCCGCTGGAAGACTCGCAGCCGTCCCAAAGCGCCGAATTCCACCGCTCGGGCGGATTTGCGGGGGTTTTTCCGGCACGCCCGCAAGCTATCTTTAAACGCGAGTTGGGTGGGGCCGGGTTGTCCGGGCGTCATGCACCCGTGCCGGTGTTCTTTACCACGCGCTCCAGCAGCCTTGCTATGCTGTCTTGGGATTCTGATATCTTGCCCATCGACGCTGCTATCATCATTTGAGTCTCCTTCTGAGACGCCGCCATCTCCTTCTGAGACGCCGCCATCTCCTTCTGAGACGCCGCCATTCTGTCCATCGACGCCGCCATCTCCTTCTGAGACGCCGCCAGAGAGTCCATCGCTTCCCTGTTCTCCCTGCCCACCTCGCGGACCACCTCCTTTATTCCGGCGCCTATGTCGAACGTAGTCCACGACATGATGAGCCCTGCCACCCCTACCAACATAAAGGCTATGCCCTCGGCCACCAGGTAGCGGCCGGACAGCGGGCTTGCCAGCAAGAGGCCGATGCCGATCGCGAGCATGAGCAAGAAGATCGCCTGCTGTTTTCGTATCAGGTTCGTCCTTATCCTGTTCTTTTTGGATTCCATGCAAGAAAACGCGCGAACCGCGTTATGAGTGTTGGCGTGGGCGTCGCGCAAGAGGCCGGCCGCTGGAAGACTCGCAGCCGTCCCAAAGCGCCGAATTCCACCGCTCGGGCGGATTTGCGGGGGTTTTTCCGGCACGCCCGCAAGCTATCTTTAAACGTGAGTTGGGCGGGGCCGGCGCGTGCATTACGCCCTGTGGGTAGCGGTCGCGCTGGCAGCGGCGGTTCCGGCAGCGCACGCACAGACGGTTCCCGTCGACGGCACCGACTACCAAATAGGCTATTCGGGCGCCGGCGTGGAAGTGAGCGGCGCGGTGCTCGACGCCACCGGCTCGCTGGACATTGACGTGTCCGCAGACGACGACGCCACGCTGCGCATAACCGTGCCGTCCGAGATATTCGGCTCGTCGGATCCGTCGCGGGTAGACGTCTTGGTAGACTTTGGCACCGCGCAATTCGAGGCGGAGCGGGACGGCTCCGACATCGTCATATCCGTCATGCTCGACGTGGCCTCCTTTGCGGTCCAGATACTGTACGACGATCTGGGCGCCGGCACGCCCGAGCCCGCGCCGCCCACAACTCCGCCGGATCCCGAACCCGCAACTCCGCCGGATCCCGAACCCGCAACTCCGGCGCCGGCAACTCCGGAGCCCGCGCCGCCCGCAACTCCGCCGGATCCCGAACCCGCAACTCCGCCGGATCCCGAACCCGCAACTCCGCCGGATCCCGAACCCGCGGATCCGGCGCAGCCAACTACTCCGACCGCAACCCCGGCCCCGCCCGCGGCCGGCTCCGTGGTATGCGGAGAGGGCACGTACGAGCTCGACGGCGTCTGCGTGGCCTCGTGCGGCCCGGGCCTGGTGCTCTCCGGCGAGGTCTGCGTGCCGGCCGCGTCCCCGCCTGCCGCGAACACCGCCCGCGACTTGGTGTACGGGACCGCCGCCGGGTTCGCCGTCGCCTTTGCGGCCGTCATAATACTGTGGATGATGGCGCGCGCCAGCAGATCTCAGCAGCCGTAGCCCGCGCCGTCCATGACCGCGGACAGCTCGTCGCCCGAATATTCGCGCGTGACCGAATACGGCAGGACGCCAAAGACCAGCGTGCTGGCCGTGGCCGAGGCCGACACGTCGCCCGAATCGAAGCGGGCAAGATCCGCGCCGCCCGCCTCCGAATCCATGTACGTGGCCAGTATCCCGACGCGCGCGTCGCGCAGCCTGCCCTCGCCGTACATGCTGGCCTCCCCGCCCGGCCCGACGATGCCGCCCCTCGCCTCGAACGAGCCAAAGTCCTCGCCCCGGTAGGACACGCCTATGCCCAGGCTGTCCAGGCGCACCGGGACCGGCGACGGGTTGCACACGTCGACGTACCCGCCGTTGACCAGCGAGACGTACCCGAAACTGTCGCTGCCGCCCCACTTGAACTGCACGCCTTCGAGCGCGGCGGCCCCCGCGGCCGCGTAGGCCAGCGAGCCTGCTATCACGGCGGAGGCGGCCGCCGCGACCAGCCTGTGCCTGTTCAACCGCCGATCGCCCCGATCTCGGCCAGGTACCTCAGCCCGGCGGCGAATTCGTCCATGGTCACCAGCCCGTCCAGGGCCCACAGGGCCGTCTGCCTGCACCAGTCGGGTATGTCAGGGTTCTCCAGCGGCCGCATCACCCTGGCCTCGGCCATCGCGTCCACGAAGGACTTGTCGTCGGCCAGGCCCTGGGCCCACAGGCCTATCATGTACGAAAGGTACGGGGGGACTGCCACCACGCCCGTATCGACCAGCCGGAACTGCGCCTCGGCGCTCCGGCCCCCGTGCTCCACGCGTATGGTGTACGTGTCCTCCGCGTATATGGCGGGGCTGAAAGGGGCCGGCGCCGTCGAGACCGTCTCGGATCCGGTCATGGCCAGCGGTATGGGCGAGCTCTGCCTGCCGGAGCTGTCGATTATCCAAAACACGGCCTGCCCGCCGCCCGGCACCTCGGTCCTCACGGTGAACGAGAGCCTGTCGAGGTACGTGTACGTGTCCCTGTCCGGCTCGACCTCGAGCGCCAGGGCCTCCTGCGCGGCAAGGGCCAGCGCGGCCGCGAGCAGGAACTGCCACACGCGGCGGCCCGGGCCGCCTTGCAATAAAACGCTTGCCGGCCGCCTTGCCGAAACCGGCCGCCGCAATTTATATAGTCGCCGGGGCCGCGCGCGCCACATGCCCAGCGCGCAGGACAGGACGTGGATAGCGATGTGGAAGGACAACGCCCCGCAGCTGCGCGGGCGCGCGGTGGCCTGGCGCAGGCAGAACGCGGTCACGCGCATAGAGAGGCCCAGCCGCATAGAGCGCGCCCGGCGCCTGGGGTACAAGGCAAAGCAGGGCGTGGCCGTGGTGCGCATGAGGGTCGGCACCGGCGGCATGCGCAAGCAGAGGCCGCGCGGCGGCAGGCGCCCGAAGCACCTGGGCGTGACGCGCATAAAGGCGGACGTGCCGATGAAGACAGTCGCGGAGAACCGCGTGCTGGACAGGTACCCCAACATGTCGCTCTTGGGATCGTATTTCGTGTACAAGGACGGGATGCACTACTGGTTCGAGGTGATACTGGCAGACCCGTCGCATCCGAGCGTGCTGGCCGACGCCGAGCTGCGCAACAGGCTGGCGATAGCCTAGGCTTGCGCGCGCTGCTGCTCGCGGCCCTGGTATTCTTGGCCGTCTCCCCCGCTTGGGCGCAGCTGTCCGACAGGACCGGCTTGGTAAGCAGGTTCGACGTGGAGCACTCGGGCAGGCAGCTCGAGGTGGTCATAACGGCGAACTTTGACGCCACCGGCGCGCGCTACGATCCGGCGTCGCGCACCCTCGAGATAGACGTGTCCAGCTCGCTGGAGGGCAACCTGGGCGAGCTGGTCATACCGCGGCAGCTGCTCGACGGCGTCGAGGTGAGGGTGGACGGCGAGCCGGCGTCGGCGCGCGCGGAATCGAGCGATCTGGTCTGGTTCGTGACCGTCGAGTTCGAGGGCGCCGGCGCTCACCTGATGACCGTATCGGAGCCCGCCCGGGGCGGCTGCCTCGTGGCCACGGCGGCGTACGGCACAGAGCTTGCCCCCGCCGTGCAGCGCCTGCGCGAGGCGCGCGATCTCGCCTATTCGAGCGGCGCGGGCGCGCGGTTCATGGAGGCGTTCAACTCTGTCTATTACGCGGTCTCGCCGGCGCTCGCCGACGCCGAGCGGCAGAGCCCGCACCTGAGGGCGCTGGCCGGCGCCGCGCTGCAGCCCGCCCTGGCGGCGCTGCAGATCGCCGGCCTCGCCGGCTCGGAGGCCGGCGCGGCGGCCTTTGGGACGCTGGCCCTTCTTGCGTGCGCGGGGCTGTACGCGGGGCCGCCGGCGGGCGCCGCCGTGCTCGCGCGCAGGCTGCGCGCTACTCGTCGATGAGCGACCTTACGAGGGATTCTATGTGGCCGGTCTGGCCGAACGAGACGTCGCGCAGTATCCCCTTGCGGTCCACCACTATGGTGGATGGGGTGCCGCGCAGCGCGAACTTTTCGAACGTCTCTGCAGAGTATTCCTTTGACATCATGTGCTCCCTGACGCGCGCCATGATGCCTGACCTGTACTCGGCCGGCCGCGAGTCAAAGTCGGGTATCTGGGGCCTGATGAACTCCAGCACGGCCCCCTCGTCGGGCTCGCCCTGCACGCGCGAGAGCGCGTCCATCCCCACGGGGAACGGTATCCTGTACTTTAGCCTGTCGCCGTCCAGCTGCCCGTAGCGCGAGAGGCCCTCTAGCGTCTCGCCCACGACCCTGCCCGTCTCCACCAAGAGTTTGAGGTTGTCCAGGGTGTTCTTGTCAAAGTCCTCGAACGCGGTGGCAAGGCCTAGCACCCTGACGCCCTGGTCCTTGTAGCCTTCGTATATCCTTATCATCTCGGGTATCCCGTACAGGAAGCAGCCGGGGCAGTTTACCTGGAAGACCTCGGTGACCACGATGCGGTCGTCCTCTTGGTCGAAGTTGGTGGGCATGCCCTGCACCCACTCCGAGACGCCCAGGTTGGGCGCCTTTTTCCCTATCTCGGCCCGCACGCCCCGCGCGCGGGGCGGTTCCGTTAAAAATGTATGATCCGGCCCGGGCCGTTGCAGGGGCCTGTTCTACGGGCCTGCTGCTGGCTCCGCCCCCGCGATCGGCCTGCGGCGGGGAGCGGCGCGGGCGAGCCGGCAGTTCCGGGCCGTCCGGCGGCCAGAATACGGGATCATTTACATATACTAGTCACAGGACGGCTCATAGAATGAAATACACAAAGATCGCGTTCAAAAACATCGGTCCGATAGAAAGCGGGCAGATCCGGCACAAGAAAGTGAGCGTGTTCTTTGGATCCAACAATTCCGGCAAGTCCGTTGCGGCGGGCCTGATACACGGAGTGTGCCAGTTGAACAATGCGCTCAACGCCAAGATGCATGCGGATCTGCTGCGCGGCATCCGCGTGAGCGCCAAAGACAGGGAGGGCATATCCAAATACCTGTACGGGCAAAAGATTCTCCACATTGCGGGTATACCGTGGAACAGAATTGTCACCGCCAACAAAAAACCATGCGCGCTGAAGATACATTCGTCAAAAAAGCCCGCGTTGGAAATAAGCTTCCGGCGTCCGAAATTAAGCGTGAAGCAATTTAACACGCTTGACGCGCTCAAAGCCGTGGGCAAGCAAAACACCGACAGTTTTTACGTGCCGGCGGGAAGGACGGGGGCCATACAATACTTTATGTGGATATACAGGGCGAAAAACACGTTGTTTAGATACACGCTTGATACGTTCATGCGTTTGCCAAACACCAACGGAAGTAGCAGGGCGGGCAAAAAACGCGAGCAGTCGATCAGCATGCCGGAACACCCAGAGCGCCTCTATGATCTGATCATGCAAGAAGACAAACTGACCGACGAGGTGCAGGATATGTTCTCTACTCTGTTTGAAGGATCTGTTCGCATGGGTTCTAGAAACGGCATCCCTCGAATCATGTATGTAGATCCCTCTGGCTTCGAGACCGAGATCGAACATGCCGGTTCTGGAACCGTATCGTCACTGCCAATCATGATGTCGCTGCAGTATGTGGCCGATGGCGGCACGCTCGTAATAGAAGAGCCGGAGGCGCACTTGGAACCACTACGACAGATAAATCTGGTGGAAAAACTCGTAGCGTTTGCTGCGCGTAGAAAGATCAGCCTGATATTTTCGACACAGAGCGATTACGTACTAAAAAAACTACTTGCCATGACGGCCTCCCGAAAGATCAAACAAAAGGATCTGGGCTTGTACTATTTCAAGCGAACTCCCGGCAACCTCACCCGCATAGAAGAGCTCATCCCAAACGGGGACGGAGAGATACCGCAGGACATATTCGATCGTGCAATGGATTCGATAGTTGAGGAGATCTTAAGTTAGAATGATCCGACGGCAGAGCATACTTTTGGTCATGGACACCAACGTGCTTGCAGACATCGTAGAACACACAAACGCGTCCCGTGTAGACAACGCTTTGACAAAATGGTTCCAAAGCGTATTGGATGGAATGGGCAAGATGCCAAGAGAAAAGCAGGTCACTTTTCTCACATCGCCTTCCATACTTGACGATTATAAAACCGGGTTGTTCCGCAGGGGATGCAAGCCTGCTGCCCGGACGGTCAAAGAAGTATTCAGCAAAAGAGCCACTTCGAACATACACATGTCTCCGCGCGCTCAGAGAATCGATCTGTCCTTTATGAGAATTTCCACGGATGCCGAGAACTCGTCTGTATCGGATAGGCACGATCGCCGGTTTTTTGGCGCACTGCAAAACGCCAAAAACGTGCGCCGGTGGGAAGATCGTGCGATCATATTTGCGTCCTGCGACACTCTGTCGCGCGAGCAGATCCGGGACAAATTCGCCCAAAAACACAACCGAAAAAGACTCCACTTTCCCACAAACTTCGACGAACTGAACGATTCAATCGCGTGCTAGCTTTTTCAACCACTCTCACGACTACGGAAAAACGCGGCGCAGATTCGGATCGCCTCGACGCGGGTGATCTGGCACATGTGGACATTTCGGTTCGCAACCGCACCTTTCGCGGCATCGTGAAACCCCTATCCTGCCGCACACTAAATATACGGGGGCGCGGGCCGAGCCCGCGTGGAAGCGGTTCCGCAGCGGCGCCTAGACCTGTTCGCGCAGATGGAAAAAAAGTACGGCGAGCGCGACGCCGGCTACTTTGTGGATCTGCTAGACCACGACGACTATGTGGTGCGCACCCGCGCCACCTGCGTGTTGGTGGACATGGGCGGCGAGGACAAGGTGGATCACGTGGCCCGCGTGCTCAAGAAAGACCCCAACGAACTGGTGCGCCACGAGGCCGCGTTCTCGCTGGGCCAGATGGGCTACAGCAGCGGCATCGGGCCGCTCGCCGAGGCCACGCTCAACGATCCTAGCATGTTCGTGCGCCACGAGGCGGCCATAGCCCTGGGCGTGGTGGGCTCGTCGGAGTCGCGCGCGGCGCTCGAAAAGGCGCTCTCTGACCGCGACGAACCGGTCGTAGAGTCGGCAGTCGTAGCCCTTTCCAACATCGAGTTCATGGAAAAGGTCAGCAAAAACCCAGAGTTCGCCAAACTGACCGGCGGCTAGCCTTCGACCTTGGAGACCTCGCCATCGCGCCTCACCCTCACAACGCGGTCGGCAAACCCCTCCAGGTTGGGGTCGTGCGAGACAAGTATCACCTGCTCGGAGTCCAGCTCGTCGAGCATCTCCTTTATCTTGACCATCTGGGAGTTGGAAAAGCCGTCGGTCGGCTCGTCGAGTATCAGCAGGCTCGACTTTAGGATGTCGGTCTTTTTGCGCAGCACAGAGTTGAGCGCCAGCCTGTACGCGAGGGCCACGCCGGTCCTCTCGCCGCCGGACATGTACGCGACCTCCTGCACCACGCCGTCCTGCTCCACGCACGGCGCAAACTCCTCGTCTATGTATGAACTTTTAGTCTCGTCGTCTACGAGCTTTTTGTACCAGCCGCGGTACGCGGCGTTGAACTCGACGTACATCTCCTTGAGCACCTTCTTTTCGATCTCGGGCATGGCCCTGACGAAAAACTCCGCTATCCACGTCTCGTAGTCCGCGTGCCTGTCGCGCTCTTTCGCGCACCGCTCGGCCTCGCCGAGCGCCTTCCTGTCCCTTTCGAGCGCGGCCCTGCCCTCCTCGATGCCGCGCTCCTCGGCGGCGAGGCGCGAGAGGGCGCGGGTCAGCCTCTCCTGGCTCTGCGCCATGCTTTGGTCTGTGGCCGAAACCTCTCGGTCCAGGCCGGAGAACCCCTCGAGTCCCGCCGAGGCCTGCGCCTCTTGCGCCTCCGCCGCGGCGATCTCGGACTTTACGGCCTCCATCTCCTCGCTGCGCCTGCCCATGCCGCTGCGGGCACGCTCGAGGCGCTGCTCCAGCATCGCGCGGGTCTTGACCGCCTCCTCGTGCTCTGCGAGCCTTGCGCGCAGCTCCCTTGCCTGTTCCAGGGAGCCGCCGCCCTCCTGCAGCCTGCCGGCCGCCTCTTTTGCCCCCGCAAGCTCCGCCGTCTTTGAAGAGACCTTTGAGGCAAGCTCGACGAGCCTCGAGGCCTCGCCGGCCCGGCGCTCGAGCTCCTCTGCCCTCTTTTCCGCCTCTGCCGCCTCGGCCTCGGACCGCCTCCGCAGCTCCTCGGCCTCGGCCGCCCCCTCCTCCAGGCGGGCGCGCTGCCCGGCGCGCTCGGCCCTCAGCTCTTGCAGGTGCTCGCCGGTGATGACGTTGCGGCACGTGGGGCACCTTGCCCCCTCTTGCAGCGATTCTGCCGCGTCTTTGCCCGCCTGCTCCGCGCCGTCCCTGCACCGCCGCGCCTCGTACCCGGCCTCGCGCCCCCTCTCCTCGGCTTTTTTCTGCTCCTCGCGCGCGTCCACGGCGCCCGCAAGGGCCTCGTCGGCCTCCGCCCGGAGGCTCCGCGCGTCAGCGCCGGCGCGCCCGCCCATCTCGGATCTGGCGCCGGCGATCTCTTCTTCGGCCATTCTGACGCGGGCGCGCGCCTCTGCGATCTCTTTCTGCGCGCCCTCCATCGTCCTTATCTCCGAATCCAGTTGCTGCAGGGACTTGCCGGTGGGCTTTTCGGGCACCCGGTGGGAGCCGATCTGATCCGACGCTTCGGCTATCTCCTTTCGGTCCTGAGCTATCTCGGCGGCTATGGAATTTTTCCTCTTTGACTTTTCGCCTACGTTGGCGCGCGCCGCGTCTAGCTTGCGCTCCAGCGCCGCCTTTTCTGCCTCCCTGGACTTTAACTCGGCCCTCTTGGCCGCGAGGGAATCCAGCCCTGCCCTCTCCGCGCCGGCCGCGCCGCGCGCCTCCTCGAGGGCTTTTTCGGATTCGCGCACCTTTTCTTCGAGCTCTTTGACGCCCTTGGCGAGCCGCTCGGAATCAGACGCCCTGCCTGCAAGCTCGGACGCGCGCTGCCTTATCTCTAGGGCGACCGTCTTTGCGTTGTCGGCAGCAGTCCTGTAGTCCTCGACGCCGAAGGCGCGCCGCACCGTCTCGAGCCTGCTCTTGGCGTCGGAGAGCACGACCTTCATCTCCTCCTGGGGCGTAAAGACGGCGTACCGGAATATCCTGCTGACCGAGTTGGGGCCGGCCGGCTCGTTGAACCGCAGTATCTGCAGCACGCGCTGCTTCATCTCGAGGGTGGAGAGCGGGGTTTTCTGGCCGTCCTCCATCAAATACGACCCCTTGGGATCCTGCTGCGCCGAGGCGCCGCCCTCATGCACCTGCCTCCTCAGGGCGCGCCGGATCTCGTACGGCTTTCCGTCCACCGAAAAGCGCAGCTCCGCGTAGCCCTCGCGGGATCCCTTGGACAGGAGCGCCTCGGCCTTTTGGGGCCCGAGCCCAAAGAGCGCGAATTCTACGCCCATCAGTACGGACGACTTGCCCGACCCCACGTCGCCGGAGAGCAGCGTGGTGCCCCTCCCGAAGACTATCTCGGTGTGCCCGTGGCTGCGCACGTTATCCAGCACGACGTGCTCAAGTATCATTTTCCAGCTCCAGGGCCCCGAGCGCCTGGCCCGTCATCCTCGCCTCGTAGTCTGCCCTTTTCTCGTTGTCCGGCTTGGCCACGCGCACCACCGAAAACAGGTCCAAGGCCGCCCTGACGCCGCGCTCCCCGATCAGTTCGGGCCGGCGCACCGGCGTGCTGTCTATGTTGGCCTCGAACGTGCGCCGCTCGTACTCTTCCCTGCTCCTCCCCTCGGCCACGATGTCGTATTCCTTGGACGATACGCTGCTCTTTATCTGGACCGACGCCGCGCCCCTGTCCTTGAGCTCCTGCCTTATGCGCCCGATGTCTATCTCGGAGGTCTTGCCCGAGGACAGCTCGCCCTCTATGGACACGACCACGATGCGCCCCTCGGCCTCGGCCGCCGAGGCCCTCTCCACCAGCTCGCGCGCGACCGACTCGGCCTTCCTGCCCTTTGCGTACTCGCGTATCTGCAGGTAGCGCGCGCTGCCCAGCGGCACGAACTCGGTGGTCATTTTGCCGTCGTATTCTGCGAACACCATGCCCCTCTTGGTGCTCGACACGCCGTCGGGCCCGGCCTTTGAGTTCTCCACCATGTCGCGCCAGTTGCCGGCAAACGGCGTGCCGGGGTACACCACGACGGGCAGGCCCCCCAAGTCGCGCTCCTCGCGGTGCGCGTGGAGGTGGCCGCCGGCGTAATAGTCGAACCCGCGCGGCATCCACGAGGCGGCCATCTGCTCGCCGCGCCCGCCGTCGCCCATGTCCTTGAGCGCGCCGTGAAAGATGAATATCTTGGGCGAGCCTTCCTCGGGAGCTTCGCGCTCGAGGGCCCTGTAGTTTTCCAGGTCCTTGCTGGCCTTGAGGCCGGACAGGCCGGCGAGCACGGCCCCGGTCTTGGGGTCCCGGGCGTAGTTCAGGCGTATTTTGCCGCCGCCCGCCTCGTGCGTCATCTTCGTCACGTAGCCGATCTCGGCAAGCAGGTCTATGACGGAGTTGGACAGAGGCGAGTGGTCGTGGCTGCCGTAGACCGCATAGACTGGGATGCCCGCCTCGTGGAGGCGCCTGAACTGGCCGAACGCGTGCTTTTGCACGTCCATGCCTGGTATGTTGACGTGGAATATGTCGCCCGCCATCACCACAAAGTCGGCCTTTCTGGATATGCACTCGGAGACGGCCTCCTCGAAGACGCCCCTCTCGGCCGCCTGCAGCGCCGGCTCCCTCTGGAAGCCCAGGTGCATGTCCGAAAGGTGCGCGAACCTCACTTTTGCCCGCCCGCCACGTCCCTGAAGAGGGGGATCTTTATCGGCACGGCGAAGGGGACGAATATGCTCGAGACGATGGCCTCGCCCTTGTTGAGGCTGGCGATGTTCCTGTCGTCGTCGGACAGGTCCTGCGAGGCCGACGCCACGATGGCGTCGCGCTCCTGCTTCATCTCGTTGCCCAGTATTATCTTGGTGTTCATGTTGGCGAGCACCGTCTTTGGTATCACGCTGCTCAGCTGCGTGATGGCCGTCAGGCCCACCTTGAACTTGCGGCCCTCTTTGGCGATGGTCGAAAATATGTTGTCGTGCGTGGCCAGCACGCCCTCGCCTATGACGCGCGGGGCCTCTTCTATGACGACGGTGGCCACGGGCAGCGCGTCGAGCGCGCCCCTGGCCTTTGCGTTCTTGTACTCTTGGAATATCTTCGAGGCGACCATGGTGCCAACTAGCAGCTCGGCCTCGTCGCCCAGCCTCGAGGTGTCCACGATGACCACCTTGCCCGACTTTACCTGCTCTGCCATGTCCGATACCGTGGTCTTGCCCCTGCCGCCCGAATCGAAGACGTCGTGGGCCGAGACGACCCTGCCGTCCTCGTCGACGGACAGGGCCAGCATCAGGCCCAGCTTGCGCTTTATCACCGAGAGGGTCGCGGCCCTCGTCTCGGACCTGCCCTGATCCGTGAGCATGTCCGAGCTGGTCCGCACCAGCGTGGCTATCCAGTCCCTGCCGCTGCGCCCGTACGTTTCGATGCCCTCGGTCTGAGCCGTGCTCAGCTCGGCTATGCTCTCAAAGTGCTCCGGTTTGACGGATTCCAGGTTTATGGTGAGCTTTTCTGCGCCCGGCGGCGGGTTGTCCGACGGAGTGTAGTAGGCGAGGCGCTCGTGCGCCCTCGGGTGGTCTTTCAGGCCGGCGTACCCGTCGGCCTTGCCGCCAGTATAGTACTCGTTGTGCGCGTCGAGCACGAGCGCGCCCACTTTTCCAGAATCGAGCAGGTGCCAGAGCATCGTCTTTACGAGGTTGGACTTGCCGCGCCCGGTGGTGGCCGGTATCAGCACGTGGTGCGAAAACGTGTCCTCGGCGGGCAGCCAGACCTCGGCCTCGCGCATCACCTTGGCGCCGCTCCGTATGTGGCCCACGAACACCCCGTCCTCCCTGCCGGGGAGGAAGTCCAGGTCGGCCGGCGAGATCCTGCGCAGCTTGCCGAAGAACTCCGGCAGCGACTTTGGGAGGCTGACGTCGCCGGCGGGGGAGAGCCTCGCCAGCGGCTTTACGCGCGCCAGCACGTAGCTTGCAGTCTCGGGGCTGTAAAAGCGAGCGCCGGTCCCGCCGCGCTCGAGCGATTCGCCTGCCATGACCTCGCGCATGCCCTGGTGGATCTGCGAGCCGTACTCTAGGCCGAAGACCTGCATGACCAGGGTGTGGCCGCCCTCTTCGGAGACGAGCAGGTCGCCTATCTCGAGGGCCTCGCCGGACTTTTGCCTGACCGCCACGTTGCCGAACTTGCCGTCGACTATCTGGCCCACCGTGCTGCCCTCCATTCAGACCACCCTGTCGAGCCTCCCGTGCATGTCTATGGACTTTGCGTTCCTGTCGTAGGCCTCCCATTCTGGACCGGACATCATCTTGGCCGTCAGCGCGTCCCTCGCCGCCGCGGCGTGCCCGCCGCGCACGCGCGCCACGTTGTCCGCGTCTATGGCGCCGTACGGGTATCCGGGTATGGACGGATCCGTCGAGTTGGCCGCCAGGCTGGACATGACGCGGCCGGCCTCTTCGTACTGGCTGTCCAGTATGTCGAGCCGGAAGACGTAGTCCGCTTCTTCGTGCAGGCGGACCGCCAGCGAGCGCCACCTGCCGCCCCCGCCGGATCCGACCGGCACGAACCACTTTGTCCTGCCCCGCGCCTCGAGGCCCGCCCTGTGTATGGGGGGCAGCAGGACTTGGCCCGACTTTGTCATGGCCCTGCTGGTCTTTGAGAGGCCGCACAGCACCACTTTTTTCGATTCGGCCATGTCGTACAGCTCGCGCGCGTACTTTTCCTCTCTGCCCTCGGAGCCGGCCTGCAGGGGGCCGTCCATGACGAGCACGTCGCCCTCGCCAAGTTCGTTGACGGCCGCCCAGAGGGCGAGCTTCCATTCTGCGACCTTGCGCGGCAGCGACGAGATCCTCGGGCGCTGATCCGAGCTTACCTGGCTTACCCTCATGTCGTCTTCGTCGGGCATCCACCGCGCGTCGCCCGGCTCGGAAAACATGCGGGCCTCGGATCTGACGGCGCCGCCGCGCCTCGAAAAGGTCGTGAGCGAGAAAAACTCCGCCGCCGAGCAGCCCGGCGTCTCCCTTTTCTCGCCCCTGTACACGGTAAAGCAGACGCGGTTGAGCGAGGCCACGAACGAGGGCGATTCGCTGATCGAGGCGTTGCCCCCGTCCACGAACGCCGTCTTGGCCGGCTCCCCGGAGGCGATGGGTAGGAACTGGCCCGGCTCTATCGCGTTGCCGTCCATGTCCGTCGGCTCCCGGGCGTCCATGCGCGAGACCACGCCGCGCACCTGGCCTGCAAGCTCGTCGAGCATCACGGCGGCCCCCCCCGGGCCCGGAGCATTATACCTTGTGGCGGGCTTAACGCGCCGCCGTCCCCCGCCCTTGCCAACGGACCGCGCACCGGAATCCACGCACTCAGGCCAGCCCGTCCATCAGGCGCGCAAGCTCGATGTCGTTGCGCGTAAGGCCGCCCGCGTCGTGGGTGGTGAGCCTGACCGAGACGGTGTTGTACACGTTGGTCCATTCGGGGTGGTGGTCCATCTTTTCTGCGGCCAGCGCGGCGCGCGCCATGAACCCGAACGCCTCGCTGAACGTGGCGAACTCGAACTTTTTGGATATGGCCCCTTTTTCCAGCGACCACCCGTCCATCGAGGCGAGCTCTCCGGCCGCCTCCCCTTCTGACAGCATGGCGCGCCCCCGTGCTGGAATTTTATAACCATTTGCAATCCGGCGCCCGTGGACCTGCTGGGGCGCATGCGCGGGGCTGTCGGCTCCTCGGTGCCGCCGGGCAGGGTGGGCGTGGCCTTTTCCGGCGGCATAGACAGCACGCTGCTCGCCTTTCTGTGCCGGGAGCGCGGCGAGGTGACGGCCCTGACGGTCGGAATGCCCGGCTCGCCGGATCTCGAGGCCGCCGCGGCCGCCGCCGGCAGGTGCGGCCTGGAGCTGCGCACCGCGCACGTCACGGATCTGGACGGCCGGCTAGACGCGGCGCTCGAGGCGATGGGCGGAAAGCTCTCGTGGGCAGAAAACGCCGTCGCGTTCGGGCGCGTCTTCGAGCTCGCCTCGGAGCTGGATCTTGGCACGGTCGCCGCGGCCAACGGCATAGACGAGCTTTTCTGCGGCTACGACGCGTACCGGCGCGAGTACGCCTCTGGGCAGGACCACCTGGAGTCCATGATAGACGCAAAGCTCGAATCGGAGCTGGAGATGTTCGGGAAGATTGGGGCGCTCGCGCGCGCCGCCGGCGTGCGGCTTGTCCAGCCGTTCCTGTCGCCAGGGTTTGCCGAATGCGCGCGCGCCGTGCCGCTCGATCAAAAGGTGCGCGGCGCCTCTGACGCGCTGCGCAAGCACGCCGTCCGGGAGGCGGCGGGGCTGTGCGGCGTGCCGCAAGACATATGCGGCAGGCCCAAAAAGGCGCTACAGTACGGCTCGGGCATACACCGCGCGGCTCTCAAGTCCTTGCGGCGGCGCGGCGCGCAGACCTCGCGGCCGCCGATATGATGCGGGCCGATGCGCCGAGGTGCCTGCCCGGATCAAAGACGCGCCGCAGCTCGGCAGGCCCGAGCACGCCGGAGACGGCCCCGTCTTGCAGCAGCGCGTCGAGGAACCTTGCGCCCGAGGCGCGCGCCTCGAAGGCCACGCGCTGCACGTCCCTGTAGGCGGAGCTGCGGGCAACGCCCTTCCTCACCATGGCCTCCAGCACGAACTCTGCGAAGATCTGCCCGCCTGTCGCGTCCAGGTTGGCCCTGACGCGCGCCTCGTCGACGGACAGGTTCGAGACCACCGAGGCCATGGAGCCGACCATGTCGTCTGCGAGTATCGAGGCGGTCGGCAGGGTGAACCTCTCGTTGGCCGAGTTGGTAAGGTCGCGCTCGTGCCACAGCGGCACGTTCTCCAGCGAGACCTGCACGCACGAGCGGAGCAGGCGCGCGAGCGAAGAGACGCGCTCGCTCTTGGTGGGGTTGCGCTTTACGGGCACGGCGCTGCTGCCCATCTGGCCCTTCCTGAAAGCCTCGGCGACCTCGCCTATCTCGGTCCTCTGCAGGTTGCGCACCTCGGTGGCCATCTTGTCCAGGGTGGAGCCGAGCAGCGCTAGGGCGAAGACGTACTCTGCGTGCCTCTCGCGCGCGACCACCTGCGTGGCGGCGCCGGCCGGCCGCAGGCCCAGCCTGCGCGCGACCTCGGCCTGCACATCGACGGCGCGCGCGCCCATCAGGGATCCGGTGCCGACCACGCCGAGCGTCTTGCACACCAAGACGCGCTCCCTGGCCTGCCCGATGCGCTCCAGGTGGTGGGCCATCTCGGCCGCCCAGTTTGCGAACTTTAGCCCGAACGAGATGACGCTGGCGTGCTGCCCGTGCGTCCTGCCGACGGCCGGAAGCCGGGCGTACTTTTCGGCCGATCCCGCCAGCGCCAGGGCGAGCCTCGCCGTCTTTGGCGCGATTATGTCCAGCGCGTCGCGCATCTGCATCGACGTGCTCGTGTCCACCAGGTCGTTGCTGGTCAGGCCGAAATGCACCCACGGCCGGGCCCCGGGCGGGCACTGCGCGCCCAGCGCCTCCACCAAGGCCGCCGTGTCGTGGTCGGTCCTCCTTTCTATCCGGGCCACCGAGGCCGGCGTGACCCTCCCCGATCTCGCCGCGGCCGCTATCTGGCGCGCGGCCCGCTCCGGTATTACGCCCAGCGCGCCCTGCGCGCGGGCCACCTCGGCCTCGACCAAGAGCTGCAGCTCCACCTTGCGCCCGGCGCCGAACGCCCTGAGCATCTCGGGCGTGCCGTACCTGCCCGAGTCTATCGGCAGTATGGCCATGCCGGCGCGGGCCGGCCGTTTGCAAATAAACCTATTCTGCGCGCGCCCGGATGTGCGGCGCCAGTATGGCCTCTACCAGCATCTCTTCCCTGCGGTCTTCGGATATGGATCCGAGCGCCTTTTCGACGATGTCTCCGAGCACCGGCTCGGTCTTGGTGTACCCCACGGCCAGGTCCATCGTGTGGCCTATGGGACCTGCGTTGTGCAGCCCCTCGAAGCCGGCATCGTCCGCGATGTGCGATACCACCGGCCAGATCTCGACCAGGGCGTCTATGCGGCCGTCTTTGAGGGCCTCGAACGCGTGGTGGTGGCCGTGTATGGAGACGTATTCGACGCCCGGATGGTGTATGTCCAGCCACTCCTCGATGCCGTACCCGCGTATGGTGCCCAGGAGCACGCCGCCTATGTCCTCGGGGCCGAGCTCCGCCTCCCCGTGGGTGATCATGCTGTACGACAGGACCGTGTGGGGCTCGGTGAACCCGATGTACTTTATCCGATCGTCGGTCTCGGTTATCATGAGTGATATGTCGGCATCGCCCGCGTGCAGCTCGTTCACCCCCTCGGCCCAGGAATTGGCGCGGTGCGGCACGAACTCGACCCCCGCGAACTCGGAGAACGCGTCCGCGTACATCCCGGTCAGCCCGCCGAACGCGCCGTCCTCGTCCACGAACTCCAGCGGCGGCCAGTTGGCCTCGTGCACGACGCTGATCTGCCCCCTGCCGGCCAGCCACTCTCTTTCCTCGGCCAGCAGCTCGGTCACCCTCTGCTTGGTGGCCGCGTACGCCTCGTGGACGGCCACGGCGATCTCCTGGTCGGCCGCCGACCCGCCGATCGCCTCGACGAGCATGCGCTCCCTCTCCTCGTCGGGTATCGACTCGAGTGCCTTGGCCAGTATGCGGCACAGCACGGCGTCCTCTTTGGAGCAGCCGATCGAGATCTCCGATACGTGGCCGGCGGGCCCCGAGTTGTGCAGGCCCTCGAAGCCGCTCCGCAGGGCCATGTGCTCCGCGACTATCCACGAGTCTACCAGCACGTCTATGCGGCCGTCCTCGAGCGCCTCGAACGCGGCCGCGTGGTCGTGCAGCGAGACGTATTCGACGTCGCGGTGGCGCGTGTCGAGCCACTCCTCGATCTCGCCGCCGCGCACGGTCCCTATCCTGGCCGACTGCAGATCATCTGCGGACACGTCGCGCTGCCCGTACGTGATCAGGTTGGAGGCGAGCGCCGTGTGGAACTCGGTAAAGTACATGTATTCGCGCTTTTTGCCCTCGTCCACCGACATGAACGCCATGTCGGCCTCGCCCGACTCTATCTTGTGGGCCTCGTCGGTCAGGGTCATGGATCTGACGGGGACGAACTCGGCCCCGGTGAACTCTTCGAACCTTTCGATGTACGCGGCGGTCAGCCCGCCTATGCCGCCGCCCTGATCGTACTCTAGCGGCGGCCAGTTGTGCTCGTAGGCCACCCTGATGGTGGGGTTCTCCTCCAGCCATGCAGACTCCGCGCCGGTCAGGATGTTGATCCTGTCCCTGGTGGCCCAGTACGACTCGTGCACCCTCCTCTCGATCTCTTCGGGCACGCCCCTGCCCGTGAGCACCCTTGTCACCGCCGAGTCCGACGGCAGCAGCGAGTCGGCGGTGCTCGCGACGGTGATCGTATCGACCACCGAGACCGAGAGCGGCGCGTGCGACCAGCCCCGCCCTTCGAGCTTGTGCGCCGAGTGCGCGCTCACGCACGCCTCGCCGCCGCGCGCCGAGACCATCTCGAGCAGGCCCCCGCCGCACTCGGCGTGGGCGGGCAGGACGGCGGCCGCCGCGAGCGCCGCGGCGCACAGTAGCGCGCGCATGGCGCGGGCCTTCCCCCCCCGGTTTTATCTCTTGGTTTTTATACGCGCGCCGCGCCGCTCGCGCCGTGCCGAGTACATGCTCAGAGTGCGGCGGCAGGATACGGCAGACGTACATGCCGATGGAGGGGTGGGACGCAAGCGGCCCGCTGTGCGGGAGCTGCTACTCGAAACTGATAGCGCGGCACTACCCGGGCGACCACGCGCGCGTGAACGGCTAGACCAGGCCCTTCGAGTTGAGAAAGTTCCAGGCCAGCGCGTCGTCCCTGGCCCCGTCCATCCCGAGGAACGAAATGTCGGTGACGGTCTTTTTCTTCCTGAGCAGCCTTACCTCGAACGTGGAGAACTTTTCGCACGCGCAGTCCTCGTACAGGCAGTCCTCCTGCTCGCGCGCCAGGCCGTGGTCGGCCCTTTCGTGGCCGCAGCCGCACAGCGCGTCGTCCTTTGCGTCGGCCTTGGACAGCGTCCTGTACGTGCCGAAGCGCAGGTACGCCTCGCCGGCGTGGCCATTTTTGAACCGCCGGTAGCTGTCCGACATTTCCAGCCTCTTGGCGAAGCCGGCGTTGGACTCGGGGCGCTGCGAGTCCGAGCCGAGCACGAACCAGTAGTGGCCGCCGTCCTCGACGAACCTCATCCTGACGGCGTGATCCGGCCACCACCTGACCGTCTCGCGCCACGCCTCGGCGGCAGGCGCGCGCTCCGCGAAGAGCGGCACCGCGTTCATCCTCAGGTCGTAGTACCTGTAGGCTATGCCCAGAAAGTCGCTCCTCCACGGGCCCACGCCGGCGCCGGCCCGGCTTTCCTATTTATCTGATGGGCGGGCGGGCCGTGAAAAGCTTAAACCACGCGGGCAGGAGGGGCCGGCCGTGCTGTCGTACAACGCGATGCTCCTGGCCGCCGGGGCCATGATCTGCGGGGGGCTGCTCTTGTGGCTGTACGGCTCCATCACGACGTCCGACGCGCTGGTCGAGAACACGCTAATCATCGGCAAGTACCTCCCGCTGCTCAAGGTGCACGCGCACCTGGACCCGGACGTCAACACGACGGGCGTCATACTGGTCGAGAAGAACAGCTTCGAGGCGGGCGACATCGACGTGCGCGTGATCGGGCCGCGCGGGTTCGTGCTGCTCTCCGAGCCGGTCGGCACGGCGGCCGTCGACGAGTACTTTGAGATAGGGGAGGCTGGCACCTACACGCTGATCATACGCAACGACGCGGGCGAGCTGCCCGTCACCGGCGCCATAGGATACGCCAACGAGTCGTGGCGCCTCGCGCTCGGGCCCGTCGGCATCGCGGTGCTCTCTGCCGGCACGGCGTGGGCGCTGGCCGTCCTGACGCTGGTCATCAAGAGGGCGCTGCGGTAGGGAAGGTGAGGGAGGGAGTCGAACCCCCTTGGATGGGTTTTGCAGACCCACGCATAGCCGTTCTGCCACCTCACCGCGTGCCGCGCGCCGGAGGGGGGCTTCACTTAAACCTAGGCGAGCCGGCGGCCGCGCGCACGTCCTCGGCCATGACCGTCTTCCTCTTGGCGTGCCTTGCCATGCGCACCGCCTCGGCGGCGACGGCCATGGCGGCCTCTTCGGTTATCCGGCGCAGCTCTTCGGCCGAGCCCGAGCTTACCCTCGGGGCGCCGGACTTTTTGAGTATCCTGTACATGGCGGGGACGCCAAGCTCCGAATCCTTCACGCGCACGTATCGCGCCATAGCGATAAAAGCGCCTATAACCGGGCGCCGGGCGCGCCGCGCCGATGGGGTGGCTGATGGATTCGCACGTGCACCTTTCGGACGGGCTGTACGAGCCGGCCCGCGAGCTTGCCTGCCTGGAAGGGACGGGCACCGTGGCCTGCTGCGTCTCTACGTGCGAGGCCGACTCGCGCGCCACCCTGGAGCTTGCCTCGCGCAGCGGCAACGTGGTGCCGTTCGTCGGCGTGCACCCGTCCGCGGCCGGCTCCGACCCGGGCCCGGTGATCGAGATGGCAAGCTCGGCCTCGGGCGTAGGCGAGGTGGGCCTGGATCCGTCCTACGGCGCCGGCGCGGCCAGGCAGGAAGAGGTGTTCGGGCAGATGCTCTCGTGCGCCGAAAGGCTGGGCTTGCCCGTCTCGGTCCATTCGCGCAAGGCGCTCGACGGGGTGCTCGCCGCGCTCCCGTCGTACTCGCTGCGCGGCGTGCTGCTGCACTGGTTCGACGGGAGCAAGCGGCAGCTTGCCGCGGCCATGGACGCGGGGTGCTTCGTCTCGTTCGGGCCGCTGCTGCTGTACGCGGGGGAAAAGCAGGCGCTGCTCGCGCGCGCCGACCCCGACCGGGTGCTGGTCGAGACCGACGGGCCGGTCGGGTTCTCGCACTGCTTCGGGGGCCGGCCCGCGCGCCCCTGCTTTGCGCACAGCGTGGCGCTGCGCGCCGCGAGCAAGCTCGGGCTGAGCTACGAGCGGATGCGCGGGCTGCTGCGCGCCAACTCCGAGCGCTACCTGGGCTTCGACCCCTCCATACGTATAAAAGGCCCCGGCAGGCGCGCGGCGCGTTGAACAGGGTTCGGCGCCTCTGCGAGGAGGTGCTCGAGGGGCACCGCTCCGAGTTTGGCGGCGACTTTGCCGACAACAAAAAGGCGCTGCAGCAGGTCTCGGTGATCAGATCCAAAAAGCTGCGCAACTGCATGGCCGGCCTCATCACGCGCATGGTCAGGCGCGAGCTGCGGCGCCAGAAGGAATCCGAAGAGCAGGAGCGCAGCCAGGCGGCCAGGGCAAAGTCGGCCGCGCGCGAGACGCTCGTGATACTCGACGCCGACGTGCTCCACGGCCCCGTGCTCGACCACGTCTCGGGCCGCCCGGTGGCCCTGGCCGATCCGGCCGCCGGCGCCGGCAGGCGCATAACGATACCGGACACCGTGTGCGAAGAGCTCGAGGTGTGGATGGCGGCGCACTCGGACCTGCGCGACCGCGTGCCGCCCTCGGAGCTGCGCTCTATACTGTCGGCCATATTCGAGGGGCGCAAGGGCCTGTTCACGAGGCTCAGGCCCGGCGCGGCCCACCTCAAAAAGGCCGAAGACATGCACAGGTCTGCGCTAGACGACGCAGAATCCGAGCAGGCCGGGCGGTGGCTGGAGCTAAAGTCGATGAGCGGCCAGGACAAGGACCAGGATCTGGAGCGCCTGTACGCGGCCGCCGCGGCCGACAGGGACCTGCTCGCGGCGGCCATGAAGCAGTCCGAATCCTCGCGCGTGACGATAGTCTCGGGCGACGGCAACCTGCTGGCCTTTGCGCAGCGCGCCTCGGAGGAGACGGGCGGGACGCTCTCGATCGTCGACGCCGAGCAGTTTTGCAAGACCCGCGAGCCCGAACCAGAGGCCCCGGCGGATGAGCCCTGAGCTGCGCGTGCGCCTCTTGGGCGGCGCCCGGGCGGCGTTCGGATCCGAGACCGTGACAGTAGATCCGGCGCCCCGGACTGTCGGGGAACTGCTGGAGCGCCTGGAGGGCATGCGCAAGTCGGGCGCGCGCGTGGATTCTTCGTCGGTTCTCGTGGCCGTCAACGGCGCGGATTCGTCCGCGCGCGGGGGCCCCGAGTGCCCCGTCGCGCCGGGCGACGACGTGGCGGTCATACCGGTGGTGCACGGCGGCTCGCGCGCGCCGGTCGGAAAATACGGCGCGCTCTGGATCTGCGTGAGCGGGCGGGCCCGGCTGGGGCCCGAGTTCCTGGACCGGCTGCGCCTGGAGCACCCGCGCCTGCGCCTGCAGGCGGTCCGCTCCATGATGGTGCTGGGCGGCGGCCACCTGCGCAAGATCCTGCTGCTGGCAGCCGAGGCGGAGCGGCGCGGGACCATGATCTCGGAAAGGCTGGAGACCGAGATGCTGCTGCGCTTTGCCATCACGACGCAGATCTCGCGCGCCATAAGCGAGGCCGGCGTAAAGCCGGGTAGCGGGTTCGTGCTGGTCGCGCTGGGGCGCGGGCGCGACCTAGACGGGCTTTCGGCGGGCCTCCAACGATCGGGGATGCGCGACTGCGGGTACTCGCGCTCGGCCGGCGCCTACCTGCGGCGCAGGTTCGGCATAACGCGCAGGCACCTGGGGGCCGCCTCGTCGAGCACGCCGCTCGAAGATTCGCTTGCCGAGCTGTCAGCTGTCCTCTGACATTTTGGCCAGGGCCGTGCGCAGCACGTCGCCGGGCCTTATCACCGAGACGCCCGCCTCGGGGCCGAGTATCTGGACCATCACCACGTAGTCGGGCTCGTCCAGGCTGACTTTCCTGTCCAGCTCCCCGGCTATGCCGGATATGAGGGCGCGCGCCGACAGGGACGTGCGGCGCTTTTCGACCGTGACCCTGTACGCGCTGCCGGGCCCTATGCGGGAGGCGAGGCGCACGGCCGCGCCCACTATCTCCTGCTCGCCGGCAGGCACGCTCTCCTGCACGGGTATGGCCCTCTGCACGTACCTGGCAGACCAGGGCTCGTCGGCCACGGCCTCGGCCATGGCGGCCACGGCTCTGACCGGATCCGAGTCTGCCTGCAGCACGAGTATGCCGGGCATGCCCGTCGCCTCCACGCGGCTGACGCCGATGCCGGACTTTGCGAGCATGCGCGAGGCCTCTTGGCCGGCCTCGGGCTCGAAGCGGCGCGGGCACGTGACTATGACGTTCAAAGCATGCGCTCGACCTCTTTTGCGGAAGCGCCGCGCCGCAGTATCTTGCCGCTGGTGCAGTCTGCCACCGTGGAGGGCTCCCCGCCGGCCGGGCCGCCGTCTATGAGAAGATCGTGGCCCTCCAGCGCGCACTCGGAGGCCGAACCCGGCGCCGGCATGCCCGAGGCGTTGGCGCTAGTGCCGACCAGCAGGCCGCAGGCCACGAGCACGGCCTGCGCGCATCTTCCCGACGG
Source organism: Nitrosopumilaceae archaeon (assembly GCA_965203465.1). Taxonomy (GTDB): domain Archaea; phylum Thermoproteota; class Nitrososphaeria; order Nitrososphaerales; family Nitrosopumilaceae; genus JAWVZS01. Next base: position 244,306 of record CBDBCR010000003.1, on the reverse strand, counting down.
CTCGCGCACGGCCACGGTACGGGAACCGAGCGTGCAGGCAAGCCTCGGATCGCGCAGCGGCACGACCAGCGTGACGGGGCCGGGCCAGAACCTTTCCGCGAGCCGGGCCGCAACGCCGTCGACGGCCGCGATCTCCTCGATGCGGGCCCGCAGGCCGAGCACCGGCAGGCCCTTCGATCGGGGCCTGTTCTTGATACTGTACACCTTTTCGACCGCGGCCGGGTTGTACGGATCGCAGCCCAGCCCGTAGACGGTGTCGGTGGGGAACACGATCGCCCCGCCGCCCGCGACCGCGCCGCGCGCCTTCTCGATCCCGGCCTCGGAGCACGGGACGGTCTCTGCCAACCTCCCCGCGCGGCCGCGCGGCCCGTATTAATTCTAGATGGACAGCCCGAAACTGTCGGCGACCTCGCGGAACGCGCGGTACTCGCGCAGGAACTGCCGGCCCGACACGCTGATGCGGTACCTGGCGTGGCTGCCGCCGGCCGAGCGCTCCAGCAGGCCGCGGGCGACCAGCGTGCCGAGCACCCCCGAGATCCTCGCGTGCGGGACGTTGGCGTTCCTCACCAGCGAGGTGACCCCGGCGCCCTCCTCGGTCTGGTCCGAGGCCGTCGAGAGTATCTCGCCTATCACCTCTATCTGGGCCCTGTGCTCGGCCATGGGTTACGCTTCCCGTCCCTCCAAATAAGCGCCGATCTCAAAAAAAGTTGACAAGACGCTCTAATCTTTTTGGCCCGCGCGCACGCGCCCGGCCAGCGCCACCCTGCTGACGGGCACGAATATGGCCAGCAGCCCGCCTATCTTGACGGCGCCGGATGCCAGCAGCAGCGGGGAATCAGGATAGACCAGCGAGTACCACGAGAGGAACTCGCCGAGGGCCAGCATCACGAGGCCCGCCGCCACCATGGCGGTGCCCGGCTTCCTGTTCTCGATGTACGAAAGGACCGTCTCTATGGCCCCGTAGGCCAGCAGTATGAAGGAGACCGACCTGACGATGTGGCCCATCTGCACGTACGAGCCGAGGAACAGCGGCAGCGCATAGACGGACGTGAGCCTGCCGGACCGCGGGAGGAACGCCTTCATGCTGTGCGAGAACGCGATGAAAAAGTACCCCACCGCCTGCATGGCCAGGCCCAGCGTGCCGACCCAGCCGGGCGCGCCGAGGCCGCCGGCCCAGATGGGCAGAAAGCCCGCGCCTATCGCCGAGAACGCCACGGCCAGCCTGAGAAGCGTGGGGCTGCCCGTGTTCCTGAAGCCGGCGAACGATATGGCCCCTATGGCCGCGCCGACTGCAAACCCGGCGCCGTTGAGCGCGCCCGCGAGCGGATCCAACCGAGCCCGCGCGCGCCGGCTCGATAATAAACCGTCAGTCCCACTCGTCCAGCGTGCCGGCAGACTGCCCCTCGGTGCTGCCCGCATAGTCGCCCAGTATGTCCGAATACTTTGGGTTGTTGTGGGCCACGTACCTCACGTACTCGCCGTACCCCATGTCCAGGCCGCACTCGGTGCAGCACACCGACGAAAAGTCCGGCGCGAGCTCTGCAGATTTGAGGCATTTGGGGCAGAGTATCTTCACGCCCGCCGTGGGCGCCCTCCGCTATTTGGCTCTTGCCGGGTTCCTGCCGGCGGGCGCGCGCGATGCCGGAACGGGCCGGCCGCGGGATCGGGGGAATCTGGCAGACCTGCTTAAAAAGGCGACCATTTGTGACGACTTATGTTTAAATACATCGTGCTATAACGTCAAGCATGCCGGAAAAAACTGATCGGAACTCTGAAGAAAGACCTTTGTACGGAAGCCAAGAAATGCCGCCCGTACGGCAGACCAACTCGACTGCACACAATGTGCTAAGAATGGGCAAGCCAAAGTCTACTGACGATTCGCCTTAAAGCGGATCTGTAACTTTTTCAATATTTTTGGAAGCTCTTTTTGTAGGATTTTTTCAGTATTCTCTATCCATTCACAATATCTGTATGCACGAACCGGTATGGTGCTATTATTATGATCTGATATCTCTAGCACGGTGTCCACGTATTTGTTGTGTGTTTTGATTCGTTTGAAGGCGTCTTGAACCTGTTGCTGGAGTGCCGGATCCAGAAAGTTGATCCCTCCAGAGTAGATCAGACTGTCGTAAAAATCGTGGTTGAGGGTTCTGGCCATAAAACACACCTTTTTCTTTTTGCCTGTATAATCATCTATGCCTGCCTCGCAGAAATTTTCAGGAAACTTATCGACATTCAACCCATCTAGCACATCTCTAAGTTCCAGATACAGATTCTCTGACGCTCTGCTTTCTTCTGCTTTTTTGTTCCTAAAATACTTGATCGCAGATACCGCGACAGTCAAGATTGTTGCGACGGATGCGCCCAAACTGACCAATGCGTAGATGTCTGGGCCAGAGTTCACACAACGCGCTCGACGCGGCGCCTTTTATACTATCTGGCATATGCTCTCGATTGGTCGTTCGGGACTGCGCATACTTGTCCTGTCTCTGGCATGTCTTGGTCCATACGAGGACGATCAAAGACACGATTCGTGCATCTTGTTGTCCTGCCATCTCTGCCACTCTGTGGCTGAGGATCGGCCAAACCCAGTGTTTTACCAACCCATCGCGCGCGTCCGATCAACCGCATCGTAGCGCCAAGGTCAGTCGGCGATCCGTCCTAGCGCGCCCGCAGACGGGCGCTCCCGCAAGCTGGCGCCGCCTCGGGCGCCTTCGGCCGGGTCGAATCCCGCCGCCTCGAAAGCAATTAATCAGCGCGGGGGCCGCCGGGCGGCGGTGGAGCACCTCAGCGAGGATCAGATAATCCGGGCCGTCTCTGCCGAGTTCGACGTGGAGCAGATAGACCAGAACGACGACAGGATACTGTTCAGGATCGGGGACGCCGAATTCCACGACAGGTTCGAGGGCCTGGCGCAGCGCCTCGAGACCGACGGGGTCGCCTGCCAGATAGGAAGAAAGGGCGGCCGCCTCTACATAGTGGCGCGGCGCCTCGAGGAGCGCAGGCGGGGCAGGCTGCTCTCGTCGTACTGGCTGCCGCGGGTACTGTTCGCCGTCGTGGTCGGCTTCGTCATGGTGGACGGGTACTACCGCACCGAGGGCACCAACTCCATCGTCCCGATAGGCGACCCGCTGGAGATGGCGATACTGTACACGGCCTGCCTGCTGGGCATTCTGGGCGTGCACGAGCTGGGCCACCTAGCGCTCTCGCGCCTCCACCGCATCAGGACCACGTGGCCGTACTTTATCCCGGGCCTGCCCGTCATCGGGATCCCGACATTCGGCGCGCTGATCATGGCAAAGGGCCTGATGATAAACCGCAAGATGACATTCGACGTGGCCATAGCCGGCCCGATAGCGGGCCTCGCCGTCACCGTCGTGGTGGGCCTGTACGGCGCGTGGGCCGCGCCGGTCATAGACGAGCAGACGTACATGACGCTCTACGAGTCGCAGCAGCTGAGCGAGTGGCAGTTCGGCGAGCCGCTGCTGATGAAGGCCAGCATGGCCCTGTTCGGCAAGGGCGACGGGGGGCAGGTGCTGATGACGCCGGTGCTGTTCGCCGCGTGGGTGGGGTTCTTTCTTACGTTCGCCAACCTGATGCCGGCAGGCCAGCTCGACGGGGGGCACATGGCAAGGACGGTGCTGGGCAGGAAGGCCCTCCGGCTGCTAACCTACGCGAGCGCCGGCATACTGGTGCTGATGAACTTTTGGTTCGTCGCGCTGTTCGTGCTGTTCATGAGCGGGCGCAACGCCGGCGTGACGCTGATGGACGACATCACGCCGCTCTCGGCGCGGCGCAAGGCCGCGTACGTCGGCGTCATGGCCTGCGCGGTGCTGTGCGCGCCCATACCGGATTCGCTCACCGCATTAGAACCCTTGCTCCATCTGTTACAACAAGCACCTTCTGCCTAGCCCCCTTGGACTTTAGCACGTGGGCCAGCGCCTGCCGTGCCCCGCCGAGCGGCACCATGCCCAGCTTTTTTACGTACAGCTCGGGCAACGCCGAGACGAGGCACGCCTGCACGCGCGCGCGCACGCCGGACAGGTACATCAGGTCCTCCATGCCCTCGACGTAGGCCGGCGCGCTGGCTATGCGGTCCGCGTCGATGCGCCCCTCGACGAACCTGCGCAGCGCCTCGGTTCCGAGGCCGCCCGACGACTCTGCAAACAGCACCACCACGCCGCGCTCGGCGGCGCCGGGGTGGCAGTTCCAGAGCGACTGCAGCGCGCCGGCCAGATCGTCCGAGCCCGAGCCGGGACCTGGGCTGACTGCCAGCGCGCCGCACCTCGGGGCGTCCGAGACGGCGGCTGACTCCATCGACGAGCACACTTCCAAGGTCTTGGACGGGTGGCCGACTGCCGCGTCCACCACGCCGCCGGGGCCTGCCACCACCTCGACGCACGAGACCTCGAAGCCGTCGGCGAACCTGCGCGCCTCTTCCATGGCGGGCGTCTTTTTTCCGGGCGAGGGCATGTTGCCCTCGCGCTTTGCGAAAGCCGAGAGCATGTGCTCCTGGCCGAACCTGCGCAGGAGCCGGGTGGCCACGGTGCTAAAGCCGAGCAGGCCGTCCATGCCGGCCTCGCCTACGAACAGCAGCCCGTCGGACGGGCTTTCCGCGCGGGCCTCGACGCCGGGCACGCCCAGCATGCCCGAGGCGCGCGGATCGGCGCTTATGCGCGGGCGCGGCAGGCCTTTTTTTTCGCACTCTGCCAGGATGGCCGAGAGGACGCGGCGCGTCCCCCAAGAGCCGTCCAGCGCGGCTATCTCTGTTTTTTTCAGGTCTATCGACGAGATCCTCTCGGCCAGCTCCTCGTCGGGCATGGCCTTGCCCGAAGACGAGACTGTATCCTGCAGGTTCTCCGCGCGCACGTCCATGACCACATCGGTCTTGCCGTACTGCAGCCATATCTCGGGCATGCCGGCGCCGCGTAGGCAAACCAAAATAAATCCAGTGCGCCCGGCCCGCGCCGTGGGGTTTGCCTCCGAGTTCGCCCGGTTCCTGCACAAAGAGGGCATAATACGGTACGGAAAATTCACGCTCTCCAGCGGCAGGCCCAGCCCGTACTACGTGGACCTGAGGATGGTGCCCAGCTACCCGGTGCAGTTTCGGCTCTTGGTCAAGCAGATGCAGAAACTCGTGTCCGGTACGGTCGGCCTGGACTCGTTCGGGCCGCTCGCCTCGGTGCCGACCGGCGGCCTCGTGGTGGCCTCGGCGCTGGCCTCCGAGACCGTAAAGCCGCTCGTGTACGTCCGCTCGTCGCCCAAAGGGCACGGCACCTCAAAGTCCGTCGAGGGCCGCATACGGGAGGGGGAGCGCGCCGTCGTGATAGATGACGTGGCCACGACGGGCGGCTCGGTCGTGCGCGCAGTCGAGCAGCTGCGCCAAGAGGGCGCGATCGTCAAGGACGCCTTCGTGGTGCTCGACCGCCTAGAGGGCGCCGCAGAGTCGATGGGGGAGCGCGGCGTGCGGCTGCACGCCCTTGCGGACATTTCGAAGATCACCGCCGAGCTCGCATCGGCTGGGCTGGTCGGCGGGGCGGAACTCGAGGCGGTGCGCCGCCGGGTGGTTTAGGCAGCTCGGTCAAATGCCTTTTCATCACGTGTCAGGCATAACTCTGATTCTTCATCGCGGCCCGCCCGGGTGCGGGGGCGCGTCCTTTAAACCATGCAGAAACTCCGTTATCCTCGGGTGGCACAGCACCGAACTGTGCGCGGCCGAATCGGTCCCTATGCCGTGGCCGACCGTAGAGTCGCCCACGAAGAACAGGCCGTCCACGTCCGGGCAGACGTGCGGGCACTTGTCCTTCCATACCATGCCGGGCCCCTTCGAGACTGCCTCGACCTTGCTCCAAGCCATCGGCCGCTCCCACAAGAGCGACGATTCGAACCCGGGGTATATCTCGGCTATCTCGCCCCTCATCTTTGCGTTTATCCTGGATATGGCGGAGCTGCTCTTTGCGTCGGCGGCCGAGACGGGCGTTCCGGCCATCAGCAGGTGCTCGCCGGGAGGCGAGACGGCCGGGGCGATGTTGGAGACGAAGAACACGCCCTTTGCCGCGCGCTGCGCGCCCACCGGAAAGACAACCTGCCGCCGGTCGGGAAGCTCGGAGGTGCAGTAGTGCGTCTCGACGACGGCCGTGGCCGAGTCGAGCTCTTCTGCCCTTTCGGCAAAGGCGATGCCCAGATCGCCGGGCTCGAACAGCTCCCTGACCGCGTCGTAGGCGGGCATCGAGACGACGGTGCACCTCCCCTCGAGGAAGCGCCCGTCCTGCATCTCTACGCCGGCGGCCCGGCCGCCCTTTACGGCCACGCGCCTGGCCCTGGCGCCCGTCTCGACGGTGCCGCCCCTCTCGCGCACGTACTGCGCGAGCACCTCGCAGATGCGGTCGTAGCCGCCGCGCGCGGGGTACGCAAACTCGCTGGTGCCGCCGCGGAACGGGTTGGCCCTGATCATGGTCCGCACGAACTCGCCCAGCGCCACCCTCTCGGGTATATCGGCAAAGGCCAGCATGCAGACGGCCTCGAAGAAAGCTTTGCCGCCCCCGTCCAGCCTGCCGGTCACCGACGAGAGCGGCGTGCGGTCGTGGCGCGCGGCCGCGTCCATGCTCGAAAAGGCCATCGGGAGGATGACGCGCAGCAGCCGCAGGCGGCTGGCCGGCGGCATCATGTCCATCCTGAGCAGGTCGCCTATGCCGCGCGGGTACTTTGAGAACCGCCCGCCCGACCAGAACGCTATGCGGTCCACGCCGGCAAACTCGAGCCTGCCCTCGAGGCCCAGCCTGCGCAGCACGCCGTACAGCGCCGAGGCCTTGTAGAAGGGCATGATGTGGAAGCCGTTGTCCAGTATGTGGCCGCGAAACTCCGAAGACGAGGTCCGCCCGCCCACGCGCCCGGACGCCTCCACCACGCGGGGCCTGGCGCCCTCGCCGCACAGCAGGGCCGCCGTGCACAGACCCGAGACGCCCGCCCCGACTACGACCGCGTCGGCCTCCACGCGCCCCCGCCCCGGATCCGAGCCTTAAACCTGGCCCCGCGGCTTGGCACTATCGTGGCCCGTAGAACCGCGCCTCGAGGGCGACCGGCTCGGTCACGGAGCTTCCCCCGAACAGCGTCGAATGCACGAGCACCGAATGGACGCCGGTCTGGTTTACCGGCACGTGCACCGCCGTGGAGGTCGAATTCCTCGAGGTCACCGGGTAGAACCCGCCGCCCTCGCTGAACCCCGTGGTGCCGAGCCAGTCCAGCGACGGCCAGCCGATAAAGTGCCCGAACGCCCCCGACGGCGTGCTGGTCGAGGCGATGCGCCCGTCCGGCGCGGCAACGAAGACCGAGGCGCTCGTGCGCTCGTCCTCCCAGTACAGGTCCAGCACGGCCGACTCCACGCCCGGATCCCGCACGTCGAAATAGTACTGGCGCCAGTCGCCTGCCATGTACCGCGCCGACATGTCAAAGGCCCCCTTTATGTATCCGGGCCCGTGCACCACGCTGCTCTGGAGGAGCCGGACACCAGCACCCGCGAGCCGGCCGAGACCGGCTCGGCGACCGCGTACGAGACCGGCGCCCTGGCAGAATACGTGGCGCTGCTGAACTCAAGGAACCCCTGGTAGGCCCCGGTGGGCGTCCCCTCGGGCACCTTTATCGAGGCGTCTATGGTGGCCGTCCCGCCGGCCGGCACCGAGGCCGTGCGCGAGCTGGTCCAGACCGCGTCCCAGGGGGCGTCGGCGTAAAAGGTGGCGGTCAGCGTGTAGTCCATGGGCTCGGCGTCCTGGTCGGTCTGGCCCCGCCAGTACGAAAAGTCGACGGGCACCGGGTATATGCCGACCAGGGGCACGCCGGAGAACAGCGAGGCCGGATCGCTCAGCCGCAGCTCCTGCACGGTCCCCCACGAGCCGCCGCGCGAGACCATGGCCAGCTCGTCGCTGGTCACGCGCGCGTCGCCGTCGCGGTCGTGCCAGTCGTAAACGTACACCGAGGCTATGGACAGCCTGTCGGCGTACTCGTCGGCCTCGGGCATGAACTCGTCCATTTCAAAGCTGACGTTGAGCACCATCATGTCGGCGCCGTCGGGTATGCCGACGGGCTCGTAGAACGCCCCCAGCTCGGCGTACTCGCGCACCTCGGAGAGCGGCACGTAGTTTGGCGCGTACGCCTCTTCGCCGTCTTCGGGCGCCTCGTAGCCGGGCTCGGTGACGCGCGGCTCGGTGGTCCCATGCGCGGAGCTCTGCTGCACGACGTGCGGGCGCACCGCCGAGACCCCGACCTGTATGGGCTCGGCGGACCTGTTCGATATCGTGAATTCGGCGGTGCTCGTGCCTCCCGGCTCGACGTGCCCGCCGAACCACGAGGTCATGGGAAAGTCGCGGGGGGGCAGCGAAAAGCGCCCCAGCTGCAGCTCGGTCGAGTTGGTCTTTTGGACGGCGCCCTCGAGGGCCCCGCGTACGTTGGCGTACGAGGCGTCGTTGTACACGGCGAACGGGCCCGACCCCGAGACGTACCCCAGCGCGGAATCGGTGTCGTACAGCCCGGCGCCCTGCGAGTAGGGATCGTTGCCCATGTCCCGCGCGGTGGACAAGAGTATGTTCTTTACCGAGAACGGATCCGCCTCAGAGGCCCTCCTCGCGCATGGCCTCCATGACCACGGCCGCCGCGCCGGCCACGGCCGGCGCGGCCATGCTCGTGCCGCCGTACAGCGAGAACGGCTCGTCCTCGGGGTCCGCGCGCAGCACGCTGGACGGCACGAAAGAGTACGCGCCGGGCCCCACGATGTCCGGCTTTGGGTCGCCCAGCGCGCCGGGGCCGCGCGACGAAAAGTCGGCCAGGTGGCCGCCGTGCTCGGTCGAGTTGCCGAAGCGCGGCTGGTCCTTGAACGGGCCGTACCCCACGTACGCGTTGGTCGTCGACGCGCCGACGGTCAGGCCCAGCGGCGAGGCGTTGGGGGCGCCCAGGGTGCCGTAGCCGGGCCCCGAGTTGCCCGCGCTCGAGACCATCAGCACCCCCGGATAGTCGTCGTCGAGCGAGCCGGGCGCGGACAGAGCCGCCATCGCCAGCGAGAGCACGTCGAGGCCCGGGGGAGCTCCGAGGTCCGGAAAGTTGGACAGGCCCCAGCTGTTCGAGACGACGTCGGCGCGCGGCCTGCCCGAAAACACCCACTCGGTCCCCTCGTTGTCGAAGCCGGCCGCCCAGAGCCACGCGTACACCGTGTCGCCGAACCATATCGACTTTACGGGCAGTATCGAGGCGCCCGGCGCCGAGCCGCGCACCGAGTACTCTGTGCCGTTGCCGTACACGTCGTAGGACGACTGGGCCGCCGAGGCCACGGTGCCGGCGCTGGCCGTCCCGTGCCCGTCAAAGTCGGTCATCAGCCCCACAAAGTTGCCCTCGGGGTCTATGGGGGGCAGCAGCGTGCCGTTGACCGCGTTGGCCGCGTCGTGCACGCGCGCCGTGGCGTTGCGCTGCACCGCCGCGTACACGTCGAGCACGCGCGCGCCGACGGCCCCGGCGCTGTAGTCGTCGCGCCCGTCGCCGTCCGAATCGTACACCAGGAACTCGTTGCCGCTGCCCAGTATCGCGGGGCGCTCGTCGGTAAAGTCAAAGTCAAGCTCGTCCGAATCCGTATAGTCGCCCCACGAGGTCGACAGGTCGGCCGTGACCGTGTCGTAGACTCCCTCCACGTTGGGGTCGGTCACCAGCAGGGGGACCAGCTGCAGGCTGGCCAGGCTCCCCGACAGCGCGCCCTGGTAGGCCACGCCCAGGTGGTACACCCCGCTCAGCGACCTGATGTAGTCGCGGTGGCTCTCGCCTATCTTCATGTCGTTGTTTAGCACCGCCTCGAAGACGGGCTCCTCGCCTGCCTGCGGGTAGAAAGAGTTGTACACCCAGATGGTGGTGCCCTCGCCGCCGCGCTCTATGTCCAGGAACACGCCGTCCGGGTTCCTGTACACCGACGCAGTGGCGTTCTCCGGCAGGGGCCCAGGATAGTTGCGCAGTATCCCGTCGCCGTCGATGTGGGCGTAGAACGTGGCGTTGGTTATCACGATGCCCTGCCCGTCGGCGTCGAGCATGACGGGGTGGCCGCGCGCGTCGCGCGCAAGCGAGCCGCGCAGGTCGGGGTTGGAAAAGTCCACGCCGGTGTCCACTATGGCCACCGTGGAGCCCTTTCCGGTGTACGTGGAGCTGCTCTGCCCTGCCTGCGCGGCCGGCCCCAGAGAGTAGCCCCCGTCCAGCTCCACCATAAAGTCTGCCATGACCGCGTGGCCGCGGGCCTTCAGCGCCGGGATCGAGCCGTGCGGTACGGTGGCCACCGAAAAGAACCCGTGGGGCGAGTACACCGAGACGCCGGGCAGCTGGGGGGGCGCGCCGGAGCCGAAGACGAGCACCCGCGCGGCGTGCTGCCCCGAGGCCGAGGCGGGGATCTGGGCTATGGACGATTCGAACTCGATCCCGGGCCCCTCGCCTGCCGGCGCCATGTCGGCGCCGAGGCCCCACGCCAGGGCGGGGGCGGCCGCGAGCAGGACCGCCGCGCGCGCCCACCGCATCTACCTGCGCCTCGCCAGTATGGCCACCTGCAGCGCCACTATGATCCCGATGGACGTGACGACGGGTATCAGCAGCGAGTTGAGCTGCGAGGAGGCCTCGGCCGTGGTCAGCACGGATTCGGATATGGAGCCCACGCCGGCCTCGATGTTGGAGCTGGCCCCCTTCAGCGTCGCGTCGAACTCGGCCACGTCCGACTTCAGCGTGCGCAGCTCCTGGGACGTCTCGTGCAGCACGCTGTTGAGGTCGGATATGCCCTCCGATATGCCGCCGATGTCCTCCGAGAGGACCGTCGCGGCGGCCGAGCCGTGCGAGACGCTGCCCTGGTGGAACGAGACCACGTGAAAGACGTACGTGCCCACCGATTCGGGCGTGTAGTCGGCGTAGTACAGGCCGCTGTGCAGGGTCTGGAAGGAGCCGGACATGTCGACGGCCTGGCCGCCGGGCAGGTGCACGTGCGAGGTGCGCAGCAGCGCGCCCGGATCGTTCTGGCCGACGAGCAGCCCGTCGCTGGTCACCTGGACGAATATGCGCATGGGCGCGCCGGCAGCGCCGGTCTCGGGCGCGTACACCAGCGTGTTGACGCGCCGCACGACCGGCGCCTCTTCGAGCTCGGTGGTCTGCGAGAACGTCACCGGTATGGCCACCGATTCCCCGTCGGACGATATCACCTCGACCGTGTAGGTGCCGTAGGGCAGCTCCACCGAGGAGGCAGGCCAGGTCATGAACGCGTGCCAGAACTCGCCGTCGGTGCCGGCGCGCACCTGGTCGAACTTTGGTATGGTCCGGTCAGGCGAGACGAGCCTGACTATGACGTCCTCGCCGGCCGGCGCGGTCCCGTACACGAACAGCGGCCTGCCGTCCGAGTACACTTGGTTGTCCGTCGAAGCTTCGAGCGCCCAGGCGGCCGGCAGCGCTGCTAGCAGCAGGGCGGCAAGAACTGTCCTCAATCCGGCGCGCGGGGGCCGCCGAGCCGTTATAATGCTTCAGGTGGGCACCGATAGCAATATTTGTAGACGGGCCCGGGCGCCGGGCCATGGGGAGGGCCAAGGAGGTCATACTGGGAGCCTCGGGGCTGTACCGGCTGTACTCGGGCAAGCTGGAGAGGGACGTGCGCAGGGGCGACATGCCCAACCACATGGCGCTGATACTGGACGGCAACCGGCGGTGGGCGCGCCGCAACCTGGGGGGGGCCGACGGCCACGGCCGCGGGGCCGACGCGGTCGAGAACCTGCTGGACTGGTGCGAAGAGCTGGACATACGCATAGTGACGCTGTACGCGCTCTCTGCCGAGAACCTCGAGCGGCCGGATTCGGAGCTGGACGGCCTGTTCGAGCTGATACTGCGCAGGCTGGAAAAGCTGTACCGCGATCCGCGCATACACCGCAACAGGATGCGCGTCAAGGGGATAGGCAGGACCGACCTGCTGCCGGCCAGCATACGCGAGATGCTCGAAAAGCTGGACTCCGCCACGCGCAGCTACGAGCGGCGCTTCCTCAACATCGCCTTGGCCTACGGGGGGCAGAACGAGCTGGTCGACGCGGTGCGCAAGATAGGCGCCCGCATAAAGGACGGCTCGCTGGAGGTCGAATCGATAAGCAAGCGCGACATCGAAGAGAACCTGTACACGTCCCACCTGCCCCAGTCCGAGCCGGACATGATACTGCGCACGTCGGGCGAGAAGCGCCTGAGCGGCTTCCTCATGTGGCAGAGCGCCTACAGCGAGCTGGTCTTCATGGACATATTCTGGCCCGAGTTCCGCAAGATAGACCTGATGCGCGCCATCCGGACGTTCCAGAGGCGCAAGAGGAGGTCGGGCAGGTGAGGAGGGACGGGCGCGGGCCGCTGCGCGCCAGGTCCGCCGGCGCGCTGGTGTACCGCCGGGGTTCCGGGGGGCCGCTGTTTTTGCTGCTAAACTACCCGCAGGGCCACTGGGACTTTGTAAAGGGGCACGTCGAGGGGGAAGAGACGGACGTGCAGGCGGCGGTGCGCGAGGCGCGCGAGGAGACGGGCATAACGGACCTGGAGTTCGATCCGGGCTTCAAAAAGACGGTCCGGTACCGGTTCTACGCGCCGGGCGGCCGGCCGGTCGAAAAGTCCGTCGTCTTTTTCCTGGCGCGCACGCGCACCTCGCGCGTCGTGCTCTCCGAGGAGCACCGCGCGTACTGCTGGGAGCCGATGCCGGCCGCGCGCAAAAAGGCCACGTTCGAGAACGCGCGCAGGCTGCTCGACTCGGCGCGCGGCTACATGTTGAGGTCCGATGCGGCCGAGCGCGGATCCAGCGCGCGCAGCAGAGAGCGGCCCACTATGAGGTAGTCGGCGCCGGCCTTTACGGCGCGCCGCGCGTCGCCGCCCTGCGCCCCGATGCCGGGTGAATAGACGGCCATGCCGGGGGATCTTTCCTTGCATTCCGATATTATCCTAGGGAACGTGGCGCCGGCCACCACGCCGTCGGCGCCCGCCTCCGAGGCCCAGTCCAGGAACGTCTGGTGGACGCGGCGGGCACCCGAGCGCATATCGTAGAACCTGCGCGCGCTCTGCGAGCTCATGTGGCACAGGGCCACGACGCCGCGCCCCTTTTCGTGGGCGCCCGCGACCAGCTCCGAGAGGGCCGCGGGGCCCATCGAGGGGTTGGCTATGAGGGCGTCGAAGCCCATCTTCCAGAGGCTCTCGGCCGCGGCCGAGTTTGTGTCCGGGATGTCGTTGAGCTTTAGATCCGCGATGGAGAGCATCCCCATGCCGGCGGCCGCCGAGACGATGCCGCTTATGCGGGCGGCGCCGAGCGGCAGCAGCAGGTGCATGTTTATCTTTACGGCGCACGCGCGCCCCTCCATCCTTTTGAGGAACCTCTTGCCCTTGGAGCCGGCGAATATCTCGTCGTCGCAAGCAAGTATGACGCGGCCGCCCGCCTCTGCGGCGGCCTTCATGCGGGGGGCAAAGCCTTCCACGAGGCCTCGCCGGCGCGCCGGCAAATTAAGTCTTGGGCGGGCGCGCCGCCTACGCGGGGCGGGCGGGCGCGCGCCTGTCTACCACGTCCGACACGGACGGGCCGGTCCCGAGCAGCGCGACGGGCACGCCCAGCTCGGCCTCTGCCTTCTGCACGAACGCGCGCGCGCCTTCTCCGATCCGATCGTAAGAGGTGGCGCCGGCGCACCCCGGAAAAACGACGTCCATCTTCGTTATGGCTACCTGGGTGGCCCCGTTGAGCATGACGGCCCTGCGCGCGAGGCCCATGTCGAACTCTGCGGATCTGCGCGGCCTGCCCGTCACGGTGCCGAACTCTGCCCATCCGCGCGCCTCTGCGTCTGCCGGCGCCATCTCGCCGCCAAGCGGCCCGGTGCCCACGCGCGTGACGTACGCCTTGAAGACCACCATTACATCGTCGACGCGGGTGGGCCCGATCCCCACGTCGGCGCATACGCCCGAGGCGGTCACGTCCTTGGAGGTGACGTAGGGGTACGTGCCGTGCCACAGCGACAGGAACGTGCCCTGCGTGCCCTCGACCAGTACGTCCTTTTTTTTGTCCAGCGCGCGGTTGACCTCGGCGGGCACGTCGCCTATGTACTCCGATACGGCGTCCGCCTCGCCGGCCAGGCGCAGTACCCGCATGGCCCTGTCGGCGTTGGCGGGCCCCGTGCCAGAGCCCGTGCTGCCTATGCCCTCCTTGAGCCTTCCGGCGGAGTCGGCCTCCACGTGCTTGCGCTCTATGACGCCGCAGCGGCGGTCTATCAGGATTCGGCCGCCCGCGCCGAACTCCTTTATCTCGGAGAGCAGCACCACCGGGTCCACCACCACGCCGGGCCCTATCATGACGCGCGCGCCCCTCTGCAGGAACCCGCTGGGCAGCATGCGCACCTTGTAGGTGCGGCCGCCGTCGCGTATGGTGTGGCCCGCGTTGGGCCCGGCGCCGCCGCGCACCACTATGGACGGGCGGTCGCGCGAGGCGAGGTACGATATTATCTTGCCCTTGCCCTCGTCTCCGAAGAACCCGCCCACGACCACCGTGCACGCCACGGGGAGGGGGCCGGGCGCCCGCAATTTTAGTTTTGTACGGGCGCCTAGCAGTGCGCGCAAGTGCGGGCCTGCCGCCGGAGGGCGCCGGGAGGCGCACGTGACGGCCGCGGACTTGCCCTCGTGCGGCCTGCGAGGCCCGCGAAACCGCCCGGCTCGCACATGTAGCCGGGCGCGCCCGCGCTCACTATTCTGCTCGCCGCCGCGCGCTTTTCAAGTCCGGTTCCGGCCCCGATCGTCGGAGCGCGGATCCGGGAGAAAAGTGCGAGCCGCTGTCGGGCAGAGCTGCCGCCCGGCTCGGCGTCCGGATCGCGTCAGCGCAGGTCGCAGCCGATAAAGTCGCGGCCTGCACTCTTGCACGCCTCGAGCACGCTGTATCCGCCCGCCGCCGGATCCATCACGACGCCGTTGGGCGTGGTCACGCACCCGATCAGCCTGGCCTGCAGCTCTACCGGCTTGGCATGTGTGTGGTTTTTGCCGGATATCTTTTCAGACCACACATCGGGTATCCCGTGATCGCGCCACACGTTCTTGGCCCGTTTCGGGGCCTTTTGCAACACGACCAGGTGCTCGGAGCACCGCCTCGTCCTGTAACCCATCCCAATCCTGTCCTTGTTCCAAGTGATCATGTCCACTGCGTTCAGGCTAGTGCCTTCCGTCCAGCCGGAGACGCCCTCGACTAGGTGGAACTTGTCCACCCACAGAAACAGCGTGCCGCTCGGAACCAGCACGCGGTCTATGCCGCGCAGGAATTCCAGTATCACGCCCTCGGCCATCTGCTTCATGACGCACCTCTGGATTCCGCGGCTCTTGCCCTCGTTGCCGTAGCACATCTTGTCCAGCACGCCCCTGTACTGGGGATCGAAAAACACGGCCTGCACGGAGGACTCGGGCACCATGCCGGACAGGGCGAGGCCGTCCATGCGGTTCTTCCTGTTCATGTAGGGCTTTAGACTGCGCGGCATTCTGCGCGAGGCCAGGGCGCATTCGTGCCCGTACACGCTGCCGGCCTTCGGCTCTCCCCCCATCTGCGAATTCGCAGATGCCGCCTTTCAAAAACTTATGCCGGCGGCCGAGACGGCGCGGGACGGGCGAACGCGGCCGCCGCGCTCAAAGCGTGAGCGCGCAGGCAAGTGCGGGCAGCGGCCGACCGGCCCCGCAGATCGTGGCGGCCCGAAAGCTTACGTCCTGTCCGAAAACCCCTCTATTACGGAGCTGCCCCGCGCGCTCGTCCTTACGGGCACCTGCGTCAGATCCTTCATCGCGGCGTCCAGTTCGGCCCGCCTGCTGGGGGCCACGAAAAAGAGCAGAAAGCCGCCGCCCCCGGCGCCGAGCAGCTTGCCCCCGTAGGCGCCCGCCGACATGCCCCTCTCGTACATGCTGTCTATGGCGTCGGACGAGACCGACGCGCCCAGCCCGCGCTTGAGCCGCCACCCCTCGCCGACCAGGGCGCCGAACTCGTCGAGCCCGCCGTGGCCCTCGCCCGACTCCAAGAGATCGGCCCCGCGGCGCGCCATGTCGCGCATGCGCCCCAGTCTGCCCGCGTTCTGCCGCGCCCTGCTCACCTGGCCCGCTATCACGTCCGAGGCGCGCCTCTGTATGCCCGTAAAGTACATGGCGAGGTGCGCGTTGAGGCCGGCCGACCTGCCCGGTTCCAGCCGCAGGGGGCGCACGCGTATGTCATTCGGCCCGCCAAACTCGGCCAAGTTCAGCCCGCCGACCGAGGTCAGCGTCTGGTCCTGCAGGCCCACGTTGTCGCCGAGAAGTTCGCGCTCGACGTGTATGGCGCGGCGGGCGAGCTCGAGCGGTTCGATCCTCTGCCCTTTTAGGCAGTACAGCGCGTTGAGCAGGCCCACCACAAAGGCCGAAGACGAGCCGAGGCCCGAGTAGGCGGGCAGCTCGGCCGTGTGCCCGACCTCGACGTCGTTTTGTATGCCCACGTATTCCAGGCAGCGCCGCATGGGCGCGTGCCGTATCTGATCTAGGGATCTTACCCGCTCGACGGTCCTGTACGAGAGGTGTATGGAATAGTCGAACAGGCCGCTGTAGAACCTCGACGCCGAGCAGTACAGGTACTTGTCTATCGAGGTGCCCAGCACCGCGCCGGGGCCGTGCTCGGATATGCACTCCGGATAGTCGGTGCCCCCTCCCAGGAAGCTGACGCGCAGCGGCGTGCGGCTTATTATCACGGGGGCATGGGCGCGGCGGGGGTATTTGTGTATGCGGTGCCCGGGCGGGCTCCGGGGCGGGCAGTGCCGTCTCGCCTGCCGGCCGCGCGGCTCCGGTCTGCCAAGCGATGTCTTTTCCCGCGTGCGGCTCTGGCGCGTTGGCCGTTGCGCGTACCCGCAGGCGCGCCTTTCCGGGACTGCCGCGGCGGCGGGTCGTCGGGCAGCGGCGCCGGCCTGACGCGGGAACCGCCTGCCGCGGCCGATCTAGATTCCGCCCCGCCTGCTACGCGGGGTGAACTTTTCGACGGCCGCCGGATCCAGGACGGTAGGCACTTTAATGGCCCGGTTTCCCGGCCGGCGTGGATCACGCCGGCAGCATCATATCGAGCCTTGCGAGCCTGCCCGACTTTCTGAGAAAGCCGATACTGTACAGGAGGATGCGCGAGTTTTACACCCTGCCCGTCCCCGAAAGGGACGAGCTGGTGCGAAACGCCCTGCTTGCCGGGCCCGCGATGCCGTTCCACACGCTCGAAAAGTTGCTCGTCACGTGGCTCGAGGTGCTCTCGGACTTTACCGGACCGGAGCGTCTGGAGATATTCTCCAGGTACCTGAGGCAGGCGGCGAGGGAGCCGGCCCGCGTGGCCGAGTTCCACGCCGACGGGCTTTTGGGATCGCTCCTGTCGCTGGACGCGCAAAAGCGTGGCCGCATATGCGCCTCCATCCGCGAGGCGGCCGGCGGGCTGGACGAGGGCGAGCGCAGGACGGTCATGGCTCTGGTGCCCGAGAGCGCGCGCGCCGTCATTTGGGCGTAGATTCGGGGTTGCGGTTCTCCTCGTCGGCAAAATCCACCACGTCGCCCTCGGGGGTCAGCACGCCGGCGAAGACCTTTTCGTGCTTTTTGAGGACCTTGCGGTGGTCTGCCATCGACATGTCCAGGTGCATCTCGTTCATCACCATGATTCGGTACTCCTTCCATTCGGCCCAGCACTTGGGGCAGCACGGGTACTTTGCGGCCGCCGGCTCCAGCTGCTCGCCGTCCGGTATCGGGGACTTGCACTTTGTGCACGCGCCTGCCATGCGACCACCTCCGGGGGCGCCCTCTTAACTGTTTCTTGAGGCGGTTAACCAAAGTCCGGCCGGCGGGCGATCCATGACGGCGGGCCTTGACGTGGCAAAAAACGGCGCATTCGTCATGCGTGCGGCCTAGCCCGCCGGTGCCGCCGGGTCACTCCAACTGCTAGGAACCTGCATCCGGTTTCGGAAAATCCGTGCGGGTTGCAACCCTGTTCAATCGCACCTTGTGCTTGCCGAGTGTAAACAAGCCCGGACCTGTTGGAGAGGGGTGAAGATTTTGCCCTGCACGTTGCCAAGACGGGCGCGGGTTAAATCTTTCACGACCGACAGAACGTACACAAAACGCGCGTAAACGAACATCAACGACATGGACGCACGCGACTGCGCGTTTGGCCTGCGCACATCCTCAAATTTGCGTCCCCGACGCCGGGCATCCTATTCGATGCGCCGTATTATGATTCTGGGGACTGGCATAACTATCACGCTCAGCACTTCCTTGGATGACTTTATGCGTAGCGTGATCTTCATCTTTTTGAACGGGAGCTCCTTTTTTATGACATGTCTTACGATTTCTGTCAAGCCCCTAACAATGTCGTCAATTTCATTACGAACTCTCTTGTCTCTGTTTGTGTACTGCTTTTTGAAGTCCAAAGAAAAAGAAATGAATTTCCTATTCATTCCCCTCTCCTACAAATCCATGGAGCGCCTTTATGGCAGTTTCGGCGTCGGGATACGAACAGGCGATTTCGATTCTCTCTCCGTCGTCAAAGACGATGTCTTCAACGCTTGATTCCGTAGCCATGTCCTCGGGAGGCCAGCAACTCCCTTATTAACCACACGATCACCCGGCTGTACGGGTGTCTGCCAAAGCAGGCTCGGCTTGGCCTCGCACGCACATGCGTCTAGAATGCGGGGGCTTGGCCGATCGGAAGACATGCGCCCGGCGGCGGGCGCGGCCCGACCGGCGGCCCGCTCACCTGTCCAAGAGCGACATGACCCTGCCGGGCAGCTCCTGCAGGCGGCTGACCGCGACGGCCCTCTCGTAGCCGAGCCCGCCCAGGTTGAGCGCGATGGCCGTGGCCCTGACCGTGTCGGGCCCGAGGCCGACGGCCGAGGCCCTCACGCCCAGCCTCCTTATGGCCCTGATGGCCGAGCGAGCGGCCGCCGCGTCGGACGGCTCGCCGTCCGTCAGCGTGATCAGCACGTCGGGCCTCGCCGACTGCAGGGCCGGCATCATCCTGCCGTAAACCTCGGCGAGCGGCGTGGAGCCGGAAGCCGAGACGCGCGCCAGCCTGTCCGCGTGCAGGCGCCCCCACCGCGCCCCGCCCGGCTTTACGAGCCAGCAGACCGTCTCCCTGCCGCGCGCGCCGAACGCGTAGGCCGAAAAGCGCGCGCGCACGTACGCGAGCAGCTCGCACAGCGCCAGCGTGGCCTTTTTGTACTCTGACTGCCAGTCCGCGATGCTCGACGAGTGGTCAAGCAGCACCATCACGTTGGACTTTACGGCCGCCCTGGAATCGGACAGGAACGGGCCCGACCCGTCGATGTACCCGTCGCCGTCGAACTCGTCGCCCGAGGCCCCCTGCGCCTCGCGCCAGCCGAAGCGCAGGCGCCTGAACCTCGATTTGAGCCTGGCCACCAGGTCGGCGTCGCGTATCAGCTCGCCGTCGCCGCCGGGGCCGGGCACCTCTACCCCTTCCGAGACCTCCCCGTCGCCGCCCGCCGGCTCGGCCGCCTCGCCGGCGCCCCCCGCGCGCATGATCTCGCCGGCCCTGTCGGGGCTCTCGAGGCCGTCCCTTTCAAGCTCGCGCCGCAGATCGCGCTCGTCGAGGGCCATGCCACTTTTGGGGATCAGCGGCACGGCCGGCACGCTCAGCAGCGGGTCTATGCCCAGCGCCTTTATGATCGTGGGCACGCGCGACTTTACGTGCGGCGTGCCAAGGCCCGCTTGCAGGGATTCGTCTATGGCCTCGCGCGCCAGGCGCGCCGCTTCGTGCGCCCTCTCGAGGTGGCTCGGCTGCATGCGCCCGCGGACGCGGCCGAACCGGAACGCCTGGTAGAACGCCTCGACCATCCTTGCGCGCCCGTAGAACGATTCCACGCCGGGCCTGCGCGCCCCTTCCCAGGCGCGCGCGAACGCGGCCTCGCCCGCCATGCCGCGCCACTCGCGCAGGCCGAGCGCCTCGCACCTGCTGGCCTCCATGGCGTTGAGTATGAACCCGAAGGCGTGCTCGCCCCCCTGGAACTCGGCGCAGTGGCGCTGCCTGACAGCCTCCTGCCACAGGGCCGCGCGCGCCTGCCTGCGCCTGTCCGGTTCCGCGCCGGGGTACGATTCCTCGGAGGGCAGCGCGACGGCGCCGGCCCGCGACGCGGGCGGCCCGTTGCCGCCCACCGACACGGCCACGCGCCTGCCCGACCAGCGCCCCGCGAGGAAAGCGTATTCTATCATGGGAACATCGACGATATGACGTCCGAGACTTTGCGGTACTCTGACTCGCCCCACTGGGAGTACACGTTGCCGAAGACCAGCATGGCCGCCTCCTTTTCGGGCAGGCCGCCCGAGACAAGCTTTGCGAAGGATATGGTCTCCCTGAGGCTGGGCGAGTATTCCAGCTCCTCGACGCCGGCGGCCTCCCTGAGGGTGCCGGCCAGGGCGATGCCGCGCGAGGCCTGCTCGGGGTCGGCGCCGGGGGCGTGCCTCTCTACTATCTGCGCCTCGACGTCTGGCGGGGGGTACTCTAGCCTTATGCGGACGGGAAAGCGGCTGAGCACCTGGGGCGGCAGCTCTTTGGTGCCCGCGTGCGTGAGCGGGTTTATGGTGCCGACGACGAACCACCCGTCCGCCGCGCGCACCGTCTCGCCCGACGATTCTTTCAGCACTATCTGGCGCCTGTCGTCGAGGGCCTCGTCGAGCCGGACCAGCACGTCCGCCTCGGCCGCGTTGATCTCGTCGAGGTACAGCATCCCGCCGCCCTTCATGGAGCGCACCAGCACCCCGTCGTCGAACCCGACCGAGCCGCCCTCGAGGGTCTTTGCGCCGACGAGGTGGCTCTCGCGCGTCCTGAGGCTGAAATTGACCGTCTGGAGGGCGGCGCCGGACCGCTCCGCAAAGTCGCGCACCAGCGTGGTCTTGCCGGTCCCCTTTGGGCCTATGATGAGGGCGAAGAGCCCCGCGTCGCGCGCCCTCGCAAGGTCGGCCATGGCGCCGTTCCAGTCCAAGTACACGGGGCGGCGCGGGGGCAGTCCAATAAGTCGGTTTTGAAAAATGCGGATCCAAGGCCGCTCCGTCGGGGACTGACCGATCGCGCCCGGCCGGGATCCGCGTTAGGGGCGCGCCGGCCCCGGATATGTCTATAAAAGGAAGCCCGGGATTTCGCACGCCGACGAGAATGACGCCAGAGCGCAGTGCTGGATCTCTGCCCGCGACTTTCGACGATGCCGGCCATGACTCGCGCCCGGCATCGCGGGGGGGGGGGGGCTGTCTTTTAGGCTCGCCGTCTTTGCCGCGCTTTTCGCGTGCGCGGCACCGGCAGCCTACGCGGACGGCATAACTGTGCTCAACCAGCAGTCGTACCCCGAGGTGGGCGGCCTGTGGACAGTGCGGTTCGAGGTGCGGGGCGCGCACGACCTAGCCGTGTCGGGCGCCGAGGGCACCGTCGTGGGGGAGACGGGCGACGTCTCGTTCGCGTGGCTGCGCGACGCGGGCGGGCGGGACGCGGCCCCCGCGCGCGACGGTGACAGGCTCGTCTTTGCGGGGTACGGGGGCGGAGGCGTGTCCGAGCTTGCCGTGCGCGTCAACACGCCGGGCCCCCACGCGCTGCTGCTCCAATTCGGGGGGAGCGAGGCGCTGGCGCGCAACTACGCGTACCCGCTCCGTGCCTCGGAGATCAACGCTTTCGGGGGCATGCCGGTGATAGCGGCCAACGACGAGTTCGGCTCGTCTGCCGCCGCGCTCGGGGACCTGGACGGCGACGGCGCGCCGGACATGGCGGTGGGCGCCATCGGTGACGACGTGAGCGGGTCGGCCGCCGGCGCGGTACACGTGCTGTTCCTCAATCCGGACGGCACGGTAAAGCGGGCAGCCGAGATCAACGCCTCGACCCCCAACGGCCCGTCGTTTGCGACAAACGACAATTTCGGCAGGTCGCTTGCCGCGCTCGGGGACCTGGACGGCGACGGGGTGACGGAACTGGCCGTCGGGGCGCAGAACGACGACGCGGGCGCCGAGAACGCCGGCGCGGTCCACCTGCTGTACCTCAATTCGGACGGCACAGTAAAGAGGACTGTAGAGATCAACGCCTCGACCCCGAACGGGCCTTCGCTCTTACATGGCGACCGTTTCGGCTGGTCGCTGGCGGCCTTGGATCTGGACGGCGACGGAACAAAAGATCTGGCGGTCGGGGCGGACGACGACGACGAGGGCGGCACCGGCACCGGCGCGGTCCACGTGCTGTACATGAACCAGGACGGCACAGTGAAGAGGACTGTAGAGATCAACGCCTCGACCCCCAACGGCCCGTCGCTTGCGGCAGACGACAATTTCGGCACGTCGCTTGCCGCCCTGGATCTGGACGGGGACGGGACCGAAGACTTGGCGGTCGGGGCCTACGGCGACGACGAGGGCGGCTCGCGCGCCGGCGCGGTCCACGTGCTGTACATGAACCCGGACGGCACAGTAAAGAGGACTGTAGAGATCAACGCCTCGACCCCCAACGGCCCGCCGCTTGCAAGAGACGACTATTTCGGCACCTCGCTTGCCGCCGTCGGGGACTTCGACGGGGACGGGACGCCGGACCTGGCCGCGGGGGCGGTCTTTGACAGCGGGACGGTGCGCGGCGGCGCAGTCCACCTGCTGTACATGAACCCGGACGGCACAGTAAAGAGCGCTTCGGCGATCAGCGACTCTTCCGCCAACGGGCCGGATCTGGGCCAATTCGACAGGTTCGGCTCGTCGATCGCGGCGGCGGATCTGGACGGGGACGGCACGGCCGACCTGGCGGCGGGGGCGATTTTGGACGACGCGGGCGGCAGCAACGCCGGCACGGTCCACGTGCTGTACATGAACCCGGACGCCTCGGTAAGGCGCGCCGCCGAGGTAAACGCCCTGACGCCCGAGGGCGCGCGCCTGCAAGAATTCGACGGGTTCGGCACCTCGCTGGCCGCGATCGGGGACTTGGATCGCGACGGCGTGGCCGACCTGGCCGCCGGGGCGCCTGGCGACGACGAGGGCGGCTCGCGCGCCGGCGCCGTGCACCTCCTGCTCATGACGTCTACGGGCACCGAAAAGCGGGCGTACGAGATCAACGCCCGTACAGCGGACGGGCCGCGGCTGCGCGCCGGCGACGCGTTCGGCTCGTCGCTGGCCGCGATCGGGGACTTGGATCGCGACGGCGTGGCCGACCTGGCCGCGGGGGCGCCGGGCGGCGACGAGGGGGCGCCCGACGCGGGCGCCGTCCACCTGCTCCTCTTGACCTCCACCGGCACCGTCAAACGCACGATCGAGATCAACGCCTCGACCGCCAACGGGCCTTCGCTGGCGGGCGGCGACGCGTTCGGCTCGTCTCTGGCCGCGGTGGGGGATCTGGACTACGACGGCGTGCCGGACCTGGCCGTCGGGGCGCCGGGCGACGACGGGGGGGCGCCCGACGCGGGCGCCGTGCACCTGCTGTACCTCAATTCGGACGGCACCGTGAAGCGGACGATCGAGATCAACGCGTCGACCGCCAACGGACCTTTACTGGCAGGCGGCGACGGGTTCGGCTCGTCGCTGGCCGCGATCGGGGACTTGGATCGCGACGGCGTGGCCGACCTGGCCGCCGGGGCGCCGGGCGACGACGGGGGAGCGGCGGACGCCGGCGCGGTCCACCTGCTGTACTTCAATTCGGACGGGACGGTAAAGAGGACGGCAGAGATCGGCGCCTCGGCCGCCAACGGACCTTTGCTGGCGGGCGGCGACGGGTTCGGCTCCTCGCTGGCCGCGATCGGGGACTTGGATCGCGACGGCGTGGCCGACCTGGCCGCCGGGGCGCCGGGCGACGACGAGGGCGGCTCGCGCGCCGGCGCCGTGCACCTGCTGCACCTCAATTCGGACGGCACCGTGAAGCGGACGATCGAGTTCAACGCGTCGACCGCCAACGGACCTTCGCTGGCCGCCGGCGACGCGTTCGGCTCGTCGCTGTCCATGGTGGGGGACTTGGATCGCGACGGCGCGCCGGACCTGGCCGCCGGGGCGCCGGGCGACGACGCGGGCGCCCCGGATGTCGGCGCGGTCCATGTCGTGCGCCTCGGGGCGAGGGCCCCGCTGTGGAACGGCACGATGGCGTCTTTTGCGACCTTGGACAACTCGGGGGGCGCCCGCGCCGACGCTTTCGGCCTGTCCGTCGCCTCGCTGGGGGACATGGACCGCGACGGGACGGCGGACGTCGCGGTGGGGGTGCCCGGAGACGACGAGGGCGCCTCGAGCGTCGGCGCCGTCCGCCTGCTGTACCTCAACTCGGACGGCACCGTGAAGAACACGGCAGAGATCAACGCGTCGACCGCCAACGGGCCGCAGCTAGGACTGGCCGACGCGCTGGGCTCGTCGGTAGCTCTGGTGGGGGACGTCGACGGCGACGGAGCCGCGGACATCGCGGCCGGCGCGTCCGGCTTTAGCATCAGGACCGGGCAGCCTGGCATGAGGAGCAGCACGGTCACCGGCGAGGTTCACCTGTTCCTCATGACATCCACCGGAACCGTGAAAAGGACGGTGGAGATCGACTCCTCGATCGAAAACGGCCCGGTGCTGGCAGTCGGCGACGGGTTCGGATCGTCGCTTGCGGCCGTCGGGGATCTCGACCGAGACGGGGTGCCCGATCTCGCGGCGGGGGCCGACAGGGCCACCCGCGGGTACCCGCTTGCCGGCGCGGTCCACATACTGTACCTCAATCCGGACGGCACCGTGAAAAGGACCGCCGAGATAAACCCCTCCACCGCCAACGGCCCGCAGCTTACGAGCGGCGACTTTTTCGGCTCGTCCCTTACCACGCTCGGCGATCTGGACCGCGACGGGGTGGCCGACTTGGCCGTCGGCGCGTTGGGAGACGACGATGGGGATCTGACCAACTCCGGCGCGGTCCACATACTGTACCTAAATCCCGACGGCACAGTGAAGCGCACGGCCGAGATCAACCCCTCCACGCCGAACGTGCCGATCTTGGCCGATCAGGCGCAGTTTGGCACTTCCCTGGGCGCGGCGGGGGACATGGACCGCGACGGGGTGGAGGATCTGCTGGTGGGCGCGCCGGGCGCGGGCTCTGCGTACGTGTTGCTCTTGAACCAGGACGGGTCGGTCAAGGGCGCGCATATTGTAGACGGGACGACCGTGGCGGGGCTGAGGCTCGGCGCCGACTCCACGTTCGGCGACGCGGTCGCCGCCCTGGCGGACATCGACGGTGACGGGGCCGCCGAGATCGCGGTGGGCGCGCCCTTTCACGAGCGCACGGGCGCCGTCCACATCATGTCGGAAATCCGCCCCGCGTTCGTCGCGCGGGTCGGCTCCGGGACGCCTGACGGCCAGTACGGCTAGGGCAGCGTGATCGAGATCGAAGTGGAGTTTTCCGAGCCGGTCAACGTGACCGGGACGCCGACGCTGTTGCTGGAGACCGGCGCCGTCGACAGGCACGCGGGGTACGTCTCGGGCTCGGGAACCGACACGCTGGCGTTCAGCTACGTCGTGCAGTACGGGGACAGGTCGCCGGATCTGGGGTACGTATCAGAGCGGTCGTTCCTGTTGCGCGGCGGCACCGTGGGCGCCTCCAGCAAGACGACAGTGCATGGCCTGCCGGCGCCGGGCGCGCCGCTGTCGCTCTCGTTTTCCAAGGCGCTACAGATAGATGCGGTACGGCCGGTGCTCGAGGGCACGCCGCTGCTGGATCTTGCAACCGGCACGCTGCGCCTGGACTTTGACAAGCAGATGGACGCCTCCGAGATCAGCGCGGGCGGCGTCGCCGTGGCGGGCCGCAACACCGTCACCCGCCTGGCCGGCGCCGTGGGCCCGAGCTCGGATACGGACACGACGGCGCTAAAGCTTACCCAAGAGCAGACGCGCCGCTTGGTGCTTGCTCACCTACGCGACGGCCCGCTGACCCTCGACATATCCGGCAGTGCGTTCGAGGACACGCTGGGCAACCGGTTTGCCGGCGTGAGCGGCGCGCAACTGGGAGTGCATATAGGGCTGGGCCAGGACGAGCCGTCGGTTCTGGATTCGCATAGGGCCTACAAGTCCGGCCACCCGCGTACGGACTCGCCGGCCGTCTCGGACTCTGCGTCGGCATACAATAGGACGCTCGCGAGCCTGTCAAATTCCGCCGCCGTCTCGGACTCTGCCAGCTCCTACAAGTCCGGCCTCGCGCCGTCCAGCTCGCCTGCCCTCTCGGATTCGGCCTCCGACGTGGACATGAAGGCCGCCGCGTCCTCGGACACCGCCGTCTTTGCCGACTCCGCCCGAGCCTTCAAGTCGGGCTCCGTCTCTTCCAGCTCGCCTGCCCTCTCGGATTTGGCCTCCGACGTGG
The DNA here is from genome assembly GCA_965203465.1 of Nitrosopumilaceae archaeon. GTDB lineage: Archaea > Thermoproteota > Nitrososphaeria > Nitrososphaerales > Nitrosopumilaceae > JAWVZS01. Next base: position 217,971 of record CBDBCR010000003.1, on the reverse strand, counting down.
ACATGAAGGCCGCCGCGTCCTCGGACACCGCCGTCTTTGCCGACTCCTCCCGCTCGTACAAGTCCGGCTTTGAACGGTCGAGCTCGCCGTCCATATCGGACTCCGCGGCCCTGACGGAAATGAAGGTCTCGGCCTCCTCGGACACCGCCGTCTTTGCCGACTCCTCCCGCTCGTACAAGTCCGGCTTTGAACGGTCGAGCTCGCCGTCCATATCGGACTCCGCGGCCCTGACGGAAATGAAGGTCTCGGCCTCCTCGGACACCGCCGTCTTTGCCGACTCCTCCCGCTCGTACAAGTCCGGCTTTGAACGGTCGAGCTCGCCGTCCATATCGGACTCCGCGGCCCTGACGGAAATGAAGGTCTCGGCCTCCTCGGACACCGCCGTCTTTGCCGACTCCTCCCGCTCGTACAAGTCCGGCTTTGAACGGTCGAGCTCGCCGTCCATATCGGACTCCGCGGCCCTGACGGAAATGAAGGTCTCGGCCTCCTCGGACACCGCCGTCTTTGCCGACTCCTCCCGCTCGTACAAGTCCGGCTTTGAACGGTCGAGCTCGCCGTCCATATCGGACTCCGCGGCCCTGACGGAAATGAAGGTCTCGGCCTCCTCGGACACCGCCGTCTTTGCCGACTCCTCCCGCTCGTACAAGTCCGGCTTTGAACGGTCGAGCTCGCCGTCCATATCGGACTCCGCGGCCCTGACGGAAATGAAGGTCTCGGCCTCCTCGGACACCGCCGTCTTTACCGACTCCGCCCGAGCCTTCAAGTCCGGCTTTGTACAGTCCAGCTCGCCGGCCCTCTCGGACTTTGCCTCGCGCACGGACATGAGGGTAAGCGTATCCGTCGACGCGTCTACTTTGTCCGACTCCGCCCGAGCCTTCAAGTCCGGCTTTGAGCAGTCGAGCTCGCCCGTCCTGTCAGATTCTGCGTCGTTTGCAGGCATGCTAGTCGCAGGCTCGTCGGACACGGCGAACATCTCGGACTCCGCCCGAGCCTTCAAGTCCGGCTTTGTACAGTCCAGCTCGCCGACCCTCTCCGACTCCGCCTCCCGGGCGGACATGAAGGTCTCGGCCTCCTCGGACACGGCCGTCTTTTCCGACTCCGCACGCTCGTACCGTTCCGGAATCGCTGTCTCGGACTCGCCCGCGCCGTCGAGTTCTGCCTCGTACGCGGGCCTGTTCGTGCAGGGTCAAGTCGATCACGCGCAGTTTTCCGACTCTGCGCGGGCGCTCAGATCCGGGATCGTACAGTCCAGCTCGCCGACCCTCTCCCACTCTGCTTCCGGATCTGCCGCCGTCCTGCGGATCGGATCGGACACGGCCGTCTTGGCGGACTCCGCCCGCGCCTACAAATCCGTCTTTGGCGCGTCCGGCCTGCTGGCCCCGTCCGACTCTGCGCGGTGGCAGAGCGCCCGCGCCGCCTTCGACTCGGACTCGCCCGTCTTGGCCGATTCGGCGATCGCGCGCCTGTCTTCGGCGGCCAAATCAGACTCGCCCGCACTGTCCGACTCCGCGCGCGCCGGCGCGTCCGCAAGACTGCTCTCCGATTCGCCGGCACTGCAGGACGGCGCCGCGACGGGCCTGCCGCACCCGCCCGTGAGCGCGGCCGACCTGCCGTCCGTCTCGGACGGCGCCAGGCACGCGGCGTCCGGGCCCGCCCCGGACGATGCCGCCCCTGCGCGGATCCCGGGCGTCCCCGCGCGCGGCACGGGCAGCGTCGGCGTCGAGCTGGCAGTCATACATTCGGTCTCGTACGAGCGGTGCTCCGAGGAGCCGTACGCGGCGGTCACCGCCTCGCCGTCCGAAAGGATCATAGTGACGCTCGAGCAGGCGGGGGCCAGAACCGTGGCGCACCCTTCCGAACGGAGCGCCGGCGCGCCCGATTCGGCGGTCTGGACGGCACCCATACTGCCGGACGCGCGCTCCCTGCACGTCCGGGCGGTCCACCAGAGCACGCCGGACGCCGTCGACTCTAGGCAGCTGGACTTGGATTCGTGCTCGGGCTCTTTCCGTTTCACGGCGTTCGGGCCGGCGCCCGCCGCGGGGCCACCTGCCGCAGAACGGCCCGGGACGGAAGGGCCTGCCGCAAAGCCGCCCGTGACCCGAGAGCCTGCCGCCGAGCTACCGCGGCCGGAGACCGGGCCCGGCACGCTGTCGGCGGAAGACGCGCCCCCCGAAAGCGGGCCAGAGCCCGCAGCCGCGCAGCCCGAACCGGAGGCTGGCCCGCCGCCCGCGCCGGATCTGACGCGCGAGCCCGCCGCCGAACCGGGGATCGAGCACGCCGCGCCGGCCGCAGAATCCGGCTTCGAGCCCTGGCACGCGGCGGCAGCTGCGACTGCCGCCGGCATCCTGATAGCAGTGATGCTCGCGAGGCGGCGCTGAGGTGGCGGGCGGGTTTGTCCGGGGCGGGCGCCGCGCGTCCGGGCAACGCCGTCTAGCCGCCCTTGGTGACCTTGAACACGGGCATGACGTTCACTCCGTAGATCAGCTCGCCGTCTTCTGTGCAAAATCTGGTTTTACCCACTTGCGTTACTGCGGGTTTGACGCTCACCGTCATACCGTTGTTTATCGAGTAGTTGTTGAAATTCTCTACAAGTGTCTCGTACTGCATATCGTCGTCCAATATGTTGGATTGCACGCTGGCCGGATCAAACTGCGTGTATCTCTCAGGATGTCTGTTTTCTTTTGGCACGTTATCGCGCTGCTCCAGCTGATGTTGTATCCATGTGGAGATTTGGTGTGGCTTGTGAGGTGGTTGATGCTGATCAGCACTCGCACCACCGTGCCATCGCCAAGCTTGTAAAAACTGGGCTTCAACCTGTCCTTGAGCTCCACGGTCACATACCCCATTTTTTCGATGTCGCCGACTATTCCTTCTAGATCCAACCTTGTCACCTGCTCACCCCGCTCCCTATCAAATGCTCCGTGACGCTTGCTTACCCGTCGGCCTTGCCGTGCATGATCACCAAGATGTCCTTTTTGAACGCACGCTCTTTTATTAACAAGACGTGCTCGCACGGTTTCGAGACCAAGAGGGAGGCCGCTTCTTTCTTGTATGCTCCTTCGATCAAGCCGAACCTGCCCCTAATCCCCATGTTTATGATCGTCCGGATAAAACCTTAGAATCTCCACCTCGCCCTCTGTCTTTCGCAGTCCGTACATCTTTCCGTTCCACAACACTTGGTAGATCCTGCCTAGCTCCATCGCGGAGCTGTTGTATCGCATCTCTTCTACCCCGTTCTCTTTTATCACTCGTACGGGTTCGGGGATGTGCAACGGCGTGTTGTGTGCGGGATTCCATTTTTTTTCAAAAACGGCGACGGCGTTCCATTCGTCGCCATCGAACGTCAACCGGTGCGTAGAGTTGGCACTGTCTGTCTGTACCTGAATATTGTCAGTTCTGCCCTTGGTAAAAACCATCTGTTCCATGTGTTGTTCTGAGGCTCGGCGGGGACTTATTTGGCACTTTATTTTCCTAGTTGCCCAGTGCGGCACGGATCGCCTCGCGTCACTACTTTACACAAACTGTACCTTCCATCGGAATCGGGTGCCCAACCCAGTGCGGCACGGATCGCCTCGCGTTACCCTGCGTCCTCCGTGCCTGATTTTCTGGCGGAAAGCGCGACTTGGCGTCGGCAACGGCCCTGCGTCCTGGGTTGAACGACTAACCGTTTTCCGGCAGTTGGCTGCCCGACCCCGCTCGTGGCGGGGGTCGCCTCGCGCCATAGTCACACGCGCCGCGTTTTCGGCAACAGGGCCGGCCCGTCCGCCCCCGACGGTGCCGTGCCTGCGAGGCAGCGCCGAGCCTCGCCCCGCGGCACGTTGGCGCGCCGGCCGCTGGCGGAAAAACCTGCCCGCGCCGGCCGCTGGCGGAAAAACCTGCCCGCGCCGGAATTTTAGTTCTGAAAGCCGGCAAGGCCCCTGTTGGACTCGTCGAGGATCTGGTGCAGGCGGCCGCTCCAGCGCGCAAAGCCGTCCGGCGATCCCGGATAGTCGCGGTAGTGCGCGGTCAGTTTCTTGTTCTGCGAGGTGGTGAAGCGCAGCCCGTCTGCCAGGCGCTTGTTGAGGGCCCCGCGTATGATCATCGACAGCTTGCCCAGGTGCCCAAAGTCGGGGTGCTCGCCCTTTGATATGGCCTCGACGTCCAGGTTTCCCATAAAGTGCTTCATGCCGTAGCTTATCTGCTCGTTGGTGAGCGTCTGTATCAGCCTGCGGAATATCTCCAGGCCGGCCGTCTTGTAGCCGTACTCTTCGACGAACTCCTTGTTGTACCTCCACAGGCCCGCCTCCGAGACGTCGCCCGACTGCACGGCCTGCGCGGCGCACCTGCCCGCGATGGTCCCCGCTATCAGGGCCGGCCCTATGCCGCCAGCGTCGAGCGGCTTGGGCATCCACGCAGAATCGCCCACCAGCATAAAGCCGCCCGAGACCATGCAGTCGTTCTGCCGCCTCACCGATACCTGGAAGTTCCCAGACGCGTTGTCCCTGTCTGCTTCGTCGGACGACAGGCGCGGGCTGCGTATGGCGGGGTTCCTCTCTATGTACTGCTCGATCAGCGAGCTTACGCTGTCCGACTTTGACATCCTCTTGTTGCGCGCCTCCAGCAGGGTCTTTTCCACGCCCAGGCCGACGTTGACCTTGTTCTTCCCCTTTGGAAAGACCCACCCGTAGCCTCCCGGGGCGATGTCCTGGTCTAGGTGTATTATGCAGTATTCGGGATCGAACTCGGTCGTGTCCTCCTTTCCGTCATCAAAGTACATGATGCGCCTGCCCGTCGATTCCACGTCGCGCCTGTCCACTTTGCGCTCCATCTTGTCGGTGTTCGATATCTGGTTGCGCAGCATGGAAGTCATGCCGGTGGTATCCACCACTATGTGGCACGTGCGCGAGTACTCTTGGCCCGAAATGTCCCTGCCCCGCACGCCGCACACCTGGGGGCCGTCGTAGGACAGGCCGGTCAGGTTGACCCCGAAGTCAAAGTCGGCGCCCATCTTTCCGGCCCGCTCGTTCTGCCTTTCGGGCAACACCCTCCGGTTCAGCATGTACCCCTCGCCGTCGAACGGTATGGCCGTCTCCTTGTCTGGGGAAAAGGCCATGACACCCTTTACGTGGTGCTCTATCTCGGGGGCCGACCAGCTCACGCCGGTCCGCTCGGTCATGTAGTCCACTGCCTCCTTGCTCACGGCGTCCCCGCAGACCCAGCCGGCGGCGCTCTTTGCGCCCGGCATCGGGGGCCTGTTGCGGTCTATGACCAGCACGCGCAGCTCGGGGCCGTAGCGCAGTATCGACTGGGCCGTGACGGTCCCCGCGAGTCCCCCGCCTGCCACTATGACGTCGTAGTCTGGCACGGCGGGGCGTGGGCCCCGTGCGTATTTAAAGCAAGGGTCGGATCGTCGCGGGTTCTTCAGCGCCGTGCGTGCTCAGACTGGAGCGGCGTGTCTCCTCATCCCCGCCCGACGCCCGCGGGGCCTCAATTTTAACCGAGGCGCCGGCTCTTGGCGCGCCGTAGGATCGGGCGCCGCGGGCGTCCGACGCGTCCGCCTCCGGCCCGGCGGGGCGTTCACGGGCGGCTGCCGTATTCGACATCTGCCGGGTGTGCCGCGGACAGCGCCGACACGTACTTGGCGGGGGCGGGAAGATTTCCGACGGGAGGCTTCTATGGTAATATTGGGCAGGCGCGCCTTTCGCGCGTGGCGGAGGACATCGTTCTGAAGCAGCGGATGATATTCGTGGCCATGATGGCCTTGGGTGCGGGTTTTATGGCGGCGAGCCATCTGTCCAACTTTCATTACGCAGCTATAGGCGTAGCGTTCCTCGTTGTAGGGTTGGCGGGTCTGGTGACGTGGCCTTCGCGTACAATCGGCGACGAAATAAGGGAGGCCGGCCGCGAGGTCTGCGCCGAGCTCGGGGATGCCCGCCGCGAGGCGTGCACGGAGATCCGGGGGGCGCCAGAGTCCGCAGAGCAAGACGGGGCGCCAGAGCCTGCGGCAGAGCCGAGCAGGACGACCGCGCCGCCGGACGGGGCGCCAGATTATCCTAACGGCACAGCAAAACCGCCAGAGCGCGAACGGGGCTGAACTACACGAACTGGGCAGCTACGCCGCGTCCAAGATCCGCTGCGGGGGTCTGGCGCGGGCGCTGAGGACTGAACGTCGGCGCCGGTTCCGGGCGCGCCGCGAGGCAGGGCCGCCTCACGCCGCGACCAGCGGCTCTATCCGCTCGCGCCTGCGCACGTCTATTACGCCGCTGTGCAGTATGCGCACCTGCGGCAGCGCAAGGAAGGGCAGGAAGATAATAGGCACGTGCGGGTGCGGATGGGGGCAGCCCATGGAGCGCGCCGCCTCCTCGAACGCGTCCAGCCCGCGCGCGGCCGACTCGAAACTGCCCGTGGACATGATGCCGCCGGCCTGCAGGCGCAGGCGCGCCACCACGCGGCCCCCGCGCACCGCGGCCAGCCCGCCGCCCGAGACCGCGTTGGCCGCGGCGGCCATGTCCGCATCGTCCGCGCCGACCACGAGCAGGTCGTTTTCGTGAAAGTTCCACGTCGATGCGAGCGCCCCCGACTCGAGCCCCATGCCGGCTAGGAAACCCACGGCGCGCGCGCGCGTGCGCCCCGACCTGTCAAAGGCGGCGACCTTGCAGACGCCGCCGGCCGGATCTGCCGAGGCGCTCCCGTTTATGACCGGGACGGCGCGCCGCTCCAGCGACGTGACTATCGGCGTCGAGAGCCGGATCACGTTGGCCTCGGCCTCGTCGCCCGCCGCCGGCAAGGCAAAGTCGCGCTCCGATACGCGCCCGGCCCTGACGGTCCCGCGCAGCGCCGGGCCCGGCGCGCGCCGCCGCACCGGCACGGCCAGCCTGCCCGACGAGACCACCTGCCTGCCGCCGACGAACACGTCCGACGGCCTAAAGTCTTCCACGTCGTCGGCCAGCACCATGTCGGCCAACCTGCCCGGCGCGATGCCGCCAAGGCGCGCCCCCATGCCGTAATAGTCGAAGCAGTTGCGCGATCCCATCATGACTGCCTCGGCCGGCGGCACGCCCAGCCGGACCGCCTCGCGCACGCAGTGGTCTATGTGCCCCGTCGATTCGAGCTCGCGCGGATCGAGGCCGTCCGAGCAGAACATGACGCGGTCGGTGCGCAGGCCGCGCGAGACCACCTCAGAGATTATGGCGGCCAAGTCGCGCCGGATGGAGCCCTCCCTGACCATGACCCACATGCCGAGCCGCAGCCTCTCGGCCGCCTGCCCGAAGTCTATCGGCTCGTGGCACGAGATTATGCCCGAGCCGACGTACGCGTTTAGCTTTTTCCCCGACGCGCCCGCGGTGTGCCCGTTGACCGGGCACCCCGAGTCGAGCACCGCCGAGACCAGTTCCATGGTGGCCGGATCGCGCGAGGTCACGCGCGTCCACGAAAAGACCTCGCCGAGGCAGGGCACGTCCGGCTCGCGCATAGCGGCGCGCGCCCGCGCCGGCGAGAGGGTCTTTCCGTGCCCGAACTCGGGGTCCACCGGCAGGCCGCCGGGCACCGCGTTGAAGACGCGCGCCGGGAGGCCCGAGCAGAGCCTGCGGAACTCGGCAAAGCCGCGAGCCCCGGCCACGGCCACCGCGTCTATGGGATCGGAAAAGATCGACGTGACGCCGCGCAGCAGCGACCGCCCGACCGCCTCGGAGGGCAGCACGAACTGGTCTATGTGCGTGTGCGGATCCGCCAGGCCCGGGGCAAGGTACCTGCCGCGCGCCTCTACGGTGCGCGTGCGCCGGCCCCGCGCGTGCGAGGCATCCGGCCCCACGTACGCTATCGTGTCGCCGGCCACGGCCACGTCCGTATCCTCGAGTATCTCGCCGGTGTACACCGAGACCACGCTCGCGCCCCTCACCACCAGGTCGGCGCCGAGCTCCCCCATGGCGACCATACTGGCCTTTTCAGGGGGGGCGAGCGGCACGCAGGCGGGAGGGGCCGGCGCCCTATTAAGCGTGTATGCTTAAATTATGGCCGCCGGCCGCCGATTGCGTGAACATACCCAAGCTGGTGCGCAAGTACTGCCCAAAGTGCAGGACGCACACCGAGCAAAAGGTCTCCATATACAAGGCCGGCAAGAGGCGCGGCTCTGCCAGGGGCGAGAGGCGCCACGCCGAGCGCAAGCGCGGGTACGGCGGCCAAAAGTTCCCGAAACTGGCAAAGCCGGCAAAGGTCACCAAAAAGGTCACCCCCATGCTCACCTGCACGGCGTGCAAGAAAAAGTTCAACAAGACCGGCATCCGGATCAAAAAGTTCGAGTTGGTGGCAGCATGAGGAGGTCCAGGATACCGGTGCCCGAGCCGAGCAGCAGGTTCAACAGGGTGAACTGCGCCGAGTGCGGCGAGGAGCAGGTGGTGTACTCGCACGCGACCACCGAGGTGGCGTGCAACTCGTGCGGCAACCCGATATCACGGCCGACCGGCTCGGCGGCCCGCATCAGCGGCACCGCCTCGGGCAGCGCAGAGTAGGCCCAGATCCCGGGGGCGGTTCAGGCTGAACGCGGCGCGCGCGTCGTTGTACACCAGCAGCGTCTCGGTCGCCTCGCCCTCCGGCACGCGCGCGCCGACCACCGATATCCCGGAGTAAACCCTGCCGCCCGGCGCGCACGGGCCCGGCTCGGCGCCGATCTTTTCTGCAAAGCCGGCGTCGCACACGACGCTGGTCCAGGGAGCAGACGGGTCGCACGCGTCGAGTATCTGGCGCACGGCGCCGGCGTCCATCGCGGGCATGTCCCCGGGCACGACCATCGCGGGCAGCTCCGCCCCGGAGAGCGCCGCGGCCATGTCGAGCGGGTAGCCGCGGCCGGGCGTCTCTACGGTCTCGACGCCGCGCGATTCTAGCAGGGCGCGCGCGCGCGGGGCGTGTGGCGAGACCGCCGCCCTTACGCAGCCTATCCGGCCCGAACCTGCCATGGCGTCCGCGACGCGCAGCACCGACTCGCGCCCGCCGTACAGCGCGAGCAGCTTTTTTGAATTGCCCATGCGCGAGCCGCGCCCGCCGGCCATGACGAGCCCGCTGGCGCAGCTGTGCACGCAGCGCGGCCGCGCGGGGGCCGCTTAATGTGTTGCCGGCGGCTCGTGGCCGTCTGGTGCACAAACAGCATGCCCGGCCCGGGATCTTGCCGGCCTGCCCGAACTCCGCGCCGTATGGGTTTAGCCTCGGCCGGCCGCGCGCGGCTCCTCACGTCGCAGGCATTTTACGCGGAACGGCGCGCTTTGGCCTACGGCGTAAACAACGCCAAAACCGGCGGACGCAAAAACTTGGCCCCGCTGCGGGATCTTTCAGCGCCGCCTACGGCATCTTGCTCTGTACGCGGGCGCATATGGATCCGTGCAGCTCCACGGCGTGTTGCCTTTCGCCCTCCGTTATACTGTCGAACAGGGCCAAGTACCTCGCCCTCAGGCACAGGTTGTAAAAACGGTCGTAATCTTCGTAGATGTGGGGGAGATGTTGCCTAACGAGACATCTGCGATGGCTGTGGTTTTGTGGTTCCGCGCCTATAGAGATCATACACCCGTCGATCATGTGGAGCAGGGAATAGAACAGCGCGGTGATTTTCCAGTCCCTGCACAGGGGGTGCTTCGACAAGATCCGCTGCACGTCGTGGTTGTGGGATCTTTGCTTGGCGTGCCAGCTCATCGGCGATCTGCGCCTCCCCTGGCAAAAACCGCCTTGGTGCCCGCAAGGTGCTCGGGGAGCACTTCCGTCTTGTGCATCACCAGAGACAAGACGTCCATGCCCCCGAACGCCCTCTCGACTTGGACGGATTTTTTGCAGACGCGCTTCAGCGCCTCCACCCTGTCTTCCATGGAGTGGATTGCGAGCACGCGCCACGTCCCGTCCTCCAAGATCAGGTAGCGGATTTGCTCCACGCCCTCCAGTTCGCCGAACGCGCCTTCCATGTACTCTACGACTTTGTCGATGCGCTCCTGCGAGAACCCCGAATTCGCCCGAAACCGCAGTTCGTCGGTGGCGCGCTCTTGGCGCTCCATCCGCCTTTCCAGCCTGGACACCCGGTCTTCTACCGCCTCTGGAAGGCGGGCCTCTTTGTTCGCGAACTGCTCCGCGAGATCCCCGACTTTCGCGCTTGCTTCTCCCACGGCGTATCCGGTACGGCCAGCCATAAAAATCCGGCGTTCGGAGGGGCCGCGCAGATCTAGGATGCGGGCAGGTCCGGGGCGAGCTCGGCTAGGCGCCCTGCAGAGCGCTCCGTTCGGAGATTCGGACGGCGGCCTGTCCCGCGCTTTCCAGAGCCTGCAGGCGCAACGGGGCGCGGGCGCCGCGTCGAGCCCGGGCCGTCCGTCCGCCGGCCGGCCGCCCCCAGCCGGCCCGGCGCGGGGTTTTCACGCCCGATGCCAGAACCGGCCCGCTCGGGCGAGGCCAAACTCTTGCATCCGCGCCGGCCCCACGCTTTATACCACGGCGCGCCCCGGACGGCGCATGGGCGCTTGGGCCGGGTGGGCATGACCGAAAAACCGGGCGGGCTCGACAAGCGCCTGCGCGTAGCCGGCATCGCCGCCGCCGCGGCCGCCGCGGCGGTGATACTGGCCTCGCCGGGCGCGCCGCCGCCGCTGCCCGATCCGCTCACGACGCGGCAGGGCAACGACTCGGTCGAGGTGCTGGCCACCGGCCTGGACAGGCCGCGCTCCATGGCCTTCGGGGACGGCGCCATATACATCGCGGAGAGGGACGGGCGCGTCCTGGTGTACAGGGACGGCCGCGTCCTCGAGGCCCCGCTGGCCTCGTTCCGCGTCCCGCGCGCCTTCGACGGGGGGCTGCTGGGCATAGCGGCCCACCCCGACTTTGAGTCCAACCGCACGCTGTACGCGTACCACACGTACGTCGAGGACGGCCGGCTCTGGAACAAGGTGGTCTCGTTCACCGAGTCGGGCGACCGGCTGGCCTCGGCCAGGACGCTGCTCGATCGCATACCCGGCTCGGAGTTCAGCAACGGCGGGGCCATAAAGTTCGGCCCCGACGGCTACCTGTACGTGGCGACCGGCTCGGTCTCGGATTCGTCGCACCTGCCGCAGGATCCGGGCTCGCCTGCCGGCAAGATACTGCGCATGTCAGACGACGGGTCGGTCCCCGAGACCAACCCGGAGGGCGGCTCGCACGTGTTCGCCTCGGGCTTCCGCAACCCGCAGGGGATGGCCTGGGACGGGGCGGGCAACTTTTACGTCTCAGACGCGGGCCCCACCAAGAACGACGAGATCAACGTCGTGCTGCCCGGGCGCAACTACGGCTGGCCCGAGCAGGAGTGCTCCGGGGAGGGGTACGAGGATCCGATCCTCTGCTACGATCCGGCGATCGAGCCGGGCGGCATCGCCGCGTACAGGGGCGGGATCGACGGCCTCGACGGCCGGCTGCTGATGGCCTCGCTGCGCGCCTCCAACCTGTACTCGCTGGATACCTCCGATCCGGGACTGCACTCGCAAAAGATAGTGCTCAGCGGCGTGGGGCGCATCAGGGACGTGGCGCAGGGGCCCGGCGGGGACGTGTACATACTCACGTCCAACACCGACGGGCGGGGGTTCCCGTCGGGCGACGACGACCGCCTGCTGCGGATACTGAGGTGAGGGGCCTGAGCTCGCTGCCCGGATTCCACAAGAGGACGCGCGACGAGCGGCTCGAGGCCGTGCGCGAGCTGGCCGGCCTCTCCGAAGGGCAGGCCGGCGCCCTCCGCTCGCCCGACGGGGGCCTGGACTACGAGCGGGCCGAGCGCATGACCGAGAACGCGCTGGGCACCTTCGCGCTGCCCCTGGGGGTGGCGACAAACTTCGTCATCAACGGCAAAGAGACGCTGGTGCCCATGGCGGTCGAGGAGCCCTCCGTGGTCGCCGCCGCCTCCAAGGCGGCAAAGCTGGCAAGGCCGCACGGGGGTTTCAGAGCAGAGTGCCCCGAATCGTACAGCACGGGGCAGGTGCAGGTGCTCGGGGCGCGGCCCGACGCTGCCGCCGCCGTCCTCTCGGAGTCGGGGCGCATACTGGAGGCGGCCAACGCGTGCAGCTCGACGCTGGCGCGCCTGGGCAGGGGCGCCAAGCGCGTCTCGTGCAGGCAGATAGACGCGGAGGGGCAGCCCATGCTCTCCGTGGAGCTGCTCGTCGACGTGGGCGACGCCATGGGGGCCAACGTGACCAACGCCATGTGCGAGGCCGTCGCGCCGCTCGTATCGGAGCTGACCGGCGGGCGGGCGCTGCTGCGGATACTGTCAAACTATTCGACTAGGCGGCTGGCGCGCGCCTCTGCCACCTTCGACGCGCGGATGATGGGCGGCGAGCGGGCCGCGCGCGACGTGGTGTCCGCCTTTTTGTTCGCAAAGCACGACGTGTACCGGGCCGTCACGCACAACAAGGGCATCATGAACGGCGTGGCCGCGGTGGCCACGGCGACGGGGCAGGACACGCGCGCGGTCGAGGCGGCGGCGCACGCGTACGCCGCGAGGGGAGGGGCGTACTCGTCGCTCTCGGAGTGGAGCGTGGAGGGCGGCAACCTGCGCGGCAGCGTCGAGCTGCCGATGCCGGTGGGCACCGTGGGCGGGATATCGGGCGCGCACCCGACCGCGGCGGCCTGCATCGCGGTGTGCGGGGCGTCGGGCGCGGCCGACCTGGCGTGCGTCATGGCCTCGGCGGGGCTGGCCCAGAACCTGGCCGCCATGCTGGCCCTTGCGACCGACGGCATACAAAAGGGGCACATGCGCCTGCACGCGCGCAACCTGGCCGCGGCGGCCGGCGCCCGGGCCGGCGAGGCCGACCGGATAGCGGAGCAGATGGCCTCGGAGGGCGACGTCTCGATGTCGCGCGCGCGCGAGCTCGCCGGCGGGGCCGGCCCTCATCCGGGGTCGTCGTAGCCGGGCTCGAAGTCTTTGCGGATCAGGGACGGGTTGGCGAGGATCTCCCTGAGCAGGTGCCGGTGGCAAAAGGCGCCGGACGGCTCGTAGCACAGCAGGGTCACGGGCCGGCGCCGCGATTCTGCGCGCAGACCTGCCATGGCCGACGCCGCGCTGCCCCCGCGCAGCTGCCCCCTGAAGGCGGCGCAGAACGCCTCGCGGCCCGCGAACCCGCCCCTGTATTCCCTGAGCAGCTGCGCGCCGGGCGCAAGATCCCTGCACCACCTGTCAAAGTGATCCTTTTTGACGCCGCGCGGGTAGAACCTGGTGACCAGCACCCGGATCCCGTCCCCCCGCTCCTTCGGCGCATAGACGCTCTTGGTCCTGACCGACCCGGGGGCGCCGGCGCGGATGCGCCCCGCGCTTCGCCTCGCAACGCGGCGCGCCCGCGCGCCCTGCATATATGGCAGGCGGCGCGCCCGCGCAAGCCGGCGGCCCATGTTATATATTGAAACCCGGGGCCGGCCGCCGCGTGATACCGTTCTTCGTGCCGTCGGTGACGCCGGAGACCGTCGAGGCCATGACCGACGCGCTGCGCAACGAAAAGCTGGTCATGGGCGAGAGCGTCTACAAGTTCGAAGAGGAGTTTGCCAGGTACGTGGGGACCAAGCGCGCGGTCTCGGTGAATTCGGGGAACTCGGCGCTGCACCTGTGCCTCGCGGCGCTGGGCGTCTCCGCGGGGGGCGCGGTGGCCACGTCCACCAACTCGTTCGTGGCGTCTGCAAGCTGCATACTGGCGGCCGGCGCGCGGCCCCTGCTGTGCGACATACACGAGTCGGACGGGAACATCGACGTTTCCACGTGCGGGGGGCGGCCGAGCGCGCTGGTGCCAGTGCACATCTACGGCAACCCGTGCGACTGGGACGCGGTCTCGTCGTACGCCGAGGACGAGGGCATACCCGTAGTGGAGGACGCGTGCCAGGCGCACGGCGCCGAGTTCGGCGGCAGAAAGTGCGGCAGCCTCGGAAGGGCCGGCTGCTTTTCGTTCTACACGACAAAGAACATGACCGTGATGGGCGACGGCGGCATGGTGACCACCGACGACGAGGAACTGGCCTCGGCGGTCGCCTCGATGCGGGACAACGGCAGAGCCGCCGGCGATCCGACCGTGCACGAGAGGCTGGGGTACACCATGAGGCTGAACACGGTCAACGCGGCGGCCGGCAGGGTGCAGCTGTCCGGACTGGACGGGGCCAACTCCAGGAGGCGCCGGATAGCCGAGCTGTACCGGAAAAAACTGGGCGGCGGCCGCCTTCTGCGGGAAAACCCGCGCGGAAAGTCGGTCTTTCACCAGATAGTACTAAAGCACGCGGGCAGGGATCGGATACGGAGGCACCTGAAGTCGAAGGAGATAGGGACCATCGTACACTACGCCACGCCCATACACAGGCAGCCCGTGTTCGCCGGCAGCGCGTCCCTGCCGCGCGCGGAGTCTTTCTGCGAGCAGGTACTGTCCCTTCCTTCGTACCCGCAGCTCGAGGACGGGCAGGTCTCGGAAGTCGCCGAGGCGGTGCTTGAGGCCGTGTCGTGAGCGGACGGGACGCCGACAGATCCGCAATGCTGTCCGCAGTCGGGGCGGCCGGCCAGACCGTCGGGCATGCAGCTTTTCCTGGGCGTGCCGCCGCGCAACCGGGTTCGGCATCTGGGGAAAGCCGATCAGACGGGAAGCCGCCTAGCGCAGGCACCAGCCGCCAGCTACCGAACAAAACCTGCCGAACCATCTTTTAATACGGGCTTTTGTGCAGATGCACGATGGACGGGGGTTATTCGGCGTTGCTTGTTGCCGACTACATAATAGCGAACAGCAAGGCAAGCGTGACCTCGCTCCAAGTAATCAAAACGGCGTACATCGCCCACGGGTACTCGCTGGCGGCGCTCGACGTGCCTCTGGTCAGGGAAAAGGCCCAGGCGTGGAGGTACGGGCCGGTATTTCCGTCGCTGTATTTCGCGCTGAGAGACCACGAATCGGATCCCATCCAGTCGTTGGAATACTGCGGCACGGCGTTTGGCAAGCCTGAATTCGGAGACCGGTTGGACTTTTTCAAGAGCAGGATAGACGAAAAAAGGCGCGAGATACTGGACGCCGTCATAGACGTCTACGGAAAACTGTCCGGCAACCGCCTCATAGCGCTCACCCACGCAAGCGACACTCCGTGGAAGAAGCACTACAGACCGCGCGCGTTTCACACCGTCATTCCTGACGAAGAGACCAAAGCGTACTACAAAAAGAAGATAGGGCGGGCCTGAACGCGGCAGGCGGCAGAGGCACGTGCGCAACGCTCTTGCCACTACGACGCGGGATGTCTGGCCGTGGCAGACGACGCGTTCACCGAACGTCTCGCAGTCGAAAAGCGCATTGCCGGAAATGCTGGCTCGCAGGGGCGGCCGGGAGTTGCCGGAATTGCCTGATCGGAGGCAAGCGCATGAACTCGACACGCAAAACGCCGCCTCTGTCAGAATGTCGGCAGTCACGCATAACGTGACGTGTTGGGCTACCAGATACCTTCACTGGCATCGCACAACCGGCCAACGTGTCTGGTAAACCCGTCTGGCGCAGAGCGCACACTCTACGATGTGCCGAATATTTTGAGCGCTTTTTTGCCCTGCTCGGTAACCCGCACTTCGCTTCTGCGCCCGCTGGCCTTCAGAGACGAACTTCCGCTCTTCCATTGGATCTATTCTGCCGGTCATGGAAGATTCCGTTTCATGCCTGCCTGACATGCAGAAGGGGAGGCGATTTTTCAATGATCGCCAGAATAGCCCCATTACGTACTCCGTAGAAGTCATGCGTAAATGCCCATGTTCGCGTTTTCTAGGCATGGATACGCGAACTGAGAGTAATTACGCATGACTTCTCGTGTCTGGAGACGGATCTGTTCTGATACGAGGGCGCGTAATACGGCGCTGCGCACCACGCCATGCACGACGGCATCCGGCTATCGCGGTGATCTCTGCCCGTGGATACGTTGACGTAGATTTGGTTCTCGGCAAACCACGTCTAGAAACTTGGCGGTGGCATAGTTGTCACGCACGTGCACGACAGGGCATCGGCATGCGTGGCCATCAGCGGATCGGACGCCCTCTTGACATCGCAGCCTGCCGGGGCTACGTGGATCCCAGTGTTGTCCGCGGCTTGGCGCATCTTTACTTTATTGATCTTGTTCACGCGATTAACCTTGTTAAGTGAGATGCCCTTAAATCATACCCTGCATGCACAGGGGCATGGCGACTTGCGTGATTCGGGTCAACAAGCAAGAGATCCGTGTTGATGAGGGCCCGCTACAAGGAAGGCGGGTACTCGAATTGGCCGGCTTAACACCAGACGAATACGACCTGTTTAAGATGAGTGGACGGGACGCCGAAAAACTGGCACCCGATGCCGCTGTGACTATAGAGTGCGGCATGCAATGTAATGCCATACTAAAGAGCGTGCCGTACGGTTGATCCCACACGATCTGGACAGCGATTTGGCCGTCCTGCAAAAGAGTAGATTTGGTACGTTTGTCACAGAACGCAACGCAAAAACCTACGTCGCATTCCGAGACTTCCCGGTACCTAAAGGAACGCACAACATGGATGTGGCCGCGTAATGGTGTTTACTACGCCCTATTGCCAGCAGGCCGGGTTTGGCGTGTTTTGGGCAGATACGTCTCTTGCATTGCGCGATGGCCAAATTCCCGCGGGGGGCGAGGTGGAAGAATCACGCCTGGGACGAGCATGGCGCAGGTTCAGCTACTCCACTTATAGAGAGCGCGGATGGAACCCGTCGCGCGGCGACATTGCGGGGTTCGTAGCGTACGTGCAGCAGAGGCTACCGGGGGAGGATTGACCGTGTGGACAGTGGCGTTTCCGGGCAAACTGTACCGCGATCTGCGCAGGTTGCTGTTTTCTACGGCCCCTCGCGAGAACGGGTGCTTTCTGCTGGTGCGACACTACCGCACGCAAAAGTCTGCCGGCCTGCTGGTGGCGGAAATTCTGGAACCGGAAGCGGGCTCGTGGAACAGGGCGTCGAGCGTGGAACTCGAGCCCAACTCGTCGTTCGTGAACCGATGCGCGATGAGGGCCGACGAGGGGGGCCTTGGGCTGGTTTTCGCGCACACCCATCCGAGCTCTCGCCGCGCCGAGTTCGGCAAAATCGACCAAGAGTCCAACGTTCGCCTACTCGAAAACCTGGGCCATATACTGCCGGACAGGCCGCTGGGCAGCCTCGTGTTCGGCATGGAGGATGCGCGCGGCGTGGTGCGCGACGCGGACGGCGAGTTTTGTCAGGTTGATCGCATAAGGGCCGCAGGCGAAACGCTGGCACGCCCCTCCGGCATGTGCGGAGACTCTCCTGCAAAGTTCGACCGGCAGGCGCGGGCGCTGGGGCGGCTCGCCCAATCGCAGCTGCGGGATCTGGCTGTCACGGTGGTCGGCGCCGGGGGCACCGGCTCGTCGGTGGCCGTGCAGCTTGCACGGATGGGGGTGGGCCGGTTGAGGCTGATAGACATGGATTCTGTGGATCCGACCAACCTGCCCCGGGTGTACGGGGCGACCGACGCCGACGTGGGCAGGCCCAAGTCAGTCGTGGTGGGGGAGCACATCTCGTCATTTTCAGAGTGTAACGTGGAGGCGGTGTGCGCCGACGCGTCGACGGTGGCCATGAGGGGCGCGTTGATAGAGTCCGATGTCATGTTCGCATGCACCGACAACCTGACTAGCAGGTGCGTTTTGAACGAGGTATCCCACAGGTACTTGGTGCCTCTGATCGACGTCGGGTGCAGAATCCACATGGCAGACGGGGGAGGCGTGCTACAGGCAGTTGCCAAGGTACAGGCAGTGACGCCCGACGGGCCGTGCCTGTGGTGCACCGGAACGCTGGACGGGCGCGTGATCCTGCAAGAGTCGCTGACCGCCCGAGAGCGGACGCGGCTTGCAAACGAAGGATACTATGACGGGCTCGAAGCTCAGCCCAGCATCGTATCGCTCACCACCATGGCCGCCAGCATGGCGGTGAACAAGCTGATCGGAATGCTGGAAGCATTAGGCGAAAACCCCGATTCGCGCCAGCTGGTGGAGATCAAGGACGGGTTCGCAATATCGGACAGCCCCAAGGCGAGGGCGGGCTGCATATGCGAGACCGCAAGGGGCGTGCCGTTCGCGGGAAGCAGAGACGGCGCGTAAAGGCGTGGCCGAGTAGCAAAAACACCGGGCTTGCAGAGCGGCATCCGGAGCGCGGCATGGCCGGGGCAAGACGCCGACGCAAGACGGGGCCCTTCGGCGAACGGCCGCTTTACACGATCGTATAATTGGTATTTGACTTAAATAGAAAACCGGGGCCCGGCGGCCCGTTGCGCGGTTGCCTGATGCTGCTGGCACTGGCCGCCTTTGCCGCGGCCCCCGCCTACGCGGACGGCACGCAGGTCCTCTACGTAAAGGAGGCCGTATCCTCGGCGCTCGGCTCGGCCGACGGGCCCGGCGACCACTCGTACGCCATGCGGATGGCCGCCGACGTGGTGGCAGCCGGCCTCGGTTCCCTGCGCGAGGCAGACCCCGAATCGGCCGACCTGGTCCACATCGGGGTGCTGGACCTGTACAGCGAGGCCTCGCAGGGGGGGGATCTTTCCGAAAAGGCGGCGCAGGTGCGCGAGGCGCTCGGCAGAATAGAGCCCGTCTCGCCGGATCCGGCGCTTGCCGCATCGCTGCTGCTCGGCTCCGCCGACGAGGCCTACCAGGAGCACTCGCGCGGCGGCAACGAAGATGCCTACGAGCTCTCGCGCGACCTGGTCGCGCGCGCCCGGGCGCTGTCGGACACCGCGGGCCACGAGGAACGCCTCTTTCTGGAGCTGGAATCGTTCTGGGACGAGCTCGAATCGATGATGGAGGAAAAGTACGACTTCCACCCCGTCGGGACGCTGATCGCGGCCATCAGCCGCGACCTGACGGGGCACGAGCTGGGCGGCCACGACGAGGCGCACCTGTACGCCAACATACGCTCCCTGTACTCGGACATGTCCGCCGCTCTCGAAGAGGGCGACTACGCCCTGGCGGAAGAGCTGTGCATCGAGGCGTACCTGGAGAACTTCGAGTACCTCGAGGCCAACATAGAGCGCGCCGACCCCGATCTGCTCTACGAGCTAGAGTGGCAGATGCGCGAGGACCTGCGCGACATGATAAAGGAGGAGCGGCCCGCGCCCGAGATACTCTCCTTCCTCAACGAAACCATACTGCCGAGCCTGACCATAGCCCAGGCCATGGCGGCCGTCTCGTCCTCGGGGCCGGCGCCCGAAAAGGAGCTGCTCGACATAGGCAGCGCGACCGAGGACCAAAAGTCCGAGGTGCGCAGCGAGATTGACTTCATCCGGGACACGCTGCGCGAGGCAGTCGCGACCTACGAGGCCGGCGACGCCGTTGAGGCGCACGCGCTGGCGCGCACCGCGTACCTCGACAGCTACGAGTACGTCGAGGTGCCCCTGCGCGCGATAGATCCGGACTTTACGCTCGAAGTCGAGTTCCAGTTCGCCGAGCTGCGCAGCGCCATATCGCGTGGCGAGCCGGCCGAGGACGTGCAGGCCTTGGCCACCGCGATAGACCGCAACCTCGACGAATCAGAGAGGCTCGTCTCGGGGCCCGGCACGCTGGCGCCGGCCATCGCGTTTACTTCTTCGTTCGCCATAATATTCCGCGAGGGCCTCGAGTCGGTCCTGATACTGGGGGTCATACTGATGTACCTGGAATCGTCGCGCAACACGCGCTTTTCAAAGTACGTGTACTACGGCGTGGCCGCCGCCGTCGCCGCCACGGCGGCCACCTGGGCGGTGGCCTCCTACCTGATAGAGATATCGGGGGCCGACCGGGAACTGATAGAGGCCGTCGCGGCGCTCTCGGCCACGGCCGTCCTGTTCTACGTCAGCTTTTGGGTGCTGGGCAAGCTGGAGCACCGCAAGTGGATGGAGTTCGTAAAGGCCAAGGTGTGGCAGGCCACCGCGACGGGCAGCGCCTCGGTCTTCGTGATGCTGGCATTCTTCACGGTGTACAGGGAGGGCTTCGAGACGGTCCTGTTCTACCAGGCCATGTCCGGCTTCGCCCGGTACATGGAGGGGTACGTGGCGCTCGGCTTCGTGCTGGGCCTGGCCTCGCTGCTGGCCATATACTGGGCGGTGCGCCGGCTGGGCAAAAAGCTCCCGCTGCGGGCGCTCTTCGGGCTGACCATGGGCGTGGGCGCGTACCTGTCCATAGCGTTCCTCGGCAACGGCGTGCGGGAGCTGCAGGTCATCGACGTCGTTCCCTACACGAGCCTGCTGGGCACCGTCCCGCGCCTGGACATAAACACGGCGGCCATGACCGGCATATACCCGACCCTCGAGACGGTCGTCGCGCAGATACTGCTGCTCTCGGTGTACCTTGGCGCCTCGCTGTACGTGCTGGTGCTGCGCCCGCGCCGGGCGGCCCGCCTCGAGTCGATGCGGGTCTCGCGGAAGGGCCATGACTGAGCGGCGCTTCCGCGTAGGGATAGACGTGGGCGGCACGTTCACAAAGGCCGTCGCCGTAGAGTCGGGCGGCGGCGGGGTGGCCGGCCGCGCCTCGGTGCCCACGACGCACTCTGATCCGCGCGGCGTGGCCGGCGGCATAGTGGCGGCCCTCGAGGCCCTGATGTCGGGCTCGGAGATACGGCCCGATCAGATAGACATGATATCGCACAGCACGACGCAGGCCATAAACGCGCTGCTCGAGCGGGACACGGCGCGCGTGGGCGTCGTGGCCATGGGGGTGGGGCCCGAGCGCAAGAACGTGACGAGGCGCACGCGCCTGTCCGGCTCCATGGACGTGCTGCACGAGTTCCTGGACACCTCGAGGCTGCTCACCGAAGAGGAGGTCGGCTCGGCGCTCGGCCGTCTGCGCGGGGGGGGCGCCGAGGTGGTCGTGGCCACCGAGGCGTTCGGCGTGGACGATCCGTCCAACGAGGAGTTCGTCATGGAGTGCGCCCGCAAAAAGGGCCTGCCGGCGACGGCCTCGCACGAGATCTCGGGCGCGTACGGCCTCGAGATAAGGACGCTGACCGCGGCGGTCAACGCCAGCGTGCTGCCGCGCGCCAGGCAGGTGGCAGACTACGTGGAGTCGGCGCTGCGCGGCGCCGGCGTGGCCGCGCCGCTGATGGTGATGCGCGGCGACGGCGGGATCTCGGACATGGGCGCGTTCCGCACAAAGCCCATATCGACGGTCCTCTCGGGCCCGGCGGCCAGCGTGGCCGGCGCCCTGCTGCACACGCGCGTCTCGGACGGCGTGTTTGTGGAGGTTGGCGGGACCAGCACGAACATCTGCGTCATACGCGGCGGCAGGCCGCAGATAAAGTACGTGACCGTCGACGAGCACCCCACGTGCGTGCGCTCCATGGACGTGCGCGTGCTGGGAGTCGCCGGCGGCAGCCTGGTCTCGGTCAAGAACGGCAGGATAGACTCGGTGGGACCGCGCAGCGCGCACATCGCCGGCCTGACGTACTCGTGCTACGCGGGGCCGGACGAGCTCTCCGGCGGCGAGGCGAAAATGCTCGACGTGGCCGGCGGCAGGTACGCGGTCGTGGAGTCGGGCTCGGGCGCCTTCGCGATAACGCCCACGTGCGCCGCCAACGCGCTCGACTCGCTGCCCGCGGGGGACAACTCGTCGGCGCGCCAAGAGTCGGCGCGCTCGGCGCTCGGGATGCTCGGCTCGATGCTGGGCGTCTCGTACTCGGAGGCGGCCCTCTCGGTGATACAGACGGCATCGTTCCCCATAACAAAGGCGGTCGCGCGCGCCGTCAAGGAGTTCGGCCTGGGCGGCTCGGCGCGCATCGTCGGCGGCGGGGGCGGCGCCTCGGTGCTGGCCCCGTTCGTGGCAAAGCAGCTGGGCCTGGAGTACGAGCTGGCCGCCGACGCCGAGGTGATATCGTCGATAGGGGCCGCCTCCGCCATGATGCAGGACGAATCCGAGATACCGATGTCCTCGCCGGATCCGGGCGCCGTCTCGGCGGCCGTGCGCGGGGCGCACGACTCGATGATAGCGCGCGGCGCGGTGCCCCAGACCGTCTCGGTGTCGACCGAGTTCGTCCCCGAAAAGGCGATGCTGCGCGTCTGCGCGGTGGGCAGCGTGGACATGGACAGCTCCGACTCGGGGCGCCTCGGCGAGGCCGAGCTCTTGGAGCGCGCCTCGCAGATGCTCGGCTCGCCCGCCTCGGTGGCCGCCTCGACCGAGCACCACGTGGCGTTCTCGGCGGACAGGAAGGGCGGCCTGCTCGGCAGGGCGCGGCGCCCGGTCGTGGTGCTGGACCGGCGCGGCCGGTTGCGCATGTCGATGGACGACGCGCGCGCCGCCTCGGGCGCGCCCGGGCAGGTGGCCTCCTGGGTGGAATCGCAGGTGCGAGGCAGGAGCGTGGCCCCGCGGGTCTGCCTGATGGGCGAGGCCCGCCTCGAGGACCTGTCGGGCATGTCGGATCCGGGCGCGGTGGTCGAGGCCGTGCGGCGCAGCGCCGAGGGCCTGTCCGCGGCGGTCGTCGGCAGCTGATCAGGCGGCCACGTCGGCCAGCCGGCCCTCTTTTTCGGCCCCGCGCAGCTCGCGGGCGATCCTCCTGCCCATGCTCATGGGCTCGCCGTAAAAGACAGAGTACGGCGAGCCCTGCGTGTACACGTTGGTGCCGGCCACGATGCGCGCCGAAAACTCGAACGCCCAGAACTTGCCGGACGCGTCGTACACGCCCTCTATGCAGAACGGCCCGTTCATGCCTGGCGGGACCAGGCGCGCCGAGGCCTCGACGAACCCCTCGCCCATCTCGTAGACGCGCCCGAGCAGCGATTCGCGCAGCACCATGGGGCTGTTGCCTATGACGTTGAACGAGGGGACGTGGCCGGGCCTCTGGTGCTCGGCGGGCGTCCTGGCCAGGCCCTCGATGTCCGATTCGTGCCGCCGGTCGGCGCCGTAAAACTCCAGGGTGCCCGAAAGGGGGGAGTAAAAGTACTGAAGGTACGCCAGCACCCCGCCGACGTACTCTTGTATGTACAGCGGCTCGTCGTCGGATATGGTGCCCCGCTCCACGAGCGAGGCGCGCTTTTCGCGGTACTCTTTTTCGCTCGAGGCCATAAAGTAGCCGCGGCCGCCGGCGGCCCCCTGCCTCTTTACTATGGAGAGCTTTGTTATGGAGCCGGGATCGGGGGCCTGCGCGGGCACGTCCAGGCCGGATTCGCGCATCAGCCTGTCCTTCATGGCGCGGTCCGACTCCCAGCGCAGCATGAACCTGTTGCCGAACACGGGCACCCCCAGGCCCTCGATGGCCTCGGGGTCCAGCTGCGAGACCAGCGTGCCGTGCGGCACCAGCACGGAATCGTGCCTCCGGAGGGCCTCGGCGCACGCGCCCCCAACTATCTCCGAAAACGAGTCCACGGGTACGGCGTGATCGATGAACCCGAACCGGGCGTACAGCCCCATCCTCTTTTTCTCGCAGACCAGTACGGTCTCGAAGCCCTCGTCCTTTGCGCCTTTGAGCACCTGCAGGGCGCAGTGGGATCCGAGCGTGGCCACCGAGACCATCAGTCGGGATCCTCGTAGGCGCCGCCGGCCGGCCGCGGGCGCTCTTCGAGCGGCACCATGCGCGACTTTAGGACGTCCATGCGGGCCCTGTACCCCTCGGCGTATTCCAGCTCGTGGGGGACCAGCGTGGCAGGGTGCACGAAGCCCTGGCTGCGCATGTCGCGCGCCTTGCGCGAGGCCGTCTCCCTGACCAGGTCCCAGTCGGGCGTGGAGAAGCCGTCGAACGGGCCGGTCAGCCTGCCGCCGTGCATGCTGAAGACGAGCGCCTCGACTATGGGTATGCAAAAGTTGATGGACGCCGCCGAGTTGAGCCTCACGGGCATGAGCGGCATGTTGTGGCTGCCGCGCGTGTTGCCCGCCACGTAGTGGGGGTTGTTGAAGGCGCTGCCGGCCTCCTCGGTCGCGGGGAACGCCTTTTGCGTGCGCACGATGCAGACCGGATCGTCCTTGCCCACGTACGTGCCGGCGATGTTGTGGAGGCGGTCCGTCGAGGCGGCCACTATGGGCTCGCCGCCCTTCGTGGTTATCGTGTCTATGACGTACCTTCCCGGGTACATCAGCGCGGCCTCTACGGTGGGCTTGTCGGCCCACAGCTCCAGCTCGGCGGTGGCGCCCTCCTGGACGTCCATTATGCGGAACTTTACGCCCTCGGCGAGGGACTTGTTGACTATCAGGCCGGTGTTGCTCAGGCCGTCGACGAAGAGCCTGTACATCGGGTAGTTGAACGCGCCCGGCTCGGTCTTGTCGGCCGCAAAGACGGTGAACGCCTCGTTGGGCCTCTCGTCGAACTCCATCTCGGCCACGCCGGGGCCCATGCCCTTGATGTTGCCCGAAAACGAGTCCTTTAGCAGGTCCTGCCCCGCCCCGTACAGGCCCTGGTACTTTGCTATCTGGGTGCCGTCCATGAAAGCCTCCCAGGCCATCTTGTGTATCTTTTCGTCCCCGACGCCGCGCTCGTGCGAGACCACGATGTGTATGTCGTCGCCGCAGTACCCGATGTACCTGTCCAGCCACAGCTCCTTGTCCCTGTTTACCGTCCTGTTGACCGCCTCCAAGACGCCGTCGCTCGGCTTGGTGTGGCCGCCTATGCCTCCGATGTCGGCCTTTATGACAGAGACCGTGACCATGGGATGGGGCCCGACGCCCTTCGATTTATGTGTAGTTTGGCGCGCGGTACCGGCTCTTGACTTATATAATACCGGGGGGGGGGGGACGGTGGCTTAGGACTGGGAAGATCTCTTGGCTCTTACGTTCTGGCGGTAGCGGCGCTCGCCGCCTGCGCGGTTGGCATGCAGGCGGCCGAGGCGGCCACCCCGGTGCTGGAATCGGCTTCGGTGGATCTGAACAACTTTTCGACCGGCAGCGGCCAAAACACCGCCTATTACGCGGGCAAGCTGACGCTCAAATTCGACGTGGACGTGGGCGCGCACACGAGCGAGGCGGACACCCTCCCCAAGATCACCGTCCGCGAGGCGGACAACTCGCCGACGCTCACGCTGGACACCAGCGCCTCGATCATATCGAGCTCCAGCACCGTCGTGATAGGGCTGAGCAACGCGCAAAAAGAGGCCGTCAGGGCGATGTCGGGCGACTTGGAGGTGCTGATAGGGGCGAACGCCTTCAAGTCCGACGCGGATTCGCTGGCGCTGCCCGCCGTCGGCGACGGGGATCTGTCCATCCCGAGTGCCAGCGTGACGCCGGACACCACCCGCCCGTCGATAACCTCGGCCTCCCTGGACGGAGAGTCGGGCCTGCTCACGCTCAACTTTGACGAGCTCGTGCAGGCAGACCGGGAGGACGTAAACCTGCACCACATGCATCTGTTCTTGCACGGCCAGGGACAATTCCACCTGGGGACCTTGCAAATGGGGCTAGCCGACCAGTCCGCCCAGTGCTTGCCCGCGCCCTGCCCCCGGGACGGCTCCACGGTCACGTCTTCGGGCGATTCCGCCGCGCTCACAATCAAGCTCAGCGAGGACCACCGCAAAAGGGCCATAAACTTGGGCGGGCAATACTATTGGGTAGAGTACCAAGATGCAGTAAAGGACACGTCGGGAAACTTCGTAGCGGGTGGCACCTTCGTCTGGGTCTCCTACATGCGGGACAACACGCCCCCGACGCTGGCCGCGCCCGGGCCGTCGCTCTACGCGGGAGCCAACGTACTGACGCTTACGTTCAGCGAATCGGTAAAGGACGGCCCGGCCAACGTGGATCTGACCAAGATATTCGTCAACGACGGCTCGTTCACTTCGGGCGGCACGGCGCTGTCCAGCTCCACGGTGACTTCGTCCGTGGACACGGACTCCGAGATATCCATAACGGTGCCCGAGGCGCTCAAGACTACGATCGTCGGATACGCGGCGCCGCACCTGCGCTTTGACGCGGGTGCAGTAAAGGACCTGTCGGACCAGGCCATTGTGGCGTCTTCGTCGAGCACGGGGATCAGAACGGTCACAGAACAGACGCCGCCGACCGTCTCTTCGGCGACCCTCTACGAGGAGACCGGGCTGCTCACCATAACGTTCAGCGAGGACGTGGACATCTCGAGCGCAAACGGCGCCGACTTTGAGCTGCGCGAGGGCTCCGGCGCGGCCGACGGCTCGGCAGGCGAGGTCACCCTGTCCGACGCGGAGATAAAGCCCGGCCAGTCTGACGGCTCCACGTTCGAGTTCGAGATGTCCGAGGCCAGCAGGCGGGACGCCATCGCCCTGTCGGATCCGTACCTGTACATCGCCGCCGGGGGCATAGAGGACGCCAACCTAGTCCCTATCGCGGCCGACGCGGCCGGCACCGACGTCACCCAGAATTTAGACTCGACCGGCCCGCGGCTCATAACGTCCGGCCAAAACAGGATGTCACTCGGCGATCTTTGCAGCAGCAACGTTGACCGAAGCGTCTTCTGTCGCGTAGCGCCAGGCCACGGCGGGCCGTCCCTCGACGAGAGCACCGGCATATTGGCGCTGGCGTTCGACGAGTCCGTAAAGGACGGCGCCGGCGTCGACCTGGCGAAGATCTTCATACGCGACGGCCAGGGAACGGGCGGCGCCGCGCTGACAGGATCCGAGGTGACATCCGAGACGGACACGGACGACTACATCACCGTAAAATTGAGCGAGGCCCTGCGGCAGTCGGCCATCGGCTATACGACGCCGTACGTGCGCCTGGACGCGGGCGCGGTGCGGGACCTTTCGGATCTGCCCGTAGCGGCCGCGACGGCCGAAATCACGGACACGCCCGACGCCGTGCGGCCGTCGATATCTTCTGCAGAGCTGGACGAGGCCTCGGGGGTGCTGACGCTTACCTTCGACGAGTGGGTCAAGGATTCTGCCGACTTGGCAAAGATCTTCATGGCCGACGGTTCCTTTACGACGGGAGGCACCGCGCTGACAGGCTCGCAGATTACGTCGTCGGGAGATTCTGACGCCCGTATCACGGTACAGCTTTCAGAGACGCTCGCGCAGGCCGGCGCCGTGTACGCGGCCCCGCACCTGCGCTTCGAGCGGAGCGCCGTGGAGGACCTGTCCGACTTGAGCGTCGATCCGGTCGCGCTGGAGATATCCGACACGCCCGACCCGTCGGTGCTGCCCGCGATAATGTCCGCAGAGTCGGTCTCGCCGCACACCGTGCGCATATACTTCAACATGCCCATGACCGGCGCCGGCTCGGCCGAGGCCTGGTCGGCCGGCGGCAGCGGAGCTATATCCGTGCGGGTGCCACAAGAGCGCGTGATAACCCAGGACATACCGCCCCCGCCGCGCCCCGACTGGCCCGCCCTGCTGTGGCCGGTGCCCGCCAGCTGGACCACCGAATATTTGGATCCGACCGCGGTGATCTCGGCGTACGTCACGTTCCGCGACCCGGTCATGTCGGGCCAGTCGCTGTCGTACGCGCCCGGGGACGTGCAGGACTTTCACGATCGCGCCGTGGCCGCCCAGTCCGTGCAGATCTCGGCGCGCTCTGCGTACGCGCCCGTGGACACGGCCGCGGTGCTCGCCTCGGCCATAACGGACGGGCAGGCGTCCGGCCGCCCGGTATCGCCCGGCGATCCGTACAGGACCGTCAAAAACTTCGATCCGGGCTACGTCTTCAACATACCGTCGATAACGCGCTACCACAGCCTGGGCGGCGCGGCCGACGTGGACGTGTACGCGGTGGACGGCGAAGAGCTGGCGCGCACCCTGTATTCGGGCACGTGGAGTACCGTGCGCTACGATCCGGCCACCGAGATGGCGCACCTGTCCGGCAGGATAGGCTCGCCGGACACCCCGCCCGAGACGGTCAGCCTGCGCGGCTCTGCCGGCACGTTCGCCGTGGTGGCATCGGCGGACGACAACGGCCTGCAGATAGTGGACATTTCGGATCCGTACTCTCCGCGCTCGGTATCTTACATGGCCGACGGCCGCTCGCCGATGTACGGCTGCGCCGATCCCAACCAGTACACCGGGCAGCAGTTGCACTGCATCACGCCGACGACCGACCTTGCCGCCGACCCGCTGCGCCGGCTGGCCGAGCTGGACGGGACCGACGCCGTAGAGATAGTCAAGATAGGCGACCGCACGTACGCCGTCGCGGTCTCGCCGGGCGCCCCGTACCAGGTGGGCGGGTTCCAGATGGTGGACATTACGGATCCGGGCAACCCCAACAGCGGGTACTCGGTCAACAACGGCGCCTGGGCCACCAACATCGACGCGCTGCTGACAATCTCGGACCTGGCCGTCTTTGAGACCGGCGGCAAGACCTACGTCGCGTTCGCCTCGCAGTACGGCGGAACCTACAGCCAGTACCAGGGCGCCGTGACGATACTGGACATTTCAAATCCGGCCGCCATCCGGCAGATATCGTTCGCCGTGGCCGGCGAGAGGGACGCCGACGGCCGCCTCTTCGATTCGCTGTACAACCCGGTCGGCATAGACACCTTCGAGTCCGGCGGCTCGACGTACGCGGTGGTATCTTCCTTGGACGACTGGTATTACGGCAACGACGGCGAGGGCTCCGTCCAGATACTGGATCTTTCGGATCCTGCGAATCCAAAGCGCGCGGCCTCCATAACGCCGGGCCTGCTGGACAGGGACGGGCGCGCGTTCGGCGACATCTACTCGCCCGGGCAGGTGCTCGCATTCGAGCTGGGCGGCGTGCCGCACGCGGCCATAGTGGCCAGCGACGACCCTGACGAATACAGCGGCGAATTCATCCAGATAGTGAACCTGAAGGATCCGTCCGCGCCCCGCTCGGCCGGCGTCATCGGCCCGTACCTGGACGGCCACCCGCTGGCGTCCTTCGACAGCATAGAGCGGATCGACGTGTCCGAGGCCGGCGGGCGCACCGTGCTGGCCGCCACGGTCGATCAGCCCGACGGGCTGTTTCTGATAGACGTCACGGATCCCGCGTCGCCGCAGCGCCTCGCGTACGCGCGCGACGGCCACAACGATCCGGCCGGCGAGCGCGTCGGCCTGGACGACCCGCTGGGCGTCTCGCTCAGGACCGTCGACGGGCGGCTGTACGCGGCCGTCGCCTCGTCCAACGCGGCGGTGACCGGCCTGAACAACACGCGCGGCGGGCTGACCGTCCTGGACCTTACGGAGACGGCGGGCCTTGGCGACTTGCACACGGTCACGATCGGCGCGCTCGTGCCGCTGACCGGCCCGGTCTCGTCGCTCGGCGAGCACTGGGAAGCCGCCATGCAGGTCGGGGTGAAAGACCTCAACGAGCGCCTCGAGCAGACCGACTCGGACTGGCGCGTCTCGCTGGACATACGCGATTCGCGGGCCGAGCCGGACACGGCGCTGGCGCGGCTGAGCGACCTAAACTCGGCGGGCATAAAGGCGGTAATCGGCCCGGCCACGTCGGGCGGCGTGACGCGCGTGCAGGACTATGCGGCGGCCAACGGCGTGACCGTCCTCAGCTACGGCTCGACTGCCGCCTCGCTGGCAAAGCAGGACGGCATATTCAGGCTGATACCGCCCGACACGCTCATGGGCCCGTTCATCGCGGAGCAGCTGCTCAACGCGGGCATAAAGCACGCCACCATAGCGTACAGGGACGACGCGTGGGGGAGAGGCCTGGCCGAATCCGTAAAGTCAAGATTCGATCTGGGCTCGGGCTACACCACGGCGCTGGTGCCGTTCGTCTCGTCGACCGACGGGGCCCCGCTCGATTCGGCGGCGCTCGTATCGCAGATGTCCGCCACGCACGTGGCCTCGGACTCGGCCGTCCTCTTGTTCGATTTCAGCACCGACACGGTCGAAATAATGGCCGCCGCCGACGCGGCCTCGTCCGCGCCGGGCGCCCCGCCGGGGGCGGCCGCGCTGGGCACCTCGCAGTGGTTCGGCACGTCGATACTGGACACCATACTGTCCCACACGGACCAGGTGCGCGACTTTGCCTCGCAGGTTCGGTACACGAGCGTGGACGCCGTGTTCGACCGCGACCACCCGCAGTTCGATCGCGTCACGCGCGAGATATCTGCCAGGCTGCCCGACGGGCACCGCGACTTTGGCATCTATACGTACGCCGCCTACGATTCGGTCCACCTGATGGGCAGGGCGGTGCTGCTCGGCGACTCGGCGGCCGCCTCTGCCCTGCTGGAAAACATCCCGGCGGCCGCGCGCGGGCACGCGGGCCTGATAGGGGACACCACGCTCGATATCAACGGGGACTTGGCCGGCACCGAGTTCCAGCTCTTGCAGGTGCGCGGCGGGCAGGCCGTACCGATACCAAAGTACGAGGTGCCGCTGACCGTCACGGAGTTCACGGTGACTTCGCGCCACCCCTCGGGCATGGCCACGGGCGGGGACTCTTACGAGCCGACCGGCACCCTGGTGCTGCAGGGCGGCCAGCGCGTCCTGACATCCGGGGAGGGCGTGTGCGTCCCGGAGGGGGACAGGCCCAGGACCTTGGTGGACATTTCGTTCCGGGCCGAAGAGACGTTCACCATGGGCGAGTTCGACGTACTGATAAACGGCAGGAGCGCGTCCCTGCAGCCCCCGCTCCCCAACCCGGAAAGCTCGGTCGAAGAGACGACCCCGCCGGCCAAGCAGTTCGCCGCAGAGTGGGCCGCCTGCGGGACCGACCCCGACGGCCCGCTGGACATCAGCATAGAGGTGATGATCGACGGGGTGCCAGTCACCTTCGGAGAGGAGAGGCTGACCGGCCCCAACGTCCTGGTGGACAACACGGCCCCGCAGCTAGATCAGATATCGCTTGTCGGCCAGCGCTCCGTAGCGCTCTTTTACTCCGAGCCGGTGGTGACCGCGGCTGCGGACTATACGCTCTTCGAGTACGGCGCCTCTTCGGTGCCGGCAGCCTCTTCGGTGCACGGCTCGGGCACCGCCTCTGTACTCGCCATGCTGGCCCAGAGCGACGCCGAGCTGATGTCCAGCACCCGCATCGACTTCCAAGTCTCCGGGGTCACCGACAGGGTGGGCAACGCGCTGCTCAACGGCGGCGCAAAGTCGCTTGTCCCGGCGGACGCGCGCGACGGGGCGGTCGTATTGCGCGACACGGCCAGGGACGGTCGCACGGAGCTGGTGCTGCCGCCCGACTCGATCGTAAGCACCGTCGTGGCCCGGCAGCCGGTGGCCATCGACGCCTCGCTGCTGCCCGATCCGGCCTCGCCGGCCGCCAGCGTGGCCTCGGCCGGAGGGCAGACCGCCGAGTTCAGCTCCGGGCTGACCGTCATGTTCGCCTCTGCCACCGTCGTATTGCCCGCCGGCCTGCAGGTGGGCGGGCTGCCCGCGGATCAGACGCTGCCTATGTCGGCGTCCAGTTCCACCGTGCCGTCCGACGACTACGCGTTCTCGTACAGGCTGGACACCTCGCAGTCGGCGACCCTCGTGGAGGTGGGCGATCCGGCCGGGCGCGTCGAGCTGTCGCTGCCTGCCCGCATAGAGTTTTCGACGCCGCTCCAGGAGCTGGTCTTCGTGGTGACCGGCGGGCAGACCCTCGCTGTACAAGAGTGCCCCGAGGATCTGACCGGCTCTTCGACGCACGCCGAGGCTGCCGGGCACCTGGCCTCCCTCGAGGGGCAGGACGGGACCGACGCGGGCTCGTGCTACGTGCGGGAGAGCTCGACTGTCTGGACCAGCCACTTTTCGGCATGGGGGACCGGGCCCGCGCTGCCGCCGAGCGGCGGCTCGGAGTGCGACGACTGCACCCCGCCGACGCTCGGCTACGACGAGTACGGCGCCAAACTCGTCGACGGCGGCTTTGCGTACAACGGACTGTCGTCCGACGTGGCGTACTTTTTCACCCCGTACCCGCTGATCGAATCCGAAGTCGGCAAGCAAAACACCGTGGTGCTAAAGATGTACGAAAACCAGGGGCCGGGCAACGTAGAGCACGTCTCGCTGGCCTTCGGGCTGCGCTCCGGCGAGGTCATATCGGAGAGCAGGGCGGTCGTAAACTACGACATTTCGTTCGACGGGACCGGCGCCGTCTCCGTGATAGATCCGGACGGCGCCATCGACCTGGACACGCTGTCCGCCTCGCACGACGTGGTGGAATGCTCGGCGGGATCTTCGCTCGAGTGCCTCTCCGTTACCATAACCCACACGTTCCGGGCGCCGCTCGAGTTCGACATCGTGGGGACCGACGTCTGGGACAGGGAGAGGAACTCGTGGCAAAACTACTACAACCACGGCATACGGGTATCGGGCGAGCCGATGGACCCGCAGCCGGGGATCGAGGTGGACGGGATGCTGCTGTACCGCGTGTCGTCGGGCGAGGACGTGCTCGTCGACGGCGACGGGCACCTGTTCAAGCTCTCGCCGGAAGGCGAGTACCTGCCGCTGTACAACCAGTCGCGGCTGTACCACGACATCGACGAGTCCATGTACATCTACGACGGCATCCCCAAGCAGGGCTACGACCGCGGCGACCCGGAGTTCCGCGACCACCTGTACGCGCAGGTGATGGCCGCCCAAAAGGTGCTCGATTCCATGATGCCGGCACCGGAGCCGGACGCGCCGGCGCCGGCCCCGCAGCTGCCCGACCTGGAGGCCGACGAGCGGCGCCTCCGCGAGGCCGTGCTGGCGGAGCAGGCAAGGGCGGCCCTTCTGTTCGAGGAACTGTTCGGGTACCCGGGCATCAACGGGCAGGACTGACCGCGGTACGTCGCGCCCGTTGACAACCCGCGACGGCTACGATCTTTGGGATGTTTCGGCTCCGGCGGTCGGCAAGATTGTGTAGGCAGAATGCACGGCGCGCACGCCGTATCTGGAGCCTCCGTTCGCGCCTGTGCGCGAACAGGAGCGCAAGCTCCCGCCGGACGCCAGCACGATCTTGAAAGGCCAACCCGATGCACGATTGCCAAGCATCACGCGCAAAGCGAGCACAAAGACGCGCGCGATTTTCTCGACGCCAAGACGACCAGATGCCGGGATTGGGGAGCAACGGCGTTTTATGCCGCGTCGCGCAGCGCAAGCCGCTACTTTGCACAGCGGGGATTCGTAGTGCGCGTTTCGGGTGGAGCGCGCTGGCGGAGCGCCAACTCCCCCGCATCTGAGGGCCGCATCGAAGACTGCGCACGCCGAGCACGCAGCCCGGATATTCCGCAAACTGGCCCGACACGCGACAAGAGGCGCTTGGGCTGTGTACCCGAATACCGTCAACGGCGTGCGGGCCGACGCCTGAAACCGACGCGGCGGACAGCCAAGACCGGAGGCCGGCATCGCCGGCGCGCAGACGGCCGGGGCACAATCTGCGCTGCCTGCTCCGGATTCGGTGCCTGCCGGCCCCGCGGGGCGGCGCGCCAAAGCGGGCGGGCCGCGCGGCGGGGGGCGCAAAAGCGGGCACCGGCGCCGTCCGGGCCGCCAAGGGGTGCCGGCTCCCGGCGAGGCGTGTCGCCGGGCCGACTTTGCCGCCAAGACCGTGCGGAATACATAAATTCGAACCCCCCGCCTCCCGCCCCATGGCAACCCACGGTTCGCTCACAAAGGCCGGCAAGGTCAGGGGCCAGACCCCCAAGGTGGAGGGGCGCAAGAGGGTGGGCACCAACGCCAGCTTGCGCAACAAGTCCAACTTCAAAAAGCGCTGCGTGCTCAGCAGGTTCCCCGGCCAGAACAAGCCGGGGCAGCGCAGGCGCCGGCGCTAGGCCATGCCCGACCCGGGCGCCAAATACGCCAGCCTCGAGACATTCCGCAGGAGCGGGGCGGGCGTGCGCACCCCCGTCTGGTTCGTGCACGGGGAGGGCTGCATCTACGTGGCCACCGGCGCGCGCAGCGGCAAGGCCAAGCGCATCGCACTCAACCCGTCGGTCAGGATGGCCGAGTGCTCTTTGCGCGGCGGCCTGCGCGGCGGCTGGGAGGACGGCCACGCCGTCCTGGTCTCGGGCGACGAGGCCCGGCGCGCGCTGGACGCGCGCAAGTCAAAGTACGGCCTTGCCGGGCTCCTCGCCGGCTCGGTCATCGGCCTGAAAAAGGTCGCAGTCTACAAGATAACCCCGCGGCCGACGTGAGGGTTTTTTTAGGGCCGCCCGGCGCGGGCCGCGCGGTGCTGACGATCGACGACTTTGAGACGGGGGGCAAGACGATCTTCCTCCGGGTGGACATGAACTGCCCGATGGGCAGCGACGGAAAGCCTGCCGGCACCAAGCGCATAGAAGAGGCCGCGCGGACCGTGCGCGACCTCGCCGGCGCCAAGGTGGTCGTGGCCTCGCACCAGGGCAGGGTGGGCAACTCCGAGTACACCGGGATGGCAGGCCACGCCGAGGTGCTCGGGCGCGTGCTGGGCCGCAGGATAGACTACGTAGAAGACGTCATCGGCAGCGCGGCCCGCGAGGCCATACGCGCCATGGAGCCGGGCCAGATACTGGTGCTGGACAACCTGCGCCTGTGCGCCGAGGAAAACTACGAGTTTTCCCCGGAAAACGCCGCAAAGACGCTGATGGTGAGCCGGCTCTCGGGCCTCTTTGATCTGTGCGTGCTCGACTCGTTCCCGAGCGCGCACCGCTCGCACCCCTCCATCGTCGGGTTCGCCCGCGTGCTGCCCGCCTGCGCGGGACGCACCGTCGAGCGCGAGGTGGCCCACCTGGACCGCATAATGACGGTCGCCAAGGCGCCGCACGCCGTGGTGCTGGGCGGCTCCAAGGTGTACGACCGCCTCGAGGCGGTGCGCCAGCTGATAAAGAACGGTAGGGCAGACCACGTGCTGCTCACCGGCGTGATAGGCAACGTCTTCATGAGGGCGCAGGGGCGCATACGGGCGCCGCTCGGCATCGCCCGCGAGGACGAGGCCGTCTCGCGCGCGCACAAGCTGATCGGCGAGTACCCGGATGTCTTTTCCACGCCCGTCGACGTGGCCATAGACAAGGACGGCGAGCGCCTCGAAGTCGACGTGCGGGACCTCGGCCCCGGCGAGGTCATCTACGACCTCGGCCCCAAGACCATGGACCACTACAACCGGATAATATCGGGGGCCGGCACCGTCTTCATGAGCGGGCCGGCGGGCAACTTTGAGCTGGAGCGGTTCAGCTACGGCACGCGCTCGCTGCTCGCGGGGGTGGCCGGCTCGATGGCCACCACCATAGTCAGCGGGGGCCACCTGAGCCACGCGCTCAAAAAGTACAGGCTGGCGGACCGCATAGACCACGTCAGCACGGCCGGCGGCGCCCTCGTCCTGTACCTTACGGGCAAGCGCCTGCCCATGATAGCCGCGCTCGAGGAGGCGGCCTCGCGTCAGTAGAGGCCGGCCGCGTCCTCTTTGAGATCCGAGGCGTCGCCGCCCGTCGCGGCCAGGTGCTTGTAGAGGGCCATCTTCAGGGCTTTCAGGGAGAGCAGGGCGCACTTTATGCGCACCGCCTGCAGCTTTTCGAGGCCCAGCTCGCCGAGCACGTCGTCCTTGGATATCTTCCTCGCCTCGTCGACGGTCTTGCCCTTTGCTATCTCGGTGAGGACCGACGAGCACGCCATGCAGATGGCGCACCCGCGGCCCCGGAACTTTACGTCCTCCAGCTTGCCGCCGCGCACGCGCAGGTCCATGTCTATGCTGTCGCCGCACAGCGGGTTGGCGTCGTGGTGGGTCGCGTCGGGGTCTTCGATGCTGCCGAAGTTGGCCGGGTTGCGCGAATAGTCCACGATCATCTCGTGGTAGATGTCGGTCATAGCTTGAACGTCTCCGCGACGCGATCGAGCGAGGAGACGAGCCTGTCTATGTCGGCCTCGTCGTTGTAAATGTACACGCTGGCGCGCGTGGTCGCGGCCACGTCCATCCTCTCCATGAGCACCTGCGCGCAGTGGTGGCCCGAGCGCACCGCTATGCCGTCCGAATCGAGTATCTGGGCCACGTCGTGCGGGTGCACGTCGGCGAAGTTGAACGATATCACGCCGCCGCGCGCGTCCGGATCGGCGGGCCCGTACGTCCGCATGCCGCGCACCCCGGAGAGCCTCTCGAGGGCGTACCGGGTCAGCTCGTGCTCGTGCCGCCTGACGCGGTCCATGCCTATCTTTTCGAGGTAGTCGACGGCGGCCCCGAAGCCTATGGTGTCGGCTATGTTGGGCGTGCCGGCCTCGAACTTGTAGGGCAGATCGTTCCACGTAGAGCTCTGCTTGTGGACCTCGCGTATCATGTCGCCGCCGCCGTGGAACGGCTCCATGGCCTCGAGCACGCCTTTGCGCACCCACAGCGCGCCTATGCCGGTGGGCCCGAGCATCTTGTGGGCCGAAAAGGCGAAAAAGTCGCAGCCCAGCGAGGGCAGGTCGACTTTCATGTGCGGGACCGCCTGCGCGCCGTCTATCATCACTAGGGCGCCGGCCTTTTTGGCGCGCGAGGCCACGGCCCGCGCGTCGGTGATGGTCCCGAGCACGTTGGACATTAGGCTGAAGGTGACCAGCCTCGCGCCACCCGATTCCAGGTGCGCGTCGAGCTGGTCCATGTCGAGGTTCCCGTCGTCGTCCACCCCGACGTACAGGAGCCTTGCCCCCTTTTCCTTTGCGAGCAGCTGCCAGGGGACGATGTTGCTGTGGTGCTCGTATTCGGTGGTGATCACGGCCTCGCCCCCCTTGAGGTGGGCGCGCCCCCACGCGTGGGCCGCCAGGTTTATGGCCTCGGTGGTGCCGCGCACGAAGACCAACTCCGAGACGTCGCGCACGCCGAGGAACCGCGCCACGGCGGCGCGCGCCCCCTCGTAGGCCTCGGTGGCCTCTTCTGCCAGGGCGTACACGGCGCGGTGCGTGTTGGCGTTGGAGTTGCGGTAGTAGTCGGATATGGCGTCGATGACCTGCACGGGCTTTTGCGTCGTCGAGGCGTTGTCAAGGTACACCAGCGGCTTGCCGCGTACGGTCCTGGAGAGTATGGGAAAGTCGCCGCGCACCGACGAGGCCAGGCCCTGCATCATACCTCCACGTATATCCCGTCGGGCTCTTCCTTGACGGGCATGACGGCCAGGGGCTTTTCGGCCGGCGGGTTGATGGGGACGCCGTCGGGGCCGAACACAGAGAGGTGGAGCGGGCAGCGCACGCCCTCCTCGGACAGAAAGCCGCACGACAGGTCCGCGTCGGCGTGCGTGCAGGTGCCGTCCATGGCGCGCAGCGCGCCCGAGAACCTGGCGAGAAGTATCCTCTTGCCGCCGTGCTCTATGCCGAGCATGGCGCCCTCTTCCACGCCGCCCCGTCCGCAGGCCCTTATCCACGCCAAGGCCTCACCTGTACTTGTAGTGCTGCTCTATCTCGGCGTTCTCGTTGTACCGGGTCTCTTCTACCTCGGTGAACCGGCGCAGCTCCTCGTCGGTGTTTATGGAAAGATCCCTGCCCTCCCACTTTGATTCTATCAGGTACGCTATCCATGCGCGCACCTGCGTGGACATCTTGCGCGAGAGCGGCTCCAAAAACCCCTCCACTATGGTCCGCTCTGCCTCGGACTTGCTCAGGCACCGCGTGCCCAGGTAGAATATCTGCTCCTCGTCTATCTGGGCGACCGAGGCCGAGTGCGTGGCCTTTACGTCGTTTGTGAATATCTCCAGGCCCGGTATGGCCTCGGACTTTGCGTCCTTGTCGAGCAGTATCGAGCGGCCCGACAGGTAAGAGTTGGACTTGGATGCCCCCTCCAGTATGCGTATCATGCCCTTGAAGAGCGACTTTGAGCGCCCGCGCAGTATCGACTTTTGTATGACGCGCCCCTCGGTGTGGCCGCTCTCGTGGTTCATCGTGGTCTGCAGGTCGAAGGACTGCTCGCCGCTGCCGAAAGAGACCTCGGCGTCGTTGGCCGACGCGCCGGGCCCGCGCAGGTGGTAGCCGGTCCTGTACCTGGACAGCTGCGTGCCGAACATGCCCGTGTACCAGTTGACCTGGGCGTCCTGGAGCAGCTCGGCCCTGCGGGTCGAAAAGTTGACCGACGAGGAATCCATCATCTGCAGGGTGGTGCCGTCGATGCGCGCGCCGGGGCCGGCCGAGACGGTGAGCAGCTCCAGGTACGCCTGCTGGGGGCCCGACGGGGGCGAGTACAGCTCGT
This sequence comes from Nitrosopumilaceae archaeon, assembly GCA_965203465.1. GTDB lineage: Archaea > Thermoproteota > Nitrososphaeria > Nitrososphaerales > Nitrosopumilaceae > JAWVZS01. The sequence goes on along the minus strand of CBDBCR010000003.1, from coordinate 180,086 downwards.
GGACGAGCGAGGACCTGCTGGCCTCGCCCGCATCTACGACGTTGCGCGATATGACCGACGTGCCGTCGCCTGGCAGGCACGAGACTACGTGGACCGGCTCGTCCAGCTCCGCGCCGCGGGGCACGCGCACGAAGACGCCGGCGTTGAACGCGGCGCTGTTGAGGGCCGTGAACTTGTCCTCGGCGTGGTCCGCCGATTCGAGCGCGGCCCTGACCTGATCGGGGCGAGAAGAGAGGGCGTCGGCCAGCGAGCAGACCTCTATCTTTTGCTCTTTTGCGGCATCGGAGAGGACCACGCGCTCGACGTGCGTGCCCACCTGGACTATGTGGGTCTTGCCCTCCAGCTCCGCGAGGCGGCGCGACATGAAGGGGGGCGCGCCGGCCTCGGATTCGGCCGGCAGGGAGACCTTGCCCATGTCCATGCGCCGCGCGTCGGTGTATTTGGTGTACAGCGGCGATGTCTCGACTGGCATGCTCCGGTACTCGGAGAGGGCGGCCTGCCTGCGCTCGGCGAGCCAGCGCGGCTCGCCGCGCGCCTCGGATATCCGTACGACGTGGCTGTCTGCGAGCTCCGAGAGCGCCTGCGACATGGCTAGCCGACCGAGCCGTCCATCTCTAGCTTTATGAGGCGGTTCAGCTCGACGGCGTACTCCATGGGCAGCTCTTTGACGAACGGCTCCATGAAGCCGTTGACTATGAGGGTCAGCGCCTCTTCCTCGGAAAAGCCGCGCGTCATCAAATAGAATATCTGCTCGTCGCCTATCTTGCCGACCGTGGCCTCGTGCGTGATGGTCGCGTCCTCTTGGTTTATCTCCATGTACGGGTACGTGTCCGTCTTTGATGTCTCGTCTAGCAGCAGGGCGTCGCAGCGCACGGTGCTCTTTACGCCCGTCGCCCCCTTTGCGACGCTGAGCAGGCCTCGGTACGTAGAACGGCCGTCGAGCCTGCTGACCGACTTTGACGTTATCTTTGAGGTCGTATCGGGGGCCAGGTGGACCATCTTGGCGCCGGTGTCCTGGTGCTGCCCCTTTCCGGCGAACGCGATCGAGAGCGTCTCGCCGTAGGCGCGCCTGCCCATGAGGTATATGCCGGGGTACTTCATGGTCAGCTTGCTGCCGATGTTGCCGTCTATCCACTCGACCGAGGCGCCCTCGTGGGCGTAGGCGCGCTTTGTCACCAAGTTGTACACGTCGCTGCTCCAGTTCTGTATGGTGGTGTACCTCAGGTGGGAATCCTTGAGGGCGACCAGCTCGACGACGGCCGAGTGGAGCGATTCGGAAGAGTACACCGGCGCGGTGCAGCCCTCGATGTAGTGGACGTCGGCGCCCTCGTCGGCTATTATCAGGGTGCGCTCGAACTGGCCGATGTTCTCGGCGTTTATCCTGAAATACGCCTGGAGGGGCATGTCGACCTTTATGCCGGGCGGTATGTAGATGAAAGAGCCCCCGCTCCACACGGCGCTGTTGAGGGCCGCGAACTTGTTGTCCTCGGGGGGGATTATCTTGCCAAAGTACTTTCTGAACAGCTCGGGCTGCTCCTTGAGGGCCGAATCGGTGTCCAGAAACACGACGCCCTGCTTTTGGAGGTCCTCGCGCAGGTTGTGGTAGACTACCTCGGATTCGTACTGGGCGCCCACGCCGGCCAAGAACTTCTTTTCGGCCTCGGGTATGCCCAGCTTGTCGAAGGTCTTTTTGACGTCCTCGGGCACGTCGTCCCAGCTCTTTTCGGTCTTGTCGGAGGCCTTTGCGTAGTAGTAGATGTTCTGGAAGTCTATCTGGGAGAGGTTGCCGCCCCACGTGGGCATGGGGGCCTTCATGAACTGCTCGTAGGAGCGGAGGCGGAAGTCGAGCATCCACTGCGGCTCGTCCTTCATCTTGCTGATGCCTATCACGGTGTCCTTCGAGAGGCCCTTTTTGCTCAGGTGGACGTACATGTCCGTCGAGTCCTTAAAGTCGTACTTTGAGTAGTCGATCTCTAGGTTCTCCGCTGCCATGGGGGGTAGCCTGCCTGCCGATTATAAATACATGCGCAAAAATAGCTCTGCCTAACGCGTACTTCCACGGGCCGGCTCCGGGGGCGTGGAATCTGGGCAAAGCCGCCTGCGGATCTCCTCGAAGGCGCCCGGCACCGTGTGCACGTCCGCCGAAGAGTGGCTGACGCCGAACCTGTCGAGCTCGGCAGACGTGAACGGGCCTATGGACACGACGCGCGTCTTTTCCATGTCGGGGGGGCCGCCGGCCCTGCCCATGATCTCAAAGAACGCGCGCACCGACGAGGCGCTCGTGAATATCAGGCCGTCTATGCCGCCGCGCGGCAGCATGGCGCGGAAGCTGGCCCATTCCGGAGAATCGGCGCAGGCGCGCACGTCGTACAGGACCGTCTCTTTCACGGAGACGCCGATCTTTTCGAGCAGCTCCTTGAGGAACGGGGTCGAGGCGCCGCTGCGCGGTATGATGGCGCGCCCGCCGCCCATCTTCGAAAAGAGCTCGCCTATGCCTATCGACGAGTACGTCTCGGGCATGCGGGCTGTGCGCACGCCGCGCTCGGACAGCGCGGCCCGCGTGACGGGGCCGACGGCGACCACCGACGTGTTCGTCACGGCGGCGCGCAGCGCGCCCGACATGCCCTCGGCCTCGCCGGCCTCGAAGAGCAGCGAGACGGCGCGCGAGCTCATGAATACGGTGTGGTCTGGGTCGTACTCTTTTGCCGCTTTGACGAACTCGGCGGCGATGCCCCCGCGCGCGGCCAGCTCTATGGTGGGCAGCGGCAGGGGCTCGGCGCCGGCAGAGCGGGCCAGCTCCGAAAACTCGCGCGCGTCGCGCGCCGACCTCGTTATCGCAACGGTCTTGCCCTTCACTTCGACAGCCTTCCGGCCAGCGAGACGACGCGGCCTATTATTATGTTGGCCGGCGGGCGCACGCGCTCGGCCTCGGCGCGCCCCGCGATGTCGTCTAGCGTGCCGAAGACGGCGCGGTGGCGCTCGGTGGTGCCGTTCTCTATGACTGCCGCCGGCGTCGCCGGATCCATGCCGCCCTCTTTGAGCTCGGAGCATATGCGGCCGAGCCGCGAGACGCCCATCATCACCACTATGGTGTCGGCCGCGCGCGCCATCTCCTTCCAGCGCACGCCCTCGCGCTCCTTTGACGGATCCTCGTGGCCGGTCACGAACGCCACCGAAGACGAGTACCCCCTGTGGGTCAGCGGTATGCCCGAATAGACCGCCGATCCGAGCCCCGAGGTTATGCCCGGTACTATCTCGAAGCTTATTCCGCGCCCGAGCAGGAACTCGGCCTCCTCGCCGCCGCGCCCGAACATGGTCGGATCGCCGCCCTTTAGGCGGACCACGTCTTTTCCCTCCAGCGCGTACCTTGCCATCAGCTCGTTGGTGGAATCCTGGTGAGACTCGTCGTCGCCGACCGCGCGGCCCACGTACTCTTTGCGCGCCGATGCCGGTATCGTGGCCAGTATCCTCTCGTCCACCAGCCTGTCGTAGAGGACCGCGTCGGCCGAGCGGAGCAGCTCCGATGCGCGCACCGTCAGCAGGCCCGGATCCCCGGGGCCCGCGCCGACAAGGTGCACCTTACCTGGCATTCCACTCTTCCACCTCGGCCCTCCAATTTAACGCAAGCCTGCCGGCGCCGCCCTCCAGCATGTCCCGGGCCGCCCCGCGCCCCACCTCGGCCGCCTCGGACTTTGGCCCCGACCTGCGGGCCGAGACGGGCTCCCCGCCCGTCCCGAACGCGGAGGCCGCGACCGAGATTCTGTCCCCGTCCGCGCGCGCCAGCGCGCCGACCGGGAACCTGCATCCCGATTCCAGCTCTGCGGAGAGGGCGCGCTCGGCCTCGGCCTCTGCGCGCGAATCGGGATCCTCGATTCCCGCAAGGATGCCCCTGGTCTCTTCGTCGCCCGAGCGGCAGACCAGCGCTAGGGCGCCCTGCCCGGGCGAGGGCAGGAACCGCCCCTCGGGCAGTATGGCGTACCTGGCCTCGAGGCCGAGGCGCAAAATGCCGGCGCGCGCGAGCACCACCGCGTCCAGCTCGCCGCCGGACACGCGCGCCGCGCGGGTGCCGACGTTGCCGCGCACCGGGACGGGGCGCAGGTCGGGCCGCGCGGCCCGGATCTGCGAGGCGCGCCGCAGGCTGCTGGTGCCCACCGTCGCGCCGCTCCTCACCGAATCTATGCTGTCGCCGCCGGCCGTCACGAGCACGTCGCGCGGATCCTCTCGCCTGGGGACCGAGGCCAGCACCAGGCCGTCGGGGACCTCGGTGGGCACGTCCTTTAGGCTGTGGACGGCAAAGTCGGCCCTGCCCGAGGCCACGGCCGCGTCCACCTCGCGCTCGAATATCCCCTTTTGGTCCATGGCGAAGAGCGGGCGCGCGTCGGTGTCGCCGCGCGTGGTCACGCGCACGATCTCGAAACTGCGCCCCAGCATGTCCAGTACGCCCTGCGTCTGGGCAAGCGAGAGCGGGCTTGCGCGCGTGGCCACCCTGATCAACGGCGCACCGCCCGCATGGCCCTGGAGTAGGCGAGCCCGGCGCGCCCCAGGTCGCGCTCGGTGTGGGCAGCCGAGAGGAACGCGGTCTCGAACTGCGAGGGGGGCGCGAACGCGCCGCCGGCCAGCAGCCCGCGGAAGAGCCTGTCGAACGCGGCGCGGTCCGACGAGGCCGCCGAGGCGTAGTCGGTGACGCGTTTTCCGGTGAAGAATATCTGGAACATCGAGGCGGCCCTGTTGACGCGGTGCTCTATGCCGGCCGACTTTGCCGCGTCCGAGGCGGTCTCGGCGAGCGCCGCGCAGGCCCTCTCTAGCTTGGCATGCATGCCCCTCCGGCGCATGTGGGCGAGCGCGGCGGCAGCCGCCGAGACCGAGACGGGGCTTCCGGCGAACGTGCTGGCCTGGTACACGTCCCCGCCCGGCGCGAGCCTCTCCATTATGCGGGAACTGCCGCCGACCGCCGCTATCGGAAAGCCGTTGCCCAGCGCCTTGCCCAGCGTGGTCAGGTCGGGCCGCACGCCGTACAGCTCTTGCGCGCCGCCCGGCGAGACGCGGAAGCCGGTGACCACCTCGTCGAATATGAGCACCGCGCCGGCCTTGCGGGTCGCGCGGCGCAGGCCGCGCAAAAACCCCCTGGCCGGCGGTATCAGGCCGGCGTTTGCCATCACCGGCTCGACTATGACGCCGGCTATATCGTCGCGCCCCTCGAGCAGCTCGGCGGTCCCGTGCAGGTCGTTGTATTTCGCGACCATGGTGTTTCTGGCGACCGGGCCGGGCACGCCGGCAGAGACGGCTATCCCCGCGTGCGCGGAGCCGGCCCTGACCAGCATGGAGTCGTGGGCCCCGTGGTAGCCGCCCTCGAACTTTACCACCTTTGGCCTGCCGGTGTGCCCGCGCGCCAGCCGGACCGCCGCCATGGTGGCCTCGCCGCCGGTGTTGACCAGCCGGGTCTTTTTCATGGATGGGAAAAAGCCCCTTATGGCCTCTGCCAGCTTTGTCTCCTTTTCGGTGGGCACGCCGTAGATCTGCCCGCGCCGCAGCTGTGCAGAGACGGCCGAGTTGACCGCCGGGTGGGAGTGGCCCAGCATTACCGCGCCGTACCCGCAGCACAGGTCGGTGTACCTGCGCCCGTCCTCGTCCCAGACGGCGCCGCCGCGCGCCCTGGACGCGAAGAACGGGTGCGGGCCGTAGTACCTTACGGGGCTGTTGACGCCGGACGGAATGGACCTCCTTGCGGCTGCGTACATCCGGGCCGAGCGCGACACGGGCGGGGCGCGGCGCCGAGTCTTTATTATGCCTACGCCCCGATCCGCGCGTATCGCCATCCTCTCTGCCCGACGCCTGAGGCAGGTTGACACTGCCCGTAGCGCATCCAGCCGCTCGTTAGGTGCGGTCAGGCAGACGCCGCCGCTGGAACCTGTGCCCGCCCAGCCTCCGTCTCGGGTGGCCTTGTCAGCCCAGAGATTGGCGAATCGAAGACAGACCAGTCGTACGGCATCGGAGGTCCGGGTTGAACATGCTCTATCTGTGGTCGCGCAGCATCTCGACTACCGCCATGCACGGAAAATATGGTTCATGCCGCACGTCACAATGAACGTCAGCAGCCTAGAGAACACCTAGTGCACTAGATACTCCGTGCTTTTTGATGTACTTATTGCGCTTGTAGTTGAACTACAACTCTGTCGACGACGGGGTGTTGGGGCCCTCGTACAGGATCAGACTGGCCTCAAGCTTTGCGGTCTTGTCATTTACAGCCATGCGCCCACCCTGTACGACGATCTCCTTGTCTCGTTCGAAGATCATGATATGAGCCGCGAGTAGTTCTCTGTAGTAGCATGGCTTTCGATGCTATGGCCGCGGCCCAAAAACTCGGATCTAAAGACACCACTCAATTTTTGTTGACTTTTTGTTCACTTCGTCTTGACAACTGGTGGGTTGACAAACTGTGGTTGGGGTGGCCCGGACGGGCGCACGCCGAGGTTGTGAACCAGAAGGCGCCCAATCGTGGGCCAGAAGGCATCAAACCACGAATACTCACCGTAATGAGAACGGGTGCGTGTCGTGCCCCGGGTCAGATGGGTGGGGGAGGAGGTGAGTGGATACTGTAGGCCTAGACGAGTCGTATTTAAGCAGGTGCCGATAAGAAATTATAGCGGTGCCCGCGCATCTAGGCAGTTGACAGATCCAAGTACCGACATCGCGACGCTCTCAAAGCTCCCGGAAGGCCAAATTCGTGCGCTAGCAGACACGATAGACGAGTCGATCATCGTCCGCAGGATAGACAGGACGAAGGTCGATGAGATCGTGGGAGTCAAACTGAGCGAAACCGAGGTGTCATGTATCAACAACGTGTTTTACAATTTCGTTATTAACCACGCACGTCCCCAAACAATGACGCGGATGATTGATGTCGCTCCATTGACAGAAGACAAGAAGAACATACTCAAGCAGGTGCTGAAGAACCTACATGAACGAGTAGACGCCCAAAAAGTGAATCAGATGCAGACTATGGCCGATCTAGAGGTTGCAGGACATCCTCACCTTCACCAACTTACCATCTACACAGAACTGAGACCAATATCGAATGACGGCCGGATCACAAAAATGATCCCCAAACTCGTCATCAACGGCGTGCTGCGCGAACCTAACACACCCAATGATCGTCCGATATCAATCCAGCTAGATCCAACTCAGGCGCGAAGGCTGAGCAAAGAGGTTAGTAACCAACTAGACTCACTCGACATGGAGATTAGGTTCATAAAAGAAAAGATGGGGGACGATATGATTGATTAGCACATGCGTCCTGCATTCTGAACCGCACACAGATCGCGCCCAACGTTCCAAGATGGAAGCGTTCGAAGTCTGGACGCTCATGTCTGAACAGATGGGTAAATCCTGTGATGCATGCGGGCCTATTCTGGTGGACATTGAAAATTTTGCCTCGCTCTTCACACGCCAGATGAGCGTGGACGAAACTTTCCGTGCTCGGCAGTATATGTCATACGCCCCTCTCCGTTACGAATTCAGTGCCTTTGCCGTCGCCGCTTGGGAAAATCTCGAATTTGAGCCGTATCGGACATCCCCGAATGCCACAAAATCTAGGTATGAATCAGAGCGCGCCAAAAACGCGATCAACGAGAACGCGTACCGGGACTTTGTGTCCAGCAACTCGGACAACCCAGAATTCAAAGGCAAGTTTGTCGCGTTCGTTCACGGAAAGCTCCAAGGCAGCGATCGTTCCCAGATGGATCTCATATCTCGCATGTACGACAAGTTCGGAAACGTGTACATGTACGTGGGCAGGTCGTCCGGAGTCGAATATGTCGAAACTGTCACTCCGAAGGTTCTGCGTCAGGAATGAAAATTGTAGCCGACTACGAACGGTTTGACGGCAGGACTGCGGCCCCGGTTCTGGATGTAGGCGTGTCGGCCCACTCTGAAAAAACGGTAAAGTGCAGGGGCATCATAGACACGGGCGCGTCCATAAGCATGATAGCACCATCCGTCGTCGACGCTCTGAATCTGAAGAGTGTCAAAAGCGTCCCGCTGGCAGGCATCGGTGGTTCCATACACGCCCCAGCGTACGTGATCCGCCTGAGCATAAACGGCGCGGTGTTTGAAAGAATACTCGCGGCAGGATTCGAAGAGGAGGCAAGGATGCTGATAGGTCGGAACGTCATAAATTTGTGGGATTTACATCTGTCGGGACGCACGCGCAAGTTAGTGCTCGAGCCGTGGTCGACCGACTGGCAGGACGCGTGGGACGACAAGGGCTGACCGGAGGCGGCCCAGCGCCCGCGATCGCGCCCGCCTAGCTTTGCCCGTCGTACCTGAACAGGCCGTCGGCCGCGTCGAGCACGTCGGTCCTGCCCTCCTTGGAGGCGCGCCTGACCGAGTTCATCGGCGGGGCCAGTATCCCCTCTGCCACCGCGCGGGTCAGCTCGTCCACGATGCGCTCGCCGCGCTCGTCCAGGCCTAGCATCTTTAGCGCCTTTTGCAGCTCTTTTCTGCGCACCGCCTCGGTACCCTTGAAGACGCGCTCGACGAGCGGCTCGGCGCCCAGCCTCTTTATCGACGCCTCGAGGGCGCCGGCCTCCTCCTCGACCAGCTCCTCTGCCACGCCGGCCTTTTCCCTGCGCCCCCTCACGTTGCGCTCCACCACGGCGGCTATCTGGTCCAGGTTCATCAGCGAGACGCCGGGCACCGAGGCGACCTCCTCCGAGACGGCGCGCGGGTTGGACAGGTCCAGTATGGACATCTTGGCGCCCGGGAGCCTCTCGGGGGTCACCAGCGAGTACGGCGCCGAGGTGGCCACGAACGCCACGCCGTAGGAGGGCAGGTTTTCCAGCGCGTCCTCGAAGCGCACGGGCCTGCCCCCCAGGCTCTGGCAGAACGCGCCGGCGCGCCGCACCGTCCTGCTCGAGACGTCGAAGCTCAGGCCGCGCCGCGCCAGCGACTTTGCCACCAGCGAGGCCGTCTCGCCGGTCCCCACCACCAGTATCCTCTTGGATTCCAGGCCGCCGGAGCTCTCGTCGGCCAGCCGCACGGCCATGGAGCCGACCGAGACGCCGCCCGAGCCGATCCCCGAGGCGCTGCGTATGCGCGCGCCGGCGTGGACGGCCTTTTCGAAAAGGGTGTTGAGCGTCTGGCCCGAAGAGCCGGCCCGGCGCGCCGCCGATATGGACCCCCTCACCTGGCCGAGCACCTGCTCCTCGCCGACCACCATGGAATCGAGGCCCGAGGCCACGCGCAGCAGGTGCCTGCACGCCCCGTCGCCCTCGGAGCACTCTAGGTTGCCGTCAAAGTCGCCCTCGCGCAGGCCCGTCAGCGAGGCCCACGCCCTCTTTATGCGGGGAAGGTCCGAGCCGGTAGAGTACAGCTCTACCCTGTTGCAGGTCTGCAGTATCACGCACTCGCCTATCTCGGGGTGCCTGCGGAACTCCCTGTAGGCCTCGCCCATGTCGCGGAACGCAAAGCGCTCCAGCACGTGTATGGGCGAATCTTTGTAGGTCACCCGCGTGTTAAGTATGGCCATCGTACCCCTCCAGCATCTCGGTCATGCGGGCGCGCGCCCCATCGCCGTCGCCCGACCTGAGCAGGCGTTTAACCGTTTCGTCGTCTATTACCGAGTGCAGGAACTTGCGCCTCCCGGCCTGGCCGGGTATGGCCAGGCGCGCGGCCGCGCGCGCCTCCTTTTGCAGGGCTATCTGGCCCGCGTCCTCGTCGGAGACGAGGCCCGCCAGCATGGCGCGGGCGCGCGCGCCCATCCTCATGGCCATGGCCGGGCTCTGCCCGCCGGTCGATACGGCCACGCGCACGCCGCCCTTTAGCGTAAAGGAGGAAAGGTGGGAAAAGTCGCCGGCCTCTGGGTCGTCGGCCGCGTAGCACACGCAGCCGGACGCGCGGGCGCTCTCCACTATGCTCCGGTTGAGCTCGCGGTCGTCGGTGGCCGCCATGACCAGGTACGCGTCGAGCCCGCCGGGCAGGCCGCCGCGCGCGGATCCGATCCTTGCAGATATGAGCCCCCGGTCCGCGAGCCTCTGGAGGCCCGGCGTGAACGATTCTGAAAGCACGGTTATTTCGCACCCCTCGCCGAGCAGGGCGCGCGCCTTGCGGTCGCCCTCCCTGCCGCCGCCCACGATTACGACGTGCCTGCCTTCTAGGCGCAAGTCCACTATCACGCGGGGAGGCGGGCCGGATTTTTATTTATAGCCTATTCTTCTTCCTGCTTGAAGCCCCACAGTTTCACCAGATCTTTTTGGAGCTTTTGGGCCTGCGGCTCGTTGAGGCTGGCGCCGCAGTTCTTGTGGGTGGGCACCACTATCATGCCCTCGAGCTTGTACTCTACCTCGTAGAGGTGCACCTTGGAGCAGTCGCACACGCAAGGCGGCCCCGGCGCCCTCTATATTTGCCTATGCTGAAAGCCCCGCCGGAATCTTGGCGGCTCCGCCGGTGGCGGCCCGCGCCCTGCCGCCCGGTTTTCCGCGGCCCGGGGCGAGCTTCGACATGCCGTCCGCGGCGATCGGTCTTGCCGCGCTCGGAAACAAAGACGTTCGACACGCCAGTGGCGTGCACGCTGACACGGGGAGGCAGGGGCATAGACGCGACGGCCGATCCGGCGCAGGTTGGGCCAGAACTGGTAGCACGGGCCTCCACCTAATCGCTCCTAGCGGCATGTCGAGGCCAAACCCACAAACGCAAAGATACTTTTTTTAAGACGTGCTTCAGACATGGGGCCATGCGCAGAAAAGTTGCTGGGGAGCCTGATACAGATACAACTAGGATCGACGTAAAGGACTTTGGGCCCATACGACGCGGCAGTATCGAGATCATGCCTATGACTGTCCTCATCGGATCCAACAATTCGGGCAAGTCGTACGTATCTCTCCTGATTCGATCTATGCTTGGCGACAGCAACGTATGGAGACCGCGCTGGACTTCGAAAACGTCGCATACGCCTATCCGAAAATCGGTTATGAATGGCAACACGTTCGGACGCGGCTATGTAGGCAAAGTAGAAGCTGCGTTTATCGAAGATCTTGAAGCAAAACTTCTGCGTAGCGTAAAGCGTACCTTTTCTGACGACCTCGCGCAGTTGATCAGGATCGATGCTAGAGGGTGCACCATCAAAATACGGACAAACCACATGACTATGAATGTAAGCATATCGAGCAAAAAGTCTACGTGCAAAATATCGCCTGTTCAAGGGCCAGACATTAGGTTAACAAGCCCGAAGAAAAAACTTGGACATGGCGCAAACGACAACTCTCTCACAATCAGCTCGAAAACCGATCGTAAACTTACATCCATTGTCACAATCAGCTCGAAAACCGATCGACGATTGGTAGACCATGTCTTGTTTACTCTCATTCGGAAACACTTCGAACCGCGCACGATGTTTTACTTTCCCGCCGCAAGATCCGGCATACTGCAAGGACATGAAGCAATATCTGCAAGCATAGTCGAGCATGCCCCATACGGGGGACTTGAAGAAATCGAGATCCCAAAACTTCCAGGCGTAGTCGCAGATTTCATAGTCGGTGTCATAAAAACGCCCAATAAGCAAGGCCGTTTTTATGACATTGCGTCTAACTTGGAACAAGAGATACTACAGGGCGAGATCAAGATTGGGGACGGACGTCCTGCATTCGGCATAAAGTACGTATACAAACAACGCGAAATACCAGTCCATCTAGCATCGTCAATGGTGTCCGAAATGGCTCCGTTTATACTGCATCTAAAGCACACGATATCTGAAAAATCTACGCTGATCATAGAAGAGCCCGAAGCGCACCTCCACCCGCACAACCAGGCCATACTCGCCAAGTATCTCGTTCGATTGGTTAGGCGCGGGCTCAAGATCATTCTGACCACGCACAGCCCATTCATCGTAGAACAGATAAGCAACACGATACAAGCTGGCAACATTGCAAAATCCAAGCGAACCGACACGAGCGGCGTTCTTGGAAAAAATGGATGGCCGGACGACTCGGGACTAGAGCGAGATGACTATCTGGAGGCAAAAGAAGTGGCGGCGTACGAGTTCGTTCCATCGCCGTCGGGATATGAGATAGATCGTCTAGACATAGAAGCGGACGACGGAATACCAGTAGAAGAATTTGTAAAGGTAACCCAAAATATCTACCGCCAGTCTTTAGCTATCCGGGATCGTGCTAACAATGGATCATAGCCTGCGTCTCATTAAATCCATGCACGCAAACGCCGTCATTCCAAAATGCTGTGAACACAAATGCAAGGTAGGTTTTGGCGGCTTGTCGGCATACGTAATACTAAAGGGAGAAATCCTCGCGGGGCAGAAAACGCCAGTATGCGACTGCATAGTTTTTGATACACGAAAACGGCTGACCGCATCGCTGATCGAGATCAAGAGTTTTTCCTTTGACGTAGATCAAATAACGAAGCAGTTCGAAGGCGGGGGGAAAAAAGCACTGGAGGTAGCAAGCAAACTCGGCCGGCCGCAACCCCGTTTGATCATTGGATTGGTCGCCAAGGGACGCCGCAGATGGGCGCAATACAGCGTACTCGTAAAGACAAAAGTAAGCATAGGCCAGAAAAAACACCAGATAGCACTGTATGACTGTAACACCCGGCTCGTCGACATGAGGTGTTCTGTTTCGGAGGACGGACACAAACTGGGTAAAAGGGATGCCGGCTATGTAGGGGACAAGAGAAAGGCCCGGACGAGGAAACAAGTCGGATCTGGACACAAAGGCCGGCACCGATGATTCGAACAAGGCCGCAACCTAAAAGCAACTTGCCACAAAACTGACCATCGCGGGCTTCAGGTTAGGCGCATGCCTGCCCGCGTCGAACAACGGGGCGTGATCCGTGTCTACTGGCCAGGCGCCGACTTTCGGACACCGTCGCTCCCGCCTACCTCATCTGATCCTGCGCGTGGTGGCGTCCTGCCTGCAAGGCCGGCCTGTGCAGGCGCAGGCGGACCAAAGCGCCGCGCCCGAAACAAGACTTAATTAGGAATTTTGCCCACGCCTAGGCGTTGAAGACCGCGCTGCTCGCACTTGCCGCCCTGGCCATTCCGGCCGCGTACGCGCAGGAGGTCGGCGGCGGAGTGGACGTGGACGGTTCGTGGTGGCTGGGCAACGGCCTGGAGGTGGGCGACTACTTTTCGTATAATATGTGCCACGTAAACTACAAGGAGTGCAGGGAGTTCCGGATGGACATCTGGATAGAGGGCGAGCGCGCCGTGGGCACCGAGCAAAAGTGGCTCGCAAAGACGGTCGTCTACGACGGCCCGCGCACCCTAAAGGGCGAGATGGAGCTGGGCCAGATATCAGCCGAGCCGAGCGGCGGCACGGACAACATCGCGCAGTACCGCGACGCGTTCAAGTCGTCGGTGGCCTGGCTTGCCGCGTTCACCAGCTCGCCGGAGGGGGGCGACGACGGGCCCAAACCGTTCCGCGACCCCTCGTGGGGCAAGATAGCCAACATCGGCGGCCAGCAGGTGCGGCCCACCGCCGCGGGGCAGGTCTCGGTGCCGGCAGGCGAGTTCGACTCGGTCGTGGTGGGGTGGCGCACGGGCGGGAAAAACAGCCAGATCTGGGTGGTGCCCGACCTGCCGTTCCCCGTAAAGGCCAGCACGTGGACGCACGTGGCAGAGGGGGACGCCCCGCAGGAATACGCGATCGAGTTGCTCGAGATGGGCCGGGGGATAGTGTCCGATCCGTTCGCCTCGGTCAGGGCCAGCGCGGAGCTGGAGCGGCAGCTGGGCTGCCCTGACCTGGACACCATACCGTTCGTCTCGCTAAAGACCACCACGAAGAACTTTTCGTACGGCATGGAGGTGCTCTACAAGCCAGAGAACCCCAAGGACGGCTGCGAGCTGGACTGGCTCATAAAGTTCAAGAAAAAGACCGACGAGACCGAGTTCCTAAACCACGTCCAGTACGACCTGCTGGTCGTGGATCCCGACCTGAAGCCGCTGCGCAGCCTCGCGCAGGACGAGGAGCAGATATACCTGTACTCGCCGTCGGGCCTGGCCGAGCCGCTCATGCCGGTAAAAGAGGGGCCCGGGACGCACAACTACGCGGTCTGGGTGTACGGCCTGGCGCCAAAGCCGCAGATACCAGACTTTGCAAAGACGCCCACCGACTATCTGGTGGTTCCGATAGATGTGCTGCCCTCGGGACTGGAGCCCGAACCAGGCGCGGCCCCGCCGGCCGGCGGGGCGCCCGAGCTGCCCTCGTGGATAAAGACCAACGCCCGGCTGTGGTCGGACGGCACCATCGACGATTCCACGTTCGTCTCGGCTATACAGTACCTGGCGGGCCAGGGCGTAATCCAGATACCGCCGACCGCGCAGTCCGGGCAGGGCGGCGACATCCCGCCGTTCGTGAGGGACAACGCCGGGTACTGGGCCGACGATGTAATAGACGACGCCACGTTCGTCGCCGGCCTGCAGCACCTCGTGCGCGTCGGCGTGCTGGTGGTACCCTAGGTCTTTAAGGGGCGCCGGGAAGCGGCCGGCGTTGTTCCGGTACCCAAAGCGCAAGCTGCGCAAGATGGTCTCGCGCGGCGAGTACGCCGAGGCCGTCGAGTTCGGCCGCTCGCTGGAGGGCGAGTTCGGCGCCGACCCAGACTACCTGTTCATCATGGGCAGCATATTCTACATCGTCGAGGACGACCGGCAGTCGCTCTCGTACCTGGAGCGCGCGCTGCGGGCCCTGCCGGGCGACACCGAGGCGCTCCAGCTAAAGACCAACGTCCACCTGCGGCTGGGCGAGCGCGACGAGGCGCGCAGGTGCTGCGATCAGATACTGGAATCGGATCCGGGCAACGACGAGGCGGCCCGCATACGGGGCCAGCTATAGCCCGTAGACCTCGCGCATGAGCCAGTCGCAGAACCCCGAGACCTGCGGGCCGAACTCGCACCAGACGTGGAGCGAGTGGGGCAGCACGTCTATGCGGCCGCCGGGCAGGCGCACGCGCACGCCCTCCTTGCCCTCGTACATGTACGCGTCCTCGGAGCTGGCCCCGTCTATGCGGGCCGCCTCTTTTTTTATCGCCTCGCGCGGCACGGGGAACCTGGTGCGCTCCTTGTCGATTATCAGGCTCAGGTCGCGCGCGCCGTACTTTTCGTACTCTAGTATCTTGCCGTCGTGCGGAAAGTTGACGACCAGCTCCACGCCGCGCGGGGCCCCGACCGCGCGGCCCTTTTCGTTTATCAGCGCGTATGCCTGCGCGGGGCTCTTTGACATGGTGTACCTTATCTGCGCCATGTCCTTCCTGAGGGCCGCCTGCAGGTCCGAGGCCAGCGCCGAGAACGACACGCCCGCAACCGGCCCGCGCGCCTATAAAGAGATGGCGGATCGTTTTTTACCGGAGGGCGCCGGCCGGCCAGCATGGCGATGCCCCTCGACATGTCCGATTCGGGCGGGGAGCGCACCGACGATCCCGGCTCGTACCGGCGCACGTGCGCCGAGTTCGTCGGGAGCATGGTGCCCGACTACGAGGCGTGGGTAGAGTACTACAAGCTGCCGGCCGACGAGGACCGGCGGCGCAGGGCCGGCATATCGTCGGCTGCCTCACAGTGCGCGCGGTGGCTGGAGGCGGCAGGCACCATACGCGCCATAGACGTGGTGATGAACGACGGCATACAAAAGATGGCCGAGGCCACCGCCGGCAGGCCGTTCCAGCTCGGCGTGTTCGTCAACTCGGCGCCCGGCTACGCGACGGCCACCGCCGGCACGGTGCCGGTCAGGGTGCGCGCGCACGGCAGGGACGGCAGGCTCACGCGCCTCGGGTTCCACTACGGCAGCGCGCGCTTCCGCGTCGATTCCACGTTCGAGGCCCGCATGCCAGACGATCCCGGCTCCGCCGAGCACGAATCCATGGACATGCAGATACCGCTCGACGCGAGCTCGGCCTCGCCGGGCGATCTGGTCTCGTTCACCGTGACGGTCGTCGAGGTGGGCGGCGGCGTCGAGACGGACAGGCGCGGCGTCACTACTCTGGTCCGCATAGCCTGACGCCGATTCCGACGCGCGGCTCGGACGCGCGCGCCTGGCCGGGGTACTTTGCCTCCGATATCGTGGCCAGCAGCCCCTCGTCCTCCACGCGGAACGCCGAGCCTTTTACGGTCCGGCCGTCCAGCGAGACGCTCACGCGGCCGTCCGCTAGGGCGTTGAGGAACCAGTCGCTGTCGGGCATGCGGCGGGTAAAGTACAGAGTCCGGCCCATCCGGACTGCCCGCAGGGTCTTGGAATGGGGCCTGCCCGTGACCCTGCCCCTGGTGGTCAGCACCGCCTTGAAGGACAACGCCGCCCGGGGCGGGCGCGCCCAATATAATCGGGTCAACTGATTTAGACCATTGGTTGCGCGGGCGCGACCCGCGGCCCTCTTAAGGGGATTCGGCCATAAGGCGCCATGTCTACGAAACTGGAGGGGCTCACCTCCAAGATGACGACCGCCGACAAGTTCGTCGGCAGGAGGGTCGTCGACCGGGAAGGCATCAGCTACGGCAAGGTCAAGCACATACACATCGACCAGGACGCCCTGCGGGTGGCCGGAGTGACGGTCCACCAGGGCTTCCGCCGCGACTACTTCCTAGGGGACGACTACATCGACAGGTTCACCCAGGAGACGCTGCTGCTGAGCACCGCGCCGGTGCGCGTCAACGTGGACGTCGTCGACATCGACGGCCACAAGATAGGCAGCGTCAAAAAGGTGCACAAGAACCCGCAGACCCACGAGATCGAGTCCATCGAGGTCAAGGACGGCCTGATACACACGAGCATCGTCTCAAAGACCGAGATCTGGGGAATAGGCGAGAAGGTCATACTGCGGTCCACAAAGGACGAGTACAAGTCCTAGCTTTCCAGGCACGCCCTGCAGACGGGCGTGCCGTCCTTTATCTCGACCTCGACGTTGGACGAGTTGCACCTGTGGCAGAGGCCCCGCATGCCGCGCGCGGAGGGCGCGGGGTTAATCTGCCTTTCGCGCGGGGCGGCCCGCGCATTCGGGCGGCCGACTTCCGGCCCGCCGGCTACTAGGCGGCGGGCGGTTTATAATTGGACGGCGGCCCGCCCGGGCGTTGACCGCCATATCCGCCTCCGGGCTCACGCGCACGTTCGGCAAGGTGCGCGCGGTCGATTCCGTGTCCTTCGAGGTAGACGACGCCGAGATGTTCGGGTTCCTGGGCCCCAACGGCGCAGGCAAGAGCACCACCATGATGATGCTGACCACGCTGCTGCGCCCCACGTCGGGCAGGGCCACGGTCGCCGGCCACGACGTCGCGCGCAGCGCCTCGGGCGTGAGGCGCCACATCGGGTACGTGCAGCAGGAGACGACCGTAGACGAGTACCTGACCGGCCGCGAGAACCTGCAGCTGCAGGCCAGGCTCAGCCACATAGGCGGGGGCTCGGCCGGCCCCCGCATAGACGAGATGCTCTCCGTAGTGGAGCTCGAAGAGAGGCAGCACGAGGCTGTCATATCGTACTCGGGGGGCATGCGCAAGCGCCTCGACATAGCCGCCGGCCTGCTCCACAGGCCCGACGTGCTGTTCCTTGACGAGCCGACAGTCGGCCTAGACATACAGACGCGCCGCAAGATCTGGGACTATGTGCGCAAGATACACGACGAGTACGACGTGTGCGTGTTTTTGTCCACGCACTACATGGAGGAGGCCGACCGGCTCTGCGACAGGGTGGCCATAGTGGACGGCGGCAGGGTGCAGGTGCTCGATTCGCCCGGCTCGCTCAAGGCGGCCCTGGGCGACGACGCCATACGCGTCGAGATCGGATCCGAGGCGGCCCCGCTGCTCGAAGCTCTGCGCGCCATCCCGGGCGTGATCGGCGCCTCGGCGCGCGCAGAGACGGCCACGCTCCACACGAGGGACGGCGCCTCGACGGTGCCGCGCATATTCGAGGCGTGCGCGGCGGCCGGCGCGCGCGTGCGCTCGGTCTCGATGAGCGGGCCCACCCTCGACGACGTGTTCGTAAAGCACACGGGGCGGGATCTGCGCGACGGCGAGCGGTTCGACCGCAAGAAAGAGCACTACAAGATGAAGAGGCTGAGGGCCTGATGCTGCACGCGGACACGTACGCCATATTCTGGCGCGAGATGAAGAGGTACCGCAAGTCGCGCAGCGGCGTGCTCATACGCCTCATACAGCCGGCCGTCTGGATAATAGTGGTGGGCAACACGTTCGCCGGCACGCAGCCGCTCATAGAGGCGGCCGGCTTCGACGGGCAGTACATCGAGTTCATGGCGCCGGGCGTCATCATGCTGACTGCCATATTCACGAGCATATTCGGCGGCGTCAACACGCTCTGGGACAGGAGGTACGGGTTCATGGGCAAGGCGCTGACCTGCCCGGTCTCGCGCGTCTCGATAGCGCTGGGCAAGATGCTGGCCATCTCGCTCATCGCCGCCCTGCAGGCCAGCCTGGTGCTGGGCATAGCCCTGGCCATAGGCGTCTCGTTTACGGATCCGCTCATGGTGGCCCCCATCATGGCGCTGGTGGTGCTCTTTTCGCTGGGCTTTTCCGGCATATCGGTGACCGTGGCGGCCGTGGCAAAGTCGCAGGAGACGTTCTGGGGCGTGATCAACTTCTTGGGCATGCCGCTGTTCATGCTCAGCCCGGCGCTCTTTCCGCTCTCGCTGCTGCCCGGCTGGCTGGAGGCGCTGGCCCGCCTCAACCCCGTCACGTACGCCGTACTGCTGGTGCGCGACATGATGGGGGGAGCATCGGACGTGCCGGCGCTCTTTTCGCTGGCCGTCGTGGCCGCCTTTGCCGCCGCCATGGTGGCGGTGACCAGCTATACGTTCACGCGGGAAGTAAACAAGCCTTTTTGACAACAGCTCAACTTTTCATGACACGGGGGGTCTTTTGCGGACGCGGCGAGCAGCAGGCATGAAGGCGGCCCTCCTCGTGCTGGCGGTGCTGGCGGCGCCGGCCCTGGCGCACGCAGGCTACGAGCAGCAGGGCCAGATAGGCCAGTTCGGCATACGGGAGCCGGGCGCGCTCTCGCACCCCCTGCAGGCGGCCGAGGGGCCCGGCGGCCTGCTGTACGTGGCCGACTACGGCAACAAGCGCGTGCAGGTCTTCGAGGACGGCGCCTACGCCCGCGACTGGGGCAGCAGCGGCACCGGGGAGGGGCAGTTCCACGAGCCTGCGGGCCTCGCCGTCCACTCGGGGCGCGCGTACGTCTCGGACCGCGATCTTGACAGGGTGCAGGCGTTCGATCTTTCCGGCAGGTTCCTGTTCGAGTGGGGCGGGACGGGCTCGGGCGAGGGGCAGCTGCGCAACCCGGGGCCCGTGGCGGTCTCTCTGGACGGTACGGTCTATGTGGCCGACTACGGAAACGCCCGCGTGCAGGCGTTCTCGCCGGACGGGCAGTTTCTGCGCTCGATGGGCTCGTCGGGGACCGGCGACGGGGAGTTCGTCGGGATATCAGACGTGGCGGCCGGCCGCGACGGCTACGTGTACGCGGCAGACCGGCTCGGCTCCAAGATAGTAAAGTTCGGCCCGGACGGCTCGCACGCAGGGACGATACGGCCGGCGTCGCCCGGCTGGGAGTTTTCGCCCGTGTCGGTGGCGCCGGCGCCGGACGGCTCGCTGTTTGCGCTCAACTCCGCCGACGGCAGGCTGGTGCACCTGCAGCAGGAGCAGGACGGGTACCTGAGCGTCTCGGAGAGGCGCGGGCCGCTGGGCGGCTTCGGCTCCGGCGCCGACCTGGCGCTGTCCGGCTCGGGGGCGCTGTACGTAGTAGACATGATGGGCCACCGGGTGCTAAAGTTCTCCACGCCGTACTCTGGCCATTACTTTCTGCACGACGCCCCGAGCGTCTTTGACGCGGCCGGCGACTGGCACTGCCCAATGCCGCCGTCCGCGTACAACATAATCGTCGGCACCCCCGCCGGCGACGTCATCGAGGGGACCGGCTCCGCCGACGCGGTGTTCGCGCTGGGAGGCGACGACGCGGTCTCGGGCCACGGCGGCGACGACTGCCTGCTGGGGGGGCCGGGCGACGACCTGATCTTTGCAGGTCCGGGCGACGACGCGGTGTACGGCGGCGAAGGCGACGACCGCCTGTTGGGGTTCTCCGGGGACGACCGCCTCTGGGGGGGCGAAGGCCTGGACGAGGCGGACGGCGGCGACGGGGCCGACGAGTGCGCAGCCGAGGCCATGTCCGGGTGCGAGGGTTCAGGATAGGCGGCGCGCATCACGGGTTCCGCTCTGCCGGAGCCGGCAGTTCTGCATGCAGGCGCCCGCGGTGCGCCGGGCTGCCAAAAAGCGCTCGCCGCGGAAAGCTCGCCGTGTTCCGATCGACTAGCCGCGGCCGTAGACGGACTTGTGATCGCACACCCGCAACAAGACTATCTCGTTGCGGGGACGATCCAGCCTGTATAGCGGCCTGTCGCTTCTGCCTATCTCGTAAGCGAACGCGCCTGCGTGATTTTTGTACTTTCCCAAGACTGTAGGATCTACAGATGCCGTGAGAACATCAATCGCCGCGGACACGCGCAACTGCCTCTCATGTCCGATGCGTTTAAACTGGCCGTCAAACGTGGCCTCGGATCTCGTCGTCCAGTCAGCCATTCCTGTTTATGTACTCTATCAGATCTTTTGCATTAGAGAACGTCTTTCCCCCGCTCGAATCCCTGCCCGCGATGATGTCCAGCATCTCTTCGGGCGTGACGTCGTCTTCCTCGTGCAGCAGCGTAAGGTACCGCTCAAAGTCCATCTTGCCCGCAAACTCGGACTTTAGAAAATCGTCCCTTATGATGGCAGTTTGTCCTCTGGAACGTACATGTACGGGTTGGTCGGCTTTAGCGTGACGGACGTGGCGCATTGCGCCGGGCTCGATAATATAAACACAATTGCGTGCCGCCGCCGCGACAAGTGCCCCTTTTCCGGGGCGCGCCCGATCGGAAGCGCCCGCCTGCAGGACCGAGCGCGCCGGACGCGCCCGGGGCCGGACGGCCCGCCTAGAACCTGTCGTACCTTGCGCGCTCCAGATCCCTGTCGCCCTTTGACTCCTTCTTGTATTCCTTGTAGTGGGGCTTGCAGAGGACGGACTTTTTTCCGGCGCCGGTGATGCGCAGGCCGGCGTTCTCGACCCTCGTGGTGTTTATGGAGCGAGCGCCGTCCTTGTCGCACCCGTCCACGTTGCACTTTGCGCCGCGGGCTACCACTCCCATGGTGCTGCGTGCGCCGCGCGCGGTTTTATACTTTGGGTCGCAAATCTCGCATCTGTCTGCTGAGGCGCCGGTTCTTGGCAGACGCCTCGCCGCCCGACGCGGTCAGGCACGCGATGGCGCAGGCCGGCGTCTGTTCCGGCGGGCGTCGAAAATTTCGCCTCGCCCGCCGCACGTCGGACGGGCGCGGGGCGAAATCTTCCGCGATCGCCAGAACGGACGGGAACATGCGACAAATGGGCAGAAACGCACGCGTCCGGGCTGCGCTACCCGCGGAGACGCGCTGCCGGAAAGGGCGCCCCTACCCCACGCCTATGACCGAATCTATGTTCTGGTCTATGGCCACCTCGGCGATGTCCTCCGAGTACTCGGCCACCCTCCTGATGTCCTCCAAGACGAACCTGGCCACGCCCGCGTTGCGGTCCGAGTCGCGCACGCCAGACATGAGCGACTTTTCCTCCTCGACCACGCGGGCCGCCTCGGCGGCGACCGCCTCGGCGGCCCCGTAGTCCCTGCGGACGAGCGCGCCGAACGCGCCCCCGAAGACTTTCAGCGCGCCCTCCGACAGATTCTCCATCCCGCCGGCCAGCCCCTGCCCGATGCGCCCGTCTAGGAACTTGGTGCGCTTTGCTATCGCGACGGCGTGGTCGGCGACCCTCTCTATCCTGGTGATGACGGCCCTGTACCCCAGGCAGTCGGACGCCTGCCTGAGCCCCATCTCGCGGAGCACGTTGGCGTCGCCCACCGAGGCGGACAGGTTCCTCCTCATGTACAGCCCGAAGCGGTCCACCTCGTCGTCCATGCGGGCCACCTCCTCGCTGCCAGCCGCGTCGGCGGCCAGCAGGGCCTCCATGGCCTCGCGGTGCATCGAGGCGGCCATCGTGTGCATGCGGCCGAGCGCGGCCTCGAACGAGAGCTCGGGCAGCCTGGCTAGCACCTGCACGGCTATCGACTCGGAGCTCGATTCGACCACCTCTGTCCCGACCATCGAGGTCTTGACCAGGGCCTTGAGCTCGCGCGCATAGTCGGGCCGTATCCTGCCCCCCCTGGAGACGACGCGGATGGAAGAGTACCCTCCCAAGTACGCGGCTATCATCTTGCGCTTGACCGACTCTGCGGTGTCAGAGCGGCTTATCGCGATGGTCGCCCCGGGGCGGCGGGCCGGCTCGGAGGCGGCGAACATGGTCATGGAGCTGTCCTGGCCGCGCACGAGGGTGACCTGATCGCCGGCGCCCGCCCCCATGCCGTCCATCCACGCCTTGGGCAGCGAGACGGTGTAGGTGGAGCCGCCGCTCAGCTGTATGCGCCGCGTCTGGCTCTCCACGCGGTGCATGCATCCGGGGGCCGTGTTTACGGTTTGGCCTATAATCTATATAGAAGAACATACCCACCGTAAATCGCATCCGGTTCCTAGTTATGGCCTGCCGCCTCCGGGCAGGCGTTGCTGCGACGCCGGCGCGCCCCTATTGGCGACAGGCTGTTCCGCGCCGGCTGCATGCTGGCGGGCGTCTTCGTCCTCGTCGTCATCGCGCTGATGGTCTTCCAGCTGGCGACCGAATCGTGGCCCATCTGGGAAAAGGAGGGCCTCGGGTTCGTCACCAAGACGGACTGGAACGCGGTCGAGGGGCGAGAATCGTACGGGGCGTTGCCGTACATATTCGGGACGCTGGTCACGGCGGGGCTGGCCATGGCCATGGGCGTGCCGCTCAGCATCGGCATCGCCATGTTCCTCTCGGACGCCCCATCGAGGATCTCGGGGCCGCTGGGGTTCGTCGTGGAGCTGCTCGCCGCGGTGCCCAGCGTCATATACGGGCTGTGGGGGCTGTACGTGTTCCGCGGGTTCTTCCTGGACACCGTCGAGAACCCGCTGTACGGGGCGCTGGGGGAGCACGTCTGGTTCTTGGGCTCGCGCCCGTTCGGCCTCGACATACTGACCGCCAGCGTGATACTGGCCATAATGATAATACCGACCGTCTCGGCCGTCTCGCGCGAGATAATGAAGGCTGTCCCGCAGCAGCAAAAGGAGGCCGCCTACATGCTGGGCGCCACGCGCTGGGAGATGTTCAAGCTGGCGGTCTTTCCGTACTCCAAGACCGGCCTCGTGGGCGCCTCGATACTGGGCCTGGGCAGGGCCGTGGGCGAGACAATGGCCGTGACCATGCTCATAGGCAACGCCATCGGGCCCAACGCACTGGCCGACACGCTCTTTTCGCCGGGCCAGTCGATCGCCAGCATACTGGCCAACGAGTTCGCCGAGGCCACGCCCGGTTCGCTGCAGGTGCCGGCCCTGCTCGGGCTTGCGCTGATACTGCTGGCCGTGGCCATGTCGATCAACATCGTGGCGCACCTGCTGGTGACCCGTATGCTACGCGTGCGCGAGGGGGCCATAAACAATTGACCCTCTCCAAGAGGCAGTACTACCGCTCGCTGTTCCGCGACAACATGCGCAGGCGCCTGCTGGCAGACAGGGCCGTGCGCGCCGTCGTGGTGGCAGCCGTCGTGGTGGCCATCGTGCCGCTGGGCAGCATACTCTTCGAGGTGGTCCGCAACGGCGTCTGGGCGCTCAGCTACGAGTTCCTGACCGAGGTGCCCGGCGCGGCCGGCAGCGGCGAGGGGGGCATCGGGCCTGCCATACAGGGCACGTTCATCGTCCTGGGCCTCTCTGCCCTCATGGGCGTGCCCATCGGGATCTTTTCGGGGATATACCTGGCCGAGTTCGGCGAGGGGAGGCTGGCGCGCACGGTGAGGTTCTTTACCGACGTGTTCATGGAGTTTCCATCCATAGTGATCGGCATATTCGCGTTTTTGGTCATAGTGTTGCTGCTGGGACACTTTTCGCTCTGGGCAGGCGCTTTCGCCCTCGCCCTCATAATGTTCCCCATCGTGGCGCGCACCACCGAGGAATCCCTGAAGATGGTGCCGTACACGTACCGCGAGGCCGGCGTGGCGCTGGGCCTGCAAAAGTCGGTCATTACGATGCGCGTGGCGCTCTCGGCGGCCAAGAACGGCATGCTCACCGGGATACTGCTGGCGGTCTCGCGCGTGGGCGGCGAGACCGCGCCGCTGCTCTTTACGATACTGGGCAGCAGCCAGTTCTTCGGCGGGTTCGGGGTTCCGATGGACGCGCTGCCGCTGCGCATCTGGACGCTCTCCCTGCTACCCTACGAGGACGCGCAACTCCACGGGTGGGGCGCGGCCCTCGTGTTGATATTTATTATCATGTGCATAAACTTGGCCGTGCGGTCGTTCGTGCTCCGCAAGGGGTCGGGCTTCGGCACCGGGGGCAGGGTGGTTTTCCTGCGGGCGCTGAGCCGGAGATGAGCGAGCTGTCCATGGACGGGGCTGTCCGGGCCGAGCAAGAGCCGCCGCGGGAGGGCGGCCGGCCCGCCTACAAGATGGAGGCCGAGGGCGTCTCGGTCTCCTACGGCGGGGTGAGCGCCGTAAGGGACGTCACGATGAGGTTCCCCGACAGGTCGGTCACGGCCCTCATAGGGCCGTCGGGCTGCGGCAAGACGACCTTTCTGCGCTGCCTCAACCGCATGCACGACATGACAAAGAGCGCGCGCGTGACCGGCAGGGTGGTGCTCGACGGCATAGACCTGTACTCCAAGGACATAGATCCGGTCCACCACCGCCGCAAGGTGGGCATGGTGTTTCAGAAGCCAAACCCGTTCCCGACCATGTCGGTCTACGACAACGTGACGGCGGGGCTGCGGCTCAACGGCGTGCGAGACAGGCGCATGCTCGACGAGATAGCCGAGGATTCGCTCAAGATGGCCTACCTGTGGGACGAGGTCTCCTCGGACCTCAAAAAGCCGGCCATCGAGCTGTCCGGCGGGCAGCAGCAGCGCCTCTGCATCGCGCGCGCCCTGGCCATACAGCCCGAGGTGCTGCTGATGGACGAGCCGGCATCGGCGCTCGACCCCATCGCCACGCAGCGCATCGAGGAGACCATAACCGAGCTAAAGTCAGAGTACACGATAATCATAGTGACGCACAACATGCAGCAGGCCGTGCGTGTGTCGGACTGGACTGGGTTCATGTACCTGGGAGACTTGGTGGAGTTTGACAGGACAAAAAAGATCTTCGAAGATCCGCGCGACGAGCTCACCGCGCAGTACGTGCAGGGCCAGTTTGGATGATGGCCCGGCTCATCGATCCGTCGCTGCAGAAACTCTCCGACACTATGGCGCAGATGGGGAAGATGGTCGTGCGGTCCATATCGCTGGCCGCCGAGTCGTACCTAGAGGGGCGCAACGCGTCCGCCGAGGTGCTGCGCCTCTCGGACGGCATACGCGCAAAGTACCTCGAGGTGGAGGACCTGACGTTCGAGATGCTGCTAAAGTACCAGCCGGTCGCCGACGACTTCCGCCTGATACGATCGTCCACCGAGATATCGTACGCCTTTTCGCGCTTCGGCAGGTACGCCTACGACATCACGCTGGTGCGCGACATATTCGGCGACGTCTCCGAGTGCAAGAGCGCCTCGCTGGTGGAGTCGTTCGCCAAGGTCGGGCAGATGATATCTGACGCGGTCATGTCGTTCGCGGAGCTGGACGTGCGCAAGGCCGTGCGCATACGCGAACAGGAGGACGCCGTGGACCAGCTCTACAAGTCGCGCCTGGCCCAGCTGGTCGGCTCTTCGGACACGCGGTGCGCGCTGGCCGAGGCGCTGCTGCTGCGCTACCTCGAGCGCATAGGCGACCACGCCGTGTTCATGAGCGACGCGGTCAACTACATCGTGACGGGCAAGCACAGGCCCGGCGCCGGGGCGAATTAAAATAATGGTGGGGGTGGGTTTTTTCAGCGGCAGAGCCGGGCGGCCTCTGCTGCGGCCTTGTTCATCTTTTCAAAGGCACGTTCTATGCGCTTGCCGCGTATGCTGTAGATCATGTTCCTGCCGTCCCTGCGGGACTTTAGGACGCCTGCCTCCTTGAGCACCCTCAGGTGGTGCGAGACCAGCGGCTGGGTCCGGCCGGTGGCCTTGACCAGCTCGCCGGCCGTCGCGCTGCCCGATCGGGACAGCTTGACCAGCATCCTGTGGCGGGTGTGCTCCGAGGCGAGCCTGAACACGTCTGCTTCATCCATGGCGGTACGTTTAAATCACCTTGTATTTAATCCATTCCATGCGCACCGGGCCGGCCCGGATCTTCGCCGCCGAGCTCGCAGGCACGTTCGTGCTCGTGGCGCTGGCCGCCGGCTCGGTGGTCGCCGACGGGCGCCTCGGCTGGCCGGGCCTCCCATTCGTGGCCCTCATGCCGGCCGTGGGCGTGGCCGCCGGCGTGTACATGTTCGGGCCCGTCTCGATGGCCCACTTCAACCCCGCCGTCACGCTCGGGCTGTGGGTCATGGGGCGCGTCTCTGCGCGCATGGGCGCTTTATATGCGGCCGCTCAGGTGTGCGGGGCCCTGCTGGCCTCGCTGTTCGTGGTGCTCGCGGTCGGATCGGAGGCGGCCGCCGGCTCCAACGCGCCGGGCCCGCACCCGTACTGGCAGCTGTTCGCGGCCGAGGCAGCCGCGGCGGCCTCGCTGTTCCTGGTGGTGGCCCTAGCGATCAGGACCGGCGGGCTGCGCGGCTTGGGCGGGCTGGCCATCGGGGCCGCGGTGGGGGCCAACATAATGATCCTCGGCGAGTTTTCGGGCGCCTCGATGAACCCGGCGCGCTCGCTGGGCCCGGCCGTGGCCTCGTGGGGCCTGGAGCACGTGTGGTTGTACGTGTCCGCCTCGTCGGCCGGCGCGGCCGCGGCCGCGCTGGTCCTGCGCGCCTCTGGGCAACGTTAATAGTTTGAGCGCCGCCGGCGCGGGGGGTTGAAGCTGCTACTCGCCTCGGCGGCCGCGCTGGCGCTGGCCTCGGCCGCGTACGCGCAAGAGCTGCCCACGTTCCAGGAGACCGCGCGTGTGCTGGTGGACAGGGCCGTCAGCGGGGACGTGACCGCGTCCATAACGCTGCAGACGACGAGCGGCCAGGAGATACTGGTTCCGCCCGAGACTGCCGCGCTCGTCCGCGACGATCCGCGCGTGCTCTCGGTGGCGCTCACGAACAAGGAGGGGTGCGGCGTGCTGGGCGTCTCGGAGAGCGCGTGCATACTGGTCAACGTGCGGCGCCTGCCGTCCGATTCGGGCATATCGGAGATACGCGCGGCCGCGCGCGCCTCGGGGGACCGGCTGGCAGAGAGCCTCAACGGAGCCTTGGAGACGGGCGCCGAGTTCCACTCGGTGTACATACACCAGGACGGGGGCCTAGGCGAGCTGCTCGGCACGTCGGGGGCCGTCTCGGGGCGCGGGGTGGTCTCGGCGGTGTACGCGATGCCGGCAGAGCGCACCGCGTTCATGTACGAGAGGATCACGGCCCTTCTGCTCGACGAGGAGATACGCGCCGCCGGCGGGTTCTACGACGCGGCCCGCACGATGTCGTTCCTAGACGGCGCGTACGCCTCGTTCACCGCCATAAAGCGCGACAGCGGCCTGCAGTACATGGCGCAGGTGGCCGTATCGTACCCGGGGGCCGCCTCGGCGGAGCGCGTGGACCTGCTAGAGTACGCCGGCGTCGACGTCGTGTACCGCTCCCTGTACTTGGACGGGGGCTTTAGCGTGCTCAACTCTGTATTCGAGGTGTTCGTGCTCTCGCCCGGGCCGGTCTCGGTCTCGGCCGAGTCGCCGCTGCTGCCGGTCCTGCGGTCGGAAGGCGAGGTGCTGCCCCTCGACGTCTCTTCTGCCGGGTGGGTGGTAGACGATACGGACCCGACGCAGCTGGTGGCGCGGTACCTGTTCGGGCAGGAGCGCAGCGTCTCTGGCGACGACTTGGTGCTGTACATAAGCGACGCGGGGGAAGCCGATCGGCCTGACGGGGCGGATCTGCTGGCGCCGGCACTGATAGCGGCGGCGGCCGCCGGCGCGGCCCTATTTTACCTAAAGGGGTACAGGTCAAAAAAGTAGGACCGCGGCGGCAAAGACGGTCGTCCACCTGCCGTCCTTGTCGCCCTTTGCGGTCTGCGTGATGTTCTGAGTCTTGTATATCTGGCCCGAGACGTTCCACTGCTGGCGCTTTTCGTCCCAGTTCTTGTCCACGTCGAAGGGTATGCCCAGCGACGAGGCGAGCATCTGGGCCGCGATGTCCTCGGCGTAGTCGCCGGCCTGTCGCTCGTTCTTGCCGAAAGAGTCGTACTCTGAGAGGTACCCGTAGCGCGACGTGTCCGAGGGGCGCGCCACGCCGACAGACGCGCCGCAGAGCCGGTGCGGCTCGTCTGTCTGGTTCTTTGAATAGATGGTGAACAGTATCTGGCCGGGCTTTATCTCCTTGAGGCCGGCCGTCTTGGGGACGAGGCGCGCCTTTGGGGGGAATATGCTCGATATCAGGACCAGGTTGGTGCCGGCTATGCCAGCGTCGCGCAGCGCGTACTCGAAGCTTGTCAGCCTGTCCTCGTGGACTCCCCTGCCGCGGGTGAGGAAGATCTTTTTGGCGACCAGATCCAAGGCGCGCTGGCGCGCGCAAGTAATTATTTATAGATTGGCCGGCCTACTCCCGCCCGTCTTTTTTGCGCGAGTTGGGCCGGCGCCTCTGGCCGCGCGGCTCCTGGGTGAAGAATATCCACCCGAAGAGGCCGCCGAGGCACAGGTTCAGCGTGCCCAAGGCCGTCAGGTAAAAGGCGCCGTTTGACAGGCCCAGGAATATGCCGACCGAGCCGGTCCCGAAGAACATGGCCATTATCACCTTGAGCCTGAACGGCTCGACGTACCGCAGCTTGAACAACGCGGGGCGCCGCGGGGGGCGCCTATTAAAAACCCGCGCCCGGCAACACTTTAAACGCCTCTGCCCGCGCGCGCGTACCGCGCCAATGTAGCTCAGCCTGGCAGAGCACTCGCCTTGTAAGCGGAAGGTCGCGGGTTCGGATCCCGCCATTGGCTCTTCGCCACACCTATAAGCGGGCCGCCGGCCGCCTTGCACGGTGGAGCGCATAGAGTACGAGGGCACCGTGTACGCGATAAACCACAACAACCCCGAGCCGCTAGTCGAGCACGCCGTGCGCAAGCTGCGCGAGCACGGGGTCGACGAAAAGGACATAGAGATCACCGACGCCCCGTCCGGGATACGGGTCGGCTCGGTGGTCGTCGAGATCTGGCCGTACCACTTGGACGTGGGCCGCGTCCGCACCGTGCGCAACGAGTCGTTCATCAGCGGCACGCTCATGACCATCGAGCTAAAGACGGACGCGGAAGGCAACTACCGGGATTAAAGACCAATAAGGGGCGCGCGCGCGGCGGCACCGTTGAGGCGCGCCCTGGTCGTACTGGCGGTGGCGGCCGCCCTCGCGGCCGCGGCCCTCTGGCAGGCGTATTCGGCCGAGCAAACGAGGCAGGCGGGCATGAAGTTCGGCACCGACCTGTCGCTCATACAGGACGATCTGAGGTCCATGCAGGATCGCTTTTCGGACCTGTCGTCGGGCTGGGACAGCAGGGATGGCGGAGAGGCCGCCCGCCTTGCAGACGAGCACCTCTCTGGCATGGCCTCGCTGGTCGAAAGGTACTCGGAGCTGAGCCCGCCGCCCGGCTTCGGGCCGTCTGTGGATCTGTTCCGCATGTCGGCGCAGTCGCAACTCGAAAGCGACCGCGAATACGTGCTGTGGCTGGAGGGGGGCGGCGAGGAGCACCTGATCAGATCCGACGCGCTGCTGCAGGACGCCTTCGAGCTAGAGACAGCCGCGCTGGGCAAGTTCGAGCGCGCCAAAAAGGGGATACCGGAGCCTAGCGGTCCCTGAACCTGCCGCCGTCCCTGCCGGAGTCGCGCCCGCCGGGCCTGCCGAAACCTCTGCCGCCGGATCCGCCGCGGCCCCCGTCCCTGCCGGAGTCGCGCCCGCCGGGCCTGCCAAAGCCGCGGCCCCCGTCCCTGCCGGAGTCGCGCCCGCCGGGCCTGCCGAAACCTCTGCCGCCGGGCCGTCCGAAACCACTGCCGCCGTCCCTGCCGGAGTCGCGCCCGCCGGGCCTGCCAAAGCCGCGGCCCCCGTCCCTGCCGGAGTCGCGCCCGCCCGGCCTCCCGAAGCCGCGGCCCCCGGATCTTCCAAAGCCCCTGCCATGCCCGCGCTCGGAGTCGCGCCCACCCGGCCTCCCGAAGCCCCTTCCGCCGGATCTGCCGAACCCGCCGCCGGGCCTCTGGCTTCCGTACCGCCTGGGGCGCACCTCGCGCTTTAGCGGGTCGGGTATGGAGACCTCGACGCCCATCTCCTCGTTTAGGTCGCGCAGGTCCGTCTTTATCTGCCGCTTTATCATGTTAAAGTCGCCCACCGACGAATACGAGACCAGCGTTATGGCGCGGCCCTTGGCGCCGGCCCTGGCCGTCCTGCCTATGCGGTGAAAGTACGTCATGTCTTGGTTGGGCACGTCGTAGTTGACCACCAAGGCAACCTTGGGCACGTCTATGCCGCGCGAGGCCACGTCGGTGGCCACCAGTATGTCGGCCTTGCCCTGGCGGAACTTTGACATGGATATCTCGCGCCTGTGCTGGGTCATGTCGCCCTCGATCACGACAGAGTTGTAGTCCTTGCCGAGCAGCCTGGCAACGTCGCGCGTCCTGTACTTTGTAGAGCAGAACACGATGCACTGGCCGCCCTTGTTCTCCTCGATGAACTGGAAGAGGTACTTTGGCTTTTCCCTGTCGCGCAGCACCAGAAACGACTGGTCTATGCCCTCGCCGCTCAGGTCGTCGGCGTCCAGGAGGAACTGCTTTGCGTCGCGGAGGTACTCTTCTGCAAGCCTGAGTATGTCCACGGGCATGGTGGCGGAAAAGAGCGACATGGTCTTTTCGTCGGGCGTCTGCTCCAGTATCGTCTTTATGTCGTCTATGAAGCCCATGTCGAGCATGGTGTCGGCCTCGTCTAGCACCACCTGGGATATTCTGTCGAGCCTTATGGATCCGCGCTCCAGGTGGTCTATGAGCCTGCCCGGCGTAGCCACTATTATCTCGGGGTCGGTCTGGAGCGCGTCCATCTGTATGCCCATGTTCTGCCCCCCGTAGATGGTGGCCACCTTGATCCCGGTGAACCTGCCGAACTTTTTGATCTCTTCGGATATCTGCATGGCCAGCTCGCGCGTGGGGGCCACCACCAGCCCCTGTATGCCGCCGCCCTGCTTTGTGTTCTGCAGCATCGATATGCCGAACGCGGCCGTCTTGCCCGAGCCGGTGTGGGCTTGGCCGACTACGTCCCTGCCGGAGAGTAGCACGGGTATGGTGGCTTCTTGTATGGGGAAAGTCTCCTCAAAGCCCATCTTTACGAGGGCCTTCAGTATGGGTGCCTCTACCCCCAGTGACTCGAAATTCGCCGTACCTTTTTCACCTGTCCTGCAACGGCAAAAAGCCATCGCTTTCCGCCGTTATCTCCTGTGGGAAAGGCCCAGAATGCCATTAATAAACCGTGGTCGCGCGAGGCTCTGTTCGACAATTCGTATTTTCGTGCCTGCGCAGTAGCCGGATCGGTAAAAAACGGCTCCGCCCAAGCACGGATCGCAGAATTACCGAACAAAGCCTCGCGCGAAGACGTAGCCGGTCGGGTCTGGCATTTAGGCACGGCCAGATCCGCCTGCGGCGCTTTTTCGTGACTAGGCTATCCCACGACCTGACCGCTTACGCGAAGACGCGCATCCGATCCCGGGCCGCCGCGGCTGCTGGGAATGCTTTTTGCCAGCCGCGTCCGGGCGCCCTGGCACAGGTTCCGTCCGCCGGGATCCTGCGCTCGGCGAGGCCCGGAGGCCGGGGCATCCGCGCAACGCCCGCCGCGCCTTCGGAGCGGCGGGAGGCGCCGGACGGGGGCCGGTTGCAACCTCGGCCGCCAGGCGACGCGTGCGCGGATCGGCGTGCGGGCGGAGGCCCTGGCCTTTGGCACCAGCAACCGTACGACTTTTAAAACGAGATCGGGTGCGCGCGTGCGTTGAAAGCCTTGGCAGTTTTGGCACTAGCCGCGTGCGTCCCGGCCGCCGCGGCGTTTGCGGACATGCACGCGAGCCCGCTGCAGCAGCTGCGCGACGGAGTCGATGCCAAAGACGTGCAGTGCGCCGCGGGGCTCGCCCTGATGATCAGGGCGCCCTCGGATCCGGCGTGCGTGACTCAGTCTTCCGTGGACGCGCTCTCGGCGCGCGGCTGGTCGCTGGAGCGCGAGGCCTCCGAGGCCGCGCCGGGCGCCGCCTCGACCCAGACGGAGGTTGCCGACAGCGCCTCGGCCGAGAAGGGCGCGGCCATGACGGACACCGAGACGGCCGATCTTGAGGGCGCCGCCATATCGGGGGCGTATTCGCCCGGGCCGTTCGCGGTCGGCGTGGTGTCCAACTTTGTCACGGACGAGGAAAGGCCGTTCGACCAGTGGGGGGGCGTGTACAAGAGCGAAGAGTACCGCAAGCTGCTTGAAAAGATAGACGCGAGCGGTCAGCGCAGCACCGTTCCGACCATGATATACTACCCGGCCGTCCCCGGGGAGGGCTACGTCGAGCGGGAGGCGTTCCACCCGTCGCCCCTGCTAGCAGCCGCCGACGGGGTGCGCTCCACGGTGACGGATCTGTACATGGGCAACGAAGAACTGGCCGCCGGCGCCGCCCAGATAATGCTGAAACCGTCTGATCAGTACCAGAGTTTCGTCGGAGCCGAGCCGGCCGAGGGTAGCTTTCCGCTGGTCGTGATGGCCCACGGGCTGGGCGGCGGGCTGTTCACGTGGAATCAGGCCGCCGAGTACCTCGCAAGCCAAGGCTACGTGGCCGTGACGCTGGCGCACACCTCGGACAGCGGCTCCACCCCGTTCTTGGAGGATCCGAATTCGCCGTTTGCGGCATCCGCCGACAAGGCCGACATAGACGAGGCGTACCGCCTGCGCGCCCAGGCCGGGCCCGCGGCAGTCTTTGCCAATTTCCTTGCAAAGATGTACGGCTCTTCGGAGCAGTTCACCGAGGGCAGCATGCCCGATCCGTCGTCCCTGACGGCCGTGCCGGGGGGCGGGATAGACTCTGGCAAGACTATGGGTGACCTGTTCGAGCAGCGCACCGGCGACGTGGAGGCGGTGATCCGGACCATGGCGCTGCTCGGCGGCCCGGCCGATCAGTGCCGCGAGGAGCTTGGCGACGGCGGGGACTTGTGCGGGTTTCTGGAAGGCGCCATAGACTCGGAGAGCGTCGGCGTCATGGGCCACTCGCTCGGCTCCATGACCGCGCAGTCGGCGCTTACGTTCATACCCGAAGTGGACACGGCGATAGGGTTCAACAACGGCATGCCCAAGCGCTGGGAGCCGTTCGGCGGGCTGCCGGACATGGGCGCGAGCCCTCCGGCCGGCGTCCCCAAGCCGGTCATGCTCGTTATAGGCTCCGACGACTTTTTCATATACACCGTCTTTTCAGAGCTGCACCTCCGGTGGTACCAGATCGCCGGCGGCGACGTAAGCGACACGTTCCCGTTGCCGTCCGAGAGCGTGCGCCCGTCGCCGGACAACCCGCAGCCGGTGGCGGCGTCCGCGTACGAGCGCGCCCAGGACGCAAAGGTGCTCCTCACGTTCCGCGACCAGGGGCACGACAACCTAGTGGACAACGTGTTTGCGTCGCGGTCGCCCGGCGCCGAGGCGGAGGGCACGCGCGTGCCGTTCTCGGCCGACTCTGCGCCCGAAAAGTACCGGGCGCTTTCCTGGGTGCGCGACGACGGCGGGGACGTGTACCTGCCCCACCAGATGCGCAACTACTTCATGACGGCGTGGTTCGACTGGCAGCTAAAGGGCGACGGTTCTGCCCGCGAGGCCATAACCGACCACCCGTTCGAGATCGGCGTGCTGTCGTTCGAATCCGACGGCCTGTCCTAGCTTACCACGTTGAGCGTCATGGTGCTGACCACCCTCGAGAGCCTGCGGATCTTTGCGACGACCTGCTCAAACTCGTCCTGCTCGCCCGCGTGGACTTCGGCCACCACGTCGTAGGCGCCGAACGTCAGGTACGCGTGCCTCACCTGCGGCATGCGCCCCAGCTCCTCGACCACGTATTCCTCGGCCCCGAGATCGCAGTTGAGCAACACGTACCCTATGTGCATCCTCGAAGAGTCGGCGGCCGCGCGGGTATAAGTTAGTAGCGTGTAGACTCAGGTCGACTTAGAGGCCGTGCCTGAGGATACCGGCACGGGAGGCCGTCGGAGGGGGTTCCGGCGGCGTTTCGGGCCGCCGGGGGCCTGCCGGGTCAATTTTCAGCACTTCAAAGCTGTAATTTTTTTGACCGTATGGGTTTATTGATCTCCGGATCCGGGGCAGGCCGTGCCGGACTCGGAAACCACGATAGTGCGCAGGGAGCTGGTCAAGGCCGTGCGGGAGAAAGATCAGATCGAGAAGGATCACGCCGGGTACAAGGACTACGCGGAAGCGCAGTTTCTGGCGTACGAGCGCGAGATAGCGGAGCTGAAGCTGAACTCGGCCGCGCAGAACGCCGGACCCTGCCCCCGCTGCGCGGGCGGGCAGGGCAAGGACGCGCAGCAGCCGGAAAGCGACCTGGTAAAGGAGCTCAGAAGCCAGCTGAAAGAGGCCAACAGAAAGCTGGACATGTACGACAACCACAACAACCCGAGCGCCAAGGACTACAACCGCAAGCGCGCCGAGTTCCGCAAAAAGCACGGGACGTACGACAAGCAGGCCGGAACCAGGCGGATCGGCCCGCCGGTGGGGCACAAGGGAATATCGCACAGCCGCAAGGCCGACGAGGTCGCGCGGTACGGACTGGACGCGTGCCCCCTGTGCGGAAGCGCCGGGAGCCTGTCGGCCGAGCGCCCGAGCGTAAAGCTTCTGGTGGAGCAGGGCAAGACGGTCGCGGTCGCGGCCGAGAGGGCGTGGTGCTGCAGGTGCAGGAAGATAGTGGTGGCCGACTCTCCGTCGATAAGGGGGACGCACATGGGCCCGCGCATGCTCGGAATCGTGGCCGAATACGCGGCCGAACACGCCACCGACAGGGCAATATCGCGCTTTCTGGAGAGGCTGCACGGCCTGCGCGTCTGCCCCAACTCCGCGCTCTCGGCGCGCACGGCGCTGACCGAGCTCTTGGAAAAGCTGGCGCTGCTCGTGCGCGACTACATAATCAAGCACGCCACGTACGTCCACCGCGACGAGATGCCCATCATAATCGCCGGCAAGATCGGGTACGTGTGGCTGGTCTGCTGGGGGCCGGCGGTATTCATCGTCGTGGCGGGCAGCAGGGCGCGGGCCGTCCTGGATGTCTTTTTTTCCGGCATGCACGACATCCCGTCCATAACCGACGAGTACGCCGTGTACGCGTACCTGCCGGTGAGGCAGTCGTGCCTGATCCACATACTGCGCCGCGCCGAGAAATGCGCCGTGCGGTCCGGCAAGGGGTCGGACTTGATCCCGTACCTGCTCCTGCTCGGCATATACTTCAACATAAAGTACATGGACACCGCGCCCCCCGAGGCCATAGCCAAACTGGAGGGGCAGGTGCGGGCGATCGCCGACATGTACGGGGAGGGCCACGAGATCAACACCGCCCTGACGAAATCGCTGCCGACGATGTTCACTTTCCTAAAGCACCCGGGCATGCCGCCCCACAACAACCGCGCCGAGCAGGAGCTGCACGCCGGGCCGGCCAGGGAGAGGCGGGTGCGGCGGCAGCTGAAGAACCACGGCGGAATGAGGCGCATGTCGGTCTTTTCGACGGTGTTCCGCACGGCCGAGAACCTCGGCGTCTGGCCGTCCACCGTCGTGCGGATGACGGCGCGCGACCGGAACTGGGACATGTTCGCGCACGCAGACGGCCCCGGGCCGCCCCTTGGCGCGCAGGCCCGGCGCCCGGCAGTCTTTTCGGGCGCCGCCGCCTGACCCGCATCCGCCCAGGGCGCGAACGCGCGCCGCAAACAGGGGCCGTTCTCCGGCCCCGGCTGTAGTTGGGCCGATCCGCCGCCGGACGGCGGCCCGGCGCCGTTTCGCCGCGCAGCGGAGCCCGATCCCGCGCGCAACGGCGCCGCGCATGCCAAGCCGGAGCGGCCTGGGCACGGCAGTCAAATCGACCTGAGTCTACACGTTAGTAGCTTCTCAATGTTTTTTAAACCCCGGCCGTGGCAGAGCCGCGTGCCAGACGAGCCCGGAACGGAGCGTGCAGCAGAGGCCCCCAAAGAGCCGGCCGCAGAGGCCCCCAAAGAGCCCGCAGCCTCAGAGCCGGCAGGGGAACTTGCCAAAGAGGAGCCACCTGCAGAGGCCCCCAAAGAGCCTGCAGCCTCAGCGCCAGAGCCAGCCGCCGCAGAACCGGCGGGGGAACCCGCCAAAGAGACGGCCGCAGAGGCCCCCAAAGAGCCCGCAGCCGCAGAGCAGCACAGACCCGACGTCGAGATAGTCGAGGGCGCCCCGCAGGCGGCCGAGCCGCAGGAGGAGAAAAAGTGGGGCATCGCGCACATCTACAGCAGCTACAACAACACGATAATCCACATGACCGATCTTACCGGCGCCGAGACCGTCTCGATAAGCTCCGGCGGCATACACGTCAACGCGGACAGGTACGAATCCTCGCCGTTCGCGGCCATGAAGGCCGCAAACCACGTAGTCGAGGCGGCCCGCTCCAAGGGATTCACCAGCTTCCACATACGCGTCAGGGCCGTCGGCGGCATGGGCTCGCGCGTGCCGGGCCCCGGCGCGCAGGCCGCCATCAGGGCGCTCGCGCGGGGCGGCTTCGAGATAGGGAGGATAGACGACGTCACGCCGATACCGCACGACACGACCCGCAAAAAGGGCGGCAAGCGCGGGCGCAGGGTCTAGGCCGGCCTGACCTTGACGGAGCAGCCGCGCGACTCAAGATAGTCGGAAAGGAACCGGGCGGTCTTTTTCTCCGGCTCTTTTTCGCTGTACCTCGATACCATGTCGCCAAAGACCGATGCTATCCCGTCCTCCAGGTCGGCGCGCAGCGAGACCGTAAAGAACGTCCAGCCCATCCGGGAGACGGGCTCGCCGGAGCTGAAGCCGCCCTGCGCCGAGCAGCGCGTCTCTAGGTGGGAAAAGGCCGTCTTTATGCGAACAGAGTCCTCGCCGTACGAGGCGCTGCCGATCTCAAAGTTCATCGGATCCGCCCGCCATCCTGTCCGCCAGGCTGACCATCTTGCCGTCCTTTTCGACGCGTATGGTAGTAGAGACGCGCACGTCCAGGCCGACGGATCTGAACACGGCCAGCAGCTCGCCGCCGTCGACGGGGCCGATCGCGGCCCCCGAGATCAGCAGCCTGCCCAGCTGCTCCACGACGGCCGGGGCGGAGCCGGGAAACTGCCGCTCGGCGTTCTCCAGCACCTCCATGCCGCGGTGCCCCAGCGCCGCCACCAGGGCCGCGCGCGCGCCGGGCTTTTCGGGCTCGGGCTCGGGGCGCTCGGCGCTGCGGCGCATCTCCTCCATCCTCTTGGCCATGAGCCTGTCCAGCTCCGGATCGCCGCTCACCCCTTTATCACCCCCATGGGGACGAGCCTCGCCACCTTGGTGGCTATGCCCAGCGAATCGGAGACCTCGGCGACGGCGTCGACGTCCTTGTAGGCCTGCGGCGCCTCTTCGACCACGCCGTTGCGCGTGAGCGCCCGCACCTGTATGCCGCGCTCGCCGAGCTCGCCGCGCACCTGCTCTTCGGTGTACTGCCTCTTGGCCCTTGATCTGGACATCGTCCTGCCGGCCCCGTGCGCCGTCGAGCCAAAGCTGAGCTCCATCGAGCCTGGCCCGCCCAGCAGCACCCAGCTCGCCGTCCCCATCGAGCCGGGTATGAATACTGGCTGCCCCGTGGAGCGGTACCTGGAGGGCACCTCGCCGCGCCCGGCCGGGAACGCGCGCGTGGCGCCCTTGCGGTGGACCACCACGCGCCTGAGCTTTCCGTCCACGCGGTGCTCTTCGGTCTTTGCTATGTTGTGCGAGACGTCGTATACAAGTTCCATCGCGTCCTCCGCGATGCCGGCCACGCGCGAGACCGCCTTGCGCGTCCAGTGCGTGAGCATCTGCCGGTTGGCCCACGCGAAGTTGAGCGCGGCCGCCATGGCGGCCCTGTACGACGCGCCCTCCTCGGAGCCGTTGGGCACGCACGCAAGCTCGCGGTCGGGCAGGCGTATGCCGTACTTTTGCATGGCCTGCTCTGCCACGCGCAGGTAGTCGCTGCACACCTGGTGGCCGAACCCGCGCGAGCCGCAGTGCACTAGCACGGTCACCATGCCCTCCTCGAGGCCCATGGCGCGCGCGGCCCGCTCGTCGTGCACGCTCTCGACCCTCTGGATCTCCAGAAAGTGGTTGCCCGAGCCCAGGCTCCCCAGCTGCGGGGCGCCGCGCTTGCGCGCCCTCTCCGAGACGCGGCCCGGATCGGCGCCGGCCATGCTGCCTCCCTCCTCGCACACCTCGGCGTCGCCCGCCGCGCCGTAGCCGTTGTCGACGGCCCAGCGCGCGCCGCGCACCATCACCTCGTCGAGCTGCCCCCCGGAGAGCCGCACGGCCCCCTTTGATCCGACGCCGGACGGTATGGAGCGGAACAGCTCGGTCGCAAGCTCTGGAATCTTTGGGCCTATTTTCGAGGCCTCCAGCGGGGTCCTTATGAGGCGCACGCCGCAGTTGATGTCGTAGCCCACGCCGCCGGGGCTGACGACGCCCTCCTTTTCGTCCGTCGCTGCCACCCCTCCTACCGGGAACCCGTACCCCTCGTGGCCGTCGGGCAGGACCACCACGTGCCCGACGATGCCGGGCAGCGAGGCCACGTTGGCC
This sequence comes from Nitrosopumilaceae archaeon, assembly GCA_965203465.1. GTDB lineage: Archaea > Thermoproteota > Nitrososphaeria > Nitrososphaerales > Nitrosopumilaceae > JAWVZS01. The sequence goes on along the minus strand of CBDBCR010000003.1, from coordinate 141,199 downwards.
GCCTGCCCGAGCGTCCTGTCCGAGGACATCTTGGCGGCGAGGGCCTCGCCCGCGTACACGCGCACCGGCACGCGCATGCCGTCGCGCGGCTCTATCCTGTACTCGAACTTTCCGGCCCTTTCCACCCCCCGGCGCGCCGGGCGGCCGGCTTAAAGTGTTCGCGAACGTATAAATGAGCACGCCCGGGCCGCGCGCGCAGTGTCGTCCGCCATGTCGCTGCCCGTCTGCAGCTGCTGCAGCAGGCACATAATGCCCAACGACAAGTGCGTGAAATTCGGCTGCCCGGAATGCGGCCAGATCGAGATCTGGCGCTGCCAGAGCTGCCGCGAGTCGGCAAAAGAATACTCTTGCGGGTGCGGGTTCGGGGGGCCGTAGCCTTGGCCAAGCTGCTGCTGGTGTACAAGGTGCTACCGTCCGGCGCCGAGGTGGACTTGGATTCGATGGCAGAATCGATAAAGTCGGCGCTGCCAGGCGGGGTGTCGGTGCGCGGCCACTCCAAGGAGCCGCTTGCCTTCGGCATACACTACCTGAAGCTGCAGCTGGTCATGGACGACGCGGGGGGCCTCTTGGAGGGCACGGAGTCGGCGGTGCGCGGCGTCGAGGGCGTCAGCGAGATGGAGATACTCCAGCAGAGCCGCATGTCCGTAGACATGAAGTGACATGGCGCGCCCGGGCCTCGAGATGAAGGTGGGCGAGGCCAAGCAGCGCGACATCGGCAAAAAGCGCGCGCGCATCGGCCCGTCGGCCATGGACGCGCTCAACGCGGCGCCCGGCGACGTAGTCGAGGTGCGCGGCGCCCGCACGAGCAGCGCCGTGGTGTGGCCCGCCGACGAGGACGAGCGCTCGGCCGACCTGGTCCGCATCGACGGGCAGACGCGCAAGAATTCGGGCGCCTCGCTGGGCGAGCCCGTCCGGGTGCGGCGCGTGCAGTCGCGGGCGGCAAAGTCGGCCTCGCTGGTGCCGCTCGGCGAGCCGGTCGCGCAGGACGGCGACTTTGTGGAGTTCGTGCGCGGGAGGCTCAACGGCATGCCCGTATCGCAGGGCGACGAGATCTCCGTGATGATACTGGGCAACTCGATGGACTTCAAGGTGGCCCGCGTCCTGCCGCGCTCGGTGGCGCGCATAGGGCGCTCGACGGACCTGTCCATATCTGCCGAATCGATGGACCGCAAGCCGAGCGTGACGTACGAGGAGGTCGGCGGCCTGGGGCCGGCCATCTCGGCCATGAAGGAGATAGTCGAGGTGCCCCTGCGCCACCCCGAGGTCTCTGCCAGGCTGGGCATCGAGGCGCACAGCGGCGTGCTGCTGTACGGCCCGCCGGGCTGCGGCAAGACCATGCTGGCAAAGGCGCTGGCAAGCGAATCCGAGGCGTCCATGTACTCCATAAACGGCCCCGAAATCATGAACAAGTACTACGGGGAATCCGAGGCGCGCCTGCGCGAGATATTCCAGGAGGCGCGCGACAACTCGCCGAGCATCCTGTTCATCGACGAGATAGACGCGCTGGCCCCGCGCAGGGAGGAGGCATACGGCGACGTGGAAAAGCGCGTGGTCGCGCAGCTGCTCGCCCTCATGGACGGCCTCGACGAGCGGGGCAACGTGGTGGTGCTCGGCGCGACCAACCGGCCCGACGGGGTGGATCCCGCGCTGCGCAGGCCCGGCAGGTTCGACCGCGAGTTCGAGATATCGGTCCCCAACGAGGACGGCAGGCACGAGATACTGCAGATACACACGCGCGGCATGCCTCTTGCCGGCGGCGTGGATCTGAAGGGGCTGGCCTCGGACCTGCACGGGTACACGGGGGCGGACATACGCTCGCTGTGCCGCGAGGCCGCGCTCCACGCCATGCGCAGGTACCTGCCGTCCATAGACCTCGAGACCGAAAAGATCCCGGCGCGCGTGCTAAAGTCGATGGAGGTGCAGCCGGGCGACTTTTACGAGGCCATGCACGAGGTCGTGCCCACGGCCATGCGCGAGTTTTACGTGGAGCGGCCGCGCGTGTCGTGGGGCGAGGTGGGCGGCCTCGGCGGCGCAAAGCAGTCGCTGGAGGACAACCTCGTGGCGGCCCTGCGCGATCCATCAAAGTTCGCCAGGATGGGGGTGAGGCCGCCGCGCGGGGCGCTGCTGTACGGCCCGCCCGGGTGCGGCAAGACCCTGCTGGGCAGGGCGCTTGCCTCCGAGAGCGGCGCCAACCTGATAATGGTGCGCGGGCCCGGCATACTGTCAAAGTGGGTCGGAGAATCGGAAAAGGCTGTCCGCGAGATATTCCGCAAGGCAAAGGCCGCGTCCCCGTGCGTGGTGGTCTTTGACGAGATGGACGCGCTCGCGCGCAACCGATCCGAGGACGGCACGCACGCAGGCGACAGCATACTCACGCAGATGCTCACCGAGATGGAGGACGTGGGGTCGTCCTCGCGCGTGGTGGTGCTGGGCATGACCAACCGGCCGGATCTGCTCGACCGCGCCCTGCTGCGCACCGGCCGCCTGGACCTGGTGCTGTACGTGCCGCCGCCAGACGAGGCCGGGCGCCTCGAGATAATACGGGCCCTCACGGAGGGCATGCCGCTGGCCGCCGACGTGCGGCCCGAGGAGGTGGCCGTGGCCACGCGCAACTACACCGGGGCCGACCTGGCGGCGCTGTGCCGCGAGGCCGCCGTGCACGCCATGAGGGAGGGCTCTGAGAAGATAAGCAGCGCCAACTTCGCCGCCGGCCTGGAGAACGTGCGCCCGTCCATATCGAAGGACGTGGACGCGTGGTACGACTCGGTGCGGCAGAGCATGTCCGACGCGGTGCCGCGCGCGGCAGACAAGGCGTTCTACGGGTAGCGCGCCTTTTGATCGGCGCCGCGCTTTGGCGCGCGGTGAGCGCCGGGCGGGGCCGGCCCGCCGCGCCCGTGCTCTCGACGGTCTTCAGCAGGGACAACATGAGGTTCATCCGCAACAGGGCCGGCTGCCTGAACCTCGCGTCGTACCACGGCGTGTACCCGCGCTTCGGCGACGACCGCCTGACAGAGGCGCTGCTGTGCTACCTCAACTCGGAGCTGTGCGCGGCCGTGCAGAAGCGGGCGAGGCGCGAGTACGGCAGCGGGCTGCACAAATTCGAGCCGGGCGACCTGCTGGAGCTGCCCGCCATGCCAGTCGGCGAGATCAGCAGAAAGGACGCGCTGAAGATGGCCTCGCTGTTCCGCAAGCTGGCGGCATCCGGGGGCGCGAGGGAAAAACTCGATGAAACGGTGAACGAGATGGCGCTGTCGCTGGCACCCGATCCCGGTCGCCGATCCCGGCGGCCGGGCGGGGCCGTCTGAGGAACCTTTACAAAATTTGGGATTGGTACCGCGTCAGTTGTAACTGTTCACGTAGTGCCTGAATTTTCACCCCTTGGTGAATTTTTTTGACAGCAGCGATCTAAATACTAGTACGTTTTTACGCCAGCCGTTGGATTGCAGGGAAGCGACCCGCAAGTGCGCCGAGTGGAAGCACAAGTTCAAGGGGGCAAGGACCGAGCTGCAGCAGGTCAAGATGCGGCTGAACGTCGAGACGGACAGAGCCGACCGGGCCGAGCGCGACAAGCTGCGCTCGGATGCCGAGAATGCGCTCCTCAGGCAGGCGCTCGAAGACGAGAGGGAGGCGAGGCTCAAGTCCGACGACAGGTCGGCGCGGCTCGCCCGCAGGGTGAAGGAGCTGGAAAAGATCAACAAGATCCACGACAACGCGCACACCCCGTCGTCCAAGATGACGTACACCCAGAAAATGATCGCCGCCAAAAAGAACAGGGACAGGCCCAAGTCCGGCAGGAAGCAGGGCGCGCAAAAGGGGCACCCGGGCAAGACCAGCAAGCCCGAGCCCACCGAGTTCGAGGAGCACACGATGAGCGAGTGCCCCAACTGCGGGTCCGACAGCATAAAGAACACCGGGCAAAAGACCCGCAACGTCACGGAGACGCCTCCCCCCGCGGAGCCGGTCACCACGCGCCACACGATAAACGTCTACGAATGCTGTCGGTGCGGCCAAAAGGGCATGGAGCCCGACGCCGGCCTGCCGAGCGCCGGCGAGCTGGGCCGCAACGCGTGCGGGCGCGTCGTGAGCAACTTCGACGACCGCCTGACGCACAGGATGAACGCCCGCAGGATGGGCCGGGACGGCCTGGCGGTCTCCGTAGGCACGGTAAGCAACGTGCTGGCCAGGACGGGGCGCAACATGAAGCCGTTCGTCGAGGCCATGATCCTGGCCATGCAGCGCGCCGGCGTGCTGCACATCGACGAGACATCGTTCAAACTCAACGGCGAGCTCGTCTGGGTGTGGATCTTCCTCGACCCCCTGACGGGCAACTCGCTGTTCGTGGTGCGCCCGAGCAGGGGGCGCGACGTGCTGCGCGACGTGCTGCCCGGATTCAGGGGAGTGATCGTCTGCGACGGGTGGAGGTCGTACAACGGGTGGAGGCGCCAGCGCTGCTGGGCGCACATCCTGCGCGAGGCCAGGTACCTGCTCCGGGCGCACCCCGACAGCGCGGCCGCGCGCGACATACTCGAGAGGCTGCGCGGCGTCTTCGGGACCGCGTGCGACGCGTCCGGAAAGCGCATGAGCAAGGCCAGGCGCGCCCGCGTCCGCGCGGCGCTGCTGGGCTGCGTGCGGCGCATCATCGACGACAACTGGGGCAGCTCGGTCTCGCGGCCGTTCCTCGTCAAGCTGGAAGGCGCGGCCGACGACCTGTTCGCGTTCGTGCTGGACCCGCGCATACAGCCGACCAACAACGCGGCCGAGCGCGGCCTGCGCGAGATAGTCATCCACCGCAAGATCCGCGGCAGCCTCAGGGCGGAGGAGAGCATGGAGATCTACGGCAACATCTTCACGTGCATCGCCACCTGGAAGAACCAGGGCCTGGACTACGTGAAGGAGCTGCTGCCGTACGCGTAAACGGGCCTAAACGACGTGAACAGTTACCGTCAGTTAAATGAGCCTGCCGGGAACCGAAGCGTGGTGAAAGAACCGTTCGTGCAGATGGCTCACAGCGCAGCCGACAGATTCGGTGGAATTAGGCACCTTTACCACCCGATCCCGTCTTACACCGATTTGCAGGAATCCGCTATGGCGGTGACTCAAATATGGGATTTGGAAAGGGGGGCATGTCCGAACCTATTCTGGCGGGCATTGAAGATTTCGCCTCATACGTGACGCATCAAATATGTATAGATGTCGATGTTGATCGAGCAGGTTCGGAAATATTCCGAGACCGCCGCCTTCAGATCATCAACCGTCTTGTAAAATTCCGACGTGATCAGCCTGTACTTTGCCTGCTTCCATATCGCCTCTATGGCGCTCAGCTCTGGCCGTGCAACCGGCAGGTACACCACCATGACGTCGGGATTCTGCTCCAGATACCTGCGTGTTTTTTTCGACTTGTGCTGCGCCGCATTGTCCATGATCATCAAAACCTTGCCCCATTTTCTGCGCGCCTGCTCCAGATAGTCCACGAAGTTGGCGCTGTTGAATTTGTCGTAGGTGCGCATCAGCCTGGTGCCGTCTTCGGCGATCGTGCCGTACACCACGACGAAGAGCCTGCGGCCCGATCTTTCTACGACCACCCTCTCCCCCTTGGGCCCCCAGAGCTTCAGCCCGTCCGTGCCCATGTTGACGAATATCGATTCGTCCTGTATTGTTATGATAAAACCGCGCTTTTTCGCGTTCACGATTATTCTTTTCACGTCTATCTGCCACTTTTCTACCTCCTTCGGATCGGCGGCATCGGCGAGCTTTGTCACGGATGTCTTGCGCGAGAACCCCAAGACGCGGAGGATACGCCTTATGTTTTCGAGGCTGTACCTTATGCCCAGCTTCTGCTCAGTCCACTTGAGCATCTTTTTGGGAGTCAGCATGTTCTTCATGTACAGCCTCAGCGCGATCTTTGCCAGGCGTCCGTACGAGACTCTTGGTTCTTGGCCGGCGCGGGGGGCATCGCGGGGGGCATCGCGGAGGCCTTCGATGCCTTTCTTCTTGTACCGTTTCAACCACAACTGCACCGTGCGCTGATTCACATCAAGCAGGCTGGACGTGTCTGCGGTGGAATGCCCCAACAAAACCCAGCGCACTCCAATTAACTGGTTTTGAATGTTTGCATCTTTCTCCGCGTGCATGGCCTCCGTCAGTTCCCGAATCTTGTCCATGACCTGACACCCTCACCCGAGATCTATAAGATTTATGGACACTTTGTTCTACAGGCGAAATCTTCTCTGATCGGCAGAATAGACCTACACCTAAGACCTACACCTAAGAGAGAGGGTGACGCTCTGTGAGGAGCGACGGCGAGCCAAACTGGGAGACTCGTACCCTGTACCATCAAGACAACCTGCCTATTTTGAGGGGCATAAACACAAACACCGTCGACTTGATCGCAACTGATCCACCATTCAACAAAGGCCGAGATTTTTTCGCAAAACTAGATTCTCGTTCAAGTGGAGCCAAGTTCCAAGACCGCTGGACTTGGGAAAACGACGTTCATCCTGAATGGGTGGATCAGTTGATTGAAGACTGGCCCAACACATATCATGTGATAGAAGGCTCCCGAAGCAGTTATGGTGACGATATGGGTGCATTTTTGTGCTTTATTGCGGTTAGACTCGTGGAGATGCGACGCATACTGAAAGAAGCAGGTTCAATACACCTCCACTGCGATCCGACGGCTTCGCATTATCTAAAAGAATTGATGGATGCAGTGTTCGGGAAAACAAACTTCGTCAATGAGGTGATATGGTACAAGGGGTACCGAGGAACTCCCAGAAAAAACAGATACCAGCAAGAACACGATACTGTGTTTCTGTATTCAAAGTCAAAGCAACGCTACACTTGGAACAAAGTGTTCGGGGAATACAAGGACAAATCCATGTCTCGATACAACAAGGTAGACAAAGACGGCAGAAAGTATGCATTGGTAAAACGTCGACGAACCAACGGCGACATATATTATGGCAAAGTCTATCCGAAAGGAAAACTACAAGGCGATGTGATAGACATACCGCTTTTATCAGCTACTGCGAAAGAGCGCACTGATTACCCTACCCAAAAACCCGTGGATCTTTACATGAAATTCATCAGCGCTTCTTCCAACCAAGGGGATGTAGTCCTTGATCCATTTTGTGGTTGCGCGACAACGCTGATTGCGGCTGAAAAACTGAACCGGCGGTGGATCGGAATCGACGTATGGGACGGGGCCCATATGAAAGTGATAGAGCGTCTACAACAAGAGTGTTTTTTGGACGGCCCAGAAAAAGAGCGTGGCGATCTCATAATATCTGAAGGCAAGGTGTATTACAAGACAGCCGCACCAGAACGCACTGATGACGGGGTTGTCGCAACTCCGTTCTTGAAAGTGAAGATGCGAGAGCCTAGAGAAAAGGCGATGTCTCGCCAAGAAATGTTTGACGAATTGGCCCGTGTAAACGGGCTAAAATGCGCCGGGTGTTACAGAGTGTTTGACGATCCGCTGTATTTGGAAATTGATCACAACATGCCCAGGTCGGACGGGGGCATCAACCATATCCGCAACAGAGTTCTCTTGTGCAGTCCTTGTAACAGGATCAAGAGCAACAAACTTACTCTGTCTGGTCTTAGGGCAGAGAACAAGAAACGCGGCAGAATGACGATCTGACTCGTGTGGGTCGTTTCTAGGCGTGGATCCGTGCCTAGGTTCCAAATTTGCACCAGTGTCGCTTGGGGCCGGCCGGCAAACGTTTTTTTGGGGCGCCCCGGGCCCCCGCGCGTTGCTCCCCTCGCGGAACCTGGTGTTCGAAAAGGTGCAGACTGCCGGCTCTCTGACGGACGCAGAGCTGGCAAAGGCGCTCGCAAAGGCCGAGACTGGTATATCGGGGGCCGCGATGAACAAGATACTGCTGGATCTGGAGATACTGGGCCTCGTCAACGTGACGTGGATAGCAAAGGACACGCGCCGCATAGAGGCCGTCAAGGAAAAGGCAGAGCCAGAAGACGCCGAGCGCGGCTACGAGTCCAGCTTTCCGGGCGCCGGCTAGGGCCTGACGTGGAACGCCGCGTCGAGGGCCACGGCCAGGAATATGACGGTCAGGTACGGCGCGGTCACCTTGTAGGCCCTCCAGGCAAAGTCCGGCGTGGGATCGCGCGTGAGCCTGTAGTGGTAGGCGAGCATCAGGCCGCCGGAGGCGGCGGCCACCGCCGCGTACACCAGGCCCATGCCGAACGCGTACAGCGAGAGGGAGAACGGCACCAGTATCAGGGTGTTGGCCAGTATGTACCGAGAGGTGCGCTGCATGCCTATCACGACTGGCAGCATGGGTATGCCCGCCGTCTCGTACTCGTCGCGTATCTTCATGGCGAGGCACCAAAAGTGCGACGGCGTCCAGACGAACACCAAAAACCCGACCATGAACCCGAGCAGGTCCATCGAGCCGGTGGCCGCGGCCCACCCCGCCCAGGCGGCCGCGCTGCCGGCTATGCCGCCTATGACTATGTTGGAGGTGTTGAGGCGCTTTAGCCAGACCGTGTATATGACGACGTACGAAAAGACGCCCAGCGCGATAAAGCCGGCCGAGGCGGGGTTTATCAGTACATACGCGTAGGCCACCGACGCGGCGCTGGCCGCCAGCCCGTACGCCAGCACGGCGGGGGAGCCTATGCGGCCAGACGGTATGGGCCGCCCCCGCGTCCTCGACATCCTCGAATCGACGTCGCGGTCGTAGTAGTGGTTCAGGGCGCTGGAGCCGGCCGAGGCCAGCGCGCCGGCCGCTATTATGTGGACGTACGCCCACGCGTCCGGGGCGGGGGTGCCGGGCACCAGCATGGACGCGCCGTACATCGAGGCCACCGCGGTTATGACGAGCAGCACCACTATGCGTGGCTTTGAGACCTCCAGTATTTCGCGCGCGCCCAACCGCGGCCGATCCCCGCGCAGGGCATTTAACTTATTCGAACCGCTCGGGGTTGTTGCATAATTCCCCAGAACGATGGATTCCGTCGCATCCGGGGCCTGGCGCCCGCAGGAGGGCCGCGCAGATCAGTTTTTTCCGACAAACGGTCAATTTTTCCAACCGCTACGCTTATTGATCACGGCCAGCGCCACCCAGCCGTTGAAGCACCAACGGCGGGACGGCTACTGGCCCGGATACCACGCAGCGCGCGCCTCAGAAAACGGTTTCGTCGTAGGCTACGTCAAGGATACGGTGAGGAAAAACCCGCCGCCCGAGCCGGTGCGCAAGAGCTCCAGAGGCCGGAAAAGAGCGTACCCCCTGGCCGAAATGGCCATCGTGTGCATCCTGCTAAACCACTTCAACCTCTCGTACCAGAAAGCCGAGAACGCGGTGGCCTCGTGGAACCTGGATCTGGGCGGGCGCGTTCCCGACCACACGACCATTTTCAGGGCGCACGCGGCGCTCGACATGGAGTGGCTCGAAAGGGTGCTGACGGCGATCGCCAACGCGTGCCTGGAAAGGGCCGGGATCGGCGAGGCGAGCGAGGTCGACACGGCGGCGGACAGCACCGGCGCGGAGACCGACAGGTACGAAGACAGGGTAAAACTGGACAAAAAGACCGGCAAAGAGACCGTCGCGCGCGTAAAATCGCACCTGAAATTGCACGTTTTCGCGGTGTTGAAGCTGCAGATAATACTCTCGTGCAAGATGACGTCCAGCAACGTGGCCGACACCGACATGCTGCCATTGCTTTTTGAAAAGGCCAAGAAACTGGGGCGCAGTTTCGCCGGCTGGTGGTTCCACGCCGACAGGGGATACGACTCGGACCGGAACTGCAAGGCCGCCTTCGACATGGGCATGCGCCCCAACATCGATCAGAGGAAGAGCAGGGAGAACAGCGGCAACAGGCGCAACGTCGGCAAGCGGTTCCGCCGCAGGGCCGCGGCCCTGTTCGATCTGTGGCGCTACCGGAAGCGCAGGATGGTCGAGGGACTATTCGGGGCCGAGGAGACGCGCGCCCACCGGCTGCTCTGCAGGTACAGGAAAAAGGAGACGCAGGAGAGGTTCGGCGTGCTGCTCGCAATAACGTGGAACGTGCGCGCGCTCAACCGTATCCGGTGCGCCGCGGAAACCGCCGCCGCGCCGGCCGCGGGGTAATCTGCGAGGGCCCGTACGGGCCGGAAACGGCCCCCGGGGGAATCAGGCCGCCCGCCGCCGAGCCCCCAAAACGACGGAATCCGTCACTTTGGGCGATTCACGGGGGAATTATGCAACAACCCCGAACCGCTCCGGCGCAAGGCCGGAACGATCAGCAAAAATACTACCGCGCGCAGAAGGGGCGGGTTGGCGGGCACCGGCTTTTTCTGCGCGGCGGCGCTGTGCCTCGCGCTGGCCGGGTGCGCCGCGCCGGCGCACGCGGCAGGCTCTGCGACCATAGAACCGGGCACCGGCGGCGTGCAGGCGGATCTCGACGCCCTCGAGAGCGGGGGCACCCTGATCTTTGCCGCCGGCGCGCACCCCGACCTGGGCGAGATAATAGTATCCAAGCCCGCTACGCTGACCGGCGAGCCCGGCGCGGTCATATCTGGGGACAGCACGCTGCGCGTGCACAGCGGCGGCGTGACGGTCGAGAACCTGACGTTCGCCGACATCGTGCGCGCCAGGAACGAGCGGGGGCAGATGGGCGACCACGAGGTGATCTCGGTGGGCATGTGGAGCCCGGACAACCGGGATCTGAGCGACATCGCCATATCGAACAACACGATAAAAGACACGGCGAGCCACGGGATCAGGATAATCGACGACCAGAGCACGATCTCCAACCTGCGCATAACCGGCAACGTGCTCAAGAACATCGGGATTCCGTACCCCGACGGGTACACGGTGGAGCAGAAGGCCGGCAGGCTGCTGACCGCCATCCGCACCGCCGAGCACGGCCTGCTGCGCGACCTGCTCATATCGGGCAACACCATCGACACGGCCACGTTCGCGGGGATCAACGTGGGGGCCTCGGGCATCATAAACGGCCACATCAGCGGCAACTCGATATCGAACGTGCCCGCCTTCGGCATACAAAAGGCCGTCGAGCGCACGCACGGCGAGGGCACGCCGGACGCGCGCAAGCTCGCCGGATCGGAGGCCAGCCTCGAGATCTACGGCAACACCATAACGGGTGCCAACAACTCTTTGCGGTACCTGGACGGGCGGCACGAGGCCGTCCCCGAGGCGGCCATCGTGATCTGGGGCGCCGACGACTCCAACACGGACATACGCGACAACGTGATCCGGGGCAGCCACAACGGGATACTGCTGTGCGTGCAGGTATGCGGCGTCCAGGACGACCGCCGCGGCGAGCTTCTCGAGAGGTTCCGCGTGGCCGAGACCCCCATAGACCGGTCCGTCAGGGCGTTCGGCAACTCGTTCCTGGACAACACCGGCTACGACCTGGTGAACATGGCTCCCGGCCCGATGCCTGCACCGTTCAACTACTGGGGGCCCGATCCGCCCCCGCGCGTGAGCGGCAGCGTAGAGTACTGGCCCTACTACGCCGACGAGGGCATGACGGTCCTGGCCGAGGCCCCGCGGCCCGCCTCCGAGGCCGGCCCGGGCTGCTCCGTCGCCCAGGACGGGCGGCCCGAGCCGTTCGTCCTGGTGCCGGGCGGCGAATCAAACACGGTGGTGCGCAAAATCTCCAACGCCGGAACCGAGCGCGTCGAGGAGCTGCGCGTGCGCGCGGGCCCGTGGACCGACGAGGGCGGGGCCGAATACCCTGGCCTGGCCACGGTGGCCAGGGTGGCCGGCGCGCCCGAGTTCGTGGAGCTGGTCCCCGGCACGTTCGCCGAACTGGAGGGCGCCGCGCTGCCGGCCGGCTCGGCCCTCTACGTGGAGCTCAAGGCGGTCCACTCGGGCGGGCCCGGCCCGGGCTCGGACCTCCGGCAGGCCGCAGACTTCCTCGCGGGCTGCGGGCCGGAATGAAACCGTTAAAAATCCCGCGCCCGGCAAAGCCGGCATGGACAGGTGGTCGACCGTGGGCGAGATGTTCGGCCTCGTATTCAGGCACCGCAAATTCTACGTGCTGCCGATCCTGCTGGTCCTGCTCGTGCTGACGGGGCTGACCGCGTCGGTGCAGAGCGGCGTGGTGGCCCTGGTGTACCCGATCTAAATTGGACGGGTGGCCTGCCCGGGCAAAGGCCGCGGCCGTCGCGTCGGGCGCCTCGTTCTGGTTCGCCGTCCTGTACTATTCGGCGGGGCAGGCCGACTTTTGGCCGGTCGCCGCGTTCGCCGCGGCCGCGTTCGGGTTGGCCCTGCCGCTGGCGCGCAGGATCCAGGGGGCGCTCGACGCGATCGCCGCGGCCAACTCGGCCCTGCTCCTGGGGGCCGTCTTCGTCACGCTGGTATCGCTGTACGGGATATACATGAGGCTGCTCCGGATAGACCTGCTGGGCAGGTCCGAGGCCGGGACGTACTGGGTGCAGCGCGAAAAGCCCGACCCTCGGAGGCAGTATTGATGTACTCGCTGGGGATCTCGTGCCACTACCACGACTCGGCGGCCGCGCTGGCCAGGGACGGCAGGGTGGTGGCCGCGGTGGGCGAGGAGCGCATATCGCGCACAAAGTCCGACGACCGTTTCCCGTCCGGCGCCATCAGGTACTGCACGGAGGAGCAGGGCGTGGGGGTGCGGGATCTGGACTTGGTGGCGTTTTACGAAAAGCCCCTGCTAAAGTTCGAGCGCCTGCTGGACGGCTACCTGTCGTTCGCCCCGCGCGGCCTGCGCAGCTTTGTGGATGTGGTGCCAAAGTGGCTCGGCGGCAGGCTGTGGATAAAGAGCAGGATCCGCAAGACGGGGTACCGCGGGCCCGTGCTGTTCGCCGACCACCACACGTCGCACGCGGCGCACTCGTTCTTCACGTCGGGGTTCGACGAGGCGGCGGTGCTGACAATAGACGGCGTCGGCGAGTGGGCCACCGCCGCGTTCGGCAGCGCGTCGGGGGACGGCATAGACCTTTCGTACGAGCTGCGCTACCCGCACTCGGTCGGCCTGTTCTATTCGGCGATCACGCAGTTCCTGGGGTTCGGGATAAACGAGGGCGAGTACAAGGTGATGGGGCTGGCCGCGTACGGCAGGCCCTCCTACTACGAGCTGATGATGGAGAGCCTCTTGGACGTACGGTCCGACGGCAGCCTCCGGCTGAACGCGGAATACCTTGATCTGGTCGGCGCAAAGTCCATGACCGGCCCGGCTATGTCGGATCTGCTCGGCGTGGCCCCGAGGGAGCCGGGCGGCCCGGTGCTGGAAGCGCACAGGGACGTGGCGGCCAGCGCGCAAAAGGCGCTCGAGGAGGTGGTGCTCCGCATGGCCCGGCACGTGCGCGAGCGCACCGGCATGAGCAGGCTCTGCCTCGGCGGCGGCGTCGCGCTCAACGGCGCGGCCAACGCGCGCGTGCTCAAGGAGGGCCCGTTCGAGGCGGTGCACGTGCCAGTCTCGCCGGGCGACGGCGGGAGCGCGGCCGGGTGCGCCCAGTGGTGCGCCCCGCGCGGGCACGCCGATTCGGGGCCGTACCTGGGCCCGTCGTTTTCGGACGGGCAGATACTGGAGTTCCTAAAGGGCGCCGGGGGCGTCAGGTACGAAGAGTGCACCGCGGCCGGGGCGGCCCGCATGGTCTCTGACGGGCTGATCGTGGGGTGGTTCCAGGGCAGGTCCGAGTACGGGCCGCGCGCGCTGGGCAACCGGAGCATCGTCGCCGATCCGCGCAGGGCCGAGACGAGGGACGCGATAAACTCGCGGATCAAGGGCAGGGAGGAGTTCCGGCCGTTCGCGCCCAGCGTCCTGGAAGATCGCGCCGCCGAGTACTTTGATCTCGGCGCGCCCAGCCCGCACATGTCGATGGTGGTGCGCGTGCTCCGGCCCGACAGGATCCCGGCCGTGACGCACGTGGACGGCACCGCGAGGGTGCAGACGGTCTCGCCGGGGCAGAACCCCCAGTTCCACTCGCTCATCTCGGAATTCTGCCGGATCACGGGCGTGCCCGTGGTGCTCAACACGTCGATGAACGTGGCCGGCGAGCCCATAGTCAACGGGCCGGGCGAGGCCTGCGCGATGCTAAAGGGCACGGACATGGACGCGCTGGTGATGGGTGGGTTCGCCGTGCGGCGGGCGGGCGACGCGTGATGGTGCCGTACTGGAAGCAGGGCGTGCTGACGGCCATGGTCGTGGCCACCGTCTTTGCAGCCGCGGAGGGCGCGCTCTGGGCGCACTACGCCCTGGCGGTCACCGAGTGCGATGTCACCAACAGCCCCGTATCTGCGGCCTCGATGCCGATAGGCCTGCGCAAGCAGGTCTGCGACGATCACATGGCGATCCGGTACAGCCAGGACTACGGGTACCCGCAGATGCCACGCCTCCTGGTGCCGGGCCAGGAGTTGGCGACGGTCAGCATAAACGGCCACGGGTTCAGGGGCCCGGAGATAGAGGTGCCGAAGCCGGACGGCGCGTACAGGATCGCGGTGCTGGGCGGCTCGACCGTCTTTGGATCCGGCGTGCCAGACTCCGAGACCATCCCTGCGCACCTGCAGGGGATGCTGGGCGGCCGGATCGAGGTGATCAACGCGGGGATACCGAGCGGAACGTCGTTTACGGAGCTGTGGCTGGCAGAGAACGCCCTGCCCGGGATCGGGCCGGACCTGGTGGTGGTGTACGGCGGGTACAACGACGCGGGCCGGCTGCCGGACAACCCGGGCGTGTCGCACCGCGCGCACCTGGCTGGGGCGGCGCCGGCGGAGCAGGATCCGCGCGCCGAGTGGACGTCCAAGACCAGGGAAGCGCTGGGGCACGCGCGAAAGCAGGTCTGGGAAGCGATCTCGGGCGCCCCCCCCGTCCACTCGGTGGAGCCGTCTGATGGCAGGGCGCTGGTCTGGCAGGAGCGCATCGCCGGCATCTGCAGGCTCGGCGGCGAGCTCGGCTTCAAGACGGCCGTGTTTCTGCAGCCGGCGGCCGACGCGCGCAACTCGCCGCGCGGGGTCGAGTTTCCGAGCAGTCTGGCCCAGATGGAGATCATGGCGGGGCACCTCGACATGGGCGGGTGCGACGTGGTGGCCGACCTGCGCCGGGCGCTCGACTCTGCAGGCCCGGTCTTTACCGACCACGTGCACCTTTCGGGCGACGGGAACCGCGTCATGGCCGGCCACATCTACTCGCACATAGCCGGCCTGCTCGAAGAGGCGGGCGCGATCGCGGAAGCGCCCGGGTAGCTCTGCTCCGCCGGGATCGGCGGGCCGCTTCGTGGCACCAGGCCGCGCTCCTGGGCGGGGCCCGTACGGCCCGGGTGCCTCCGGCCGCTAGGCACGACCGGCCGGGGGCTAGCGCGCTTCCAAAGGATTAAGTATCTACGGGCGTGAAACGTGGCAGGATGAGCAACTGGGATCTGATGATGCCAGGGATGGGCCTTACATCAATCGGCCTGGCCGGCGTGGTGCTGGCCTACGCCGAGATAGCCCACACGTTCATCGACGGCATGCACGCGCTGGCCGGCCTGACCATGTTCATAGGCCTGATAATACTGTCCGTGGGGATACTCGACGGGGGCGTCTCTACCAGCAACAGGGCAAAGGCAACGGTCCTAGTGATACTGTCCATAGCCCTGGGCTTCGGCGCCTACGCGTTCACGCTCAACACGGTCAGCACGCTGGCCACGTTCGCGGGTATACTGATGGCCATCGCCGCGCCGGCCGTCATCATCGCGTACGTGGCCATGAAGCACTCGCAGGTGATCCGGCCCGTCTCGGCCATATTCGTGCTCGGCTCGGTGGCCGGCATCGCCGCGTTCGTGGCGTTCGGGATGGTCGGCCCGTCGCCGTACCTGCTCGCCCAAGAGGCGGAGCCGGCCGAGGCGGCGGCCGAGCCCGAAGAGGTGCCTGTTCCGGCCGAGCAGCCGCCCGCGGATCTGCCCGAGACGGTGATACGCATGCTCGAGGGATCCTCGATCAGCGGCACTCCGGACTACGATCCGGACGACGCGGCGGTCGCCGTCGGGGGCCTGGTGACGTGGGTGAACGAGGACGCCGTGATACACACCGCCACCGACAAGGAGACCAACGGCCAGATATTCGACACGGGCCTGGTGGCCGCGGGCGACAGCTACAGCATGCTGGCGGCCGACGTGGGCGAGGGCGAGTACGAGTACTTTTGCCTGGTGCACCCGTGGATGGAGTCGGTGCTGACGATATCGGGCGCGGACATCGGCGGGAGCGACGCCGCGCAGGGCGCGGACGGCGGCGCCACGCTGGAAGTCTCGATCCCGCTGGACTCGTCGCTGCCCGATCCCGAAAAAGAGTTCTACGTGCCAGAGTCGGCCGCGGTGGGGGCGGGCACCACCGTCGCGTGGCACAACTACGACGTCGCCGCGCACACCGTCACGTCGGGCACGCCGGGCGGCGACGTGGGATCCCTGTTCGACTCGGGGATCATGGCGCCCGACGCCACGTTCGAGTGGACGTTCTCGGAGCCGGGCGAGTACGACTACTTTTGCATACTGCACCCGTGGATGACGGGCTCGGTCTCCGTGTCGTAGGTTGCGCGTGCGCATATCGCCCGGGCACTTGGAATCGCTCGCAGAGCACGCGCGCGCCTGCTCGCCAAACGAATCGTGCGCGCTGCTCTGCGGGCGGGTGCGCGGCGCCGACGCCCACGTATCGGGCCTGGTGGCGGTCGCCAACGCGGAGGCCTCGCCGGACCGCTTTTCGGTGCCGGCCCAAGAGCTGATCTCGGCGTACGCGCGCGCCGAATCCGACGGCCTCGACGTGGTGGGCATATTCCACTCCCACCCGGCCTCGCCGGCGCTGCCCTCGGGCACCGATGTCGAATACATGAGGATAAACCCGGTGCCATGGCTCATATACTCGGGGCTCGACGGCTCTACGCGCGCCTTCGTGCTGGAAGGGGATTCTGCCCGGGAGATTCCAATAGGCGGCAAGCCGGACTTGAAATAAATACGGCCCGGGGGCGGGCCGGGGCAATGGAAGTACACGTGTACGACACGTACGTAAAGGCCAAGGACGGCCACACGATGCACTTTGACGTGATCACCGGCGAGCAGGATCACGAAAAGGCCATCTCGTACGCCAAAAAGTGGCTCGCATCCATAGGGGAGGCCGAGTCCCAGGTGACGACCGAAGAGTGCCAGTTTTGCCACTCGCAGGGCGCCCCCGAGCCCGTGTCCGAGGCCATCTCCAAGGACGGGTATTTCATCCAAAAGATGGAAGGCTGCCCCTGAGGCGCCCCTTTCTTTTTTCCAACCCGCGGGCCGGCCCCCGCCGGGAGCGGGCCGCTCGAAAAGCCTTTAACTTTGCCGCCGCTCGCAGTTGCGTGGCACGGATCGGAATCGCCGACGGCGTAAAGATACGCGACCAGACGGTGCTTTTCGGGGATTCGAGGAGCGTCCCGCGCATCAAAGATAAGACCGTGGACTTCATAATGACGAGCCCGCCGTACTGGAACCTGAAAGACTACGGCCACAGCGGGCAGATCGGGCTTTCGGGATACGACGAGTACCTGGAAGATCTCAACCGCGTGTGGGACGAGTGCTACCGCGTGGCCAAGGACGATTGCCTCTTCGTCCTCAACGTGGGAAACAGGAGGCACAAGAAGAAATACTACCCGCTCGGGTTCGACATACGCGCCAAGATGCGCAAATGGGAATTGTGGGACACGCTGGTATGGTACATCCCCAACGCGTTGCCCCAGCCCTGCTCGTACGCGGAGAGGCTGTTCGACAACAAGTACGAATTCCTGCTCGTGTTTGCAAAGGACGGGGACTGCGGCTACACGTTCCACAAGCCCCGCGTGCCGAACAAATACCGCGACGCGGATCCCAGAAAGCACAAGATGAACCCCGGGGGTAGGTGCCTCGGGAACATAATACGAATCCCGGCGTACCGCCCGCCCAACGTAAAGTCGATGAACTACCACATGGCGTCTTACCCCGAAGAGCTGGTGTCGCTGATGATCCACACCATGACCGACGAGGGCGACCTCGTCTTCGATCCGTTCTTGGGCGGCGGCACGACGCTAAAGGTGGCCAACGCGATGAACCGCAGGGGCCTGGGAGTCGAGATAAACGAGTCGTTCAAAGAAACCATAGAGGGCAAAATCAAAGAGCCCTTTGACGTACCCGACTGGAAATCGATCGACCTCATCCATTCTACCACCATGGAGACGGGCACGAAAAAGCCCAGAAAGGCCGAAACGCTGCGAGAGTGCGGCATGCTGTGACGGGCGGGATCGTGCCGCGGGTGCATTCCCGGACCGGCTCGCGCGGCCGGAAGGCCCACCAAACGGCGGGAAGCCGGGGACGGCGCGAAGCCGCGCACGCACGGCGCCGCGATCGGAAACGGCGCAATTCCGGCAACGCCTATCCTGCCGCGGCCGCCGTCGGGCCAAAGCGCAGGCGGTGCCTGAGCTTTTGTCCGGGCGCCTGCGCTCGCCGCCGCGGCGCGGAAAACGCCGGATCGGCAGTCTCGGCCGCTTGCGCAACCAAAGATCGAATGCGCGGTTGGCCACGGCGCGCTGTTTGTGCGGGGCGGATGCGGTGCCGCGCGCGCCCGGACTCCGCGGCGGAGCTTTGGCGCACCGACGGCCACGACTCCGGAATCGGAGCCGCCGGCCGCGCGCGCCGCTCTAATGGCTTATAATGGGGCCGGCGGAGGCGCGCCGCAATGGGCCACCGCAAGCACAGCCAGCCCCGCAGGGGCAGCCTGGCGTACCTGCCGCGCGGCAGGGCAAAGAGCATGGAGGCGCGCATGCGCATGCGCGGGTGGCCGCATGTCGAGGGCGGCCCGCGGCTGGCCGGACACTGCGGCTTCAAGGCGGGGTGCGTGCAGCTGGTCACGATAGACGACCGCGAGCACGCGCCAAACCACGGCAAGCAGCTGGTGAGCCTGGGGACCGTCATCGCGACGCCGCCGGTCACGGTGCTGGGCATGCGCGGCTACTCAAAGGACACGCACGGAATGCACGCGGAGTTCGACGCGTTCGCAACGGAGCTGCCGCGCCACATATCAAAGCGCGTATCTCCGAAAGGGGTCTCCGTGGAGGACGCAGAAAAGATGCTGGGCCGCGTGCGCTCCGTGTTCGCCGTGCTGGCCGTCTCGCCCAGCGCCGCCGGCCTCGATCAGAAAAAGCCGTACATCTTCGAGATGCCCGTCTCGGGCGGCACCGTAAAGGAGTGCTTTGATCACGCAAAGGACCTGCTGGGCCGCGAGGTCCGGTTCGGCGACGTCTTCGAGGCGGGCGCCGGCGTGGACGTGGCGGCCATAACCAAGGGCAAGGGCTGGCAGGGCGTCATCCGCAGGTACGGCGCCAAGCGCAAGCAGCACAAGTCGCGCAAGACCGTGCGCGAGCTGGGCTCGCTGGGGCCCATATCGCCGCAGTACATCATGTACACGGTGCCCAGGGCGGGGCAGACGGGATTCCACCAGCGCATAGAATACAACAAGAGGATAATGAAGGTGGGCGTGGGCAGCGACGACCGGATAACGCCGCCGGGCGGCTACAAGCACTTTGGCGAGGTCGGGGGCGACTACGTGATACTGAAGGGATCGGTGCCGGGCGCCAACAGGCGGCTGGTAAAGATGCGCATGCAGGCGCGCAACGCCCCGGCAAAGCCGGCAAAGCCCAACATACTGGAGGTGGTCGCGTGAAGGCCGACGTGCTGGGCATCGACGGCTCCAAGAGATCCGAGATAGACCTGCCGCCCGTCTTCGAGACGCAGTTCCGGCCCGACCTGATAAGGCGCGTCCACACGTGCCTGGAATCGCACCGGTTCCAGCCCAAGGGGACGCACCCGACGGCCGGCATGGACGTGGTGGCCCGCTCCAACGATCCGCCCACCGGGAGGGGCGTCTCGCGCATAGCAAAGATGCGGGGCGGGGGCGGCGGCCGCATGGGCCAGGCCGGCGGCGTGGCATCGGTGCGCGGCGGCAGGCAGGCGCACCCGCCAAAGGTCGAAAAGGTCACGCGCAAGGAGATCAACCGCAAGGAGCGCAGGCTGGCGCTCCGCTCGGCCATCGCCGCGACGGCCTCGGAAGAGGCGGTGAGGCGCAGGGGCCACGAGCCCGGGGACGCAAAGCTCCCGCTGGTAGTATCGGACGAGGTCGAAAAGATCCAAAAGGCGTCGGTCCTGGCCGGCGCCATCTCGTCGCTGGGCCTCGGGGCCGACGCGGCGCGCCTCTCGGGCCGCAAGGCTCGCACCGGCAAGGCGGCGCTGCGCGGCAGGGCGCACAAGCGCGGCAGGAGCGTGCTGTTCGTCGTTTCCGCAAAGTCTGATCTGCAGAGGGCCTGCGGCGCGATCCCGGGCGTGGAGGCGCGCGAGGCCTCGCGCCTGAGCGTGCTCGACCTGGCGCCGGGCGGCGAGCCCGCGCGGCTGGTGGTGTACTCTGAATCGGCCGTGCGCGGCCTGGGGGCCGCGGCATGACCCCCGAGGCCGCCGCCAAGGTGGTACTGAAGCCGCTGATAACCGAAAAGACCTTCGAGCTGGTAGACGGGGCCCGCGTCTGCTTCGTGGTCGAGCGCTCGGCCAAAAAGCCGGAGATAGCCGAGGCCGTCGAGGCGCTCTACAAGACCAAGGTGGCCAAGGTCAACACGGCCCGCACGATATACGGCAAAAAGGCGTTCGTGATGCTGGAAAGCGTCGAAAAGGCCCGCGATCTCGCCTCCAACATAGGAATGCTCTAATATGGCCGCCCGGTGCTCCGCCCAAACAGGTGCGTCAGAATGGTGAAGGAGTTTTTGTACAGGGGCATGCAGCACGCCGAGCTCGAGGCGCTCCCCAAGGACAAGCTCCTGCCCCTTCTCAACTCGCGCCAGCGCCGCTCCCTGAACCGGGGGATAAGCGACGGCAAGCGCAAGCTCTCCGGCGAGATAAAGGCGGCAAAGGCGGGCAAGCTCGAGGGCCCGATAAAGACGCACCTGCGGGATCTGGTGATACTCCCCTACATGGTCGGCTCGACGGTAAACGTCTTTTCGGGAAAGGAGTTCGTCCCGGTGCAGCTGCGCGAGGAGATGATAGGCCACTACCTCGGCGAATACGTCATTACAAACAAGCGGGTCCAGCACGGCTCGCCGGGCGTGGGAGCCTCGCGCTCCAGCCTGTACGTGCCGCTAAAGTGATCCGGCATGCCGCGGTTCTCCTACGCTTTCCAGGGCTACGACGCGGCCCGGCACGTGCGCGCCTCGGTGCGCGAAAAGGACTTTTCGCACAAGCACGCGCGCGAGATAGGGCGGGCCATCAAGGGCATGCCCGTGGAGCGGGCGCGGGACTTTCTCAACCGCGTGGCCAACCTCGAGAGCGCCGTGCCCATGCGCAGGTTCAACAGGCAGGTGGGCCACCGCTCGGATCCGGGCGTCATGGCGGGGCGCTACCCGCAAAAGGCGGCGAAGCGGTTCCTGTGGCTGCTCGACAACCTCGAGGCCAACGCCGAGTTCAAGGGCATGGACGTGGAGCGGCTGCGCATAATCAACGTGACCACGCACAAGGGGACGATCATAAAGCGCTTCATACCGCGCGCGCAGGGGCGCTCGTCTGCAAACAACAACACCAGGACGCACGCCGAGATGGTGGCGGTGGAGGTCTGAGATTGCCCACGCGCGACGTCATCACCTCCAACTACAACGTGATGCTCATCAAGGAATACCTGCGCGAGCACATCAAGGACGCGGGATTCGGCGGCTTCGAGATGGCAAAGCGGCCGACCGGCACGCGCGTGACGCTGCACGTCACGCGCCCCGGCATCGTCATCGGGCGCAAGGGCGTCGGGATCAAAGAGATCACCGACGTGCTCGCCGAAAGGTTCGGGCTCAAGGATCCGCAGATAACCGTCTCGGAGCTCGAAAAGCCCGAGCTCTCGCCCAACGTCATGTGCAACAGGATAGCCACCCACATATCGAGGGGCATATCGTTCCGCAGGGCCACCATGTGGACGCTGCGCCAGATAATGGAGGGCGGCGCCATGGGGGTGCAGATAACAGTCTCTGGCAAGCTGCGCGGGGACCGCTCGGCGTTCGAAAAGCACACGCAGGGGATACTCCCACGCGCCGGCCACAGCGCGGCCATGATAGTCTCGGAGGACATCGCACACGTAAAGACGCCGATGGGCCTCATCGGGGTGCGCGTGCGCATAGCCAAAAAGAACGCCGTGCCGGCCGAGTTCGAGCACAAGGGCGACGGCAAGGCCAAAAAGCCGGAAGCCGGGGCGGAGAAAGCCGAGGAAGCAAAAGCCGAGCCAGAGGCGGGGCCCGAACCCGAGAAAGCCGACGCGGAGCCCAAAGCCGAGCAACCCAAAGATCCCAAAGCCGAGCCAAAGGGTGCCGAACCGGAGCCCGAACCCGGACAGGCCGAGGCCAAGCCGGAGGTTCCGCAATGAGCCGCGTAAAGACCTCGGCGCTGAGGGCCATGAACCGGCAGGACCTGCAGAAAAAGATAACCGAAGCGCGCGGCGAGCTTGCCAGGCTGCGCACCGACGCCTCGAAGGGCACCCTGCGCAAGGAGAACGGCAAGATAAAGGCTATTAAAAGAGACATCGCGCGGATGCTGACTAGGATGACGGAGATGGAGAAATGACCGAGGTATTGGGCGCGCGCGTGTCGGTCTCGGCCTCTGCGCACCCCCTGTTTGAGCGCGTCTCGGGCACGGCGGTGGCCGAGACCGCCCGCACCGTCTCGGTGGACGCGGGGGGCCCGGTGCCGTCCGTGCTGCCAAAGGACGCGTGCACGTTCCTCATAGACGGGCTCGAAGTGGAGGGCCGCCTGCTCGGCAGGCCGGAGCGCAGGCAATGACCCGCAAGACCGGGCTTGCGGTCTCGGTGCCCGACCAAGAGTGCGACGACAAGCACTGCCCGTTCCACGCGGGCCTGCCCACGCGAGGCCGCGTCTTTGACGGCAGGGCCACCAACACGAAGGCGCGCAAGACCGTCACGCTGCAAAAAGAGGCGCCCCTGTACATGCCAAAGTTCAAGCGCTACGCGCGCTCAAAGAGCACGATACACGCGCACCTGCCGGGGTGCATGTCCGTCGAGCCGGGCGACTCCGTAAAGGCCGTCGAGTGCCGGCCCATCTCAAAGTCGGTCTCGTTCGTGGTAGTGGAGGTGCGCAGCTAGTGTCGCAGGGCAGGAGCCGGGGCAAGGCCAAGGGGGTATCAGAGTTCCGCCCGTACGTGACAAAGGCGCTGCCCATAGGGGCCGAGATAGCGTGCGCCGACAATTCGGGCGCGAAGATAGTCGAGATTGTCATGGTGCCCGGGCACAAGACGCGCGTCTCGCGCCTGCCCGCCGCGTCGGTGGGCGACTTTGTCAAGGTGGTGGTCAAAAAGGGGCCCGCCGAGCTGCGCAAGCAGGTGTTCGGGGCCGTGGTGATCAGGCAAAAGTACCCGATAAGGAGGCTCAACGGCGTGCGCCTCTCGTTCGAGGACAACGCCGCGGTCCTGATGACGCCGGAAGGCGAGGCAAAGGGCACCGACATAAAGGGGCCCGTGGCGGCCGAGGCCTCGGAAAAGTGGCCCAGGGTGGCGAACCTGGCCTCGATGGTGGTATGACATGAGGCCGACGAGGATGCGCAACCTGCAGGAGGCCCACCAGGCCGCGCAGAGCAGGCAGGTGTGCAGCCCGCTGTCCAAAGAGCTGCGCGCAAAATACGGCCTCCGGTCCGTGCGCGTGGTGGAGGGGGACACCGTGCGGGTCTCGCGCGGGGCCCACAGGAACGTGGACGCAAAGGTCTCCGGCGTGGACGTGCGATCCGGCACGGTCACGCTGGAAGGGGAAAAGGGCGAAAAGCAGCGCGGCGACCGCTTCGACATAAAGATCCACGCGTCCAACGTGAGGGTCACCGGAATCAACGGCGGCGACAAAAAGAGGATGAAGCGGATCACCGGCATCGAAAAGGCGCTTCCAAAGCCAGAGCCGGCAAGGCCGCGCACCGAGCAGCGCGTGGTGGAAAGAGATCCCGAAAGGCACGCAAAATGGCCCGAGGCGGACTCTGTTGATCTCGACAAGGACGACATCGACAAGGACGAGCCTACGGGAGCTAATGCCAATACAACTGAGAAAGAAGGCGATCTTGCCAAGGACGATCTTGCCAAGGACGATCTTGCCAAGGACGATCTTGCCAAGGACGATCTTGCCAAGGACGATCTTGCCAAGGACGATCTTGCCAAGGACGATCTTGCCAAGGACGATCTTGCCAAGGACGATCTTGCCAAGGACGATCTTGCCAAGGACGATCTTGCCAAGGACGATCTTGCCAAGGACGATCTTGCCAAGGACGATCTTGCCAAGGACGATCTTGCCAAGGACGGACAGGAAAAATCCCAGCGCGCAGAGTCCGGGGAAGCACAGGAGAAATAGGAATGGTCAGCATATCTGGAAGCAAAAAACTAAAGCGGCAGATGGCCCCCACGTACTGGGGCATATCCCGCAAGGACAAGCGCTTCGTCGTCACGTCCAGGCCCGGCCCCCACCCGAAGAGGCGCTGCATACCGTCGGCGGTGCTACTGCGCGACACGCTCGGCATAGTAAAGACCCTCAGGGAGGCAAAGTGGGCCATCTATTCGGGGCGGGTGCGCGTGGACGGCGCTGTCCGCAAGTCGCTCCACCACGGCGCCGGACTGATGGACGTCGTCTCTCTGGAGGGCGTCCAGAGCGCGTACAGGCTGGTCCCCAAAAAAGGCGCGCTGCTGCACCCGCGCCCCATACCAGAATCGGAGGCCGACCGCAAGCTCTGCAAGGTCACCTCAAAGTGCAGCATAAAGGGAGGCCGCACGCAGCTGGGCTTCCACGACGGGCGCACCTCGATCACCGACACAAAGGCCGGCGTGGGGGACACGTGCGTCATGCGCGTGCCGTCCCAGGAGATACTGGATGTCATACAGATGAAGGAGGGGGTCGCGGTGCTGGTCACCGGCGGCGCCAACGCCGGCTCGACCGGAAAGGTAAAGGCGCTGATCGACGGGACCTTCAGCCTGCCCAAGAGGGCGCTGGTCTCGCTGGACGGGCGCGAAATAGAGATACAGACGGCAAACCTGATGGCGGTCGGCTCGGGCTCGCCGGCGCTGGAGGTGGCATGAGTGGCCGACATGCGCCGCATATACCTCGACAAGGTAGTGCTGAACATGGGCCTGGGCAAGTCGGGCCCGGTCATCGAGACGGCGAAAAAGTGCCTGGAGCAGATCTCGGGGCACAAGCCCAACGCCCGCGAGGCCCGCTCCACGCTGCGCGACTGGGGGGTGCGCAAGGGCGAGCCTATCGGGGTGGCCGTGACGGTGCGCGGATCGGACGCCGGCGCCCTGCTCAAGCGCCTCGTAGAGGCCAAGGGCAACTCGCTGAGCGGGCGCGCCTTCGACGGGTTCGGCAACTTTTCGTTCGGCATACGCGAGCACATCGACATACCGGGCGTAAAGTACGACCCTCAGATAGGCATCATGGGCCTGGACGTCGCTGTCGCGCTGGCAAGGCCCGGCTACTGCATACGCAAGCGCAGCAGGCACAAGGCCAGCGTGGGGCGCGGGCACGCCATCACGGCCGACGAGGCGCGCCGGTACGTAAGCTCGGAATTCGGGGTGGCCGTGGCGTGAAGGACCGCTCATACGAGGCCACGGGCCGCAAAAAGCACGCCTTTGGGCGCGGCTCGCGCTGGTGCAAAAGGTGCGGCGACTACACCGCCGTCATACAAAAGTACAATCTCATGCTCTGCCGAAGGTGCTTCAGGGAGGTAGCAGTCTCTCTGGGGTTCAGGAAGCACAGGTGATACCATGCCGGCCACAAACGTCATAGCCAACCTGTTCGTGACGCTGTACAACAACGAGGCGCGCAGGCGCAACGAGTGCACCATACTGCCCACCTCGAATCTGGGCGTCGAGGTGCTCGAGACGCTCAAAAAGCACAACTACATCCGGGACTTTGAGCGCATAGAGGACGGGCGTGGCGGCAAGTTCCGGGTACGCCTGGCGGCCCGCATAACAAAGTGCGGCGCCATATCGCCGCGCTTCAAGGTGGGCAAGGACGGCTACAACAAGTGGGAGCAGCAGTACCTTCCGGCGTACAACCAGGGCATGCTGCTGGTCACGACCAACCAGGGCGTCATGTCGCACCACGACGCCTCGGGCAGGGGCATAGGCGGCCTGCTGATAGGGTACGTGTACGGACCGGACAGGCGCGACGAGCCCGGGCAGGGAGGCGCCTGACGATGCCCGCAGAGCTGCTCGGCGCCGAAGTCGCGGTTCCCGACGGGGTGAGCGTGACCCTAAAGGGGCACATGCTGGGCGTCTCGGGCCCGCTGGGCAAGACCTTCCAGAGCTTCCGCAAGATACCGGTGGCCCTCGAGGTCTCCGACGGGCGCGTGGTGCTGCGCGCAAATGGCCCGCGCAAGCGCGATCACGCCGTACTCAACGCCTCGCGCTCGCTGGTGCGCAACCTGGTCGAGGGCGTAGTCTCGGGGTACACGGTGCGCATGAAGGTGGTATTCGCGCACTTTCCAATCACGGTAAAGGCGGAAGGAAAGACGGTCGTCATAGAAAACTTCCAGGGAGAGCGCTCGGCGCGCACCGCGCGCATCGTGGGCGGCACGAAGGTGGAGCCGAAGGGCGAGGACGTCGTGGTCAGCGGGCACGTAAAGACCGACGTGATGCAGACGGCGGCCAACATAGAGCTTGGAACCCGCGTAAAGGGCAAGGACCACAGGGTGTTCCTCGACGGCATATACGCGTACGAAAAAAAGGCCGGCATGCCCTGATGGCGCTGGACGCAAAGTTCCGGGATCTGACGCTGGAGAACATAGACGCGACGATATCGGCGTACGGCTCGGCGTCCCCGTCGGGGCGCATAACCGAAGTCTGGGGGTGCTCCTCAAAGTCCGACTTTATGACCGGTTTCCTGGTGGGCCACCTGGTCGGCTCGGCGCTGACCGGAGTCCAGGCCTCGTACGGGCGCGAGCCCACGCCCGAAGAGCACGACGAGATAGTAAAGATGGTGGAGTCGCGCGCCGGGCGCATACGCGGCGTTTTCCGACAGTAAGGAATAAATCGCTTGGGGCCGCGCCGCGCAAGCGGTGCCGTCCTAGCTCAGCCTGGTAGAGCGTCGGACTGTTAATCCGTTGGTCGCCAGTTCAAGTCTGGTGGACGGCGCCCCTACTCTATCACGTGTATCAGATCCTTGAGGTTGCGCCTGGACTTGGGGGGCCGCCTCAACGGG
Source organism: Nitrosopumilaceae archaeon (assembly GCA_965203465.1). Lineage (GTDB taxonomy): Archaea > Thermoproteota > Nitrososphaeria > Nitrososphaerales > Nitrosopumilaceae > JAWVZS01. Next base: position 114,035 of record CBDBCR010000003.1, on the reverse strand, counting down.
GGATACCCCACGCACAGTATCGACGACGGCCTCAGGTCCGTGCCGACCGCTTTTTTCACCTTTTCTTCGTCTATCATGCCTATCCATATGGAGCTGAGGCCCAGCGCCGAGGCCGCCAGCTGAGAGTAGGCGGCGGCCAGCGTGGCGTCCTGCAGGGAGAACTTTGCCAGTACGTCGTCCCTGAACTTCATCTTTACGCGCGACGGGTTGGTGCAAAAGACCAGCACGACGGGCGCGTCGACGTACGGCTGCCTGTTGGCGGCCTCGACGAGTGCCTCCTTGAGGGCGGGGCTCTTTACGTAAAACACCTCGAAGCCCTGAAAGTTGCCCGCCGTGGGGGCCGTATCGGCGGCGGCGAGTATCTTGTCCACCTTCCAGTCCTCGACCTTGCGCTTCTGGAAGCGCCGGGTGGTCCTGCGCGTGGAGAACACTCGGAATATGTTGGATTCAGAGACCGTCTCGGCCGGGCCGCCCAGTATCGCCTGGAGGAGCGAGGCCTTTGGGGCGCCCGGCTTTGCCCCCCGGGGCGCGCCCGGGCCCGGCGACGAGGGGTAGAACTCCTTGGACTTTGACTTGAGCGGCGGGGGCGCGCGCGGCACGCGGGCGTACTCTAGCACCTTGTCCCTAAAGGAGGCAAAGTCCGCCTCCAGGGCGCTCCTCTCGCCGAGGTAGAACTGGACTACGTCCGAATTTATGATTATCTCGCTTATCTGGTCTTCGAGCCGCACCTGGCCGACCGCGTTCTTTGAGAGTATCTCGACCAGCGAGGCAAGCTCGGCGGCGTTGAGCAGCACTACGTCCTTGTCGTCCTCGTCTGCCCCCTTCCAGACCAGCCTGCAGCCGCCCTCGGACAGGTACGCCGGCTCTATCTTTTCGAACACGGCCCGCCCCGCCCGCCTCCGTATAAAAAAATGGCGAAGGCCCCCCGCGGGCGCGCATGGGTGGCGTGCCAGGGGCGGGATTTGAACGCGCGACAGCTCGGTCTTCAGCCGAGTGCTCTTCCGGGCTGAGCTACCCTGGCACGCCGGCCGACCCCCGGATCCTAGGTAAAAACCGTGCGCCCGCCCCATTCGACGTCGCCGCGCTCCCGGTTGGCATCGCGAGCCATGACGAAGAGCAGGTCAGAGAGCCTGTTGAGGTACATTATGCAGGCCGGCGGCGCGCCGATGCCGGTCGACGCGGATTCGGCCCTGCGCACAGAAGCCCTCGCCGCGTGCAGCCTGGCGGCAAGCTCGGTGCCGCCGGGCAGCACGAACTTGGAGAGCGGCGGCAGGCCGGATTCGTAGCCGTCTATGGCCTCTTCCAGCTCTTCTGCCATGCCCTCTTTTACCATCGGCTCGGAGCACGACGGATCGGACAGGTCCGCGCCCACCCTGAACAGGCCGTCCTGCACGCGCAGCAGCACCTGCGAGGCGCGGCCGCCCGAGGCGGCCCTCGCGAGGCCCACCTGCGCGTTGGCCTCGTCTACGGCGCCGTACGCGGCCACGCGCGGATCGGCCTTTGAGGCGCGGGAGCCGCCGCGCAGGCCCGTCGTCCCGTCGTCGCCGGTCCTGGTGTATATGGGCACGGGCGCGCCCCCGCCTTGCCCGCATAATAGTTATAGCTGGGGCGGGGGCGCCTTGCCGTGTTCGGCTTTGCGCTGGCAGCGGCCAGGCTCAAGGGCGTGCGCCGCGCCGGCTGGGTCGAAAAGCTCGGCATGGAGAGCCCAGAGTCGGTGGCCGATCACTCGTACGCCACGGCCATGCTCGTCATGGCGCGCTCCGACGAGGAGGGCCTCGACACGGCCCTGGCGCTGCGCATGGCGCTGCTGCACGACCTGGCCGAATCCGAGACCGGCGACCTGGTGCCCGGCTCGGTGCCGGCCGGCCAAAAGCGCCGGGCGGAGGGCGCCGCCGTCGAAAAGATACTGGCGCACCTGCCCCCGCGCGCGGCCCGCCTGTGCGCCGAGGCCTGGGACGGGTACGCGCGCCGCACGTGCAGGGAAGCGGAGCTTGTGCGCGAGGCCGACAAGCTGGACATGGCGGTCCAGGCCTCGGAGTACGCGCGCCCGGGCCTGGACGTGGGGCCGTTTCTGGAGTCGGCGCGCTCCGCCGTGCGCGATCCCGCCCTGCAAGAGATATTAGCCGAGGCCGAGCTTGCCGCGCGTGGACGATCGCGAGCTGGCCGAAGCCCGGGCGCAGGTCATAGGGCTGCTGCTCGAGGTGGTAAAAAAGATGCAGGCCAACAGCGACCTTGACGCCGAGTACCTCCAGCTTGCCACCGGCCGGCGCGACCCCGTCCGCATGCGGGAAATAGAGGCCGAGCGCGCCTCCAACGCCGGCGACATCAAAAAGATCCTCGACGAGCTTGGGGCCTAGGGTTTTATTGGGACCGCGGACGCGGCGGCCGTGCAGTACTTTGCGGCGCTGAGGGCGGGGCAGAAGAGGGTGGCCTCGGCGAGGCAGTACCTGGCGACGCTGGTCGGCGACAAGGCCATGCCGGCCCTTGCCCTGCGCACCGGCTCGGAACCGCTCGAGCCGGTCGGCGAAGAGACGCTCTTTGCGTTCGTAGACGAGTCGTCCGGTTTCGTGCTGACCGACACCAGCGGCCACATACTGGCGCTGGTCGATTCGCAGGGCTACTCCAAGAGCATAGCGCAGGGGATAGAGCCGTCCGGCCGGGCCCTGCTGCAGGAAAAGCTGGCCGGCGACGGCGTGGCCGAGTACAGGGGCAAGGTGCGCCTGCCCGTCTAGGCGCCCGCCGCGGATCTCCGGCCCTCCAGAATAGGTTTATAATCACCGGAACGGGGGCCGTGCGCATGGTCAGCATAGCAGACGCCAAGAACATGCGCAGCGGGATCGACGTCGAGGGGAACATCACCAAGAAAGGCGAGGTCCGCAACGTGAACACAAAGTCAGGCGGCACCATCGACGTGTGCGACGCGTACCTAAAGGACGACAGCGGCGAGATAAAACTCACGCTGTGGGCCGAGGACGCCAACAACTACTCCGAGAACGACAGGGTAAAGATCACCAACGGCTACACCAACACCTTCAAGGGAGAGGTGCAGCTGAGCAAGGGCAAGTACGGCAAGATGGAAAACCTGACAAAAGAATCCTAGGCCGCAACACGGCGCTTTTTTGCAGTCTTCCCGCGCGCCCCCGCGCGCGCTTTCGCCCCCGCGCGGCCCGCCTTGCCGCGGACGGACTTTTTGCGCGCCGGTTTCCCGGGCGCCGCCTTGCGCGCGGCGGCCTTACCGCGGACGGACTTTGTGGACTTTTTGCGCGCCGGCTTTCTGGTAGCCGCCGGCTTTTTGCGGGCCGCCTTCCGGGCGGCGGCCTCGGCGCGCTCCAAGAGGCGGGACGCCTTTTCCGCCGCGGCCGCGGCGCTCTTTGCCGCCTCTTTCTTGGACGGCCTGGCCGATCTCGCATTTTTGATCGACTTTGCGGCGCGCGAGCGCTCGTCCTCCAAGAGGGCCATTTCGCGGCCCATCTTTCTGAGCATCTTTCTGCGCATCCTCATCTCGCCGCCGATCTCCTCGGCCTCGCCCCCGCGCGCGTCCTTTTTCGCGCGCGCCATCTTTTCCTTGGCGCGGGCGATCAGCCTCTCGACGCTCTCGATGCGGGCGCGCGCGTGGTACAGGCGGCCGTCGGCCTCGCCGATCTTTTCCCTCCCCTGCGCGATGCGGCGATCGGCCGAGGCGAGCGCGGACATCGCGCGGCGGTGATCCCCGGCGGCCCTCTTTTGGGCGGCCCTCAGCGATCTGACCGACGCTTTTTTCGCCACGCCTTACAGTGATCCGCGAGCTTGTTAAGGTTATCTGAGCGGCCGGATCCGCCGCTTCCGATTCTGGGAGGGCGCGGGGCTCGCCTGTACCGGCCCGCCGCCACGCGCCGGCTCGGCAGGCGCCGGCCGCGGCGGCATTTTCGGGCCGATCCGGGCGCCCGACCGGTGCATGGCTGGGGACGGCTCGGGCGGCTCCACGGGCCGGAGCGCGCCGCCGTCCAGCACGATCTCGAAGAGCGGCCCGCGCCCGGAATCCGGGGCCGGAGCCGCCGTTTTCCCAGTATCCCGTCTGCCGGCAGCTTTCCGCGCGCCTAGGGGGCTTGGCTTTCGGCGGCCCGCGGATCGCGATCAGCCGATTCAGATATAGGCCGGCCGCGGGGCGGGGCCCGCATGGCAGAAGAGCACCCGTCAAAGATCCCAGTCTCGCGGGAGTTCCGGGTCTCGGACGAGGCCGGCGCCTCGGAGGCGGCAGACGAGATCGTCCGGCTCGGCTTCGGCGGCCGCGGGTTCCGGGTGATATTCCCAAAGGCCGACAAGAAAGCGGCGCGCAGGATAGGGTACACGCTGACCACGTCGGTGAATTACGGGCTGCGCAAGGCCGGGGCCCGCCGCAGCATAAGGTACTGGACGTACCACCACGACGACGAGCGGTACGCCATCGTGATGGTCAGGGCCGAGCGATAGCGTCCAGTTTCGTCTTTCTTGCGAGCGCGCCGGCCACGGCCACGCCTATGATCAGGCCGCCTGCCACGTCGGACGGATAGTGCTCCAGCAGGGCCACGCGGCTCACCCCGACCGCCAGAGGGTACGCCAGTATCAGGTACGAGCCGAGCGGGAACCTAGACGAAAGCGCGAACCCCAGTATCACGGCGAACGCGGCCGCGCGCGCGGCGTGCCCCGACGGGTACGAGGCGCGCGGCCCGCCCTCGCAAAAGAGCGCGAACGTGTCCTGGCTCACGGGGATGCCTATCTCCGGCTCGTGGGGGGCCTCGGGCCTGTCCCTGTCCACCCCGCATTTGACGTACCCCGTGGCCAGCGTCACCACCACCAAAGCTATCATCAGCGATATGCCGACGCGCCGCGTCCTGCGCCACACAAAGAGCGCCGCTGCGAGCACCAGCAGGTTGACCGCGTCGCCGGCCTCGGTCACGTACGCCATGGCCGTCGCCGAGCCGGCCGAGGCCGACGCGAACGCGTACGCCTGCCCGTCGATGCCATCGGTGGCCCCGTAATACACCAGGGCGGTCCAGACGACCGCGGCGGCGATCAGCAGCACGAACGGGCGCGAGCGCAGGTCAAAGATCCAGTTCTGCAACCGGGCAGCAGAGCCGGCGCGCGACTATATTGGTTCGCCCTGCCTAGTCCGCCGGGCGCCCGGGATCCGGCGCGCTAGTGCCAAAACTAGAGTTATATAATCGGGCCTGGGGGCGCCCCCATGCTGGCTCGGCTTGCTGTACTTGCAGTCTTGGCGGCGGGCGCCGCGTACGGCGGCGAGGCCGCGGCCGGCCCGATGTCGCCGCTCGCCCAGTACGCCGCGGATCCCGACGCCCCGATACGGTGCCAAGAGGGCATGGTCTTGGTCCTAAAGGCCGCCGACATGGCGCCTGCGTGCGTAAGCGACGGGACCGGCAAGGCGCTGATCGAGAGGGGCTGGGCCGTAGAGGCGCCGGCAGGGATGATGGCGCCTGCCGAGACGGCGGCGTACCCGCGCGATGCCGAGCGGACAAAAGATTACGCAAAGGACGCTCCGGGCTTTGGTGCCGAGGCCGTAAAGTCTGCAGTCTCGGAGGCGCTCGCCATGTACGACGAGTCCGGAGATGCGGCCCTCGACGCAATCACGGCTTCGGCCAAAAATTACGATTCTTCAGAGCCGTACGTCTTTGTGCTGGACAGCGGCACCAACCCGACGGTCCTGGCCCACGGCGCTCTGCCAGAGAGGGTAGGCACCGAGGCCACGCCGCTGCTGCAGGCGGACAGGCCGTACGCGCAGATACTGGAGGAGATAAGCTCGTCGGAGGGCGCGTGGGTGGAATACACGTTCGAGAACCCGGCCACGGGCAGCGAGCAGTCCAAAAAGTCGTGGCTGGTCATGAGGGCCGATTACGTCTTCGGCTCGGGATACTATGCGGAGACTGGCGCGCAGGCCGTAAAGTCTGCAGTCTCGGAGGCGCTCGCCATGTACGACGAGTCCGGAGATGCGGCCCTCGACGCAATCACGGCTTCGGCCGAAAATTACGATTCTTCAGAGCCGTACGTATTCGTGCTCGAGCTGCTAGAGCCGCCCGTGGTGGCGGCGCACGGCGCTCTGCCCGAGAGGGTCGGGGCCGTGTCCAGGAGCCTGACTACGGCCGAGCGCCCCTACTCTGAAATCATGGAGGATCTCAACTCCGAGGGCAGCACCTGGGTAGAGTACGTCTTTCCCAACCCGGCCACGGGCAGCGAGCAGTCCAAAAAGTCGTGGATGGTGCTGCGCGGCGATTACGTCTTCGGCTCCGGATACTATGTGGGCTCGGCCGGATGGGAGGCGGCCGCCACGGACGCGGTCTCGGAGGCCCTGGCCATGTACGACGAGTCCGGAGAGGCGGCACTCGCGGCCATCACGGCCTCTGCCCGCGACTACGACGCCTCGGCGCCGTACGTCTTCGTGCTCGACGACCGCCCGACGATACTGGCGCACGGCGCGTTCCCCGACAGGGTAGGCACCGAGGCCGGGCCGCTGCTCGAGGCCGACAGGCCGTGGTCCCAGATACTCGACGAGCTGCGCGGCGGCGAGGGCGCCTGGGCAGAGTACGTCTTTGAGAACCCGGCCACCGGCCTGGAGCAGTCCAAAAAGTCGTGGATGGTCATGCGCGATGGCTACATATTCGGATCCGGCTACTATACGGAAAGCGAGTCGCAGGCCGTAAAGCGCGCCGTCTCCGAGGCGATAGCCCTGTTCCAGGCGCACGGCGATTCGGCCCTGGATTCGATAACCGCGTCGGCCGAAGGGTACGATCCGTCAAAGCCGTACGTCTTCGTGCTGGACGGCAGCGACGAGCCGATGGTGCTCGCGCACGGCGCGTACCCCGACAGGGTCGGCGCCGTCTCGACCCCCTTGATGCAGGCGGACAGGCCCTACGCGCAGATCCTGCAGGACGTGAGGGACGGCGGCGCCTGGGCCGAGTACACGTTCATGAACCCGGCGACCGACACAGAGCAGCTCAAAAGGTCGTGGCTGTCGATGAGCGGCGGCTACATATTCGGCTCGGGGTACTACCTGTCGGGCAGCTAGTCTATCCTGCTGTATATGACCTTGAACTCTTCGGCCAGGTCGTAGGCCGTGTTGAGCTGGCGCGTCATGCTGTTCATCGACGTCTTGCCGCCGGCCAGCTGCCGCAGCAGCGTGAGAGCCTTTAGGTCAGAGTTTTGGACCAGCGCGCCCCTCCCGCTCCAGGCGCCAAACTGGGAACTGACGTCCATGCAAAAGTTGAGCACGAACTTTTCCCAGCCGGCTATCCTGCTCGCGACCGGATCGACGTGCATGACCGTCTCTGCCAGGTCCTTGAACTCGTTCTTCCTGGAAGAGTAGAGCATCCGGAGCGCCCTTTCGGCCCTCTCGCCGTCCATGCCCTGCAGGGCCTGCATCGCCATGGCGCCACTGTGGGGCCGGCGGCATTTAACCCGGATCCTGCCGGATCTTTACGGGCGTACGCCCGCGGGCCCGCGCGCGGGCCCGAACCAAACGGGTGTTGAGCCGGCCGTCACGGGGCCGAATCGAGCACGTGCCGGGGAATCTCCGCAGAGGGGGCGATCTTGCGCACCACGGAAAACGCCAGGATCCTCTGCTCCTGGCCGAGCCTCTCGAACAGGGAGGCGTCCTGCGTGTCCGCGTATCGGGCGGCGCATCTTATCACCTCGAAGGCGCCCATCCGCCCGTCCCCGAACGCGCCGGAAAACACGCTCGCGGCGGCGCGCATCGGATCGATGCCGCAGCCGGCCAGGATCGCCGCGGCGGGCCCGAACGCGCCAGGCCAGACGAACGGCTCTAGCGTCCCGAGGCACGCCGACATGGCCTTGGCCTCGTACTCGTCGGGGCGCCTGCGCATGACGTGGATGGCCGTCTTGGTCAGGGCGCCGGCGGCTGCGGCCCTGCGCTCGCCCGGCGCAAGCCGCCCCAGGCGGGGGGCGTGCTGCCGCATGATCTCCAGCGCCTCGTCGTACCTTGCCATCTCGAAATGGGCGAACATGGCGTCGGGCAGGCTCGCCGCGCCGCGCTCGAGCATGCGCGCGGAGTCGGCCCCCACGTCCACGCGCTCCCCCATCCTGGCGTGCATGTGGATCTTGTACGCAAAGAGCTCGGATTCCCCGCGGGCCCCCCTCGCGGGGCCGCGCAGCGCCGAGCCGAGGGCGGCTGCGGCCCTTTCGTACCTGCCCGTCTGCGCGCTGGCCAGCGCGCCCAGGACGGCGCATCCGTGGCAGTGCGCCTTGGCGCACGCGCGCGCCGCGCCGACGGCTTTTTCGGCCGCCTGCCACATGCCGAGTTCGGAAGCCGTGCGGGCGGCCAGGCCAAGCAGCGAATGCGCCTCTTTGGTGCGGGGGATGCGCGCGGCGGCGACGGCCCCTTCGAGATGCCTCGCCTTGTCGCGTAGCGCATAGTCTGCAAACTCGCGCCCGTCCCGGCCGCAGGCGCGCAGCTTGGCGTCGGCCGCCGCGATCTCGGCGCACAGCCGCAGCGCCCCGCTCTTTTGCCGCCTTGCGATCTTTTTCCAGCCTTCGGCCGGCAGCCGCGGCCCCCAGTCCGGCGCGCCGTGCTTTTCGGCCGCGAGAACTCCGGAGGCGCGCGCCATGGCCAGCATGGGGTCTGCCGGCCCGCCCCTTTCTTCGGAATGCAGCGCCTTGAGCAAGTCGGCGAACGCCCGGAGTCTCGCCGATCTTCCGCCGCGCCTGAACTCCCTCCACATGGGGTACATCCACTCGGTTATCTGGTACCGCGTCTCTTTCTTTCTCCCGAACTTCACCGGCTCTACGAGCCCGCCGTTCTTCATCCTGTTTATCTGGGCGGCCGTTATGGTGTTCTTCGTGCCCATCTTGAGGGCGATCTCGGTGGGCGTGAGCGGCCCGTCGGCGAGGGCCATCGCGTCGAAGATCTTGCGCACCTCGGCCGGCATCGCCTCGGCCACGCTCCGGTACTCGGGCGTCATCCCGTCCAGCATCGCGGCCATGCAGTCCTCCAGATCCGCGCCCGGGTTCCTGTCCGCCTCGTCGCAGAGCGCGTGGACGAGCCTCGGGTTGCCGCCGGTCAGGGCGCGCAGCCCCTCCGGGCTGAGCCCGCCGACGGGCGCCGTCACGTCGGGGCCCGAGCGCCTCCCGACAAGCTCCCCGATCTCGGCCGGGTCGAGCCCGTCGAGCCTGTTGATCTCGAAAAAATTGTAAAACGGCGCCGACATCGAGGTGACCTGGACAAACGGCGCCAGCGCGGATCCGGCTATGAAGAAACTTTCGTCTTCCTGCATCACGGCGCGAAGCTCGCCCAGATCCGGCTCCATCTGCGCGAACAGCGCCTGGAGGTTTTCGGCAAACACCACCACCGGCCTGCCCCCTTGCCGCAGCCTCTTCAGCACGTCCCTTGCGCGGTACGTCACTTCGGGCCCGTCGTACCCCTCGCCTATGGATTCCAGCACGCGGGCGAAAAACCCGTCGACGGTGTAGACCGAATACTCTTCCTGCGCGAGGACCGCCGGGACGATCCTGTCGCCTAGCCCGTGCCTTATCATCTGCAGCGTGTGTGTCTTGCCGGAGCCGCGCCGGCCGACGAGCATCACGTGCATGGTGCCGCCCGACGCGATGAGGCTCTGGATCCTTTCCACCGCGGAGTCGATAATGCCTGCGCGCCCCGCGTGCAGAGCTTCGATCTCGGCGCCGGGCATCGCCTCCGGGGTGAACTTTAGCAAGGACGTCAACTGGCGCGCCTCTCTGCCCACCAGTCGCGCAGAACTTTGACGCGGAACGAATAGCCGTTGTCTTTTGCTATGTAAAACCCGCTCTCCAGGGCCCTCACCGCGTCCAGAAAGATCTCGCTGTCTTTCTTTTTCAGCGCGTCAAAGAACACGCCGCTCAGATCGGATTTTGTGCTTGACTCGCGCTCGGCCAAGTAATCCAGCATGCTCACTACGGCGTGTAACAGATCCGGAGGGAATTCGGTTTTGAGCCGGTCGTAATACCATTCAAAATACCCCTTTCCGGCGTCGCCTAGGACTCTCTGATACGATTTGTCTATGACATCTTCCGACAGTCTTTTTTTTGCGCCTGTCATTTTGATGATCTCGCGTAACATTATCTGAAGGAAATAGGGGGGCGACGGCACTCCGATTTTGCCAAGAATCTTTTGTGTGTGATTCGGCTCGTATTCGATGTCCGCTTTGTCAAGCAGGCGTTCTATCATGCGCGAAGCAGTGTCGTGTCCAAACGGCGATACGGTTATCCTCTCTAGATCGTTGACCGTGTTAAACAACCCGTGACGCCGCAGTATGTTGTCTATCCCGATCGAACCACACACTACGAACCTTGCATCGTGTGCCTGTCGCATTTGCCGCAACCACCTGAGAACCATCCCTATGGATTGGCTCTGGACACCGGCAGATTCCAAATTTAACAGAAAGCTGGGAAGCTCGTCGACCACGATTATGTGGAGTTTTTCCGCGTCTTGGAGCATGTCGAACAGATCTTCCCCGTCCCTCATGCAGTCCTCTTTTGTGCTCTCTCTTAGTTTCATTCGTAGATGAGACAGTTCGATCTCTTCCACGTTCTCCCTCAATTTTTTTGCAAACCTGCGTAGCAGTGTCCGCTGGGCTGGCTTTGGCAGGGCTTCTGCAAGACGCGACACAAACTCCTGTACGCTGTCGATGCCCTCTACGTCCAAATACACGACTTCGAATCCGTCGCGCGGCGCGCGCTCCATTTCCTTGACTAGGCTGGTCTTGCCAAACCTGCGCGGCGAAGAGAGCAGAATGCTGTTGATTTTGATTCTGGACCACAACTCGTCGAGTTCGTCCTCCCTTCCGTGAAGGTTTTCGCCGGTCACCGGCGCCCCTACAATGATCTCCACGCCCATATAACAAGCCTGTCGTATAAAACTCTTGTTAGATGAGTCGGTTCTGCCGGCTTCAGGCTGGCTGTCAACACTGCCTAGTCTGGAGGCCGTATTGCCGCTCTATGAATGGGGGATCTCTGGCCACAGCTTGCGCGCCTGCTTGGACGCGGCTTGCCCCTCTGCTTGCCCCCGGTACGCGGCAGTCTTTTGCCGGCGACCGTGCGAGATCGAACGCATAGCGTCCGCGTTGCATAAAAATTCTGTTAGACGCGGCCGGCCCCAGACGGGCCCGCGGGCTCCACGCCGCAGGCCCCGCGCATCCGGCGGCTGGAGGACCGGCCTGCGCTGATCCGTGCAGGCCGGACGCGCCGGCCCTACCCGAAAAGCACGTCGAGCAGGATCTGCGCCCTGCGCCGCTCGGCCGGCAGCGCCTTTACGGGCTTTATCTTGTTGGGGACCGTGTTGGGGCTCAGCTTGCCCTTTCCGACCGTCTCCTTGAGGCCCTTTACGTAGCTGCGCACGGCCGCCTTGGCCGCGTCCGGGTTGGACCTGGCGAGGCCCACGAACGCCTCGGGCATGTCCTTTATGCCGCGCGACTTTGGCCGGATCCCGGCGTATTTTTCAAAGACGCCGTCGGGCACCGCCGCCATGAACGCGGCCAGGTTGCTCCGGTACGTGGACTTTGTGGCGTCGCTGCCTATGGACTCCATCATGTCCGAGTAGGCCGCCCCCTCCATGGAGGCCATGCCTATCTCCACGGCACGGTCTGGATTGTGTTCCTGATAAGGCACTAACGCCGGGATGACGGGGGGGATTACGCATGACTTCTAGAGTCATTTACAGCGCGGATCCTTCTACCAACACCATTGATTTTCTGTCTGTATGTGATAAGTCCGTATACGTGAAAGACTAGAAGACGCCGGCGCGACATACAGATTCCCCGGCGCAACGGGCACAAGGCGCGGAGATCCGCCCCCGCAGGCAGGGCGGGCTTCCGGAGTGGCGTTGCGCCCGTTCTTGGGAGGGGCGGCAAAACGCGCGCTCGGCGGCCCTCGGGGAATCGGGGCTGGGCGCCGAGATCGACGGGCCGGCAGCGCGGATCCCGCCCGGACGCGCCCGCTACCGCGGGGCTATCCGGGGCGACGACGGCGGGGCCAGCCCGGCCTCTGCCGCGTCGGCGAACATCCTTGCCACGGCGAGCTCGCCCTCTTTTCCCATCTCTACGGTGCGCTCGTTTACGTACATGCGCACGAACTCGGCGATGGTCCGGCGCCCCCTGCCCCTAGAGTACTTCATGGCGTAGTCGAGGGCCTCGTCAAAGTTGGACAGCGCGTACTCTATCGAGCGGCGCAGGTGCAGGTCGAACCCGGCTATGGCCTCGGGGCCCAGCGAGGAGCGCATCACGTTGACGCCAAGCGGCACGGGCAGCCCGCCGGTCCTTTCGTGCCACCAGCTGCCCAGGTCGAGCGCCTTTTCGAGGCCCTCTTGCCCGTATGCTATCTGGGCCTCGTGTATCACCAGGCCCGCGTCGGCGCGCCCCTCGCGCACCGCCGCCGGTATCCTGCTGAACTCGACCACCTCGTACTCGAATTCCCCTATCATGGTGCGCAGCAGCAGGAACGCCGAGGTGCGCTCGCCGGGCACGGCCACGCGCATGCCGCGCACGTCCCCCGGGCCGGCGGCCCCGCGGGCCACCACCACGGGCCCGTAGCCGAGGCCGAAGCTGCCGCCGCTGCGCAGCATCGTGTAGCCTTCCAGCCTTGCGCACGCGTGGACCGAGACGGCCGTCACGTCGAGGCCGGGGCCCGAGGCGCGCGCGTTGAGGCTCTCGATGTCCTCCACCACGTGCTCTATGCCGAACCCGGGATCGGGTATCTTTTTTTCGAGCATGGCGTAAAACATGAACGCGTCGTCGGCGTCGGGCGTGTGCCCGACCGTTATGTCCACGGCGCGCGGGTCTCCCGCGCCTATAAAAATCCCGGGCTGATCCCGCGCGGCCAACGAATATAGCGCGCCCCGGCGCGCCCCGGCGCGTGCAGGTAGATCCGGTCCTGTTCGGCATGTGGTCGGCTCTGGCGGCCGCCATAGTCTCGGCTGCGTGCTTTGCGTACCGGAGGCGCCCGGGCGCGGCGTGAAAGGCGGCCCTGCGAGCCGGCACGATCGGGCCGCGCCAGTGTTGCGGGAACGCCGTACTGCATGAACGCATCGACGCTTTAATGGCTGGAGGGGGGGGGGAAGCGCGGCATCTACGACCCGCCAGCGCTTGCTCAGCGCGCTTGCCAACGAGCTCGAGAAAAACGGCGTACGGGTGACCCGCCTCGACACGGGGGGGGGGGGGGCGCCCCGCATACGTCTGGTGAGAAATACCGGCGCCTTCCAAATCTGCCCTCCACAGACGGAAAGATCCCGGATCTGAGGGGCGTGGACAAGGCGGGCGCGATCCGCCTGGGAAGCGCAGAGACGTAGGCTCCGAGTCCCATCTGCCCGCGTTCGCGCACCGCGTCGTGCCCGAGACCGATGCCCCGGCCCGCTGCACGTGATCGTGCCCGAGTACGCCGAGAGCATGAAAAACGCGATGCGGCGCATAGGGCCGGGGAGCCGGATCGGCGGCAGGATGCGCGTGTAGTTCGCCTAGTGGGGTGTCTGGCAGTCGGCCGGATTCCGGCTTTGACCCGGGCCTGCCCGAGGCCACGGGGCAGACGGCGGCCGCTTCCGCGGCGCGCCGGATCCGGCCCGGCCTTCGAACGCGCTCAAATTCGCCGCCGGAATTGCGCAGCAACCCCACATCATCATTGTCGGTTTTTATCTAGAGCTTTCCGGCTCCGGACATGGCGGCAATATGCCCGGGCCACTAGCTGGATCCGCGGGTCTTGGGCTGGGCGCGCCGAGAGTTTGCCCGGCTGAACGCGGGAGGGTTTTTCTGCGCGGCCCGACTGGCAGCCAAAAGGGCGGAGACGCTGGAGGCAAACCCGTACCGGATCCTTGGCCGCGGAACCTGGGAATCGCGGGCGTACAAACGGGCAGTCGGCGCGGGGGACTGGAGCCGCGCCGACTGTATATACTTGGATCGGCTCGAGGCTTTCGATCCCGGCGCGTATCTTGGAACCATCCTGATGGAGGGCCTGGCGCGCGAATTAGACTCGGCCTTGGACGAGCGCGCCTCCAGAGCCACAACGCTGTACCGGTGGATGGACTTGGTGGAGCTGGAAAGCTACTTGGGTGGGACGTTCGAAAGCAGGACGGTGCCCGGCAAGGGGCGTCGCGGATGCAGGCTGTTCAGTCTCTGGACTAACGGATACGCCCTCGAGCGCCCGGTGCGAATGGCGGTACCCGTTGATGATGTCGTACGCGGCAAGCTCAGGACTGCCGTATACACGGCCTTGCCCTGCCCGGTCTCGTCCGCAGAAGAGAGGATCGACAGCAGAAAGCACCTCGCCAAAGCAAACGAGACCGAATGCAGGCTGGAGGACGGCACCCGCGTGCCCGGCGGCACCCGCATTCGCGTGGAAAGCCATGTGCTCGACTCGACGCCCGATCCGCGGAAATATTACGACCTGCTTGAATCGCTCCGGGGCGTGGTAAAGGTGAGCATTATTTAGGAGCTGCCGGTTTCCACTCTTCTGCCGCCGCCTTTCTGGCCAGCGCCCACGCGTACTCTTTCATGGCCCTGATGTTGACACGGCCGGCCGCGATCTTTTCCTCGTCGGTCATGTACTCGCAGGCGTGCTGCCACGTGATCCTTATTACCAGATCCTCGGTTTCTTCCCTCATCTCGTCGGGTATGGCAGGCCCGTCTATCGGAAGCGAGGCGAATATCAGGTGGATTCTCCGGCCGGCCACCTTTTTCCAGTCCTCGAAGTATTCTGCGGATCTGGCCTTTTTCATGCTCTCCTCGGCGGGGGTGTCCATTATGCTCTCCATTGTGTTGGCAAACTCGGGAGGCTGCGCTTTCTGCATGCCGCTTGCATTGGAAAACTAGGGTATAAACCATGACCTTTTCCCGGGGTTGTCGCATAATTCCCCCAGAATGACGGATTCCGTCGCATCTGAGGCCTGACGCCGGAAGGAGTAGCGCAGATCAGTTTTTCCGACAAATGGTCAATTTTTTCCAACCGCTATGCTTATTGATCACGGCCAGAGCCGTCTTGCCGTTGAAACGGCAACGGCGAGACGGCTACTGGGCCGAGTACCACGAATCCTGCGCCTCAAAAAAAGATTTCGCCATTAGAGGTTATGAGTAATCTACCAAATCTCGAATATCCGTGCCTAGAAAAACTCAACCGGCGCGTTTACGCATAGACTCTATTGGATACATCAAGGATCTGGTGAGGGATAACCCGCCGTCCGAGCCGGCACGCAAGAGCGGACGCGGGCGGCCGAGGGTGTACTCTGGCCGAAATGGCCATCGTGTGCATCTTGATGAACTTGTTCAACCTCTCGTCCCGCAAAACCGAGAACATGGTAGAGTGGTGGGAACTGGATCTGGGCGGGCGCGTCCCGGATCATTCGACCGTCTCGAGGGCGCACAGAGATCTCGACGCGGAGTGGCTCGAAAAAATGGTGGCCCTGACCGCCGAGGCGTGCCTGAAACAAGTCGGAGTCGACAAGCACGATTCGACGGCGGACAGCACCGGATCCGAAACTGACAGGTACGAAGACAGCGTCAGGCTGAACAAAAAGACCGGCAAAGAGACAGTCGTGCGCGCAAAATCGTACCTAAAATGGCACGTTTTCGCGGCGGTCGGGCTGCAGGTGATCCTCGCATGCGCCATGACGCCGAGCAGCGCGGCCGACACCGATATGCTGCGGCCGCTTCTCGAAAAATCGAAAAAACTGGGGCGCAGCTTCGTCGGCTGGTGGCTGCACGCCGACAAGGGATACGACTCGGACCGGAACTGCGAGGCCGTCTTCGGCATGGGCATGCGCCCCAACATCGATCAGAGAAAGAGCAGGGAGAACGGCGGCAACAGGCGCAACGCCGGCAAGCGGTTCAGGCGCAGGGCCGCCGAGATGTTCGATCCGGTGCGCCACGAGGATCGCAAGATGATCGATGGGATATTCGGCGCGGAGGGGAGCGACAACCACCGCCTGCTGTGCAGGTACAGGAAAAAAGAGACGCAGGAGAGGTTCGGCCTGCTGCTCGCCATAGCGTGGAACGTGTGCGCGCTGAACCGGATCCGGTGCGCCGCCGAGTAGCCGCCGCGTGAACCTGGCCTCCAGACACGCCAAAACCGGCCGCAGCCAGGATCCGGCCATGTCAGCCCCTGGCCGCCGAACCCCGGAAAACGACGGAATCCGTCATTCTGGGGAATTATGCGACAACCCCGCCCAAAACGGAGGCCTTTTATACACACTTGGCGAGGCCCGGACGAAGCACCCATGAGCACGCCGAACAAGAACAAAGATCGCTCGACCCGCGGCAGCTCGTGGGGGGGGGGGGCGCAGGTTGGAATCTTCGCGCGTAGTTCTGCTGGCAGCCTCCCTGTCGCTGGCACTGGCCGCAGCGTCGGCGGCGCCCGCGTACGCTGTGAATACGACCGACGCCGGATCTGACCAAGTCGTAGACTGGGGCGACACGGTCACGCTCGACGGCTCGGCCTCGTTCGGCACGTCGACCAGCGTGCTGCCCGTCAGCCAGACGTGGAGCCAACTTAACCGCGGGTACCAAGTCACGTTCGACGACCCCAACGCCTTGGTCACGACGTTTACCACGCCTCCGAGGCACGCGGTCGGGGAAAAACTCACGTTCTTCTTGGACGCGACGTATGCGTCGGGAGCATCGCACAGGGATCACGTGGTAGTCACCACGCGCCCGATGCGCGTCATGACTCCGAACGAGGATCTCACCCCGACCTTGGTGGCAAACATGGCCAGTGGCGCGACCCTAAAGCTGTCCGACCGCACGTACGCCTTTGACGGAAACAACGAGGCCTCCATAGTGATAGGCAGTGGCATGAAGATCAAGGGGCCGGCCACGATAACCGGAAACGTCGATTTCATCATAGACCATAACGGAGCGGCCATAGAGGGCGTCACATTCCGCGACATGGTGCAGCCGTCCAACACGCTGAACCTAGTTCCGACCAACAGCGGGGTGATCACGGTGGGCAGGTACTTCAACGCGGCGCCGCGCGAAAACATATCGATAACGGGCAACACGTTCGAAAACACCGAGACGAGCGGCATAGCGCTGTTCTCGCCGCAGGGATCCCTGTTCAGGAACGTCACAGTCTCCAACAACACCCTTGTGGACATCGGGCGGAACGAGACCCTGGACGCAGGAACCGAAAAAATCGCCTTCCTCGGGACGGCCATAGGGGGCGCGGGCACCAGGGCAGACGGCCTCTTCATACAGAACAACGTCATACGAAACCCCACGTCGGGCGGAATAAACTTGGGCGACTCGTTGCTGCGCAACACGCACGTGAGCGGAAACACCATCTCCAACATGCCGGGGTCGGGCATACAGCACGCCTCGCAGCCGGGAAGGGACTATTCGGGCGAGGTCGTGTACATTTACGACAACGAGATAACGGGCGCAAGCAACAGCCCGTTCTACCTCAAAGTGGCCAACGTCGGCGGCGAGCTGGTGTACAGCAACAGCACGCAGACAAAGCCCGCGCGCGACGCGGGGATTCTAATCTGGGCGGCGGACAACCGCGCCACAAAGGTATACGACAACGTCATACGGGACGGCCGCAACGGGCCTGCTCGTCTGCCAGGGCGGCTGCGGCATACACCAGGATTACTTGGATCGGGTAGTCACCCAGTTCGTGGTGCCGGAGCGCGAGATAAACCACGCCATCGACGTGTACAACAACAGTTTCATATCAAACTCAGAGTACGACATAATCAACCTCTCGCCCACCACGATGACGGCAGGCTACAACTACTGGGGCGACGAGAACGGCCCGTACGCCTCGCTGGCCACGCGCGTGCAGGGCAGCGTGAACTACCTGCCCAGCTACGCCGACCAGGAGCGCGCGACCCTGCGGCTGATAAGCTCGGACATCTCGGCCAACCCGCAGCAGCAGGCGTGCTCCGCGGTGGGCTCTTCCATCTCGTTCGACATCGTGACCGGCGGCGAATCGGGCACGGTCACGCAGTCGGTGACCAACGCGGGCAACCAAGAGTTCGACGGGCTCCGGGTGCGCGCCGGACAGTGGCTCGACGCGTCCGGCAACGAGTACCGCACCCTGACCACGCAGGTAAAGATAGGCGGGGAGTTCGTGGACTTGGCGCCGGGCCAGTTTGCCACGCTCGACGCGGCCCTGCCGGCGCCGGGCGGCTCTTCGGGCGTCGAATTCAAGGTGGTTCACTCTGGCAGGTTGCTGCCAACAGGGGACGATTCGCTCTCGCAGGTGATATCGTTCTTTGCCAGCTGCGGATAGCAAAATGTCCCCCGCGCTTCTGGCCGCCGCGCTGATCGCGGCGGCAGCCTCCGCGTCGGTCCCGCAGGCGTTCTCCCTGGGGTACGATCCGCTCTATTCGTTCGGCACGGACGTGCAGGTGCCGGCCGGCGAGCAGCGCGCCCTCCTGTTGAGGGTCACGTCGGCCGAGGCGGCCGGCGTCGCCTTCGAAGTGACGGGCAGGCAGGATCTGGGCATCCGGATCGACCCGGAGCGCGCGCAGATTCCGGCCGGCGGCGCGCTGGACGTAGAGCTGACCGTGGCGGTGCCGTCTACCGCGGATGTCGGGGACACGTACAGCCTGGCGCTGTACGCGGTCCCGTCCGGTGCGGGGCAGGGCGGGCTGTACCGGGACTTTACCGTCACCGTGGCGGCGCCGGCCCCCGTCGCGACCGAGACGGTCCGGGTCGGCGCGCTGATCTCGCGCACCGGCTCGCTCGGCAGCCTCGGGGCCCCGGTGGAGGCGGCGATCGACAAGGGGGCAGAGGATCTGAACAAGCGGTTCGCCGACACCAACTCAAAGTGGAGAATCCAGCTGGACAAGCGCGACACGCAGTCCGCCCCGTCGACGGCCCTTTCGGAGCTGCAGGAAATGAACTCCCTCGGCACCAAGATAGTCCTGGGGCCGGTCAGCTCGTCAGAGCTTGCAAGCGTGCGCGAGTACGCGGGCGACAACGGGATGATGCTCTTGAGCTGCTGCTCGGTCTCGTCTGCCCTGGCGCTGGAAGACAACGTATTCAGGTTCCTCTCGCCGACGGCAAACCAGGGCGAGTTCTTCGCTGGCCGGCTCGCCGGGCAGGGCGTGCAGACCGTGATAGTGGCGTACCGCGCCGGCGACCCGTGGGGAACGTCCCTGCTCGAATCGGTGCGGAGCAACGCGCCGGCCGCCGTGGTCCCGGTAGCCTACGATCCGTCGTCCATCGGGGACGCGTCGTCGGTGGCATCCGGCCTTGAGGCCGGGGTCTCGGGCAGAACCGTGGTGCTGCTCGCCTCGTACCAGGCCGACGGCGACCTCATAGTCGCGGCCGCCGCCGCGAGCCCGGCTCTTTCGGCGCTGGACTGGTACGGGGCGCAGTTCTGGCCCACCGTGACGCCGGCCGTCTCGCAGTTCGTCTCGGAGCGCTTTACGGTGATAGACGACGCGCCGGACCGCGGCCACGCCCTGTTCGAAGGCGTGGAGAGGGCGATACAGGCGGAACTGGGCAACGAAAGGCGCGTCTATTCGGGGGCGTACGCCGCCTACGATTCCGTGCAGATACTGGGCAAGGCCATCGCGGCCGCCGGCTCGGCGGCGGTGACCGGCGAGGGCGGCCTGGGCGACGGGATACCGGCCGCGGCCCTCGGCCACCGCGGGCTGATGGGCGACATGCGGCTCGACGCGAGGGGCGACCTGGCGTCGGCCGCGTACGAGACGCTCAGGTACGCAAACGGCGACTGGACGGTCTCGTACACGTCGCAGCCGGCGCCGGCCGATGCGCCCGTCGAGCGCGTCACGCTAGACGTCACGGCCCCGCCGCAGAGAACGATATCCAGCGGAGGCGGAGGCGGTGGCGGCGGCGGAGGGGGCGGCGGCGCCCGAGTCTCTGGAACGACCCTAGACGGGGGCGCCGTCGCCGACGCGGTCTATATCCGGTCTGCCTCGTGGGACTGCGAGGCCAACACGATCAACGTGGTGGCCGGCCCGTCGTCCGGTTCTCTGGACGTGACGGTCCGCATGCCGGTGGCCGGCGTCGTCCGCATGACGCAGTCAGGAGAAGTCGGAGGGTACACCGAGTTTGTCGCGCCGTTCGGATCTTCGGAATCTTTCGCCAGGATCTCGGCCACGCTCGTCTCCAACCGCACCATCGCGTCGGACACCGAATCCGTAAACATCGATTCGTGCACGGGAACCAGGACGTTCGATACGCCAGAGCCGAGGGCGACTTCCCAGCCCTTCGAGGTAGAGCCCGAGCAGCAGCAGGCAGAGCGCGCAGAACCGGTCGAGCAGCCCGCGCCGCCGGCAGCAGAGCCGCCGGCCGCCGAGCCGCCCAAAGACCCGGAGCCGCCGGCACCCGAGCCGCCAGCTCCGATCACGCAGGAACCTGTCACCCAAGAGCCGATCACCGACGAGCCAGAGCCGGCAGATCCGGTCTGCGGCCCCGGCACGTTCCTCGCCGACGACGGGACCTGCACGCCCGTTCCGGCAGACGACGGAGGCGGCTGCCTGGTAGCCACGGCCGCGTACGGCACCGAGATGGCCGAGCAGGTGCAGCGGCTGCGCGAAGTCCGCGACGGCGCGCTCTCGACCGGTACCGGCTCGGCGTTCATGTCGGGGTTTAACCAATTCTACTATACGTTTTCGCCGGCCGTCGCCGACCTGGAAAGGTCGAGCCCGGCCTTCAAGCAGGCAGTCCAGGCATCCCTGCAGCCTCTGCTCTGGTCTCTGGGAATAATGGAACTGGCGGAATCGGAGGCCCAGACTGTGCTGCTCGGCTCGCTCGTTATACTGTTCAACGCCTCTCTTGTGGGCTCGCCGGCCGCCGCGGTTCTGGCGTACCGTCGGCTGTCGCGCCGGCCGTAGCACGGGCGCGGTTCGGGGCGGGGCTGCGCCGGCCCGCAGGCGATCCGCGCCATAGTGCCAAAAGCGCGGGCTCTTCCAGTCGTTCGGCCGCGCGCTCGGCGCGCCTCACGGCGCGGCGCCCGCCGAGACGGTGCGCGGCAGCGTCGCGCGCAAGAATGCCGGCAGGATTTTGCGGCGCCGCGTCCGGCCTTTCCTGCCGGGACGGGAACGCGCGCAAGACCGCTGTCCCCGGCCAGCTCGGCCGCGCGATCCGGGGGAGCGGCCGTCCTGGAGAATACATCGACCAGCGTTTGAGCGTTTCCGGCAGGTGCCTTGCCGCCACCGGGTCGCGAACACATCGACCCGAGCTCGAACGTGCTTTCCGGCGCGTCCGGTACGGGGCGGCCCGCGCCGCCCGGCCGCGCGAGCCCGCCGGCGCCGCCCGGCGCGCCGCCAATCCGGGCCGTACCAGACCCGCGCTCTTGCCGCCGGACCGCGAAATCGGCCCCTCGGGGGGGGGGGGGGGGGGTTCTGGCAAAACCGCCCAAAAACGAAGTCCTTTTATACACACTTGGCGAGGCCCGGACGAAGCAACCCATGAGCACCCGAACAGAAACCCGAAAGATCGCTCAGCCGGACGGCTGTTCGTTGGGGGGGCGTCGTAAACCCTTGGAGCCGTCCCGAATTCTGGCTATCGCCGCCTGCGCGGCTCTGGCCTTGGCGGTCGCTTCCTTGACGCCCGCGTACGCGACAAACTACACTTCGGATGCGGGGCCCGACATGGTAGCGGACAGGGGCGACACGGTCACCTTGGACGGATCGTGGACGTACGGCACGGCTGCCCAAACCCAGCCTATGAGCGTGCACTGGTCGCAGCGCTTGGCGAATTCGGGCGAGTTCGACGCCCCGTTGCCCGGCGCCAACCTGACTCGGGTCACCATAAACAACCCGACCGATCTGATTGCGACGTTTACTACGCCCGTTGCCACGAACCTGAGCACTGAGACGCTCGTCTTTGTACTGGCGGCGACGTATCCGAACGCAAACTACGACCCCCGGTGCGACGCAACCGCGAATCATCCAAATTACGATATCACATG
Organism: Nitrosopumilaceae archaeon; assembly: GCA_965203465.1. GTDB lineage: Archaea > Thermoproteota > Nitrososphaeria > Nitrososphaerales > Nitrosopumilaceae > JAWVZS01. The sequence continues at coordinate 92,153 of CBDBCR010000003.1, read as the reverse complement.
CGACAGCGTAACCAACGACCAGACTTACGTAAGTACAGGAGAGACAAATCCGCCGAGAAGCCAAGAAACAAGGGTCGCCAGAGACCACGTAAGCGTCTTTTTGCGCCCCATGCAGGTTCTAGATCCTGGCACCGGCAACCTTACCCAGGCCTTGATCGACGGCCTTGGGTACGGAACAACACTCCACCTCAACAGCGAGACCAAGTCTTTTACAAGCGATACGCTCCTTAAACTAAACAAGCCGATGACGCTAAAGGGACCCGGGCTCATAACCGGCAACGTCGCCATCATCGTGACCAGCAACGACGTGGAGATAGACGGCGTGACGTTCAGGGACATTACGTCGCATTGGCGCCAGCCCGCGGTCGTCCTGCTAAACGAGAACCGCACTTACAACCTTCCGCTGCTTGAAAACATCACCGTTGAAAACAGCACGTTCGAGAACACCAGCAGGCACGGGATACTCTTGTGGACACCAGCAGGCTCGGAATTCAAAAACATAAAGATCTCCAGCAACACCCTGATAGACATCGGACGGAACGAGGCCCTGCCCAACGCGGGCGATACAAGGAACGGATCTCTCATGACCGCCATCCGCTTCCTTCCGAGCACCGGCGCCACCGTCGAAGGCCTAGACATAACGGACAACTACATCAGAAACCCGTCGTTCGCGGGGATAAACCTCGGCAACGGGATGTTGACGGACACGCACATCAGCGGCAACACCATAGAGGACATGCTCGCGTTCGCGATCCAAAAGGCGTCCAGGCCGGCCAGGGACTATGCGGGCGAGACGGTCTACATTTACGACAACGAGATAAAGGGCGCAAACAACAACTACATCAACAAAGAACTGAAGTTCAGGTACCCCAAGGTATTCAACGACAACGGCCGCGTGGGGTACGACTTTACCACCGGTGCCGCGGAGGGGGTAGTAGAGGCGGCGATCATCGTCTGGGGAGGCGACAACCGCCACATCAAGATATACGACAATACCATCCGTGAGAGCCACAACGGCGTGCTGATATGCCAGGGCGGTTGCGGCGTGCACGAGGATCAACTGGGCACCGCCATTGCCGATTTCACGATAGCCGAACGGCACATAGATCACGCCATCGACGTGTACAACAACAGTTTTGTCTCGAACGATGGCGACGACGTGATAAACCTGACCCCCGCCACACTGGTGGCCGGCTACAACTACTGGGGCGACAGCAGCGGCCCGTACACGTCGCTGGCCGAGCGCGTGCAGGGCAGGATAAACTACCTGCCCGCCTATTCCGATCCGCAGCTTCAGAACCTGCGGCTGATAAGCTCCGACGTGTCGGGCAGCCAGGTGGCGTCCGCCTGCTCGGCGACCGGCTCGGCCGTCTCGTTCGGCATAGTGACCGGCGGCGAGTCGCCCGTCGTGCGCCAGTCCGTGACCAACGTGGGCAACGAGGCACTCCAAGAGCTCCAGCTGCGGGTGGCTCCGTGGATCGACTCGGCGGGCAACGAGTACGCCACCCTGACCACGTCGGTAAAGGTGGGAGGGACGTTCGTAGAGCTCGAGCCGGGCGAGTTCGTCTCCCTTGGCTCGTTCCTGCCCGCGTCGGGAACCTCCTCCGACCTAGAGTTCAAGGTGGCCCACTCCGGCAGGGTGCTGCCCACAGGGGACGATTCGCTCTCGCAGGTAATATCGCTCTTTGCAAGCTGTGGATAAAATGTCCCGCACGCTGCTGACCGCGACGCTCTTGGCGCTCGCCGCGGCGGCTGCCGCGCCGCAGGCGTTCGGCCTGGCGTACGATCCGGTCTATTCGTCCGGCCTCGGCGTCGAGATGGAGGCCGGCGATTCGCGCATACTGGTGCTGCGCCTCACGTCGGACGCCGCGACCGGCGTGGAGTTTACGGTGAGGGGCGCCGACGGCCTGACGACGCAGCTGTCGCCCCCGCGCGCGCAGATTCCGGCCGGCGGCACGCTGGACATGGAGATGACCGTGACGGTGCCGGCAACTGCCCAAGTCGGCACTGCGTACAGCCCGATGCTGTACGCGATGCCGACGGCGGCGGGGCAGGCCGGCGTGTTCCGTGAGTTCAGCATACAGGTGGTCGGGGCCCCGGCAGTGCCGGCGGATCCCACGACGGTCCGGGTCGGCGCGCTGGTGGCGCGGACCGGCGGCCTCGCAGAGTACGGGGAGCCGGCAGAGGCCGCGCTACGCGAGGGGGTGGAGGATCTGAACGCGAGGTTCGTGAGCACGGACTCGAAATGGCGGCTCCAGCTGGACGCGCGCGACACCGCGTCGCTGCCGGCGACGGCCCTTTCCGAACTCCAGGGCATGAACATGCTGGGCACCAAAATCGTGTTCGGCCCGGTCAGCTCTACAGAGCTTGCAAGCGTGCGCCAATACGCCGACGACAACGGCATGCTGCTCTTGAGCTGCTGCTCGGTCTCGTCTGCCCTCGCGCTGGAAGACAACATATTCCGGTTCCTCTCGCCCACGGCCAACCAGGGCAAGTTCTTCACAGACAGGCTGGCCGGGCAGGGCGTGCAGACGGTAGTGGTGGTCCACCGGGACAGCGACCCGTGGGGCACATCCCTGCTGGAGTCGGTGCGGCGCAGCGCCTCGGGCATAACCGTGGCGCCGGTGGCATACGATCCGGCAGCCATAATATCGCTGGGCAGCGGCACGCCGGTCACGGCCGACGTGGCCAGCGCGGTCTCGGGCAATACCGTAGTGCTGCTCGCCCCGTTCCGGGACGACGGCGCCCTCATCGTCGAGGCCGCCGCCGCGGATCCAGCGCTTGCGGCGCTGAACTGGTACGGGGCGCAGTTCTGGCCCGTCACCGACGGCGCGTCCGCCCAGGTGCTGTCGTTCGTCAGGGACCAATTCACCGTGATCGACGACGCGCCCGACAGAAGCCACGACTCGTTCCCGAGGGTGACCAACGCGATACAGGACAGGCTCGACATCACCGAACGGGAAACGCGCGTCTATTCGGGAGCGTACGCCGCCTACGATTCCGTGCAGGTATTGGGCAAGGCCTTGGTGCTCTCCGATTCGACCGCGGTGACGGGCGACGGCGGCTTGGGCAACGCCATACCGTCCGCGGCCCTCGGGCACCGCGGGCTGATGGGCAGCACGCAGCTCGACGCCAAGGGCGACTTGGCCTCTGCGGCCTACGAGACGCTCAGGTTCATAGACGGCAGGTGGCAGACCTCGTACACCACCCAGACCGCGCCGGCACCTGCCCCGGCCGCGCCCGAGCGCGCCACCCTCGACGTCACGGCCCCGCCGCAGAGGACTTCCGCCGGAGGCGGAGGCGGCGGCGGAGGAGGAGGGGGCGGCGGCGCCCGCGTCTCGGGAACCACGCTGGACGGGGGCGCCGTGACAGACGCGGTGTACATACGATCCGTCTCGTGGGACTGCGAGGCCAACACGATCGACGTGGTGGCCGGCCCGTCGTCGGGCTCGCTCGACGTGACCGTCCGCATGCCCGTGGCCGGCGTGATCCGCATGACGCCGTCGGGCGACTCTGACGGGTACACCGAATTCACCGCTCCGTTCGGATCTTCGGAATCTTTCGCCAGGATCTCGGCCACGCTCGTCTCCAACCGCACCATCGCGTCGGACACCGAATCCGTAAACATCGATTCGTGCACGGGGACCAGGACGTTCGATACGCCAGAGCCGAGGGCGACTTCCCAGCCCTTCGAGGTAGAGCCCGAGCAGCGGCAGGCCGAGCGCGCCGAACCCGTCGAGCAGCCCGAGCCGCCCGCAGAGCCGGCAGCGCCCGTAGTAGAGCCGCCCAAAGACCCCGAGCCGCCGGCACCCGAGCCGCCAGCTCCGATCACGCAGGAACCTGTCACCCAAGAGCCGATCACCGACGAGCCAGAGCCGGCAGATCCGGTCTGCGGCCCCGGCACGTTCCTCGCCGACGACGGGACCTGCACGCCCGTTCCGGCAGACGACGGAGGCGGCTGCCTGGTAGCCACGGCCGCGTACGGCACCGAGATGTCAGAGCAGGTGCAGCGGCTGCGCGAAGTCCGCGACGGCGCCCTCTCGACGGGCGCAGGCTCTGTATTCATGTCAGGTTTCAACCAGTTCTACTATGCCTTTTCGCCGGCCGTCGCCGACCTGGAAAGGTCCAGCCCGGCCTTCAAGCAGGCAGTCCAGGCATCCCTGCAGCCTCTGCTCTGGTCTCTGGGAATAATGGAACTGGCGGAATCGGAGGCCCAGACTGTGCTGCTCGGCTCGCTCGTTATACTGTTCAACGCCTCTCTTGTGGGCTCGCCGGCCGCCGCCGTATTCGCCTACAGGCGCCTGTCGCGCAGAGCCTAGCCGGCGCGGTTTCCATCTTGCTAGAAATGCGTATGCGCTCGCCCCCCCGTCCGACGCCTGAGGCGGACTGACGCTGCCCGTAGCGCGTCCGGCGGCCCGTCAGGCGCGGTCAGGCAACGGCCGCCGCCGGAGCCGGCCGCCGCCCCGCCTCCGTCCCGGGCGGCCTCGGCAGGGAAGGGGCGGGCGAATCGAATACCGACCAGTCGCGCGGCGCCGGCGGCCCGGGGTTGAACATGTCCCACCCGGGGTCGCGCAGCATCTCGACTACGGCCCTGCACGGAAAGATATCGTTCATGCCGCACGTCATGACGAACGTCGGCAGCCCGGCCTTGTACTTTTCCTTCTCTGCCCTCTCCGAGGCCACCTGCTCCTCCAGTACCACGATCTGGTTGTCTTGGCCGAAGATCGTGATGTGGGCCGCGACCAGTTCCCCGCGCAGCAGCACGGCTTCGGACGCCACGGGGGCGGACAGGCCCCGGTCGGGGCGGCCCGGACGGGCGCGCGCCGCGGCTGCGGGCGCCCGACCGTGGGTTCACCCGCCCCCGCAGTGCGTCAGACCGGGGCGTTTCGTGCCTACGGGACGGGGGGGGGGGGCGAGTGCATACCGGCGGCGCACTCGGCCCGCCGGGCGGCGGGGGCCGATGTAGTTGGTTGCCTAACCCCGGATGCAGGGCCGTTGCCGGCGCCGGGGCGCGCTTTCTGCCCGAGAATCAGGTACGGATGACGCAAGGCGGCCCCCGCTACATGGGGTTGGGCAACTAGGGCGACGGGCTTTGTTCGGCAATTCGCATTTTCGTGCCTGCGCCGTGGCCGGATCGGCCAAAAAACGGCTCCGCTCAGGCGCGGATCGGGGAATTGCCGAACAAAACCGGGCGATGCCAAGGATTAAAAGCCGTGGCGGAAAGGCATTGCCGGTTGAGCGCGGGCCAGAACGTCGTTGGGCTAGACGAGGATGTCGTCAGTCTGGGCATGGTGCTCAAAAACTTGGACAACTTTGACATGTCGGATTTCGGGGGCAGGCTGACCCTGCAAAAGTCAGTCTACCTGTTGCAGTCGTTCGGCGTGTATATGGGATATCGCTTTTCGTGGTATGTCAGAGGTCCGTATTCTACGAGGCTGGCAAGCAACGGATTCGCGCTGCGCGGCATATACGGTGGGCTGCCGCCCGGCGCCTTCGGCACCGGGCGGGTACAATCCAAGTTCGAGAGGTTTCTGGGCTTCATGCGGGACAAAAAGGACGATCCGGACAGGCTCGAGATACTCGCGTCGATCCACTTTCTGAGGAGCGTCTACAAGGCCATGCCGAAGCCCAAAATCCTGACAAAAGTGAAAAACAAGCAGTCGTACTTTACAGGGCAACAATGCCAAGAGGGCTGGGCAGAGCTGCGAGAGTGGGATCTGATATGACGTCGGTGGCCGACGGTATTGTGTTTCGGCAGGAAGCGGTCAGGCGCAAACGCGCAACGGATTGTTCGAAGATGGAGAACATGGACGGCTGTGAAGACGCGGCGATGTTCTTCATGCTTGCAGACGCGGCGCACTCTTCGCGCCCGGTAGCAGACATCGAAAGAGTCCCTGTAGACGTCTTTGAGAATCAAAGAACCGTCAGGCCTACGCGCCCCCCCGGCCTTATGGACACGATCGAGATAATGCAGGATCCAGAACTGATGAGGCAGTTGCGCGCCGGCATGAAAGGGGGAGAAACTATACCGTGGGAAAAGATAAAAGTAAAAGCGTAGCTCAGCGAGTCGAGTTTACCAACCAATGCAAAAAAGACTACAAAAAACTCAAAAGGTCGCAGCCTGGCCTGCTGGCCGCCGTCAATTCGCAGATAGAGGAGATTGGCAGGGATCCTGAAATCGGCAAGGAGATGATCACAGACTTGAGGGGATTCCGCTCCGCGCGCATAGACGAGTTCTGCTTCCGCATAGTGTACCGCGTCGAAGGAGATCGCGTTCTAGTCCACGCGATCCGTCACCGCAAAGACGCCTACCAGGAAATGTCTCGACGCCTCCGTTAGCGCGCCTCGACCGGGGCGCTGATCCGTTGAGTTAAAGCGGCGCCGCCTGCCCGCGCCTCCCCCGGCGTCGGGTTTTCTTGACCGCCTTCATTCCCGAACGCTTTCGCCGAACGCCTGATCCGGCCGCTGGCGCGTCCAAGCCGCCAAGATCGAGTAGCCGTGCGTGCGGGCCGAGCTCGGTAACACGGGCGGCGCGAGAGGGGGCGAGGGCGTTCGGCAGGATGACCTGCGCGCTGACCCGGCGCAAGCGGGGCCTTGGCGCCTACGAGTTCTGCCGGCGCCTGTCGGCCACCTGGCCGCTTGCCGATCCTGTAATCGGCCAAGTCGGGCTTGCATTCAGGCACGCCCGATCCGCACGTGGCGCTTTTTCGCGACTAGGCTATCCACCGACCTGACCGCTTACCCGATCCCGGGGGGCCAACCTATATGGGGCGGGCCGGGGCCGAACGCCCGTGCAAATCCGGTGGCGCCCGATCCGTGCCAGCGGCGGCCCTCTTCCGCGCAGGCAGGCGCCCCTGCGCGCTGGCGTCCGGCCTCTTGGGGGGGGGGGGGGTGGACGAATTTCGGGACTATCGACAGTGGTAGGAATTTTCGTAGTTTATATAATTGAAGGCGGCCGGCCGGCCGTGCGCCAGATCCACGCATGCGGGCAAGAGCCCCCGCCAAGACGCGCCCCCGAGAGGCCGGCCCCGTGATCTACAGGGCCGCGGCCATTGCCGCTTTCCTGTGCCTGGCCGCGTGGGCCGCAGGCGCTGCCGGGCAGTCTGACACCACGCCCCCGGCGCTCCACGGCACCGTCGCGCCGACGCTGGACACCGAGTCGGGCACCCTCGTAATCACGTTCAGCGAACGAATCAGCCACCCCGTGCGCCAGGACAAGATATCGATCACCGACGGGTCCACCAAGGGCGGCGGCACGATGTTGACCAGCTCGCAACTCACCTCGGCCGACAACCTTAGCACCGTCACGATAGTGCTCGACAATAGCGCGCTAGACGATGTAAACAGCTACGCGGACCCGTACATCCACCTCGAAGAGGGCGCCGTGGCCGACGCCGCGTTCAACACAAACACCGACGCCTCGGCCCGGCTGGTCCTGCTGCCCGTGCTCGACTCGGCTGCAATCGACCTGAACAACTTCGAGCAGGGCGGCAGCCGGCACGCGGGCAAGCTGACCCTCACGTTCGACCAGAACATCGAGGCGCACACCAGCAGCGCCGACGCGCTCGGGAAGATAACCGTGCGGGAGGAAGGCAAATCCGGAGGGACGACGCTCGACTCGACGTCCTCGCTTTCGATCAGCGGCGCGGTGGCCACCATAGGGCTGAGCCCGGCGCAAAAGGAATCCATGAAGGACATAGGGCTGAGCCCGGCGCAAAAGGAATCCATGAAGGATATAACCGCCGACTCGGAAGTGGTGATAGCCGCCAACGCCTTCAAGGCGTCGGGCACCGACGCGGCGCTGGCGACCGTGACCAAGTCCGCGCCCAGGCCCGCGGCCGACACCACGGGCCCGGTACTGGTCTCGGCGTCCGTCGACGAGGGGACCGGCGTGCTCAACCTCAACTTCGACGAGCACGTGGGCGACGGCGCGTCCGTTGATCTGGCCAAGATCTTCGTGCGCGACGGCGACGGCGCCGGCGGCACCGCGCTGAGCGGCTCGGCGGTCACCGCCGTCGTGCTGGCCGACGCGCAGATCAGGATAAAACTGACCGAGGCCCTCAGGCAGTCGGTCATCGGGTACGCCGAGCCGCACGTGCGCCTCGAGGCCGGCGTCACGAAGGATTCTTCGAACAACAACGCCCCCGCCTCTTCGGCCACCGAGATAGCCGACACGCCGGACGCCGTAAAGCCCGAGGTGGAATCTGCCTCCCTGGACGGGGGCACCGGCGTCCTCACGGTCACGTTCGACGAGACCGTCGACGTGTCCGGCGCGGACGGCGCCGGATTCGAGATACGGCCCGGCTCGGGGGCAGCCGACGGCTCGGCCGGCGAGGTCTCGCTGTCCGCAGCCGAGGTGCAGGCGGGCCAGTCCGACGGGCTGACGCTAAAGTTCCGGCTCTCAGAGGCCAACCGCCAGGCGGTTCTGGCCATGACCGGCCCGCACCTGTACGTGGCCGCCGGCGCCATCTCGGACGTGATATCGCCGACCGCCAACGCCATAGCGGCAGAGACCGGCGGCGTGGCCGTGGTCGTCGGCACCGACGGGGCCGCGCCTGCGATACTGTCGGCCGAGGCCACCGCCCTGGACAGGATAACGGTGACGTTCAGCGAGACCGTAAAGACTGCCGATCAAACAGGGCTGGGATGGTCCATATCGGGGACCGATTCGGCCTCGCGCCACGTCGCGGCCAGCTCTGACATCTCGTCGGGCTCGACGACGGTGGTCTTGACGCTCTCGGGGGACCTGGCGGACACGGGGCCCGACGGCGTGCTGCTCAGGTACGAGACGTCGGGGACCGACGTGGGTACCGACGCGGGCTCGGGCTCGGGGGCCGTGACGGACTCGTCGTCCAACGCGCTGGCCGCGCGCCAAAGCATACCCGTATCGGACGGCGTAGCGCCGGCCTTCGAGGCCAGGATCACCGCAGACAGGCAGGTGACCGTCGTGTTCAGCGAGCCGGTGCAAAGCTCGGACAACTCTTTCCTGCACTGGGAGTTTTCGCACGCCGGCGGGCAGTTCCAGGCGCTCGGCCCCCTGTCGGCCTCGTCGCTGGCCTCTCTGACCGGCTCCATGACCGTCGATCTCAACATGGCCCTTCCGCTGGACGCCTCCGGCCTGAGCGTAGTCTATCTGGGGGTCGGCACCGTCTCGGACGCGTCCGGCAACCGCTTGGCCGCCGCCTCGGCGCCCGCCTCGGACTACCGGGCCCCGGAGATATCGTCGGCAGCGGCCGTTGCCCCGGACACCGTCGTGGTGTCCCTCTCGCAGCCCGCACAGAGCTCCAGCCCGCCGGCCGACCTGCTCGGCGCGTGGAGCGTCTCGGGCGGCGACGCGGCCGGCAATTCGGTGCTCCGGCTGTCGTCGCTGACGGTCCTTACCAGCACGCTCACCCTCACGCTCAGCTCCGACCTTCCGGACACGGCGCCGGACGGCGTCGTGGTTCACTACGATTCCACGCCTTCCGGCTTTCAGCCGGTGAGGCTGGCCGACGCCAACGGCATGGCCATGGCCGACCAGTCCGCGCGCGTCTCGGACCGCATCGCGCCGTCCGTATCGTCGGCCGTCTCGCGCGCAGCAGACCAGATAACCGTGACCTTTTCGGAGCCGGTCTCGGGGACCGCCACGGCGCCCGGCTCCACTTGGACGCTTTCGGGGGCCGGCGCCGGCGGCCGCACCGTCACAGCCTACGAGGCGCCCTCGCGGTCCGACCAGACAGTCCTGACAGTCTCGTCGGCGTTCCCTTCGCCCATCGGCCAGGTGGCCCTCTCGTACTCTGCCGGCGACATAGCCGATCCTGCCGGCCTGGCGCTTTCAGGCTCGGCCCCGGTGTCGCAGAATCTGGCGCCGACCGTCTCTTCGGCGCGGGCCACCTCCCTGAACACGATAACGGTCACGTTCAGCGAGCGCGTCTCTGCGCCGGGGACAAACGCGCAAGGGTGGTCCGTATCGGGCGCCGACGCCGACGGCCTCACGGTTGACCGGAGCTCGGCGCTCAACGGAAACCGGGTCACGCTGACGCTTTCGGGCAACCTGGCCGACACCAACCCGGACAACGCGGTGCTGCGCTACAAGGTTTTGGCGGGGGACGTGGGCGGCGACGCGGACTCGGGCTCGGGCGCCATCGCGGACTCGGACTCCAACGCGCTGGCCGCGCGCGAGAATATACCAATACAGGACGGCATCAGGCCCACGCTTTCAGCAAAGACGAAAGCGCCGAACATAATCGAGTTCAAGTTCAGCGAGCCTGTGACGCGTTCTGCACACGATTCAATAATCGATTTTCCCGGAGGTTGCGGTGCAGCCAGCGGCCGTACACCGGGCCTTGGCCAAACCTCTGACACGATCGAGGTTACATCGACTTGCAGCTCTTTTGGCTCTTCGTGGACAGGAACGCACCGCGTCCCCGTGAATTGGGCAACTGATCCGGCAGGACACACGATGTTTTCTGAACGATCGCGACGCAACATGCCCATAGACGACGGCATAGCGCCGTCGATATCCGGCGTCAGGGCCACGTCCCTTACCACGGTGCAGGTGACTTTTGACGAGCGCGTGACCACCTCAGACACTGACGGCAAGGGGTGGTCGATATCCGGGACGGATTCGGCCTCGCGCACCGTGGATTCCAGCACGCGGCTCGACGGAAACCGGGTCACACTGGGGCTCTCGGGCCCGCTGCCCGACACGAAGCCGGACGGCCTGCAGATTCGCTACGAGACGTCGGGGATCGATGTGGGGGCCGACGCCGGCTCGGGCGGCGGCGACATCCGGGACAGGGCGTCTTTGTTCACGCACGTTGATAGATTCTTTGGCGAGTACAACGATCGCGGCGGCCTAGCGCAGGCCCTGACGTATCCGACCGCCCTGGACAACCCCATGCAGAGCCAGTCCGCCTCCGTCTCGGACGGCATCGCCCCCGCTATACTGCTCGCAGAGTCCAACGGGACCGACAAGATAACAGTCACGTTCTCCGAGCCCGTATCTGGCACGGCCACGGCGCCCGGCTCCACCTGGACGCTCTCGGGGGCCGGCGCCGGCAGCCGCGCGATCACGGGCTATCCGGCTCTCTCGGATTCCGGCTCGGTCGTGCTGACCGTCTCGCCGGCCTTTTCGGTGCCGATAGGCGAGGTGGCGCTGTCGTACGACGCCTCTGCGGGCGACGTAAAGGACGCAGCCGACATCGACCTTGCAGGCTCTTCGGTGGCCGTCACCGAGAACCTGGCGCCGACGATATCGTCGGCCGTGGCCACGGCCCAGGACAAGATACGGGTCACCTTCAGCGAGCCGCTGACCGTCTCGGACACCACCGCGCAAGGGTGGTCCGTATCCGGCACGGACGCCTCCGGCCTGACGGTGGACGCGAGCACCGCCGCGGCCAGCGCCCGTTCCATAGTGCTGACCCTCTCTGGTAACATGGCGGACACAAAGCCGGACGGCGTGCTGCTCAGGTACGAGACGTCGGGGGCCGACGTCGGATCGGACTCCGGCTCGGGCTCTGGGGCCATAGCCGATTCGGCCTCCAACGCGCTGGCCGCGCGCCAAAACATACCCGTATCGGACGGCGCGGCCCCGGCCGTGCTGTCCGCCACGGCGACCTCGCGCAACTCGGTCTGGGTGCTGTTCTCCGAGCCGGTCCGGCTGTCGGGTCCGGGCGCCGCGCCGTTCGGCTGGACGATATCGGGTACCGACGCGGACGGCGCCGAGGTCAGTTCCATATCCAACATAACGGAATCCGCAACCGGCACGGGCGCCACGCTGAACTTGGACGGGGACATCGCCGACACCACCCGGCCGTCCATAACGGTGGCCTACTCTGGGGGCAACATCGAGGACACGGCGGGCATCGATCTGGCGGCCTACGCGGCCACGGCGGCCGGCGACGGCATCGCGCCGATCGTGACGGCCGAGGCCACGGCTCTGAACAAGATAACGGTCACGTTCAGCGAAGACCTCACCATATCGGACACGACCGCTCAGGGGTGGTCCATATCCGGCACCGACGCGGACGGCCTGACCGTCGATGCGAGCACGGCCACGTCCGTAAACAGTTCGATAGTGCTGACGCTCTCCGGCAACCTCGCCGACACCGACCCGGACAACGCGGTGCTGCGCTACAAGACGGAGGGCGGCGACGTGGGCAGCGACCCCAATTCGGGCTCGGGCGCGATAACCGACCTCTCGTCCAACGCGCTTGCCGCGCGCTCTTCCATACCGGTATCGGACGGCCTCGCGCCGCAGGTCTCGTCCTCGCGGGTCACCGGCCCCAACCAGATAACCGTCTCGTACGGCGAGGCCGTGACCGCGGCGCTGTCCGACTACGGCTCCGTCCTGGTGGAGGGGGCCCCGCGCGCGGTGTCCGCGATATCGGGCGAGACGAGCGCCTCGCACGTGCTCTCGTTCACGGGCCACGAGGCCGGCACCGGCGCTACGGGCTCTTTGTCGATCGGCGCCGCGGGGGTGCTCGACGCGTCCGGCAACGCGCTGGGCGCCGGCGCGCTGCAGCGGACTCTGGGCGACGGGCAGGCCCCCGAGGTTCAGTCGACAAAGGTGACCGACCGCCGCACGATCGAGGTGGCCTTTTCCGAGGAGGTGGGGCTCTCAGAGGCCGGCACCGCCCCGTTCGGCTGGGCCGTATCGGGGACCGACGCGGGCGGCGTTGCGGTAGATTCGATATCGGGCATAACCGAATCCGCATCCGGCACGGGCGCCACGCTGAACCTGGACGGGGACATCGCCGACACCACCCGGCCGTCCATAACGGTGGCCTACTCGGGCGGCAACATCGAGGACACGTCGGGCAACGACCTTGCGACGTACGCGGCGACGGCCGCCGGCGACGGCATAAAGCCCACCGTCACGGCCGAGGCCACGGCACCCAACCAGATAACGGTGACGTTCAGCGAAGACCTCACGATAACGGATCAGAGCGCGCGGGGCTGGTCTATATCGGGCACCGACGCGGACGGCCTGACCGTCGATGCGAGCACGCAGGCGGCAGACTCGGACTCTATCGTGCTGACCCTCTCGGGGAACCTAGAGGACACCAACCCGGACAACGCCGTGCTCCGGTACAGGACCGAGAGCATCGACTTGGCCGGCGATCCGGGCTCGGGCGGGGGCTCCATAGCCGACCCGTCGCTCAACCTGATGGAGGCGCGCCAAAACATACCCATATCGGACGGCATAGCGCCGACGGTCACCGCCGAGGCCACGGCTCTGAACAAGATAACGGTCACGTTCAGCGAGCCGCTGACCATATCGGACACGACCGCTCAGGGGTGGTCCATATCCGGCACAGACGCCGACGGCCTCACCGTCGATGCGAGCACGGCCACGTCCGTAAACAGTTCGATAGTGCTGACGCTATCGGGCAACCTCGCCGACACCGACCCGGACAACGCGGTGCTGCGCTACAAGACGGAGGGCGGCGACGTGGGGAGCGACCCCAATTCGGGCTCGGGCGCGATAACCGACCTTTCGTCCAACGCGCTTGCCGCGCGCCAGGGCATACCGGTGTCCGACGGCCTGCCGCCGACCGCCGAGTTCAGGCTGACCGCCGACAACGCCATAACGGTGACGTTCAGCGAGGGCGTGTCCAGCCCGGACAACGCCGCGTCGCACTGGACTCTGTCCGGGGCCGACGCGGCCGGCCTGGCCGTATCGTCCGTATCGTCCTTGGCCTCGTCGTCCGGCTCCATGACCGTCGCGCTGAACGGAAACGTGCCCGTCCCGTCGACGGATCTGAAACTGGCGTACTCGGCCGGCGGCACGATAAGCGACGGCGCCAACCTCGTCCTGGCGGCCGCGCCGGCGACGGCCGTGCAGGACGACCGGAGGCCGTCGATCCTGTCGGCCACGGCCGTCGACCGCGACACCGTCGTTGTCGAGTTGACGAGGGGCGTCACGAGCACGGACAGCGCCTCGGACATCCTCTCGGCCTGGTCCATATCGGGCGGCGACGCGGCCAGCCCGGCGAGCTTGAGCGTACAAACCGTCTCGTCGCTTGCCGTCCGCACCAGCACGCTCACGTTCACGCTCAGCTCCGGCCTGCCGGACACAAAGCCGGACGGCGTCGTGCTTTCGTTCGACGCCACGCCGAGCCAGGGCACCACCGTGTCCATATCGGACGCCGAATCCCGGGTGCTGGCCGACGCCTCGGTCGACGTATCGGACGGCATAGCTCCGGAAGTAGAGTCGGCCCGCATAGTCGGCCCGACCACGATAGAAGTCGCGTACGGCGAGGAGGTCACGGCCGCGCAGGCCGACTACCTGTCGGCCACCGTGGACGGAGCCGCCGCCACCGTCTCGGGCCTGGCCAACGGTTCGACGGACAGGCACACGATCCAGTTTTCGCCGGCGAGCCCTGTCGGCACCGGCGCTACCGGCACCATGTCGATAGACGGGGCGGCCGTGACCGACGCGTCGGGCAACGCCCTGGGGACGGCGACCGTCTCGCAGAATCTGGCAGACGGGCAAAAGCCGACCATAATATCGGCAGAGGCCACCGCCATCAACGAGATAACAGTCACGTTCAGTGAGGACGTAAAGGCCACCGGCACCGCCGGGACGGGAGGCTGGTCGATATCGGGCGGCGACTCCAACTCGCGCGTGGTGGACACGCGCTCGGACATATCGGCCACCGCCTCGGACACGCTGGTGTTGAGACTGAACGGCGGTCTGCTAGACACCAAGCCGGAGGGCGTAAAGCTGGCGTACGATTCCTCGACGGGCGACGTGCAAGACACCGCGTCGAGCGCCAACGAGCTCGCCTCGGCCACGGACATCGACGTCTCGGACGGCGTAAAGCCGACGATAGAATCGGTTGTGGCCACCGCCCTCAACGAGATAACCATCACCTTCAGCGAGGCGGTCACGGCCACCGGCACCGCCGGGACGGGAGGCTGGTCGATATCGGGCGGCGACTCCAACTCGCGCGTGGTGGACACGCGCTCGGACATATCGGCCACCGCCTCGGACACGCTGGTGTTGAGACTGAACGGCGGTCTGCTAGACACCAAGCCGGAGGGCGTAAAGCTGGCGTACGATTCCTCGACGGGCGACGTGCAAGACACCGCGTCGAGCGCCAACGAGCTCGCCTCGGCCACGGACATCGACGTCTCGGACGGCGTAAAGCCTACGATAGAATCGGCGAGGGCCACCGCCCTCGACGAGATAACCGTCACCTTCAGCGAGGCGGTCACGGCCACCGGCACCGCCGGGACGGGCGGCTGGTCGATATCGGGCGGCGACTGGAATTCGCGCGTGGTGGACACGCGCTCGGACATCTCTGCCGGCAGCTCGACGACGCTTGTGCTGACCCTCGACGGCGGCCTCTTGGATACGAAGCCGGACGGCGTAAAGCTGGCCTACGACTCCTCGGCAGGCGACGTGGCAGACGAGGCGGGCACCGCAAACGAGCTCGCTTCTGCCACCAACATCGACGTCTCGGACGGCATAGCCCCGACCGTCACGGCCGAGGCCACGGCACTGAACCGGATAACGGTGACGTTCAGCGAACCGCTCACGGTGCAGGACACGAGCGCGCAAGGGTGGTCTATATCGGGCACCGACGCCGACGGCCTGGCGGTCGATACCAGCACGGCCACGTCCGCAAACAGCTCCATAGTATTGACGCTCTCGGGGAACCTTGCGGATACGGACCCGGACAACGCGGTGCTGCGCTACAAGACTTCCGCAGGAGACGTGCCCGGCGACACGGGCTCGGGCTCTGGGGCCATAGCGGACTTGGCGTCCAACGCCCTAGCGGCGCGCTCTTCCATACCGATATCGGACGGCTTGGCCCCCTCGTTCGAGGCGAGGATCACGGAAGACCGGACGGTGATCATAGACTTTGGCGAGCAGGTGAGCGGCTCGGGCAACCTGGCCGGGCACTGGGCGTTCTCGCACGCCGACGGCTCGTTCTCGGTACCCCGCTCGCTGTCGGTCACGTCGCTATCGTCGCTGACCGACTCGATGGCTATAGGGCTGGACCGCGACATGCCCCAGGACATATCGGGCCTGAGCGTCGGCTATTCAGGCTCGGCCGTCTCGGACGCGTCCGGCAACGCCCTGCCGGCCTCGTCGGCGGACGTATCGGAGGAGAGGCGCCCGGCCGTCGCCTCGATACGGGCCACCGAGCTCGACAAGATAGCCGTAAAGTTCACGAGCCCCGTAAAGAGCCCGGATTCTCCGGCCGACCTGCTCGCCGCCTGGAGCGTCTCGGGGGGCGACGCGGCCAGCCCCGCGAGCTTGAGCGTACAAAGCATGACGTCGCTGCAGGTGCTCACCAGTTCCCTGACGATCACGCTCAGCTCGGACCTGCCGGACACAAAGCCCGACGGCGTGATCCTGGCGTACGACGGCTCGGCCGTGACGATCGCCAGCGACGGCGGCAAGGAACTGGAAGACCTGTCGGGCGACGTCGCGGACGGCATAAAGCCGACCGTCACGGCGCGGGCCACGGCCCTAAACAGGATAGCCGTCACGTTCAGCGAGCCGCTCACGATACAGGACACCACCGCGCAGGGCTGGTCCGTGTCGGGCACCGACGCGGCGGGCCTGACGGTGGACGCGAGCAGCGCCGCGTCCGGCTCCAACTCCGTAGTACTGACGCTCTCGGGGAACTTGGCGGACACCAACCCCGACAACGCCGTATTGCGCTACGAGACTTCGGGTACGGACATCGGCACCGACGCGGGCTCGGGCTCGGGGGCCATAGCGGATCCGGCATCCAACGCGATGGCGGCGCGCGCAGGCATACCCGTATCGGACGGCATAGCGCCGACGATCTCTGCGACGACGGTCCTCCCCAACAAGGTCGCGTACAGGTTCAGCGAAGCCGTCAGCGTCAGCGGCTCCTTTACCATACAGACTTTCCGCCTCAGCCCCGGCTGCGCAACCGGCTCCACCTCCGCGCTTGCGGGCCAGAACTCTGTCACGTTCACGTCCAGATGCAACATAAGCTCTTCGTCGTCGGGCTCGTTTTTGTACGACGGGCGCAACGTCAGCGATCTTGCGGGAAACAGGCCGGGCGCTTGGGTGTACATGCCCATCGACGACGGCGTGGCCCCGTCGATAACGGGGGTCACGGCAACGTCCCTGACTACCGTACAGGTAACGTTCGACGAGGACGTGTCCACTTCGGACACGGCGGGCAAGGGGTGGTCGATATCGGGGACCGATTCTGCCTCGCGCACAGTCGACTCCAGCACGTCCCTGGACGGGCGCACCGTGACCCTGACGCTCTCGGGCCCGCTGCCGGACACCACGCCCGACATCCAGCTGCGCTACGAGACGTCCGGCGCCGACATCGGCGCCGATACGGGCTCGGGCTCGGGCGACATTGCAGACAAGTCCTCCTCCCGAGCCGCGTTCCCCGAAGCGCAGGACCGCCCCAAGCAGCGCAGCTCCGTCGCGCAGTACCTCACGTTCCCCGACGCGGCTGTCTCCAGCCCTCTGGCCAGCCGGGCTTCCATACCCGTATCGGACGGCATCGCGCCCCGCATCGTCTCCGCCGAGGCCACAAAGCTGGACGAGATCACGGTCGGATTTTCGGAAGCGGTCCGCATGTCCGACACGGGCGCGCCGACAGGCTGGACGATATCCGGAACCGACGCCGCCTCGGTGTCCGTATCCTCGATAACGGACATTTCCAGCACCCAGTCGGGAACTACGGCCAGGCTTTTGCTGAGCGGCAACTTGGCGGACACGTCCCCCGACATTGCGGTGGCCTACAGCGGCGGCAACATCGAGGACATATACGACAACGCCCTTGCCGCGTACTCTGACGCCCCGTCCGACGGCATATCCCCGACCTTTGCGGCCAGGGCCACGGCCCCCGACAAGATAACGGTCACGTTCAGCGAAGACCTCACCATACTGGACACGAGCGCGCAGGGCTGGTCTATATCCGGCACCGACGCTGCCGGCCTCACGGTGGACGCGAGCACCGCCGCGTCGGACGGCGGCTCTATCGTGCTGACCCTCTCAGGGAATCTGGAGGGCACGAGGCCCGAGGCCTCGCTCCGGTACAAGACATCGGCGGGAGACGAGGGCGGCGATCCGGGCTCGGGCTCGGGCGCCGTATCCGACCCGTCCTCCAACGCCATGGCGGCGGCCTCGGCCCCCGTCTCGGACGGCATAGCGCCCGCCATCGCCTCGGCGGTCTCGCACGAATCCAACAAGATAACCGTCGAGTTCTCCGAAGAAGTCTCGGGCACCGCGACGGATCCGGACGACACGTGGTCGCTCTCGGGGGCAGGCGCGGGCGGCCGCACGATAACGGTCTACGACGCGTTCTCCGACTCGCGCTCCATAGAAATCACCGCCTCGTCGGCGTTCGCGGAGCCCATCGGCGAGGTGACCCTGTCGTACTCGGGCTCGGCGGGGGACATAGCCGACGCGTCCGACAACGGCCTTGCCGGCGCGAGCGTTTCGGTCTCGCAGAACCTGGCGCCTGCCATATCGTCGGCCGCCGCCGTCTCGGCGGACGAAATCCGGGTCGAGTTCAGCGAGGACGTCACCGGCACCGCGACGGGCGCGGCCGGCACGTGGAAGCTGCACGGCGCCGACTCTGCCGGCATAACCGTGAGCAGGTACCTCGGAATATCGTCGTCGACCGACACGGTAAGCCTGGGCCTCTCCGGCGACCTGCCGGACACCTCGCCCTCGCTGCGGCTGCAGTACGTGCAGAGCCCGGGCGACATAAAGGACGGCACCGACAAGCCGCTCGCATCGACCGTCTCGCCGCACGTGTCCGTCTCGGACCTCCTGCCGCCCGCGCTGCTGTCGGCCGTGCTCAACGAGAGCAGCGGCGAGCTTGCGCTGGAGTTCAGCGAGGACGTCGACGTGTCTTCGGCGGACGCCTCAAAGTTCCACATCCGGGAGAGCGGCTCCTCGTCGGGCGGCACCGCGCTTACAGGTCGGCTCGACGCAGGCCAGTCCGACGGGGCTTCGGTCGCGTTCACGCTTACCGCGCAGCAGCTGGCGACCGTCCTGGCCCTGTCGGTGCCAGAGCTGGACATCGACGCGGGCGCCGTCTCGGACACGGCCTCGCCGGCCAACGCGATACCGGCTTCCCAGGACAGCCGCGTCGCCGCTCTGCTCGGGGTAGACTCCGCCTCGTTCGACGGGGAGTCTGGAGGCCTCACGATAAACCTCAACAGGGCGGCAAAGATCTCGGCGCCCGGCGACATCGACGAGACGCTCATAGGCGTACGCGACGGCCCGTCCGCCTCGCCATCGGCGCCGGGCGCGTTCGTACTGGATCAGGATTCCACGTCCGAGACGTCGGACACGGCCTCGCCGGCATTCGAGCTCGACGAGGACCGGAGGCAGCTCGTCCTGGCCATGGCCGATCCCAGGCTGTACGTCTCTGCGGGCGCGTTCCGCGACGCGGACGGCGACCTCTCCGTGCCGGCCTCCGGCGTCGACATCGCCGTCACGGCCGACTCCGCGGCGCCGATCATATCTGCGCCGGCCGACGTGACCTTCGACGCGGGGACAGGCCGGCTGGCCGTAGCGTTCAACGAGTACATCGACGTGGGCAGGCTCTCTGCCACGAGCGTGCACGTGCGCGACGGCACGAGCCAGCCGGCGACCGGCCAGCTTACCATGACCGATTCCATGCTGGCCGTCTCGTCGAACACGTCCACCCTGCGGTTCAGTCTGGACGAGGAATCGCGCCAGGCCGTGATCGGGATGTCCGATCCCAACCTGTACTTCGCGCCCAACACTGTGTACGACACGAGCGGCAACCCGTTCGCCCCCGACTCTGCCGGCCACGACGTCGCCGTGACGGCGGATTCGATCGCGCCCGCGTTCGAATCCGTCCTGTACGACGGCTCGGACGGCAGGCTGACCGCGGTGTTCAGCGAGACAGTCGCGATATCGTCGGTCGACGCCTCGAAATTCGACATACGGGAGAGCGGCTCGTCGTCGGGCGGCATAAATCTCGCCGGCAGGCTGGACGCGGGCCAGCCCGACGGCGTCTCTGTAAAGTTCACGCTTACCGCGCAACAGCGCGCCGACTTTGAGGCCCTGTCCGTCCCGGAACTTGACATCGACGCGGGAGCCGTCTCGGACAAGGCCGGCATCCCGTCGGATGCCTCGGCCGACAACGCGGTAGGCCTGACGCTGTACGTGCTGTCTTCTACGGTGGACGGGGGTCTCGGCGATCTGGAGATAACCCTCAGCAAGACCGCCAAGGCGTCGGCGCCCGGCGACATCGACGAGACGCTCATAGGCGTACGCGACGGCCCCTCGGCGACGCCCGGGTCTGCCGGCGCGTTCGTCCTGGATCAGGATTCCACGTCCGAGACGTCGGACACGGCCTCGCCGGCATTCGAGCTCGACGAGGACCGGAGGCAGCTCGTCCTGGCCATGGCCGATCCCAGGCTGTACGTCTCTGCGGGCGCGTTCCGCGACGCGGACGGAGACCTCTCCGTGCCGGCCTCCGGCGTCGACATCGCCGTCACGGCCGACTCCGCGGCGCCGATCATATCTGCGCCGGCCGACGTGACCTTCGACGCGGGGACAGGCCGGCTGGCCGTAGCGTTCAACGAGTACATCGACGTGGGCAGGCTCTCTGCCACGAGCGTGCACGTGCGCGACGGCACGAGCCAGCCGGCGGCCGGCCAGCTTACCATGACCGATTCCATGCTGGCCGTCTCGTCGAACACGTCCACCCTGCGGTTCAGTCTGGACGAGGCCTCGCGCCAGGCCGTGATCGGCATGTCCGATCCCAACCTGTACTTCGCGCCCAACACTGTGTACGACACGAGCGGCAACCCGTTCGCCCCCGACTCTGCCGGCCACGACGTCGCCGTTACGGCGGATTCGATCGCGCCCGTCTTCGCGTCGGCCTCCTACCACGGCTCCGACGGGGTGCTGACCGTGGTGTTCAGCGAGACCGTCGCGATATCGTCGGTCGACGCCTCGAAATTCGACATACGGGAGAGCGGCTCGTCGTCGGGCGGCATAAAACTGACCAGCAGGCTGGACGCGGGCCAGCCCGACGGGTTCTCTGTGAAATTCACGCTAGTCGCCCAGCAGCGCGCCGCGTTCGAGACGCTCTCGGACCCGGAGCTGGACATATCCGCGGGCGCCGTCTCGGACACGACCGGCGTCCAGATAGCCGAGTCCCTCGACAAACCCGTATCGGACCTGCTCACCGTCGACTCGGCGACGGTCACCTCGCGCAGGACGATAACCGTGACGTTCTCGGACCCGGCGCAGCTGTCCGGCGCCGCGCCGTTCGGCTGGACGATATCGGGCGCCGACGCGGGCGGCGCCTCCGTGGAGTCGATCGCGGGCATCCCCATGCTCAACGCGGGCCTCGAGAGCAGGTCGAGCACGGCCGTGCTGACCCTGGACAGGGACATCGCCGATACCACGAAACCGGCCATCACCGTGGCGTACTCGGGCGACGGCATCAGGGACAATTCCAACCGCCCGCTCGCTGACTATCCGCCCACGGCCGCCGGCGACGGCATAAGCCCGACCGTGACGGCCGAGGCCACGGCACCCAACCAGATAACGGTCACGTTCAGCGAAGACCTCACTGTACTGGACACGAGCGCGCAAGGGTGGTCGATATCGGGCACCGACGCTGCCGGCCTCACGGTCGATACCAGCACGGCCACGTCCGTCAACAGCTCCATAGTGTTGACGCTCTCGGGGAACCTCGCGGACACCAACCCGGACAACGCGGTGCTGCGCTACAAGACCGCGACCGGCGACGTGGGCAGCGACGTGGGTTCGGGCTCGGGGGCCATAACGGACTTGGCGTCCAACGCGCTGGCGCCGCGCTCTTCCATACCGATATCGGACGGCCTGCCCCCCACCGTGACGGCAAAGGCCACGGCCCGCGACAGCATAACTGTCACGTTCAGCGAAAGCCTCACGGTACAGGACACGAGCGCGCAAGGGTGGTCCGTATCGGGGACCGACGCGGCGGGCCTGACGGTGGACGCGAGCAGCGCCGCGTCCGGCTCCAACTCGGTCGTGTTGACGCTCTCGGGGAACCTCGCGGACACCAACCCGGACAACGCGGTGCTGCGCTACGAGACTTCGGGCGCCGATGTCGGCTCCGATGCGGGCTCGGGCTCGGGCGCCGTAGCGGATTCGTCGTCCAACGCCATGGAGGCGCGCGCGGGCATACCGGTATCGGACGGCATCGCGCCGACCGTCTATGCCAGGACAGAGGCACCCAACAAGGCCGTCTCCGTGTTCAGCGAGGACGTCCGCATCGGCAATTTCGCCATACATGACGCGCGACTCAACGGCCAGGCCAACTGCGCCGGCGGCACCACTCTCACGGCCGCCGACAGGTTCACGTTCACGTCGCGCGACTGCACCGTGAACCCGTCGTGGTCCGGCTTCGTGCAGTACGACCCCAACGGCGTGCGGGATCTTGCCGGAAACGCGCTTTCTTCCTCGAGGCAGTTCCTGCCGCTAGACGACGGCGTGGCCCCGTCGATAACGGCGGCCAAGGCCACGTCGGCCGACACCATACAGGTGACGTTCGACGAGGACGTGTCCACATCGGATCTTGCCGGCAAGGGGTGGTCTATATCGGGGGCAGATTCGGCCTCGCGCACCGTCGATTCGAGCACTTCTCTTGACGGAAACACCGTCACGCTGACGCTCTCGGGACCGCTGTCCGATACCAAGCCGGACATACATCTGCGCTACGAGACATCGGGTACGGACGTGGGCGCCGATGCCGGCTCGGGCTCGGGCGACATCGCCGACAAGGCGTCTTCGACCACCTCCTTTACCGGCCCCGGCGGCACCGTCCAGCGCAGCTCCGTCTCGCAGTACCTTACGTTCCCGGCCGCGCCCCCCTCCAACGCCCTCGAGGCCCGCCAGAGCATACCGGTATCGGACGGCGTCGCGCCGACGATATCGTCGGCCGCAGCCGTCTCGCTCACCGAGATCAGGGTCACCTTCAGCGAGCCGCTCACGATACTGGATGCCGCCGCGCAGGGCTGGTCCGTATCGGGGACCGACGCGGGCTCGCACGTCGTGGTCTCGAGCACCACTTCGTCCGGTTCCGACTCCATAGTGCTGACGCTCGACAAAGCCTTGGCGGATACGAAGCCGGACGGCGTGCTGCTAAGATACGAGACGTCGGGCACCGACGCGGCCGGCGATCCGGGCTCGGGCTCGGGGGCCATCGAAGATCCGGACTCCAACGCCCTGGCCGCCCGCCAAGGCATACCGGTATCGGACGGCATCGCCCCTACCGCCGAGTTCAGGCTGACCGCCGACGACGCAATCACCGTATCGTTCAGCGAGCCCGTCTCCAGCTCGGACAACGACGCGTCGCACTGGACGATCTCGGGCGCCGACGCGGCCGGCCTGGCCGTATCGTCGGTCTCGTCGCTCACCTCGTCGACCGGCTCCATGACTATATCTTTGAGCGGAAACGTGCCGGTCCCGTCCACCGACTTGAGACTGGCGTACTCGGCTGCCGGCACGATACAGGACGGCTCAAATCTGGCTTTGGCGGCAGTTTCGGCGACGGCCGTGCAGGACGACAGGAGGCCGTCCATCCTGTCTGCGACCGCCGTCAACCGCGACACAATAGTGGTCGAGTTCACAAGGGGCGTGTCGAGCTCCGCCTCCCCGTCGGATCTGCTCTCGGCCTGGTCCATATCTGGAGGCGACGCGGCCAGCCCCACAGCTTTGAGCATATCGGGCGCGTCCTCGCTGTCCTCGCTGACGAGCACTCTCAGGCTGGATCTGAGCTCCGGCCTGCCGGACACAAAGCCGGACAGCGTCGTGCTTTCGTTCGACGCCGCGCCGAGCCAGGGCACGACCGTGACGATATCGGGCACGGACTCTAGGGTGCTGGCCGACGCCTCTGTAGACGTGGCCGACGGCATCGCGCCCGAGATAGAGTCGGCCAGCATAGTCGGCCCGACCACGATAGAAGTCGCGTACGGCGAGGCGGTCACGGCCGCGCAGGCCGACTACGTGTCGGCCACCGTGGACGGAGCCGCCGCCACCGTCTCGGGCCTGGCCAACGGTTCGACGGACAGGCACACGGTCACGTTCTCTACGGCGAGCCCCGTCGGCACCGGCGCCACCGGCTCCGTCTCGATAGACGCGGCTGCCGTGGCCGACGCGTCGGGCAACGCGCTGGGCTCGGCGACCGTCTCGCAGAATCTGGCGGACGGGCAAAAGCCGACCATAACGTCGGCTAGGGCGACTTCGCTTACCACGATAGAGGTCACGTTCAGCGAGGACGTAAAGGCGACCGGGACCGCCGGCGCCGCCGGATGGTCGATATCGGGCGGCGACTCCAACTCGCGCCTGGTGGACACGCGCTCTGGCATTTCGTCGACCGCATCGGACACGCTGGTGCTGACCCTCGACGGCGGCCTCTCGGATACAAAGCCGGAGGGCGTAAAGCTGGCGTACGTGGCGGCGGACGGCACCGTTCAGGACACCGCAGCGGCGGCCAATTCGATGGACGACGCGTCCAACATCGACGTCTCGGACGCGGTAAGGCCGACGGTAGAATCGGCTAGGGCCACCTCGCTTACCACGATAGAGGTCACGTTCAGCGAGACCGTAAAGGCGACCGGGACCTCCGGCGCCGCCGGCTGGTCGATATCCGGCGGCGACTGGAACTCGCGCGTAGTGGACAGACGCTCGGACATATCCGCCACCGCCTCGGACACGCTGGTGCTGACCCTCAACGGAGGCCTTTTGGATACGAAGCCCGAGGGCGTAAAGCTGGCCTACGACTCCGCGGCAGGCGACGTGGCAGACGAGGCGGGGACCGCAAACGAGCTCGCATCGGCCTCGAACATCGACGTCTCGGACGGCGTAAAGCCGACCGTAGAATCGGCTAGGGCCACCTCGCTTACCACGATAGAGGTGACGTTCAGCGAGCCCGTAAAGGCCACCGGGACGTCCGGCGCCGCCGGCTGGTCGATATCGGGCGGCGACTCCAACTCGCGCCTCGTGAACACGCGCGCTGGCATTTCGTCGACCGCCTCGGACACGCTTGTGCTGACCCTCGACGGCAACCTGACGGACACAAAGCCGGAGGGCGTAAAGCTGGCCTACGACTCCTCGGCAGGCGACGTGGCGGACGAGGCGGCGGGGACCGCGAACGAGCTCGCTTCTGCCACCGACATCGATGTCTCGGACGCGGTAAGGCCTACGATAGAATCCGCCAAAGCCACCTCGCTTACCACGATAGAAGTCACATTCAGCGAGCTAGTCGACGCGTCGGCCACCAACGCGCAGGGCTGGTCGATATCGGGCACCGACGCTCCGAGCCTGCAGGTCGTCTCGAGCACGTCCACCTCGAGCGGCCTCTCGACGGTGCTGACCCTGTCGGGGAGCCTGGCCGACACGAACCCGGACAACGCGGTGCTGCGCTACAAGACTTCCGCAGGGGACGTGCCGGGCGACGCCGATTCGGGCTCGGGCGCCATAGCCGACTCGGAGTCCAACGCCCTCGAGGCGCGCGAGAACATGCCGGTATCGGACGGCATCGCCCCGACGGCCTCGTTCGCGCTGACCGACGACCGAGTCGTCACGGTGTCGTTCAGCGAGGACGTGTCCAGCCCGGACAACGACGCGTCGCACTGGACTCTGTCCGGGGCCGACGCGGCCGGCCTGGCGATATCGTCGGTCTCGTCGCTCACCTCGGCTGCCGGCTCCATGACCGTCGCGCTGGACGGCGACGTGCCGGCACCGTCAACGGATCTCAAACTTGCGTACTCGGCCGGCGGTACCATACAGGACGGCGCAAATCTGGCTTTGGCGGCCGTGCCGGCGACGGCCGTCTCGGACGACAGGAGGCCGTCCATACTGTCGGCGACGGCCGTCAACCCGGCCGCCACGGGCCCGTCGACGATCGTGGTCGTATTTACCAGGGATGCTTCCAGCTCGAACACCCCGGCCCAGATCGCCGCGGCCTGGTCGGTCTCCGGCACCGACGCGACTGTCAACGGCAGCGCGCTGTCCGTGTCGGGCGCGTCCTCGCTCTCGGTATCGACAAAGACGCTCACGCTCACGCTCGACGGCCGCCTACCGGACACCCGGCCGGATCTGGACATCGCGTACGACTCGACCCCCGCTTCGGGAACGGCCGTTTCCATAACCGACGCCAACTCCAAGGCCATGGCCGACGCCTCCGTAGCGGTAGCCGACGGCATCGCGCCGGCCGTGGAAAAGGCCGAGATCACGGGGCCGACCACGATAACGATAACGTACGGCGAGGCCGTCACCGCCGGCCAGACCGCCTATTCGCCGGCGACCGTGGACAACCAGTTCCGTCAGATATCGAACGTCTCGGGCAGCGGTACCGCGGTGCACACCCTGACGTTCACGAACCCGGCGGGCACCGGGGCCACCGGCTCGGTGAACATCGCCGAAGCAGAGATAGCCGACGCGTCGGGCAACGCCATGACGAGGACGACGGGCGCGCTGACGCAGCCTCTGGCCGACGGGCAAAAGCCGACCATAACGTCGGCAAAGGCCACCAAACTGAACGAGATAACGGTGACGTTCAGCGAAAACGTAAAGGCGACCGGCACCGCCGGGACGGGCGGCTGGTCGATATCCGGCGGCGACTGGAACTCGCGCGTAGTGGACAGACGCTCGGACATATCCGCCACCGCCTCGGACACGCTGGTGCTGACCCTCGACGGCAACCTCGCGGATACGAAGCCGGAGGGCGTAAAGCTGGCGTACGATTCCTCGTCCGGCGACGTGGCGGACGATGCGGGGACCGCGAACGAATTGGACTCCGCCACCAACATCGACGTCTCGGACGGCGTAAAGCCCGAAATAGAGTCCGCCAAGGTCACCGGACCCCGCCAGATAACGATCGTGTACAGCGAGACGGTGACGCACAACCTGGCCCACTACAACAACATCAACGTGGGAGGGGGCCGCTTCGCGTCGGGCTTTGCGGGCGCCAACACAGACACCGCCGTCCTGAGCTTCGCCGGGAGCAACACGGGCACCGACGCGACCGGAACCGTGCAAATCAATTTCGGGGCGATCAGGGACGGCTCGAACAACGCCCTGGGCTCCGGCCACGTCACGCAGACTCTTACGGACGGGCAGGCGCCGACGTTCACCGCAAAGGCGACCGAACTGGACAAGATAACGGTCACGTTCAGCGAGAACCTTTCGATATTGGACACGACCGCGCAGGGCTGGTCCGTATCCGGGACCGACGCTGCCGGCCGCACAGTCGATTCGAGCACCGCCGTCTCGAACGGCCGTTCCGTGGTGCTCACGCTCAGCTCGGACATGGAGGACACGAAGCCGGACGGCGTGGTCCTGCGGTACAAGACCTCGTCGGGCGACGTGACCGGCGACGCGAATTCGGGCTCGGGGGCCATAGCGGATCCCGCGTCCAACGCCCTGGAGGCCAAACAGAGCACGGCCGTATCGGACGGCATAAAGCCCGAAATAGAGTCCGCAAAGGTCACCGGGCCGGGCCAGTTCACGATAACGTACAGCGAGGCCGTCACTGCCTCGCAGTCCCACTACGGCAGCGCCTCGGTGGGCGGGCAGACGGCGACCATATCGTCGATATCCGGACAGACGACCGCGACGCACGTGGTTTCGTTCACCGCCCCCAATCCGGTGGGCACCGGCGCGGAGGGCTCGGTGCAGATAGACTCCACGCAGGTAAAGGACGGATCGAACAACGCGCTCGGAACCTCGACCGCGCTGTCGCAGGACTTGAAGGACGGCCAGAACCCCTCGGTCGCCTCGGCGACGGTGGCCGACCGCCGCACGATACAAGTGGCATTTTCGGAGAGCGTGAGGCTGTCGGGCGCCGGCACAGCGCCGTTCGGCTGGGCCATATCGGGCGCGGACGCAAACAGCGCCGAGGTAGATTCGATATCGGACATATCCGAGTCGGTCTCCGGGACGAGCGCCACGCTCACACTGGACAGGGACATCGCCGACACCACGAGCCCGTCTGTCACCGTGGCGTACTCGGGCGGCAACATCGAGGATACCTCGGACAACAACCTTGCCGCCTATGCCGCCGCCGCGGCGGACGACGGCATCGCGCCCCGGATAGAGTCGGCCGCGGCCACCTCGCTTACCACCGTAGAGGTCGCCTTCAGCGAGCCGGTGTCCGTGCCGGCCAACGCGCAAGGGTGGTCCGTATCGGGCGCCGACGCTGCCGGCCTTGACGTGACGGCGAGCACCGCCACCTCTAGCGGCCTCTCGACGGTCTTGACGCTCTCCGGAGCGCTGGGCGATACGAACCCGGACAACGCTGTACTGCTCTACAAGACCTCGGCGGGCAACGTGGGCAGCGACGCGAGCTCGGGCTCGGGCGACATTGCCGACCTTGCCTCCAACGCCCTCGAGGCGCGCGCGAGCATACCGGTATCTGACGGCATCGCCCCGACTGCCTCGTTCGCGCTGACCGACGACAGCACCATCACGGTATCGTTCAGCGAGGCCGTGTCCAGCTCGTCCAACGCCGCCTCGAACTGGGCGGTGTCGGGCACCGACGCGGCGGGCCGGGCGATATCGTCGGTCTCGGCGATAGCCGGCTCCGCCATGACGATACAGCTGGGCGGCGCCGCGCTGCCCGTGCCGTTCACGGACCTGAAACTGGCCTACGACGGCGGCGGCGCGATAACGGACGGCGCCTCGCTCGTTCTGGCGGCCATACCGGCCGCGCAGGTCTCCGACGAGCGGCGCCCCGCCGTAACGTCGGCAGAGGCCACCGGACCACGGACAATCGTGGTGACGTTCTCGAGGGACGTGAGCAGCTCCGCTTCGGCGCAGGACCTGCTCTCGGCCTGGTCGGTGTCGGGAGGCGACGCGGACAGCCCGGCCCGCCTGCGCGTATCGGGCCTGTCGCCGCTGGGATCGGAGACGCGCAGCATGACCGTCACGCTCGACGGCGACCTGCCCGACACGAAGCCGGACGGCGTCGTGCTGGCGTTCGACGCCACGCCTAGCCCGGGCACGACCGTGGAGATATCGGATTCCTCGTCGAGGAGCCTGGCCGACGCCTCGGTGACGGTAAGCGACGGCATCGCCCCGGAGGTCGAATCGGCCGAGGCGACGGGCCCGCGCACGATAGTGGCTACGTTCTCGGAGGCCGTGATGCTGTCCGGCGCCGGCACCGCCCCGTTCGGCTGGGCCATATCGGGTACCGACGCAAACAGCGCCGAGGTCGCTTCGATACAGGGCATATCCGAATCCGTATCCGGCACCAGCGCCACCCTGAACCTGGACAGGGACATAGCCGGCACCACGAGCCCGTCTATCACCGTGGCGTACTCGGGAGGCAACATCGAGGACGCGTCGGGCAACGACCTTGCCGCGTACGCGGCGACCGCGGCGGACGACGGCATCGCGCCTACGGTGACCTCCGTTACGGCCACGTCGCGCAACACGATAGCGGTGGCGTTTTCCGAACCGGTCCGGCTCGACCCGGCCGGCGCCCCGACCGGCTGGACCTTGTCGGGCACCGACGCGGCAAGCAGGGCGGTCTCGACCATCGCGTTCGGCTCCCCGGCCAGCACCGCCACCCTGACCCTGGACGGCGACATCGCCGACAAGACCAACCCGGCCGTCACCGTGGCGTACTCGGGCGGCAACATTGAGGACGCGTCGGGCAACGACTTGGCAGCCTACGCGGCCGCCACGGCGACGGACGGCATCGCGCCCACGTTTACGGCCCGGGCCACCGAACTGGACAAGATAACCGTCACCTTCAGCGAGAGCGTCACGGCCACCGGGACCTCCGGCGCCGGCTGGTCCATATCGGGCGGCGACTGGAACTCGCGCACCGTGCTCAGCAGCTCGGACATATCTTCCCTATCCACCTCGCTGGTGCTCACGCTGAGCGGCAACCTGGTGGATACAAAGCCGGACGGCGTGGTACTGCGCTACGATCCGGCCGCCGGCGACGCGCAAGACGCGGCCGGCAACGAAGCGTCGGGAACCGCCCCGGTCTCGGACGGCATCGCGCCGACCATCGAGCTGGCCGAATCGCGCGAGGCCGACAAGATCACGGTCGTCTTTTCGGAGAGCGTCTCGGGCACGGCCACCGCGCCGGGCACGACCTGGACGCTCTCGGGGGCCGGCGCGGGCGGCCGCACGATCACAAACTACGCCACGTTCTCCGGAACCTCGGTAGAGCTGACCGTCTCGTCGGCGTTCCCCGATCCGATAGGGGCCGTGACCCTGACGTACGCGCAGCCTCCGGGCGACATCAAGGACACCGCGGACCTGGCGCTTGCCGGCGCCAGCGAGGCGGTCACGCAGAACTTGGCGCCCTTTATCTCGTCGGCAGAGGCCACCTCCTTGAACACGATCACGGTCACATTTACGGAGGCTGTCCGCGGAACCTCGACCAACCCGTCGACCACGTGGGTCCTGTCCGGAACCGACTCAAACGTCGCCGTGTCGCAGTATCCTGCCCCGTCGGGCACATCCGTGGTGCTGGGCCTGTCCGGTAATCTGCCCGACACCGACCCCGACCTGAGCCTCCAGTACGTGAGAGGTCCGGGAGACATCGAAGACTTGACCGGCGAGCCGCTCGCCTCCACCGTATCGCCGCACGTGGCAGTGTCCGACGGCATCGCCCCGGCCCTCTCGTCGGCAGCGCTAAACGAGGGCACCGGCGTATTGACGCTGACGTTCACCGAGACCATAGACGCCTCTGAAATTAACGAATCGGGCATCTCCATACGCGAGGCAGGCGCCTCTTCGGGCGGCGTGGCGCTGTCGGCTTCGGCGCGCACCACCGCGGCAGATTCGGCCACCGTCTCCTTTACTCTGACCGAATCCGACAGGCAGGCAGTCATAGCGATGGAAACGCCTCAGCTGGACGTCTCGGCCGGCGCGGTGCGCGACCCCGACGGAAACGCGATCGCGGCGGCGGCGGACAACGCGATCGGCCAAACACTGGACACCGTGGCCCCGCAGCTCCAGTCGGCGACGCTGGACGAGGGCGCCGGCACCATATCCCTGACGTTCGACGAAAAGATGTCCGCGCCCACCGCGGCGCAGGCGGCCCGCGTCGAGATAGGCACGGCGGGGGCCAACATTGTATTCGCCGAGGCCGACATAACCTCGGCTGTCTTGGACAGCGCGGGAACCACGGTAACCATAACCGTATCGGAGGCAAAGCGCCAGGAGATAATAGCGGCCGCGCCGTCCGACATAGACCTGCTGTCCGGCGGCCTGCGCGACGTCTCGGGGGCCGAGGCCTCCTCTGCCGGGACGGCCTTCAGCTCTATCGATCTGGACACCGCCCGTCCAACCCTGAACTCCGCCGTATTGAACACCGACGACGGGATATTCGTATTCGGCTTTAGCGAGACGATGGACGCCTCGTCGTTCGCGGGCGAGCTCTCCAAGGTCTCGGTTGCAAAGCCGGGCGACCCCGTGGCGTTGGCGGGAACGGCGAGGGCGCAGGGCGCGTCCGTCTTTGTGACGCTAGAGCCTGCGGTGCTCCAGTCGCTGCTCGCGGTCATATCGGCCGCGCCCAACGCCGGCGCCCCAGGCCTGCTCTCGCTGACGGTGCCCGGTTCGGCGCCGCAATTCACCGACACGTCTGGCAACGCCGTCACGGCCATATCGGGCAACATCCTGATAGAGGACGGCCGGCCGCCATCGATGGTATCGGCCTCGGTGACAAGCTCGGACACCATCGTGGTGCGGTTCAGCGAAGACTTGGCAGACGGCACGGTCCAGACGTCCGACTTTGAGGTGCCTGGGTACGACATATCGTCGGTCTCGGAGATGTCCGGCGTCGTGACCATTACCATGGCCAACCCGGACACGTTCTCGACGCGCGACGCGCCGGGCGTGAGGACGGCCGGGCCCGTCTCGGACCTGTTCGGCAACGTGCTGGAGCCGGGCCCGCAGGTGATATCCGTCAACCGCATAATGCCGGCGATGATATCGCAGTTTACCGCGCAGCACGACGGGCCGGCCACCGTCGGCAAACAGATACTGATAACGCTGCGCACCCAGGACGCCATATCGCCCGGGCTTACGGTGCTGCGCGTCAACGGCCAGCCGGTGGCGGCCGAGGGCAGATCCGACGGCTTCGACGCGACCTACACGGTTCCGTCCGGCGCCCCGCAGGGCCCGCTGAGCATATACGTCGAGATAATATCGGCCACGGGCACGCCGGCCGAATTCTCGGAAAGGCACCTGACCGGCCCCAACGTAATCATAGACACGCTGCCGCCGTCCGTGATCTCGTCGTGGATAAGCGGCTCGGATTCGGTCACCCTGATGTACGGCGAGCCGGTGACGGCGTCCGCGTCCCACTATGCGGGCATAGCCGCGGACGGGGCCGCGCCGGTCCCCGCCTCGCGCGTGGTCGGCTCCGGGGGCACGGTGATACTCGTAGAGTGGGCCGGGGCCGGCACGGTCCCCGCGGCGGTCGCGCTGACGGCCGGCGCCGTGGCCGACTCTGCGGGCAACGCGGCCGTCCCAGCGCAGGTAACGGCCGGCGCGCAGAGAAGCTCCGTCACGCTCGAGGCGCCGGCCATGCCGCTCGCCCGCGGGAGCACGGTGGGCGAGATCGTGGCGCCCTCCGGCATAGAGCCCGTAGTCGACCTCTCGTCGCTCACCGGGGCCGCCACCGACCCGCGCGTGTCCGCCGCCGGCGGGGGCGCGGCCGTGCTCGGTTCGGAGCTGCGCATAGTCACCCGCACGTTCGGGCTGCCCGACGCCACGTTCCCGGCCGGCACGCAGGTGGGCGGCCTCGGGCCGATCACGTCGGCGGGGGCCACCTTCGCCGAGGCCGTCACGATAGCTTCGAGCTCGTCGACGGCGCACCTGTCCGAAGACCAGCGCGAGGCCTACCCGCTGCTCTTCGACGGCCTTACCACCGCCGTGCAGGTGGGCCACCCGGGGCGCGACATCGTGTTCGACCGCCCGGTCCTGCTGGAATTCGACATTCCGTTGCGCGGCGCGCTGGTCTTTTCGGTGGGCCTCCAGGGCGTGCCCATGCCGATACCGGCCTGCGATCCGTCGTGGGACACGTCGGCGCTGCCCGTGGCCCAGTCGGTCCCCGACGGCTGGCCGCCGGGCACCTACGATACGGACGCCTGCGTCGACGAGGATTCCGATTCGGTCTGGACCGGCCACTTCAGCCTCTTCGGGGTCTCGCAGCCGCCGCCGCGCGGCGGCTCGGAGTGCGACGACTGCACCCCGCCGACGCTCGGCTACGACGAGTACGGCGCGAAGCTGGTCGAGGGCGGCTTTTCGTACAACGGCCTGTCCTCGGACGTGGAGTACTTTTTCACCCCGTACCCGCTCATAGAGTCGGAGGTGGGCAAGGAGAACACCGTGGTGCTGAAAATGTACGAGAACGAAGGCCCGCAGAACGTCTCGCACGCGGCCTTGGCGTTCGGGCTGCGCTCCGGCGAGGTGATATCGGAGAGCAGGGCGGTCATAAACTACGACATTTCGCACGACGGGACCGGCGCCGTCTCCGCGATAGATCCGGACGGGGCCATCGACCTGGACACCCTGTCAGCGGAGCACGAGACGGTGCAGTGCTCAGCCGGCTCGGATCTGGAGTGCCTCCGGATAACCATAAGGCACACCTTCCGCGCCCCGCTCGAGTTCGACATCGTGGGGACCGACGTGTGGGATACGCAGCGCAACTCGTGGCAAAACTACTACAACCACGGCATAAAGATAACCGGCGAGCCGCTCGACGGGCGGCCCGGAATCGAGGTCAACGGCGGGGATCTGGTGCTGTACCCCATATCGCCCGACTCGACCAACAGGGACGTCATGATAGACCCGTCTGGGCAGCTGTTCAAACTGTCGCCAGACGGCCTGTACATGCCGCTTGCCAACCAGTCGCGGCTGTACCACGACATCGACGAGTCGATGTACTTTGCGGAGGGCGCGCCCATGCAGGGCTACGACCGCTCGGATCCGGAGTTCCGCGACCGGCTGTACGCGCAGGTCGAGGCGGCCCAGAGGGTGCTGGACGCGATGATGCCCGCGCCGGACTTGGACGCCGCCGCGCCCGCGCCGGCCTCGCCGGACAGGCAGGCAGAAGAGGAGCGCCTGCGCGCGGCGATCGCCGCCGAGCAGGAGCGGGCCCGCCTGCTCTTCGAGGTATTGTTCGGGTACCTCAACGCGGACGGGCGGTGAGAGTCCGGGCCGCCCCGGGTGCACCAGCGCCCGGCCCGAGCTCCGCGCGGACCGCGTTCTGCCGGCCGCATCCGATCCGCCGGCATCCTGCAAGATTTGAACCAGCGCGTGGACGCTGCCGTGCTCTGTCCAGCCGTGCCGTCGTCTGGCCGCTAGCAGTCCAGGCCGTCTAGGAATTTGGGCAGTTCGTCGCTGGTCATGGCGAACACGTTCTTGCCGTTGGCGATCTGCTTCAGCCGTTCGATCTTTGTCGTTCGGGCCCTGCCGTTATTTGTGCTGTAGTAATCCCCGTCGGCAATGGCCAGAAAATACGAGTCCTTGATCCCCGACGTGTTTGCCTCTCCGATGAAAACTTGAAGATCTCGGTATTGGTTGTCTTGATGCCCGCCTGAGTCTTTGGCGTATTTGTGAAAGGCGTAGAATTTCTTGCTGCCGCATTCCCAGTAAAAGTCGATGCTTTTGCTCTTGGGCTTCATGGTGCCCAAGTCTGATTTTTTTACGACGCCGCCGCTGATGACAAACATTTCGTCGGATCCGAGTTTTTTAAAGTTGGTCACGGCGTTTATGCTCTCTATGAAGGCGGCCGCATACAGTTCGTGCACGTTCTGCCTGATGGGATCTTTGAGAAAGAACCATCTGAACAGATCATCCGTCTTTATTTTTTCCCTGACCACATCTAGTTTTTCGCCGGTCTGCTCGCAAAACCTGCGCGCTTTTTCCTGAGTAGGCGCCGGATCTCCAAAACTGGCGCTTGAGCGTCTTCCTGTTGTCCTCGTATTCCTCAGGCGTTGGCAATTAGATTCCTCACAAACTCGTAGTCTATGCGCCTCCGGTACTTGCCGTCCTTGCGGAGGCCCTTGAAAGGGGCAAAGAACACGTCGTGCGTGTTTCTCCTAGTGGCGTAAAGCTTTTTGTTGAGCTTGCCCACGAGCGTGGCGGGGTTGCTGTGCGGCACCGCTATGCGGGTTATGAGGCGATCGCTGTGCTTCACCCGCCTCGTGATCTCTGAGCCGCGGCAGAACCGTATCGACGGCCCCCGCGTGTTGTCGATGCAGTACAGGCCGATCTGCCCTGCCGGATCGTTGAATCTTATGCTACCGTCGCTGCTGGCGGGCGGCATGTGCGACTCTAGGCCCTGAAGCGTGCCCAGATATCTGTTGTCGTTGTAGACTTTCGTGTTTTTTTGGGGCCCCCCGAACAGGGCGATGCACACGGGATTGTCAGTTTCGGCGAAGATCTTGCCGTGCAGAAAGATGACCGATTTGAGGCGCTCCCGAAACAGCCCGGTTCTGAGGAACGTCCCGGGCATTATGAACGCCACGTATTCGCAGTTTGCAAGCGCCAGTTCTAGGCAGTATTTGTAGAGGTTGTCGTACCTTGGGGCCACAAATTCGACTCCGCGCCTTCTTGCCGAATAGCTTGTCAGCCACGGCGGGTTGGTGACGCACACCTTGTATCCGGACGGAAAACTCTTGATCGTGTCGCGCTTTTTTATCCCGGCTGCCTTGGGCGCAATGTCGTAGGACTGGTATCTGGCACAGAGGCCAAGCTCTGAGAGCATGCGTATGATGTTGTTAGAGCCGGCAAACGGCTCCAAGATTCTTGCCTTTGCGATCCCTGCCTCTTTGCACCATTCCCTGAACGGCTCAAGCGCAAACGGATTGCTTGTGGTGTAATAGACCCCGCGTTTGCGCTTTGTGTGTGATGGCCTGCCCTCCATGCGGTGCTTCGAAGGGGGCGTGTTTTAGATGTTTTGGTGCGCTGCGGCTGGCCCAAAAGCGCCTTGCCGGGGCCCGAAAAGCGATCGCCTGCGAGGCCCCCGGGCGGGAGGCGACGCAGGCCCGGCGCGCCGTCCGGCCGACCGCTGCGGCTGCGCGCGGCCGGAGTCGGAGGCAGTCGGGCCGTTCGACCGGTAGTCGGGGCCGCGGCGGCGCCGCAAAAGGACGGGCCGCTCTTTCAGTCCGGATCCGGGCCGCCCGGCCGAGCGAGCATTCTGGCGGGACGGCCCGAGACGGGCGGGTACGACGCGCGCCCCGGCTCGTGCTTGCGCTCTCCGGGCGGCGGCCGGGCGCCGGCCGACTCGCCGCGCCCAGAACGGAACCGGACGAGCATGTTTTGGACGCTGCCGAAGTTTTGACTGTTTTGGCCGCGTTTGCGATCGGAAACCGCCCGACCGTCGGCTGGACTTCTGGGTTGACCGGTTGGCGGCAAATGGTTAATTAAAGCGCGCCCGGAGGCGCAACGATGGCCCGCAGAAAAGAGTCGGAATTCTGGCACCACAAAAGGGAAATAATGGAGGTCGACACAGAGTCACTCGAAGACGTATCGTTCAAAAACACCCCGCGAAAAGTGATCACAGTCGACATATGGCCAGAGGAAGAATGACTCCCGTCTTTTATCTGGACACGAACGTAATCCGAGACAACACGAAAAACAGGCGACAAGAGTCTATCGAACGGGTGGAGAAAATCAGAGATAACGGCTGGCGGTGCTTTACGTCGGTGCTTGCGTTAATGGAGATGATAGACAACGAGCAGGAAGACGCGTTCGTGGCCAAAAAACGGGCAGAGAACATGGAGTACAACACGATCTGCAGACAACGCAACCAGATAGATCTGACCCGCAAGCAGCTGCGCGAGACGAACGACAGATTTAGGGCCGCGCGCAGGCAATACCCGTTCGTACGGCCGGTTTCCCTTACCGAGTATGGATGGCGTCTGGCGTTGCGCATAGCGGCAACCTCGAACATATTCGCGCCGGACGCAATTCATCTGGCCGCCGCGTGGCAGTGCAGATCCAACATCCTGCTTACCACCGACGATCACTTTAAAAAACACGGCAACAGCGTTCTGGAGAGCCAGGATCTGGACAAAGATCTGAAAATCTGCAACCCCGAAAACACTAAAAGGGCGCTGGCGGGCATGGGTTTCGAGGTGGCACGATGAAGCGCGATCCGCCCTTGGAATACCTAAAGCCAGACGAGCTGGAACTGTAGCAAGAGGCGAACGTACGAAACAACGATCCCATGCAGAACCTAGACGAGCTGTCCCGCAACATAAGGCGAAACGGCCTGCGCGTCCCGCTGCTGGCGAGGGGAAAAAACGCGAGGGGCAAATACGGCGTCTTTAGCGGCCAGAGGCGGCTGTTTGCGTGCGTCAAGGCGGGGCTCGGAATCATCCCGTGCTTTGTCTTCGACAGGATAACCCTGGCGCAGGCCATGATACTGTCGCTGAGCGAAAACATGCACGGGTTGCCCATGGACTACGAGGACAGGTCGAGCGCAACCAAGCACCTCTTGCGGCACTTCAAAGACATGGACGGGGTGGCCGCCGCGCTGGGCGTGACTACGGCGACGGTGAAAAGGTACATTGGCTACGACGGACTGCCCGACGGGATCAAGCTGCTGATAGCCAAGAGAAAGATCACCCCCACGGCGGCGATCGACATATACTCAAAGTTCGAAGACGAGGAAATGGCGCTGAAAGTCTGCCTAGAGCTGTCCGAGATCCCGGCCACCAGCAAGAAAGAGCGCCGCAGCATGGCTTTTGCGATAAAGTCCGCGAGGGCCACGGACACCATCGAAGAGATCAGAAAAGCGGCCAAGACATCGGAGGCGGGAACGGCGTACACGGTCTTGCTACCAGGAGAAAAATCGAGAACGGTCGAAAGGATCGCCGCCGTCCGCTTTACCACCAAGGAGGACATAGCCGAGCAGATGCTCTTGGAGCACATCCGGCAGGTCGAAAACGCCGAGATGCGACGCTGAAAGAGGTAGCGCGCAATCTGCGTCTGCTGGCTCTGCCGCGGCCGCTCATGTCCCACCGTGTACGATCTCGTGCCTGAGACCGGACAAGATCCGGCCCGTCTCGTGTTGGCCCGGGTAGGAGATCCTGGCAGACGCAGATTACATGCTACCGATCAAGTCTCTACGGAAAGGGCTAGTCTATGCGGGCGTGCGCCTCGGGGCCGGCCGCCAGCGCGTCGTTTCGTACCGGAAAATTGGGCCGGGGGGCGCGAAAAACCGCGCCGAACCCGCCCGGTCACTCCCGGCTCTCTTTCTTGGAGGCGGTCAGTTTCTTCGGAAACAACGCCCTCTGAAGGTCGC
This sequence comes from Nitrosopumilaceae archaeon, assembly GCA_965203465.1. Classification (GTDB taxonomy): domain Archaea; phylum Thermoproteota; class Nitrososphaeria; order Nitrososphaerales; family Nitrosopumilaceae; genus JAWVZS01. Next base: position 53,892 of record CBDBCR010000003.1, on the reverse strand, counting down.
CGCTCACGCTTATCGGTTTGGGGGTGCTTTTGTCCATGTGCCTTGGCGGAGGTACACTTTTATATAACTATTTGGTTTTCTGCCCGTGAAGAGGGAATTCCTCCACCAGCTGGAGATCGAATACGATAGGCGCAATCTAGTCGCTGAAAGCATGGCCAGAAAGATCCGCGATCTGATGACCGTGTCCGTCATAATGATCGCGGCGATCACGGCGTTTTACGGCCACATGTGGAGCGTTACTGAAGAAAGAGATCCATATTTCCACTTGCCGATGATCAGCGTTGCCGTACTGGGAGTCGCGACTGTGCTGTGCGTGGTGTCCAACCGCGCGGAAGTTAAGCGGACCGTGTTTCTGGGCGCAAACATGACGACCGGTTCCAAGATAAGGGAAGACGTGGTGAAAAGCTGGACGGGCGCGTCAGAGAACGATTTCTACGCGTCGCTGATCGGGGAATACCTGCTGTGCCTGAAAGATGCAGAAAGCGCCGTGAGAAGCAAAGCCGTCGCCCTCACGGTCAGCATCATACTGTTTTCCGCCGGCTCCATCTTGTTTCCGCCATTGGTCGCCATCTCGCTGGCGTTCTGAACGCGCCGGACGGCGGCGTTTGCCGAGGCGCGTTCGCGCCGCGGCTTGCCGGTGGCGGGCATTCTCCAAGATCGCCCAGCTCCGGGCGCGGCTCGCACGACGTGCCGACGCGAGCCTCGGCCGACACTCCGAACCTCCACGAGCCCGCCGCCGACGGGCCCGTCCGCCCGCGGATCGGACGGGGCGCCGGCTGGCGCTTTCCGGCCCGACCCGGAACGCGGGGCCCGAAGCCGGAAGGCGGCCGCCCCGTCCTTGGTTTAAATGAGGGCCGCGGCTCGCCGGCGCGTGTCCGCGCGGCCCAAAAAGACACGCATAGTCTGCATATCCCACAAGGAGGACGCCGACGGGATCAGCTCGGCGGCCCTGATCCGGCAGGCGTTCGGATCCGAATCGGTGCTCGTCGACTATCCGGGGCAGATGGACGCCATCAGGGAGGCCGCCGCCGACCCCGCGCTAAAGTCGCTGTACGTGTGCGACCTGGGCCTCAACCGCAAGACCCAGGACGAGTTCGTCGAGATAATGGCCGGGCTGCGCGGGAGGAGCGTGCAGGTGACCTACATCGACCACCACGACATGAGCGCGCGCACGGCCAAAAAGCTGAGGGAGTTGAAGGTGCGGCTCATCCACGACACGCGCGAGTGCACCGCCGTCCTCGTCCACGAGAGCTTCCGCGCAAAGCTGTCCGATCACGCCTCGTTCGTGGCCGCCTGCGCGGCCATCACCGACTACATGGAGGACAGGCCCGCCGGGGCCAAGCTGCTGCAGATGTACGACCGCCAGTTCGCGCTGGTCAGCGCCACGGTGCTCACCTACAACATAGTGGGCCACCAGCGCGACAGCGAGGAGAACGAGCGGTTTCTGCAGGGATTGGTGCGCGACCTAGCCGATTCAAAGTACCCGCACCAGATGCCCGGCTCGTTCGAGTTCGCCCAGGCGCAGGTGGCCAGGCTGGCCGACGTGCTGGCCGCCGTCAGGCAGAACATGAAAAAGATGTCACACCTCGGCCACATGGAGATACTCGACTCCGGCGCCAGCGGGGCGGTCAACTTCGTGCTCGGCCTCTCGGGCAGGGACGTCGGGGTGGCCTACAAGGAGCGCTCCGGCCACGACGCCTACGCGGTCTCTGTGCGCGGCTCCAAGGCCTGCCGCACGCACCTGGGCAAGCTGGTAGGCGAGCTGGCCGACGCGGCCGGCGGCTCGGGGGGCGGGCACGACCGCGCGTGCGGGGCGTCGATACCCAAAAAGGGCATGAAAAAGTTTCTGCGCCAGATGAACGCCAGGCTCAAGGCCTGAGCTGCACGACCGCGTCCAGCTCCGTCATGGAGCCGAGCGGAAGGCTGGCCACGCCGACGGCGGCCCTCGAGTGCCTGCCGTGCTCGCCGAACACCTCGGCGAGCAGGTCCGAGGCCGCGTTGGCCACCTCTGCGTGCCGGGTGAACCCGGGCCCGCACGCCACGTAGCACGAGAGGCGCACCACGCGCTCCACGCGGCCCAGCCCGACGCCGGCCTTTATCTGCGAGAGGACGTTGAGCGCGCACAGGCGGGCGGACTTGCGCGCCTCGTCGATGTTGGAATCCGAGACGGTCCCGGTAAACTCCACCTTTCCTCCGCGCGCGGGGATCTGGCCCGAGACGAAGGCGAGGCCGCCGGCCGAGACGAGCGGCAGGTACGAGCCGGCGGCGGCGGGGGGCGGCGGCAGCCGTATGCCCATGGCCTCGAGCGCGTCTTCGGGGTTCAACGGGTTCGGCGCGGCGGGGGCCCCTTTATTTGGTTGCGCCATAGGTATAATCGTGGGCGCCCTGACCGCCCGCCCGTTGATACCGTCCGACGCCATGGAGAGGGTCCGCTCGCTGGCATCCCGCATAGACGCGCTCGGCGGCGCGCGCGCCCCGCCGCTGGAGGGCATGACCGTCGAGGAGATCTCTGACCTGCGCCGCGTGCTGGCCCTGGCCGAATACGTCCTGGAGAAGCACCAGGACAGGCGCCAGCTGCGCGACCTGCTGCGCGAGCTGGTCGGCGTGATGGATTCGTCGGTGCTGTCCATCCGCGGCCTGGATTCGGAGATCGAGGACCTGGCCGCGACAGCCGAGGCGCACCTGGCGCGGCTGCGCGCCGCTCAGTCGTCGATGTCGGGCTCAGCGCAGCACGACGCCGATGTCTAGGAGGTTGGTGCCGGTCGGGCCGGTGCGCACCAGCCCGCCGCGCCTCTCGAAAAACCCCGCCGAGTTGCTCGATTCCAGGTAGCGCTTCGCGCCCGACCAGTCCGTCTCGGACGAGCTCACCAGGGCGCCGGCGTACGGGCTCGAGCCGTCTATGCCGTCGGTGCCTATGGAGCCGACCACCGCCCCGGGCAGGGCCATGCCGAGGCGCATGACCGCCTCGAGGTTGCGCCCGCCCCTGCCGCGCCCGCGCACGCGCACCGTCGTCTCGCCGCCGAAGACCAGGCACGAGCCGCGCCGGCGCGGGGCGGAGCCTGCCAGCAGGCGCGCCTGCCGCTCGAGGCGGCCGAACGCAGTCGCCGTGCGGGCCGAGTAGCCCAGCTCGCGCGCCCTGCCTGCCATGGCGCGCAGGCAGTCCCTGTTGGAGGCTATCACCGCGTTGGGTATGGCCGGGCGCTTTGGGGTCTCTGGTATCTGCCCGCGCGCGCCGCGCCGCAGGCGCTCCATCACGCTGGGCGGCATGTCCCCCCCGAGGCCCAGGCGGCGCACGGCCCCGAGCGCCTGCCCGAACGTGGTCCTGTCGCAGTACGTGGCACCCGAGGCGATGTCTGACATGTCGTCGCGCCGCACGTCGGACATGAGCAGGGCCGCCGCGGGGCAGGCGAGGCCCTCGGCCAGCCTGCCGCCCTTTACCGCCGAGAGGTGCTTGCGCACGCAGTTTATCTCCCGGATCTGGGCGCCGGCCCTCATCATCAGCCTTGCGGCCTCGGACTTTTCTTCCAGCGTGACCCCGTCGGGCATGGCCAGCAGCGAAGAGCCGCCCCCCGAGACCAGGAACACGAGCAGGTCGCCGGGCCCGCAGGAGAGCGCGAATTCGCGCGCCCGCCCGGCGGCCCGCACGCTGCCGCGGTCCGGCGACGGGTGCGCGGCCCTCGCGACCTCTAGGCGGGCGCGGCGCGGCGCCCGGGCCCCGCGCGGCACCACCACGAGGCCGCCGCCCACGCGCACGCGCGAGCAGAACGCGTCTGCCATGGACGCGGCGGCCTTGCCGAACGCGACGAGCCGCACGCGGCCCGGCTTCAGCGGGAAGGAGCGCCTGCCGACAAGCAGGCGCCTGCCCCTCACGGCCCTGCCGATGAAGCGGCCCGGATCGGCGGCCTCGAGGCCTGCCGAGAGTATGGACGCCGCGTCGCCCTCTCTGCCGGCGCGGCCGCCGAGGCCAGGATGCACGGGGGGCGGGGCGCATGCAAGGTATAATAATAATCGTCGGCGGCCGGCCGCAGTGAACACCGTACGGCTGCCCAAGGTGATAAACTTCGGCGAGGACGCCCTGGCCTCGACAGAATACCCCGCCAACGCGCTGGTCGTCACCACGGTGCCGCCGGCCCTCTCGGACAAGTGGCTCGGCAGGATGGGCATAAAGGACTACATGCTCTACGACGAGGTCACCCCCGAGCCGTCCATAGACGACGTAAACTCGGTCATATCGAGGTTCAAGGACCGCGACCCGTCCGTGCTGATAGGCCTTGGCGGCGGCAGCTCGATGGACGTGGTAAAGTACGCGGCCCCCGAAATGGGCAAGGAAAAGATCCTCATCCCGACCACGTTCGGGACGGGCGCAGAGATGACCACGTACTGCGTGCTAAAGTTCGACGGCAAAAAGAAACTGCTCCGCGAGGACAGGTTTTTGGCCGACATGGCCGTGGTGGATTCGTACTTTATGGACGGCACGCCCGAGCAGGTCGTCAAGAACTCGGTGTGCGACGCGTGCGCGCAGGCCACCGAGGGGTACGACAGCAGGCTGGGCAACGACATGACGCGCACCCTCTGCAGGCAGGCATTCGACATACTGTACGACGCCATAATGAACGGCAAACCCGAGCAGTACCCGTACGGCTCGATGCTCTCGGGGATGGGCTTCGGCAACTGCTCCACTACCCTGGGCCACGCTCTCTCGTACGTCTTTTCCAACGAGGGCGTGCCGCACGGGTACTCGCTGTCCTCGTGCACCACCGTCGCGCACAGGCACAACAAGTCCGAGTTTTACGGCCGCTTCAAGGAGTGCATGGAAAAGCTGGGCTTCGAGAGGCTGGACTTGAAGGCCGACGTCTCGGAGGCGGCAGACATCGTGATGACCGACAGGGGCCACCTAGATCCCAACCCGGTGCCGATAGCAAAGGGCGACGTGGTGCGCTGCCTCGAGGACATAAAGTCGGGCAACCTGTAGCTTTCGGGTCAGGGCGTTTTCCGCGGCGACCCTTGCCCGCCTTGGACGGCGACGCAAAGTTCTAGTCGCCCTCCGGAATATCTGGACCGGGAGATCGCGGCGCTTTTTTACCCAGCACTGCGCGCGTTCAACCGATACTTTGAATCGGGCGGAATCCAAGTGCCGGAAAATCGCGGCCGGGGTTGTTGCATAATTCCCCCGTGAATCGCCCAAAGTGACGGATTCCGTCGTTTTGGGGGCTCGGCGGCGGGCGGCCTGATTCCCCCGGGGGCCGTTTCCGGCCCGTACGGGCCCTCGCAGATTACCCCGCGGCCGGCGCGGCGGCGGTTTCCGCGGCGCACCGGATACGGTTGAGCGCGCGCACGTTCCACGTTATTGCGAGCAGCACGCCGAACCTCTCCTGCGTCTCCTTTTTCCTGTACCTGCAGAGCAGCCGGTGGGCGCGCGTCTCCTCGGCCCCGAATAGTCCCTCGACCATCCTGCGCTTCCGGTAGCGCCACAGATCGAACAGGGCCGCGGCCCTGCGGCGGAACCGCTTGCCGACGTTGCGCCTGTTGCCGCTGTTCTCCCTGCTCTTCCTCTGATCGATGTTGGGGCGCATGCCCATGTCGAAGGCGGCCTTGCAGTTCCGGTCCGAGTCGTATCCCCTGTCGGCGTGGAACCACCAGCCGGCGAAACTGCGCCCCAGTTTCTTGGCCTTTTCAAAAAGCAATGGCAGCATGTCGGTGTCGGCCACGTTGCTGGACGTCATCTTGCACGAGAGTATTATCTGCAGCTTCAACACCGCGAAAACGTGCAATTTCAGGTGCGATTTTACGCGCGCGACGGTCTCTTTGCCGGTCTTTTTGTCCAGTTTTACCCTGTCTTCGTACCTGTCGGTCTCCGCGCCGGTGCTGTCCGCCGCCGTGTCGACCTCGCTCGCCTCGCCGATCCCGGCCCTTTCCAGGCACGCGTTGGCGATCGCCGTCAGCACCCTTTCGAGCCACTCCATGTCGAGCGCCGCGTGCGCCCTGAAAATGGTCGTGTGGTCGGGAACGCGCCCGCCCAGATCCAGGTTCCACGAGGCCACCGCGTTCTCGGCTTTCTGGTACGAGAGGTTGAAGTGGTTTAGCAGGATGCACACGATGGCCATTTCGGCCAGGGGGTACGCTCTTTTCCGGCCTCTGGAGCTCTTGCGCACCGGCTCGGGCGGCGGGTTTTTCCTCACCGTATCCTTGACGTAGCCTACGACGAAACCGTTTTCTGAGGCGCGCGCTGCGTGGTATCCGGGCCAGTAGCCGTCCCGCCGTTGGTGCTTCAACGGCTGGGTGGCGCTGGCCGTGATCAATAAGCGTAGCGGTTGGAAAAATTGACCGTTTGTCGGAAAAAACTGATCTGCGCGGCCCTCCTGCGGGCGCCAGGCCCCGGATGCGACGGAATCCATCGTTCTGGGGAATTATGCAACAACCCCCGGCTCCGCCATAGACTTATTTATGAACGGCCGGGCCGGGGGGCGTGAAGTTCGGCATACAGAACGGGCTCAACGTGGCCCGGGCCGGCTATACGGAGGATCAGATACTGACCGCGTGCATGCTGGCCGACAAGACCGGCTACGACTCCATATTCTACATGGACCACACCAACGTGCCGCAGTGGCGCAACGCCACGGTGCTCGACCCGTGGGTCATGCTCTCGGCCATAGCGGCGGTGACAAACAACGTGGAGCTGGGCACCTGCGTGACCGACGCCATACGGCGCCACCCCTCCAACATAGCCCTGGCGGCCATCACGCTCGACCGCGTCTCGAAGGGCAGGGCCATACTGGGGATAGGCGCGGGCGAGGCGCAGAACCTCAAGGAGTTCTGCATACCGTTCGAAAAGCCCGTCTCGAGGTGGGCAGAGCAGATAGAGGTGATCAAAAAGCTCTACGAGTCGAACCCGGAAAACACCGTCGACTACGAGGGCAAGTACTACAGGCTCGAAAAGGCCTGCCTGCAGGCCCCGACCATACGCAAGCCCCACCCGCCCACGTACATGGCCTCCGGCGGCAAGCGCACACTCGAACTGACCGGCAAGCTCGGCGAGGGCTGGCTGCCCATCGGGTACACGCCGGAGCTGTTCGCCGACCACAAAAAGCAGATAGACGCGTCCATGGAAAAGCACGGCAGGCCGGAGGCCGTGCGCCGCGACTTCGAGTACGCCCTGGACATCGACGTGTACTTTTCCGACGACGCCGAGGCCTCGTGGGCCCGCATGAAGGAGGCGGTCAAGGTGAGCCTCTTCAAGCCCGAGGTGCTGCGCGTCCACCAGCTAAAGGAGATAGAGGGGTTCGACTTTGTAAAGTACTTTACAGAGTACTCGATGTCCAACCAGGAGTGGATAGTAAAGATGCGCGAGGCGGCCACCAAGATACCCGACGCGGTGGCGCGCTCCTCGACGGCGGTGGGCACGCCCGAGGACGTGATACCGACCTTTGAGAGGTTCATGGAGGCGGGCGTCAACCACTTCGTGATACGGTTCTGGGGGCGCAACTACTTCGGCTCCATAGACAAGTTCGCCTCGCACGTGATGCCGGCCCTCCGGAAAAAGGCCGGGGCCATGGGCCTTTAAAGGCCCCGCGGCGAGGTGCCTGCATGCCTTCCAGCGACCTGGCAGAGGACATACGCGAGTGCCTCGAGATGCTCGACGAGAACATAGAGGCGCTCACCGACATCGAGGAGGATCTCGACGAGGAGAGCGAGAACGAGCTGGTCGTGGACGTGGGGCTCCACGAGCTGTACGACATGGGCGAGGACGCGGCGCGCCGCGTCCGCCTCCGCAAGGCCGAGAGGCTGTTCCTGCGCAGGCAGGGCGGTCGCGACTGATGCTCTGGACGGGGCGCCTGCAGATGCGCTCGATGGACAGCGTCCGCAGATTCCTGGCCGAGGAGCGCGTGGGCAGGCTGGCCACCATAGACGCGCGGGGGTACCCCCAGATAATACCGATGAACTTTGCGTTCTGGGAGGGGGCCGTGTACATGCACTCGCATGTCAGGGGCGAAAAGCTGGACAACATGGCGCGCGATCCGCGCTCGGGGTTCGAGGCGGACCGCGAGCTGGCCTTCCTGCCGTCGTACTTTTCCAGCCCCACCGACGCCTCGATGGCCGACACCCTGTACGCCAGCGTGGTCATAAAGGGGAGGACATCGCTGGTCGATGACCAGGCCGAAAAGGCCGGCGCGCTCAACGCCCTCATGCGCAAGTACCAGCCCGAGGGCGGGTACGAGCCGCTCCGGCCCGGCATGGGGGTGCTGGACCACGTGGCCGTCATACGCACCAGGCCAGACCAGATACGCGGCAAGTACAAGATAGGCCAGCACATGGGCCGCGCCGACAGGCGGGCGCTCGCGGCCAAGCTGCTGGAGCGCGGCGCGCCCGGGACAGAAAGGGCCCTGAAAACGATGGGCTTCGAGCCGGCGCCCGGCGGCCTCCGCATGGTAGAAGAGCCAGAGTGGTGAGCGACGGTTTTTTAGTGCCGGCCGGGCCGCGCGCGGCGTTGGAGCGCACGTGGAGCCTCGCGGACGTGGCCCCCCGATCCGTGGAAGCCGAGATAAGGGCGGTGCGCCGCATGGCCTCGGGGTTCAGCTCGCGCCGCCGCTCCCTAAAGCCGTCGATGGGCGAGCTGGCTTTCCTGAACGTGATATCGGAAAAGGAGGCGCTCCACGAGCGCATGGCCCGCCTGTCCGGCTACGCCTCGCTCGGCCACGCGGCGGACACGCAGTCCGATTCCGCCACCTCGCTTGCGGCCCGCATCGACGCGCTGCAGGCCGAAGTCTCCAACGCATCGGTCTTTTTCGGGCTGTGGTGGCAAAAGCTCGACGGGGGCAGCGCGCGCCGCCTCGGGCGCAGGGCCGGGCGCGTGGGCAGGTACCTGGAGCGCAAGCGCCTCTTGGCGCGCCACTCGCTCTCCGAGCCCGAGGAGCGCGTCGTGGGGACCCTCGAGGTGACCGGCGCCTCGGCGCTGGTGCGCATATACGACAAGATAACAGGCGCCTTCGAGTACCGGCTGCCGGGCAGGCGGCCAATGAACCGCGAGCAGCTCTCGACGCTGGTAAAGAGCCCCCGCGCCGCCGAGCGGCGCGCCGCGTACCGCGCGCTGCTGCACAGGTACGGGCAGCACATGGGGGTGCTCGGCGAGATATACCAGAACGTGGCGCGCAACTGGGGCGACGAGTGCGTCCGGATGCGCGGGTACGGCTCGCCCATCTCGGCGCGCAACGCGGCAAACGACCTGGACGACCGCACGGTCGGCGCGCTGCTCGGCTCGTGCAGGGAGGGGGCCGCCGTGTTCCGGAGGTTCTTTGCGCGCAAGGCGCGGCTGTGCGGCATGGAAAAGATGGGCAGGGCCGACCTGTACGCGCCGGTCGGGCGCGCCGGAAAAAAGATGGGGTGGGCGGCGGCCGTGAGGGAGGTGCTCTCGGCGTTCGACAAGATAGGCGCCGGCGGCATGGTCCGCGAGGTGCTCCAACGGCGGCACGTGGATTCCGAGGTGCGGCGCGGCAAGCGCGACGGCGCGTTCTGCGCCTCGGTCACGCCGGGGACCACGCCGTACGTCATGCTCAGCTACACCGGCGCGTACCGCGACGCGTTCACGCTGGCCCACGAGATGGGCCACGCGGTCCACGCCATGGCCGCGCGCGGACAGTCCATACTGGTGCACGACGCGCCGCTGCCGCTAGCAGAGACTGCCTCGACCTTTTCGGAGATGCTCCTCTACGAGACCCTCTCGGGGCGCATGCCGGACCCGGAGAGGCGCTCGGCGCTGGCAGGCAGCCTGGACGACCTGTACGCGAGCATAATACGGCAGGCGTTCTTTACGGTGTTCGAGGAGGCCGCGCACAAGCTGGCGTCGGGCGGCGGGACCGTCGCCGAGGCCTCCGAGGCGTACCTTGCCACCCTAAAGGAGCAGTTCGGCAGGGCCGTCGGGGTGCCGAGCGAGTTTTCCCGCGAGTGGGCGGCCATACCGCACTTTTACCACGCCCCCTTTTACTGCTATTCGTACTCTTTCGGCAACCTGCTGGCGCTGGCCCTCTTTGGCAGGTACAGGAAGGAGGGGCGCGACTTTGCGCCGGCGTACATGGAGATACTCGGCGCCGGCGGCTCGCAAAAGCCCGAGGATCTGCTGGCGGCGCACGGGTTCTCGGTGGGGACGCGCGGGTTCTGGAGGGCAGGCATGAACCAAGTCTCGGAGATGGTATCGGCGCTTGATTAAGAGGGGCTGGCAGCCACGCACTTGGCTGCCAGCGTGTTCCCCGTCGGTTTGAATTCGATGTCGGGGCGCCTCCCGGAGTGGTCTATAAAAAGCCTACTTTCTGCCCCGGCCCGGCACCGGCATGCGCTCGGCGTACACGTCGTAAAACCAGACCAAGTCCAGCTGCGTCTGTACGTCCATCTCCTGGATCTTGCGCAGCTCGTCGGGGCCGGCCTCGAGCACCCTCCTGTCTATGCGCCTCATGCGGCGCCTCTGCTCCTGGCTCACGCTCTATGGCGCCGGACCGGGATATATGCCGCCGTATCTACATACTTTGACAAGTTGTCAAGACCGGAGGGGCTGGTGAATTTTTTTTCACCAACGGATTGATTATATTTGACACGCGCGATATACCCCGTATTCGGCGATTGTCCCACATGAGCATGGCCCCGCAAGAGCTGGAAAACAGCGCCAGCAAGCACGCCAACGACGCCATCCGGTTCGATTCCCAGGGGGCGCGGGGCATGGCCATCGCCAACTACCAAAAGGCCATAGACACCCTCGTGAAGCTGATGAGGCTGTACCCGGCAAGCAAGCTCAACGAGACGTACAAGGCCCGCACCGCCTCGTACCAAAAGAGGATAAAGGTCCTGCAGGGGGCCCACGGCGTCGAGCCGGTCGTGGACCCGGGCGCCTCGCCCGAGGAGCAAAAGCGCTCCATAGACATGCAGGAGGCGGCAAGCGACTTTGAGGACCTGGTGATGAAGGAAAAGCCCGACATCAGCTGGGACGAGGTGGTCGGGCTCGACGACGCAAAGAACGCCCTGCGCGAATCCATCGTGTACCCGACAAAGCGCGCCGACCTGTTCCCGCTGGGGTGGCCGCGCGGCATGCTGCTGTACGGCCCGCCGGGGTGCGGCAAGACCATACTGGCGGCCGCCACGGCCAGCGAGATAGACGGGTACTTTGTGAACGTGGACGCGGCGTCCATGATGAGCAAGTGGCTGGGCGAGGCCGAAAAGAACGTCTCGAAAGTGTTCTCGATGGCCCGGACCATGACCGAAAAGGAGGACAAGCCGGTGATACTGTTCGTAGACGAAGTGGACTCGCTGCTCGGCTCGCGCAACAGCGAGGTGGGCGGCGAGGTGCGCACCAAGAACCAGTTTCTGACCGAGATGGACGGGATCAACGGCAAGGGCAAGAACCTAAAGATGTACGTGATCGGGGCCACCAACAAGCCCTGGAGCCTGGACCACCCGTTTCTGCGCCGCTTCCAGAAGCGCATCTACGTCAACCTGCCCACCCAGGAGGCGCGCGAGCGCCTCTTCGAGATGTACCTGCACAAGCTGCCCACGACCAGGGAGGTCAACGCGGCAGACCTCGCGAGGCTGTTCGACGGGTACAGCGCCAGCGACATAAAGGACGTCTGCCAGAGCGCGCAGCTGCACGCGGTACACCAGTTGTTCAGCTCGCCGGACTACCGCGAGCCCGTCGAGGGCGAGGAGCCGCAGATGCCCGAGCCCATAAACATGGCCGACTTTAGGAGCATAATGTCCAACCGCAAGCCGAGCGTCTCGATAGAGATGGTGCAGGCCTACCACAAGTGGAGCGAGGCGTTCAAGGCACTCTAGGCGTTAGTCTGCCTCGTGCGCGCCAGGTCGGGCGTCCGGCGCGATCCGGGGGGCCGCTTGCGGCCGGCTTTTTTTCTGGCCCGGGTCTGCAGTGCCGCTTGCAGCGCCCGCGCAGGGATTCGACACGGAGCGACCGCCGGCTTGGTGCTTCGCGAAGGTTGTGTACAATCGCCCGAAACCTGCAGATCCGCCGCTAGGAAACGCCTGCCTACGCGAACTTCATACCGACGCGTAGCATCGCGCTAAATTTCCATTTTGTGCTTTATTTTAGCTATCTCGCTTTCCAGCTTTTGGAATCTAGAATCGAGCATGGCGTTCATGTTAGACGACATGTTGCGTATCTCGGCTAGAGTCTCCCCCTGCTTGGCCAGCGACTCGTCCTGCTTGTCTAGCATCTTGTGCTGTATCGAAGTTGGGCGCTTCAGAACTCTGGTAGCCGCACTAAACCCGTGCGTTATTTCGCTTATAGACGCGTCTATTTTTCTGTCCAGTTTTTCGTAGTCGGACAACCTGTCCATCTCGTCCTCGTCAAGGCCTTCGCGCTCTATGTGGAAGTCGACGAATTCGTTCTTGCTTTCCGAGTATTCTGATCTGACGTTTTCGACAACGATTGGTTCTCTAAACCTCCTTATGGCCTCGACGAAGCCCGCCAATGTCATCTTCCCCTCGCACACAATCTCAACCGTGCCGTTTTTCAAGTTCTTCACATACCCGGTGATGTCGCGCTCTTCGGCCTCATCGACCACAAAATAGCGCAACCCGACTTTCTGAGCCCGTCCCTCCAATACGAGCGTCGCCCTTTGCACGGAGTTGGAAACTGCTCATATATTAATACCGTGATCCGGGGCGGCAGAACCGAGGCGCGCCGGCGCGGAACCCGCTTCTGCAAGAACCCGGCGCGGGACCGGACTCCGGATCGCCGGCCAGTTCGTGGATCGCCCGGGCGCGAGGAAACCGCGCCGGCGGGCCGATCGCGCCGAACGGCCGGCCGCAAAAATTTAAATCACAACCGCCGGCGATCCGTCGAGGGTTAAAGATAGCCACGCGGAGGTCTGTACACAGGAGAAAGCACGCGGCCTTGGTGCTCGACGACGGGACGGCGATCGCCGGCGAGGGCTTCGGGGCCTCTGCCACCGCCTTCGGCGAGGTGGTCTTCAACACCGGCATGGTCGGGTACACCGAGACGCTCACCGATCCGTCCTACGGGGGCCAGATACTCTCGCTTACGTACCCGCTGGTGGGCAACTACGGCGTGCCCAAAAAGTCGGCCGGCGGCGCCGGCATACCGGACGCGTTCGAGTCCGACCGCATACAGGCGCGCGGCCTGGCGGTCCACAGCTTGGCAGAGACTGCCAGCCACTGGAGGCTGGAGATGACCCTCGACGAGTGGCTCCATTCGGAGGGCGTGCCAGGCATCGCCGGCATCGACACGCGCGAGCTGGCCAAAAAGCTGCGCTCGGGCGGCGTGATGATGGGCGCCCTGTGCGTCTCGGAGGATCCGGTGGACGCGGCGGCCGTGCTGGACCGGCTGGGGCGCGCCGAAAAGTACGAAAGGGGCAGCTTTGTGGACGCGGTTTCCGTAAAGGAGGCGCAAGAGTACGGCTCGGGGGATCCGGTCGTGGTCATAGACGCCGGCGCAAAGAACGCAATACTGCGCAACGTGGTATCGATGGGGTACCGCGCGGTGCGGGTGCCGTGGGACAGCACCGCCGAGCAGATAATGTCGCACTCGCCGCGCGGCGTGGTCGTCAGCAACGGGCCCGGCGATCCGCAGATGTGCGCCCGGACGGTCTCCGCCGTGCGGCAGCTGGTCTCGGAGGGCGTGCCCACGCTGGGCATATGCCTCGGCGCGCAGATAATGGGGCTTGCCGGCGGCGCCGGCACGTACAAGCTAAAGTACGGCCACCGGGGCCAGAACAAGCCGTGCCTCGAGGAGGGGACCGGCAGGGTGTACGTCACCAGCCAGAACCACGGGTACTGCATCGATCCCGATTCGCTTGGCGGCTCCGAGTACGGGCTGTGGTTCAGAAACTCCGACGACGGCACCGTCGAGGGCATACGCCACCGCGAAAAGCCGGCCGTCGCCGTCCAGTTCCACCCGGAGGCCTCGCCGGGCCCGTACGACTGCCGGTTCGTCTTCGAGCGGCTCGGGCGGCTCATGGGGGGGCGCTGATGCCGCGCTCCGAGCAGCTTGGCAGCGTGCTGGTCCTGGGCAGCGGCGCCATAAAGATAGGAGAGGCCGGCGAGTTCGACTATTCGGGCAGCCAGTGCCTCAAGGCGCTGCGCGAGGACGGCATCAGGAGCGTGCTGATAAACCCAAACATCGCCACGATACAGACCGACACGCGCTTCGCGGACAGGGTGTACCTGCTGCCCGTCACCCCGCAGTACGTCGAATCGCTCATAGAATCGGAGCGGCCCGACGGCGTCATGCTGGCCTACGGGGGCCAGACGGCGCTCAACTGCGGCGTGAAACTCGACGAATCCGGCGCCCTGGCCAGGCACGGCATCAGGGTGCTGGGCACGCCCGTCGACGGCATAAAGAGGACCGAGGACAGGCAGCTGTTCAAGGATTCCATGTCCGAGTGCGGCGTGCCCGTCCTGCGCAGCCGGACCGTCTCGGACTTTGAGGGGGCAAAAGAGGCCGCGGCCATGCTGGGCTACCCCGTCATCGTGCGCGTGGCGTACACGCTGGGCGGCAAGGGCGGAGGCGTGGCGCACAACGAGATAGAGCTGCACGAGATAGTGGGGCGCGGCATCAACGCCTCGATGGTCGGCCAGGTCCTGGTCGAAGAGTACGTCGGGCACTGGAAGCAGATAGAGTACGAGGTCATGCGCGACGCCGAATCAAACAGCGTCATCGTCTGCAACATGGAGAACGTGCTCTCGATGCGCGTCCACACCGGCGACAACATCGTGGTGGCCCCGTCGCAGACGCTGGACAACTCCGAATACCACGCCATGCGGACCGCCTCGCTGCGGGCCACCGGGCACGTCGGCATAGTCGGCGAGTGCAACATCCAGTACGCACTCGATCCGGATTCGGACAGGTACGCGGCCATCGAGATAAACCCGCGCCTGTCCAGGTCCTCGGCGCTGGCAAGCAAGGCCACCGGGTACCCGCTGGCGTACATGTCGGCCAAGATAGGCCTCGGGTACACCCTGCCCGAGCTGGAGAACCGCATCACGAAGTCCACGACGGCCTGCTTCGAGCCGTCGCTCGACTACATCGTCTGCAAGCACCCGCGCTGGGACTTTTCAAAGTTCGAGAGGGCCAACCGCAGGCTGGGCCCGACCATGAAGTCGGTCGGCGAGGTCATGGCCGTGGGGCGCACCTTCGAAGAATCCCTGCAAAAGGCGGTGCGCATGCTCGACGCGGGCCGCGACGGCATGGCCCTCAACAGGCTCCCCGAGCCGGACATGTCCGACGAGGAGCTGGAAAGGGCGCTGGCAGATCCCGACGATCAGATACTGCACAGGGTGGCACAGGCCATCGGGCGCGGCGTGTCCACCCCGCGCATATACTCGCTCTCCTCGATAGACCCGTGGTTCATAGAAAAGCTGCGCGGCATAGCCGAGGCCGCCGGCTCTGCCTCGCTCGAGCCGCGGCGCCTGCTGGAGCTAAAGCGCATGGGCTTTTCGGACAGGCAGATAGCGCGCGCGGCCGGATCGGACGAGCGCCGCGTCCGCCGGGCCCGAAAGGAGAACGGCATACTGCCGTACGTAAAGCAGATAGACACGCTGGCGGCGGAGTGGCCCGCAAAGACCAACTACCTGTACATGACCTACGGGGGCAGCTCGCACGACGTGAGCCCGCCCGGCGGCGGGGTGCTGGTGCTCGGCGCGGGGCCCTACCGCATAGGCAGCAGCGTGGAGTTCGACTGGGGTACGGTGAACATGGTATGGGGCCTGCAGGAGAACGGCGCCGGCGAGGTCTCCGTCGTGAATTGCAACCCCGAGACAGTCTCTACGGACTACGACATATGCAGCCGCCTGTACTTCGAAGAGCTGACCCTCGAGAGGATACTGGACATCGCCGAGTTCGAGGGCTCGCGCGGCGTGGTGACGTGCGTGGGGGGGCAGACGGCCAACAACCTGACGCTGGACCTGGACGGCGCCGGCGTGCGCCTGCTGGGCACCGCCGCGCGCGACGTGGACAGGGCCGAGAACCGCTCTACGTTCAGCACCGAGCTGGACAAGCTCCACATACGGCAGCCGCGGTGGCAGGCGCTCTCGAGCGTGCCCGAGGCGAAAGAGTTCGCGCGCGAGGTCGGCTACCCGGTGCTGGTGCGGCCCTCGTACGTGCTCAGCGGGGCGGCCATGCGGGTGGTCTGGTCGCCGTCGGGCCTGTCCGAGTACGCGCGCAGCGTGCCGAGCCCATCGCCGGACCACCCCGTGGTGATATCAAAGTTCATGCTCGACTCGCTCGAGCTGGACGTCGACGGCGTCTGCGACGGGCGGCGCGTCGTCATCGGGGCCATAGTGGAGCACATCGACAGGGCCGGCGTCCACTCGGGCGACGCGATGATGTGCATGCCGCCCTGGAGGCTGGACAACCGCATAATGGAGGAGGTCGCCGAGTACACGCGCAAGATAGCTTTGACGTTCAACGTGCGCGGGCCGTTCAACCTGCAGTTCCTGGTGCACGACGGCACCGTCTACGTCATAGAGCTCAACATACGAGCCTCGCGGTCCATGCCGTTCGTCTCCAAGATGTCGCGCACCAACCTCATATCGATGGCATCCAAGGCGATACTGGGGATGGAGCTGCCCGACGTGCCCGACGGCGCCTGGAAGACCGAGGGCTACGGCATAAAGGCCCCGCAGTTTTCGTTCATGCAGCTGGACGGAGCCGACATCGTGCTGGGCGTCGAGATGCAGTCGACCGGCGAGGCCGCCTGCTTCGGGGAGAGCTTTTACGACGCGCTGGCAAAGGCGCTCACGTCGGTCGGCTACGGCCTGCCCTCGGAGGGCGCGGCCCTGGTCACGGCAGGCGGCGCGCGCGCAAAGGAAAAGCTGCTCGGCACCGTCGCGCTGCTCGCAAAGCTGGGCTTCCGGGTGCTGGCCACCGAGCACACCGCCGAGTTCTTCCGCCGGAGGCTCGAGGGGCCAGTCGAGACGGTCCACAAGATAAGCGAGCCGGACCGCGAGCCCAACATCGCCGACCTGCTGCACGGCCGCAAGATAGACTTTATCATAAACGTGCCGAGCACCTCGACGATGGAAAAGTACGCCGGCATGCTCGACGACGAGTACCAGATACGGCGCAAGGCCCTCGAGATGGGCGTGCCGGTGCTGACGACCACCGAGCTTGCCGAGTCGTTCGTGCGCACGCTAGAGTGGCTAAAGTCCAACGAGACCACGCGCGGCCCCCTCGAGCCGTACCTCAGATGACGCGGCTCAGCCGGTCTGCGCCGCCGATGAGCGAGCCGTCCAGGGTGACTATGCGGGCCTCGGAGGCCGAGCGCAGGCGCCGCGAGAGGGCAGACGGCGAGCGCGCGCGGCCCGGCAGCATGTACTCGTTGAACGCGGGGACGAGCACCACGTCCAGCTGCCCCCGCTCGGACGGGAAGATGCTCCTCTTGGGCACGCGCAGCCACGCCCACACCCTGCTGCCGGCAAGCAGGGAATCGGGGTCCCTGTACGCGGGGTGGACGTGGCCGGCGACGAGGCGCCTCACGTGCGAATAGCTGCGCGGGGGCATGGCGTGGCCGTGCATGAGCAGCGTGCCGCCGAGCACCAGGCCGCCGGGCCCGGTCATGCGCACGCCCGACGGGACCAGGCGCGAGATCCCCGCGTCGTGGTTGCCCGGGACCAGCGTGATGTCGGCGCGCGACTTTAGGATGTCCAGGAATTCTGGCACCTGCTCCCATTCCTGGCTCGTTATGGCGCCGGTGCCCGACTTTGTGTCGCCGAGCAGCACCAGGGAGCTCAGATCCTCGCCCTCCAGTATCTCGGATATGGCGCCGGCGGCCTCTCGCGCGCCCCCGCCGCCCGCGCGCACCCCCTCGAAGAGCGCCTCAAAGCCGACGTGCACGTCCGAGACGACCAGGTGCCTGCCGTCCTCTTCGAGGACCAGCGCCGGCTTGGAGGGCACCATCCTTGCCGGCACGCCCCGCCGCGCCCGTCCGGGGTGATTAACCTATCTATACGGGGCCGGCCCGGGCCCGGCGGTGGCCCGGCAGGTGCGCGTCTTTCTGCACGAGTTCGGGCCCAGCGGCCGCCGGGTATGGACCGTCTCGGCGGGGCGCGAGTACTGGGCAGATCCGGACGCCGGCTTCTGCTCGTGCCCGGGGTTCTACTTTGCCAGGCCGCGGCGCTGCTACCACCTCGACTCCCTCAAAGAGTCGGTCCGGCGCGGCGACTACAAAAAGACCTCGTTCGACGACGAGGAGTACCCCGGCTTCGTGGGCGCCGTGGCCAGGGGCCTCTAGGTTATGTTCAAATAGGAGCCGCCGGGCGCGCACCCCGTGAAGGATCTAAAGTCGGTGGTCGACAAGGTGATCGGCCTGAGCCCCAAGATGCGCTTCGTGGGCATAATCGACCTAAAGGGCAACATCGTCGAGAGCATCATGAAGGAGGGCAAGACCTCGCTGGAATCGCAGCGCGAGCAGGAGCACTTTTGCCAGCAGATAGCCGAGAGGCGCCGCATGCGCCGCGAGTTCGACAGGTCCCTAGGCAAGGTCAGGTACGTGCACGTCGAGCGCGAGCGCGTCAGCCAGCTGGTGGTGTACACCCCAAAGAGGACCGTCTTCGTGACGGTCGAGCCGGACATGCCGGTATCGGCCAAGATGCGCCTCATAACCCGCATAAAGCGGATAATCGCGGACATGTGACATGGACGGAAACGAGCGCATAGAGAGGATGGCGTACCTCATTTCGGCGAGCGGCTCCGACCGGAGCGACGGGGCGATCGGCGGGTACGTGCGCCTCGCGCAGTCCGAGCTGAACGCGCCGGCCGGCGAGGCCGAGCAGCTCGTATCGGACGCGCTGGCATACCTGGATCTGCGCGAGGCCGAGCCGGATCCGGGAAAGGAGGCCTCGCGCCTCGGCATAGGCTTCAGCTGAGCGGGACGGTCCCGATGTCGTCCTTTTCGACGCCCTTCCAGCGGCCTATCATGCCCTCGGGGGGCGCGTCCTTTACGGCCGTTATCACTTGGATCTTTATGTGGTCGGGGTCGGGCGGCATCCACAGCATCGCCATGTACTCGCCCGGCAGGCCCGTCCTGTCGGGCGCCGCGTCCACGAGGCTGCCCCTGTCGAAGCCGGCCGACTCCAGCGCCGCGGCCGCCTTTTCGCGCAGGTCCGCCCTGCCGTGGGTAAAGACGTACACCTTTTTGGATCGGTCTATCTCCATGCGGCGGGGCCCGGCCCTCCTAAATTTAAATTACAGGCGCCGCGCCCGCGCGCCCGTGAAGGTCTATACGGTGGGCACCAAGTCTTTCGTGGCCAGCTTTCAGCTGGCAGGCGTCCCCGGGCGCGTCTCGCCCACCCCCGAAAAGGCCCTCGACAGCATAAGGGAGCTGGCCTCGGATCCGGACGTGGGGCTCGTGCTGGTCGGCGACGACGTGGCCGGGCCCATATCCGACGAGATGACGCGCGTGCGCGCCTCCACAAAGGCCCTCGTGTTCGCCCTGCCGGCGGCGGGCGGAAAAAAGACCGACGTGGACTACCGCGCGATGCTAAAGAGCATACTGGGTGTGTGAGGGTGGCCTCGTCGCTGGCAGCCTCGGTATCGGGGCCTTCGACCGTCTCGGTGTCCAGAGTCGACGTGCCGCCCCCCGGCGAGGGCGAGCTGCTGGTCAGGATGGCCGCCTGCGGCATATGCGGCTCGGACGTCGAGAAGGTATTCGGAAGCTACGGCAAGCCCTCGATGCGGCTGGGCCACGAGCCGGCAGGGACGGTAGTCGAGGCCGGCAGGGGCGCCGGGTTCGAGCCGGGGGATCGCGTCTTTACGCACCACCACGTCCCGTGCGGCAGCTGCAGGCTGTGCGGGCACGGCGCCGAGACGCTCTGCGAGACGTATTCGAGCACCAACCTGTGGCCGTGCGGCCTCTCGGAGCTGTACACCGTCCCGGCGCCCAACGCCAAGCTCGGGGTGCTGAGGCTGCCCGACTCGGTCTCTTTCGAGGAGGCGGCCATGATAGAGCCGCTGGCCTGCTGCCTGCGGGCGTGGAAAAAGATACCGTTCCGCGACGGAGATTCGCTGGCGGTCTTCGGGGCGGGGCCGACCGGCATAATGCACGCGATGCTGGGGGGGCGGCGCGCCTCGAAGGTGTTCTGCTCCGATACGAACGCGTACAGGCTGGAGGCTGCGCGCTCTGCCGGCGCCGAGCCGCTAGAGGCAGGCTCTGCCGCGGAGCGGATACGGGGGGCCGGCGGCGCCGACGCGGCCGTGGTGGCCACGGGCAGCCCCGCGGCGCTGCTGGAAGCGATCCGCTCGGTGCGCAAGGGCGGCACGGTGATGCTGTTCGGCGTGCCGCCGCGCGGCACGACGGCCGACTTTGACCTTTCCGACCTGTACGCGCGCGAGGTCTCCCTGGTGTCGAGCTACGCGGCCTCGGACGCGGACACGCGCGAGGCCCTCGGCATGATATCGGGCGCGCTGGACCTGGGGCCCCTGATCACGCACTCGTTCGGCGTGGCGGATTCCCAAAAGGCATTCGATCTGGCGAGGTCGGGCGAGGGCGCCATGAAGATAATAGTCACGGGAAAGGCTTAATTCCGGCCGCCCGGCGGCTTTGCCCGTGGACTGGGGCATGCGCAACCGGCTCGCGCGCGTGATAAACCCGCGCGACAAGCGGGCCCTCATGCTGGCAGTCGATCACGGGTACTTTCTGGGCCCGACCTCGAGGCTCGAGGATCCCCGGCGCGCCGTCGGGCCGCTGGTGAGGCACTGCGATTCGCTGATGCTCACGCGCGGCATACTGAGGACGTGCGTGGATCCCAACGCGCCGGTCCCCGTCGTGCTGAGGATATCGGGCGGCCCGAGCATAATAGGGGAGGACCTTTCGCGCGAGCAGATAACCGTCGACATGGCAGACGCGCTGCGCCTCAACGCGGCCGCCGTGGCGATGTCCGTGTTCGTGGGATCAAAGTACGAGCACCAGAGCGTCTCCAACCTCGGGCGCGTGGTCAACGAGGCGCAGGGCTGCGGCATGCCGGTGCTGGCAGTGACTGCCGTCGGCAAGGACATGGCCCGCGACGCAAAGTACCTCTCGCTCGCGTGCAGGATGGCCGCCGAGCAGGGCGCGCACGTCGTAAAGACGTACTACTGCGAGGGGTTCGAGCAGGTGACCGGATCGTGCCCGGTGCCGGTCATAGTGGCCGGCGGCAAAAAGATACCAGAAAGGGACGCGCTCGTGCTCACGCGCAACGCCGTAAAGGGGGGCGCGGTCGGCGTCGACATGGGCCGCAACATATGGCAGTCCGACCACCCCGTGGCCATGATACGCGCGGTCTACGACATCGTCCACCGCAACGCCTCGGCCGACGCCGCCTACGAATCCTACAAGAGGTCGGTGTCCGAGGCGCCCGAAAAGCGCGGAAAGAAAAAGTCAAAACCGTGACATGTGCGTGTGCGCTATCTTCCAGCCGCCCTTTTGCACTAGGACGAACGTGGCGCGCGTCTGGGCCTTTACGTGCTCGCCGGCGAACGTCTTTGAATCCACGAGCATGCCCTGCTGCTCGACGGTGAACGCGGCCACGGCCACGTCCCCGAACACGCTCACCTTCTGGTCGCGTATGCTGTACTGGTAGTCGGACATGCCGACGAAGCGCAGCTCCTCGAGCGCGACGCTCTCGGCGGCCCCGCGCAGCCCGTACGGGTGCGATTCCCCAAAGCTGGAAAAGCGCGGATCGTCGAGCATCAGGCGCGGTATGGCTGCCAGCTCCTTTGTGCGCCCCACCTCGAAGAACGCCCGGACCGTGTCCATGACCGCGTCTTGAGACAACGGCGCGCCGGCCACGATCTCGGCTTTAATCCTAGCTGCGATCAGCAGTTAACCCAAAAGTACCCTGGCGGAGCCCGGAAAGCGATCGCCGGCAGGGCCCACCGAAAGATCCAAAAACGGCCGTCCTGGACGACGCCTCAACCGACACGAAGAGGAACCGCCCGGGACGAGCTCGGAGGGGCGACCGCCCCACATATGAACGGATGATGGACGGGTTCGCCGAGGCCGTGGGCCGCCCCGGGTTCTCGGCCGCGCCCAACGCCAGGTACGGCCGCCGAGACGTTGCCAGCTGCGTCGTGCTGGCCGCTACCGGCGGCAAGAACGTCGCTTCGGTGGCCTAGGCCCGCAGGCACGCCGCGCTGGTCGCAAAGCAGCAGTCGGACGTGCTGGAGGCGATGCCGCTCTTTCTGTAGTCCGGACTAGGGCCGCCCGGCTGATCCGAAAATCCGGCAAGACGGCCCGAGACGGGCGGGGACGCTGCGCGCTGCGTCGGTCAGGTTCATGCCTGCGCCCGAATCCGGGCGGCGGCGCGGGCGCCGGCCAGTCTGGGCTGCGGCAGGAACGGAGCCGGACGAGCCATTCTTTCTGACGCCGCCGTTTTGCCCGTTTTGGCCTATTTGCGATCGGAAATCATTCTCCCTCCGGCGGAACTTTTGGGTTAACCGGGCGTGCGCCCTAGGTATAATAGGGCTCTGGCCGCGGGCGCGGGCATGGCCACGGTCGCAGCCGATCCTTTGCTGGAAACCTTCGCGGCCTCGCGCAAGACCACGATGGACTTGGTGCGCAACCTGCGGCCGGACGACTTCGCCGTCCAGACTGCCCGCTACGCGAGCCCGCCAAAGTGGCACATCGGCCACGTCAGCTGGCTCTACGAGGTGGCCCTCTCCAAGGCCGATCCGTCCTACGAGCCCCACAAGGACGGCCACGCGTGGTACCTCAACTCGTACTACAACAGGTTCGGATCGCCGCGCGACAAGGGCTCGCGCGGGTCGGTCTCGCGCCCGACCGCGCAGCAGATGCTCCGGTATTACGGGCGCACCACCGAGCAGGTCCTCAAGTTCCTAGAGTCGGCTCAGCTGGGGCCGGAAGAGCGCGCCCTTTTCGAGATGTGCGAGCACCACGAGGCGCAGCACCAGGAGCTGCTGGTCTACGACCTGCAGCACATGCTGGCCGAAGCGTACGAGCCCGTCTCGCGCGGCGCCTCGCCGGCCGCGCGCAGGTCCGGGCCCGAGACTGTCCGCATAGCGGGCGGGCTGTACGAGCTGGGCCACGCGGGCGGCGGGTTCTGCTACGATGTCGAGCTGCCGGAGCACAGGGTGTACCTGCAGGACTACGAGCTTGCGCGGTACCCCGTCACCAACGCGCAGTACCTAAAGTTCGTCGAGGACGGTGGGTACTCGGACTACCGCCACTGGCTCTCGGACGGCTGGGACGCGGTGCAAAAGCACGGCTGGGAGGCCCCCATGTACTGGGAAAAGGAGGGCGGGCGGTGGCTCACGCGCGGCCTCGCAGGCGTGCGCGAGCTTGCCTCCGACGAGCCGGTGGTCCACGTCAGCTACTACGAGGCCGAGGCCTACTGCAAGTGGGCCGGCAAGCGCCTGCCCACCGAGGCCGAGTGGGAAAAGGCGGCCTCGGGCGGGGGGCCCAAGTCGGCCCACCCGTGGGGCGGCTCGGCGCCGGACCCGTCGCGCTGCAACCTACTCGAATCGTTCCTGTGGCGCCCGTCGGCCGTCGGAAGCTACCCCGGAGGGGCAAGCTGGTGCGGCTGCGAGCAGATGACCGGCGACGTCTGGGAGTGGACGTGCTCCGAATTCGCGGGGTATCCCGGCTTCGAGAGCGGCTTTGACGAGTACAACGACAAGTGGTTCACGGGCCAAAAGGTGCTGCGGGGCGGCTCGTTTGCCACCCCGTCGCGCTCCATACGGAACAGCTACCGCAACTTTTTCAGGCTCGACGAGCGCTGGCTCTTCGCGGGTTTCCGGTGCGCAGAAAAGCTCTAGAGCTCCGATTCGGGCGCCGCCGGTAGCCCGCGTGCGGCGTTTCGGATCGCCTTCCGGCGACGGGATCCGATGGCCGCGTCCGGCGTCAGTCCAGCTCTCGCGCTTGGCCCCCAGAGCTGCGCGATCTTGATATTGGAAGGCGCCAAGGCGGATTCGGGGGCTCGGCATAGCAGGCTCTGACTCTCGCCATCGGCCCGTTCGGGCCCTTGGCTTCGTTTTTCTCAACCGCAATTCCCGCCGCTTTCGTGTCATATACGGGCCAAAGCCGGCTACGATACTCGGCTTGCGGCCACGGGCGGCCCGAACTCTTGCACGAGGCGCGGCGCGCGGCCCAAAAGAACCGGAAACCGATCCCGGATCTGGCGCCGGGGGCCGCGCAAGCAGGCCCGGCGCCCGAATTGCTCAGAATCTCCGGCCGGTACGTTTTAGAGCGGGCGCGCCCGGCGCCACCTCGTGGACGCGGCCCTGATCCTGCAGGTCGTCACCTCGCCGAGCCGCGCCTTTGCGCGCATAGGCGGGGATCACCTGTACCAGGCGGCCGGCGTGCTGGCAGTCGCGTCGGTCATCGGGATGCTGCCGGCGCTGCCGCTGGCCTCGGTGTCCCTGCCGCCAGAGTACCAGGAGAGCCTCGGGCAGGTCGGCCTGCCGAGCGACGCGGCCAGCCTGGCCTGGTACGCCGTCACCTCGATCGCCTCGGGCCTCATCTCGGCTGCCCTCTTTTACGCGGGCGGCGCGCTGCTGGGCGGCAGCAGGGACTGGAGGCGCGTGGTCGCCGTCATGCTGCACGTCAACGTGCCAGTCGCCGTGGTGTCGCTGCTGCTGGCAGGCCCCGCCTTTCTGATGGCCTCCGAGTTTGCCTCTGCCGACCTGGGCTCGCTAGAGGAGGCCGGCCCGGAGGAGGCCGCCGAGCAGCTGGGGCCGCTGCTGGGGTACCTGGCACTCGTGCTGCTGATCGTCGCCGGTGCCGCCGTCTGGCTCACCGTGGTTTCCGTAAAGGCCGTAAAGTCGGCGCACGGGTTCGGCACCGCAAAGTCGTTCGGGCTCGTCGTGCTGGTCGGAATAGCGACCGTGCTGGCCTCGTACCCGCTCGGCTAGCCCGAGGCAGACGCGTATATCGAGGCGTGCAGCGCCCCGGGCATGGCGTCCATCGCGCTCTGCAGCACGCCGCCAAGCTCGCCGCTCTTTAGCGAATAGCCCACCGCAAAGTCCAGCCCGTCGCCGACGGTTCCGGCGTTGACGAGGCCCGCGTCCTCGCCCGCGGCGGCCTCTACCACCTCAAAAGTGTCCAAAATGGCGTCTATCTCGCCGGACGAGAGCGCCTCGAGCGCGCCGGCGTGATCCGGGTAGGAAGAGTACTCTAGATCCGACATGTTGTCGTCCAGCCACGCCTCTATGGCGTAGCCTGCCACGGTGCCCGCCTTTGCCGACTCCAGATCCACGGTCTCGGCGCCGGAAGTGACCACGTTCCACGGGACCGTCGCGTACGGCCGCGTAAAGCCCATGAACTCGAGGCGCTTGGGCGTCTCTGCCAGCGCGAACATCGCGTCGGCCTCGCCGCCCTCCATGGCCTCTAGCGCGGCGTCCCACGTCGGCGTATCGGTCTGCTCGAACTGTAGGCCGGTCATGTACGAGATTGCCGGCATGTAGCCCGCCGCGAAGCCGGCTATCCGGCCGTCCTCGCCGCGGTACTCGAAGGGGGCCCCGTCGGGATCGTACGCCACCCGGACTACGGGCGAGCCGGACAGCCACTCTTTCTGATCCTCGGTGGCCAGCGCCTCGAATGTCGCCTTTGCCGCGAACAGCTGTCTGCGCTCCGGCGGTATGACGTCGAGCGCCTTTTGCAGTATCGAGCCCAGCTCCTGCTGGCTCTTCGGATACCCGATGGTTATCGGCGAGATCGGATCGGAGGCGTCCAGCGCGCCCGAGTTGTACAGGCCGTCGATGCCAAGCCTGGCGGCAGAGACCGAGACTACGTCCCAAGAATCCAGAAACACGTCCAGCTCGCCCGACTTTAGCGCCTCGTACGCCGAGGCGTGGTCGTCGTAGGCGGCAAACTCTGCGCCGGGCATGTTGGTCTCCATCCACTCTTGGACGGCGTAGCCGCGTACGGATCCGCTCTTGAGGCCCGCAAGGTCGGTCGGCTCGAGGCTCTGCTCGCTTGCCGTGACCAGGCTCCAGAGCGCCGGCGCGTACGGTCGGGTAAAGTCCATGAACTCGAGGCGGTCGGGCGTCTTTGCCACCGCAAAGAGCGCCGTGGCGTTGCCGTCCTTTTGGGATTCGACCACCTGATCCCAGGGGCGCGTGTCGGTGTCAAACTCCAGCCCCGTCAGGCGGCCGATCTCGTCCATGTACAGCTTTGTCTGCCCGGACACCTCGCCGTCCTCTACGTACTCGTACGGCGGCCAGTCCGTGTCGATGCCGACCGTCACCGTCGGGTTGGATTCGAGCCACTGCCTCTCGGCGCCGTCCAGCCGGTAGTCCAGGACGGTGCGGGCCTCGATCTCGGCGTACTTTTCGCCGGGCACGGAAGCGACCAGTTTCTGCATTATGGATCCGAGCACTGCCTCGTCCTTGGGGTAGGCGGCGGCCAGGAGCAGATCGTCGCCGATGCTGCCCGCGTTGGATATCGATACGCCGTCCTTGTCGGCCGACGCGAGCGCCACGCCCCACACCTGTATGAGCGCGTCGGTCTTGCCCGAGACGAGGGCCTCGAACGCGTCGGCCTCGGTGTCGTGCGTCGAGTACTCTAGCTGCGGCATGTTTTCGTCCAGCCATCTTACCACCGCATAGTTGCGTATGACGCCCACGTCGTACGCCTCTAGGCTGTTCGGGTCCAGATCGGATCCGGCCAGCGTGACGATGTTCCACGACAGCTTTGTGTGGGGCTCGGTGTAGCCCAGGTATTCCTTGCGCTCGTCGGTGATGCCGGCCGCCAGCAACACGTGGTTGCTGCCGTCCCGTACCGCCTCGAGCGCGCCGGTCCAGTCGTCCACATCGTGCTTTACGAAGTCGGCGCCCGTGGCAGCCTCGAACATAGGCATGTAGTAGCCTGCGAGGCCGGCGATCTTGCCGGCATCCGAATACTCGTACGGAGCCCAGCCCGGATCGTATGCCACGAATATCTGCCCGTTTTCGGCGAGCCAAGACTTTTCCTCCTCGGTGAATTCGACATCCCCGGGGCCGTCCGTTCCGGGCTCCCGCATCGCCTCGGCCGGCGGCTCGGGCGCGCCGGTCCCCCACCCGCGCTCGATGAGCGCCTGGGCCGTGCCGGGCATCACGCACGCCACGGTCCCGTCGGACTTTTTGGCCACCGGCTCCATGCCGTCCTCGCACCAGCCGGCCCCCCACGCGGCCGGGGCGGCAAAGACCGCCAGGGCGGCGACCAAGGCGAGCGGCTTCATGCGTGCGCCCCCGAGCGAGGGTACTTAACTCTTTTTTCGGCGCGCCAGCACGACGGCGAACATCGATTCGGCGTCCTGCCAGACGCGCACAGTCTCCAGCCCGGCCGAGCCGGCCATGGCCTCTATGGCGGCCGGCGAGTACTTGTGCGAGTTTTCGGTGTGTATGGTCTCGCCCTCTTGGAGCACAAAGTCGAGGCCGGCGCCGGGCACCCTGACGCGCTGCCTCTTTGCCGAGCGCAGGTGCATCTCTATGCGGGATTCGGCCTCGTTGTAAAAGGCCAGGTGCTCGAACGAGCCGGGGTCAAAGTCCGCGCCCAGCTCCGAGTTCATGCGCTCCAGCACCGACAGGTTGAACCTAGCAGTTATCCCCCTCGAATCGTTGTACGCGGGCTCCAGCATCTTCCTGTCCTTTGCCAGGTCGACTCCCATCAGCAGCATGCCGCGGCCGCCCAGCGCCCCCGAGACCGCCGAGAGGAAGCGCTCCGCCTCGGCCCTCTCCATGTTGCCTATGCTGGAACCGAAGAACCCCACCAGGTCGGCGCCGCCCTCCCGCCCCGCGGCGCGCAGGCCTGCCTCGTAGGTGCCCAGCACCACGGTGGCCCTCAGCCGCGGATAGTCGCGCACCAGCGCGGCCGCGGCCGGCACAGCCGAATCCGAGACGTCGATGGGCACGTATTCCACCGATTCCTGCGCCTCGTGCAGCACGTCCAGGACGTAGCGCGCCTTGGCGTCCGATCCGCTGCCCAGCTCCACGAAGCGAAAGTCCCCGTCTAGGTGCCTGCCAAGCTGCGAGCGCACCGTCTCGAGTATCGACTTTTCTGTCCGGGTCACGTAGTATTCGGGCAGCTCGCATATCTGCTCGAACAGCGCCGAGCCCCTCTTGTCGTAGAAAAACCGCGGCAGCACGCGGCGCGGCCGCGAGGCCAGGGTTTCGGAGACCGACTCTGCGAATCCGGGCCCGCCCGCGTCCGCGCGCAGGCAGCGCAGGCGGCTTTCCTCCAGAGACTCGTAGCTGACAGCGCGCGCCCTCAACGCGCGGCCGGCCCGGGCGCGCGTATTTTAACTATTCAGGGCCGGATGCCGCCTGCGTGCGCTCCTGCGCGCGGTACAGCGCGACCAGCTCGGCGTCGGTCGAGGCGTCCTCGGGTGCCTTGTCGGCGCGCACGCGCCCGGTGAACTTTGGGAACCGCAGCGCCAGGCCGGCCCCCCTGCGCGCCGAATCCATGGCCGCCTTGTGCACGGGGCTCTGCGTTATCTCCGAGGCGACCACTTCTATGACGACCCGGGGGGCGAACCAGACGTCCGGCTCCATGCCGCTGACCACCCGGGGGTCGCGCCGCAGCTCCACGCTGCCCGAGAGCATCTGGTATATGCGGTCGAGGCTCTCGTCGGTAAAGCCGGTCCCCACCTTGCAGACGCTGCAGAAGCGGTCCGAGCCCTCGTCGTAGGTGGCAAGCAGCAGCGCGCCGTACTTGCCCGTCCTGCGCCCCCGCCCGTAGAACGCGCCTATGACCGCAAGATCAAGGCTGTCGCCCAGCTCGTTGCGGTACTCTATCTTGAGCTTGAGCCAGTTGGCCCCGCGCGAGCCGGCCTGGTAGGCGGAGCCGGGCTTTTTCAGCATGAGGCCCTCGGCCCCCGAGGCCAGGCACTCTTCGAGCAGCTCGTCTATGCGCGCCTCGTCGGAGGCCTCGGACATCGGCACCAGCCTCACAAAGTCGTCCTGCTTTACGATCTCTTCGAGCAGGGCCCGCCGCTCCGAGTAGGGCGCGTCGAGCAGGCCCCTGCCGTCGGCGTACAGCACGTCGAAGACGTTCGCCGATATGGGGTACTGCTTGACCGCCCGCTCCACGCCGTACTTGCGCCGCCTGTGCATCAGCTCCTGGAACGGGAGGAAGCGGCCCGTCGCCGGGTCGGTCGCGACGGCCTCGGCCTCGAGCACCACGCTGCCAGCCGAGACCGACGGCGGGACGCGCTCGACGATGTCCGGATAGTACGAGGTGATGTCCTCGAGCCTGCGCGAGTACAGGACGGTGCGCTCGCCGTCGGTGTGCAGCTGCACGCGCTCGCCGTCCAGCTTGTACTCGGCGGCCAGCGGGCTGGCCCTGCCGAGAGCCTCGGCGCCGCTCCTGGCGCGGTCGGCCAGCATGGGGCGCACGGGGCTAAAGACCGACATCCTGAACTCTTGCAGGGCCGCCTCGCCGCCGGCGGCCGCCGCTTGGGCCACCTTTCCGAGGTCGGAGCAGACGTTGTACGCCCTTTCCAGCATGGGCCTGGTGGTGCCGGTGGCCGAGGCCAGCGCGTCCATTATCGTGTTCTCCGCGACGCCCAGGCGCAGCGTGCCGAGCAGCAGCTTTACGACAAAGCGCGCCTCGTCTGGCGTCGAATCGTTGAGCAGGCTGGATATGTACGTCTTTTTCATGCCCTGCGAGCCCGAGCCGCCCAGGCGCGCTATCTTGAGCAGCGTCTCGTAGACGCGCTCGACGGTGATGTCCTGGGCCATGAACGTGGTCTGCGCGCGGCGCTTCATTATCTGCGAGGCCGCCGCGCCCAGGTCGCCGGCCTCGCCGTACGCGCGCCTCACGTCCGATGCGGGCACGCCGGCCGACTTTGAGAGCGCCAGCACCGCGAGCCGGTCTGCCACTCCCAGCTCCACGCCCTCGTAGTCGGGGCGCAGTTTCCCCTGTATCAAGTACACGGCCTTTGGGAGCAGGTCCGGCGGGGTCTTTGAGAGTAGCCCGGAGAGTATCGAGGTGAGCTCTGTCCTCTTGCGCGTGCCCTCCATGAGACCGAAGGCGCCGGCCAGCTCGGAAAACTTCAACTGCCGCCCCCGCCCGCGCCCCCGATTAAAGTCTAGGCGGGGCGCGGATTCCGGCAAATCGGCGTGATCGGGGGCCAGATGGCGGGGTGTGACCGACTCCAGCGATCAGGCCTTTCGCGCCGGTTGCGGCAGGATCCGGCCGTGCGCAGGGCCGCGGATCTTGATCCGGCTCTTCCTGTGCGCAGTCGGGCACGGTCGGCGTGCCTTGTATTTGGGCGCGGGAAAGACAGTTGGCAAAACGACTAACCCCTCTTTATAACCTCGGCAGGCTCGTGCCCGAGCCGCGCTTGCCTCGTGCCGGTTTGTTGGAATCATGGCAATCGGGCCTCCGTCCCTGCCCATACGCGTCTGTATTTTGCTTCTACCGACTACTTGAAATACGGGCATTCGTGGGCAGGGGTAATGCCACCACGCACGCAGCGGCCGAACGGAGCCGCCGAGTTTTCCGACAAAACTCGGAAAGATGCGCCGAGCAAGACGAACAGCGCCGTTTTCCGTGAATCTCGGAAAGTCCTAGACGGCGTACGCAGGCCAGACGACTCTTCTGAACTGAAAAGCATACGAAACATCGTCTATAACTCGCGTTCCATAAAACCCAACCCGTTCATTGCGAGACGTTCTGGCGATATATCGAGACTATGATCTATTGCGCTTTCTACACTGAATCCGAATCCTGTATGTTGAGGCGCTGAACAAGTTCCTCTAGTTTTACGACCGATTCTTTTTCTTGATCTGTTTTTTTGTTGTATATCTCGTTCAGTTGGTTTACCGTGTCTTCTGGCATCTTTACCACGTGGTTTTTACACACCACGTACAGATCCGTCTCTTCGCCAACTCCTTGAGATTTTTCGCTCCTCCGTTTTGCTTCATACGTCATCGCAACCACGTGATTTACATCAAGTTTGGAATCGTAGTCGTTTGCAATGAATGTGGATATTGCATGCAGCTCCCCGGTCCCAATCGCGCAGTGTCCTATTGTGTCGTAAGAGTCCATTCGCCCGGGATTGTCGATTCGGTAGATGTGACATCCAGATTCGTCCACTCCTGCAATAACGATCGCCAAGCCGTAGTTGTATTGTTGCATGGATTGTGCCAAATTTGCAGTGATCTCTGGCGCAAAAGTTCTGTTCCCTTGGTAGAAGTCGTTCAAGCTCAAACCCATCGTAGACAGTATTTCTTGTTCTAATTTATCGTTTCTAGCACGCACATACGCATTCTTCGTAATCTCGGCTATGCTGTGAATAGAAGTCATGCGTAATCCCCCGGAGTCTGAGTTTTGCGCGGCGGGCAACGCGCAGCGAATCAACTTTTCTAGACTTCTTGTCTAAAGAATTCTGATCGAAACCTTAAGATCCGGCGATCCGGGCCCTCGCGGCCATGGTAAGGGCCAAGGCGAGGACGATTCCGACGCCGGAGACGCCCGGGGGTGCGGCCAAGTTCCTGGCCGAGGCGTCTGGCCTTTCCGAACTCGACGTCACCAGGACGGCCAGCCTCATAATGGTCGACTCTTACATAGACGAAGGCGGGGTGCTGCAGATCAGGACGGGGCTGCCCGAGGACAACTTCCGCCTGGTCTCTGCCGCCCTGCTCAACAGCATGGACGCGGATCTGAATTCGCCGCTGTACTGGGGAAAGAAGGGGGCGGAGAGCTCGGCCGGGAGGCGGTGCTCCGTGGCCCCCAGGCACATGCTGTTCCTGTACTTTGAGCACAAGCGGCACGGCATGTCGCAGGACTACGTGGCCTCGGTCTACAAGATCAGCCAGACCGCCATCAGCAGGTACTTTGAATACATAGAGCAGTGGATGTCCAATCTGCTGCCCACCGCGGACAGGATATCCGAGGAGCTGCAGAACGCCAGGACGGAGGATCAGATCCAGAGAGTGTTCAACAAGCTGCTGCGCCGGCTGGAAAAATCGCCGGCTTCAAGCTGGGCTCCGCGGGCGACCCGGGCCCGACGCTGCCTGGCAACATCGCGATCACCGACGGCGTGGAACTGCGCGTGCAGCGCCCGACCGACAAGGACGAGAGGGACGCGTGCTATTCGGGCAAGAAAAAAGACACCACGCGCAAAAGCGACGCGATCTCCAATGCCAAGGGGGCGCTGCTGGGCCACAGCGACTTGGCGCCGGGCAGCACCCACGACCTGACACTCCTGCGCGAATCGGAGCCGGACTTGGGCCTGATAACCCGGTGCATGAAGGGGGAAAGCGCCGCCATGCAGATAATCGAGTTCGTCGACAAGGGCTTCCGGGGCCTGGACAAGCACCACCCCGGATCCAAGATAATGATGCCGCTGCCGCGCGCCCAAAGCGGCACCAAGAAGGCAAGGGCGCACAACCACCGCGTGAACACCAAGCGCGTCCAGATAGAGAACACGTTCCGCAAGGTGGAGACGTTCGCGTGGGTGCGCAACCGGGGGCGCAAAATTGAGGGAAAGTTCAGGAGGGGGCTGGACGTGATCATTGGTGTGGTCAACCTAGCCATCATGACCAGCGGGAACAGGGAGCCGCGCACCCACCGCAAGGGCAAAAAGCCGGGGCCCAAGACGGCGCGCAGCCGCTAACTGCGGCCGCGAAGAGCGGCAGGGGGGCAGAAACCCTCTCAAGGTTGTCGCCGCACGTGTCTTTGTGAATCTACGGCTTTCCGCGCAATATTATCAATATTGATACATATGTAGCGGCGTTGCGCGCCCACCGGAGCCGGACTCCGGGGGATTACGCATGACTTCTAATGCTGTGTTCGGACGAAGTTTGCCCGATGGTTCTAACAACCTCTTCGTAGATCGGCACGAAACCCAACGCGTTCCCTGCAGATGATGCAACACAATTGTCGGTTATTTTCATAGTTTTCGGATTATTGTGCTCGAATTCAGTGCTGGGCAGACTCAGCGTAACCATTCTGTCGGAGCAAACAATGACGTGTCCGTCACCCGCTATGGATGCTATACAGATCGTCAATTCGCCACATTCTCCAAAACGCCGCAATTTGACATCTTCAGACGGGACGGATAACAGCAGTCCTGTATTTAAAGTAGCGGTGGACGCATGCCGCCTGCGTTTGCTTGGAATCGCCCACCCAAGCCCAGCCTTGGAGGCGACGGTTCTTCACTCCCTCGCGCACGAGATCGTACGCGGTATGGCTAGGCGACGGCAAAAGGCGAACCCAAGACCGGCAGACAGAATACGCGCATCCGTCCGTGCCTGATCCGCTTATCTCGTGCAGATTTGCTGGAATCTGCGCGCCCGCCGGAGCCGGCAAGTTTATCAGGCGACCTGCCGTGGCCGACAAGATGGCGGAATCTGGCCCCCTGCGCGCGGCGGCGCTGGCAGGTCTCGTGCTGGCCTGCGCTGCGGCAGCGGCCGGCGCGCCCGAGTCGGGCGCGCAGGAGGGCTCGGGCCAGGTAGTCCAGATAGCGACGCAGACCGCGACGGTCTCGGATTCGCACCGCGCGTACAAGTCCGGCGTGGTCCCGTCCGACGCGCCGGCCGTCTCGGACTCGCGGTCTTCGCTGAACAACCTGCTCGCCGGCTCTTCGGATTCGGTCTCGGTCTCTGACTCTTACAGGGCGTACAAGTCCGGAATAGTCGCGCCCGACGCGCCGTCCCTGCTGCACCGGATCAGCTCCGGCGGCTCGTTCAACCAGAACGTAGACGACGCGCCGGCCGCGTTCGACTCGGTCGCGGCGGTGATTCCCGCCAGCCACACGCCGGTGGACGCGCGGGACGTGATCGCCGCGCTCGACTCGGCCGCCTCGCGCTCCGCGGCCGCGCCGGAGCCCCCCGCGCCGGCCGCGCCGCGCGGCGGCGGGGGCGGCGGGGACAGGCCCGTCTTCGGAGCCGTCCTGCAGCCGGGCAGCTCCCGGGACGTGTACGTGCGGTCGGCCTCGTGGGACTGCAACACGGGCGTCTTTACCGTCGTGGCCGGCCCCGAGCCCGAATACGTCGACGTGACTCTGCGCATGCCGATCGCCGGCCTCGTGCGCATGGCGCAGTCCGGCGAGCAGTCCGAGTACGGCGTGTTCACCGCGCCGTTCGGCTCCGCAGAATACTACGCCAGGATTACGGCCACGCTCGTCTCGATCCGCGCCGTCTCGTCCGACTCCGAATCCGTCGACATCGACTCGTGCACCGGAACCAGGACGTTCGACGTACCGGCGCCGCCGTCCGTGACGCTGCCGCAGCCCGGCCCCGACCAAGAGCCTGCCGCGCTGGAGTCGGCGGGGGCGGCTGCCGGACAGGCGGCCGATCCAGAGCCGCCGGCTGACGAGCCCGCCATGGAGAGGCCCGAAGAGCGCGAGGCGCCGGAACCGGCAGAGCCCGCAGCAGAGCCGCAAGCGCCGGCCGGCGCAACGCCAGCCATGGCCGAGCCCGAGGAAGACGAGCCGGTCTGCGGGCCGGGCACCTTCCTTGCCGCCGACGGCACTTGCGCGCCGGTGCCGTCCGACGAGGGCGGCGGCTGCCTGATAGCCACGGCCGCCTACGGGACCGAAACGGCAGAGCAGGTGCAGCGGCTGCGCGAGATCCGCGACGGCGCGCTCTCGACGGGCGCCGGCTCGGCGTTCGTGTCTGGCTTCAACCAGTTCTACTACGCCTTTTCGCCGGCCGTGGCCGACATGGAGAGGTCGAATCCCGCCTTCAAGGAGGCCGTCCGCCTGTCCCTGCAGCCGACGCTCTGGTCCTTGGGCATGATGGAATTCGCAGGATCCGAGGCCCAGGCGGTGCTGCTCGGCTCGCTCGTGATACTGTTCAACGCCTCGCTTCTGGGCTCGCCGGCCGCAGCGGTTCTGGCGTACCGCCGGCTGTCCCGGGCGCGGCCGTAAAGCCTACAGCTTGCCCTGCTTTGTCTTTTCCTGCTTTAGGCCCAGATCCACTTCCAGGTCGTCCATCATGTTCTTGCACGCCGAGGTGATCGCGGCCGAGTTGTTCTTGATGGTCTTTATCGTGTCTAGGTTCTTGCGCAGGCGCGTCTCGAGCCTGGAGAGCTTTTCGTCCAGCCCCATGTCTCCCTCCTCCGACTTTACCCGCGCGAGGGCCCAGCTGCACGCGAACCTTATCATGCGCTCCTGCGCCTTGCCGCTGTCCGACTCCGATATGGTCACGAACAGCACGTTCTTTGCCACCTCGTTGAACATGCCGGCCTCCGGCACGGTCGAGTCGTCGCTGTCGTAGTACACGTAGACGCAGTAGTCGGCCTCGCGGTTCTCTATGGCCACGCGCGAATACTCCAGTATGCTCTTGGTGGACGGATCCTTCGCGAGGTTCTTCGCCTCTATCACTATCCTCTTGCCGGTCTGCTTTTCGGTCAGGACAAAGTCGCCCTTTTTGGCGTTGGAGCTTCCCGATATTCCGCGCTTGCCGGACGTGTTTTCCAGGTTGCACCCGAACAGCGGGGCCGAGTCGTTTAGCACGCCGAACACCTGCTCTTCGAATTTGAGGCCCTTTATCGACGACCTGCCCTCTGCCTCGGACTTTCCCTGCTGCTGGTTCATGAACTGCTGTATCTCGGCGTACCTCTGCTCGAGGTTCTTTTGCAGCGCGTGGAACGGGCTGGACTCGTTGGCCGGATCGAGCACCGATTCTATCTGCTCGCTGTAGTCGCTCATCAGCCCGTCTATCTGCTTGCTGTACCTGCCGTCCTGGCCGAACGTGTCCTGCAGCTCGCGCGTGAACGAGCCCTCCTTGCCCAGGAACTTTTCCATCCTCTCCTTGACGGCGTCTGCAAAGTCGTGCCGTATCTTGCTGTCGATGTCCTGCGTCATCGACTCGAACCCCTCCTTGACATAGTCCACCTTGTCGGCTATGCGGACCGACTGGTCGGCCATGTACCCAAGGTACAGCAGCGAGGAGAGCCGGTCTGCCAGCTTTGAATCGTCCGCGCCGGCCTCCCTCATGGCGCGGAAAAGGTCTATCATCTTCTGCTCGTCTATGACGAAGCCGCTGATCAGGAGCCTGCCCGGCTGGAACTTGAACATCTCCTGGTGGACCGTCTCCATGGCCCGGGCCCGGCGCGCGGCGTAATTAAGCGTGGCGGCGCCGCGAAAATCAAATTAAGGGCCGCCCCCGCGCCCGCGGCATGGCGAGGCGGCCGATAAAGGTGCTGGTGGCAAAGCTGGGCCTAGACGGGCACGACCGCGGGGCCCTGGTGCTCTGCAAGGCGTTCCGGGACGCGGGCATGGAAGTGATATACTCGGGCCTGTTCGCGACCCCCGAGCGCGTGGCCCGCATAGCCCAGGACGAGGACGTCGACGCGGTCGCCATGAGCCTGCTCAACGGCGCGCACGGCACGCTGTTCCCGCGCGTGGTGCGCGAGCTCAAAAAGCTAAAGGTGGACGCGCTGGTGCTCGGCGGCGGCACCATACCGGACGTCGACCGCAAAAAGCTGCTAAAGTCGGGCATCGACGGCATATTCGGGCCGGGCACCCCGCTGCCCGAGGTCATAACCTGCATACAAAAGGGAGTAAAGCGCTAGCCTATTCTTCCGAGTCGGGCCACATCATCCTGCGCATCCTCTTGCCGACCTGCTCTATCTGGTGGCCTTCGTACTCTTTCATGCGCTTGGCAAAGGCGTCCCTGCCCTCGCGCTCGTACGCCGAGACCCACTCGGAGTTGAACCTGCCGTTCTGTATCATGGCCAGCACCTCCTTCATGCGCGCCTTTGCGGACTCGTCGATGACCATCGGGCCGCGCGTCAGGCCGCCGTAGCGTGCAGTCTCGCTTACGCGCCGCCACATGCCGTTTATGCCGTAGCGCTGGATCATGTCCACTATGAGCTTGAGCTCGTGGAGCACCTCAAAGTAGGCGATCTCGGGCTGGTACCCCGCCTCCACCAGCGTCTCGAAGGCGGCCGTGACCATGGACGCGGCCCCGCCGCACAGGTCTGCCTGCTCGCCGAACCAGTCCGTCTCGACCTCCTCCTTGAAGGTCGTCTTTATCAGCCCGGCGCGCGCGCTCCCTATCCCCCTGCCGATTCCGAGCGCCCTGTCCCACGCCCTGCCCGTCGCGTCGCGCTCGACGGCCACGATCGACGGCGTCCCGAAGCCGTCCAGGTACGTCTCGCGCACCTTGGAGCCGGGCCCCTTTGGCGCCACCATTATGACGTCGACGCCGTCGGGCGCCTTTATCCAGCCCCAGTGTATGGCCGCCGCGTGCGAAAACGAGAGCGCGTCCCCCTTGGAGAGCCCCGGCTCTATCTTTTCTCGGTACAGCTTGGCCTGCACCATGTCCGGAACGAGCACGTGGACGATGTCCGCCTCTTTTGCGGCGTCTTGCACTTCGAGGACCCTGTGGCCGGCTGCCTCTGCCAGCTTCCAGCTGGGCCCCCCGGCGCCGAGGCCGACCGTCACGTCGGCACCCGAATCCTTGAGGTTGTCAGCCTGCGCCCTGCCCTGTATGCCGTAGCCGACCACGGCTATCCTCTGGCCCTTTAGGAGATCCGGGTCGATGTCCTGCTCCTTCCAAGTCCGCGCCATGCCGCGCCGTTTTCGGGCTTACATATTAACCAAGATCGCGCGCGGCCCCGCACCCCAAGCACCGCAGAACGTCGCCGCTGCGCGAGAACTTTTTCGAGCCGCACGCGCAGACGGGGCAGGCGCGGGCCATCAGTACCTGTTCGGATCCGTGTCCGTCTCCGTTATGGCCGCCATCCTGGCCGGCCCGCCGGCCCTCTCTATTACGCGCGCGGCCGCCGGCGGCACGAGGGGGCGCCAGTTGCCCCCCGAGGCCATCAGGGAGCGTATCCGGCTGCCCGAGAGGTTCCCCCTGTCCAGCATGGCCGGCTCGGCCGCCCGGATCCCGGCGCCTTTTAGCAGCGCCCGCACGTACGCGTTGCCGCTGTAGGCGGCCCCGAACTCGGGCAGCGCCGAGCGCAGGTACGCAGGCCAAGCGGCCGCGTTGGGCTGGTTTTCGACGGCCGAGACTGTGCAGCGCGCCATGTCCGCGCCGGCCTCGGCCAGCGAGGCGTGGATCATCTCTATCCTCTCGCCGGCCGTGAACGGGTCCTTTTCGATGTGGTTGAACTGCGCGCCGGCGACTGCCACGGCCAGATCCCCCTCTTTGAGTATCTGCTCGGCCAGGTGCAGGTGCCCGAGGTGGAACGGCTGGAACCTGCCGACCATCAGGTACCTCAACGCGACACTTCCGTCATATCGAGACCAGCTCCACCACCGAACCGGGGCCCACGCCGAACCGCTCGACGTACCCCGACGAGACCTCCAGTATGTACATGGCGGGGACGGAGGTCACCTTGCTGGGGCACGCGAGCGTCTCGACGGTCGTGCGGCACGGCTCGACGCCCGTCTCGATGTGGACCACGCGGCCCGACTCGTCGAACCAGATCATGTCGAGGGCGAACTGCATGTTGAGCATCCAGAGCGAGTGGTATCCGGGCTCGTCGAAGACGAATAGCATCCCTTCCTCGTAGGGCAGCTGCTCCTGGAACATCAGGCCGCGCACGCGCCGCGGCTCGGTGTCGGCCACCTGCACCTCGAGGGCCCTGCCGTCGAGCAGCACCGTGCCGCGCGGAAACTCCACCGACTCCAGTTTCACGTCGCTTGGCAGCGTCAGCAGCCCGACCGTCCCCACGATGAACGCCGCCACGGCTATGGGGGCTATGACCTGCACCCGGGTCGGCATGGGCCGGCCCCGGCCGGCCCCCGATAAAAACCGTCAGGACTTTGACTTTAGCAGGCCTATTATCGTCTTTATGCCGCTGAGCATGACCTCGTTCTGGCTGGCCAGCTTTTCGACCTTGGCGTGGATGTCCTGCGTGTTGCTGAACACGAGGTTGCGGTACGTCGTGTCCTTGTATTCCTGCAGTATGTTGATGACCGACTCGGTGCGGGCCGGCGCCAGGCCCTTTTTGGCAAAGTCGCGCAGTATCCTCTTTTCGTTGGTGTCGCCGCGCAGCAGCCGCACCGTCATCTTGGTGACGATGTCCACGACCGCCTGTATCTGCTCCTGCGTGATGTCGTACTTTTCGGCCACGACCTTGCGCGGCGCGTTGTCTATCCAGACGGCGTTGATTATCTCGTCGAGGCGCGAGAACGCCTCGTCGTCGAGCGTGGATATCTGGCTCAGCTGGTACTCGAGGGTGGGCGCGTGCTTTTTCATGTTCTCGACTATGATCCGGGCGTACATGTCGTCGAGGCCCAGGTCCACCAGCCGGTTCCCTATGACCATGCCGCCGTGGCCCGACAGGGCCTGCTGCACGTTGGAAAAGAGGGGGAAGAGCGGCCGGAAGTGGCGCTTTAGCTTGAACGTGGTCGGGTTGAGATCCGAGACTATGGTTATCTTGTCCTGGTCGGGCAGGTTGTTGAAGTAGCCGACGGCCGCCTTTATGGGCCGGACGTCGTCGCTGAACAGGTCCATGCCTACGACTCTTCCAGCTCGTAGAGCATCGCGCCCAGCTTTAGCGCGTGGTAGTCGTCTTCGACCTTTCGGTAGTCGGCGCTCGACTGCGCCCTGCTGCGGATGCCGGCCGGGCCCGTGCTGCGAGTCACGGCGCGCCGGCGCGCGCGTGCGGTTAAGAGTGTTTTGCGCGCGCCGGTTTTTCCCGCGCCCCGAAAACCGGGCCGGCGTCTGTCTTTGATCGGCGCTACCGCGAGCGGCAGAGCTAGGCGTGCCCGCGCATGCAGGATACGGGGCAGTCGCCGGATCCGATCGGGCCGGCTGCTCTGGCATCTCGATCGCGCCGGGCGGCCTAGTCGTCGCTCCAGTCTATGTCGGGCTCGAGCTCGCCGGCGCGCAGCAGGTTCTTTTGCGCACCCGGCTCGTCGCCCGACGCGGCAAGCAGCCGCGACTTTGCATAGTAGGCGTACGCGCATCCTGCGTCCATCTTTATGGCCTCGTCTGCCAGGGACATCGCCCTGGCGTGCCCCTCTTGGCCGGCTGCCGGCGCGCCGTCCTGCGAGTGCAGGTCGACTAGCGCCATGGCCATGTAGGCATAGGTCGGCCCGGTAGGCGCCATGCCGGCGGCGCGCTCGTACGCCTCGTAGGCCTCCCGGAACCTTCCCAGGCGGGCCAGCACGTCGCCCTTGCCGCGGTACCCCCCGCGTCCCCGGGTTCGAGCCGCACGGCGGCCTCAAAGTGCCGCAGCGCCCCCTCCGAATCGCCGTCGGACGCGAGCGATTCGCCGAGGTGTATGTGCGCGTGGGCAGAATCGGGGCGGGCCAGCGCCGCCTTTTGGAGCGGCTTGATGGACGCGCGGAACCGCCCCATTCTGGCCAGCGCCGCCCCCTTTATGGTGTTGGCCTCTGCGTCGTCGGGGTCGAGTTGCAGCGCCCGCCCCGCCTCCTTTAGCGCCTCGGCCGGCCTGCCTTCATCCATGCGCTCGCGGGCGCGGGCGATTTTCAGGCTCCTGGAACCGGCCGACTCGGCCTTTAGGCGGCACTCGCCGGCCTTTTTCTTCTCTCCCGCATCGTCATAGACGGCGCGCATGCTGCTGTAGATGGCCGCCTCGTCGGCGCCCAGCCTCAGCGCCTCCCGGAGCTCGGCCGCCCCTTCCTCCGCGCGGCCGCACATTCCGAGGGCGGCGCCAAGCGCGGCGCGCCCGTCGGCAAAGTCCGGCTTGTCCCTCGCGAGCGACTCGAGGAGGGACAGCCCGTCTGCCCGCCTGCCGGCGGCGATCTCTGCCATGCCTTCCGATATCTGCCTGTTCTCCGGCTCTGTCAGCCCGGCGCGGGGCGGATCGCCCCCGTGCTCGGGATCCAGGCGCTCGGCTGCGCGCCTGTGCTTTCCGGGGTCCTCGCCGGCAGCCTCTAGCAGCCGGGCCATTGCGTAATGGCCGCCCGCGTGGTGGTGGTCCATCTCGATGGCTAGCTCGGCAAGCCTGACTGCCTCGGAGTGCCACGCCCCCGGCCCCTGCCCCTCGTGCGCCAGTGCGAGCGAGAGGGCCATGTTGGCGCAGACCTCGGCCGTCCTGTCCCCCTCTGCCATCGACGAGTAGGCCTCGTAGGCCAGGTCGTGCTTGCCGGTGCGCGCCAGCATGCTCCCCTTTTGCAAGAGGCACAGCGTGTTGGACGGATCCAGGCGGAGCGTCGCCTCGAAGCACTCCCGCGCCCCGGCCTCGTCCCCCGCAAACAGCAGCGCGCTGCCCATGCGGGCGCGCGCGCCTGCGTCGCGGGGATCCGCGGCGGCCGCCCCCTCGAACGCGGCGGCCGCCTCTGCGTACCTGTGCATGCTGAACAACGCCGCGCCCTTTGACAGGCAGGCATAGTAATCTCCGGGCTCCAGGCGCAAGGCTTCGTCGGCGGATCTGAGCGAGTCCTCCCACATGTTCCACCGCTTGTACACGTACGCCATGTTCAGCAGGACCGGCACCATGCCGGGCTTTCTGTCCAGCGCCCTGCGGTAGCACGCCATAGCCTCTTCGTACATTCCGAGCTTGCTGTGCGCGGAGCCCAAGTTGGAGTGGACGCCGGCGTCGTCGTCGCCCAGTTCCATCGCCTTTTCGAGCGACTCGACGGCCTCTTTTACGGATCCGGCCTCCAGGTGCGCCGCGCCCATGCCGGCAAACCACAGCGGCTCCCCGGGATCGGCCCCCGACAGGGCCGCAAAGTACTCGACGGCGCCGGGCGCGTCTCCTTGCTTCAGTTTTTCCGCCCCCGCATGGTACGCCAGCCTCTTGCCCTGCATGCCGCCGATCGCCCGATTGCCGAGCGGCCCAGGGGCCCGCTTTGC
The DNA here is from genome assembly GCA_965203465.1 of Nitrosopumilaceae archaeon. GTDB lineage: Archaea > Thermoproteota > Nitrososphaeria > Nitrososphaerales > Nitrosopumilaceae > JAWVZS01. Next base: position 12,233 of record CBDBCR010000003.1, on the reverse strand, counting down.
CCGCCTGCCCCGCCTCTTGCGGCCGCCGCCCGCAAAGACCCTCCTTGCCAACGCGGCGCCCCTGGGCGGGCGGTAGTTGTGGTTGTCCCTTCAACGCGGCGATTCGCGCACCAGGCGCGGCGCCTGCGGGTTTAGTCCGGGTACCTGCAGGCGTCGCGGGCCGCCAGCGGCTGCCGCTGTCGCGGCCGGCTCTAGATATCAAGGCGAAACTCGTCTTTTGGAGCTTGCGCCCCGGCCCGCGGACGCGCGTTCGCCCCTCTTGGTTCCGGCGCCGCGCGCGGCCCGCCGCGACCGCCGCTTTTCGCGCGCGGCCTGTCTATCCGAGACGAGGCGCCCCAGCTTTTCCATCGCCGGATCGCCCGGCGGGATGCGCCTGCCGGCCACATAGTCGGAGAACGCCCCGTCCAGCGCCGCCGCGCGGCGCATGCACTCCTGCGCCCCTTTTTCGTCGTCGGCCATGCGCAAAAGCCGCGACTTTGCAAAGTGGGCGGACGCGCATTTTTCGTCCATCCTTATGGCCTCGTCTGCAAGATCCACGGCCTGCGCGTGCCACCGCTTGCCGGCTACCGACGCGCTCCGCCTGGAGAAGCGCGCCATGTGGGCGCTGCACAGCGACATGGCCATGCTGGCGTACGTGTGCGCCCGCGGCTCTATCTTGGCCGCCCTAGAGTACGAGTCGTAAGATTCTTTGAAGCGGCCCAGCGCGGCGAGCGCGTCGCCCTTGTCGCGGTGCCCGCCCGCGTCGCCCGGCGCCAGCCTCGCGGCCTCGTCGAGGTGGCGCAGCGCCTCCTCTTTCTCGCCCGCCCCCAAGAGCGAGCGGCCCAGGCACGCCTGCGCCGGGCGGTATGCGGGCGACGCCCGCACGGCCTCCCGCAGGGGCGGCACCGACTCGGCGAACCTGCCCAGCGCGGCGAGAAAGCTGCCCTTTATCGTGTTGGCCTCCGAGTCGCCCGGCTGTAGCCGCAGCGCCTCGTCGAGGGATTCGAGCGCCTCGTCGGTCATGCCAGCGCGTGCGTAGCTTTTGGCGAGGCTGATCATGGCATCCCCGTGCCCCGAGCCCGCCGACGAGGCCTTTAGGTAGCATTCCCGGGCCTTTTCGTGTTTGCCCATCGCGCCGTACGCGTCCCCCATGCCGGCGTACGCGTTTGCGTCGTCGGCGCCCGCCTCCAAAGCTTTTTCGAACTCGGCGAGCGCGGCGCCGGGGTCGCCGGACACCCGCAGCGCGGTGCCCAGGCCCACGCGCCCCGGCGCAAAGCCGGGCTCGTCTTTTACCAGCGCCTCAAAGTGCGACAGCGCGCCGGACACGTTGCCCCTGTTTTGGAGCATGTCCATGCCTATCTTGGCCCTCTCCTGCAGCGGATCGGGCGCGCCCCTGTCGGCGGACGGATCGCCGCCGTGCTCAGGATCCAGGCGCGCGGCGGCGTCCCTGTGCTTTTTGGAGTCCTTCCCCTCGGCCTCCAGCAGCACGGCCTTTGCGTACTGCGCGCCCGCGTAGTCGGGCTCCATGCCGAGCGCCTTGTCTGCCATGTCCATGGCCTCGGCGTGCCACGGCCCGATCTCCTCCCCCGCGTGCGCGCGGGCCAGCGAGACGGCCACGCCCGCGCAGGCGTGCGAGGTCGGATCTATCCTCACCGCGGCGGCGTACGCCTCGTAGGCCCTGCCGTGATCCCCGAGCCTGGACAGCATGAGCCCCCTCTGGTGGTGCGCTTGCGGTTCGGACGGCTTCAGCCGCGACGCGGCCTCGAAACTCTCCAAGGCGCCCCGCGCGTCGCCCGTGCGCGCCAGCGCCGTTCCGAGGCCCATCCTCGCTATGTAGGATCCGGGCTCGGCGCCGACGGCCTCTTCGAGGACGGCGGCCGCCTCTTCGGGCTTTCCCAGGTTCTCCAGCGCGAGGCCCTTTATCATCCCGGCCGCGTGCAGCTGCGGATCGAGGCGCAGAGCGTTTTCGGAGCTCTGCAGCGCGTCGGCGTACGCCCCCCGGTCGTGGTGGGCGCAGGCCATCTTGTAGTGGGCCGCGGCGTAGCCTGGCGCCATCTCCAGCGCGTCGCGGTAGCACATCATGGATTCTTCTGCCATCCCCTCCATGGCGTAGGCCGTCCCCATGTTGAGGCGCGTCTCCGGCCTCGCGTCGCCAAGCTTTAGCGCCTTTTTGTAGCACCCTATCGCCTTTTTTCGCGTCCCCGCCGGAGACGAGCGCGGTCCCCATGCCCGAATGCGCGTCGGGGTTCTGCGGATCCGCGGCGGCCATGGCCTCAAAGTACAGCACCGCGCCCCCCGCGTCCCCCGCCGAGATCTTGGCCATGCCCTCGCCGTACGCGCCGCTCTTGATCCGATCGAGTTCCCGCGCCAACTTTATGCGCTTCTTTAGATCCCTGATGGCGGCGCGGCCCCGCCTCCTGCGCCCGCCGCCCGGTGCGACCCTCCTTGCCAACCCGCCGCTGCTCCGAACGGGCCGTATTTGTGGGTGTTGGATCGGGGCGCGCCCCGCCTCTTCGATCCGGCGGCGCGGCAGGAAACGGATCCAGGGATCAGGCAAGTTTTTTGTACAGCCCCGGATTCAGCCTCTTGACGTGCCGGAGGCACTCGTCTGCCCCCCGCTCGTCGCCCGACGCGCGCAGCAACTGCCACTTTGCGCAGTACGCGTAGGCGTATCCCCCGTCCATCTTTATGGCCCGGTCCACGAGCGACATGGCGCGGGGGCCGTGCCACTCTTTTCCGGCGGCCGGCTCGGCCGAGCCGGCGTTCATGTTCATCAGCATTATGGACATGTTGGAGTACGTCTTTGCGTGCGGCTCGATCTCGGCCGCGCGCGCGTACGCGTCGTAGGCTTCTTTGAACCGTTCCAGTTTTTGCAGCGCGTCCCCCCCTCCCGTGGTGCGCGGTCACGGCGCCGGGGTCTATCCGCGCGGCTGCCTCGAAACGCTGCAGCGCCCCCCCGGCGTCGTCGGCGTCCAGCAGCGACTGGCCGAGGCACCTGTGCGCCATGAACGAGTCTGGCAGGGCCCGCGCTGCCGCCCGCAGGAGCGGTATCGATTCGGCGATCCTGCCCTGCTCGGCGAGCGCCGCGCCCTTTACCGTGTTGGCCTGCGCGTTGCCCGGCTGGAGCCGCAGGGCCTCTTCTGCCAAGTCCGTCGCCTCCTGCAGCCTGCCCTGGCCCATGTACTTTGTGGCGAGGCTGATCTGCGCCTCGGTGCGCCCCGTGCCCACAGACGCGGCCTTGCGGTAGCACTCTTCGGCCTTTTCGTCTTCGCCCATCAGGTCGTAGGCGTCGCCCATTCCGGTGTAGACGCGCTCGCTGTCGGCCCCAAGTTCCAGCGCCTTTCCGAATTCGGCCAGCGCGGCGCCGGGGTCGCCCGACCTGCAGAGGGCCGCGCCCAACGCGGCGCGCCCGTCCGCGTAGCCCGGCTCGTCCTTTACGAGGGCCTCGAAACGCAGGACGGCGCCGGCCGCGTTCCCGTCGTCCATCAGCACGGCCATGCCCGCGTCCACCCTGTTCTGCCGTGGATCCGAGGCATCTTCCTCGCCGGACGGATCCCCGCCGTGCTCCGGATCCAGGCGCGCGGCCGCCTCGGCGTGCGCCTTGGAATCTTTTCCCGCCGCGTCAAGCACGCGCGCCTTTGCATAGTGCGCGCCCGCATAGTCGGGATCCAGCCCGACGGCCCTGTCGGCCAGCTCGTCCGCCTCGGCGTGCCACGGCCCGGGCTCACCGCCCTCGTGCGCGCGGACGAGCGCAAGCGCCATGCCTGCACAGATCTGAGAGGTCTGGTCTATCCTTCCCGCCGCGGCGTACGCCTCGTAGGCGCGGGCGTGCTCCCCCATCTTTGAGAGCACGATGCCTTTTTTGAAGTGTGATTCCAGGTCGGACGGATCGATGCGCGCGGCCGCCTCGAAGCATTCGAGCGCGCCGGCCGCGTCCCCCAGGGCCGAGAGCGCGCCGCCCAGGCCGGCCTGGGCCAGGTCCGATCCGGGCTCGGCCCCGACTACCTCCCGGAGGACGGCCGCCGCCTCTTCGTACCTGCACAGGTGAAGCAGCGCCACGCCCCTGCCGGTCTTGGCCTGAACGGCCCCCGGATCCAGGCGCAGGGCCTCGTCGGCGCTTTTGAGGGAGTCTGCGTACATGCCAAGGTCGCTGTACACGGAGCACATGCCGGAGTGGGCCGCGACGTGCGCCGCGGGGCCCGGATCGGCGGACATCGCTTCGCGGTAGCACTCGAGCGACTCTTTGAGCTGGCCGGCCATGCGGTGCGCGCCCCCCATGTTGAGGCGCGTATCAGCCCTCTTGTCGCCGAGCTTGATCGCAATCTCGAAGAATTTCAGCGCCTCCTTTCCGGCTCCCGCGCTGACGAGCGCGCTGCCGACGCCCGAATACGCGGCCGGGTTGCGCGGGCGCATCTCGGCCATGGCCTCAAAGTGAGCCAGCGCCCCACGTGCGTCGCCGGCCTGGATCTTTTTCATCCCCTCCGCGCGGGCCGCCGCCGCGCTTCCGGCCCCGCCCGGCCTTGCCCGCTCCTGAACCCCAGCGCGGCCCCGCCTCTTGCGCCCGCCGCCCGGCGCGACCCTCCTTGCCAACCCGCCGCTGCTCCGCGCGGGCCGTATTTGTGGGTGTTGGAGGCGGCCCGTCCGGGGTGCCGGTTTTCGGGATCGCCTCGGGCGCGAGGCGGCCGAGGCCTGCCGGGATCTGCGCGCCCCGGGATCAGGCCACTTTCTTGTACAGCGCCGGATCCAGCTTTTTGAGGCGCCGGAGGCACTCGTCGGCCCCGCGCTCGTCGCCCGAGGCGCGCAGTATGAGCGACTTTGCGTAGTGCGGGTACGGGTATTTTGCGTCCAGATCTATGGCCTTGTCGGCGAGGGCGAGCGCCTCTTCGTGCCACTCCCCGACGGCCGGCGCGTCCGGCCCAGCCCCGCCCGTGTTCATGCGGAGCACCATCACGGACATGTTGGAGTACGTCTTTGCGTGCGGCTCTATCCCGTCCGCGCGCGCGTACGCGTCGTACGCCTCTTGGAACCTGCCCAGCTGCCCCAGCGCGTCGCCCACGCCGTGGTGCCCCCACCTGTCGTCCGGGTCCAGCCGCGCGGCCTCGCCGAAGTGCCGCAGGGCGCCGGCCGCGTCGCCCGAGCTGATGTACGACTGGCCCAGCTGCCTGTGCGCCTGCGCCGAGTCTGGCACGGACCGCACGACGTCGAGCAGGGGCGGTATGGATTCGGAGAACCTACCCTGCTCGGCCAGCGCGATGCCCTTTATGGCGCTGGCAGTCGCGTTGCCCGGCTGCGCCTTGAGCGCCTCGTCGGCGGCCGCCATGGCCTCCCTCCTTTTGCCCGAGATCATGAGCTTTTCGGCCAGCCTGATCTGGGCCGCGGCCGGCCCCGAGCCGGCCTCGTCGGCCTTGCGGCGGAACTTTTCCGATTCCTCGTCGAGGCCCATCCGGCCGTAGACGTTGGCCAGGCTCCTGTACGCGTGCTCCACGCCGTCGCTGTTCTCCAGCGCCCTTTCGAGCTCTGCCCGCGCGGCCCGCGCGTCTCCCGACGCCGCCAGGGCGGCGCTCAGCGCGATGTGCCCGTCGGCGAAGCCGGGCTCTTCGCTCGTCAGCGCCTTTAGGCACGAGAGCGCGCCGGCCACGTTTCCGGCCAGCATCTGCACGCCTATCTCCATCCTGATCTGCCGCGGATCAGAGTCCGCATAGTCGAAGGACGGATCCCCGCCGTGCTCCGGATCCAGCCGCGCGGCCTCTGCCCTGTGCTTCTCGGAGTCCCCGCCTTGGGCCTCGAGCAGGACGGCCTTTGCGTAGTGGGCGCCGGCCCAGTCTGAGTCCATCGCGAGGGCCCCGTCGGCCGCCTCGTCTGCCTCTGCGCTCCACGATCCGGGGGGCTCGCCCTCGTGCGCGCGGGCCAGCGAGACTGCCACGCCTGCAAGCGCCCGCGGCGTCTTTTCTATGCGGGCCGCCGAGGCGAACGACTCGTAGGCGCGCCCGTGCTCGCCCATCTTTGAGAGCGCGAGGCCCATCTTGAAGCGCGCGCCCGCGTCCGACGGGCTGATCCGGGCCGCCGCCTCGAAGCACTCCAGGGCGCCCTGCGCGTCCCCGGTAAAGAACAGGGCGCCGCCCAGGCCGTTCTGCGCCACGCGCGATCCCGGATCGGACTCTACGGCCTCCCTGAGGGTCTCGGCCGCCTCCCCGTACTTGCCCATGTGCAGCAGCGCCACGCCCTTTGCCGCCTTTGCCCCGCGGCAGCCCGGATCGAGCCGCAGGGCCTCGCCGGCGCTGTCCGCCGCGTCGCCGTACATCTCGAGGTCGTGGTACACGTAGCTCATGCTGACGCGGACCTCGGCCGAGTCGGGCACCATGGCCAGCGCGTCGCGGTAGCACTTTAGGGATTCGCCCGGCATGCGCAGCATGCGGCAGGCGGCCCCCATGTTGAAGCGCGTGTCGGCCATGTCGTCGCCAAGATCCAGCGCCTTCCGGAAGCTTGCCAGCGCCTCTTTCGTCCTGCCGCAGGACATGAGCGCGGCGCCCATGCCCGAATGCGCGTGCGAATCCCGCGGGCGGGGCCGCGGCCATCGACCGAAAGTACGCCAGCGCCCCGTCGTCGTCCCCCGCCATGAGTTTCTTCATGCCTTCGGCGTACCCGGCGTACCCCGCCCGGACCCGCGCCCTGCGCCCGCCGCCCGGAAAGACCCTCCTTGCCAACGCTCCGTCCCCCGGGACGCGCGTATTTGTGGGTGCTGGTCGGCCGCGCGTCAGCCCTTTCTGGCCAGCGCCCGGAAGATCATGTCCGAGAACCTGTTCTTGGGCCCCGCGCGGGGATCCAGGGACGGGTTGAGCTTGGCGGCGCGCCGGGCGCACTCGTCGGCCCCACGCTCGTCGCCGGACAGGAGCAGCAGCTTGGACTTTGCGAAATGGGCGTACCCGTAATTCTTGTCCATCCCTATAGCCTTGTCCACGAGCGAGAGCGCGCGGCCTAGCCACTCTCCACCCGGATCATCGAAGGCCGAGCCGTCACTCGCGTGGGAGTTGAGCAGCGTCAGCGCCATGTTGGAGTACGTCTTTGCGAGCGGCTCCACCTCCAGCGCCCGCTCGTACGCCTCGTACGCCTCTTGAAACCTTCCCAAGTGGCTCAGCGCGTCCCCCCTGCCCCGGAGCGCCCGCGCGTACGACGAGTCCAGCCGCAGGGCCTCGTCGTATCGGGACAGGGAGTCCTCCATCTTGCCCGCCTGCGAGAGCGCGTCGCCGAGGTACGCGTGCGCCCGGGGCGAGCCGGGCGACAGCCGCACGGCCTCTTTCAGCGGCTTTACGGATTCGCGGAACCGGCCCATCTCGACCAGCGCCGCGCCCTTTACGATGTTGGCCTCGGCGTCAGGCCCGAGCTTCAGCGCGGAATCCGCGGCCCTGACGGCGTCGCCCCGCCTGCCTTCCCTCATGAAGCCCTGGGCGAGCCTGACGCTCGCCCTGCGCGAGCCCGCCGATTCGGCCTTTAGGCGGAACTCTCGCGCCTTTTTCTTTTCGCCCATTATTTCGTAGGCGTTTGCCATGCCGCCGTACGCGCGCGCTTCGGCGCCCAGCTCCAGCGCCTTTTCGAACTCGGCCAGCGCGGCCTCCGATCTGCCCGACGCCGCCAGGGCGGCGCCGAGCGCCATGCGCCCCTCGGCGAAGCCAGGCTCGTCCCTCGCGAGCGACTCGAGGCGCGATACGGCCCCCGCGGAATCCCCGCTTAGCATACCCATGGCCTCTGACACGCGGCGCCGCCTCTCGTCGAGCGCCTCGGCGACCGAATCGCCGCCGTGCTCCGGATCCAGGCGCGCGGCCTCTTCCCGGTGCTTTTTGGAATCCCCGCCTTCGGCCTCCAGCAGGACGGCCTTTGCGAGGTGGGCGCCTGCCTCGCCCGGGTTGGCCTCGAGGGCCCTGTCCGCGAGATCCCGAGCTTTTGCGAGCCACGCCCCGGGCGCCTCGCCCCCGTGCATAGCCGCAAGCGCGAGGGCCATGTCGGCAAGCACGTACGAGCTCTGCTCGATCTTTGCCGCCGCGGCGTGCGACTCGTAGGCGCGCCCGTGCTCCCCCGCCATCGTCAGCGCGAGCCCCTTTCGCCAGCGGCACACCGCGTCCGACGGGTCTATCCGGGCCGCGGCCTCGAAGCACTCGACGGCGCCCTTTGCGTCCCCGGCGGACGAGAGCGCCTCGCCCAGGTGCTCTTGGGCGGCGTAGGATCCGGGCTCGGCGCCGGCCGCCTCCCTGAGGACGGCGGCGGCCTCGGCGTACCTGCACGCGTTGAGCAGCGCCGTGCCCTTGGACATCTTGGCGGCGTACATGGAAGGGTCTAGCCGCAGCGCCCTGTCGGCCGTCTCGATTACGTCCTCGTACATTCCCCAGTTGCCGTACACGTAGGCCATGTTCGCGTGCAGGGGGGCCGAGTCGGGCTTTTTGCCCAGCGCGCGCCGGTAGCACTCCATGGCCTCGTCGTACATCCAGAGCATCCGGTACGCGGTGCCCATGTCCCCGTCGGTCTCGGCCCGGCCGTCCCCCAGCTTTACCGCCCTTTTGATCGACTCGAGCGCCTCCTTGCCGGATCCGGCCGTTATGTACGCGGCGCCCAGGCCTGCGAACGCGAGCGGATCCCGCCGGTTCTTCTCGGCCATGGCGGCAAAGTGCGAGAGCGCGCCGCGCGCGTCCCCCGCGCCTATCATACGCATGCCCTCCTCGTACCCCATCTCGCCGGCGTCCGCGCGATCTCCGATCGACTCTACGGCCACTATGCCCTTTTCGGCGTCGAGCACCCGCGCCCGGATGCCTCCTTCGTCGTACAGCACCCGGCCGCCCTTGCCGCGCCTGCCCCTCTTTTTCCTCGAGCCGCGCGGCGAGACCCTCCTTGCCAACTGGAAAGCCCCCGGAACGGCGGTATTTGTGGTTGTCCCCTCAGCGCAGCTGCTCGCGCACCCGGCCCAGCTCCTGGAGGGTCTCCTTGGTGTGCTCGCCCACGTCCGAGACGGTTGCCCCGTTGTATTTCGTGTCCAAGTACCTGCCTGCCAGTATCATGGGGCCGCCCACGGCGGCAGTTATCATGGTCGGCTCGGGTATCCAGAGCATGATGAAGCCTATCTTCTGCAGCTTGCGGCCGGGCGCGGGGGCCCGGCGCACGGCCCCGACCGACTCCGAGGCGCCCCGGTCGGCCAGGCCCGCCACCTCGCGGTACAGGCCGGCCCGCCTGCTGGCCGACTTTGAGTACGAGCGCAGCCTCTCGAGCCTCCTTTCGAGCGGATCCACGGCGACTGTCGCCGCGTTCCTAATTAAGCCCGACAAAGTTATACGCGGCCGCCCGGTACCGCATCCGTGGCCAAGGACCGCGGGAGGCTCGAGTCGATAAAGGCGGGCCACCGCTCGGCAAAGCCCTCGTCGGTCTCGCGCATGGAGGACTATCTGGAGGTCATCGCCGAGCTGGTCGAGATAAAGGGGTACGCCACGACCATAGACATATCGCGGTACATGAACGTGAGCGCGCCGAGCGTGACGCGCATGCTGCAGCGCCTCGACGACAGCGGGTACCTAGAGTACGAAAAGTACCACGGCATACACCTGACAGAAAAGGGCGAGGCCATCGCCGATTCGGTCAGGCAAAAGCACGGCACGCTGCTCGAGTTCTTCGAGATGCTCGGGGTGGGCAGGGAGTCCGCCGACGAGGGCGTCGAGGGCATAGAGCACCACTTGGATCCGCGCGCGGCCGCCCAGCTGCGCAAGTTCGTGTCTTATTTGAGGGCGCACCCGCGCGTCATCGACGAGTTCAGGCGCCTCTGATCTCCAGCCGCGCCCCTTCCGAGCACAGCTTCCGCAGGCGCTTGCCGTCGCGCGAGTGGCGGGGCACCTTTATGCGCCCGCCCTTGCCGACCCGCACCGTGGCGACCACCTGCCCGCCGGCGAGCACGTCGGCCTCGCGCCAGGACGACGAGCCGGGCGCCTCCAGCATCACGGCCGAGCGCGACTCGGAGCACTCGCACGGGACCGCCTCGGATCCGGCGCCGTCGCCGTCGCGCTCCGAGACGTCTATGTGCATCGAGGCCCTCTTTTCGAGCGCCGATATGTTGGAGCCGCCCCTGCCGATGATGGCCGACATGGCCCCGCGGGCCACGCGCACCTTGGCGCTCGAGGGCCCGGTCACCTCGACCTCGGCGCGCGGATCGTACTGCAGGACCAGCTCGCGCAGCTTTTCGCCGGCGAGGCGCGCCGAGCCGGTCGCCCCGCCGCCCTCCTGCACCGGCATGATGACGTTCTCCTCGCCGAACGTGTAGATCTCGTACTCTGGCTTGCCCCCCTCGAAGTCGCTTATCACGATGACCGGCCTGGCCAGGTCCTGCTCGGCCATGCCGGAGGGCACCTTTACCTTTAGCTCGAGCCCGTACACCTTTGATATCCGGCCGTCCTTTACGTACACCACGGTGTCTATGACGCTCGGTATCACGCCCAGCTCTATCTTGCCGACGAACCGCTGTATGGCGTCGATGGGCGAATTCGCGTGGACGACGCCGACGGTGCCGACCCCCGTCATGCGCAGGTCAGAGTACACGCCGAAATCCTCGCGCCGCCGCACCTCGTCGAATATGGTATAGTCGGGCCTGACCAGCAGCAGCATGTCCGCCGAGTTTTCGAAACTGCCGTCCAGCTTTGCGTACTGCGTCACGCCCTCGTCCACCTGCAGGTCGCGCGGGGATTCGAGCGTCTTTACCACCTTGCCGGAGCGGTGGTAAAAGTTTGCGAGCGCCGAGGCCAGCGTGGACTTGCCCGAGCCGGGCGCCCCCGATATCAGTATGCCCTCGGCGCCGCGCGAGAACCTGTCCATCATGGAATCGGAGAGGCCGTAGTCCTCCAGCTCGAGGCTGACGGCCGGGCGCACTATGGTGATCTCGGCCGCGTCCGAAAAGGGCGGGCGCGTGAGGGCCACGCGGTACCTGTCGTGCTGTATCACGTCGGCGCCCGGCAGCGAGACGTCGGGGCGCGCGAGCAGGCGCAGCTCGTCGGCCATGGCGTCCAGCTGGGCGCGCGAGAGCTCCTCGTCGGATACCCGGGCCAGCTCGAAGGCGCCGGGCCTCCCTCGCTTGGCCATGGGCGGCTGGCCCTCGCGCAGGTGCACGCTCATCGTGGCATCGTCGAAATATTTCGCGAACGAGGGCTCGGGCGGCGCGCGCGACTGGTGGTGCTGCACCGGTATTCCCTCGGCGCGCGCCGCGGCGGCCCTGAGGTACCTCGAGGTGAACAGCTCGGCCCCCGACGAGCGGGCCGCCTCCAGCACGGCAGAGTCGGGATCGTCGAGCGGGCCGGGCCTGTCGTCCAGGTTCTCTACGGGTATGCCGCGCGAGCGCGCCGCGGTCCGCAGCTGCTCCATCTCGCGCAGGCCCGCGTCCCTGCCCCTTGCAGCTTTTCTGCGCAGCTGCTCCGAGACGGCCGCGGATATTACTATCTGGCAGCCGTCGAGCACGCCGTTGCGCACGAGGCGCACCATCTGCCCGCTCTCCATCGCGGATTCGTCCGGAAGCACGCGGTCCACTGGCGCCGGCCCGAATGCCGGATTAATATACCTGCGTTGGCGGCTCGGCCGAACTCGGCCCGATAGGATCTGGCCTGGCGTGGGCCGAGCGCACGACGGAAAAGCCGGATGCGGGCAGCCGATACAGATCCTGCAAAGCCGGCGTCCGCGCCGGCGGTGCCGGGTTCCGATCAGGCCGTGCGCGGGCCCTGCCCGGATCGTGCAAGCCGCTTTGCGATCTCAGAGTACAATTCGAGCGCAGATTTCAGCGATCTTGTGGTTATCTCGGCCCTTCCGCCGTATCTCAACTGCTCGCTCAGAGATTTTAGTCCAAGGTATGCTTTGAGCGCGGATGGCAGGCGCTCTATCGCTCTGATTCTCGCGCGGTGGTTGTCCGGCATTTTGATCCCTCGCAATGCGAAATAATGGTTGAACAGATGCAACGCAGAGTAAAAAAGCGTTGTGATCTGCCAGTCCAAGTACTCTGGATATCCGGAGCCTAGAAAGTCGTGTGCTTGCTGTGTGCGCTTGGCGTGCCGTATGGCGACATGCGTGCGTCACTTTTCTGCGAAAATTACCGTCGCGTCGCTCGGTATGCACGTGTTTCTGGAAGTGTGCCTGAGCTGCAGATCCATCATAGGCACGAACGGAAGTTTTGCCAAGTCCACGATCTTGTCGATCAGATCGCTGGTAAGTTCGGCCGGCTCGTCACTGTCGTGCGTGACGAACAG